>NZ_JARUXS010000003.1:720319-971893 GCF_031451175.1 Caballeronia sp. LZ035
CTATGCCTATCACCTGGGCAGCTTCGAGCCCTTGGCGATGCAGACGCACGATGGCCAATCAAAGCAAATTTACTTCTATCAAACCGACCCGAACGGCGCTCCAATACGCTTGCGCGATGCGAACGGCGAGATCGTATGGGAAGTACACTACGGTGTGACCGGCGGCGTCGACCAAGTCGAGACGCAACGCATCGAGCAACCGATTCGCTTGCAAGGTCAATACGAGGACGAAGAGAGCGGGCTGAGATACAACCGGTACAGATACTTTGATCCGGATACCGGCAATTTCGCAAGTCAAGACCCGATTGGCCTGATCGGAGGTGTTAATCCGTATCGATTTGCGCCTAATATGTTCGGGTGGGCTGATCCGCTGGGTCTCAGATCTTGTAATGAGCATTTTGACACGCGGCAAGAAGCTTTGGATGCCGCATACAAAAAAGCCAGAATTTCAAAGAGTATGCAGCCCGATGCAGTGTGGGAAGTAGGAGATGACGTGATGAGACGAGGTACGTCAGGCTATCTTTATACGCAAGACAAAGGAACGCATGGACGATATATGCAGTTCGAAACGGATCGTGGATCTATTGTAATTTCGGAGCATCTCAATGACGGCGATCCGCATTTTCATGCGGGTCAGCCCAAGGGCGACTCAACACGGAATTACGTTGATTTCGGTTGGGGAGGAAGTGTTAATTCAGCGGAACGGTATTCGCAAATTGGCGGTGGGCATCATCTGTACTATCCGGGGGAAGAGTGAGAGTCGAGATCGTTTCGCGTTTGCAGGCGTACTTCCGAGAGCGCCCCATGGTTTCTTTCTCGGGGACTTTCAGTGACGTACCTAACCTGACGCCTGGCCAGGCGTGGGCATATGTGGCGCGCGTCGCAGCGCAACCATCAATCGTATTTTCTGGTGATCGTATCGAAGATGCGTCGACTTGCTGGTGGACAATCGTCGAGTCTTTCCTATCAACTTCAGATGCAGAGTCCTCCATTCGCTGCCTGATTTCAATCGGCGAGTTGGGGGCGTTGCCGTGGGCGCTCATTGACATTCCATTAGGAACTTCCGTTCTTGAAACCTTGGCGATCAACGAAGGGTGCCCGGAATTCATCATCACCAATACTTCCGGTAATGTATTTCTGGCTGTTAGCAGTGAAGAAGATGAAATCTGGATTTATCTTGTTGAGAATAACGATTCCAGCCTGACGACCAGGGTATTGAATTCTACGTAACAATGCCTAAAAGATGAGTGCTCGTCTCGGTGGTGGCTCTTGTGTCCAGAATTTTGCCTCTGTATCAGAGCGTCGTAGAAGCTACTCCGGCATGTAGCCCGAAGCGGGGGCGCAACGGCGAAGCGCGCTTCTTTAAGAGTCATCAGCGGCAATTTGATCGCGGCAGGCCGGTTGGCTATCCGGCAAAGTGGCGCCCATGACGTTCTGCGTCTCGAATGGGATGCATTAGCGCGCGCCTGAGTTTCGCAAGCTGTGGTTCAAGAGGGCGCAGCGTACTCGCGGCCTGCGCTGCGACGATGGAAGGGGAAGGCAAATGTGTCAGGGTAAGTGAGATCGCGTACCTGAACACAACGTCCTTGTGCGAGTCCATGCCCCGATTCTCCGTTTCCACATGGAGGTGGTCTGAAGCCTCGGTAAGGGCATAACCAGCCCGCAATCCAAGCGGCCAGCCCGATGGCAGTTCACCGAGTTCCGACCATTGAAGCTCCGCCTCCAACACCCCGACCCGTCCCCCCTTAAGTCCCACTTAAGACTCGCCCCTTACGGTAGCGGGCTCCTTCGCCCGCCTCCGTCGCTACCTCCATGCCGCCGCACTCGCCATCGCATCCCCGTCTGACGCGCAGCTGAACGCGTCATGACCCGATTCCATCTGCTCTTCCTCATCTTTCTGTTCGCGAGTCTCGTGCCGCTCATCGCGCACGCGAAGCGCGCCATGTCGAAACCGCTCGTGCAGGCACGCGCCGCGATCGCCGTCGATCTCGCGACCGGGCGCACGCTCTACGCGCGCCACGCCGACCAGCGCCTGCCCATCGCCTCGCTGACCAAGCTGCTCACGGCCATGGTCGTGCTCGACTCGAAGCGTTCCCTGATCAAGCCCGCGCGCATCACCGACGCCGATGTCGACCGCCTCAAGTGGTCGCGCTCGCGCCTGCCCGTGGGCTCGCTGCTGCTGCGCCGGACGATGCTGCATATCGCGTTGATGTCGTCGGAGAACCGGGCGGCGTTCGCGCTGAGCCGCGACTATGCCGGAGGGCGCCCCGGCTTCGTACGCGCGATGAACCGCACCGCGAAGCGCCTGCACATGCAGCGCAGCCATTTCGTCGATCCGACCGGCCTCTCGCCGCACAACGTCTCGACGGCGCGCGACCTCACGAAGCTGGCCCGCGCGGCGTATCGCTATTCAACGATCCGCGACTATGCGACCTCGCATCACAAGCTCGTGCTCGGCGGCGCGGGTCCGCTGATGTATCGCAACACGGATCCGCTGGTGTACAACGCGGCATGGCGCGTCGGCTTGCAGAAGACCGGCTTCACGAACGAGGCCGGGCATTGCCTCATCGTGATTGCGCCGGTGCACGGGCGGCAGGTCGTCTTCGTGATTCTCGGCGCACCCGACGCGCACGCGCACGTCCAGGATGCCGTGAACCTGCGCAGCTGGCTCATGAAGCGCTAGGGCATTCAAGTTGCACCACCCGGAGAGCAGGCGATGACAACGCGGCATCTCGTATCGATGATCGGCTTGTGCATGGTGATCGCGGCGTGCTCGCGGCACGACAGCGTGTTCGCGCGCTCGCCGGTGTTCAGGGAACGCACGGCGGCGAACGTGTCGGAAGTGGCCGAGTGCATCGCCGGGCGCTGGAAGAACGGCACGCGCGAATTCAGCCGCGTGAAGCACGACGGCGCGGTCCGGCTGCGCGGCGAGACCTACTTCAAGGGCGTGACCATCGGCGTGAGTGTGAGGAAAGAGGCGGGCTCGACGCTCGTCGAATACTTCGAGCGGCGCGTCGCCGATCCGCTCTACGCGACGATGGTGCGCGGTTGCCTGAATCCTTCCTGACTCAATACGCTCACGCCGTGACGAGCGAGTCTCCGGTGAGCGGATGGTCGTCGATCGGAAAGTGCAGCAGCGCCGCAACCAGGCCTGCGACAGCGGTGGCGCCCCAGATCAGCGAGTAGGAACCGGTGGTATCGAACACATAGCCGCCGAGCCATGCGCCGAGGAACGAGCCCAATTGATGGCTCAGGAACACCACGCCGAACAGCGTGCCGAGATGGCGCGTGCCGAACACCTTCGCGATCAGGCCATTGGTGAGCGGCACGGTGCCGAGCCAGGTCAGGCCCATGACGGCGGCGAACAGCACCACGGACACACTCGTGGTCGGCAACAGCACGAACAGTGCAATGGTGCCGCCGCGGATCAGGTAGAGCCAGGCCAGTATGTGATGTTGGCGCCAGCGTCCGCCGAGCCAGCCGCATCCCCAGCTGCCGATCATGTTGAAGAAGCCGATGAGCGCAAGCGCCGTCGCGCCGAGTCCCACCGGCATGTGACAGAGCAGCAGATAGCCGGGCAGGTGCGTCGCGATGAACGCGAGCTGGAAGCCGCAAGTAAAGAACCCGAGCGTCAGCAGCCGGTAGCCGCGATGGCGCGCCGCATATGCGAGCGTCTCGCGCAGCGGCAACGACGCGGGCTGAGCCTGAGCCTTTTCTTGAGCCTGCACCTTGCGCCTTCGACTGGCACGATCCAGCACGATGCCCAGCGGCGCGATCAGCAGCAGCACGAAGGCGAGTGCATACAGCGATGCCGGCACACCCGCGTGCACGCGCACGGCCTGGGCGAACGGCACCATCAGCACTTGCCCGAGCGAGCCGCCCGCGCTGGCGAGACCCATCGCGAGGCTGCGGGTTTCCGGCGACGCGACGCGTCCCACCGTCGCGAGCACGACGCCGAAGCTCGTGCAACTGATCCCGATGCCGACCAGCAGGCCGAGCCCGAGCATCAGCATCCATCCCGACGTGGCCGCGCCCGCGATGGCGAGTCCGCAGGCGAAGGTCGCGGCGCCGAAAGCGACCACGGGTGCGGCGCCGTAGCGGTCGGCGGCGGCGCCCGCGAACGGCTGCGCAAAGCCCCAGACGAGATTGTGCAGCGCAATGGCAAAGGCGATCAGCGTGACCGGCAGGCCGCGATCGAAGGAAAACGGGCCGATGAACAGCCCGAAAGTCTGCCGCACGCCCATGGCGGCGCTCAGGATCAGCCCGGCCGCGCCGATCAGCGCCCAGGCCGCGACGCGCGAGCGGTTTCCATCGAACGAAAGTGACGACATGGACGGTGTTCCTCCTTGCCGCGCATCGTCGCAGGCGACCAGGCGTGCTGACAAACGAAAAGTTTTCGCGGGCGGATGAACGCAGTTCAACCGCAGTTCAACCACGCGGCTCGCTCACGTCGAACCCGGCCGCCTGCTCGATCAGCCACGCCTTGAACGCGGCGAGATCGGCGCGTTCACGGGCCTGCGGCGTGTCGCACAACCAGTAGGCGGTTTGCGTTTCGACCACCGTCGCCGATGCCTGCACCAGCGTGCCCTGCGCCAGTTCGCGCTCGGCCAGCGGCAGCCGGCCGATCACCACGCCGAGTCCGGCCGCGGCCGCCTCGAAGCCCAGTTGCACGGTGTCGAAGCGCAGGCCGCCGCGCAGATCGAGTCCCGCCATGCCCGCGCCGTCCAGCCATGCCTGCCAGTCCTGGCTGGCGGTATCGACGTGGATCAGCGTCGCGCGCGTGAGATCCGGTGCCTCGCCGCCCATGGCGAGCGTCGCGCGGCAGGCAGGGCTGCACAGCGGCACAAGCCGCTCACCGAACAGCCGCAGCCACGCGGCGCCGTCCACCGGGCCGCGGCTCAGGCGCAGGCCGAAATCGAAGCCATCGACGGGAAAGCCCGCCTGCCGCCGCGACGTATCGATGCTCACGTCGATATCCGGCCAGCGCGCGCGGAAGTCCGCGAGACGCGGCACCAGCCAGCGGGCCGCGAGCGTCGGCGCGCAGGTGACGGAGATGGAGCGGCGGTTGCGCCGGTCGGGCAGCGAACGGGTGCCGATGGCGATCAGCGAAAACGCCTCGGCGATGTAGGGCAGATAAAGCTCGCCGGCCGCGCTGAGCGACAGGCCGCGCGGCTCGCGCACGAACAACTCGACGCCGAGCATGTCCTCCAGGGCGCCGATGCCGTGACTCACGGCGCCCGGCGTGACGTTCAGTTCAGCCGCGGCGAGTTTGAAGCTGCGATGGCGCGCGGCGCATTCGAACAGGCGCAGCGCATTGAGCGGAGGAAGGCGAACGGGCATGGAGGACCGGGAGCGACGGCGTTGCTGCCTAGTGTGCCATCGCTCCGTCAGCGCCGCCCGACGATGCCGTGCTTACGCCGCCAGCGCTTCGTCGTCGGTTTCGAGGTTGGCGAGCGAGTCCGCGTGCTCGCGGATCAGCCGGTACACGGTTTCGCCTGGCACGGTCTCCTCGTCGAGCAATTGCTCGGCGATCGACCGCAGGACCGGCGCGTTCGCCTGCAACAGCGCGAAGCAGGCTGCGCTGAGGTCGTGCAGCAGCGCGTTCGCGTGCTCGATGGAGTCCTTCAGTTGCAGCCCCGCGTACTGCTGCGGCAGCGCCGCGAGACTGAAGAGGTTGCCGTCGGCGTTGAAGCCGTGCTTCGACACCATGTCGAGCCCGATGCGCGACGCTTCCTGCAAGTCGTGCGCGGCGCCGCTCGATGCTTCGTTGAACATCAGCAGTTCGGCATTGCGTCCGCCGAGCAGCACCTGGATCTCGTTGCGCAGTTCGGTCTCGCGATACAGATGCTTGTCCTGCATCTTCGTGATCAGCGCGACGCCGAGCGCGCCGCCGCGCGGCAGGATCGTGACTTCCTCCAGAACGCCGGTGCCGAGCAGCGCCGCCACGAGTCCATGACCCGCCTCGTGTACCGCGATGCGCGTACGTTCGTCGTCGGAGAGCGCGCGTTCCGCGCCGTTGATGTCGCCGATCCGCGCGATCTTGATCGCTTCCAGGAAGTGCGCGGCCGCGACTTCCCGCGTGCCGGCCTTGCGCGCGACAAGGCCCGCCTGGTTGACGATCATCGAGAGCGACGCCGGCGAAAGGCCCGTGGTGAGCCGCGCGAGCTGTTCGAAGTCGATGTCGTCGCTCTTGTGCTTCAGGTTATCCGCGTAGAAGCGCAGGATCTCGGAACGGTCTTCGAGGCTCGGCAGGCGCACCTGCACCGTGCGGTCGAAGCGGCCGGGACGGCGCAGCGCTTCGTCGAGATTGTCCGGATGATTGGTCGCCGCGACGATGATCACGCCTTCATTCGACGCGAAACCGTCCATCTCCGCGAGCAGCTGGTTGATGATGCGGTTGCTTTCGGCTTCGACCGGGCCGCCGCCCGTGTCGGTGCGCTTGCCGAGGCCGTCGGCTTCGTCGATGAAGATGACGGTCGGCGCATTCTTGCGCGCCAGTTCGAACAGATGCTTGACCTTCTGGATGCCGACGCCGTAGTACTTCGCGCTGAAGTAGCTACCCGTGATGGCGATGAAGTTCGCGCCGCATTCGCCCGCCAGCGCCTGCGCAAGGCGCGTCTTGCCGACGCCCGGACCGCCCGTCATCAGGATGCCGCACGGCGCGCGCACGCCCATGCCGCTGAACTGCGCAGGCTCGGAAAGAAAGGCGCGGACGTCGGTGAGCGCGGCTTTCGCTTCGCCGGCGCCGATCACGTCGTCGAAACGCAGCGTCGGCGACTTGCCGAGCAACTGCGCGCCACCGCGCATCTCGCGGCGCATGAACCACAGCAGGCCGCCGATCATCAGCAGCGGCAGCAGCAGGCTGAGTGCATCGCGCGAACGGTCGAACAGTTCGCCCCAGCGCGCCGTGCCGGTGCGCACGTCGGCGTCCGGCAGCCAGACCAGTTGATACGGCGTGGCGCTGCCGGGCTTCAGCTCGCCGAGCAGCAGGGAATTCGAGAAGGCGCCGTTGTGATCGGCGACATAGTATTTGGCGCCGTTCAGTGTCGAGACGAGGATCGCCTCGCGGCTTACGCCAATGGCCTTGACCTGGCCGGCGCGGATATCGGCCAGCATGGCGGACGCATCCTTCTCCTGATGCGACCACGCCGACGCGTCATGCCGCATCTGATGCGCGACGCCGGTCAGGGCAGCGCCCGAGGGCGCTGCGAGGCGCTGTTCGTGCCGCCAGTGGACAAAGCCGACGGCGGCCACGAGCGCGACGACGAGCACGCCGCACGCGACAAGGCGGCCGACGCGCGACCGCAGCGAATTCCTTACCGATTTCATCAATTCGTTCCTAATGGGGCCGCGATGGCGCCGCACTCAAAGCTTTCGTCGGGGACTCAGACATCCGGGCGTGCCGGACTCGTGCTCACGGTGGCGGGATGCCTGCCGTGCGCGCCGCGAATCGTGTGGCGCTTAGATGGCAAGGCGATCGACCTTGAACCGCAGATCGTCAACCATGCGGGCATGGCCCTGTTCGGGAGGCTCCGCTGGAATGGTGCCCGTATTGCATGACCATTCAATAACGCGGAACGGCACGAGGGACGGGAGCGGGCCCGCGCCTTGTCGATTTAACGTCCTGTTTTTATTTAACGGCAGACGGTCCGCGTAATTTAACGGCCGTTCGCAGGCGGGCGCTCCACGCTCGCAAATCGATGCAGGTTCGATGGCGTACGCAAGGGCGGAGGCAAGGATAGCACGGCAAAACTGTCCGCTCCATCCGGTAAGGAATACTGCTTGCTTGTCCACGTTTTGCTGACAGGCACGTTCCGTGCGACAGGCGAAGCGCGGAACATTCGATAACCCCCGGGAGATACCGTCATGCTCTACTACGCGCTGGTCTTCTTCATCATCGCGATCATCGCCGCCGCGCTCGGCTTCGGTGGCATTGCCGCGGGAGCGGCAAGCATCGCGAAGATCCTGTTCTTCATCTTCCTCGTGATCTTCCTCGTCACGCTGGTGATGGGCCTGATGAGGCGATGACGCTTCTGTTGGCCAGCGTCGTGTCCGCACCACGCGGCACGACGCGTTGTGTTGTCTGAGTTCCCCTGTCTTTCATTTCACCCACCGTTCGCTTCGACGGGCCTTCCAATAGCGACGCGCGCGTCTCGCATAGTCCGCAAACGGCGGATTGATGAACAGCACCCATGCGCCCAGCGTCAATGCGCCGCACACGAGAAACGTGCCGCGATAGCCCAGCGCCGCGACCAGCACACCCGACAGCACACCCGACAGGATCGAGCCGACGCGCGATGCATTGAAGAACAATGCCGTCGCGGCGCCCGGGCTGCGCGGCATCAGGTCCTGCATGTAGGTCATGCCGAGGCACGACGTCACTGAAACCACGAAGGCGCTGAAGGCTTGCATCGGAATCAGGATGTGAATGCCGGGCGACGCCGCGACCGCGACGAAGTACACCATGTGCACGGCGGCGCTGGCGGCGAGCCAGCGCTGTTTGTCGAGGCGCGAGCCGCGTGCGCCGAGCGCCAGCATCATCGGGATTTCAAGGAAGGCGCCGAGACCCAGCATGATGGACACGTCGATGCGCGTACCGTGCATGCCATGTACGACATAGAGCGGCAGCACGATCATGGTCGCGCTGGCGGCGAGACCGATGAGCGTCAGCGCCACCGTGGCGCGCCAGATGTCCGCGCGCGGATGCGAGAGGCCGGCGTGCGGCGGCGCGAGCGTGTCGGTGTCGGGCGCGGTGACTTCCAGCAGCGACGCAGGGTCGCCGGCGTAATGGGCGGGCGCGCTATGCGGGTCGCCCTTCGGTGAGTCGTGCATGCGCCAGACGATCACGCCGCATGCCGCGAAGCAGGCCGCCGCGAACAGGAAGAGGCCGTAGAAGCCCGCTCCGGCCAGCACGAGGGCGCCCACCGACGGACCGAACACCCATGCCATGGAAAGCATCGTGCGCAACGTGGCGAGCGCGAATGCGCGCTGGGCTGCGTCTTCGATGGGCAGCGCGGCGCGTGCGAAGGAGAACACCAGCGACATGGCCGCGCCGCCCGCGCCGAGGAATGCGATGCCGATGCTCATCAGCCCCGCGTAGTTGCGCACCAGGCACAGCAGCAGGAAGCCGAGCGCCGAGGCAATCAAGGCCGCCAGCAACAACTCGCGATGATGCCCGCGACGATCCGTCCATTTGCCCGCGAAGGCGCTCGCCACGACGCCGCTCGCTGCGATCATCGTCATGAAAAGGCCGAGTTGCAGCGGTGTCATGCCGGCTTGCTCGACGCTGAACAACGACAGGTACGGCGCGGTGAACGACATGGCGATGCCCAGCATCAGTGTCGCGGCGGACAGCGGCAGGAAGAACGGAATGCGGGCGAGGCTGAGCAGGCGGGCGTTCATCGGGCGGGGAAGGGTGGGCCGTGGCGTTCGAAACGTGCAAGGCCCGCAAGCGGTGTTCCGCGCACTTCACAAGACAAAGCACAAGGCAAGGACACACGGGCCAGTGCGCAGTGTGCCTATCGTTGGATGGTTTTGCTGTAACAAAAGTATTCGCACGCTTCGCCGCTGCGGTCACTGCTTCGTGTGATCCACGGATGAAAGCCCGCTCCGCAGACTCCATCGGGCGATTTGCGGCTTCATTGGACAGCGCCTATAGTGAATAACGCTTGAATCAACGCGGCCATGCCGCATCGTCGTTGCTCTGTTGCATGGCCCACTCCCCGGAACCGCAAGCAGACTGATGGAGGTGCTTCCATGGAACGCGAGACCCGGCTTCAATCGTCGTTGCATGCGCGGCTGCAGACCCGGACGTCCTATTTCGTCACGCTGGGCGGCGTTGGCCATGCCACGCTCGCCTTCGATCTCGCCACGGTCGACATGACGCCCGAACAGGACGCCATCGTGCGCAAGCTGTTCAGCCAGAACCCTGTCGCGGTCGCCGCCGATGGCGAACACGTGGCCGCACGCGAAGCAGGCCAGGAAGGCCCTGCGAGCAAGCATTTGACGCCCGCCGAGTTCGAGAGCATCCGCAAGCTCGGCGTGCGCCTCGGTACGCAAGGCGTGCTGTCCGCCACCGCGTGCGATTTCTGTCTGCATTGCGTGAAGCTGGAGGCCTTGCCGAATGCGGGCGCCGGGCTCAACACGTGACGCCTGCGATACCTGCGGCGACGGTGTCCGCACCGGACGTCGATGAGATCGCGCAACGCAGCGCCGACCGTCTCATCCTGAGCGGAGCCGGCATCGATGAACGGCTGGCGTTCCTGACGACACTGCCGTCCGCGTCTTCTGCGCGCCTCTATGGCGCCATGCTGTACGAGGACGTGGACCGGTCCCGGCCACCGGCCATCGCCCTGCCGCTCACACCGCTCGCACCGCTCGCACCGCATGCGTACATGGCCGCGCGATTGACCGCGCGCGGGTGGGTTCTGGCGCACCCGGTCCACGAATGCATGTATGCACTCGCTCGTGCTGTCGCGACGGCGTCGGCGCTCGACGTGATGCGCTGGCGTATCGTACTCGGAGCGATGTCGGCCGAGCGTGACTGGACAAGCGCCAGCGCGCGACTATTGCAGCAGAGCAGACGCGCGTGGCTCATGCTCATGCGGCTGTCCGATGACGAACGTCTTCTCCATGAGAGGCGGGTGCTCAGCGCGCTTCGGGCCGGTGCATGACATCGTGCCTGCCCGCTGACGCGATCGCGCAACGCCTGTTGCTGGGCCTCGGATGGATCAGCCAGAACCTCGATCAATTCGCGGTCACGAACCCGCAGGAGGGCGAGCGCGCGTTTTCGAAAAGCAGTGTCGCGCGTCTGAAGCCGATCTCGGAGCTCGCACTGACGCTTGCCATGCTCAAGCGATGCAGCCTGCGCGTGCCGTTTCTCGACAGCGCCGCGGACTGGGTATGGCGCGAATGCCGTCAGGGCCGCGAACTGACCCGCTTGCTGCTTGCCCGGAACGACTTCCTGCCCGCCTGCGCGCTCTACGTGCCGCTCCATCAACTCGGCTACCGGTGCGCGGCGCTCGATGCGGTGCTGCGGATGCTCGCCCGGTCGGACATGGCGCGCGCGCTGCCCCTGGCGCCGTGGTCGATGCTGGCGATGCGCTACAACCTGTGGCAGCTCGGACTGGCGACGTGGCCGTGCGGGCGCGCGCTGGATCTGTACATCGAAGCGCGGCCGGAGCCGTGGGTCGTGTCGGGCGAAGTAGCCTACGCGATCACCCATGAAGTGTTCTATCTGACCGACTTCGGATTCCGTCCGCTGGAGAACCCGGAGGTCGATGACTATCTGCGGGTATGGACGCCGTATTGGGCAGAGCGATTCTTCGCAGACGGCGACGACGACCTGACCGCCGAGTTCGCGATGGTGTCCGCCTGTCTGCACCGCAACGACGCAGCGGACGCTGCGACGCGTCTGCTGTCTGCGGTGCTGGCGCATCAGATGCCGGACGGCTCGGTGGCGGGGCCGGAGGGCGCGGGAAGCTTCCTGCACGCCGCGGACGATACGCCCGCCCGGCGTCGTTTCCTGAGCCGCTATCACACGACGCTCGTCGTGCTGATGGCGGCCGCGCTGACGTTGAGGCCTCGCATCGAGTCAGGCGCGCCGGGAGCGGGTCTTGCGCAGGGCGGCGAGCGAAGCGGGACGCCATGACGATGCACCGCCCTCCACGGCATCGGGCCTGGCCAGCTGCCGATGATGCGCGTCATCCTCGCGGTCACCGTAGAGCATCGTGACGTTGATGCGGTGATGCTCGTAGCCGGGGCGGAAATTCACCTGCGCGGTGGCGTGAAACAGATCGGAGTTGAAAATGACTGCGCGGTTCTGTCGATACGGAATGGTGACCGCGGCCGACTGCTGTCGCCGCAGGAATGGCGTGATCCGGTCCGAGCCGTTGTAGGTATCGAAATCCCAGTGCATGGGCGCATCCACGTCGTACACGACCAGGCCGCCCGAAGCAGGGTCCAGGTTGGACTCGTCCGGCGTGATCCAGAAGTTCACGTTGACGGCGGCGAAGTCCGCGTGCGTCGTGACGCCGGCAGGAAGCGGCTGCGTATTCTTGAAGCCCCAGATCTGGCGAAGCGGATAGCGGCTGCCGATCACGTGCGGCAACGCATCGCGAAGCTCTTCCGCGATCTGCAGCAGAAGCGGGCAGTTGAAGCCGTCCTGGAAGAACGCGCCCAGCCGGCCATGCGCATAGCGGTTGTGAAACCAGATCGTGGATTCGAGGCAGAACCTGCGCAATCCGTCGAGTGCCTCGGGGGACAGAAAGTCGTCCACGACCGCCATGCCCGGCCGCTGATCGAGATACTGGCGTTCAGCGGTCCGGCTGTCCCAGCTGCCGGACAGCGCCCGCGTCACGCGGCCGGCCGGACACAGGTGAACCAGGCGATTGTACGAGTCGCGCAGGGCGTCATGCTCCTCGCCGTCGATGGGCACGCGCAGGTCTTCGCCGCGTGTCGCCATGCCTTCGACGACGCGACGATAGGCGTCGATCGTCTGAATGAAGTCGTCTTTCAGCCAACCCTGGTTGCGCAAGTACTCGAATTGCTCG
The DNA here is from genome assembly GCF_031451175.1 of Caballeronia sp. LZ035. Lineage (NCBI taxonomy): Bacteria > Pseudomonadati > Pseudomonadota > Betaproteobacteria > Burkholderiales > Burkholderiaceae > Caballeronia > Caballeronia sp. LZ035. The sequence goes on from NZ_JARUXS010000003.1 coordinate 732,871, forward strand.
ATGTCGTGACGCAGTTTCGGAATGGAGAGGGGAATAGGCGGTAAAGTCGGGACCGGTACGCCATCCTGCATTGCGGTCCCCGAGCGGCCCCAGCGCAGTTCGGCCGCGATCGCCGCATAGCGGCCCGCCAGCGTGAGGTCGCGCGAGCACAGCGCCTCCTTGACCCGTTGCGCAAGCGAGGCCAGGCCTTCCTTGCTGTGGGCTTCGGCCCGCCAGAGCGGCAGGCTCTCTTCTTCACGGCCCAACTGGACGAGCAGCACGGCAAGTTGCTGTCTTGTTCTGGCGAGTGAAGGGTCCACGGCAAGCGCCGCCTGAAAGTGCCGCACGGCGTCCTCGTGCCTGCCTTGCATCTCGCGCAGCCTGCCCAGGTAATGCAGGAGCAGCGGATGACAGGCATCGAGCGCCAGCGCCATGGTCAGATGTGCTTCGGCATCGGCATGACGCTGACGCTCGAACGATCTGCGAGCCAGTTGCAGCAGCCGCGCGACTTCCGCCGAGGTTGCCGGCCCCTGCCCCGACACTTCTTGCAATGCATCCATGCCACCCTCCCGTGAACGGGCGTCTTCGACCGTGCCGCGCTGACTGGTGCAATCAGGGGCGTTGCCGTTGCGCAGGCTCCGCAAACGACACATCGAGCGCGCCGCTGTTGCGGAGTCCGGCTGCATACTGCGCGAGTTCATCGAGCGTCACCATCACGTAACGCGGTGCGAACTCTCTGGCTTGTTCCGCCGAGAAACGGTCATCCACCTGCATCTGAGGATGCGTGATGAGGTAGGTCTTCCAGGTGATCGCCGTCAAGGTGCTGCCGGTCCCGCCGTCCCCGGTGCCGCCGTCACCTCCGTCACCGCCATCGCCGCCGTCACCGCCGGCGACTTCAGCCAGTGCACGGAGATTGATGAAGAAATGCAGCAGATCTTCGTCGAAGCGAACCAGGGCATTGCCTTCCAGCGAACTCCGCAGCAGCGCGAAGATGGCATGACGACTGCCGTTTTCCGCTATGGCCTCGGCAAGATCGCGCATGAATTGCGGCCCGGATGGAACCTCGTCACGATGCTCGTCGGCATAGCCGTGCAACCAGGCGAGCAACTGACGATCGGACAGAACCGCGTAGATCAGCTGGTTGCTGGCCGAGCTGCTGTCGGCGGGCGGCTCGCTGCCAAAGACATATTCATGCAGCACCTGCGAGGGATTGGTGATGAACTGCTGCCGCAGCAGGAAATCATTCGACATCGCCTGAAACAGGGCATCAGTCCGTCGCACCGTCGCGACACGTCTGAGAACTGGCGATTCATGTTGGCTGTTCATCGAATTCTCCATGGAAGAAAGCGTGCAATGGTTAAGCGCAACGAAGATCTGATCGCGGATGAAAACGTCGAGCGCAAGCGTCAGCGATCAGGGCCAGCGCCACCGCCACCGCTCGAATCAGCCGGGCCTGACAGGCTGAATGCATACAGCGCGCCGTCATAGCCGGGCAACGCGCAGCGCGTGCCCGACATGGCCGGCGTGACGCGAAACGCGCCTTGCGCGTGATATTCCCAGCGGCGGCGGCCGGATGAAACGTCCAGGCAATAGATGCTGCCGCGGTCGCTCGCGCACACGCAGCTGCGGCCTTCGGGGTCGATGCCGACGCCGGTGACACGGCCGTCGGCGGGCGCCATCCAGGTGATCGAGCCGTCTGCCTGGGACAGCGAACACACGTGCTGCGTGCTGGACACGAAGACTTGACCGCGGACCGTTGCAGGATGCACGAGCAGCCAGTTCGCCAGTTTCCTGCGCCACAGCGTCTTGCCGGTCATTGCGTCCAGCGCATGCAGGCACCCGTCGAAACAACCGGCAAAACACGTCGGACCGTCGACGTTGATCCAGCCCTTGACCTGCGCGGGCAATTTGACCTCCCAGCGAACCGAGCCGTCCGCGCGCGACAGGCTCCGCACTACGCCATCGTTGGCCGCGACGATGACATGATCGGGCTCGCACAGGGCGGGGCGAGCATAGCTTTCCGCGGCCGCTGGTGTTGTCCAGATCACGGCACCGTGCGCGAGATCGATTGCCGCCACGTCGCTGCGGCGATTGCCGTGATTCACGGCCACGAAAGCGACGCCGCGTGTCATGTCGATGACCGGCGATGCACCGATGAAAGCGCCGAGGCAGGTGGCCCAGCGTAGTGCGCCGGTGTGCCGGTCGACGCAATAGAAGAAGCCGTCATAGCCGCAGAACAGAATGCTGTCTTCACAATGCAGCAGCGCGGTGCGCACGCCCTTCACGTGCTCGCGGATACGAATGCGCCAGCGCTCGTTCCCCAAGCTGTCCAGTGCGACCACATAACCGGTATCGCTGGCCGCGACGATGCCTGCCTCGTCCATGAATGGCGTGGAATGCGGAGCCGTGTAGTCCCCTTGATTCAATGGACCGAACACGAAAAGCGGCTGAGCCGGCGGCGCCGGCGCTGCCTGCAAGCCGAGATCGGCCAGCGTGAAGAGGCTGCTTCGCGCGACCGTGTGATGCACCCGGCTGCCGAACGCGGGATTGCAGAAGTCCACCACGGCGGCGGCTCCGATCACGGCGGCGTTGAACGGTTGCAGTGCCGACATGACATCAGCGACGGTCTGGCCGCCGTCGAACAGGTCATCCACGATGACGACGCGTGAGTGGCGCGCAGGTTGCATGCCTTCGACCTGACGCCGCCGGCCGTAAGCCTTCGGTTTTCTGCGCACTGAAAAGCCGTTGACGTCGCGTCCTTCCGCGAGCGCTGCATGCAGGATCCCAAGTGTCACCGGTTCGGCGGACAGCGTCATGCCCCCGATGAAGTCGGGATCCAGTTGACGGATCCGATCCCAGAGAAGACGGCCAATCAGAGCGCTGAAAACGGGCCGGTACAGCAGCTCTCTCAGATCGATGCACCAGTCGAGCAGCCTTCCATCACGGGTGAAACTCTCGCTGAACTTGATGCAGTGTCGAAGGATCGCAGCACGCACTTGCTCCAGCGCCAGCTCCAGCGTGCTGTCACCGAGCGAAGGGGGAGCGTGCGAGGAAGTTGCGCATTCGACATCGTCCATGAGGACCCCTCGCACTCATCCAGTACGAATTGATGCCGGCGTGAAGATTCGGGTCGGGATACCCTTTACGCCTGGGTTACGGCTTCTGAAGTATTGGTACACAACCCGTCATTAGTCAACCCGATACGAAGCGTGCATCGGGGGCGCTATCGTCACGGCTTACTCCTCGATCGCATGCACCTTGCCGATGAAATCCAGCTTGCGGACATCGACCCCATTGGCCCGCAAGATGGCATAAGCCATCGCGACGTGGAAGTACACGTTCGGAATCACGATCTGCAACAGGTAGGTCTCGCCCGACAGTTGACCCGGCACCCACGATACCTTCACGATCCGGCTCGCCGCGTCATCGTATTGACTTGCCGTCACGCTCTCGACGAACGCGAGTGTCTTGCGGATGCGTTCGCGTGCTTCGGCAAGCGTCTGTTCGTTGTCTTCATGCCGTGGAGGCTGCTGTCCCGACAGATAAGCGGCGCCGCCCTTGAGATAATCGCAGGCGCTCTGGATCTGATACAGCAATCCCGCCATGTCGGGCGCGAGCCGTGTCGAGAGCAACACGGCGACATCGAACTTCTTCTCGCTTGCGAAGCGTTCGGCTCGGTCGAGATAACTTTCCATCGTCCTGACTGCTTCCGCGCACTGCGCGATAGCCTGTGCATACATTGCGGTTCTCCCGTAACAGAGGGTCGCGACGAGCCTGACCCGCCCACTTCCCCTACAATACCGCGACCCCATTCCTGTGAGCCGATGCGGTGGACCGACTCGAAGCCATGCAGATGCTGGTGACCGCCGTGGACGGAGGCAGTCTCTCGGCGGCGGCACGTGAACTGAAAATTCCCGTCAGCACGCTGACACGCAAGGTCGCCGATCTCGAAGAACTGCTCGGCACCCGGCTGCTGATCCGCACCACGCGCAAGCTCACGCTGACCGACGCCGGCACGGACTATGTCGCCGCCGCCCGCCGCATCCTCGAACTGGTGCGGGAACAGGAGCACGAAGCCACCGGCGAGTTCGCGACCGCACGCGGTGAACTCGTCGTCACGGCGCCCGTGCAACTGGGCCGCCTGCACGTCTTGCCGGTCATCAACCGGTTTCTCGCGCAGTATCCGGATATCACGGTGCGGCTGCTGCTCTCCGACCGCAACGTCGATCTCATCGACGCCCACGCCGACCTCGCGGTGCGCATCGGCGAATTGCCGGACAGCAACATGATCGCGACGCGCATTGGTTCATTGCGGCCGGTGGTGTGCGCGAGTCCGCGTTTTCTGGCCCGCATTGCGCCGCCCGCCGAACCCGACGAACTCGTGAAGCATGCGTGCATCGTCTTCAACAGCCCTTATCTGTCGCCATGGCGCTTTCGGCTGCCGTCGACGGACAAGGTCTACATGCTGGACGTCAAGGCGCGGCTCGAAGTGACGTCGCCGGATGCGGCCGTCAGCGCCGCCGCCGATGACGCGGGCATCACTTTCGTCTTCGAGCACGACGCTGACGAAGCGCTGCGCAGCGGACAACTCGAAGTCCTCCTGCCGCAGTTCGAGATAGAACCCGTGCCGGTGCATCTGGTGCATGTGTCGAGAAACCTGATGGCAATCAAGCTGCGGCATTTCATCGACTTCGCCGCGCCGAAGCTGCGGGAGTCGCTGTCGCGCTTCGGCAAGCAGCAGCGGGGCTGAGCGTCAGCCTTCTTCTTCAGGATCGCCGAGCACGCGCTCATTGCGGTTGTCGATGACTGCCCGCGTCTTTTTCGTCGCGCCGGGACCGGCCGCGAAGCGCACGTCCCGATAACCCAGCGAACATCCGTCCGGCCCGCGCACTTCCAGCGGCTCGACCGGCTTGCCGCTCGCATGTTCGACCAGTGCGATAGGCGGCTTGCCGTTCGGCCGCAGCCATTTGTCGCCCCATTGCATCAGCGCGACGAGCACCGGATACAAGTCCTCGCCCTTTGAAGTCAGGCGGTAGCCGAAGGTATTCGCGCGTTCCGCAACCGGGAAGCGTTCGAGAATCTCCAGTTCGGTCAGGCGTTCGAGCCGGGCCGTCAATACATTCCGGGCGATGCCCAGCCCGCTCTGGAACTCGTCGAAGCGCCGGCTGCCCTGCGTGCACTCGCGCACGATCAGCAGCGTCCACCACTCGCCGACCTCATCGAGGGCGCGCGCGATCGAGCAATCCATTCCGTCGAAGCGTTTTCTATACATGATGCGCACATCCTATCTCAAGTTTCATCACGCAACTTAACCATTCTACGGGGAACAGCTTCCCGGTTTCAGCCCGTACCGTGGGCCGGTTGCCTTGCCTATAGTTGCGTCACGAAACTTTGTGGACAACCAGCCAAGGATAGCCATGGAAAACCAGATTGATCCGGTCGAAGCGGGCGTTGCCGCTCCAGACGTCACAGCGAACCCGAAGCCGCCTTCGGTCAGATGGATCGGCAAGGGCGTGGCGGGCCTGGTGGTCGTCGCGGTGGCTGCGACGGCGTTTCAGCTGCACCGCTCCGGCGCGGCGCCGGTCACGGTGGCGCCGCCGCCCTCGGTGACGATCAGCACGCCGTTGCAGCGCGACATAGAAGGCCGGCTCGGCTTTCTCGGGCAGTTCTCGGCGGTGAATCGGGTCGAACTGCGCGCGCAGGTGGGCGGCACGCTGACGCGCATCCTCTTCAAGGACGGCGAGGTCGTGCATCAGGGCGACCTGCTGTTCGAGATCGATCCTGAACCGTATCAGATCAAGCTCGCGGAGGCGTCCGCCGAACTCGGCGCCGCGAATGCGCGGCTGGCGCTGGCGACCCGCGAACTGGCCCGCGCGCAGGAACTGCAACGCGCGGAAGCGGGCACCGCACAGAACGTCGATCAGAAAGTGGCCGAGCAACGCGCCGCGCAGGCCGCCGTGGACGGCGCGAACGCGCGGGTCCGCGATGCCCGCTTCGATCTGGACCGCTGCCGGATCGTGGCGCCGTTCACGGGGCGCATGGGCACGCATCTCGTCTCGACGGGCAATCTGGTGTCCGGCAGCCGCGCCGGCAGCGGCCCGACGACGCTGCTCGCGACGCTCGTATCACTCGACCCGGTCTATCTGGACTTCGATATCAGCGAGAACGACTACGCGGCGTTCCAGCGGGCGCGCGGCAACCTGCAAGGGCCGCTGTCGGACACCGTGAGCCTCTCGCCCACCGGCGACAGCGGCTTCACGCGCACCGGCAAGCTCGACTTCATCGACAACGCGCTCGACCGTTCGAGCGGCACCATCCATGCACGCGCGACGATCCCGAATCGCGATCTCGCGCTGACGCCCGGTGGTTTCGCGCGGGTCCGGCTGGCGACGACCGCGCCGCAGCCGGCCTTGCTCGTGCCTGATGCCGCCGTGCTCGACGACCAGACCGATCACATGGTGTACGTGGTTGGCGCGGACGACGTGGCGACGCCCAGAAAAGTGCAGGTCGGCGACCTGCGCGGCGGCTTGCGCGTGATCCGTTCCGGGCTGGCGCCGACCGACCGTGTCGTGATCGACGGCATTCCGTCCGTTCACCCCGGTTCGAAGATCAACCCGCGCGCGGGAAGTATCCAGTTCTCGGCCGAGCCGCATGCCGATGGAGCGAAATCATGAAACTGACGCACTTTTTCATCGAGCATCCGCGCTTTGCAGCGGTACTCAATATTTTCGTCGTGCTCGTCGGCCTCGCGACGATGTTCAAGCTGCCGGTCGCGCAGTATCCGAACATCGTGCCCACGACGATTCAGATCACGACCTCGTATCCCGGCGCATCGGCGGATACGATTGCGCGCACGGTCGCCACGCCGCTCGAACAGTCGATCAACGGCGTCGAGAACATGGACTACATCGCGAGCCAGTCGACCAGCAACGGGCAACTGACGATCACGGTGATCTTCAAGGTGGGCACGAACCCGGACACGGCGCTGCTGCTCACGCGCAGCCGCGTGGAGGACACGCTGTCGCGCCTGCCCGCCGACGTGCAATTGCAAGGCGTCCAGGTCAAGAAGACGATCCAGGCGCTGCTGCTCGGGGTCCATGTCTATTCGCCCGATGGTTCGCGCAGCCCGGAGTATCTGTCGAACTACATGCTCAAGGTGCGCGATCAGATTGCGAGACTGCCGGGCGTGTCGGACTTTCAGTTGTTCGGCGAGCGGCAGTACGCGATGCGCATCTGGATCGATCCGGACAAGGCCGCTTCATACCGGATCAGCGCGGGTGAGATTCTTGCCGCGCTGCGTGCGCAGAATGCCGCGGTGTCCGCGGGCGTGCTGAACCAGCCGCCCGTGTCGAACCAGGGCACAGGTGCGTATCAGATCAACGTTGAAGCGCTGGGCCGCCTGAGCACGGCCGAGCAGTTCGGCGATGTGGTGGTGAAGTCGGATGCGCAGGGACGTGTCACGCGGATTCGCGACATCGGCCGGGTCGAGTTGGGTTCGGTGGACTACGGTTCGAAAGCCTATGCCGACCGCTATGCGTCCACGCCGTGGTTCGTGATCGCAACGCCCGATGCGAATGTCGTGCAAGTGGAACACGATGTCTGGGCGAAGATGGCCGAGCTGAAGAAGAGCTTTCCTCCTGGCGTCGACTACATCCGGATCTATGACCCGACGACCTTCGTGTCCCAGTCCATTCACGAAGTGGCGGTGACGATCGGCATAGCCATTTTGCTCGTCGTGGGCGTCGTCTATCTGTTCCTGCAGAACTGGCGCGCCACGCTGATCCCGGTGGTCGCCATTCCGGTGTCGCTCGTGGGCACCTTCACCGTGCTGTCCCTGTTCGGAGCGTCGATCAATAACCTGTCGCTGTTCGGACTGGTGCTGGCGGTGGGCATCGTCGTGGATGATGCCATCGTGGTGGTCGAGAACGTCGAGCGCAACATGGCGCTCGGCATGAACCCGCGCGAAGCCGCGCATCAGACGATGAAGGAAGTATCGACGGCGATCATCGCCATCGCGCTGACGTTGTGCGCGGTGTTCGGACCGACCGCGCTGATGTCGGGCATCTCGGGCCTGTTCTTCAAACAGTTCGCGATCACCATCGCGGCCTCCACGGTCATCTCGTGCTTCGTCTCGCTGACGCTGAGCCCGGCGCTCTGTGCCGTGCTGCTCAAGCCGCACGAGATGGAGAAGACACACGGCGGCGCCACGGCGCTGGGCCGTCTGCATCATGCCGTGTTCGGCCGTTTCAACGCATCGTTCGAATGGCTTTCCTCGAAGTACGGAAAGATGACCAGCCGCGCCGTGCGCGCGACTACCGTGATGCTGGTGGTTTATGCCGGCCTGATCGCGGCAACCGGCCTGCAGATGTCGAGAATGCCGACAGGCTTCATCCCGGAGCAGGACATCGGCTATCAGGCGGTCATTGCCTTCCTGCCGCCGGGCGCGAGTCTCGAACGCACCGACAAGGTGATTCGCGAGATCAACGACATCGTGCTTGATACGCCCGGACTCAAGGGTGTCACGCACACCTCACCGGTATCCGGTTTCGATGTGACGACCGGCACCATCGCGCCGAACGTAGGGACGCTGTTCTACGGTCTGCCTTCGCTGTATGGCAAGCATGTGCCGGGCGTCAATGCCGCCTCGATGCTGGTCGAGTTGCGCAAGCGCGTGGCTGGTGTGAAGGACGCAGTGGTCGTGGTCGTGAACCCGCCGCCGGTGCAGGGCCTGGGCGCGGCGGGCGGCTTCAAGCTGATGCTGGAAGACCGTGGCGGCCTCGGTCCGCAAGCGCTCGCGGAAGCGGCGCATGCACTGGTGGCGGCGGCGAACAAGGACAAGACCTTCGGCGGCGTGTTCACGCTGTTCGATGCAGGCGCGCCTTCGGTCTATGCCGATGTCGACCGTCTCAAGGCACAGAAGATCGGACTGACGCCGACCGACGTGTTCTCGACGATGGAGCTCTATCTCGGCTCGCAGTACGTGAACGACTTCAACTTCATGGGCCGCACGTATCAGGTGCGCGTGCAGGGCGACGAGGCTTTCCGCCGGACGCCGGAAGACATCGGCAGGCTCAAGGTGCGCAACGCCAGTGGCGACATGGTTCCGATCAGCAGCGTGGCCACCTTCCAGCGCGACACGCAGCCGTATCGCGTGCCGCGCTACAACATGTATCCCGCAGCGGAAATCATGGGTGCGGCGGGTCCGGGGCTGTCATCGGGCGATGCCATCGAACGCATGGAACAACTCGCCCAGCAGGTGCTGCCGAACGGCATCACGTATGAATGGACCGACCTCGCTCACCAGCAGAAAGAGCAGACCATGTCGCCGCTGGTGATCTTCGCCGCGTCCGCGCTGTTCGTGTTCCTCGTGCTGGCCGCGCAATACGAAAGCTGGAAGACGCCGCTTGCGATCGTGCTGATCGTGCCGATGTGTCTGCTCGCGGCGGCGATCGGTCTGAACATGCGCGGCATGCCGATCGACATCCTCGCGCAGATCGGCTTCGTCGTGCTCGTGGGGCTCGCGGCGAAGAACGCAATTCTCATCGTCGAGTTCGCGCGGCAACGCCAGGAAGAAGACGGTCTCAATGCGGAAGACGCCGCCACGCAGGCCGCCCGCGTGCGCCTGAGGCCGATCCTGATGACGTCGTTTGCGTTCATCGCCGGAGTGGCGCCGCTCGCCATCGCTCACGGTGCGGGCGCGGAGATGCGCCAGTCGCTCGGGACGACGGTGTTCTTCGGCATGCTCGGCGTCACGCTCTTCGGTCTTGCCTTCACGCCCGCGTTCTATGCCTTCGTGCGCAAGGTGGGCGTACACGACGTGCATGCGCTGTCGCGCAAACTCAGCAGTGGAGAAACGAAATGAACAGCTTCTGGTTGAGAACGTCAAAGGCGATTGCGAGCAGCCTGTTCGTCAGCGCGTTTCTGGCGGCTTGCGCGGTGGGTCCGGATTATGTCGCGCCGGACACGCACATGGAGCCGTTTCATAACGCACAGCGTGTCGCTGAACGGCAGACCACGCTGCCCGCGCCGAGCCTCGACAGCTGGTGGACCGGCTTCAACGATCCGGAGCTCGTCACGGTGGTGCAGCGCGCGCTGGCCCAGAACCTCAGTATCCAGGCCGCGATGGCGCGCGTCGCGCAGTCGCGGGCGGCGGCGCAGGCGGCAGGGGCGCAGTTGCTGCCGACCGTCGATCTGAACGCGTCGTACACGGCGGAGCATCAAAGCGTACAGAGTCCGCTTGGCACGCTTGCCAGCGCATTTCCGAACTACAGCCGCGATCAGAAGCAATATGTCGCGGGCGCTACCGCGAGTTGGGAAATCGATCTCGCGGGCGGTCTGCGACGTGCTCATACGGCCGCCACGGACGAAGAGCAGGCCGCCGAAGCGGCGCAGCTCGGCACCCGCGTCACGGTCGCCGCCGACGCGGCCGACGCCTATCTGCAGATTCGCGGTTTGCAGGCGCAACTGACGGTCACGCAGGATCAGGTGGACACGGATGCACGCTTGCTCGATTTGGTGAAGGCGCGCAGGCAGGCCGGCGCATCCGACGAACGCGAAGTGGCGCAGGCGGAAGCGCTGCTGCGGCAGGCGCGTGCGAGCGTGCCGAGCCTGCGGATTGCGCTCGAAGCGCAATTGAACCGGCTCGATGTGCTGCTGGGCGCGCAGCCCGGCACCTACGCGGCGGAACTCGGCGCGCATGCCGGCGCGATTCCTGATGTCCCGGCCGTCGGCAGCAACGATGCCCCGCTCGACGTGCTGCGGCGCCGTCCCGACATCATCGCGGCCGAGCGGCACCTGGCGGCGTCGAACGAAGGCATTGGCGTCGCGCTCGCCGAGTATTACCCGAAGGTCTCGCTGGCCGGCGCGCTGGGTTTCGACAGCATCTCGGCCGGTCACTTCCTCAGCGCGAAGGCGTTCCAGCCGGTGGGCACGGGCGCGCTGCGCTGGCGTCTGTTCGACTTCGGCAAGGTGGACGCCGAAGTGAAGGGCGCGCGCGGTGCGTATGCGGAAGCGCTGGCGCAGTACCGGGAAGCGGCGCTGAAGGCGACCGAAGACGTCGAGGACGCGTTCATGACGCTCTCGCAAACCGGCCTTCGCGCGCAGGAGGTGCAACAGGAAGTCGATGCCCTGACACGGGCTCGCGATCTCTCGGAGAAGGCGTATCGCGCGGGTTCGATCACGCTCACCGACGTGCTCGACGCCGACCGGCAACTGCTCGTCGCGCGCGACGATCTCGATGCGACACGGGCCGACGTGGCACGCGCCGCCGTGAGGACGTTCCGTGCGCTGGGCGGCGGCTGGGACGCGTCGGGAGAGAAGGTGGCCGCACAGGACTGATTGCCCGCACTTCACCGCTTCATGGGGAACAGCTTCCCACTTCAGGGCGGTAGTGCGGGTCAGTCGACTCTCCTATAGTTTCGTCACGCAACGCAATGCATTCAAAAGCCGCTTCTCCAGGGCTTCACTTCCTTCGGGAGACATCGAAATGGATCGTCGTCTACTTACGCTCGCGCTCGGCATGTTCGCGCTCGGCACGGACAGCTTCGTCTTCGCGGGCATCCTGCCTGAGATTGCCCGTTCGTTTGACGTGAGCATCGGCGGGGCGGGGCAGCTCATCAGCGTCTACGCCCTCAGCTATGCACTGCTGGGACCGACCATCGCCGCACTGGCTGCGAACGTCAGCCGCAAGCGTCTGCTTCTGGGCGGCATTGGCCTCTTCGTCGTGGCCAACCTTGGCACCATCGTCGCGCCGAACCTGGGGCTGGCACTGGCCACGCGGGCGCTGGCGGGGCTCGGCGCGGCGATGTTCTCGCCGACTGCCAGCGGCACCGCCGCAGCACTGGTGCCGCCGGAGCGGCGCGGCCATGCACTGTCGATCATCGTGGCGGGCCTGACCACGGCGACCGCACTCGGCTCGCCCATCGGCGCTGTCATCGGCGGTCTGGCGGGCTGGCACTGGACGATGGTGCTGGTCGCGGCACTCGGTGCAGGCGCATTCGTGGGCATTCTCGCGTTCATGCCCGACGTGCCGCTGCCGCCGGCGATCTCGCTGCGTCAACGACTGTCGCCGCTGACCGATGCGCGCGTCGGACTGACGCTCGCCACCACGGTACTGGCGCAGATCGGCACCTTCATCATCTTCAGCTACTTCGCGGTGGTGTTCGACCGTGCGACCGGCCATAGCCCGCTGGTGCTGGGCGGGCTGCTGGTGTTGTGGGGCCTGGCCGGAACGGTGTCGAACCTGCTGACCGGGCGCGTGCTGGACCGGATCGGCTCGCACAAGGTGGTGGTGATCAAGCTGACGATCGTCGCGCTGGTCATCTTCACGCTGCCGTTCACCAGCGCGCATCTGTGGAGCTCGGCGCTCGCGGTGGTGGTGTGGGGCGCCTGTGCGTGGGGCGTGCTGGTACCGCAGCAATTCCGCCTCGCGAGCCTCAATCCGCCGATGACTGCCGTGCTGGTCGGCCTCAACACGTCGGCGACGTATGTGGGCGTGTCGATTGCCGGCACGCTGGGCGCCGCCGTGATCCCGCTGACGGGAAGCCACAGCCTGGGTTATCTCGCGGCGGTTCCGGTGGTGATCGCGATCCTGGTTTCCGGGCTGGCGACGCGCCGCATCGCATCGTTCGCAGGATCGAAGTGCACGGCGGCGGCCTGAATCCGGCCACCGCTTTCATGCAGGTTCTTTGCATTCAAGATTCAATCAGGTTCTTTGCATTCAACATTCAAAATTCACTTCTGAGGAAACAGTCATGTCCAAGGTAGAGACGTTTCGCAGCCTGCACGGTCAATCGACGCCGCTTCTGTTGCCGAACGCATGGGACGCGGGCAGTGCGCGGCTTATCGAGGCTCAAGGGGCATCGGCGATTGCGACGACCAGCGCGGGATTTGCATGGGCGCTCGGTTATCCCGATGGCCGCATGCTGCCGTTCGATGAAGTCCTCGCGTCCGTTCGACGGATCATGCGCGTGCTTGCCGTGCCGTTGTCGGTGGATGTCGAACACGGCTATTCCGACGATCCGAAGACCGTCGCGGAGCAGGTGCTAAGGCTGGCCGATCTGGGGATCGCCGGCATCAACATCGAAGACGGACCGGACCCGGCGTCGCTGCTGGCCGCGAAGATCGAGGCGATCAAGGCGGCCGTGACGAACGCCGGTCTGGACCTCTTCGTCAACGCACGCAGCGACGTGTTTCTTGCGAGCCTCGTCGAACCGCCGAAGCAGCCGCAGGAGGCGATTGCGCGCGGCGGGCTGTATGCATCGGCGGGTGCGGACGGCCTGTTTGTTCCGGCGCTGACGCGGCCGTCCGACATCGAGACGATTGTCCGGGACATCCGGCTGCCGTTGAACGTGATGGCGCTGCCGGGCCTGCCCGACGCCGCGACGCTCGGAACACTCGGCGTGCGACGGCTCAGCGCGGGCAGCGGTATCGCGCAGGTGGTGCTCGGCAGGACCAAGGCGCTGGCCGTGGACTTCCTTGCACATGGCCGTTCCGAAGCACTCGACGATGCACCGCTGCCGTACGGCGAGATTCAAGGATTGTTCAACTGATGGATCGGTATGGGCGGAACCACGCCCTTCGCGATGTTGTATTCAATAAACCACTCTGGAGAAGGACATGATGATGCTCGAAGGAAAACGCGCTCTGGTGACCGGCGCAAGTCGCGGTATCGGCGCTTCGATTGCCAAGGCATTGGCGGCTGCCGGCGCGGACGTTGCGATCACGTATGAGAAGTCGGCGGAACAGGCCGCACAGGTCGTGCAGGCGATCGAGGCGGAAGGCCGCCGTGGCGTCGCGATCCAGGCGAACAGCGCGGATGCGGCGGCGATCCACGCATCCGTGCAGAAGACGGTCGAGGCGCTGGGTGGGCTCGATATCCTGGTCAATAACGCCGGCATTTTGCGCATGGGCGATGTGAAGGACATTTCGCTCGAGGATATCGACGCCACGCTGAACGTGAACGTGCGCGCGCCGATTCTCGCTGCGAAGGCGGCGATTCCGCACCTGAAGGCGGGTGGCCGCGTGATTTCGATTGGCAGTTACTTCGCGGACCGGGTGCCCGCTTCGTTGCTTGGCGTCTATTCCGCATCCAAGTCCGCGCTCGTGGCATTTACGCAGGGCTTGGCAAGAGAACTCGGCCCGCAGCGGATCACCGCGAATCTCGTGCAGCCCGGCTCCATCAATACGGACATGAACCCGGTGGAAGGTCCGTTCGGACCCACGCTGAAAGCGCTGACGGCCACCGGCGACTACGGCACGGGCGAGGATATCGCGCAGGCCGTGGTGTTTCTGGCAAGCGCGAACGCCGGCTATATCACCGGCGCGACGCTCACGGTGGATGGCGGCGCGAACGCCTGAATACGAGAGGTGTGTTTTGTACGCCGGCCCGCTGTGATGCTGCACGACGGCGGCGCCGGCTTGGACATCGAGACAACTAGGCGACAGCGCTTTCGTCCTCCCGCGCCGGTTTCATGTATGAACTCGCGCAGGCTTTCAACCTGTCGGAAAGTTCGAAAATGGCATCCAGATTCTCCAGATGCACACGGTCCTCTTCCTTCTTGTCGTCGAACACGCCGATAACAAGCCTGCTTTCATTCTTGAACCGCAATCTGCAGATGGGTTTGCGATTGTTATCGTCGAAAAGAATCGCGCAATAGCTTGCCGCGCCGCGTATCGCCACCATCCCTGGCGATATGACAGGCCGCAGGATTGCCCGGATAATCTGGAATGCCTCGACCTCGATGGCAGTCGGCTCGGATGCATCGCCGGGCGCCGTGTCGCTCCCTGTCTGTGGCGCCGATGGAAGCAACGCCGGTTCCGGCGTCATTGCTCCCTTAAGACGACCATTGATCTTGTCAGCCACCAGCTGCTGAAAAGCGTGTTTCGTGATCTGCGTGAACTGATCCTTCACTGTGGTCCTGAAATGCTTGCCTGCCAGGAATTCCGCCGACACGAGCCGGACGAATTCCTCGGGAGGCTCAGCCATCCATTCGCTAAGGGTATTCTTGATTGCACGCGTATATTTGAGGTGGTTTGCCGTGGTCAGGATGTTTTCGAGGTCAAACGCAGCCTTGGCGAACTTCTTCAGTTCATCGACATCCTGATCGCGGAAGTCAACGATATTGAATTCGAAGAACGGCTTCTCGTCCATCTTGTTCGGCTGTTCAAGGTCAGTAAAGAACCGATAGACGAGACCATTCGTCAACACCCCGAATCGCGCTTCCGTGACGTGGAAATAGCGGAAAAGCTGGCTTGCATGATTGATGTTCAGATCGCCGCCGGATTTCTTGCACTCGAACAGCATGATGGGTTTGCCGTCTTTCAGGATCGCATAGTCCACCTTCTCGCCTTTCTTCGTGCCAACATCGGCGATCAGTTCGGGTGTCACCTCGAGAGGATCAAAGACGTTATATCCCAGCAGATGGATGAACGGCATCACCATGGCATTCTTGGTTGCCTCTTCGGTTTGCACCCTATCTTTCGCTGTTGCGATGCGTGCTGCCAAAGTCTTCACTTCATCAATGAAATCCATTTTCTTTTCTTCTCCGTTTTTGTAGGAATCGCTCCCGCGCGAGAGTCCCACGATCCGGCCTTTGTGAACGTCAAAGAATGTCAAGCTTGGTAAGGGCGCAACGAAGCTTCAGAAATCGAATTTTTCTGATTGCGTCACAGCTTGATTGCGGCAGTAGGGCTGTGCGCGGCACGTACCCGTTCAAGCGGCCGGCTAACAGCGCGAGGATTATCCGAAGACGGCACGCCCTGCCAACCTTAGTGAACCCAGGGACAGCGGGATTAACCCAAGGCCCTGGGTTTGTCGATGAATCTTGCTCCAGTGCACCGGCAGAACCTGGTGCACTGCCTTGCTGAGCGACCTACCAGCCGATCGCCACGCCGTCGCTGCGCGGATCGTGGCCGCCTTCGAAGCAGCCGTTCGGGTAGCGGATGATGGCCCCGGCGTGGCCCATGGTTTCATCGTAGGGCAGCAGGACATCGACTTCATGGCCGAGTTGGCGCAGCGGGGCGACGGTTGCATCGCCGAAGCGCGCTTCCAGCTTGAGCGAGTCACTTGCCTGTCCCCATGTGCGCCCGAGCAGCCAGCGCGGCGCGTCGATAGCCGATTGCGGATTCCAGCCATACCGCGCAATACGCGTGAACACCGCGCTCTGCGATTGCGGCTGGCCGTCGCCGCCCATGTTGCCGTAGACCATGACGCGTCCATCGGCGAAGCGCGCGAGTGCGGGATTCAGCGTGTGGAACGGACGCCGGCCCGGCGTCAGCGGATTGAGCGAGGCAGCGTCGAGCGAGAAGCTGCAGCCGCGGTTCTGCCAGTTCACGCCCGTACCCGGCAGGACGATGCCGCTGCCGAACTCGTGATAAATGCTCTGGATGAAGCTCACGGCGACGCCGTCGCCATCGACGACGCCGAGCCATACGGTATCGGCGGGACCGCGTCCGTTGCCCCACGGCGCGGCCTGCGTGAAGGAGATCTGCGCGGCGAGTGCGTCGAGGCGGGCGGGATCGAGCAGGGTCTGCGGATCGACGTCCATGTGATCGGGATCGGTGATGTGCGCATCGCGAATCCGGAAGGCGAGCTTGGTCGCTTCGACGCACGCATGCACGTACTCGGGACCGAGCGGGTCCATGTCATCGCGCAACCCGCGGTCCAGCAGGCAGACGATAAGCAGTGACACGAGGCCTTGTGTCGGCGGCGGCATGTTGTAGACCGTGCCGAGCGAATGCGTGAGCGCGAGCGGAGTCACGAGGCGCGCGCGATGCCGCTCGAAGTCTTCCAGCGCAAGCGGGCTGCCGAGTGCGCCGAGTTCCTGCGCGAGCGTGCGCGCGAGATCGCCGCGATAGAAGTCGTCGAGACCGTTGTGGACGAGCTGCGCGAGCGTCGCGGCCATGCGCGGCTGCGTGAAGCGAGCGCCGGCGCGTGGCGGGGCGCCATCGAGTGCGTCGGGCATGAAGGTTTCGGCGAAGCCGGGCACCTCTTCCAGTTCGCTGCGCTTGGCGGCGACGCAGCGCGCCTGGCTGTCGGTGACGGGCACGCCGTGGGTGGCGTAGGCAATGGCGTCGTCGAGCAGGCGCGAGACCGGCAGGCGGCCGCCGAGCGTGTTCGCGGACCAGTCGAACGCGGCCTGCCAGCCCGATACGGTGCCGGCCATCGTGTTCGCTGCAAGCGCGCCGCGATGCGGAATGCGATCGAACCCGAGCGCGCGATACCGTTCGATGCTGGCGGCCGAGGCGGCGGACCCGCATGCCTCGATGCCGACGGGCGGCTCGCCGGGACGCGAGATCAGCCAGAAGCCGTCCCCGCCGATACCGTTCATGTGCGGATACACCACCGCGATGGTGGCGGCGGCGGAGATCATCGCTTCGACCGCATTGCCGCCTTCGCGCAACACGGCGAGGGCGCTTTGCGTTGCGAGCGAATGCGGCGCGACGACCATGCCGCGTGTGCCGCGCGAGGGGTTGGAGTGCTGGAAGGTCATGAAGGCGCGTTCGGAATGAGCGGAAGGCAGATGCGCGAGCTTATGGCGCGGGTTCGCTCATTGTCGGTGGCCGAAATGATCGCGTCCAATGAATCCGCGGCATGGAGGGATTTCAGCCGCTGTTGCTCGGACACGGTGACGGGCCCTGTCTCCCAGGCACGGCGAATTGAAAGATTCGCTCGGGCGACTGCACTGTCACGCTCAGCGCCTGCTTTCCTGTTTCTTTGAGGTGCCGCTGGTACTCGACTGTCTCGAAGCCATGTGACGGCGCACTTTTGAGCGCGCGCTTACGAGACTGATCCGCTCGTCGCGTGTTTTTTGCGAAACGCGTTCAGCTTTTTATCGGAATTGGTTGCTCAGGTTTTTGTCGTGAAGGAAGCGCGCCTCGTGAGAGCCGTTGGAGGCGTGCCGGTAAATGCAGGAGAAGAACGGCGTCGGCATGCGTGCGTGTGCCCGACTACGACGGCTCACTTATAAGCCATGCGTTGTTCCGGAAAAATGCGGAACCGTTCGTTTTGAAAAAAAGCGGCCTTGTGCGGTGAAAGAACCACTACAGAAGCCGCTATCCGGTTCCAAAAAAAGCGCAGAAGGGAAGACGACCGGCGCGCCGCCGGCCATCGCCGAACGTCCTTACTTCTCGATCTGCTGATTCCAGCGCTGATCCCACTGCGCGCGGTTCGCATTGATGGTGTCCCAGTCCACCACCGTCACCTTCTTCACGAGCGAATTCAGGTCGCCGAGATTCTTCTCCATGTCCGGCGTCATCTTTGCGTGCGAGTTCGTGGGAATCTGCTTGCCGGCTTCGGCCGCCTTCGTCTGCGCGGGCGCCGACAGCAGATACTGCGCAAGCTTCTGCGCAAGCGCCGGATCGGGATTGTTCTTCACGACGCACAGATCGACCAGCAACAGCACCGCGCCTTCCTTGGGCGCGACGTAGGCAACCGGCAGGCCCTTGTCCTTCAGGTCGCCGATGGCGGTCGGCGTGAGCGGAAACAGTCCGGCTTCGCCCGTGGTAATCATCTCGGAGAGCTTCGCGGAATTCGGAATGTATTCGACGACGTTCGGGCCCACCGTCGTCGCCCATTTGCTGAAACCCGGCTCGACGTTCTTCTCGCTTCCGCCGAGCAGACGGTTGATCGCGAGGAAGCCGTGCAGGCCGAAGGTACTGCTGGACGCCGACTGGAACACGACCTTGCCCTTGTACTTCGGATCGGCGAAGTCCATCCACGAAGTCGGCGGCGCCCAGCCCTTTTCCTTGAACAGCTTGGTGTTGTAGCCGATGCCCGTCATGCCGAGCTGCACGCCCGCGCCCATGTCGTCCTTCAGGCGCGCGAACGGATAAAGCTCCTTGAGCACGGGCGCGTCATCGAGCTTCTGGCAGACGCCCATGCTGACCGCGCGCGCCATTACGCCGTCGTCGAGGAACGCAGCGTGGATCTGCGGACTGTTGCGGTTCGCGAGCAGCTTCGCGAGCACGTCCGACGACGTGCCGGGCACCACCACAACCTTGACGTTGTTGGCTTTCTCGAAGTCGGGCAGCACCTGGCTGGTGTAGGCCTTCTCCATCGGTCCGCCGTTCATGCCGATGTAGATCGTCTTGCTTTGCGACCAGGCTGGCGACGTGACGCCGAACGCGACGAGCGCGGCAACGGAGGCGAGTGTGCGGGGCAGGTTCATCGTGATTGTCCTTGTTATGGCGATTGCGTTTGAGGTTAGTGAGCAGCGGAGAGCGGCATCCGGCTGAAGCGTTGTATCGAGAACGCGTCGATCGGCGTGCGGGTCTCGCCTTGCGTGACGAGTTCGGCGAGCACTTCGCCGACGCCGGGCGCAAGCAAGAAGCCTCCGCCCGAAAAACCGAATGCATGCAGCAGACGCGGCGTGGTGCGGCTCAGGCCGATGACCGGATTGCTGTCCGGCGTTTCGCCTTCCACGCCGCTCCAGGTGCGGATCAACAGCGCATCGCGCAGCGCGGGCAGAAGGGCGCAGGCATCGCGCATCACGGCGCGAGTGGTGGCGGTGGAGGGCTGGGCATACTCGCCGTCGCCATGACCGCGGCCGCCACCGATCACGCAATTGCCGCGCTCCACCTGCCGCGCATACACGCCGCCGCCCACCACGCCGAGACTGTGGCCAATAAAGCGCGGCAGCGGCTCGGTGACCCACATGTTCGGATAGATGGGCTTCATCGGCACGGTCTCGCCGAAGCTGCCCGCGATGCGGTTGGCCCACGCGCCCGCGCTGTTGACGAGCCAGTCCGAGCTGATGCGGCGGTCGCCCGCGCGCATCTGGAAGCGCGTGCCGTCGAAGACGATATCCGTGAGCTCGGTCTGCTCGCGCACGTCGACGCCTGCACGACGTGCCGCATGCGCGAAGCCCGGCGAGACGAGACGCGGATTCGCATGACCATCGCTCGGACAGAGCGACCCGCCGATCGCCGCCGCGCCCAGCCACGGGTAGCGCTTGCGAAACGCCGCGCCGCGCAGCACCTGCGATTCGACGCCGTGCTCGCGCGCCATCGCCGACCATTGGTCGAGCACATCGAGATCGGCTTCGCGGCGCGCGAGCCGCAGATGACCCGACACCACCAGCTCACCGTCGATGCCGATCAGCTCGGGCAAGCGGGCATAGACGCGTCGCGCGCGCACCGCGAGCGGCATCTGCTCGGGACTGCGGCCTTGCGTGCGCACGCCGCCATAGTTCACGCCGCTCGCCTGCGCGCCACAGAAGCGTCGTTCGATCAGCGCGACCCGCAGGCCTTGCAATGCCAGCGCCAGCGCCGTGGATGACCCCACGAGGCCGCCGCCCGCGATGACGACATCGTAGTGACGTGCATCACTCATCGTGGGCCTCTTCGGGCTGGACCTGCACGCCGTCGTCGTAGAGCATCGGCGTGATGGGAATGGGTTTGATGGGCGCCTGGCTGCGCAGTCTGCCCACTTCGGAAGCCTGTTTGCCGGTTTCAGCGGCGAGCAGCGCAATGGCCGCCTCGCCGCACATGCGCCCCTGGCAGCGGCCCATGCCGATGCGCGTAAGCGCCTTCAGCCGGTTCACTTCGGTAGCGAGGCCGCTGCGCACGCACGCGCGCAGCGTGCCCGCAGTGACTTCCTCGCAGCGGCAGATCACGAGATCATCGGGCCAGGTTTGCGCGGCATGATCGGGCGGTGCGAACGCCTGCTCGATACCGACGCGAAACGCGCCGATGCGCGCGAGTTGCTGTTCGAGCCGCGCGGCATCGGGCTGGCCATGACGATGCATCATGATGCCGAGGTCTTCGATCAGCGCGAGCGCCGCACGTTGGCCCGCGAGTTCGGCGGCGTCCGCCCCGGCGATGCCTGCGCCGTCGCCCGCGAGATACACGTTGCGCACCGAACTGCGGCCGGCCGCATCGCGTTCCGGAATCCAGCAGCGATTGAGCGCATCGAAACGGAAGCGGCAACCGGCGAGATCGGCGAGTTGAGTCTCCGGACGCAGACCGAAACTGATGCCGACTGCATCGCAGTCCAGCGTGCGCGCCTCGCCGCGAGGTGTGCGCCACCGTATCGCACGCACCGCGTCTTCGCCTTCGATGGCATCGAGCGTCACGCCGCGCTCGATGCGCACGCCGCGCGCCTGCAACCATGCAACGTAATAGAGTCCCTTCGCGAAGGTCGCGGGCTGGCTCAGCATGCGCGGCGCAGCGGCGGCCTGCCGTGCGAGCGGACTGGTGTCGAGCACCGCGGCGATCCGTGCGCCGGCCTTCACGTATTGATAGGCGACGAGATAGAGCAACGGCCCCGTCCCCGCCAGCACGATGCGCGCGCCGATCGCACAACCCTGCGACTTCAGCGCGACCTGCGCGCCGCCGAGCGTGTAGACGCCCGCGAGGGTCCAGCCGGGGAGCGGCATGACGCGATCGGTCGCGCCGCTCGCGATGATCAGATGCGTGTACGGCACGCTGGCTTCGCGACCCGCGTGGAGCGTGTCCAGCCGGTTCGCTTCGCATGACCAGACCAGTGTGCCAGGACGATAGTCGATCTCGGGCAGCAGCGCGGCAAACGCGCGATGGACGGCATCGGCCTTGCGCGCCTCGAAGCCATAGAGCGTGGACTTCGCGCGCGTGAAGCCCGCGTCCGCCGGCGGCTGGCGATAAATCTGTCCGCCCCAGCGCGGATTTTCATCGATAACCACGGGTCGCACACCGGCGCCCACCAGCGTCTGCGCCGCGCGAATCCCCGCTGGGCCCGCGCCGACGATCACCACACGGCGCTCGTCGCTCATTGCGCATCCTCCGGGTTCAAGGTGCGTTGCGCCTGCGTGACGATACGCATGCCCGCCTCGATGCGTGTGGAGCATGCGCGCATGCGGGTGCCGTCCTCGCCGCGCACCCAGCAGTCCTGACACGCGCCGATCAGGCAGAAGCCCGCACGCGGCGCGCCGCTGAATTCGCTGTGGCGCACGTGACGTTGCTGCACAAGAATTGCGGTCAGCAGCGTATCGCCCGCGAGGGCTTGTGCTGGCATGCCGTCGAGAATGAAGGGAACGGGCGCGCGTCCGCTTTCCGCGAGTCGGACGAATTGCGGGGCGCAACGGGACGTCGGGGTAGTCATGAGATGTCGTTCAGTGCTGGCCGATCAGGATGCGGTTGAGCCCATACACGCGATCGAGGATCAGCATGGCCCCGGCGGTGATGAAGATCACCAGCGCGGACACGGAGGCCATCATGGGATCGATCGATTCGGTCGCGTACATGTACATGCGCACCGGCAACGTGATGGTCTGGGGCGAGGTGACGAAGACGGACATGGTCAGCTCGTCGAAGCTGTTGATGAACGCCAGCAGCCAGCCGCCCGTGATGCCGGGCAGGATCATCGGCCAGGTGACGCGACGGAAGGTGGTCCACGCGCCCGCGCCCAGTGACGCCGCCGCATGCTCGACGCTGCGGTCCATGCCGCTCACCGAAGCCAGCACGAGCCGCATGACGAACGGCGTGATGACGATCATGTGCGCGAGGATCAGCCACGCGAACGAACCGGTTGCGCCGATCATCGCGAAGAAACGCAGCATGGCGATGCCGAGCACGAGGCCGGGAATCACGAGCGGAGAAAGCAACAGTGCGTTCAGGAAATTTCTGCCCGGAAAGCGCGCGCGGCCAATTGCGAGTCCGGCCGGCAATGCGATCACCAGCGAAAGCGTGGCCGATGCAAAAGCGAGCTTGACGCTGTTGAAAAAAGCCGAAATGAAATCCGGATAATCGAGGATCGCGCGGAACCAGCGCAGCGACAGCGCATGCGTGGGCAGCGTGAGCGTCTCTTCGGGCGTGAACGCGACGAGCACGACGACGGCGAGCGGCGCGAGCACGAAAAGAATGACGAGGGTGTGGAACGCCAGGGCGATGGGACCGTTTTTACGCATGATGATTCGTCTCGCTCAGCCCATGCTGCGCGCATAGCGCCGCTCGAGCACACGGTAATAAGTGAGCATCACGACCAGATTGGCGATCAGCAGCAGCACCGCGATGGTCGCGCCGAGCGGCCAGTTCATCGAACTGAGGAACTGGTCGTAGACGGTGGTCGCGGCAACCTTCAGTCGCCGTCCGCCCAGCAGGCCTGGAATCGCGAACGCGCTTGCCGAGAGGCCGAACACCATCAGGCTGCCCGACAAGATGCCCGGCACCAGTTGCGGCAACACGATGCGTCGCAGGGTGACGGCGGGCGAGGCCATCAGCGAGAGCGCAGCGTTCTCGGTTTGCGGATCGATCCGTTGCAGCGCGGTCCAGACCGGAATCACCATGAACGGCAGCATCACGTGCACGAGCGCGATGACGATGGCGAAGGTCGTGTAGAGCAGCTTGTATGGCCCCATGCCGAACACGCCGAGCAACTGGTTCACCAGACCGTTCACGTTGAGCAGCATGCTCCAGCCGAAGGCGCGCACGACCACTGAAACGAGCAGCGGCGCGAGGATCACCAGCAGGAAGAGGGAGCGCCAGGGATCGCCCATGCGCGACAGGATGTAGGCCTCGGGCGTGCCGATCGCGATGCACAGCACCGTCACGAGCGCGGCGATGCCGAAGGTGCGCAGGAAGATCGTATGGAAGTACGACGAGCCGAGCACCTCGGCGTAGTTATGGAGATCGAATGCCGCGACCGGGCCGAGCGACGGATCGAATCGATAGAACGTCAGCGCGAGCGTCATGCCAAGCGGCACGATGACCAGCACGCAGAACAGCAGCAGGGCGGGCGCGCTCATCAGCCACAGGGGCAGGTAGGCGTGCCAGGGCGCACGTCGCGTGGTCTGCGAGTCGGGCGTCGCGGCTGGGTTCGAGGAGCGCAGCGTGCTATCCACGGGCAGCCTCCTGCTGGATGAAGCGAATCGATTCCGTGTTCCAGTCGATGCCGACCTGCGCGCCTTCCTCGAGCGGGTCGTCCCCATGGTTCTGGCAGCACACGAGCATTTCGCCGGCGCGACTGTCGAGACGGTAGAGCCACTGGCTGCCAAGGAAGAAGCGGCTGGTCACGCGGCCCGGCAATCGTCCGCTGCCTGCCGCGCCGAGCCGAAGTTTTTCCGGACGGATGCAGACCGTTACCGCGGCGCCGACGCCGATGCCGCGCTCGCGTTCCGGTAATTGCGAGGTCGTGCCGGATTCCGCGAGGTCGTGACCGAGATCGATGCGGATGGCATCGCCATCGCGCGCGACGATCTTTCCATGCAGCATGTTCGCCTTGCCGATGAACTGCGACACGAAGCTCGTCTCGGGGCGCTCATAGGCGCGATAGGGCGAATCCACCTGCGTGATGCGGCCCGCTTCCATCACCACCACCCGATCGCTGATGGACAAGGCCTCGGACTGGTCGTGCGTGACCATGATGGTCGTCGTGCCGATCTTGCGCTGGATGCCGCGCAGTTCGAACTGCATGT
Organism: Caballeronia sp. LZ035; assembly: GCF_031451175.1. NCBI lineage: Bacteria > Pseudomonadati > Pseudomonadota > Betaproteobacteria > Burkholderiales > Burkholderiaceae > Caballeronia > Caballeronia sp. LZ035. The sequence goes on from NZ_JARUXS010000003.1 coordinate 757,239, forward strand.
CCTCGCGCAGCTTGGCGTCGAGGTTCGACATGGGTTCGTCGAGCAGCAGCACCGGCGGCGCGATGACGATGGCGCGCGCAATCGCCACACGCTGACGCTGGCCACCGGACAGTTCGCGGGGAAAGCGGTGCGTGAAGGCATCGAGCCGCACGAGCGAAAGCGCTTCTTTCACGCGATCACGGCGCTCGGTACGGTCGATACCGCGCATCTCCAGGCCGAAGCTGACGTTCTGTTCGACGCTCATGTGCGGGAACAGCGCATAACTCTGGAACACGATGCCGAGACCGCGCCGGTTCGGCCGCATGTGGGTGATGTCGCGGCCATCGAGCATGATGCGTCCGCGCGTGGCCTCGATGAAGCCGGCGATCATTTGCAGCGTCGTGGTCTTGCCGCAGCCCGACGGTCCGAGCAGCGAAACGAATTCGCCTTTCTCGACCGACAGGTTGACGTCGGCGACGGCGTTCAGATCGCCGAACGACTTCGACAGATCCGTCAAGGTGAGAAACGACACGGCGAGCCCCTTCGGTGTGCCTGCGCGGCGACATCCGTTTGATTGCGATGGAGCGACTCTAGCCAACCAAATTTCGCCCGGTCAATTTAAAATTCCATCCATCGATCGAAATCTGCGTTTGGATTTCGATTGATGAAATAATCAGTCCGACGTTCCGAAAAAAATTTCGCTGAGCGGTATATGGGTAATCCCGGAGCGCCGCTACAGGATTGGTTGTCCGCCTACATCGGGGCACTTGATGCGCGGCGGGGGGTATTCCGTTTAATGGAATAGGAGAGGCAAGAATGCAGGTATCGGACGACGAAAACGGAACACCTGGTGTGGGCATGCTGCAGCGGGCATTCGCCGTGATCCGGGCGCTAGGCAACGATCAGGTGGAGGGAAGTCGCGTCACGGCGCTTGCGAAAGCAGTCGGACTCACGCAGGCCACCGTGCACCGGATTCTTCATGCGCTGATTGCCGAGGGGGTCGTCGAGCAGGACGAGGGCAGCAAGCGCTATCGGTTGAGCGTCGATTTTTTCTCGCTCGCGGCGCAGGCAGGCAACCCAAGCCGCATGCGCGCGCTGTGCCGGCCCGCACTGTTGAGGCTGTGTTCAGGACTCGGCGAAACCATCTTCCTGCTGGTGAAGAGCAGCTTCGATGCAGTGTGCCTCGACATCTGCGAAGGTCCGTTTCCTATTCGCTCCTTCACGGGCGACGTGGGCGGACGCGTGGCCCTGGGCGTAGGACAGGGCAGCCTCGCGATACTGGCATTCCAGCCCGAGGCGGAGCGTGAAGAGATCATTCGCTTCAATGTGCCGCGTCTGCACAGCTATGGCGTGTTCGACGAAGTCTATTTGCGCACCGAGATCGAGCGAGTGCGGACGCAAGGCTACGCGGGACGCAACAGTGGCTTGATCGACGGCATGGCGGGCGTCGCGGTGCCGATTCTCGACCGCTCGGGCCTGGCGATCGGCGCATTGAGCGTCGGCACCTTGTCCACGCGGTTGGGCGAAGACCGTCTGCCGATGGTGGTCGAACTGCTGCGACGCCAGGCCCAGGCGCTCGGCCAGCAGATCAATCCGTTCGATGTCGCCGTGCGGCGGCCGGTACACGGCCTGACTCGCGCAATGGCGACGAAGCCGCTATCCGGATCGGGAGAGTGAGCCTGTGAGCGTGGATTGGCGCTGCCGGCTAGGCGGCGAACCATGAGGAGACGAGCGTATCGTTGGCTCGCATCCAAGCACGCGCGGCTTCCAGCGGCGTTTTTTTCTGAACGTTCACCAGCCAGTCCATGTGCGTCACGCCGTCGATGCCCAGCCGGATGCGTGAAAGCACGCTCACCGTTCGCGCCGGAAGCGTCTGCAAGCGCGCTTGCGGCGCCACCAGCGAGCCCCGATTCTCGCCGCCCAGCACGTGCAGCGGATCGTCGAGCGGCCGCAAGCTGCCACCCTTGTTGAGGTACTGCGGCGTCCACGTCGGGAAGATGAAGCGTTGACGCTGGGCGAGCGCGGTGTCGTGAGCAGCGATCCATTCGCCTTGGGTACCGGGCTGGAAACGATACCCCAGTTCCTCGAGGTCGTACTCGTCCATGGCGATTTCCGAGAGTCTCGTGATCGCCGCGCCGGCGCCGATGCCCTGGATTGACAGGTTCATGTTTTTCATCACGTCCGGCTTGGCCAGATCGGCGATGGAGCGTATCTCCGTCGCTGGAACATAGTCCGGCACAGCCCAGAAAAAGCGCGCGCCCTGATACAGCTCCGCGACTTCCTGCGCGTTCCGGCCGTACTCGGTCCAGTATTCGTTGTGTCCTTCCGGCAGCCAGACTGCCGCCATCAGGTCGATAGCGCCTGCGTCGAGCAGGGGAAACATGCGTTCGTGCGGACCTTCCCGAACCACGACGGTGTGACCCAGCCGCTCCAGCACTTCCTGCACCACGCCGCCGCTCACTGCGTAGAAGCTGAGCGATATCTGTCCGAGCGTGATGGTCTGGAGCTTCTTCGTCTGCGTCTGCGCCGCGACGCGCGTGAACATCGATCCTGCCGCGGCGATCATCAGCGCGCGCCGGCCATGGTTCAGAGGCGCGTGTTCACCATGAAGCCGGTTCCGAGGGTTTTCGTGCTGATGTTCCATCCGACGCTCCTCCGCTTCGATGCGCAAGAACGCGCGATCCATGGCAAGCGCGGCAGAAGCCCGACGCCTTCGTGCAGGCTAGCGTGCTTCATGCTGCGAGCCGCGGGCTCCGTGCGTTCTCGCAAGGCTTCAGAAAAGAGCTTCCGGGCATTCCGCTTTTCAAAGAGACGTTCTGTTCCGAAAAAAACCGGAATGGAAGAGTGATAAAAAAACGGCCAGCTAGGCGGGAAGATTCCATCGCCGCATGTGCCGAAATCAAGAAGCCACATCGCTCCGACGCGCTGGCTTCACGGCCGCAAGCAGCACGATGCCGCTCAGCAGGAGCAGCGGGGCGAGGATGTAGATGGCGTCATCGAGGCTGCCGGTTCTGCTGCGGACGATACCCAGCGCCCACGGATTGACGATGCCGCTCGTAATCCCGATGCTGCTGACGAGCGCGATGCCTGCCGCCGTGTCGCGTGCCGCGAAATGGGTAGGCGGGACGGCCCAGAATACCGGTAACGCTCCGTAGATCGACACGCATGCCACGGTGAGCAACCCCAGCAAGATCACGAGACTGTGCGGATGCAGGGTCAGCGCGCCGAGTGCGACCGCGCCGCCAGCCGTGCAGAGCAGGAAATGCCAGCGGCGTTCGCGGCTATGGTCCGAATGCCTTGCGATGATGATCAGGCCGACGACGCCGATCGCATTCGGGATGACGGAATACAGGCTGACGAGCGCGACGTCATTGACGCCGAAGTCACGAATCATCAGCGGCAGCCAGAAGTTGAGCGTGAGCGATGCGCAGGTCAGCGTGAAATAGACGAACGCGAACAGGTACACCATCGGATTCGCGGCAATAGAGCGTGTAACACGTGTACCGTCCGTTCGCGCGGCTGACGCCGGCACGGCAAGCATCGCGTCCAGACGCGTCTTCTCGGTCTCCGAGAGCCACTTTGCCTCAGCCGGCGAATCAGCCAGGCACACCCGTGCAACAAGGCCGAGCGCCACCGCCGGCAAGCCTTCGAGCGCAAACATCCATTGCCAGCCGAAGAGCCCGAGCATGCCGTTCATGTCGCGCATGATCCATCCCGAGAACAATCCGCCGAGCATGCCGGCGGTCGCGACACCCGCAATGAACACGGACATGATGCCGGCGCGCCGATGCGGCGGAAACCAGTACGTCATGTACAGGATGATGCCCGGAAAAAATCCGGCCTCGAACACGCCGAGCATGAAACGCAACGCGAAATAGGCCGACGGCGTGGAGGCCAGCATCGTGCACATTGCCGTGATTCCGGAAAACAGCATGATGCGCGAGAAGGTCTTGCGCGCGCCGTAGCGTGCAAGCAGCATGTTGCTCGGCACTTCGCAGATCACATAGCCCAGATAGAAGACGCCGGCCGCGAGTCCGTACATGGCGTCGGTGAAGCCGAGGTCGTGCTTCATCTGAAGCTGCGCGAAGCCCACGTTGATCCGTTCCAGAAACAACACGACAAAGCAGGCGAACAGGAACGGCACGATGCGCCAGGTGATCTTGCGATCGAGCACACGGTCTTCGTCAGGCGGATGCGTTCCGGAAACACCGTTCGTCAGCAAAGACTTGATCATGTTCGGGATCGAAGAGTGGGCCGCCGCCGAAGCGTACCGCGCGCGGCGCTTTCTGGGTGGAACGCCATTTTCCGTTTTTTTCCTGAATGGACGGCGTGCGGAACGGCTTTACTTTTGCGAGAAAGCTAGTCTATAACCGGAACATCCTTGAAAAATAATCAACGATGAAAGTCACGCTCGACGAGCTTCAGACCTTTGCCGCCGTGGTCGACACGGGATCCATCACCGCCGCCGCGGAGCAGCTGGATCAGACCGTCTCCGGCGCCAGTCGCACGCTAGGCCGGCTCGAAGAAAAACTTCAGACCACGCTTCTGCGGCGAACCACGCGCCGGCTGGAACTGACGGACGAAGGCAAGAGTTTTCTTCAGAATGCACGTGAAATTATCGATGCGGTCGAGCGCGCGGAGGAGCAGATCGCCGCGCGACGCGAGCGGCCCTCCGGTCTGTTGCGCGTCGATGCCGCGACGCCGTTCATGCTTCATGTCATCGTTCCGCTGCTCGCGGACTATCGTGAACGCTATCCGCACGTGGAGCTCGAACTGAACAGCAATGAAGGCGTGATCGACCTGCTCGAACGCCGCACCGACGTGGCGATCCGCATCGGCAGGCTGAAGGATTCGACGCTGCACAGCCGACCGATCGGCAGCAGCCGGCTGCGTGTGCTCGCGTCGCCCCGCTATCTGGAAGCGCATGGGCATCCGAAGCGCGTCGACGAACTGGCGGATCATGCGCTGCTCGGCTTCACCCAGCCCGAGTCGCTCAATGTGTGGCCGCTTTCGGCGCAAGACAGCGAGCCGTATCGGATCACGCCCGCTATCGCGTCGTCGAGCGGCGAGACGCTGCGGCATCTCGCGCTGGAAGGTCAGGGCATCGTGTGCCTGTCGGACTTCATGACCTTGCTTGACCGGCGCGAAGGCAGGCTCGTGCAGATCCTCGCGCGGCACACACAGGAAGTGCGGCAGCCCATCAACGCGGTCTACTACCGCAACACGGCGATCTCCGCACGAATCGCCTCGTTCGTCGATTATCTGGCCGAAGCCGTCACAACGACGGAGTTCGCGCTCACGGGGCCGCGTCGCGCATCCTGAAGACGCCTTAGCGGCTGCTCAGGAGCGTATCGAAGTCCCGGTCGAGCTTGTTCAGCGAGGTATCGATCCGCGCACGCTTCTCCTTGATCCACTGATCCTGCTGCGCGAGCCTTGCCTTCGCCTCCATGAGCATGCGTTCCATCTCGGCCGGTTGAGGACCGCCCACGGTTCGCCGGTTATTGACGATGGCCACCGGATCGAGCGTCGAACGGAATTCCGCCTCGCTCATTGGCAGCACGCCATTGCCATAGCCGTGCGTGGTGTCCGCATAGATCTTCTGTGCCTGGTCATAGGGGAAGTCGCTGGGCTTGATGTCGTGCGCTCTCGCATATTCCACGACATCCGAAGCAAAGTGATGCCCCAGCCTGAACGGCAGCTTGTATTTACGCATCAGCACGTCGGCGACTTCCTGCGATGCGGTCCAGTCGCTGTTCAATTCTTCCAGTGCCCGGCCCTGGTCGATCACCAGGGCATTGAGGATCGCATTCCACTTTCGCAAGACCGTGATCGCGCCGTTCACCATCTCCTTGTTGTCGCGGACTTCCTTCGCGTCGGGCATGCCCGGCGGCAGATTGTGAGCACGCATCACGGGTCCCATGGCGAGCGTGATGGCGGTGGAGGCATCGGCGCGGGTCGAGTTCAACAAGCCCGGATTGCGCTTCTGCGGCATCGCGCTGGACACATAGGTATTGTTGCCGCCCTCCTGCAACAGGATCCATGGACGCGGCTGCGCATACTGCGTCATCACATCCTCGATGAAACTGCCCGCATGAAGCGCGATGCTCGTGACGATCGCGCCGGCTTCGACAGGATGATCGACCGCGGCGATCTGATGGGCATCGTAGGCGTTATCGACGATGCCGGCGAATCCCAGATACTCCGCCATGCGCGTGCGATCCAGCGGCCAGCTCGTGCCGTTCAGGACCGTGGTTCCCATCGGAGAGAGATCGATGCGTGCGTACGCTTCACGAATGCGTTGCGCGTCGCGATCGAGCGCGGCAGCGTAGCCGAGCAGATAGTGACCGTAGCTGTTCGGCTGTGCCGCGACACCGTTCGTGTAATTCGGCACGATGGTGTGTTCGTGCTTCTGCGCGAGCGCCACGAGCGTCGTGGAGGTCTGGTTCAACTGAGCGGCGAGACGCAGCATGTCGTCGCGCAGGATCGCGGCGCGATAGGTCGCGTGCATGTCCTGGCTCGAACGTCCCGCGTGCAGGAGCGTCACGTCCATGCCGGCCGCCTGGATCATCAGCGGCTCGAAGGTGATGACCGTGGACGGGCGCTTGCCGCCGGGTTGATCGCCATCGTGAAGCACCTTGGCGAGGCCCGCCGCGATGCCGGGCGCGAGAGACTTGTCCAGCAGTCCCTCTTGCGTATTGATGACCGCGCTGGCCTTGTTGATCTCGCCGAGCCAGTAGAACTCGTCGCGGTTCGGGGTTTGCTGTGCCGCTGCGGGCAACGCATGGAAAAGAATCGTGAAAGCGAGCGGTAAGACTTTTTTTCGGAACATGGTCTCGATTTTTTTTGGTCGCTTCGATGGGCATTACGGCTTCCCTGCGTCGTCGCGGCGCGTCGTCAAGACAGCGATTCTAATCGCGTACGCCGCGCCGTGGCGAAGCCGCTATTCGTCCTTTCTCCATCCCCCGCCCAGCGCCGTATAAAGCGTGACCATGTTCGACTGCTGCGCCGCGCGGTCCGTGATCATCTGCGTCTGCGCGGCATAGAGCGTGCGCTGTGCGGTCAGCAGCGTCAGGAAACTGTCCAGCCCGCCGCGATAACGCGCATTCGCGATGTCATAGTAGCGCTGCGCGGCATCGACGTACTGCGCATCCGCTGCCGTCTGATCGATGTAGGTCGAGCGTGCGGCCAGCGCATTCGCCACTTCCTTGAACGCCGTCTGAATCGTGCCTTCGTATGCCGCAACCTGAATGTTCTTCGCGATTTGAGCGGCATCGAGCGTGGCATGCAGACTGCCGGATTCGAAGATCGGCACCGTAATCGACGGCGCAAATGACCACGCGCCGCTCCCTGCTTTGAAGAGCGAAGACAGCGAAGCACTGGCCGTACCGCCGGCGGCTGTCAGCGATACGCTCGGGAAGAATGCCGCGCGCGCCGCGCCGACATAAGCGTTCGCAGCCTTCAACGTGTGTTCCGCTTCGACGATATCGGGACGCTGCGTAAGCAAGGACGACGGCAAATCTTCCGGCACCGCCGCAAACAGCGGCGATTCCGGCAGCGAGCGTGTGTCGGCAAAATCCGCAGGCAGGGGACACCCGATCACCGCAATCAGGTTGTTGCGATCCTGCTCCACCGCACGCGTGTACGACGCGACGCTTGCCATCGCACTCGTGAGCGAGGTGCGCGCCGATTGCACGTCTTCCATCGAACCGCCGCCGAGTTGCGCGGCGCGCAGTGTCGTTTCGTAGGTATCGCGATACGACTGAACCGTGCGTTCGGTGTTCGCCAGCAACGCGCGATCGCCGAGCCATGTCAGGTAGTCCGTTGCGGTGGTCGAGATGAGACTGAGCTGAGTGCTGCGCCGGGCCGCATCGGTGGAGAGGTATTGTTCGAGCGCCTGATCCTTCAGGCTGCGAATGCGCCCGAAGAAGTCGATCTCCCACGCGCTCGCGCCGAGTTCCAGGCTCGCTGCATGGGTCGTCACGCCCGCTGTATGCGACGCGCTCTGCGTGCCCGCCACGGTGATCGAAGGCCCGAGCTCCGCGCGTACGATGCGGTACTGCGCCTCATATTGCGCGACCTGCAACGCAGCCTGGCGCAGATCGCGATTGTTGTTCAGCGCCAGTTCGACCAGCGTGCGCAGTTGATCGTCCTGCACGAAAAGATGCCAGTCAGTGAGGATGTCCGTGGATGCCTGTGTGGCATCGGGCGTGCCGTAATGGGGGTAGGTTGACGGCACCGGCGCCTGGGGGCGCTCATAATGCGGTTCGAGCGTGCATGCGCTCAAGAGGCACAGGGCAAGGCCTGTAATGACGGTGAGGAGCTTATTCATCGCGACCGATCCCCTTCACCAGCACGAAGAACACGGGCACGAAGACGATTGCCAGCAGCGTTGCCGCGATCACACCGCCGAGCACGCCGGTGCCGAGGCTCTCACGACTCGCCGCGCCCGCGCCGCTGGCGAGCGCCATCGGCAGCACGCCGAAGCCGAACGCCAGGGACGTCATCACGATAGGCCGCAAGCGAAGATGCGCCGCCTCGATAGCCGCTTGCCGCAAGCCATAACCGCGCTCCAACAGGGACTTCGCATACTCGACGATCAGAATCGCGTTCTTCGCCGCCAGGCCGATGGTCGTCAGGAGCCCGACCTTGAAGTAGATATCGTCGCTGAAGCCGCGTACATGTGCGGCGATCAACGCGCCCACGATGCCCAGCGGCACCACGAGTATCACGGAGAACGGCACGGACCAGCTTTCGTAGAGACCTGCAAGGCACAGGAACACGACGATAAGGGACAGCGCGTACAGGTAAGTGGCCTGCGCGCCCGCGAGTTGCTGCTGATAGGACTCGCCCGTCCATTCCATTGCGATACCCTGCGGCAACTTCGCCACGAGCGTTTCGATGGCTTTCATCGTGTCGCCGCTGCTGATGCCTTCGGGGCTCTGTGCGGTCATTTCCATCGAGAGGCTGCGGTTGTAGCGCTCGACCTGCGGCGCACCGGTGGTCCAGTGTCCGCTCGCGAAGGCGGAGAAGGGCACCATCTGGCCGTCGTAGCCCGTGGTCGCTGTCGTCGCCGTTGTCGTCGTGGTGCTCGTGGCCGATGCCGCATTGGCCGACGTCACGAACCACTTGCCGATATCCGCAGGCATCATCCGGTACTGTGGCAATGCCTGCACATAGACCTTTTGAATACGGCCCGAGTCCACGTAGTTGTTCACGTAGGAAGAGCCGAACGCGGTCTGCAGCGTGTTGTCGATGTTCTGCGCGCTCACGCCGAGCGCCGCTGCCTTGAGATAGTCGATGTCCACTTCGTATTGCGGTTCGTCGGCCATGCCGGCGGCCCGCATGCCCTCGATGTTCCGGTCCTTCGATGCCGTTGCGATCAACTTCTGCTTCGCCGCCGTCAATGCGGCGTGACCGAGGCCCGCCATGTCCTTCAGTTCGAAGTCCACGCCGCTATAAGTACCGAGTCCATGCACGGCGGGCGGGTTCATTGCGAAGACCTGTGCGGTGTGGATGCCCGCAAAATGCCGGTTGGCCGCCGCGATGATCTCCGCTGCCGTGTGTCCCTGGCCGGTACGCTGGCTCCAGTCCTTGAGGCGCACCATGGCCATCGCCATGTTCTGGCCTTCGCCGGAGAAGCTGAAACCGTCGAGCATGATGATGTCCTCCACATCCGGAAGAGACGTGTAATACGACTCGACCTGTTTCTCGACGCCGTTGGTCTGCACGCTCGAACTTCCTGCGGGCAGGGTGATGAGCGTCATCAGCGTGCCCTGGTCTTCATCCGGCAGAAATGATGACGGCAGATTCCAGTACAGCAGCGCGGCAATGCCGCATATCAGCGCAAAGGGAAGCATCGAACGCAACGGCCGGGCCACGAGCTTCGTGACCCAACGTTCATAGCGGCGCGTGCCTTTCTCGAACGTCCGCTCGAACCATGCGAAGAAACCGCGCCGCTGATGCTCGGGATCGACCGGGCGCAGCAACGTGGCGCACAGCGCAGGCGTGAGCGTCAACGCAAGCAACACCGACAGCAGCATCGCTGAAGTGATCGTCAGCGAGAACTGTCGATAGATCTCGCCAGTGGATCCCGACATGAAGGCCATCGGAATGAACACGGCCGTCAGCACCGCCGTCACGCCGACCAGCGCGCCGCCGATCTCGCGCATCGCCTGCACGGTGGCGTCGAGCGGCGTCGAGCCTGCGCTCAGCAGACGCTCGACGTTCTCCACGACGACAATCGCATCGTCCACCAGCAAGCCGATGGCGAGCACCAGCGCGAACAGCGAGAGCACGTTGATCGTGAAGCCCACCACAGCCATCAGCGCGAAGGTGCCGAGCAGCGCGACGGGCACCACGATGGTGGGTATCAGCGTCGCGCGCAGATTGCCGAGGAACAGATACATCACGAGAAAGACCAGCACGACCGCCTCGATCAGCGTCTTCACCACTTCGGAGATGGAGGCTGAAATGAAGGGCGTCGTGTCGTGCGCGACGGTGATCTTCACGCCGCCGGGCATCTGCTTCTGCAACACGGCGAGTTCCGCCTTCACGGCCTTCGCAACGGTCAACGCATTCGCGCCGCTGGCGAGTTGAATGCCCATCGATGCAGCGGGCTTGCCGTTCAGGCGCGAAGTCATGCCGTACGAATCGCCGCCGACTTCGACGCGGCCCACGTCCTTCAGGTACACCCGCGAGCCGTCGCTGTTCACGCGCAGCAGCACATTGCCGAACTCGTCGCTCGTCTTGAGGAAGCCTTTCGTGACGATGGTCGCGTTGATCGCCTGCGTATCGGTCTGCGGCGCGCCGCCAATCTGCCCGACCGACAACTGCGCGTTCTGATAGCCAATGGCGGTCGTCACATCGCTCGGCATCAGGCCGACACTGCGCAGCTTGACCGGGTCGAGCCAGACGCGCATCGCGTGTTGCGCATTGAAGAGCATGACCTGGCCCACGCCGCTGATCTGCGTGAGCGGATCTTCCACGCGAGTCGCGAGCAGGTTGCAGAGATCGATCGCGTTCATGCGGCCATCGGTGGAGGTCAGCGAGATCACCATCAGAATGTCGGCGGACGTCTTCGTGATCTGAATGCCTTCTTCCTGCACGACAGTCGGCAGCGAGGCATTCGCTTCCTGCACCTTGTTCTGCACCTGCATCGCAGCGACATCCGCGTTCGTGCCGGACTTGAAGGTCAGCGTGATGGTGGCCGTGCCCGCCGAACTGCTCGACGAGGACATGTAGTCCAGGTTGTCGATGCCCACCATGTCCTGCTCGATGACCTGCGTGACGGTGGTCGCGAGCGTATCGGCGGAGGCGCCGGGATAGGTTGCGCTGATGCGGATGGTCGGCGGGGCGATGTTCGGATACTGCTCGACCGGCAGCGTGCGCAAGGACAATGCGCCGATCATCATCACGACGATGGCGATGACCCACGCCAGCACGGGCCGATGAATAAAGAAGCGGGAGAGCATGTTCGGTCACGCTCCCTTTGCAGCGGTCTCGACGGGCGTCACCTTCATGCCCGCGCTGATCGATTGCAGGTTATCCGTGACGATACGGTCGCCCGCGCGCAAGCCACGCGTCACGATCCAGTCCGTTCCGTGCGCCTGTTCCGCCTCGACGTCGCGGCTCTCGACCACGTTCGCGGCATTCACGACGAGGACGGTTGCCGTGCCGCCTGCGCCGCGATTCACGAGCGCCTGCGGCACGAGCAGCGCGTCCTGTTCGCCTTCATCGAGGCGCGCCTGCACGAACATGCCGGGCATCAGTTCATGCTCCGGATTGGGGATCAGCGCGCGCAAGGTGATGGACCCCGTGGTGGCGTCCACCGTGACATCGGAGAACAGCAGCTTGCCGGGATGCGCATAGGCGGCGCCATCTTCGGTCTGCACATTGACCTGCGCCGCGCCGGCCTGCAAGGCGCCCGCGGCCAGCGCCTTGCGCAGGCGCAGCGCTTCCGTGCTCGAGCGCGTGACGTCGAGATAGAGCGCGTCCATCGACTGGATGGTGGCAAGCGCCGTGGTCTGGTCGGCCGTGACGAGCGCGCCTGCCGTGACTGCGGACTTGCCGATCTTGCCATTGATCGGCGCGACGATGCGTGTGCGCGCGAGATTGACGCGCGCCGTTTCCAGCGTGCCGCGATCGGTGACGATATCGGCGCGGGCTTCATCGGCGGCGGCGAGGTTGTTCTCGACATCCTGTTCGCTCACGCCCTTGATCTTCAACAGGTCCTGATAACGCCGTGCCGTGATGTCGGCGGCCTTCGAGGTGGCCATGGCCTTCTGCAAGGTGCCGCGCGCCGTGTCGTACGCGGCCTGGTAGCTGGCCGCATCGAGTTGATAGAGCGGCTCGCCCGCCTTGACCGTCGCGCCTTCGGTGAACAGGCGGCGCTGCACGATGCCATCCACTTGCGGACGCACGTCGGCGACTTCGACGGAGGACAGACGGCCCGACAGGTCATCGACGATATCGATGCGTTGCACAGCCAGCGTCGTGACGCTGACGCGCGGCGCGTCGGATTGCGCGGGCGTGGGCGTTGCGGCGGAGGCGGAAGCGGATGGGTCGTGGCAGGCGGACAGTGCGAGACAGGCGAATGAAGCGAGGGCGATGAAATAAATATTGCGAGTTCTGGGCATGAGATGCAATGACGGAGGCAACGCGCCGATTCAAGGTTGATGGCACGTATCGTTGCCGAAGGCCCAAAGATAGCCCCGAAGCCGTCAAACATCAAATAAGTTATTGATTAATATAGACATTCACATATTGTGTCTGGATTGACATGAAGCGCGGGCGCATTCTGGTGGACAATCCCATGGTTTGCCTTACCACCCCGACCGGCCCTCCATCGACGTGACCGATACCCGCCTCCTGCTCGTCGAAGACGATCCCGACATCAGCGCATCGCTGGCGGACTTCCTGTGCGGCAAGGGTCTAAGCGTGCAGGTCGCGCAGAGCGCGGAAGCGGGACACGAGATGCTCGCGCACGGCGCTTTCGACCTGATCCTGCTCGACGTCATGCTGCCTGGCGAAGACGGTCTGAGTTTCTGCCGGCGTGTGCGCGCGTCAGGTGGTCCGCCCATCATCATGTTGACCGCGCTGTCCGAACCGACCGACAAGGTCGTGGGTCTCGAACTCGGCGCCGACGACTACGTGACGAAGCCGTTCGACCTGCGCGAACTGCTCGCACGCATTCGTGCCGTGTTGCGGCGCGGGCAAACGACGCCTGGCGAAACCGCATCGGCCCGGCAGCCGGCTACGGAACTCGTGATGACGTTCTCCGGCTTCACGTTCTATCCGTACCGTCGTTTTCTACGCTCGCCCAAAGGCCTGCGCGTGCCGCTCACCGGCGCTGAAACCGACCTCTTGCTGGTGTTCTGCCAGCATGCGCGCGAGGTGCTGTCGCGCGAGGCACTCATCGGCCTCACGCGTGGCAAGGACTTTCCAATTGCAGCGCGTTCCGTCGATCTGCTCGTCAGCCGTCTGCGCCGCAAGCTGCAAGGCGACGATCCGCTCGACGATCCCATCCGCACCATGCGCGCCGATGGCTATGCGTTCCAGCCCGAAGTGAAGACCGTCTGATGCCGCGTTTTTTTTCAACCACGCTCGGGCAGATTCTCGCCATCGTTGCGTGTTCGTCGGTGGCGACGTTCCTGCTGTTCATCGCGCTGCTGTTCTATCCGGGTGCGCCGCCGAATCCGCCGTGGCCGTGGCAGACCACCTATCGCATCAGCGCGCTGGTCGGCATTCTGAGGGCGACGCCCGCTGCGGAGCAGGGCCGGGTGCTGGCCGCGTCGGGGATGCCGGCGACATGGACGGATGCACCCGTGCCCTGCGGCAAGACCACACTGGATACGCACGATCTCGAAGCCGCGCTGAAATCCGAACTGCACGATGCAGAAAAACTCACGGTGCGCGCGTGCGATGCCGGCCATCCCGAACGCGACGTGCAAGTGCTGATTCCACTCGGCACGCGCACGCTCGAAATCCACACCGACCGCAGCGAGCGCGAACCGGAACGCTTCACCATTCCGTTTTTTGGCGCGCTGGCATTCCTGTGCGTGGGTGTCGCGGCGTTGTCGGCGTGGGCAGTGTCGCGCGTGATCCGGCCGTTGCGGCGCCTGTCGAGGCAGGCCGATGCGTTTGGCCGCGATATCGCGCTTGCGCCGATCGAAGAAGAAGGGCCGCTGGAAATCCGCCGCGCCGCGCACGCGTTCAATGCCATGCAGGAGCGCATCACGCGCCACATGCAGAGCCGCACGCGCATGCTTGCCGCCATCAGCCACGACCTGCGCACGCCGCTTACGCGCATGCGTCTGCAAGTGGACCGCGAGGACAAGGAACTCGATCGCGCGAAGCTGCAACGCGACATCACACTGATGCAGACGATGGTCAGTTCCGCGCTCGCCTTCCTGACCACCGACACGAGCGCGGAAAAGAAGGAATGGCTGGATGTGGGCGCGCTGCTGGAAACCTTGTGCGACGAGTATGCCGAGTCCGGGGCTGTGATCCGTTACGAAAATCCGGAACGCATTCCGTTTTTTTGTAGACCGGATGCGTTTCAGCGCGTGCTGACGAATCTCATCGAGAACGCCATTCACTTCGGTTCGCTGGTTGTCGTGGTGGCGAGCGTGCGGGGCGGCGAGATCGTCATCGACGTATCGGATGACGGGCCGGGCATTCCGCCCGAGCGTCTGGGCGATGTCGTCGAGCCGTTCGTGCGCCTGGATCCCGCACGTGCGAAGCGGCCCGGCAGCGTGGGGCTGGGCTTGTCGATCGTCGATGAAATCGTGCGCGCGCATGGCGGCACGCTGACCCTCAGCAATCGGGCGCCGACGGGATTGCTGGCGCGGGTGTGCCTGCCCGTGAGCGAGGCAGGCGGCCCGGATTAGGGCGTGTGCTGCACGCCTTCATGTTCGCTTTCGCAAGCACAGGCATAGCCCGGCTTGCCCCAGTTGAACACGCGTGACGTCTTGCCGATGCCCGGATTGAACGAGTTGGTCGGGTCGAGTTGTTCGTAGAACTCGCGCAACGAAGCCTTCGCCTCGTACAGATGCCCGACGTTATGCTCGGCCGGATACTCGGCGCCGCGCGCGGCGAGCAGCGCGAGAATGGCGTCCTTGATGCGCTCGCAGTCCACGCCCTTCTTCACCAGATACTCCTGATGCAGCACGTGGCAGAAGAAGTGGCCGCAGTACATCGTGAACGCGATGTCCTTCGTGATTTCGGGCGGCAGGCGCTCGAACCAGTCGGTGCTATTGCGCGGCAGGGCGATGTCGAGCGCCACGATGTCTTCCACGGTGCGCGGATGCACCGCGCGATAACGGACCATCGCGCCGCCGATTGCGAAGCGGTTGAGAAATGCCGCCTTGCCTTCCTCGTCGGTGCATTCGAAGTAGTCGCCATGCTGCGTCGGAAAGCGCGCTTGCAGATAGGCGCGCGCTTCCTGCACGCCGTCATTGCCCATCTTCAGCAGCAGGTGATGCTCGAAGCGATCGCGGTATTCGATCAGCCTGCGCGGCAGATGCTCGGGCAAAAGCCGGCTCGCGGCCTGCAACAGCCGGTCGCTGATCGTGCCGCCCAGGCCGGCTTTCTCGGTGAAGCCATCGAAACGGCTCTTCGCCGCAAATGCATGCGGCACCTTGTCCGTGCCGAACTTGCGGATATACAGGAACATGTCCTTGCCGTAGCGGCGGGCGATGTCGAACGCGCCGCGATGCATGTATTCACCCGCGATCGGCAAGCTCTCGAAGTCCGCAAGGATGTCGCGGCGGATCGTCTCGAGTTCGGCCGGATCGTTGCTGCCGATATAGAACACCTGCGTGTGTTCGTCCGCCGGGAAGGTGTCGAGCCGCAGCGCGAACACCGCCAGATGTCCCGCCGAGCCGGACGCTTCATAGAGCCTGCGCGGGTCCGCGTTGTAGCGCGCGGGCGTGGCGGCCGAGATATCGCGCACATGCGTGCTGTATTCATGGTCTGACGCCAGCAGCCCGGCGGCAGCCGGAATGTCGTCGGGCAATTCGCCTGCATCGAGACGCGCGAGAATGGCTTCGGCCGCATCGCCCAGATCGATGCCCAAGTGATTGACGAGCTTCAGTTCGCCGTCCGCCGTGATGCGCGCATGGATCGATAACTGCGTGAACGCGGGACCGCGGCGGATCAGCGAGCCGCCCGAGTTATTGCAGATGCCGCCCGTCACCGAAGCGCCGATGCAGCTCGAACCGATCACCGAATGCGGTTCGCGCCGGAGCGGCTGCAAGCGCTTTTCCAGTTGATCGAGCGTCACGCCGGGCTGGCAGATGACCTGCTCGCCATGCCGGATCAGATCGAGCCGGCGCAGCCGCATGCCGTTGATGATGACGACCGGGCGGTCATAGCCTTCGTCCGCCGGCGTCGATCCGCCCGTCAGCCCGGTATTGGCCGCCTGGCAGATGACAATGACGTTGGCCTGGTGACAGGCCTGCAACGCGCGCCACATTTCGACCAGCGTACCGGGCTGCACAGCGGCCAGCACCGCGCCGCCGCCGTAGCGGTAGCCCTGCCGGAAGCGGCGCGTTTCTGTCGCGCCGGTGAAGACGAACTTGCTGCCGACAATGTCGCCGAGCGACTGGATGAGTGCTTGCATGTTGAACGATTCGATTAGGGCACGGGGTTACGTCGCGCTGTCGTCGCCGTGCTGGCTCGCACGGATGTACGACTCCTCGGTGCTGCGTATATGCGTGCGCAGCTCTGTACATGCCTTGCGCACGTTGCCCGCGCGGATCAGCTGCATGATCTCCGAATGCGTGTCGTGGCATGAATCCACACGCTTGTCGTCGGCGGCGAGGCGTGCGCGCAGCGCCTGGATCTTGTCGGCAACGAGTTGATACGCGGCTTGCAGATACGCATTGCCGCAGCGTTCCAGTATCGCGCCATGAAAGCTTGCGTCCTGCAGGCGATGGCGCATGTCGTCGTCGACATCGCCGTCATACCCGAGCTTCAGCGCCGCCGTCAGGCCTTGCGCGAGTCCTTCGGGATCGCCGCGCATCGCCAGTTCGAGCGCCGACAGTTCGATGATCTCGCGAAACCGGCAGATCTCGCGAACCTGATCTTCGGTCGGCTTGAAGACCAGCGTGCCGGATTGCGGCAGCACATCGACGAGACCCTCCAGCTTGAGTTGCAGCAGGGCTTCGCGCACGGGCGTCTTGCTGAAGCCGAACTGGAGCGCCAGCGCGCTCTCCGAGAGCTGGCTGCCGAACGGAAGCTCGCCCTCGACGATGGCATTGCGGATCAGGTCTTTTGCGATGGCCGTCAGCGACTTGGGACGCTCGGCCAGCTTTTCACTCTTCATGTTCATGGGGGCATCGACGATTGCTCGTATGAGCGGAACGGCGCACTCGTTTTGCATGCACCGATTGTCTGTGTGGATATTAGCACGCGCCGCTTGCACGTCTCGAAATTGATATCTAAGATATCAGTTCGCAATTGCGACGGCCTCGAAGGCCGACCACGACGAAGAAAAAACCGGAACGGAGGAGACTCAATGATGCGAAGCATTCGCAGGCTCGGACTCGCCCTGGCGAGCGCGATGATCATCTCGAACGGCGCGGCATTCGCGGCGGCGTCATCGAATGCCATGCCGCATGTCGAAGTCGTGGCGGAGTGGAACCGGCTGCCGTATGACCTCGGCGACGCCCAGGCTGAACAGGCCTACCAAAGCAATCAGACGTACAAGAAAGTGCTGTTGCAGGGCGTGAAGGTTGACTCGCACGGCACGATGTATGTCAGCACCGCGCGCTGGGGTGGACCGGACGTGCCCGCCACGCTGTCGAAGCTCGTGCGCAAGAACGGTCAATGGGAACTGCAACCGTTCCCGAGCGTGGCCATGAACAAGGTGGGCGACCGTCAGGCCTTGCAGTCCGTGCTCGGCTTCGAGATCGATCGCAATGACGTGATGTGGATTCTCGATCAGGGACACATTGCGGGGCAGCCGTCAGCAGCCGGTGCGGAGAAGCTGATTTTGTGGGACCTCAAGACCGACCGCGAGATTCAACGCTACGAATTCAGCGACGCCGATTCCGATAAAAAATGCTCGTTCCTCAACGATGTCGTCGTCGATAACGACCGGGGCGTCGCCTACATCACGGACTCGGGCATCTTCTGCGATCACCTGCACGGCGGGCTCATCGTGTATGACCAGAAGAGCAATCGCGCACGCCGCGTGCTCGACCAGACCGTCTTCACGACCGACGAAGCCGGTTTCAATTTCCGCATCGACAACGAACCGGTGCTCAGCAAGACGCCGATGCGCACCGGCGCGGACGGCATCGCGCTGTCGGGCGACAAGCGCACGCTGTACTGGACCAATCTCTCGGGCCACACGCTCTATTCGCTGGATACCGCGCTGCTGCGCAACTTCGAGACGAGCGAAGCGGCGCTGCGCACGGCCGTGAAGCGCGTGGCCACCTTGCCGTCGAATACCGACGGCATGATCGCCGATCGCAGCGGCAACCTCTACATGACCGCGCTCGAAATGAACGGCATCAATTTCCGCGATGCGAAGACGGGCGCGATCTCGACCTATGTGATTCATCCGGAGATGGTGTGGCCTGACACGCTGAGCTGGAGTCCGGACGGATCGCTGTACGTGGTGTCGGGCCATTTGAACAAATGGGTCGACAACCAGATGGACTTCGATCATCCCGCCGTGCCGAACTTCCGCATCTGGAAGATCGAGGCTCACGGCAAGAGCTATACGACGAAGTAGGTTCGGAGCGATGCAGCCCACCGGGCCTGCATCGTTACTGTAATGATTAGTGATACTACCAATGAAAGGAGCAGTGAATGGAACTGGCAACGTTGATCAAGGGTTTCGAGACTGTCGCGACGGCGAGCGTGGCCGACGCAGTGGATCAGATTGCCGGCGTGCGCGGTTACATGGACGAGTCGATCAAGCCGCGCATCAACGACAAGAAGATCGTCGGGCCGGCAGTGACGATTCTCGAAGCGCCGACGCATGAGAAAGTGCCGCCGCAGCACGCGCTCGACGCCATCGACGAATCGCCGGCCGGCAGCGTGATCGTGATCGGCATCTTCGGCGAGACCAACGTGGCCGTGTGGGGCGGCCTGATGACGGCGGGCGCGGTGGCGAACGAGCACGTCGGCGCGATCCTCGACGGCGGCGTGCGCGATCTCACCGAGATCCGCCGCGACTACGACTTCCCGATCTATTCGCGCTCCGTGTCGCCGGGCACCACGGTGGGCCGCTTCACGACGCTCGCGGCCAACGTGCCGGTGGACTGCGGCGGCGTGAAGGTGCATCCGGGCGACATCATCGTGGCCGATATCGACGGCGTCATCGTCGTGCCGCGCGACCATGCTGAGGCCGTGCTGAAGCTGTCGCAGGAAATCGACGAGCGCGAACTGGAACAGGCGCGTCTCATCATCGGCGAAAAATCCTTGCGCAAGGGGCTGGCGAAGTATGGCCGCATCTGACATGGCAGCGGAGATCGTCGCCATCGGCGAGCCGATGATCGAGTTCAACCAGACCGAGGCCAACGCGCGCGACTACTTGCAGGGCTTCGGCGGCGATACGTCGAACTTTTGCGTCGCGGTGGCGCGGCAAGGCGGGCGCGTGGGCTATGTCACGCGGCTCGGCGACGATACCTTCGGCCGCAGTTTCCTCGACCTCTGGAAGCGTGAAGGCGTCGATACGAGCGGCGTCGCGACGGATCATGAAGCGCATACCGCCGTGTACTTCGTCACGCATGACGAACGCGGCCATGCGTTCAGCTATCTGCGGCGAGGCTCGGCGGCGAGCCGTCTGGCGCCCGCCAATCTGCCGCTCGACGTGATCGGCGGCGCGCGTTATCTGCATGTGTCGGGCATCAGCCAGGCGATCAGCGAGAGCGCCTGCGATGCCGTGCTCGCGGCGGTGGAGCATGCGAAGCGTTCGGGCGTGGCGGTGACGTTCGATCCGAACGTGCGCCTCAAACTGTGGCCGCTCACGCGGGCACGCGCGATCATCGACGCCACCGCGCGTCTATCCGACATCATGTTGCCGAGCTTCGAGGACGCGCAGACGCTGACCGGTCTCGACGATCCGGAAGCGATCGTCCAGCACTATCTGGCGCTGGGTCCGCACACGGTGTGTCTGAAGCTGGGTGGCGACGGCGTGCTCGTCGCGCAAGGTGCGTCGCGCGTGCGCATTGCGGGCCACAAGGTCGATGTCGTCGATGCCACCGGCGCGGGCGACTGCTTCGACGGCGCCTTCGTCACGCGGCTCGCGGCAGGCGATTCCGCCGAAGCGGCCGCGCGTTATGCGAACGCCGCTGCGGCACTCTCGACGCAAGGCTATGGCGCGGTTGCACCGATACCGCGTCCCGCTGACGTGCGGGCCATGCTGGCCGCGCATTGAAATCTTCCAGACGGCCGCAACGGCCGTTTCATCGCTCATCGAATCATTACCGAACAAGGCAGGCGAGGAGACAGGTCATGCATGACCATCACGACAATCCGGCGCTCGAACAGCGCACCATGAAAAAGGTGACGCGACGGCTCTTGCCGTTTCTGATCCTTCTGTATTTTTTTGCATTCCTGGACCGCGTCAACGTCGGTTTTGCCGCGTTGACGATGAACCGGGACATCGGCCTGTCGTCGTATGCCTATGGCTGGGCGGCGGGCATCTTCTTCATCGGCTATTTCATCTTCGAGGTGCCGAGCAACCTGGCGCTCGCGAAGACCGGTGCGCGCATCTGGCTCGCGCGCATTCTCATCAGTTGGGGCGTGATCTCCGCATGCGGCGCCTTCGTGCAAGGCCCGACGAGTTTCATGATCCTGCGCTTCGTGCTCGGTGCGGCCGAGGCCGGCTTCTTCCCCGGCGTGATCCTGTATCTCACGTTCTGGTTTCCCGCACGTTATCGCGCGCAGGTCGTCGGACTCTTCATGCTGGCCAATCCGGTGTCGACCGCGCTCGGTTCGCTCGTGTCGAGCTTCATTCTGCGCATGGACGGGTTGCTCGGCATCGCCGGGTGGCAGTGGCTGTTCGTGATAGAAGGCCTGCCTGCGGTGCGGCTCGGATTCGTGACGCTGCGCTATCCCGTGGATTCGCCGCGTGAGGCCACGTGGCTCGCCGCCGACGAACGCGACTGGCTCCAGGCGCGCATCAGCGGCGAAGCGGCCGAACGCGAGCGTCATCACAAGGCGAGCGTGCTGCAAACGCTCGCGAACCCGCGCGTACTGTTGCTGGGCGCGATCTACTTCCTGATCGTCACCGCGAACAACGGTCTGGTGCTGTGGCAACCGCAGATCATGAAGATGCTTGGTGTCGCTGATGAATGGATCGGCACCGTGAACGCCGTGCCCTTCGTCATCGGCGCCTTGACGATGGTCGTCTGGTCGCGCGCCGCCGACCGGCGCGGCAGGTATCGGCTGGACCTCGCCTGTGCGTGCGTCGTCGCGGCGGCGGGGCTGGCGTTTGCCGCCACCTCGTCCTCGCTGCCGATGATCCTCGTCGGCCTGACCATTGCCGCCATCGGCGGATACGGCGCGCTGCCTTCGTTCTGGGCGCTGCCGACCACTTTCCTCGGCGGCACGGCAGCGGCGGCCGGCATCGCGATGGCGAACTCCATCGGCAATCTCGGCGGCTTTGCAGGTCCGTATCTGCTGGGCTACGTGCGCTCCACCACGTCCGGCTATGCGGCGGGCCTCGGCATCCTGGCGGGCGCGGCCTTGCTCGCCGCCATCGCGAGCATGTTGTCGGGCGGTTCCGGACGACACGGCGAACCTTCGTCCCGCGCGACGAACGGCGTCCAAGGCCGGCGCGCCAACTCACCATGACAAGAGGACACGACATGCAACCTGACGTCATGACCCGGCGCCAGTCCGTGCCGCGCCGCCGCTGGTGGATCGGCATCTTCGTCGGCATCGGCATCCTGGTCAATTACATCGACCGCGTAACGCTCTCGGTCGCCGCGCCGCAACTGAGCGAAGCCTTCAACCTGACGCCCGGCGACATCGGTATTCTGTTCAGCGCGTTTTCATGGGCCTATGCGCTGTTGCAGATTCCGGCCGGCGTCGTGCTCGATCGCTACGGCGTCACGCGCGTAGGCCGCTGGGGCGCTTTCCTGTGGGCGGTGTCGTCGGTCATCACGGCGCTTGCGAGCGGCTTCGGCGGACTCGTGGCCGCGCGCTTCCTGCTCGGCGTGGCCGAGGCGCCCGGGCTCGCCGCGAGTTCGAAGGCCACCGGCTACTGGTTTCCACGCGCCGAGCGCGCGCTCGCCACCTCGATCTTCGATGCCTCCGCGAAGTTTGCCAACGTGATCGGCGTGCCGCTCATTGCGTTCGTCGTGGTGACGTTCGGCTGGCGCTGGGGCTTCTGGATGTCGGCGGCGCTGAGCCTCGTGTACTTCGCGGGCTTCTGCATCGTCTATCGCGACCCGTCGCAGGATGCGCGGCTCTCGCGCGATGAACTCGCCTACATCCAGCAGGGCGGCGCGACGCCGGAAGGACAGTCAGCCACCGGCACCGCCGGCATGCTCGGCTATCTGCTGACCAACAAGAAGGTCTGGGGGCTGACGATCGGCTATTCCGCGTACGACTACGCGTTCTATCTGTTCCTGACCTGGCTGCCCAGCTATCTCGTCACGACGATGCACATGAGCGTGCTGCACTCGGCCGGCTACGCGATGATTCCCTGGGCTTGGGCCACCTTCACCGACGTGTTCATCGGCGGCTGGATCGTCGATCACCTGATCGCGAAAGGCCACGACGAAAGCGGCGTGCGCAAGGCGGTGCTCGTGTTCGGCATGATCTGCGCGCTCGCGATTCTCGGCGTGATCGGTACGAGCGATCCGCGTTGGGCCATTGCATGGATCTCGGTGTCGCTCGGCGGGCTCGCTATCGCGGGCGCAGTGTCGTGGTCGATTCCTTCGCTCATTGCGCCCCAGGGTGGCGTCGGCACGGTGTCGGGGATCATGAACTGCGTCGGCAATGTCATGGGCGCCGTGGCGCCCGCGCTGACCGGCTTCATCGTCAGCGCGACGCATTCGTTCGAGAACGCGTTCTGGGTCGCGGGTGTCGTGATCTTCGCGGGCATTCTGTCGATCGTGTTCGTGCTCGGCAAGATTGAACCCATTCCAGGCCCAAGCGGCGAACAAAGGCGCACGGCTGACGCGGCAAGGTCGATATAAATGAGAAGTCAGGGAATACCCTAGCCTTGACCGTCATCGAAGGCACACCGGATAATTGTCCATATCGTGATTTGCGTGTCCGCATTGTGGACGTACGACACGCAGATCACCCGTATCGGACTTCAAAACGAGATATCCATGCCCACGATCGTCGAAACCAATCCGATGACGCCTTACCAGTTGCCTTTCCCGAAGGAAGCGCAGAAGGAAGTCGTCGTTCCGTTCGCCATTCCCACCGATGAACGCGTGTGGGTGCCGCAGGCCGAGAACGTGTCGTTCCGTCCGCTGTGCCTGAATGCGTCGCAAGGTTACTGGATGAACCTGCTGCGCGTGCGCAAGTCGGGCGTGCTGAGCCGTCACCGCCATCCGCAAGGCGTGCACGGCATGGTGCTGAAGGGCCGCTGGAAGTACTTGGAACACGAATGGACCGCCACCGAAGGCAGCTATGTCTACGAGCCGCCGGGCGAGACCCATACGCTGTACGTGCCTGAGGATGTGGAAGAGATGATCACGTACTTCCAGGTCAACGGCGTGATGTTCTATTGCGATCCGTACGGCAACTACACCGGCTACGAAGACGTCTTCACGAAGATCGACATGTGCCGCAAGCACTATGCGCAGGTTGGTCTGGGCGAAGACTACGTCGATCAGTTCATCCGATGAGCACGCCTCCCGCCCGCGCCGCCCTCGCGACCTATGACTTCGCGGGACGCGTGGCTGTCGTGACGGGTGCGACCGGCGGCATCGGCCGCGCGGTCTGCGACTCGCTGGCATCGCAGGGCGCGACCGTCGTCAACTGGGATCTCGCCCCCGGCCCTGACGACGCCACGCCCGCCGCTTCGCAATGCCAGGTGAACATCGCCGATCCCGCATCGATCCAGCGCGCACTCGACGCCACGCTGGCGCGTCATGGCCGCATCGACTTTCTGGTCAACAACGCTGGCTTCGCGGGTTCGACCGCGCCGCTCGACGACTACGATCCCGCCGAGTGGCAACGCATCGTCGAGATCAATCTGATCGGCACGTTTCATGTGAGCCGCTTCGTCGTGCCGGAGATGCGTCGCGCGGGGCAGGGCCGCATCGTCAATATCGCGTCGCTTGCAGGCAAGGAAGGCACGCCCAACGCGTCCGCATACAGCGCGGCCAAGGCGGGCGTGATCGCGATGACGAAGTCGCTCGGCAAGGAACTCGCGAAGACGGGTGTGCTCGTCAACGGCATCGCGCCAGCTGCGGTGGAAACGCCGCTGCTCGGCCAGATGTCGCCGGCCCACGTGCAGACGATGATCGACAAGAGCCCGATGGGCCGTCTTGGCACCGTGGACGAAGTCGCGCAACTGGCGCTCTGGCTCTGCTCCGATTCATGCACCTTCAGCGCGGGCGCGATCTTCGATCTCTCGGGCGGCCGCGCCACATACTGATACCGGCCAGCGGGCGTCCGCCGGACGGCCCGTCTCGCATGCCGGACCTGACCTGAACCACGCTGGACATCACAACGCAAGTCGAGGGGACACTCATGCTTCAGAAATCGAAGCGCCTGAAACGCACGCAGGTCATCGCGGTCGTTTTTCTGACGATCGCAGGCATCGTCAATTATCTGGACCGCACCACGCTGTCTATCGCGAATCACTCGGTCAGTGAGGAATTGCATCTGAGCGGCGCGCAGATCGGTCTGCTGCTGTCGGCTTTCTCGCTGGCCTATGCGTTCGCGCAACTGCCGGTCGGCGCGATGCTCGACCGCTTCGGTTCGCGCGCCATGCTCGGGCTTGGCATGCTGGTGTGGTCGGTCGCGCAGATGGCGGGCGGCTTCATCCAGTCGCTCAATCACTTCCTGTTCGCTCGCACGATTCTCGGCATTGCCGAGGCGCCGCTGTTTCCGGCGGGCGCGAAGGTGGTCAACGAATGGTTCGCCGTGCACGAGCGTGGCGGGCCGACCGGCACCTTCATCGCGTCCTCGACCATCGCGCCGATGATCGCACCGCCGCTGCTCACCGTGCTGATGCTGTCGTTCGGCTGGCGCACGATGTTCGTCATCATGGGCGTGCTCGGCGTGCTGGTCTCGGTGGGCTGGTACATGTGGTATCGCAACCGCGATGAAGTCACGCTCACACAGGACGAGACCGAATGGCTCGACCAGAACGCGAAGACCGAAGCGCGTCCGCACAAGGGGCTGAGCTTCAAGGAGTGGGGCGCGCTGTTCAAGCTGCGCAACACGTGGGGCATGATCTTCGGCTTCATGGGCGTCATCTACATGGTGTGGCTGTATCTCACCTGGCTGCCTGGCTATCTCGAACATGAGCGTCACCTGAGCATTGCGAAGACCGGCTGGCTCGTGTCGATTCCGTATATTTTCGGCACGCTTGGCATGGGCGGCAGCGGCTATATCGCGGACTACCTGCTGCGGCGTGGCATGGCGCCGATCCGCAGCCGCAAGTGGCCGGTGTGCATCGGGCTGATCGGCGCGGCGGCGTTCACTGTGCCGGCCGCCTACACGCCGAGCACGGCCATGGCGATCGCCTATGTCTCGCTCGCGATGTTCTTCGTGAATCTCGCCAGCGGCAGCGCATGGGCGCTGGTGACCGTGGCAGCGCCGCGTCATCTCGTGGCTTCGCTCGGCAGCATGCAGAATTTTGGCGGCTATCTCGGTGGGTCATTCGCGCCGGTCATCACGGGCATCGTGGTGGATCAGACGCATTCGTTCGTCAATGCACTGCTCATCAGCGCAGCGGTCGCGTTCGCTGCGGCGCTCGTGTATCTGTTCGTCGTGCGTGAGGTGGCGCCGCAACCGGCCAATACGCACGTTCCCTCGGTTTCATAAGCAAGGCATCGATCATGACATTCTCCAATAACCTCTTCGCAGGCAAGACCGCGCTCGTGACGGGCGGATTCTCGGGCATCGGCGCCGCGATCGCAAACCGGCTTGCCGAAATGGGCGCGAGCGTCGTGGCGGCGGGCCTGCCGCCCCCGGGCGACGTGCCCGACGTATTGGCGCCCGTCGTGCGCAAGGCCACGCTCAATGTGCGTTCGAACGACGAAATCGTCGCGTTGATCGGCTCGTTCGAGCGGCTCGATATCGTCGTGAATTGCGCGGGCGTGATCAGCCGCATCGAAGAGCATCAACCGGAGGTGTTCGAGCGCGTGCTCGACATCAACCTGAACGGCACGATGCGCATTTGCGCGGCGGCGCGCGAACTGCTGAAGGCATCGTCGGGCTGCATCGTGAACACGGCTTCGATGCTGAGCTTCTTCGGCGGCGGGCTGGTGCCGGGCTACAGCGCGAGCAAGGGCGCGGTGGCACAGTTGACGAAGTCGCTTGCCATCGCGTATGCGGCGGACGGCATTCGTGTGAACGCGATCGCGCCGGGCTGGATCGCGACGCCGCTCACGCAGGCATTGCAGAACGACGATGGCCGCTCGCAAGCCATTCTCGAACGCACGCCGATGAAGCGCTGGGGCTTGCCGGAAGAAGTCGCGCAAGTGGCGGCGTTTTTGTGCACGCCGGCAGCTTCGTTCATGACCGGCGCGATCGTGCCGGTGGATGGGGGGTATCTCGTTTCGTGATGCGATGAGCGCATGGGCGGACGGCGATCGTCCGCGCATGCGTTCCGATTTTTTTCGGAACACCTGATCGAAAAGTATCACCTGGGAGGGCCTGGCCGGTCTCCCGGTTCCCCGCGCTTCTGACAAACCGAGCTGGCAGCCCTGTCTGCGAGCGCTCGACATCCTTCCGCAAGTCTGCTGAAAGAAACTTCCGCTGAGGAAACTCCCCGCTTGACCGCCGCGAAATGATTGCGCTAACATCGGCGCCACAATGTTTGCGCTGCCAATTTCGCTCCGGCATCCAATGCCGGCTCACGGTCCAGCCATAAAAAATCGTCCGCGCGCACCCCGCGCCCCGGACGAACAACAGGAGACGTTATGTACGTAACCAGCAATGGCGCCGCGGCCTCGGCTGCGCCTGGCGCCCTCAGAAGCTTTCTGCGATCGCGGGAGGCCGGCGTTCTAGCCGCGGTCATCTGCCTCTGCGTGGTGTTTTCTTTATCGAGCCCGGTCTTCCTCACCAGCACCAATCTGCTGAACCTGATGCGGCAGATCTCGCTCCTCGGCGTGCTCGCCATCGGCGCGACCTATGTCCTGATCATCTCGGAGGTCGATCTCTCGGTCGGCTCGCTGTACGGCTTCTCCGGCATGGCTGCGGGCATGATGCTGGTACACGGCGTGCCCGAAACCGTCACGATCGCCGCGACGCTCGTGCTCGGCCTCGTGTTCGGCGCGCTCAACGGCACCATCACGGTCGTCGGCCGCATTCCGTCGTTCATCACCACGCTCGGGACGCTCTATCTGATTCGCGGCGCCACGCTCGTCATGAGCAACGGCATGTCCGTCTCGCTGCCGCAGGACCAGTCCATCGCGCCGCTCATCACGGCGCTCGCTCAGGGAAGCCTGTTCGGCCGTCTGTCGAATCAGGTCCTGGTGCTGGTCGTCGTCGCCGTGATCGGCTACTTCCTGCTGCACAAGACCACCTTCGGCTTCCATATCTTCGCGGTCGGCGGCAACGCGCGGGCGGCGAAGATCGTCGGCGTGCCGGTCGCGCGTACCAAGATTCTCGCCTTCGCGCTGGCCGGCGTGCTCGCCGCCTTCGCCGGCACCATCAACCTGGGCTTTCTGGAGAACGTGCAGGCCGTCACCGGCTCGGGCCTCGAACTCGACGTGATCGCCGCCGTGATCATCGGCGGGACGCGGCTGGGCGGCGGCGAAGGATCGGTCGTCGGCACGCTGCTCGGCGTGCTGCTCATCGGCGTGGTGCGCGACGGTCTCATCCTGCTCGGCGTGACGCCGTTCTGGCAGACGACGCTCATCGGCGTTGTGGTGCTCGTCGCCGCATTGATCGGCGGAATGACTTCCTCGAAGAAGTAACCCATCAGAACTCAAAGTCAGGAGACAACATGCGCACCATGTCGAAACTTTTCGCCGCGCTGACGGCCGTCACCGCCCTCACGGCGATCGCATCCGGAGCCGCGCAGGCCGCGTCGGCCACGGCGCCGTTCCAGCTAAGCCCCACCATCAAGGCGCAAGCCGATGCCAAAACCAAGCCGACCTTCGTGATCTCCTATCACGATCCGGCCTTGTCGGTGGCGACGCCGATGCGCCGTGGCGTAGAACTCGCGGCGAAGGAGCAGAACGTCAACGCGGTCTTCACGGGGCCCGTGGGCGGCGGCGCGGAGAAACAGGTATCTGACCTCGAGAACTGGATCACCAAGGGCGTCTCGGGCATCGCCGTGTCGTCTTCGTCCACCGACGCGCTCGCGCCCGTCATCAACAAGGCGATCGCCGCCGGCATTCCGGTGGTGACCTTCAACACCGACAATCCGGCATCGCACCGGCTGACCTTCGTCGGACAGGACCTTTCGTATTCGGGCGTGGTGATGGGCGATACGCTCGTCAAGACGATGGGTCAGAAGGGCAAGGTGCTGGTCTTTACCGTCGATGCCGCGGCGCAATGGTCGAAGGACCGCGAGAACGGCTTGCGCAAGTCGCTCGGCAAGTATCCGGGCATCGCAATCGTCGGGCTGGTGAACACGACCAACGAGCCGCAGCAGATCTATGCGGCCATCGAGAACGCGATGCTCGCGCATCCGGACGTGACCGGTATCGTATCGCTGGACTGCTGCAGCTTCCCGGCGATCGGCCAGTATCTGCGCCGCAACGCCCTTGCCGGAAAGATTCCCGTCGTCGGCTCGGACCTCCTGCCGCAAACCAAGGAACTGATCCAGTCCGGCGCGCTGACCGCGACGATCTCGCAGAATCCGCAGCGTCAGGGACATGACGCGGTCGTGGTACTGAACCAGATCTATGCACAGGGCAAGCTGCCGCCGTCGCATACCGACACCGGCGTCCAGGTGATCGACAAATCCAATGTGGCCCAGCATGCAGCCGAGTGACGCGCAAGCCGCCCACACGCCCGCGCTACGGCTCGACGCGCTTGGCAAGTGCTTCGGCACGTTCTGGGCGCTGCGCGACGTGAGCATCGATTTCCGCGCGGGCGAAGTGCATGCGCTGCTCGGCGAAAACGGCGCGGGCAAATCAACGCTCATCAAGCTGGTGGCGGGCGTGCATCCGCCGAGCGAAGGCAGCATCAAGTCGGGCGACGGCGCGACGCTCGCGCTCACGACACCGCGCGATGCCTTGCGGGCGGGCATCGGCGTCGTGCATCAGGAACTCGATTTGTTCGACAACCTCACGGTCGCGGAGAACATTGCGCTGGGGATCGAGGATGCTGGTTTCGTCAAGCCGTCGGCGCGGGAGATGGCGGCGCGCGCATCGAAGGCACTGGCCGGACTGGGCGTCACGTCGATCTCGCCCGGCACGAAGGTCGGCCGCCTGTCGACCTCCGACAAGCAACTGGTCGCCATCGCCAAGGTGCTGACCTGGAACGCGCGCATCATCATTTTCGATGAGCCGACGTCCGCGCTGAACGCGGGCGAGGCCGCACGCCTGCTCGACATGGTCCGCCACCTGAAGGCGTCCGGCGTGGCCGTGATCTACGTGTCGCACAAGCTGGCGGAGATCTTCGCCATTGCCGACCGCATCTCGGTGATCCGCGACGGCAAGCTGGTGGCAAGCGGTCCCGCCGCCGACCACACGCACGACACCGTGGTGGCGGCGATGCTCGGGCGCAATCCGGCGGAACTGTTTCCCGCGCGGCCGGGCAAGCGGGCGAGCGAGGAGATCCAGCTCGACATCCGGGCGCTCGCGGGCACGCGGCTCGATGGCGTGACGCTCAAGGCCTGCAAGGGCGAGATCGTCGCGCTCGCAGGTCTGCCCGACGCCGGCCCGTCCGACCTGTTGCAGCAGATCTTCGGTCTGGCCGGGCGCTCGGGCGGCTCGATCGAGGTCTGCGGCCGCGCGGCCACGCGTCTGTCGCCGCGCCGCGCGATCCGCCAGGGCATCGGCTATCTGCCCGCTGATCGCCTGCTCGACGGCATCCTGCCGCTCACCAGCGTGCTCGGCAACGCGGAGGCGACGCACCGTGCGATGCACGTGTCGAACCGCTCGGACGGGCGCGCGAGCGCGGCCGATAGCGTGCGCCGGCTGGCAGTGCGCGCGTCGTCGATGCTCAACCCCATCACGTCGCTGTCAGGCGGAAATCAGCAGAAGACGTTGATTGCGCGCTGGCTCGTGATGAAGCCGCGCGTCCTGTTGCTGGACGACCCGACACGCGGCGTCGATATCGGCGCGAAGGCCGAGATCTACCGCATCCTTCGCCAGATTGCCGACGCGGGATCGCTGGTCATGTTCACGTCCTCGGACTCCCTCGAACTCGCCAATCTCGCGGACCGGGTCGTCCTGTTCAAGAACGGCCGCATCGTGCGCGAATACACCGAACCGGTCGCGCATGCCGAACTCGATCGCGAAATCGCGTCGACACCACACGGAGCCTCCTCATGAAACGCAGCGGCATTCTCAATCAGCAGCTTTCCGAAGCCATCGCCTCGATGGGCCACGGCCAGATCATGATGATCGTGGACGCGGGCTTTCCCATTCCGCGCGATGCCTGGCGTATCGATCTCGCCATCGGCGCCAACCTGCCCACGCTGGAGCAGCTCTACGCGCTGATCGCGCCCGAACTGATCGTGGAAAAGGTGATGTTCGCGTCCGAGGTGAAGGAGCATAACCATCCGCTGTATGCGTCGCTGACGCGCTGGTTCGACGAGCGCGACTTCAGTCCCGTGAGCTACGAAGAGACGGTCGGTCCGCTCGCGCACAGTGCAAAGGTGATCGTGCGTTCGGGCGCGCTGGATCCGTGGGGCAATATCGCGCTGGTGGCGGGCGTCGACTACAACCGTTATTTCGACGACGAGCGTGTCTCCGTGCCCGACAAGTTCCGCACGCTGATGGATCGCAAGCCGTTCACGCCGGGAGGCGCGCGATGAGCCAGGCGCAAGCGGAGAAGCTTCGCGTCGGCGTGATCGGCGCGGGATCGTGGTGTGTCGCCAATCATCTGCCGGTGCTCAAGGCGCGCCCCGACGTGGAACTGGTGGGCGTCGTGCGGCCCGGCGCCGCCGAACTCGAGCAGGTCAAAGGCGCGTTCGGCTTCCAGCACGGCTTCGAGCAGTTCGAAGCGCTGCTGGACCTGCCCGGACTCGATGCGGTGATCGTCTCGTCGCCGCATCGGCTGCATGCGCAGCAGGCGATGGCCGCCTTGCGTCGCGGCTGTCACGTGATGGTCGAAAAGCCGATGGCCACCTCCACGCGCGAAGCGCGCGAACTCCTGAACGTGGCGCACGAGGCGCAGCGGGAAATCCTTGTGCCGTATGGCTGGAACTTCCAGCCGTACTTCAGGCGCGCGCACGAACTGGTGAGCGCGGGACGTATCGGCGCGATCCGCCATGTGGTCGCGCAGATGGCCACGCCGATCGAGGACCTGATGTCCGGCGGCCAGTTGCAGGGCACCGAGAACGAGATGTTCCGGCCCGAATCGGCCACATGGACCGCGAAGGGGAGCGGCGGTTATGGCTGGGGCCAGCTCGTGCATCTGCTGGGCGGCATGTTCTACGTGACCGGGCTCGATCCGCGCGAAGTCTTCGCCAACGTGGGGCTGTCGGGCATCGGCACCGATCTGTACAACGCGCTGTCCGTGCGCTTTACGTCCGGTGCGACCGGCGCGATATCAGGCGCGGCGTCCTTGCCGCCCGGCTCGCCGTTCCAGATCGACATCCGGCTGTTCGGCACGGAAGGCTGCCTGCTGCTCGATACCGAACGCGAGCGTCTGTCGCTGCGGCGTCTCGATGGCGACGATCAGGACATGGATATCGCGCCCGGTGCGGGAGCTTATACGTGCTCTGCGCCGGTCGAAGCCTTCGTCGATCTCTGCCTCGGCAAGCCGGTCGAGAACTGCGGGACGGGCATGGTCGGACTGCGCTCGGTGCAGGTGGTCGAAGCCATGCTGGAGTCGGCCGGTTCACGGCGAATCGTCTTGCTAGACTAGCGGATTATGCGTTCGCAAGCCCTCGACATGAAGACAAGCAAAAGCCGGAAGGACAGCCGCTCGGCCGGCACCGTCACGATGAACGACGTGGCCGAACACGCCGGGGTGTCGGCGCAGACGGTTTCCCGCGTGGTGTCCAATTCGCCGCTTGTCACGGAGAAGACGCGCCGCCGCGTGCAGGAAGTCATCAAGAACCTGCGCTACATCCCGAACGACGCCGCGCGCAGTCTCGCGTCGGCGACCAGCCGGGTGGTCGCGGTCGTCATTCCCACTTTGTCGAGTTCCGCGTTCTCGGCGGAAATCAAGAGCGTCATCGACACGCTGGAGGCGCAGCGCATCTCCGTCATTATCGGCAACACGGAGTATTCACAGGAACGCGAGGAGGCGATCGTCCAGAGCCTGCTCGAACGCCGGCCCATGGGCGTCATCCTCACCGGCCTGCAACACAGCGCGCACGTCAGGTCGCTGTTGCAGCAGAGCGGCGTGCCGGTGATCGAAACCTGGGACACGGACGGCGATCCCATTGACATGGCCGTGGGCTTTTCCAATCTCACGGCGGGCTATGACGTCGGCAAGCTGCTGTGCGCGCGAGGGGCTAAGCGCATCGCCTTTGTCGGCGGCGCGCGTGAACAGGACTCGCGCGCGCAGAGCCGCTATCTCGGGCTGTGCCGGGCCGTGGAGGAAGCGGGCCTGCCGGACGCGCTGCGCGTCGAACTGCAAATGCCGATGAGCGCCTCGGACGGCGTCAAGGGGCTCGACCTGGTGTTGCAGCAGGAACCCATGACCGACGCCATCTTCTTCTCGGCCGACACCATGGCGATCCCTGCCATTCTCGAATGCAACCGGCGCGGCATCCGCGTGCCGGAGCAGCTTGCCATTTGCGGTTTCGGCGACTATGAACTGGCCGGCCTTGTGACGCCCTCGCTCACCACGGTCCGCACCAAGCCCGACGAAATGGGCACGGCGGCGGCCCGCATGCTGCTGGCGCGGCTCAATGGTGAGGAAGAGACGTCGAACAAGATCGTGCTCACGCATCAGCTCGTGAGACGCGGCAGCGCATAAAGCGGCCGTCGCTTCATTCAAAACAGTACAAACCCCTACACATGCGGCTTTGACGACTGCCGATGGCAGCGCTAACATGTGAACGCAAACAATCGAGGGTATTCATGGTGCAAGATTCGACGAAGGAAAGCAAAGCGGTTCTGTCGGGTTACAAGGTCGTGGACTGCACGATTGCGATGGCGGGGCCGTTCGCCACGCAGCGTCTGGGCGATCTCGGCGCGGACGTCATCAAGGTGGAGCCGCTCGACGGCGAATGGCAACGGCATACGCCGGCAGGTGGAGCGAAGGGCAAGCAGGTGAACGCGTCCTTCCTCTCGCTGAATCGCAACAAGCGTTCGCTGGCGGTGGATCTGAAGAACGACGCCGGCCGCGCCGTGTTGTTCGATCTGGTCCGCAGCGCCGATGTGTTCGTGCAGAACTATCGTCCGGGCGTGGCGAAGCGTCTCGGCGTGGATTACGCATCGCTCGCCGCGATCAACCCGTCGCTGGTGTACGTTTCGATGTCGGGCTATGGCGAGGACGGTCCGTATGCGCACCGGCCGGGACAGGATCTGTTGCTGCAGGGCATGTCGGGCGCGATGCTCTCGACGGGCCGCGCCGGCGAGCCGCCGTCGCCTGCGGGACAGTATCTGGTCGATGCCGTCGCCGCAGCGACTGCGTTCGAAGCCGTGCTGGCGGCGCTGCTGCATCGCGAACGCACGGGCGAGGGCCAGCTTGTTAGCGTCAACATGCTCGACGCGATCACCACCTTGCAGATGCAGGAGCTCTCGGTGTACATGCAGGGCGGACTGCCGCAGAAGCGTTCGGCGGAACCGCATGCGCACGTATATATTCGCGCGCCCTATGGCGCGTTCGCGACCTCGGATGGCTATGTGATCGTCGCGATGCCTTCGCTCAAGACCTTCGGTGGGGTGATCGGCGAACCGTCCTTTCTGGAGATGAACGACACAACCGACCCCTGGACGTATCGCGACGAGATCTTCGCCCGCACGCGTGACCGTCTGGCCGTGAAGACGTCAGCGGAATGGCTTGCGCTGTTCGACCAGAACGGCATCTGGGCGGGTCCGGTGTATGGCTACGAAGATCTGCTGAACGATCCGCAGATCAGGCACAACGGCACCTTCGTCGAATACGATCACCGCACGGAAGGGCGCGTGAAAGCGCCGGGCTTTCCCTACAAGTTCTCGAAGACGCCCGCCTCGGTGCGCTATGGCGCGCCGCTGGTCGGCGAACATTCGCGCGCGGTGCTGGCGGAACTCGGCTATGACGACGCAGCCGTCGAGGCGCTGCTGCGCGACCGCGTCATCAACGAAACGGCAGGCTGAGCGATGGCCGCTGCGATCAACGGTCTCACTTGGGATCATCCGCGCGGCTTCGACGCCCTCGATGCCGCTTCGAAGCTTCCTGAAGCGCTGCCGCTCGGCCTGACGTGGAGCAGGCAGCCGCTGGAAGGCTTCGAATCGCATCCGATCGCGGAGCTGTGCGCAAAGTACGATCTCGTCGTGCTCGATCATCCTCACGTGGGTGAAGCGGTGGAGGCGGGCTGTGTCTGGGCGCTGGACGATCTCTTCTCGCCCGGCGAACTGCGCGACTGGGCGAGTCAATCGGTGGGCGCGAGCTACGCGTCGTACACGTGGCAGGGCCAACAGTGGGCCTTGCCGCTCGATGCCGCAACGCAGGTTGCCGCCGCGCGCCGCGATCTGATCGAGGGAACACTGCCTGCCACCTGGGCCGATGTCGTGCGGCTGTCGGAACAGGGCGGGGTGTCGCTTTGTGTGGCGGGACCGCACGCGATGCTCGGCTTCTGCTCGATGATGGCGGCGTGGGGCAAGCCGCCGATGGTCGATGGATCGGCAGGCCGTTTCGTCGACGACGCCACCGCGCTGGAGGTGCTCGACGTGATGGCGAGTTTGTATGGCCGGACCTCGCGCAAGACACTGGGACTGAACCCTATCGGCACGCTCGAATACATGGCGCGTGAGCACGACGTGCGCTACTGCCCGCTGATCTACGGTTACGTGAACTACGCTGCGCCGCGTGGCGAGCGCGCGCCGATTACGTTCCTCGATGTGCCAGTCACCGGGCCAGGAGGCCGCTACGGCTCCACGCTTGGAGGAACCGGCATTGCGCTGAGCCGGCGTTCGCGGCCATCGCCCGCGCTGCTCGATCATCTGCGTTTTCTGATGGGACGGCAGGCTCAGGCGCAGTTCATTCCATCGCACGCGGGCCAGCCCAGTCATCGTGATGCATGGACCGATGCAGACGTGAACGCGACGTCCGGCGACTTCTATCGCAACACGCTTGCGACCATCGAGGAGGCGTACGTGCGTCCGCGCTATGCGGGCTATATCGCGTTCCAGACCGCAGCATCGGAAGCGATTCGCGCGGCGTTCGAACAGGGCACGCCGCATCGACAGTTGCTCGACGAATTGAACGCCGAATTCTTGAGGACCGTGGACGACTAGGCACGAAGCCACGCGTTCAGCAGACATTCACTACACAGATCGGGTCCGCCGCCGGACGATACAGCGCCGCGCGGACACCAGAAGGTCGGGAGGAGACAATGAATCAACGAGTCGGGGCGCTTCAGGAGAGCGCGCAGACGTATCAGGATCACGCGGCAGCCGACAGTGACAGCGTGCAGCGCAAGAGCTTGCGCAACGCGACCGTTTCCGCAGTGATCGGCACGGCGCTCGAATGGTACGACTTCTATATCTACGCCACCGCCGCGGCGTTGATCTTCAACAAGCTGTTCTTCCCGGCCTTGTCGCCGGTGACGGGCACGCTGGCCGCGTTCGGCACTTATGCAGTCGGGTTTCTCGCGCGACCGGTCGGCGGCGTGCTGTTCGGCCGGGCAGGCGATCTCTACGGACGCAAGACCGTGCTCGTCATCACGCTGGTCCTGATGGGCGGCGCCACCATGGCCGTGGGCTTCCTGCCGACCTACGAGACCATCGGCATGGCCGCGCCCGTCTGCCTGATCGTGCTGCGGATCCTTCAAGGGCTCGCCGCCGGAGCCGAATACGGCGGCGCCGTCACGCTGGCTGCCGAGTGCGCGCCCGAAGGCAAGCGCGGCTTCTACGCAAGCCTGCCGACGCTGGGCGTGTGTCTCGGCACGCTGCTCTCGGCTGGCGCGTTCTTCATCGTCAACAACTCGATGAGCGAGAGCAGCTTCAACAGCTACGGCTGGCGCATTCCCTTCATCCTCAGCGTCTTCGCGATTCTCTCCGGCGCCTATATCCGCCGCCAGGTCAACGAATCGCCGGTATTCGAGGAACTGAAAAAGCAGGAGAAGGTGACCAAGGAACCGTTGAAGGAGATGTTCCGCGAGTCGGGTTCGCGCTTCTGGGTCGCCTTCGCCGCGCGCTTCGCCGAGAACATGTCGGGCTACTTCCTGCAAATCTGGTCGCTTGCCTACATCACGAAGCAGCTGCTGGTGTCGCGCAACGTCGGGCTCGCAGGCGTGTTTCTTGGCGCGGCGATGGGCATCGTGACCATTCCGATGTTCGGCTGGCTGTCGGACCGCATCGGCCGCAAGCCCATCTACCTGTTCGGCTCGCTGCTGTTCGGTCTCGGCATCTTCCCGTTCTTCTGGCTGCTCAACACGAAGAACGAAGTGCTCATCATCGCGACCATCGCCGTCTCGATCGGCTTCGCCAACTACGCGATGCTCTCCGTACAGGGCGCGTACTTCAACGAGCTGTTCGGGGCGCGCACCCGCTTCACCGCGATCTCCACGGTCCGCGAAGTCTCGGCGGTGTTCGCGGGCGGCATTGCGCCGTTCATCTGCACGGCGTTGCTCGAAGCCGGCGGCGGCAGCTATGTGCCGGTTGCAATCTACGCCATCGTCATGGCCGCGATCACCACCGCGGGTCTCGTCATCGGGCCCGAGACGCGCGGCCGCAACCTGTCTGAATGATTTCCCATGCACACTACGACACTCAATAAATTCGGCGATCTCGAAGAAGGCGATTCGTTCAGGACGCCAGGCATCACCATCACGGATTCGCAGATCCTGGCCTTCGCGGGACTGACCGGCGATTTCATGCCGCACCATACCGACGAACAGTTCGCCAAAAACCTCGGCTTTCGCGGACGGCTCGCGCATGGCTTGCTCGTGCAAAGCCTCGTCGATGGCCTGAAGAACCGCTCGATGGTGCATTTCGATGTGGTGGCCGCGCTGAACTGGGAAGCATGGCGTTTCAGCGGGCCGGTGTATGCGGGCGACCGCATCGATGCGCAGATCACCATCGCCGGCAAGCGTCTCACGAAGTCGGGCACGAAGGGCATTGTCACGCTGGACATCAAGGTGATGAACCAGCACGGCGAAGTGGTCCAGGAAGGACGCAATCAATTGATGATCGCCGCGTGACCGGCACTCACGTTATCGAGGACATGATGGCTCAAGATGATTTTGCATTCGTCGATGCGCACCACCATCTCTGGGACCTGAAGGCGCTGCATTACGCATGGCTCAGCGACCAGCCGTTCGAAGGGCATCCTTCCGGCGACTATTCGGCGATCATGCGCAACTACGTTGCGCAGGACCTGATCGAGGCGGGCAAGCCCGTCAATCTCGTCAAGTCGGTGCATATCGAAACGGCGGACGGCGAAACCGATCCGGTGCGTGAAACCGCGTGGCTGCAGAGCGTGTCGGAAGAATTCGGCTTGCCCAACGCGATCATCGCGCGCGGCGAATTGATGGACGACGCGAACGAACGTCAGCTCGACCGCCACATGGAGCACGCGAATTTTCGCGGCGTGCGCATGCTGACGTTCCACGGCCCGGACATTCTCGCGGACGCGGCCTTCCTGCGCGGCTTCGACGCCCTGCGCAAGCGCGACCTGATCTTCGACATGGATGCCGACATCGCGCATACCGCGAAGGTGCTGGATCTGGCGGCCCGCTTTCCCGATGTGCGGATCATCCTCGGTCATTGCGGCTTTCCGAAGCAGCGCAGCGTCGAATATTTCCATGCGTGGTGCAAAGGAATGAAGGCGATCGCGCAGGCGCCGAACATCGCGTGCAAGCTGTCCGGGCTGCTGATGGTCGATCACGACTGGACGGTCGGGTCCATCACGCCATGGATCGAGCAATGCATCGCGTTCTTCGGCGTGGAGCGCTGCATGTTCGGCACCAACTGGCCGCTCGACGGACTGTACGCGGACTACGCAACGCTCGTGAACGCGTATCGCGAAGTGGTGGCGGACTATTCGGCCGATGAACAGCGCGCGCTGTTCCAGCGGTCCGCCGAGCACTGGTATCGCATCTGACATGGACATCCTGGTTGCGGAACAGATCGAGAAGCGCTTCGGTCCGGTGCGGGCGCTGAACCACGCGCGGCTCCGGCTGCGCGCGGGCGAGATTCATGCGCTCGTCGGCGTCAATGGCGCGGGCAAGTCGACGCTGTCCAAGATCATCAGCGGTCACTATCAGAAGACCAGCGGCAATCTGATCTATCAAGGCGAACAGACTACCTTCGCCTCGCCGCGCGATGCGATGCAACGCGGCGTATCGATCGTGCTTCAGGAAACCAGCATCGCGCCGGACCTGAGCGTGCTGGAAAACCTGATGCTGCCGAGTTTTGCTTCAGGTGGCCGGCTCGACTGGCGGCAACTCAGGACCGATGCCGCCCGCGCGCTCGCGGAACTCGAAGCCACGCATCTGCGGCTCGATGACCGCGCCGGCGCGCTCTCGATGGCCAACCGGCAGCTCGTCGAGATTGCGCGCGCCATGCTGCAACAGTCGCGCGTGCTGATCCTCGACGAACCGACGGCATCGCTCTCGCCGGGCGAGGTGCAGCATCTCTTCAGGATCATGCGCAAGCTGCGGGCGGACGGACACGCGCTGGTGTTCGTGTCGCATCGGCTGGAGGAACTGTTCGAGATCTCCGACTGTTTCACGATCATGCGTGAAGGCGCCACGGCGGAAAGCGACTTGCCGGCGTCCGCGACGAATCCCGGCGATCTCGTCGAGCGGATGGTCGGGCGCAAGGTTGA
Source organism: Caballeronia sp. LZ035 (assembly GCF_031451175.1). NCBI lineage: Bacteria > Pseudomonadati > Pseudomonadota > Betaproteobacteria > Burkholderiales > Burkholderiaceae > Caballeronia > Caballeronia sp. LZ035. The sequence goes on from NZ_JARUXS010000003.1 coordinate 796,431, forward strand.
ATCGCTGTACGCGGGAAACCGTGCGCCGGCGCGCCGCGTGTCCGGCGAGGCGTTGCTGTCGGTCCGAAACCTGGCCGCCGATGAAGCCGTGCGCGATGTGTCGTTCACACTCGAACGCGGCCAGATTCTGGGCCTGGGCGGTCTGGTCGGTGCGGGCAGGACGGAGACGCTGGAAGCGATCTTCGGGTTGAGAAAGCCGCGCGGCGGCGATATCCGCGTGCAAGGCGAACGCTTCAATCCGCGTCATCCGCGCGATGCCGTTTCACGTGGCATGGCCTTGCTCACGGAAGATCGCAGAGGACAGGGCCTCATACCGGATCTGTCGCTGCGCGAGAACCTGACCTTGCCTTTGCTGGGTCAACCGGGCAGCCGTCTCCGGAATGCGTCGGCGCCCGACGCCCTTGCGCGCTTTCTCGCCGACTTCGACATGCCGAGGCATGTCATCGGCACAGCCGTCACCGGACTGAGCGGCGGCCAGCAACAGAAGATGCTGCTCGCGCGCTGGCTCATGACGAAGCCGCAGATCCTCTTGCTGGACGAACCGACGCGCGGCATCGACATCGGCACGCGCAACCATATCTATTCGATCATCCGCCAGTGCGCGAGCGAGGGCGTGGGCGTGGTCGTGGTGTCGTCGGATTTCGAGGAACTGCTGGGCCTGTGCGACGACATCGTGGTGCTGAGCGACGGTCATTCCATCACAACAGCGCCCAGCACGATTTTCGATGCCCGCACGCTGACGATGTTCGCCGCGCCGAGGTCATCGTCGCGCGCATTGCATGGCGTGCTCGAAGACCTGAGCGAGACGGGGAACACTGCCGCGTACTGGATCGACGTGACGGGCGGACGCGTCTTCTGCTTCGATCTGGTCAGCCCGGCCGGGCTGGACACGGGACTGTCGCGGTCCGCGTTTCCGCGTGTGGAAGAAACGCGCATCCCGCATGCATTGACGTGCCTGTCGAACACGGCGTGTGCGACCGACGCGGCCGGGCGTTCCATCCTGTTCGAACTCTCGAACGAAACGGGTCACTCCTTCGGCTGGCTGGGTATCACCTATGCCGGGGCCGAAGCGCCCGATGCGGCGACAGTCGAAGCCCGGCTGCTGAGCGCACTGGATTCACACGGCATACGACATCTGAAAGTGAGCAGGGGACACGAACATGCGTGAAGGAAAAATCGACGCGGGCAGCGCGCATCAGAGCCCGCGCCAACGCGAATCCACGCGGCGCCGCGTGCGGCTTCCCGCCGATATCCGCATCATCTGCGTCGCGGTGGCGATCTTCCTCGCGCTGTCGTTCGCCAGTCCACGGTTCCTCACCACGGGAAACATCTACAACCTGCTGGATCAATCGGTCGTGGTGGGGATTGCGGCGATCGGACAGACCTTCGTCATTCTGGTCGCCGGCATCGATCTGTCGGTGGGCGCCGTTACCGGACTGGCCGGCATTCTCTTCGGCCTCTCGATGACACGGCTCGGTCTGCCGCTGTATGTCGCGATGCCGGGCGTGGTCGTCGCAGGCGCGTTGCTGGGCTTTTTGAACGGCATGCTGGTGAACTTCGGCCGGATCGCGCCGTTCATCGTGACGCTCGGCACCATGTCCATCTGCCGCTCGGCGGCGTATCTGGTCAGCGACGGCAATTCCATTTCCAACCTGCCCGACGATCTGTCGATGCTGAGCATCGCGGACATCGCCGGCGTGCCGTTCAACTTCCTGTTCCTGCTGGCGCTCTTCGCGCTGGCGTGGTGGTACCTGCAACGGACCAAGGGCGGCCGCACGATTTACGCGATCGGCTCGAACCGCGATGCCGCCGTCGCGGCCGGCCTGCGCACGACGCGTTACGCCAATGTCGCCTATGCGGTGTCGGGCGCGTCGGCGGGGCTGGCTGCCGTGTTCCTCGGATCGCGATTGATGTCGATCGATCCGCTTGCCGGCAACGGCCTCGAACTCGACGCGATCGCCGCCGTGGTCATCGGCGGGGCCAGCCTGTTCGGCGGACGCGGCTCCATGCTCGGCAGCCTGTTCGGCGTCTTCATCATGGTGCTCATCCGCAACGGACTGAATCTGCTTGGCGTCGGTCCTTACTGGCAAGGCACGGCGATCGGCACCATCATTCTCGTCGCCGTGCTGATCGAACGCATGACGAGCGGTTCGAAACACTAGTTAAGCGATCATCAGAAGACAACAGGAGGAGAACGTGCATCGATATCTGAAACCAGTCGGGCGGTGGGCCCAGGGCATGGCGCTCGCGTGCGGCGTGATTTGTACGCTCGCCGCGCCGGCACAGGCACAGGCAGCGGATGGCGCAAGCAAGCACTATGTGTACATCGCGCCCGCGCTCGACCTGCCGTTCTGGCGCGTGGTCGGGCAAGGCGTGGCGGCGAGCGTCAAGGCGCAGGGCGGCACGATCGGCTACCTGGATTCGCACAACGACGCGGCCACCCAACTGAAAAACGCCCAGGACGCGATCGCACAGGGCGCGGCGGGCATCGTGCTGTCGCCGACCGATTCCACCACGGCGCCCAGCGTCCTTGCGCTCGCGAAGCAACGCGGCATACCGGTCAGCATTGCGGGCATTGGCACGACGTCCGGCGACTTCAACACTTATGTCGGTTCGGAGGACGAGAAGGGCGCTTACGCGGTCGGCAAGGAACTGGCGCGCGTGATGACCGAACGTAACTGGAAGAGCGGCGGCTACGGCATCGTGACCATCTCGCTCGGGCGCGAGAACGGCAAGCTGAGAACCCAGGGCTTTCGCAAGGCGATGTCGGAAGCGGGCATCAAGGAAGTCGCGCTCAACCAGATGCAGAAGTACACGCCGGATGAAACCTTCAGCTTCGTGCAGGACATGATGACGGCGCATCCCGACATGCACGCGGTGTTCATCGAAACCGACACGCCCACGCTCGGCGCGGCGCGCGCGATCCGCATCGCGCATCGCGACAAGGACGTGGCGCTGGTGGCCTTCGACGGCATTCCCGAGTTCATCGACATGCTCAAGCAAGGCCGGCTACTCGCGTCCGGCATGCAGCAGCCGTTCCTGATGGGCAAGGAAGCGGCCGATGCACTGCGCGATCCGGCGGGCGGCAAGAAGGCGGTGTCGGTGCCGGTGCTGCTGGTGACGCCCGCCAATCTCGCCAGTCAGATGAAGGTGATCGACGCCACCGTCATGCCGAAGGCCGCGCCCTGAGGCCGGAGCCAGTTCAGAACCGGTACGCGACCGTCACCTGCGCCGATAACGGCGGGCTCGGCATCAACGTGTAGTTGAAGGTCGCCGCCGAACCGCCGGTGTAGTACTTGCGGTTGAACAGGTTGAAGACGTTCAGTTGCGTCTTCCACCGGCCTTGTTCGTACGACGCCATGGCATCGGCGCGTACATAGCTGCCGAGCCTGAACGTGTTGGGCAAGGTCGCTTCCCGGGCACCGACGTAATACACGCCGGCGCCAAGCTGCAAGCCCGGCAGCGACTCCAGCCGGTACACGGTCCAGAGACTCGCGCTATGGCGCGGGACATTGCTCAGGACATCGCCGACGGGATAGGTCGTGTCGCTCGTGACGGTCGCGAACGTGTACGCATAGGTGAGGATCGCCTTCCAGCGCGGCGTGATGTTGCCCGCCACATCAAGCTCGATACCCCGGCTCCGCTGCTTGCCCGTCAGCACTTCCAGCAACGGGTTCGTGGGATCGGTGGTGAGGATGTGATTCCGCTCGATGTCGAACAGCGCCAGACTGGCGCTTAGCCGGTCCTTGATGACATCGTGCTTCACGCCCACTTCGAACTGTTCGGCCACTTCCGCGTCGTAGGTCACGTTGCTGCCGCTATGCCCGACGTTCGGCGCATGGCTACGGCTCCAGTCGGCGAACCACGACGTGTTTTCAGTCGCTTGCCACACCAGTCCGATACGCGGCGAGAACGCCGTCTGCTGGCCGTAGCCGGTGGGTTGGCCGGCTTCACCGGCCTGGTTGATGAAGCGGTCGGCCCGCAAGGCGGCCTGGAGCCTGACCGCGCGCGTCAACTCGACCAGATCCTGCACGTACACGCCGTAGTCCTTGCCTTGTCCCTGATGACCGGGCAGCGGATCGCCCGGTGTCAGTCCGGACAGATAGGCCGGATTGAACAGGTCGAGCGACATCGTCGAAACCTGCGAGCCGCCGCTGCCGATCTTCAGATAGCTGTAGTCGACGCCCGCCAGCAGCGCGTGCTTCACGCTCCCGGTGAAGAACTTGCCTGCCAGTTCGGCACGGGCCGAGTACTGGCGGGAGAACTCGTTTGCGCCGCTGTAGACGGAGTAATCGAGCAGATTGCTGGTGGGCGTCGTGCTGTCGGGGAAGGACTGGGTCGAGAGCTGGCGCGCATAGGCGTATTGCCCGGACAGGCGCAGTGTCCAGTTGCTCGACAACGCGTGTTCGAACAATACGGTCTCGGCGAAGGTGTCGTTGCGGCCATAGTCGCCGTCGATGCCCGGATACATGCCGCTGCGCAGCCCGTAGTAGCGGGTGCGAGACAGCGACTGATAGTCGGGCACTGCGGGCACGCCAAAATCGAAGCCATCGCGGTTCAGGTGGTTGTACTCGGTGAGCAGCGTCACCGAGGTGCCGCTGTGGTTGTCCCACGTGATGGCCGGCGCAAAGGACCAGGAGCGATAGCCCGCGTTGTCGCGAAAGGTCGAGTTGCTCTCCGCAGATGCATTCAGGCGCACGCTCAGGTCGTCGTTCAATACGCGGTTCACGTCCACGGTCGAGCGCGCGAGGCCATGCGTTCCCGCCGTCACTCCGATCTCGCCGAAGTTGTCTTGCTCGGGCCGCTTGGAAACGGTGTCGATATAGCCGCCCACCGCGCCGATGCCGCCGTACAGGGCCCCCGCCGGTCCCTTGAAGATCTCCACACGATCGATGTTCTGAACATCGCGGAAGGCGTAATAGCCGTAGTTGCGGAAGCCGTCGCGCAGGCCATTGCTTTCGCTGAAGCCGCGGATGTTGAAGAAGGTGGCGCCATTGCCGCCGTAGCTCGCTTCCGCATGTACGCCGCTGACGTTGTCGGCGATCTGATCGATGCGGGTAACGCCGCGCTCCTGCAGGATCTCCGACGGCACCACCTGGACGGATGCCGGGTAGTCCTTCAAGGGCGTGCCGGTGCGCAGGAGGTTGTCGGCGGTGTCGGGCGCATAGGCGGGCGCGAGCGTATCGCTGACGTGGACGGCGGGCAGGGCGGCGGTATCGTCAACGGATGGCGATGTATCCGCGGCACGCGCCTCGGGTACGCCGACAAGTCCCGCGCACATCATGGCGGCGGCAATTCCGGAGCGGGATGCAATGGACGTGCGCAGGTCCGCGACGCCCGCGTACCGCGGTCGTGGTTCGATGTTCATGGATTCGATTCAGCAAAAGGAATAGTCGGGCTTGCGCGACGCCAGGGGCGCGCGCAGCGAGAAGATTCGATATCAGCTGAACAGAGGAGGCGCCCGCGACATCGGGCGAAGATGGGGTGACGCATGCGTGGGCCGGTGCGTCGGAAGGATGCGCCACCGTTGCGTGACACGCGTCAGCGCAAACAGCACGATCGCGAGCGTCACGCTCACGCAGGCGACGAACAGCGCGGCGCTGAAGGGACACAGGCCGTCGTCCGATGCCATCGGAGCCTGCATCGGTGCGCCGCCGGTTGCGGACATGTGCATGTCGCCGTGCATCATGTCCTCGTCGGACATGTTCATCATTGCGTGGGCGTCGGGCGCGAACATCGGACCGTGCCCGGAACAGATGACAAGCGCGAAATCACCCTGCGCCGCCGATACCGGATCGAGCATCACCGCGCCCGGCAACAGGGCGCGCGCAAGGAGCACGGCGAAAGCGGCCAGCACACTCAGCCGGCTCGCGATTCCGCCCCGCAGGAGGAACCGGCGAAGGGCATTCATGGCGCGCATTTTAACCGGCTGTCTCAAAATTGAGGCGATCGCGCTTCAATAGCGTCAGGGTGCGGCGTCATGCCATACGGGTTGAGTTCAGTGTGAGGCGATAGCGGGCGTCATCAATCGACACGTGCGCATGCCAGGACGCCTTCGCTCTCGCGAATCAACTCATACACATACTCGCCCGGAATCGTCTCCGAGCGGATCAGTGCGTCCGCAACATCGTCCAGAATCGCCTGATGCTGCTTGAGCAACGCGAAGCAGCGCGTATCCATCTCGTTCAGCAACGCGTTGGCCTGAGCGATTGCGCCGTCAAGCTGACGCCCGGCGCTCTCGCGCGGCAGCGCCGCGAGGCTGAACAGATTGCCCTCGCTGCCGAAGCCAAGCCGCGAGACCATTTCCAGACTGATGCGCGACGCCTCCTGCAAATCCTGCGCCGCGCCGCTCGACGCCTCGCCGAATACCAGCAATTCCGCATTGCGCCCGCCGAGCAGCACCATCAATTCCTTTTCGAGTTCGCTGCGGCGGTACAGATGCTTCTCCTGCGGCTTCGTGATGAGCGCCATGCCCAGCGCGCCGCCGCGCGGCAGCACCGTCAGCTCCTCCAGCACGCCCGTGCCCAGCAGCGCCGCGACCACGCCATGCCCCGCCTCGTGCACGCCGACGCGGCGCACCTCGTCGGCATCGAGCGCCTTCTGCGCGCCGCTCACGTCGCCGATACGCACCACCTTGACCGCCTCGCGCAGATGCGCCGCGCCCACCGTGCCCGCGCCCTCCCTGCGCGCGATAAGCCCGGCCTGATTGACGATCATCGCCAGCGAGGCCGGCGACAAGCCGACCGTCAGCCGCGCAAGCTGGGCGCAGTCGATATCCGTCGCACGCGCGGGCATCTTGTCCAGGTAATACTCGAAAATCTTCACGCGATCCGCGACATCCGGCAGACGCACCGGCACGATGCGGTCGAAGCGGCCGGGTCGGCGCAGCGCTTCGTCGATGCTCTCGGGAAAGTTGGTCGCCGCGACGACGATCACGCCGTCGTTCTTGTCGAAGCCGTCCATCTCCGCGAGCAGCTGGTTGATGATGCGGTTGCTCTCGGCATCGGCGGAATCGGACGCGCCGGTCGTGCGGGCGGCGAGGCCATCGGCTTCATCGATGAAGATGATGGCCGGCCCATGCTTGCGCGCCATCTTGAAGAGTTGCTTGACCTTCTGGATGCCGACGCCGTAATACTTCGCGCTGAAATAACTTCCCGTGATGGCGATGAACTGCGCGCCGCATTCGCCCGCGAGCGCCTGCGCCAGCCGCGTCTTGCCGACGCCCGGACCGCCCGTCATCAGCACGCCGCACGGCGGACGAACGCCCAGCTTCGCGAACGAGGCCGGATCGCGCAGATAGGCCCGAATATCTTCGAGCGCGGCCTTGGCCTCGGCGGCGCCGATCACGTCGTCGAAGCTCAGGTGAGTCGGTTCGGTGATGAGCGTGGCATCGCCCTTCATCTCGCGACGCATGTAGCGAACGATCAGGAACAGCAGCAGCACGGACACCAGCATGCTGGCCGAATCGCGGAACACGGCGAGCAGCGTGGCGAAGCCCGCATGCGTGCCGATCGACACATTCGGCAGCCACGCAATCCGGTAGTCCGGCGCGCGGCCGTCCTTCGCCGGATTGAGCAGCAGCGACTGCGAGAACACGGCGAAGCGGTCGGTGACGAAGTAGCGCGCGCCGTCTTTCGTGGAGACGAGAATGGCGTCCACCGTCACGCCGATGGCCGCCACGCGCTGCTCGCGAATGTCCGCGAGCATGCGCGATGCATCCTGTTCGGTGCGCGCCCACGGCAACGGGTCGTCACGCATCGCGCGGACAATGCTCGATGCCTGCAGCGGATCGTCATGCGGCTGCGCGGCGCGGTGCCGCAGCACGGCGCCGCCGATCGCGATCAGCACGGCGATGAACACGGCGACGGCGAAGCGCATCCGCCGTCGGCCCCACCGGGTCCACGGTCCGTTCTTTCCCGGTTTCATCAGCGGTCTTCCTCGATTTCGTATGCGTGCGTCCCTCTCGGGCGGGGACGTGGCGCTCATGCGGCGACGCATGAGCATGGCTGACTCATGGTGTACGCATCGCGCTGGGCTGTCCGTGCGGGTTACCGCTTTGGTTACGCATGGGCGACGTCCAGTAGACTGACGGCCGGGAATCGTTCGTGCTGGCGTCTGGAACAGTTCGACCGCATGAAAACGCATACTGACTCGCAGGCAAAGGCGTTCGAGTTGTTCTCAAACGTTCGCCATTCAACCCTCCTTCACCGATGTCCACCGAAGCAATCGAATCCAACGCAAGCACTCTTTCACTGAACCAGCGCCGGCGCGTGTTCGCGGGCCTCATCCTCGCGATGATCCTGGCGGCGCTCGACCAGAGCATCGTCGCGACCGCGCTGCCCGTCATCGCCGGCGAACTCGGCGGCCTCAATCACCTCACGTGGGTGGTGACGGCGTTCATGCTGACCTCCACCGTCAGCGCGCCGCTCTACGGCAAGCTCTCCGACATGTACGGCCGCAAGCCGTTCTTCGCGCTCAGCATCGGCATCTTCCTCGCGGCTTCGGCGCTGTGCGGCGCCGCACAGTCGATGAACACGCTGATCCTGTTCCGCGCGTTGCAGGGACTGGGCGCGGGCGGTCTGATGACGATGTCGCAGACGCTCGTGGGCAGCATCGTGCCGATGCGCGAGCGCGGCCGCTATCAGGGACTCTTCACCGGCGCGTTCGCCGTGAGCAGCGTGGCGGGACCGCTGCTCGGCGGCTTCATCACGAGCCACGCGTCATGGCGATGGGTGTTCTACATCAACCCGCCCATCGGCGCGCTGTCGCTGGCGCTGGTGCTGATGTCGCTGCCGAAGGTCGAGCGCGGCGGACAGCACGCCGTCGATTACGCGGGCGCGGTGCTGGTCTGCATCGGCACGTCGGCGCTGTTGCTGGTGTTCAACTCGGCGTCGGCGTCGTTCATGTCCGGGCTGCGCCTGCCGCTGGCCTGCGTGCTGGCGCTTGCGTGCTTCGCCGCGCTCTTCGTCGTCGAGCGGCGCGCGCAAGAGCCGATCATCGACCTGAAGCTGTTCGGCAACGTGCCATACGCCACTTGCGTGGCCGCGTCCGGCATCATGGCCTTCGCGATGATGGGCTCGCTCGTGTTCATGCCGCTGTATTTCCAGCTCGTGCTGGGCGAGACGCCTGAGCAATCCGGCGCGATGATGCTGCCGCAAGTCGCGCTGATGCTCATTACTTCCGTGGCGGGCGGGCGCTTTTCTGTCGGCAGCCTGAAGCGCATTGCAACGCTGCTGTCGATCGGCGTGTTCCTGGAATGCCTCGGGCTGGCATCGCTCGCGCTGCTGGCCCATCGCGGCGCCAGCGTGCCGCTGTTTCTCTGCGCGATGGCGGTGCTCGGCGCAGGCATGGGCATCGGCATGCCGAACGCGACCGTCATCGTGCAGAACTCGGTGCCCGAACGCGTGCTCGGCGCAGCAACCGCGACGATGGGTTTCGTGCGCTCGCTCGGGGCGTCGCTGGGGGTGGCGTTGTCGGGCGGCATCATGAGCTTCGTGCTCAAGCGCGAACTCGGCGATCTGCCCGTGACATTCGACACGCAAGCGCTGCTCGATCACGGCTTGGGCGCGATCGCACAGATGAGCGTGGCGCAGCAGGCGCAAGTCGTGGCGGTTTATCGCGGCGCGATTGGCGCGAGTCTGATTGCGGGCGGCATCGTGATGTTCATCGGTTTTTTGCTGGTGCTGAGGCTCGCGCGCAGCAGGCTGCCGCAGCGTTAGCGCCTCCGGCCACGCGCACGCTCACTTGCCCGCGAACTGCTGCGGCGTAGTCCCGAACGCACGCCGGAACATCACCGAAAACGTGCGCGAATCCGCATAGCCCAGATCCTGCGCCACCTGCGCGACCGGCCGCCCAATGGCCAGGCGCGACATCGCTTCCGCCAGCCGCAACTGTTCGCGCCATTGTCCGAAGCTCATGCCCGTTTCCTGACGGAACAGCCGCGCCACGGTGCGCGCACTCGCGCCGATCTGCTCGGCCCAGCGTTCGAGCGTGTCGATGCTCGCGGGCTCCGCGATCAGACGCTCGCAGACCCGGCGCAGCCGCGCGTGCGACGGCAGCGGCAGGCGCACGTTGGGTTTCGCGTCGTCGGCGTCGCCGCGTTCGACGAGCTGCAGAATCAACGGCACCAGCAGCGTCTGGCGGGTGTCGCGGTCGTCGTCGAGCGTGGGGTCGAACTTGAAATAGGCCACATGGAAGCAGCCAAAAATGACCGCATCAGTACGCCTTCAGTCCTGAAGCGAAGCGCGATACATACCGGCAGCTCTTTTCCGTCGTGTTCAGCGATTTTTATCTGTTCGATACATTGCACGGCTTGCGGACCGAACGCATCGACGATGAAGCACGCGCGCTGCTCGACGCGCTTCAGCTCGGGCACAAGGTGAGGATCGAGCACGGCGCGTTTTCGACCCTGGATCTTTCGCAAGGTCAGCGCAGGCGGCTCGCGTTGCTCGTTGCGTATCTCGAAGACCGGCCGTTCTATCTCTTCGACGAATGGGCCGCCGACCAGGACCCGCTGTTCAAGGACGTGTTTTATCGGCAACTGTTGCCGGCCTTGAAGGCGAGGGGGAAGACAGTGGTCGTCATCACGCATGACGACCGGTATTTCCATCTCGCCGATCGAAGCATCAAGCTTGAATCCGGCCGGATTGCGGAAGAGGACTCAGGCTGATCTATCAAGCCATTTCCTCAATCCGCTTTAACTAAAAACAGGAAACCGTAAGCGTTTTTCAGCAGTTAAAACACTCGCGTAAATTTTAAGTGTTTCTAAATCGAACAAAGAATGAACAGCATCATTTCATGTACGGCATTTGTTCATCTTGTTAAAAAACCCGCTAGCTTATATTTTTCTTATAGGCCCGATGTCAATGAATTCGAGGCTCGATTGCTTGAAGAGATCAGTTAGACGTTTATCCTCGCCCGCCCGGGCCATGGGAGCACGACGTGATCAAATACCTTGCAATGTTCCTGGTTTGCGTCGCGTCGATCATCGCGGGGTGCGGCGGTGACGATAACAATTCAGGCAGTACGCATCTCAGGATTCTGCACGCGTCCCCGGATGCACCCAATGTCGATGTTTATATCGACAACGGCCTGGTCCTGTCGAATGTTCCGTATCCCACAGCGTCGAATTACCTGACGATTGTCGCAGGCGCGCATAACATCAAGATCAATGCGGCGGGCACTTCGACTACCGTCATCAACGTTTCGCCCTCGCTTGCAAGGGACAACTTCTACACCGCCATTGCCGCGAATTTCGTAGCAAGCATTCAACCGCTTCTCGCGACCGATGACGCATCGGCACCGCCCGCCGGACAAGCGCGCTTGCGAGTGATTCATGCTGCACCCGACGCGGGCCCGGTGGATGTGCTCGTTAACAATCAGGTTGTGTTGTCGAACGTGCCGTTTGCCGCGATCAGCAACTACCTTTCCGTGGCAGCGGGTACTTACGATGTCAAGGTCAACGTTGCAGGGACCTCGACGACCGCCATCGAAGCCAATCTCGATGTGGCCGCAGGCACGAACTACACCGCAGTGGCGATCGGGTCGGTGAAAACTGCCGCGACGAACCCGCTCGCGCTCAAGGTGCTGGTCGATGGGAAGTGAGCATGCTTTTGCAATACAGGCTCAGGTAAAAAGTATCAACACGCATAACCCCGAGCCGTCTTGCCGGGCAAATAAATACGAAAGCGCCTGTTTCGCCTCTCGCCCTGACTGGACCGCTGTATGAGATTCGTGTCGAACTGCATGGCGATGGCGCTTGCCGAGAACGTGCGCGAGATTGACGCCCCCAGGCGCGCTGACGAGGAAGCAGGGTGTTCCCGGCAAGACGCTGAGCGGCGAGCCATTCGTTCGACGGTGATCACGTACGGCGCATGCACGACGGCTTCCGGTTCTAACTCCCTTAGCAAGTCCGCCCCGCCGCGAATGGCTCTTTGCCACTCGCGGCGTCAGTAAGCGTAAACCCAGACCTCCACACCCTTGACGCGTGAAAAAGCCAGTCCTACTATCCTGTCAAATCATCTAGATTATTTAAGGAATTCAGCCGGGTGTGCGTGGCGAGGAGACATTCAAGCCACCCTGCGGGACGGGCGCCCTGTCGGTCGGGTGGCCATCCATCCATGCATTGCGAACTGACGACAGATCCACCACATAAGGACGGAGCGATGGAGACAGAAGCCGGATCGACAGCGGGACAGAACTTCCTCAAGCCGCAAGACGAGGTGGACACGAGCATCTATCGCAAGGTCGCATGGCGGCTCGTTCCTTTGCTGTTCGTCTGCTACATCGTTTCATACCTGGACCGGATCAATATCGGTGTCGCGAAGCTCCAGATGGCCGGCGACCTGAAGTTCAGCAATGCCATCTACGCATTCGGCGCGAGCATCTTTTTCTGGGGCTATGTCGTTTTCGAAGTGCCCAGTAACTTGCTCTTGCAAAGGATCGGGGCGCGCGTGTGGATCGCCCGGATCATGATTACCTGGGGGTTCTTCTCGGCCGCAGTGGCCTTCGTCGAGCCTATTGCTCATGCGCTCGGGATCGCGCCCGCCACAGCGTTCTACATCCTGCGCTTTCTCCTTGGCGCCTGCGAAGCCGGTTTCTTCCCGGGCGTCGTGCTGTACCTGAGCTACTGGTATTCACCCCGGCGCCAGAGCGAAGTCATCGCCGGCTTCCTGCTGGCACTGCCGCTTGCCACGGTACTGGGCGCTCCGTTCTCGGGCTGGATCCTCGAAGTCTTCAATGGCACATTGGCCTACAAGGGCTGGCAGTGGATGTTCGTGATCGAAGGCGTGCCCGCAATGATCCTGGGCTTCGTCGTGCTCGCTTTCCTCAGCGATATCCCCGAAAGGGTCGACTGGCTTTCCACCTCTGAAAAGCAGCATATCCGGATGCAGGTGACCAACCGCGTCGCTGAGGAGAGGCATCGCTTCAGGGACGCCATTGTCGATGTCCGCATCTGGATCATGTGCGCCATTTATATCCTGTATGGAACGGGCTTTTACGGACTGGCCTTCTGGCTGCCGACGATCATCCACGCATCCGGCGTCGAGAGCACGCTCCGGGTCGGGCTTCTGACAGCCATCCCTTATGCCGTGTCCGCGATCTATATGCTCTGGCATGCGACACATGCACGCAAGACAGGCGAGCGGCGCTTTCACACCGGACTTCCCGTCTTGGTCGGGGGTATTGCGCTGGTGCTGAGTGCATTCTTCTCATCGAACCTGGTCGTTTCGCTGGTGTTTATTTCCATCGCGGTATCGGGGCTCATTGCCGTGATGACCGTCTTCTGGACACTGCCTGCGGGTTTTCTGTCAGGCACGGCCGCGGCGGCGGGGATTGCCATTGTTTCTTCCATTGGCAGCCTGTCGGGAATCCTGGGATCGTTTGTCTCCAGCGTCGCCCTCGACATCACCGGGACCATGAAAAGCGGCACCTACGTGATGGGCGTCTTGATGGTGTTGTCGGGTCTCATCGCACTGGCCGCACCGCGAAGTCTGTATGGCGCAGCCCGCACCGATAGTGCGCTTTCAGCCGAGACCTCTGCACGCGCTGAGCGCCGCACCGTCTGAGGTCTGTCCTTCTGCGCAGCATGGGTAGAAACTGTTGGCGTTTACCCTCTGCGCTCGAAGGTTGACTTTAAGCGGACGCTTCAATAGCATCGAATAAATGATCTAAATGAATTAAATTCTGCTGGCACTCGCTTTGAAGGACTGTGCAACAACCAGCAAGAGCAAGTGCCCCGGCATCCATCGAGACGATCAGGAGACGTATTCATGCGGATGACAGCCGCCGTGATGTACGAACAGGGTTTGCCGATGCCCTACGTTGAAAGTCAGCCGTTCCGGATAGAGGAAGTCGAGTTGCGAAGCCCTGAAGAGGGCGAGGTGCTCGTGGAAGTTCGCGGTGCGGGCCTGTGTCATTCGGACCTCTCTCAGGTTGCCGGCTTGCGCAAGCGGAAGTTGCCCGTGGTGGGCGGCCACGAAGGCGCAGGCATCGTGCGGGAAATCGGGCGCGGCGTGTCGGGGCTCAAGCCGGGCGACCACGTCGTCATGACGAGCGTCGCCGATTGCGGACACTGTCCAGCCTGCGCGCGCAAGCGCCTGGTGCTGTGCGAAAGCGTGGGCATGGCGCGCTCGCAGGGATTTCTTTCGAATGGCCAACTGAGGCTCGCAAGCCTCGATGGCCAGCCGGTCTATCACTACAGCGGGATCTCGTCGTTTGCCCAGTTTGCAATCACGATGCCGAGTTCGCTCATCAAGATCGATCCATCGATTCCGCTCGACGTAGCCGCCATGTTCGGCTGCGCTGTCGTGACGGGTGCAGGCTCGGTGTTCAACTCGGCAAAGGTTGGGCCGGGTGATTACATCGCTGTGTTCGGGCTGGGCGGCGTGGGCCTGAATGCGGTGATGGCGGCCCGGATCGCGGGCGCCTCGATGATCATCGGCATCGATATCAACGAAGGCAAGTTTGGCCTGGCGCGCGAACTCGGATGCACTCATACGTTTTCGGCGAGAGATGAACATCTCGTCGAATCGGTGAGGGAGTTGACGAAGGGCGGTGTCGACTTTGCATTCGAGGTCTCCGGCAATAAAACCGCGATGACCGCAGCCTACGATGTCACCCGCAAGGGCGGAGAGGTCGTGGCTGTCGGTCTCGGCGCAACGGGTGCGATGCACGACTATCCGCATACCGCGCTGGTATCGGAAGAGAAGGTCATTCGCGGATCGTTCATGGGAAGTTGCATTCCTGCCCGCGATATTCCGCTCTACCTGAGGCTCTATCAGGAGGGCAAGCTTCCCGTCGACCGGCTCAGGAGCGGCACCATCAGTTTCGCGCAATTGAACCGCAATCTGGATCTGCTGGAGCACGGCGAAGTCGTGCGGCAGATCCTGCTTCCGAACGGATAGCAGAGAGCAAGACCATTCGGCTCAACTCTTGAAACCACACTGGTTGGAGAATTCGCATGCAGGCAGCTCCGGACGCAGGTCTGACGGTAGGCAAGCTGGGCGCATATATCGACGGAGAACGTCGCAAGTCCAGTGAGTATCAGGACGTGCGTGATCCGTTTCGTGGCGATGTCGTAGGCTCCGTTCCCGTATCGACGATGACCGACTGCGACCACGCTCTCGATGCCGCGCGCAAGGCACGCGGCGCCATGGCATCGATGCCGGGCTACGAGCGCGCGGCCATCCTGCGCCGTGCCGCCGATGCAGCGAGCGCGCGCGCCACGGAGATCGCCAACACGATGTCGCGTGAAAGCGGCAAGGCGTATCGGGACGCGCTCATGGAAACCCTGCGTTCAGCAGACACGCTGCGTCTGTGCGCGGAAGAAGCGGTGCGCATCGAAGGCGAACATGTGCCGATGGATGCCACGGCCATCGGTGCAGGCAAGATGGCCATGACGATGCGCTTTCCGGTGGGCGTCGTCGCCGGGATCACGCCGTTCAATGCGCCGGTCAATCTCGCCGCGCACAAGGTGGGCTCCGCGATTGCCGCGGGCAACACCATCGTCCTGAAGCCATCGCCGAAAGCGCCGCTGGCTGCGTCGCTTTTCATCGATGCATTCCTGGATGCCGGCCTGCCTGCCGGCGCCGTCAACATGATCTACGGCGACTCGATCGCGCCCGCACTGGTCCGCGATTCGCGCGTCGATTTCGTCAGTTTCACCGGATCGATTCCTGTCGGCAAGATCATTCGTGATTCCATCGGCATGAAGCGGCTCGCGCTGGAACTCGGCGGTGTCGGTCCGACCTTCGTTCACGCGGATGCGAATCTGCGCGCGGCCGCGCAGGCGTGCGCGCGCAACGCGGTGCTGCTCGCAGGCCAGAGTTGCATCTCGGTGCAGAACGTCTATGTGCACAGAGAGGTCCACAGCACGTTCGTCGAGCTCGTATGCGAGGAGATGGACGCGATTCGTTTCGGCGACCCGCTCGACCCCGCTACCGAAGTCGGCACGCTGATCGATGAGCACGCTGCAGTGCGCGTGGCGGACGTGATCGACAAATCCGTCGCGGCAGGGGCGAAACGTCTCCGGGGCGGCGAGCGAAAGGGGGCACAGCTCCCGGGCACCATTCTTTCGTCGGTTGACGCGTCGATGCCGATCGTCTGCGAGGAGATCTTCGGGCCGGCCATGACCATCCAGCCGTACGACGACATCGAGCCGATCTTTCATGCGATCAGCGAAAGTCCGTTCGGCCTGCAATGCGGCATCTTCACGAACTCGCTCGATCTTGCGTTATCGGCCTATCGCAAGGTACGCACGGGCGGCGTGATCGTGAACGGTACATCGCGCTGGCGTTCGGACCAGATGCCTTACGGCGGCGTCAAGGAGAGCGGCATGGGACGAGAAGGCCCGAAATACGCGATCCGCGACATGACCGAAGAGCGCCTGTTCGTGCTCAATGCCTGAGCGGAGGGACAATTGTGAACCACGTGACGCCGCCCGCTTTCACTGGTAACCGGATCCGTTCGACGGAAGCGCTGAAGCACTGGCATGCAGGCGCCCAAGCCGAGACCGCGCTCGAACCGGAGCTGCCTATCGTCGATGCGCATCATCATCTTTACGGCGCGGGCACGGATACCTACCGCTATCTGCTCGATGATCTCGCGGCCGATATCGGAGGCGGCCATCGCGTGGTGGGCACGGTGTATGTCGAGGCCTACAAGGCGGGCTGGCGCATGGATGCATCGCCCGAGCTTCAGTCACTCGGCGAGGTCGAGCGTATCGCGGCCCTGAGCGCTGCGCCGCTTGCCACGGCGACGGGTCCATGTCAGGTGGCTGCGGCGATCGTGTCCCACATCGATCTCGCTGCCGGCGACAAGGTGGAAGCGATCATCGAGGCTCATGCAGAAGCGGCGCGCGGCAGACTTCGCGGTGTGCGTCTGCAAGCCACGTTCGCGACGGGCAGAGTGGGACAAGGCATGCTGAGCGCTGGACGCGAGGGCTTTCTGCGCGATCCGGCATTCCGTTCCGGGTATAGGCTGCTGGGAAAGCACGGGCTGGCGTTCGATGCGCTCGTATTTCATACGCAACTCGACGACGTAGCGGACCTTGCCGATGCCTTTCCCGACATACCCATCGTCCTCAATCATGTCGGCATCGCGATCGGCGTCGAGGAGTATCGACATGATCGCCGTGCCGTATTCGCGACGTGGCGAGAAGGCATGCGAAAGCTCGCCGAACGGCCCAACGTAGTGGCGAAGATCGGCGGCATGGGTATGCCGGTCTTCGGCTTCGGTTTCGAGCAGCAATCGCAGCCGGCGAATTCGGAGGCGCTCGCTGAAGCGTGGTCTCCGTATATGCAAACGTGCGTGGAATTTTTTGGATCGGACCGCTGCATGCTCGAGAGCAATTTCCCGGTCGACAAACAATCCTGCTCGTATGTGGCCCTGTGGAACGCGTTCAAACGGGCGACCCGTTCCTTGTCCGCAACAGAGCGGGCAGACCTGTTCCACGGCACGGCATGCCGCGCCTATGGCATCGCCACGCTGCCCGGGCTGAAGTAAAGCCGTCGATCAGACAGACTCGTATGGAAGGGAGACAACGATGACGTCCCACGTGTTGCACGGCGATGGTGCCGCGCTCGAACGAAGCACCGTGACGCGTCTGCGAAGGAATGCAGTCGTTTGCACGATCGTCGGCAATTCGCTCGAATGGTTCGACTTCGCCAGCTACGCCTATCTGGCGACCGTCATCTCGAGCCAGTTCTTTTCCAGCGCGGACCGTGCAACCGCCTTGATTGCTGCGTTCGCGGTGTTCGGCATCGGTTTCATCTCCCGGCCGCTGGGAGCGGTGGTGATTGGCCGGATCGGCGATGTCAAAGGCCGCAAGTTCGCGCTGATGGTCACCATGCCGATGATGGGTCTCGGGACGCTGGTGATCGGGCTGCTGCCCACGTACTGGCAGATCGGTGTGACCGCGCCGCTCTTGCTGGTCTGCTGCCGACTGATCCAGGGATTCTCCGCCGGCGGGGACTCGGGTAACGTGACGACTTACCTGATGGAGTGGGCGCCGTCGAACCGGCGCGGCGTGTACAGCAGCCTGTCGAACATCACGGCTGTCGGCGGCACGGTGGTCGGATCGGGTCTCGCCGCGGCGCTCTCGACCTTGCTGTCACCGGACGCCTTGCAGAGCTGGGGATGGCGCGTACCGTTTCTCATCGGCGGATTGATCATTGCCCCGCTGAGCTACTACCTCAGAACGAAGGTCGACGAGACGCCGGACTTTCTGATCGAGCAGCGAAACGAAGGGACGACCAAGGCGGACGAAGGCGATCGCGCCAGCGTGTGGATCGGCGGACTTCAAACCCTGGGCATCTCCGGATGCTGGTTTGTCACGCACTATGTCTTCCTGGTCTATGCACCCGCATTCATCATCCTGCATGGCCGCATTCACGGTGCCGCGCCGCTCTGGTTTGCGACAGGCGGGCTCTTCATGCTGATGGTCGGTGCGTTCATAGCGGCGAGGCTGTCAGACAGTCTCGGCCGCAAGCCGCTGATCCTGGCCGGCGCAATCGGCTTCATGGTGTTTGCGTATCCGTCGTTCGTGATCTTCCGCAACAGCGACTCGTACTGGCTGGTGGGACTGACATTGTTCACCGACGGAAGCCTCGTCGGCATCTTCGCGGGCGTCTGCACGGCGGCGATGGCCGAGTTGTTTCCAACACGTCTTCGCACGACCGGTGTGTCGATCGGATACGGCCTTTCCGTGGCAATTTTCGGCGGCTTTGCCTCGGTTATCGCGGAGTATCTGATCCGGCTGACCGGATACGAACTCGCACCGAGCTTCTACGTGATCGGCGCGGCGGTGCTCAGCTTCCTGACGACGCTCACGCTCAAGGAAACGGCGCACCTGCCGCTCAAACGATGATGCAGGCCACTTCCAGGTCTTCAACGTCCGCTGTGACGATCACGCACGGTCGTGGGCTTCTTGAGCAGATGCTTGTAGTGATCGCGCACGAGATGCTCCAGTGCGCCGACATGCTCGGACATCGCCTCCGCGGCCGCGCCGGCATCGCGCCCCCGGCACGCTGCAAGGATGCGTTCATGCGCGGCGATCACGTGCCGCCGGTTGCCGAACGTATAGCGAACGCCATGATGCTCGCCGTGGGCAAGCAGGCTGATGGTTCCCCAGAAGGTTTCGAGCACCTTGTTGCCGCTCGCCCGGGCGATCACGCTATGGAACGTTCGGTTCTCAGTAACGAATTCCTCTTGTTGCTCGCAGCCGGTTTTCATCCGGTCGATGGACGCCTCGAGTGCGTCGAAGTCTTCGTCGGTGCCGTGTTGTGCTGCTTCGGCGGCAAGCGCCGGCTCAATCACTTCGCGCGCTTTCAGGACGGCAAGAAACGGCACGCCGTTGAAGCGCAGATAAATGGACAGATACTCGGCGAGCATGTCGAGGCTGGGACGCCGCACGACAAGTCCGCCGCCGGGGCCGGGGCGCTGTTCCAGCACGCCTTGCGCTTCGAGAATACGCACGCTCTCGCGAAGCGTGGGACGGCTCACGTCGTACTGGCTGAGAAGATCGGCTTCAGTCGCGAACGTCTGGCCAGGTTCCAGATTGGACTCGGCAATCTTCGCAAGAAGCTCTTGCGCGATGGTTTGCGATTTGCCGAGGTAAGAGGCGGACGGACGCGTGCTCATATCATGGGTACGGTCGAAGCGTGCACGAGGCGTGCTTGCGATCCGTTAAATAATCTAAATAGTTTGATGATAGTGGGCGGTGCGAAGCCGTGTCAACTCGGAGAGAATTCCGCCGACACCGCCGCCATCGCAGGGAGATCGACATGCAGGATGTGAACGTGCAATTCGATGCTGTCAGCACCGAGGATCTCGGCGAGATCTTCGCGCGTTTCGCCTGTGAACTGGAGTTCGCGTCGTTGAGCGCTGAAGTCGTCGCTCATGCAAAGAACAATGTCTTCGACACGCTGGTGTGCGCGGTAGCCGGGTCCACCGCCCGCGGCATTGCCGATCTGAGAGCGCTCGCGGTGGAGTGGGCGGGCACCTCCCAGGCCAGCACTTTTGTCTTCGGCGACCGCATCCCTGCGCATCATGCGGCCTGGGTGAATGGCGCGATGGCTCACGCGCGCGACTATGACGACACGCACGATGGCGCCGTGCTGCACGCCGGCGTCTCGGTGGTTCCGGCGGCACTGGCTGCGGCGGAACTCGTCGCCGACGTGTCGGGAAAAGAGTTCCTCACCGCAGTCGTCGCGGGCCTCGAAACCATCTGCCGCCTGGGTGTGGCGACAACCATCGGCATCGTGGAAAGCGGGTATATGTACACGTCGCTGTTTGGCTACTTCGCGGCCACGATAGCGGCTGGCCGCGTCATGGGTCTGACCCGGGTCGAGATGATCAATGCACTCGGGATCGTCTATTCGCAAGTGGCGGGCAATCATCAGGTCACGCGCGACGGCGCCCTCACGAAACGCATGCAACCGGGCTTCGCGGCCAAGGCGGCGGTCGTGTCCGTACAGATGGCGAAGCGCGGCATTCGCGGCACCCACGCGACCTTCGACGGTCTCGATGGATTCTTGCGCGTCTACTTGCGTGACCGCTTCGATCGCGACGTTGCCTGCGATGCATTGGGCCAGCGCTTCGAAATGAGCCGGCTGAGTTACAAGCCTTATCCGTGCTGCCGCTTCAATCACACGCCGATCGAAGCAGCCCTGACGCTGCGTGCATCCAGCGGACTCGACTGGCGGCAGATCAGGCGCATCCGCGTGGGCGTGACGCGGCAGGCGTTCGAAGCGGTCTGCACGCCCATCGACGTGCGCAGGCGTCCCGTGACGCTGGTTCATGCGCAGTTCAGCATTCCATACACGGTCGCGGCGGCATGGGTGGATGGCCGCGTCGGACTCGGGCATTTCACGGATGAAGCGATCGTGCGCGACGATATCCTGAGCCTGGCCAACAAGGTCGAGCCCTACGTGGATGAGGCGATCGAGCGGGAATGGAGCCGCAACATTTCTCCGGCGGCGCTGGAGGTCGAATCGATGGACGGCCTCAAGTTGAGTGAGCGCGTCAACGTGCCGCTCGGTCATCCGGATCGACCCATGACCGACGCCGTCATCGCAGCCAAGGCGACCGATTGTTTCGCCGCTTCAGCGTTGCAGTCTGGCGAGCAGGCCGCGCAGGATCTGCGCAATGCGGTCCACCAACTCGATCACGCGAGCGATGTCCGCAATCTCGTGCGAGCCATCGTGATGGACGACTGAGAAGTCTTGACAGCATGAGGCCGGCTCAATACGATCGAAATAAATGATCTAAATGAATTATCGAGCAAGCGACAAAAGAGAACGCAGGCATGCAATGCATCGCCTCCATGTGACCATCAAGATCGGAAGAACGACGCGATGACCCGAACCGTTGCACTTGACCAGTTGCACTACGCTGACTTCCTGCGCCCGCACGACGTCGTAGGTTGGCCGCAGGGGCCCGGCGAGCCGCTCGCGCTGACACGGAGACTCATCGAGCAGCGAGACGGGCTGGTGCGTCCGACGCTTCTGTTCGGCATGACGACCTCTGATACCTTGCGTCCCGAACTGGCTTCGCACTTCGGGCTTCGCGCGCTGAACGGCGCGGGCAACAACCGCCGGGTCACGCATCTGGCCGAGATCGTTCCGTGTCACATCAGCTCGATCCCGGGCCTGTTCGACGAGCGTCTGCTCAAGATCGACGTCGCGCTGGTTCAAGTGCGTCCGATGCCGGACGGCCGCTATACGTTCGGTGTGATCTCCGATTTTCCGGAGGCAATGGTGCGCGCCGCGCGCGTCGTGATCGCGCTCCTGAATCCGTCGTTACCCGCGACGAGCGGCGACGCCTGCATCGATGCGGAACATATCGATCTGCTGGTGGACAGCGACGATGCCATGATCGACATGCCTGACCCGGTGCCTACCGCAACGGAGCGCGCGGTCGCGCAACGGGTCGCGAGCCTCATCCCCGACCGTGCGACGGTGCAACTCGGCATCGGCACCATGCCCACGGCGGTCGCGCATGCGCTCGATCAGCATCGCGAGCTTGGCGTACATAGCGGGGTGGTGTCGGATTCGCTCGTCGAACTCGTCGAGCGGGGCGTCGTGACCAATGCATACAAGACGCTGGATGCCGGACGGTGCGTCACGGGTGGGCTGTTCGGCACCCGACGCCTGCGCGACTTCGCTCACGCAAGCGGTCTCGTATCGATGCGCAACGCGCGCTACACACACGACCTGACGGTGACGTCGAAGCTCGCGAATTACTACACGATCAATGCAGCCGTCGAAGTCGATCTCAGTGGACAAGTGAACGCCGAGGTGGCGGGAAGCCGCTATCTCGGCGCGGTCGGCGGACAGGTCGACTTCGTGCGGGCGGGCGTGGCATCGCGCGGCGGACGGTCGATCATGGCGTTCCCTTCCGTGACGCCAGACGGCGCCCATTCGCGGATCACGGCTTCGCTGCGCGGTCATCCGGTCACGACGGCACGCAGCGATGTCGACATGGTCGTGACGGAATTCGGCATGGCCGAATTGCGCGGCGGCTCGCTCAACGAACGCGCACGGCGTCTCATCGCGATTGCCCATCCGGACCATCAGGAGCGGCTCGAGCGCGAGTTCGCGGAGGGCAACGGGCAGCGCACGGTGAAGCGCGAAACGCAAGTGACAGGCTGAAGAACAGGAGACGGCAGATCATGGAAAGCAGCGTGATTCTCACCGAGATCGAACCGGGATTATTCGAAATCCGTTTCGATCGCGCAGAGCGAATGAATGCGTTGAGTGTCGCGATGGTCAACGAGCTGAAGCACGCAGTCGACGAAGTAACACGGCGAAGCGGCCGTGTGCTGCTCATTCGCGGTTCGGGACGGGCCTTCTGCGCAGGCGCCGATCTGAAAGAGCGCAAGGGCATGGACCTCGAAGCACGGATGGCCCACAACGCGGGCATTCGCGAGGCGCTGCTCGCTATCGAGAACGCGCGCTTCGTGACGATCGCCGTGTTGAATGGAACGGCACTCGGCGGCGGCCTCGAACTCGCTCTTGCGTGCGATCTGCGCATTGCATCGACGGGCGTATCGGTCGGGCTGACCGAGAGCCGGGTAGGGGCGTTTCCGGGCGCGGGCGGGACACAACGTCTGCCACGCATCGTAGGACGCAGCCGTGCCTTGCACATGATGCTGCTGGGCGAACCGGTGACGAGCGAGTACGCCTTGTCCATCGGTCTCGTCAACGAGTTGACGGCTCCCGAAGAACTCGACGCACGCGCGCGCGAGATGGGCGCTCTGTTGCTGACGCGCTCGGCGCCCGCGCTGGCCGAGATCAAGCGTCTCGTGGCGCAAGGCATGGAGATGCCGCTGGACGACGCACTGATGCTGGAAACCGCGGCGCTGCCGGCCATCCTGGCTTCCGCCGATTATGCCGAGGGGCTCGCCGCCTTCGAGCAGAAGCGTGCGCCGCGATTCGTGGAGCCGGCCTGATGAACACACGCAACGCTGCCTATCGAGGCAAATCGCAAGTCATCGCGCTGGACATCCTGCATCGGATTGCGGAGTCATCGCTTGCGCCGGGCGCCACATTCGCCACGGAGAGCGATCTGCTCGAAGACTATGCAGTCAGCCGGCCCACGCTGAGAGAGAGCCTGCGCATTCTCGAATCGCAGGGCGTGCTCATGCAGAAACCCGGTCCGGGCGGCGGCCTGATGGTGCAGAAGCCCACGCTCGACACCTTCGCGCGCAACCTGTCGATCTTCCTGCGCTTTCACGAAGTGCCGTTCGTCGATGTGCTTCACGCGCGCGAAGCCATCGAGCCGGCGCTCGCGGCACAAGCCGCGGCTCATGGATGCAAAGCCGACTTCGACGCGCTGGCCCAGTCGATCGAACGGATGCGATCCGGTTGCACGAGCAACCAGGCATTCGTCGCAGAAAACCGCTTGTTTCATGGGGCGATCGCGCATGCCAGCGGCGATACCGTGCTGGAGACCTTCTGGGGTGCAATCAGCCTGCTCGCGGATGGCGAACTGCACGGCGTGCGTTACACCGAGGCCAATCGCGAGCATGTGATCGTCGCCCACACGGCGATCCTGGACGCGTTGCGCGAGCGCGATGCGGCCCGCGCCGCCGCCGCGATGTCGGAGCATGTGGGCGAACTCGAACACCTGGTGCGCCACCACTACGAGCACATGTTCAAGGGCGTCACACGCCTGCATCACCAGGGCTTTCGACGTATCGAACCCGCCTAGCCGGATCGTCACACCTTCAACGGCCGCATGAGCGGCTTCCAACAGGAAAGATTGTATGAGCGATATGAAACTCCAACTCTCCGCCGAGCAGCGCGCGCTTGTCGGCACCGTTCGAGAACTGGCCAGAGATCGTTTTCGCGGTCGCGCGAGCCGCTGGCTGGATGGCACTTTTCCGTGGGAGAACCTTCGTGAACTCGCGGAGATCGGCGTGCTCGGCATGTCGATTCCGGAGGAATACGGCGGCTCCGATCTCTCCGTGTTCGACACGGCGCTCGTGCTCGAGGAAGTATCGAAGGTCTGCTACTCGACGGCGATGGCATTGATGGGCGAGGTGGGCGTGCAGGTGCGCGTCATCTCGACCTACGCGCCTGAACACATGAAGCGCGACATTCTTCCCAAGGTCTGTTCGGGCGATGCCATGCTGGCTGTCTGCATGACCGAGCCGCATGCAGGAACGGATGTGCCGAACTATCGCACCAATACGACCATCAAGGGCGACCGGGCCATCGTGAAGGGCACCAAGACGCTCATCAGCCGGGCCGACGAGGCCGAGTGGTTCGTGGTCTTCAGCCGCATCAACGGAACGCAGGGGCGGGAGGGCATCGGATGCGTGCTCGTCAACCGCAACACGAAGGGCTTCAGCGTGACGGCCCGCTATCACACGATGGGCGGTGAGAATCTCGCCGAGATCCAGTTTGACGAATGCGAAGTCCCGGTCGAGAACGTCATTCTGGGAGAGGGCGGTTTCAAGAAACTGCTCTCTGCGTTCAACACGCAGCGTTGCCTCAACCCGAGCGTATCGCTCGGTCTTGCGGAAGGCGCATTCGAGGAAGCGATCAAGTACGTGCGCGACCGGACCATCTTCGGCAAGACCGTTGGGGAGTTCCAGGGGATTCGCTGGAAGCTCGCCGAGATGTATCGCGACATCGAGGCAGGTCGAAGCCTGTTGTATCGCGCGTGCCTGACGGCCAATCCGTTTCCCGATCCGCACGAAGCGGCCATCGCGAAGATGTTCGTCAACGAGATGGCGATCCGCGTAACGAGCGAGGCGCTCCAGGTGCACGGCGGCTATGGCTTCACCGACGAATATCCGGTTTCGCGCTTCTATCGTGGGGCCCGCTACGGCACGCTCGGCGGCGGCGCGACCGAAACGCTCAAGGATCTTGTCGGCAAGAAACTGCTCGCCGATTTCGATCCGGTCGACGGTTTTCTCGGCCTGGGTACGTTCTAGCAAGCGGGGACGCCGTCCACCTATCGCAGCAAGGAGAGCACGTCATGCGGTCATTTCTTTTCGTACCGGGGCACGACAGCCGCAAGCTGCTGAAAGCGCTCGACAGCGGGGCGGATGCGTTGATTCTCGATCTGGAAGACGCCGTGCCCGAACATGAAAAAGCCGGGGCGCGTGCGTTGTGCGCCGAGTTCGTCCGCGAGTATCGTGAACGATTGCCCCTGTTCGTGCGCGTCAACGCGCTGGACAGTGGCCTTCTTCCCGGCGACATGGCGGCAGTCGTGCAAGCGCGACCGTTCGGGCTCGTCGTGCCGAAGTGCGAGGACAACGGCATGCTGGAGCGCGTTGGTCACTATCTGACGGCGCTGGAAGCGCGCGACGGTCTGCTGCCGGGAGAAGTCAGGCTCTTGCCGATCGTGACCGAGACCGCCGCTTCCATGACCGGCATCGCAAGCTACGCGCAAGCGCGGCACGAGCGGCTCTTCGGCATGTTGTGGGGCGCGGAAGATTTGTCGGCGGACACTGGGGCACGCGCGAGCCGTCGTCACGATGGCGCCTATGCCGCGCCCTTCGAACTGGCCCGAAGCCTTTGTCTGTTCGGAGCGGTGGCGGCGAAGGCCAATCCCATCGATGCAGTGTTCACCGATTTCCGCGACCATGAGGGTCTGGCGCGCGAATGCGAGCACGCCGCGCGCGATGGCTTCACCGGCAAGGCCGCGATTCACCCGGCGCAGATCGAAGTCATCAACCAGTGGTTCACGCCATCCGTCGACGAGGTCGAGCGCGCGCAACGCATCGTCGAGGCGTTCCGGCAGGCGCCGCAAGCGGGCGCGATCTCGCTCGACGGCAAGATGCTCGATCGCCCGCATCTGCGCGGCGCGGAGCGTCTGCTTGCGCGTGCAGGCCGGAGCGAATGACACAGCGGCCGTCGCTGCCATGACAATCGGGAACGGACCTCGAATCAGGAGACACCATGAGTACCCAGATGCATGCCGGATATCCGCTGTCGGGTATCACCGTGATCGACCTTTCGCACGTGTACAACGGCCCTTACGCGACCTTCCTGATGGCCATGGCCGGCGCGACCGTGATCAAGGTCGAGCCGTTCACCGGCGAACATCTTCGCAGCCGGGGCGACATGGGCGGTTCGGCGTTGCCGTTCGCGATGCTCAATTCCAACAAGAAGCCCGTGACCCTCAACCTGAAGTCCGAGCAGGGCAAGGACCTGCTCAGGGAGATGGTTTCGCGTGCCGATATCCTCATCGAAAATTTCGCGCCGGGCGTGATGGACCGGCTCGGTGTCGGCGCTAAGGCGTTGCATGAAGTCAATCCCCGGCTGATTTATGGGTCCAGCTCGGGCTACGGCAAGACCGGGCCATACAAGGACTTCCCGGCGATGGATCTCGTCATGCAGGCCATGTGCGGGGTGATTGATTCGACGGGTCATCCCGATCAGCCGCCGGTCAAGGCCGGCGCCGCCATCTGCGATTTCATGGCGGGCATTCATCTCTATGCTGCCGTCATGACCGCGCTTTACGAGCGCGAGAGAACCGGGACGGGACGCGTCGTCGAAGTCTCGATGCAGGATGCGACCTATGCGTCGCTCGCGTCCAACCTCGGCATGCTGCACGCGCGGGGCGATCAGGCGCCTGCGCGAACCGGCAACCGGCACGGCGGACTCGGCATCTCGCCCTATAACGTGTATGCGACCACGGACGGCTATGTCGTGCTCAACGCGCCGGGCGATCATCATTTTCGCGCGATCCTCGATGTGATGGGCAAGGGCAACCTGAAGGACGATCCCCGTTTCCTCACGCGTTCGAGCCGCGTGGAGAACTTTGCCGCTGTCGATGAACTCATCGAAACGTGGACGGCTACGCTCAGCAAGGAAGAGATCGCTACGCGCATGCTGGAGGCGAAGGTGCCGTGCGCGCCGGTTCGATCGCTCAAGGAAGTCATGCAGGATCGCAACATGCACGAACGCGGCAGTCTGCAATGGGTCGATCATCCGCATCTCGGCCGTGTCGTGCTTCCGCATTCGCCATTGGTCTTCGAAGGTGTCGAGCGGCTCGCTATCGAACCGAGCTTGCCGCTCGGCGGCAGCAACGAAGAAGTCTTCGGCGCATGGCTAGGGCATTCCGACGCGGAGCTCAGGGAATTCGAATCTTCAGGGATCATCGGACCCCGGCCCGATCCGACGCCCTGACGCGTTCTCAGCCATTCGAGGAGACTCTGGTGAGCGATCAGTCTTTCCGTTACATCAGTCCGGAGCTGCGCGTTTATCAAGGCGACACCGTGTTCGCGAATCTGCGGACGGAGCTGAATCGCGCGGGCTGCCGTCGGGCGTTTTTGATTCATTCGAGGTCGATCGGCGAATCGGCGGCGTTCGGCCGGCTCCGTCATGAACTGGGCGACTTGCTGTGCGGCGCGTCCGCTGCGGTAAAGGCTGGAAGTCCAGTCGATTCCGTAATGACGATGGCCGAGCATTTGCGGGAAGCCTCCGCCGATGGCGTCATCGCCATAGGCGGAGGCTCGGCGATCGTCACGGCACGTGCGGCGAGCGTTGTTCTGGCCGAAGGGCAGCACCCCGAGGTGTTGAGCACGAAGCGCGCGCCGGATGGAACACTGACCAGTCCGCGGCTACGCGCACACAAGCTGCCCCAGTTCGTCATTCCAACGGTTCCTACGACGGCGATTGCGCGGGCGGGCAGCGCGCTTCATGAGCCATCGACGCGGCGACGACTGGCCTTGTTCGATCCGCAGACGCGCGCGCGCGCCATCTTCGTTCATCCCGAGCTTCTGGCGACGGCGCCCGCTGCACTCGTCTTCAACGCAGCGTTGCATGCGTTCTGTTCCGGGATCGAGACGCTCGAGTCGCCCGCCATCGATCCTTATTCGGAAGCGTGGCTCCTGCATGGAACGAGATTGCTGAGTGCCCAGTTACGGGCGATGAAAGCGGGCAGGAAGGCTCCAGACCGGGCGGCGCTCGTGACCGGGGCGATCCTGACGGGACGAGGCGCGGACGCGACAGGAGGCGGTCTGCTCTCGGCGCTCACGCATGCGATCTGCAGCCGCTTCGATGAGCCGAACGGCTGGGTGGCCGCGACGCTGCTGCCTGACTGCATGCGTTTCAATGAAGCGTTCACCGTCAGCCGCAGCGACGCCATGCACGCCGTCCTTTCCCCGGACACCACAAATGGCGATGCCCGCCGTCCGGCGGACCTGGCGGAACAATTTCTCGATCGGCTGGGCGTATCTGATCGACCGCGAATCGCTCAAATGAATGAAGAACAGATCAGGGAGGTCGCTGATCTCGCCTTGATCGACTGGTTCAGCAAAATCAATCCGCGACCGGTCAATGAGCCTGCGCCGGTGATCGAACTTCTGCACAACCTCATGGGGAGACAGTCTTGAGCGATAAACACGGTACGTTGCTGATAGCAGGTGCGACGGGCGTCGCCGCGCAGGAACTCATCGACATCGTCGAGAGGACGCCCGGCTGGAATGCCTATGGTCTTTCGCGAAATCCGCCTTCAGGCACGACCGGCGCGGCCGGGAAGACGCAATACCTCAAGGCGGACATGCTCGATCTCCACGCTTGCCGCGACGCAGTGCGCGATCTGGAGATCACGCATATCGTTTATGCGGCGCGCGCACCGCATACGCTCTACACCGCGATGCTGCCAGGGGAGAAGGTCGGGATCGAAAGCGTCGGGCCAAACCTCGACATGCTGCGCAACATCACCATGGCCTGCCAGAACCCGGCACTTCGCCACGTTCACGCCGTGCAGGGGACGAAGTGGTATGGGCTGCACATCGGACCGTTTCCGACGCCCGCGCGCGAGGATCATCCGGGTCATGTCCCGCCCAACTACTATTTCGATCAGCGCAAGTTTCTCGTCGAGGGCGCGGCAAAGCACGGATGGACCTGGTCCGTGAGCCTGCCTGGCGTGATAAACGGCAGGCGTGTGGGCACAGGCCCGAACCTGTTGTCGACGATCGGCGCCTATGCCGCGATCTGCCGCAAGCTGGGGCGTCCGCTGGATTTTCCCGGCAAGCCAGGCGCCTATACCGCGCTGATGGAACTGTCCGATGCAAGCCATCTCGCTGAGTCCATTTTCTGGATGTGCGGCGACGCGGCGGCTCGCAACCAGGCGTTCAACGTCGTCAACGGCGATCTGTTCCGATGGCAGGCCATATGGCCGAGAATCGCCGAGTACTTCGATATGCCCGCGGGCAGCGTTCGTCATATGCCGCTGGTTCAATGGATGTCCGACAAGGCAGGCATCTGGGACGAGATCGTGGAGGAACACGGACTTCAGCGTCGGCCGCTGGGACGCGTGGCGTCCTGGGGCTTTGCTGACTTCGTGTTCAGCTATGACTATGACGTGATCTCGTCGACGACCAAGATCCGCAAGGCGGGGTTCAGTCCGATGGTCGATACGGAGGAGATGATCTTCAGTCAGCTGGATCATTACCGGGGGAAGAGGTTGATTCCTTGAGTCAGATGGGAGGGAGTGGTCGGCGCGACCGATCACTCAATTGGTTTAATCGTTCAGCATTTAACATAAACTTAATGATCGATATTTTGTGAAGTACTTAAAAGTCGTGCTCGGCCTATCTTGCTGCAGCAATCAGCGGCAATCCGATGTGCTCACAGGGCAGCAAGCGTCTTTTCGGCGCGAGGTAGACTCTCATCTCAAGCGTCTACCCGGCGGAACAGGTTTCCGAGCGGTCCTCCGGGGAAGACCGCATCCGGCTGACAATAGACACCCGCGTTGTCGTCGAACTAAATTTAGTCTATATTCAGTCCTTATTGACATCATCGATACGGAGGTAGGATGCACCTCGCGGACCATGTGAAACCCATCAGCTATCTCAAAAGCGAGGCGGCCCAGATTGTCAAAGACCTGGCCGACTCGGGTGAGCCGCTCATCATCACTCAGAACGGCGAAGCGAAGCTCGTCGTTCAGGATGTTCGGAGCTACGAAGCCACGCAACAGACGCTCGCGCTGCTGAAACTTCTCGCGCTTGGTCAGAAGCAGATTGACCAAGGCGACCATGTCGACGGGGAGGATTTCTTCTCGGAACTCGACGAGCTTGACCGGCAGCAGAAAATCCGCTGATGCAAATCCCGCCGTTGAAGTACCGTGTCCTGCCGACGGCGCGGATTGGTATTGATGAATTGAGAAGCTACATCGTCCGCACATTCGGTTGGGAGACGTGGCATCAGACTTCGGCGCATCTCCAAGAAACCATCGCGCATATCCGCCAATTTCCTGAGAGTGGTCACGTTCCTCCGGAGCTCGACGGGTTCGCCGACGAGACTTTCCGGCAGGTGCTTTCCGGTAAGAACCGGATCATTTATCAGGTGCGCGCCGATGTTCTATATGTTCATCTCGTCTGCGACACCCGGCGTGATTTACAGGCGCTTCTACAGCGAATTGTCGTTCGCCTGATGTAGCGAATCGTATCGCTCGGATACGGCAGCAGCAACCTTGCGCGAACGACGCTTCCTTAGCCGTGGCGCAGCCGATGCGCGCTGAGCGATTTGGATCGCTGGTATTTCGCTCGCACGACCGCGGCTTCGGATCCGAAGGCGTGGCCGGGCCCGTGTGACGGCATTTATTTCGAGCGCTTCCATTCGCCATCGTCGGCGTACCAGTCCACCATCTTGCCGCTCGTATTTGCCGTAATGGCGCGTGGAAGGAGGTCGTTGCGCGCGTCCAAACGGTGCCAATCAGCTCAGCCGCGGCATCGCACCCATCCGTGGGTATGTTGGGTTGCTCAATACACACCGGGCTCTTCTCCTGCATCTCCGGCCAACAATCAACCGCTACTCAACCGACCGAACCGAATGTTTGTCAATCGGTAGCAGCTGAATGGGCCCTGACGTTCATTGCATGCGCGTTCGAGCTCTACTGGAGGTTCGTCGAACGGCGGCACCCGACCCTGTTGAGACGTTGGAGCCATCGAATCGAACGACCGCATTCCAGGCCTGTGCGGTCGTTCGTTTGCGCCGCGACTTCCCACTGGAGCTTCTTCGTCTCTTGAAGGACGTGACGAACGCTTTAAAACTCTTCGTGCGCCCTAGCTCGTCGGATCACGATGCAGATCGCCGCCTCCGTCTGCCAATGCATCAGCCCGCTCGAAGATGGCGCCGCGAGGCGTCGGAGGATCAGCGATCGGCGCGTAGGCAAGTTTTCGCGCCTCCTTCGCTCCAATTCCGAAAGCCCGCATGAGCGCGTACATCGACTGCTCCGCGTAGTCCACAGGCGCGTCGTCGGATAGCAGCGTGTCGATGCCGTACATGATCGAGCCAAGCGCAATATCGCGCGCGACGACCACGTCCGTTGCGTCGAATCGACCCGCATCCAGAGCCATCTGCAGATCTCGAATGAGGTACTCGTCGAGCAAGCGGCCTCGCGAACCCCGTTTCGTGCCCACGCGCGTGATGAACGCGCCCCACATCGGATAGCGCGCCGCCATGCCCATATAGAGGCGCGAACCCACCACCACGCGCTGCGCCGGATCGTCGATTGCGCGCACGAGCGGATCGATGACCGCGAGCACTTCGTCGCTGCTTTCGCCGGCTACCGCCGACAGCAGTTCCGCCGTCGTGCGGAAGTAGTTGTAGAACGTCCCACGCGCCACGCCCGCCGACGCGATGAAATCGTCGATCGTCGGCGCGTCGGCGCCCTTCTCCGCAAAAACGCCCAGCGCGCTTTCGATCAGACGAATGCGTGTCTTCTCGCGTCGCAATGCGCCCACGCGGGTTCGATGATTTTCGATCGAATCTATCGCTTCCATTGACTATCCCTTTGATCTGGCTTGATTTTAGCAGTGCATGCCGACTGCGGGTTTGTCCTATGCCAATTCATATTGACGCTATTGTCATTTTGCTTAGAATTGAAAATGACACATTCGTCAATTCGAAAATCATTCGACCTTGAGGCAGCGCGCCTCGGGTGACCAGGAGGCAATATGCGGTTCGTCAGTTTCGAAAAGAATGGCAAGGCAACCCTCGGCGTTCGCGATGGAGATCATGTGCGCGTCATCGGCGACGAGCCGCTGGAGTCGTTGCTCGCTCGCGGCATGCGTCTCGATGAGTACGCGAAGACCCACGCGACGGAGGACAAAGTGCCGGCCGCTGGCCTGAAGTTTCTTCCGCCGCTGCAAAAGCCGCCGAAGATCGTCTGCGTGGGTCTGAACTACGCCGATCACACTAAGGAGAGCAAGTACGAACAGCCCGATTACCCGACGCTTTTCCTGCGCGTCAACACCAGTCTCATCGCACACGAGCAGCCGATGATTCGCCCGGGCGTGACCGATTGCGAAGGGCTCGACTACGAAGGCGAAGTCGCGGTCGTGCTGGGTACAGGCGGCCGCCACATCTCGAAAGAAGACGCGCTCTCGCACGTCGCAGGCTATGCGCTCTTCAACGATGGCTCCGTGCGCGAGTATCAGTTCAAGACGCCGCAATGGACCGTCGGCAAGAATTTCGATGGCACGGGTGCGTTCGGCCCCGACCTCGTGACCGCCGACGAATTACCCGCGGGCGCGAAAGGCCTGCTGCTGGAAACACGCGTGAACGGCGAAGTGGTTCAGTCGGCCAGCACCAGCGACATGGTCTTCGACGTCGCGACGCTCATCAGCGTGATCAGCGAAGCCATCACGCTCGAACCGGGCGACGTGATCGTGTCCGGCACGCCATCGGGCATCGGTTGGGCGCGCACGCCGCGGCTCCTGATGAAAGCGGGCGACGTGTGCGAAGTGTCGGTCGAGAAGATCGGCACCCTGCGCAACGTCGTCGCCGACGAAGCAGCGCGCTGATTCCTTATCCGCGAAGCCGGTCGCAGAGCCGGCGCTCATTCAACATGGCGAACATGGAGACACGGTCATGAGCGACCCTGCCGTAGCATCCGCATGCGCGAGTGTTCACTCGATCGATCACTTTGCGCTCAACGTTCCCTCACTCGCCGATGCCGAGCGCTTCTTCAGCGCGTTCGGTCTCGATGTGGCGGCGACCGCTGCGGAACTCGAATTGCGCGCAGCCGATGGCCATCGCTGGGCGCGCATCCTTCCCGCATCGGGAAAGTCACTCGCGTATCTCAGTTTCAACTGCTTCGAAGAAGATCTCGCGGCGATCCGCAATCAGGTGGTGGCGGCGGGTGCGGAACTGGTTGCATCGCCCGATCGCGGCTTCTGGTTCCGCGATCCGGACGGCAACCTGATCCAGGTGAAGATCGGACCGAAGACGACGCCATTCGACAAGAAGCCGTGCGTCGTCGCATCGAGCCACGCGGATGAGCGCGGCGCGCACATGCGCTCGGAAGCGCAGACCGTGCGTCCGCGACGTCTGTCTCACGTGCTGCTGTTCTCGCCCGACGTCCTCGGCGCGCTCGACTTTTACGGCAATGCGCTCGGCCTGCGCCTGTCGGACAAGTCGCTCGACATCATCGCGTTCACGCATGCGCCGCACGGCAGCGACCATCATCTGGTCGCGTTCGCCAAGAGCAGCGCGCGCGGCTGGCATCACGCGGCGTGGGACGTCGACAACGTGAATCTCGTGGGCCAGGGCGCGTTGCAGATGGCCGCTGCTGGCTTTACAAAGGGCTGGGGCACAGGCAGACACGTGCTGGGCTCGAACTACTTCCACTACGTGCAAGACCCGTGGGGCTCGTTCTGCGAGTACTCCGCCGACATCGATTTCGTGTCCGCAGGCACGACGTGGCCCGCCGGGGACTTCGCGCCAGAAGACTCGCTCTATCTATGGGGCCCGCCGGTCCCCGACGACTTCATCCATAACACCGAAGCCAGCGTCGCTTTAAAAGACTGACCGCTTCAACCCCTTGCATCGATTCGATGACTGCCGGTTCATCCGGCGTCAGGGCACAACTCGCTCTAATTTTCCGCAGGTAAACTGAAATGACAGATCAAAACATTCTCGACGTCGCGATTGTCGGATACGGACCGGTCGGGCAATCTCTTTCGATATTGCTTGGCGAACGCGGCTATGACGTCGCGGTCTTCGATCGCTGGCCTTCGCTGTATCCGCTTCCGCGCGCTGTCTTTCATGACCACGAGATCCGCCGCATCTTTCATGCGATGGATATCGGAGAGGATGTCGAGCGCATCTCGCAGCCGTCGTCCAAATATCAGTGGTTCAACGCGGAATGGAAGACGCTCGTCGAAATCGACTGGTCAGCGGAATCGATCAGCGATGGCCCAGTGGGCTATCTCTTCAATCAGCCGTCACTCGAAGCGTTGCTCGACAAGAAGGCGAAGTCTCTGCCGAATGTCTCGGTGCAGCAAGGCTGGGAAGCCACCACCTTGCGGCAGTTGTCCGACTGCTGCGAACTGACGCTGCGTCGTGGCGTCATGAACGGCGCGAAATGGGAGCCGACCGGCGAGACCCAGACCGTGCGCGCCCGCTATATCGTCGGGGCCGATGGCGCGAACAGCTTCGTGCGCAAGTCGCAGCACATCGAGTTCGACGATCTGGGCTTTCAGGAAGACTGGCTCGTCATCGATCTGAAGCCCAACCATGGCGTGAAGCTCGACGTGCCCGACATCGGCCAGTGGTGCAACCCTGCCCGCCCGACGACGATGGTGCCGGGCGGCCCCGGCTACCGTCGCTGGGAATTCATGCGCCTGCCGCACGAATCGATTGAGAACCTGCAAAAGCCTGAGAAAGTGTGGGAACTGCTGTCGCCGTGGGTCACGCCGGAGAACGCGACGCTCGTGCGACATGCCGTCTACAAGTTTCGCTCGCTGATCGCGAGAGACTGGCATAAAGGGCGCGTGGTGCTCGCGGGCGACGCGGCCCATCAGATGCCGCCGTTCATGGGCCAGGGCATGTGCTCCGGCATCCGCGACGCATGGAATCTCGCCTGGCGTTTCGACCTGATCCTGAAGGGCATTTCATCGGACGGTCTGCTCGAAAGCTATACGCCCGAGCGTCGCCCGCAAGTGCGCGCGGTGATCGACGCATCCATCGCGATGGGGCAGGTCGTGTGCATCTCCGACAAGGAAGAGGCCGCTCGACGCGACGAAGCGTATCTCGCCGGCGAAGTGCCAGCGCTTGCGCCGTTCCCGGGCCTCGCCGAAGGCCTGATCTGCACGAACCCCGCGTTCGCCTGCGAGAGCGTGGCCGGTCTGCTGAGCGTGCACGGCCAGGTCAGGAACCTCGGCGAGGCATCGCGCTACGACGAGGCCGTGCCCAACGGCTTTCACGTTATCGCGCTCGACGCGCACCCGAATCAATTTCTCGATGCGCAGTGCAAGGCGGCGCTCGCTGCTATCGGAGCGCGTTCGATCGGCATCACGACCGACCCGGACAAAGCCGTCAAGGATCGCGTGCTGCTCGACGTCAGCGGCAAGTACAGGCAGTTCTTCGATGAGCACGGCGTCAAAGCCATCAGCGTGCGGCCCGACTTCTACATCTTCGGCGGAGGGAAGACGCGTCAGGATCTGCCGTCGCTGCTGAGCGATCTCGTATCGCGGCTGCCGCTTGCCGAATCCATCGAAACGGCCGTTTCCTGAACTCGAACGATAAAAATCGCTGGAGGAAACATGAGGAAGACACACCTGGCGCTGGTCGCGGCCTGCGCCTTCGCCACGCACGCTCACGCGCAAAGCAGCGTGACGCTGTTCGGCATTCTCGACGTGGGCGTGAGCTATGTGAGCAACGAAAACGGCAGCCACAACTTCAAAGCCGACGACTCGATCTGGACGCCGAGCATCTGGGGCATGCGTGGCATCGAAGACCTGGGCGGCGGCTACAAGACCCTGTTCGAACTCGCGTCGCAGTTCTCGGTGGACAGCGGCGCGGGCATCCCGGGACCGGGCGCCGATTTCAACCGACAGGCGTTCGTCGGATTGTCGAAGGACGGTGTCGGGCGCATCACGTTCGGCCAGCAATACAACCTGATGGCCGACTTCCTCTTCTTCCCGCCCGCGAAACTGGATGGCGCGTTCAGCTATGGCGGCCTTTACAACATGCGCCAGGGACCGTTCGCCGCGCTCGGCATTCCTCAGAATCCGACCGGCTCGTTCGACTTCGATCAAACCGGCGGCACCTCGCGCGTGTCGAATTCGGTCAAGGTCGTATCGGCCACTTTCGCAGGTTTGCGACTCGGCGCCTTGTACGGTTTCGGCAATACGCCCGGTTCGTTCTCCGCGAACAACACGATCGGCTTCGGCGTGAACTATGCGATCGGCGGTTTCGGCATCGCGGCGGCTTACAACGAAACGAAGTACGCCGCGTTGAACGACGGCCACGACGGCATCCGCAATTTTGGCGGCGGCGTCAGTCAGACTATCGGCGACGTGTTTCTCAACGCGCTCTATACCAACACGCGCAATACGCTGACGGGAGGCGTCGTGCAGGCGCTTCAGGTCGGCGGGCTGTACACGTTCATGCCGGACATCCGGTTCGGTGCGAACTATCAGTACATGTCGGGCAACGCGCAGCTCAGCCACAACAGGGCGCAGCAGGTCACGGGCGCAGCGCAGTATCTGCTCTCCAAGCGCACGACGC
Organism: Caballeronia sp. LZ035; assembly: GCF_031451175.1. Taxonomy (NCBI): domain Bacteria; kingdom Pseudomonadati; phylum Pseudomonadota; class Betaproteobacteria; order Burkholderiales; family Burkholderiaceae; genus Caballeronia; species Caballeronia sp. LZ035. The sequence continues at coordinate 833,414 of NZ_JARUXS010000003.1, forward strand.
TCTATGCCGAAGCGGTCTATCAGTGGACCGGCGGCGATGTCGAAGGCGGACACAACGCCTGGATCAATAGTGCGGCTCAATCGAGCACGACGCATCAGGTCATCGGCCGCCTCGGCCTGCAGACATCTTTCTGACACGTATTTCCTTCTTGACGCCTGCGCGAATCCCTCGTGCACGTTAGATCGTCGCGTCTCACGACGCCGCTCTTCGACTGGAGCTTGCATACATGAAAGACAACACCGGATTCAGATGGGATGCAGCTTATGAATGGAAAGCCGTCGCCTTGCTGTCCCTCGGCTTCGGACTGGTCGGCATCGATCGGTTCATGATCATGCCGCTCTTTCCCGTCATGATGGCGGACCTGCATCTGGACTATCAGGACCTCGGGCACATCACCGGAGCACTCGCCGTCGCATGGGGCATCTCCGCGATGTTCATGGGCAACCTCTCCGACCGCATCGGTCACCGCAAGGTGATCATTCCGGCGATCGTCGTGTTCTCGCTGCTGGCGGGTTTGAGTGGTCTTGCTACCGGCGTCGGCTCGCTGATCCTGATCCGCGCGGTGATGGGCTTTGCCGAAGGTGCGTACACGCCTGCGAGCATCGTCGCAACCCTCGATGCCTCCAGGCCGACGCGACACGGGCGCAACATCGGCATTCAGCAGATGGCGCTGCCGCTTTTTGGCCTGGGCATTGCGCCGATCCTCGTGACGCAATTGCTCAAGGTGTTGCCGTGGCACTGGATTTTCGCGGTCGTGTCGATTCCGGGTCTACTGGTGGCTTACCTGATGTTCAGGGTGCTGCGCAATACTCGATCGACGGCTGCCACATTGCACACGGCGACGCAGGATCTTGCCGCCCACAAATGGACCGATGTCTTCCGCTACTGCAACATACCGTTGAACATCGTCGGCATGCTGTGCTGGCTGACGTGCCTCGTCGTACTGAGCGCACTGTTTCCGAGCTACCTGATTGACTATCTGCACCTGAGCATGCAGCAGATGGGCTACGTGCTGTCGGCGATCGGCTTCGGCGGCACGCTTGGCACACTCGTGCTGCCCGGGCTTTCCGACCGGCTGGGCAGAAAACCGGTGATGATCTTCTCGGTGATCGGAGCGGCCGTCTTCCTGTTCCTTCTCATGCGAACCGGTGCGAATCCGACGACGCTCTTCATCTACCTCACGCTCACGCTTCTTTTCGTGTTCAGCATGATCACGCTGACGGTGGGACCGTTGAGCGCGGAATCGGTGCCGGCGAAGCTGATGTCGACGGCTTCGGGTCTGGTGGTCGGTATCGGCGAAGTCTTCGGTGGGGGGGTCGCACCGGCGATCGCGGGTTACATCGCCAAGCACTTCGGCATTCAATACATCATGCATCTCGGGTTGGCTGCGCTCGCGATCGGCTTGGTCGTTACGCTCAGTCTGAAGGAAACGGCACCCTCCCGGGCGCGCGTGCAAACGCCTGCCGTTGCCTTGGACTGATGGTGCGACGCGTAGAGCCTTGATGGTGATGGAGCCCGAGCGATCCTCGCCGCGTGGTCCGCTCGGAGCTCTTCTGTCGCGCCGCGCCACGGTCCGATGCGCTTCAGGCAGAACAGGTGGCGGCTATATTTCACACAACGGCCATTTCGTGCGGAGAAGTGAGTGTCGCTTCATGGCCGACATCGGAAGTCACGTTCATTGCCGGCGGCCCCCTCCTCCACAGCCCCCACGGCCCAGCTTATCGGCGCCCAATTCTCTTCCATGGCATGTGAAGTTACATAGACATCCAATCAGAGCCGCCGCAACGGCAACGTCCAGGCGATGGCAGCGTTCAGCGCAGCGAAAGCCGCTAGAACCAGGAAAGCAGTCGTGAAGCCGCTGGCGATATGAGCCGTCGTGATCGCGCGCGCTGTGTCAGGTAGCGACCTCAAGATGGTTGGACCGTGCTGTACCGCTGCAGCAAAGGCCGCAGATGTGCCATCGCTTCGAGCCAGTGTCGCGAACAGCGCACCGAGCGCAATTGTCACGCCGATCGCCGAGCCGACCGAACGCGATAGCTGAACCGATGCGGATGCCGCACCTAGCATCGCCGGCAGCGCTTGGGATTGCATCGTGATTTGCGCCACCGGCATCGCTGTTCCTTGAAACACAACCACGACAGCCAGCATGATGGGCAGCCCCCATGGGCCAAAAGTGGCGTTCACAGGCGCGGCCCCAAACGCGACGACCACCAGGCAGCACGCCGCTACCGTCTGTCCTACCGCAGGAAAGATCGCGACGTGGCCGGTACGACTCACTAGTCGCCCTGTCATCAGTGACCCCATTCCGACCGTCGCCGTCAACGGCAGCATCATTAGCCCGATCTGCCCCGTGGATATACCATCGACCGCCCGCAGGTGGATCGGTAGGATGGTCGACTCGCTAACCAGCAGCGCACCTGACAAGGCCGACATGGCGTTAGCACGCCACATAGCCGGCCGACCGAGCATGTCCAGTGGAAATAGAGGTTGCTTGGCCCGTCGCTCGCGCCACACCAGCAGTCGGAGGCAGAGCAGCGACAGGCCGAGTTCTGCCGCAGTGCTATACCACTCGGCCATGTCCAGGCGCTGAAGGTGCTCCAGTGCCAGAAGTAGAGGCACCACGAGTCCGGCGAACAGAACCAGACCTTCCCAGTCGAAGCGGTCAGTACCAACGCGCCGGCCGCCAACGCCCTTCCCTTTCGGCAGCCGCAACGCCAATAGCATTGCTAGTCCTCCCAAAGGCAGGTTCACCAAAAACACCGAAGGCCAGCCAAACCAATGCGTAAGCGCCCCGCCTGCCACCGGCCCGAAACTGGAGGAGGCAACAATCACCGCGGCCGTGACTCCCTGAGCGAGGCCGAGCTGCCGTCGGGAGACAGTCTCGCCCAACAGCGCTTGGCTGAGTACCATCAGGCCGCCGCCGCCAAAGCCTTGCAACACTCGTGCTGCAGTAAGGGAAAGAACTCCCTTTGCCAGGGCGCACAACACCGATGCGCACATGAAAATCACCAACGCCACCAGCAGCAATCGTCGGCGGCCCAGCGCGTCACCCAAACGGCCATACACAGGCGCCACCACGGTACTGGCGACCAAGTAGGATGCCACTACCCAAGACACACGCTGCACGTCGCCAAATGACGCGGCCATGGCAGGCAGGGCGGCCGCGACGATGGTGACATCCACGACGGCCAAAAACATCGGCAGCAAAATAGGCGGAAACACCCGCCGCAGAGGTTGTTCGTTTGAGTGCATTGCTAGATGAATGACAGGGCAGACTGGGTAGCGCAGCAGGCATGATTCTTCGATGTTTCATCCGGCAGAGAATCAGCTTTCGAGACTAATAGTCAAGCGCGGTCGTTTTGGAACGCCAACTCACTGATCCGGGGAAGCAGCATAACTAGAAGAGAAGCCAACCATCACTTCTTCGCGCATCCCTTGAGGAACAGGGATGCGCCTAGGTTCTAATATCGCGTTTGGGGTGCGGCGAAACGCTGGAACTCGTAGGAGCCAGTCCACGTAGCCAAATCAAGACCGGATCCCAGCGGGCAAACTCTACTCCAACAGTCTACTTTGTGCTGCGTGCCCTCGCTGAACTCCAGGTACAACATTTCCAGTGCGCCATGTTGTCCTGCGAGCGGCAGGCAGCAGGTATCGGGTACGGCGCCATCGGCGAGCTGCAAGTGTGCGCACGGCACATCCACTTGCTTGCCAGCCGGACGACGCAGGCTGCCCGCCGGATGCCCCAGCACGCATTCGGAGAGAACAACTCCGAGGTGTGCCTGGGCGGCTTCCACGAACAGGCGGCCCGCATCGCAGCACGTTCGGCGTCCAGCAGATAGCGCTGTCCGCGCGTATCCGGCAGACGCTCAGGCGTGAAGCGTTCGACTACCCCGATCGGATCCCGAGTGTCGTTGCATCCGTGAAGCCGCTGCATCATGCGCGACAGCGAATCGCGCAAGACACGGTCGGCCTCCCGTTCGCGCTCGAGACGCCGACGCACCAGTCCGTTCTCACCAAACACGCGTAGCGCTTGCGCCATGTCGCCGATTTCGTCGCGGTCGTGGCGCGGCGGCTCGACAGGCAAGTCCTGTGCGCCTAGGCGGCTCGACAGGCAAGTCCTGTGCGCCTAGGCGGTTCACCACATCGCTCAACTTGACGACGGGATGCAGGATTCGCCTGTGGAAGATGACTTACAGCACGAACTGGTAGACCAACTCGGTGATGACTAGCATCGACTCCGCAGCCGTGCGCCATACTCTGGAGACTTCCTCCGCTCGTTGCACGGCGAGTTTGGGGCGTTGATAGAGGCGCTACTGGAATCGTTCGACATCCACGCGCGCGCGTTCGAGCGAACGTCCGAAGTCAGCGGAGAATGCGATATCGATTGCTTTTGAGCGGTCGCCCGCCTTCTCTTCGTGCCCGACAGCCTCAGCGTGAACGTCGTATAGGGCGGCAACATCGACACCGCCCGGCGGCGTGGAGCGCGGACGCCCAAGCAGCACCCGCTGATGGCGCAATACGCGATGGTCTCGCGACATGCGATCTTGGCCTGTGCGTGACTAGCAAAGAGAAGCACTAGCCGCCCGATGTGCTCGTGCGCAGAATGTCACTGCTGGATTATCTGGCGCTGAAGAAAAAGTACTGCATGCCGCTCGCGACGGCGCTCCCGCAGATTGTCGTCGGCAAACATGCTTGACAGGCGGGCGAGCGGCTCTTCGATGACGGCTGAGCGTCGGTGACATCGCGCCGGCACATCGAAGTAGAGATCGCGGCGCGCGACCGCTTGCCCAGCACGCTGGCGCCTGATCGGTCCTAAGGGTCGCGAGAAGCGTTACATCGTGGCGCGCAGTGTGAACAACACTTTGGCGGGATCCCCGAAGTACGTACCCGGACCGCCCGTCGTCAATGACGAAATGTATTTCCGGTTGAACAGGTTCGTCACCAGCAGCGACGCGCTCAGATGCTTGTTGATCTGATAACCGACATTCGCGTCGACGGTTGCGTAGCCGCCTGCCGTCAACGTGCCGCTCGACGCCGTGTTGTTCGACAGGAAACCGCTCTTGTCCGTGTAGAAGGTGCTGCTCTGGACATAGAGCGCGCCGCCCACCGTCCAGCGATAGAACTGGCCTGGCAGGTTGTAGCTGGTCCACAGCTTGAACAGGTGCTTCGGCGTCACGACGGAGAAGCCCTGGTGCTGGACAAAGCTGTCGTCGTAGTTTCGCCAGTTCGTATAGGTGTAGCCCGCTCCAATCTTCCAGTTCTGCGTGATCCGGCCGGTGGCCCGCAGGTCCACGCCTTGCGATTGCGCCTGCCCCTGTGCAACGTAGAATCCCTGGTTGACTGGATCCGCCATCGCGCGATTCTTCTCTCGGATGTGGAACAAGGCGACGTTCGTGCTGAGCAAGCCGCCGAGATACTCGCCCTTCTCGCCAATTTCGAACTGGTAACCCTCGAGCGGCTTGATCACCTCACCCGAGACCGTTTCGTTGCCCGCCTGCGGCTGGAAAATCGACGCATAGCTTGCATAGAGCGTGTGGCGTTCGTTGAGATCGTAGAGCAGGCCCACCGTTGGGCTGAACTTGGCCGACACGTGATCGTGCGTCGCCGTGTTGCCAAAGAAATTGTTGTTCGGATCCGAACTGGGCACCGAGTCACCATTCCACCATGTCACGCGGCCGCCTACCACCAGCGTGAGCGGGTCGGCGAGGCTGAAGCGCGCGTTGCCGTAGATCCCGTACTGCGTGGAGGTCGCCTTCACGTCGTTTTGCGGGCCGCCAGCGAATGCATTCGAATAGGCCGAATTGTCGTAGAGCGGAGCGGTGATGTCTCCCTCGAAGTCCAGTCCGGTGGCGGGATTGATGAGGTACTGGTTAGTGACGTCGTTCGTATGCAGATAGCTTGCGCCAACGGTCAAATGATGCGTGCGTCCGAACAGCGTGAACGGCCCGGTCGCATAAAGGTCGAGCGCGTTCTGCGTGTTGGTATCGGCGGTGTTCAGGCTGTAGTGGTTGGCCAGGTTCGTCGTCGGGTCGTTCGTGATGATTGCGCCCGTCAGCACGTCGGTGGTCGTACGCATGAAGTTGTACGAGAGCTTCGCGGTCCAGTCCGCCGCCAGTTTCTGTTCGACTTCCGCGAATGCATTCGTGCGTTGGTTCGAGAACCAGTTCCAGTCCGGGCCGATAAACGTTGAACGCGAGACCTTCAGATTCGTGTAGTCGGTGTTGTTCGGCAGACCGTACATCGGCTTGCCGTAAATGTCGGTATAGCTCACGCCGACACGGACCTGCGTCGTCGGCGTCACATCGGCTTCGAGCGTGCCGTAGAACTGCTGGTTGCGCTGCCAGGTCGTGTCCTGCATCTGGTGTTCATACCGCTCATCCACGACGAAGCGACCGCGCAGCGTGCCCGCCTGATTGAGCGGGCCACCGACGTCCGCCTGCACATCGCCGGTCGAATAGGTGCCCGCTGATATCTGCGCCGATGCCTCGAACTGGCTTGGTGCACGCTTGCGCACCAGATTCAGGATGCCACCCTCGCCGCCGAAACCGTTCAGAATGCCCGACGGGCCGTAAAGGACTTCGACGCGGTCATATGCCGCGAGTCCCTCGGTCGGGCCCGAGATGCCGCTTGTGACCACGCCTGTGGGCACACCGTCGAACTGAATCGTGCTGATCGGGAAACCGCGGCTGTAGTAGCTGGCAAATCCCGGCTGATTGACTTCCGTCGTGACGCCTGGCGCATATTTCATCGCATCGTCGACCGTTTGCAGGTTGAGCGCCTGGATCTGCTGCTGGCTGATCACGCTGACGGTTTGAGGAATCTCGCGCGCGGTGAGTGCCTCCTTGGAGCCCACGGTGGTGGGCGGGTTCAGCGACTGGGTCGGCCTCTCTGTCGTGCCGGTAACTTTGACGGCCGGTAGCGTGCTATCCCCGGCGTTGTCGGACGTGGCTTCGAGCGACCAGCTTCCGTCGTCGTGCGCCACCGCTGCAAGGCTCGTCCCGGCAAGCAGCGCGTGCAAGGCTCCATTCACCGAATAGGTCCCGTGCAAGCCGGGACTCGCTTTGCCCTTGGCGAGATCCGTCGCCCCGACGACATAGATGCCTGCCTGCGACGAGAACGTTGTCAGGACCTGGCTCAGAGGTCCGGCGGCAATGTCGTAACGCTGCATGGCAGGAGCGGCTGCGGTTTGCGCATGGGCGACTGTCATCGACGCTGCGGCGGCGAATGCTCCACTGACCATGAGCATGTGCATGGCGACGGCGAGCGGCGTTCGCACGCGCGAGCGGCACGGGCTGGCGGTAATGAATCGGGAATCTGGACGAACGGACCGTTTTGGCATGGAGGGCTCCTATAGCGTGAAAGGCGAGATCGGCGTTGACCGCCTCGTCCGGGTGCTCGTGGAGCTGCCTGTGATTTCGCCAATACGGCGCGGGCCGGCACGTGCGCACCGGCGATCATTGAGTGGCTGTAGCGACCGGGATCTCTCTCACTCTGTAAAACCATCGAGAGCAGAAAATCCGGAACCGTTTCCGAAAAAAAATGTGCGCGCGCGGTTATCGATGACCGACGATCGTGACCCACCACGGCAGCGTTTCGTGCGCCCGCACGGGTAACACGTTTGAAAGCATGGCGATCGCGCGATCGGTGTCGCGCAGGGGAAAACTGCCGTACACCCGCAAGCCTGCTACTTCGTCGGCTACACCTAGATGGCCCGAGCGATAACGCTGGAGTTGTTCGACGAATTCGCGAAGAGTAATGTCGCGCGCGATCAGCACGCCACGCGTCCAGGCTTCGCGTGCCGGATCCGCGTCCTGGGTCCACAAGACGCGACTGCGGTTGAACTGGATCTGCTGCCCGGCTTGCACCACCGTGCGCTGGCCACCGTCGCGCAGCGTGACCTCGACTGCGCCTGCAAAGACGCTCATCGAGATTGTGTCTTCGCCTTGCAGGACGTTGAAACGCGTGCCCAGCGCGCGCAGACGGCCTTCGGACGTTGCGATGACAAAAGGACGTGCAGGATCGTGAGCGGTCTCGATGAAGATTTCACCGCGCAACAATTTGATCTCGCGGATCGTCTTGTCGAATTGCACATTGAAAGCCGTGGCGGTATTGAGCCACACGTGCGTCCCGTCGGGCAGGTAGATGTCGCGCAGCTCCCCGGTGCGGGTCCGATGGTCAGCGGCCAGAGCCAACAGCGTGTCCGACGACATGCGCCGGCTCAGTCCGGCGACAGCCCCCACCCCAATCAATCCGGCGACGCCCAGCAGCGCACGGCGGCGGCGTTGCAGGCGCTTGTTCGCGGCCACGAGCGCTTCACTAGCCCTTTCCGGGTCCGGCATGTCCTGCAACACGCCGAAAGACCGGCTGATCTGCTCGACATGGCGCCAAGCGGTCCGGTTCTCGCTCGACGCATCGAGCCAGGTTCGCCAGTCCACCTGTTCCTGATGGGTCGCGTCGCCCGTGCGCAGCGTCGCATACCACTCAGCGGCGGCCTGCAAGGTGGCGTGAGAGGGTTGTGTCGTCATGCTGGAATCGGCTCGTCCAGCATCGGCCTCGAATGCGGCTTCGCGGCGCAAGGCAGGCTACACCCCAACATCTTCGCGCAATGCGGCAGCGGTATCGCGCGCATGCAATTGCAGGCAGCCGAGCATGGCCTTCGCAACATATTTCCGGACCATCCGCCCGGACACCTCAAGGCGAGCGCCGACTTCGTCATCGGTCATCTGGAACGCCACGGCCAGCAGGAACGCTTGCGCCGCCTTTTCTGGCAGCGCGTGGAGCATCGCACTGATCTCCGCCAGCGCCTCCAGAACGATAGCCTGGCGTTCGGCCGAGGGATAAGTCGGCTCGGGCCAGGCGGCAAGCGTCTCCATCCAGGCGCGCTCGATTTCCTGGCGGCGCCAGAGATTGATGCACAGGTTTTGTGCTGTGGTTCGCAGATACGCACGCGCCTCGGCGAAATGGTGCACTTCGGGAGCGGTGCTCCGCATCATCAAGCGAACAAACGTGTCGTGCGCGAGATCAGCGGCATCGGCCGCGTGTCCGAGTCGTCGGCGAAGCCAGTCGAACAGCCAGCGATGATGGTCGTGGTAAAGCGTGTGCAGCGTGGGCTGCACCGGATAGTTGGCGGCGCACATCGGATGACCTTTCCAGCCGAGTGACGCGTCTGGAAGATGAGAATGGATATCATTTATAACTCATCCGGCACCGATTGATCAACAAATCGAAGCACTTCGTCGCGGGCAGCTCCTACAGCCTAACAATGGAGAACCAGGGCGTTCCGAATAACCTGTCACATGCGTCCGACGATGCATCTCACATACGTTAAAGCGACAATGGTTGACGAATGCGACCACAAGTTGCGCGGCGCAGGGCGAGATCCCATTCAAAAGGTCGTGCTGCCAATTTGGTGTAGAATAGATGCCAAATGGCAGGAGGCGCCTATGACCGCAATCGACAAGATTTCTGCTGATTCGCTTTTGGGTGGCCGCTCGGTGCTCCCACGTGCACCGCGCTCGGGACTTGATTGGGTCAACATTGTTCGTCACGGGATCTCGTCGCTGGCGCTCGACTCCATTCTGAAATCGATCGGACTCTCGCAGGCAGAGCTGGCGCAGGCACTCGACATTCCAGAGCGTACGTTGGCCCGACGCAAACGCGAAGGCGTGTTCAGCCGCGAGGAGTCGGCGAAATTGCTCAGGCTTGCGCGTGTCACCGCGCGGGCCGCGGAAGTGTTCGAAGATCTCGAATTGGCGATCGGCTGGCTCAAGGCGCCGGCGGCGGCACTCGGCGACGCCACCCCGCTCAGCTTGATCGACACGGACATCGGTGCCGACAGTGTGATGGATACGCTGGGGCGCATCGAGCACGGTGTGTTTGCATGACGGTAACGGCATGGCGAGTCACGACGGAACGGTTCGCCGACAGCAGTTTCTCCGGTGAGGGTGCGCGACTGTACGGCGGGCGGTGGAACCCGAAAGGACTTGCGCTCGTGTACACCGCGCAGACCCAATCGCTCGCTTTGCTGGAAATGCTGGTTCAGGACTCACCCTTGCGAGCCCGCTACATCATGATTCCGGCCCGAATCCCTGAGTCCCTGATCGGGCGCGTCGATAGCGCGAGCCTGCCCAACGACTGGCGCGACCTTGAGGCGCGGAATGAATTGCAGGAGATAGGCGCCGCATGGGCGCGTAACCAGACGAGCGCGGTCCTTGCCGTCCCTAGCTCGGTCGTTCCTGCAGAAACAAATTATCTGCTCAACCCGATCCATCCAGATTTCCCATTGATCGCAATCGGCTCGCGTGATGAATGGGAAACAGATCCAAGACTGCTGCGTCGCGTCGCTCGAAAGGATGCGTGACTCTTATCGTCAACCAGGTTTCGAGGGATCGCTCGCATTGCCGACGACAAATGAGGCCCGTGGCGGCACGTCCGCAAGCCAATCAAGACGCTCGAGGTAACTCGGGACCTTGGCGTTCGGAACGGACAGTTTGCGTTCAAGGCGCGGCGCCTCGACGAAGCCGAGTTTGAGAGGAAAAGGCGTGCCGATTGCGCTGCGGCCATGGAAGCAGACGCATTCGAACGCGATCGCCTATAAAGGAGGGGGTTCGAGGACAAGTGCGGGAATCGTTGGACGATCCGCGACTGAACGTCTCGCATGCCCAGACGCAAAAATGATCTACAGGCGCTGTCGGCGCCTGAGTTGCCAGCGGTGCTGAAGGAGCTCATCGATATCTGCTTGGGGACCTGATATAGCTCTAACGTTGCCAATCGCACGTGGCACGCATTACGTGCCGGGCCGCCACGGCAAGCGGCACGCCAAGCGCGAACCACGCGGCCCATCGGCTCAGTCCCTCTCCGCACAGGGCAGCGGCAAGGCCGATCACGGTCGCGGCCGCCAACAGCATGGGCATGGCCCACACGCGCGGGCGCTTGCCAGCAGGCTCGCTCATGATCGTCTCCTCTGTTGCGCCCACCGGCGCGCGATCCATAGATAGAGCCCGCTCGCTAGCACCACGATGCTCGCGATATCGAGCAGCGCCCATAGCAGCTTGAACGGCCAGACACCATCGTCGCCAAAGTGCAGCGGCCGCGATGCCTCCAGCGCGATCAGATACCACGGCAGCGTGCCCACCGCGCTCACCTTGAGTGCGCGCGCGTCGACCAGCACCGGCGCGAGCAGTCGCGACGTCAGCAGCGTGTCGCCGCGCGCGAAGACCGTGTAGTGATATCGGCTGCTGAAGAACGAACCGGGATACGCGACGAACGAAGGCTCGCGATCCGGCATCGCCCGGCGCGCGACGGCCGTCGCACGCGCGACCGATGTCGGATACCGAACTGGTTCGAGCCCGTGGTACGGCGCCAGCAGCGCGGCGAGTTCGTGCTTCTGCCAGTGGCCGAAAAGCATCGAATCGAGCGTGTTGAGCACGCCCGTCGCGCCCATCACACACGCCCATGCCAGCGTGACGATACCCAGCAGATTGTGCAGATCAAACCAGCGAATCCGCGGCCCGCGTCCCGTGCTCACCGGGCCGAACGAGAGCTTTGGAGCCTGAGACTTCGAAGGTTTGCAACTGGCAGGTTGCCGAAGTTCACAGTTCAATGACTGATCTGCCACCGCGGACACCCTGCGGACTTTCGTAGCCGACCCTCTCCGGCCATTCTCCCTAACGTCGCTTCGGCGGCCGCTTCCAAAGGTACATCGGCCACGCGAGGTTTTTTAGAAATCGTCGATCAGCCGATCGCCATTGCGCACGTCAAGACGACGACTTCGCCGTGCTGCGACGCCCGCATTATTAACTTAAAAAAAGGAACTTTCGAGGGGCCGGTCGAAGCTTGATCAGAGCATGCTGCGTAGTCGTACTCACCCCCATCCGCCGAGTTTTTGGGGGTGAACACGTCAAGGTGTTTGCAGCCCGCCGTCCATCAGACGTGTTTGCGTCCATAGCGTGGTTTCACGTTCGCACGGATACTTCGCCGCTTCGTGCTCGTCCAGTTCGATCCCTAGCCCTGGCCTATCGTTGGCATAGACGAAGCCTTCTCGAAACTCTGGCAGGCCGGGAAATACATCGAGCAACGCCTCCCGCGGTCCTTTGAGCTTCTGAATGACGAAGTTCGGCGGTTCCGTGCCCGACCATTCCTGCACGCCGAAATTGCGCGACGCCAGATCGATATGAATGTTCGCGGCATGCGCGAGCGGCGACATGTCGCCCGGACCGTGCCAGGCGGTGCGCACGCCGAACTGCTCCGCGAAAATCTGCAGCTTGCGCCCAGCTGTGATGCCGCCGATCTGACTCGGATGCACACGAATGAAATCGATCAGACGTTCCGTGATCAGAAAGCGCCACTCGTACGGATTGTTGAAGAGTTCGCCTTGCGCCAGCGGCGTCGTGGTTTTCTCGCGCAACCGGCGCATCCATTCCCCTTCTTCGAGCGAGATCGCGTCTTCGAGAAAGAACAACTCGTAAGGCTCGAGTTCGCGCGCGAATCGAATCGCTTCAATGGGCTTCAGGCGCTCGTGTACGTCGTGACACAACGCGACATCGAAACCGATCTTGCTGCGGATACCTTCGAACAGTTTGAGCGTGTCGCGCATGTACTTGCGGCTATCGAGATAGATGCCGTCGAGTGCGCCCTCAGGCGCACTCGACGGCGCACGGCCAAACGCGCCGCCGCCATAACCACCGCTCTGACAGCGGATATGCGTGATGCCCTGCTCGCGATATCGCTGGATGTTCTCGCACAACTCGTTCAGATCGCGGCCATCGGCATGACGATAGATCGGCACACCCTCGCGCACCTTGCCGCCGAACAACTGATACAGCGGCATGTTCGCCTGCTTGCCTTTGATGTCCCACAACGCCATATCCACGCCGGAAATCGCGTTGTTTTCGATCGGACCATTGCGCCAGTACGCGTTCTGATGCATCAACTGCCAGAGCTCTTCGATCGCATCCGCATCGCGCCCGATAAGCAAAGGCCGCAAGTATTCCTCGATCAGACATTTGACCGCGAGATGCCGGTAAGCGAACGTCGCGCACCCTAGTCCAAACAAGCCAGGCTGATTCGTTTCGACCCTGACGACGAGGAGATTGATGCCTTCCGGCGCGGTCAGAATGACCTTGACGTCGGTGATGAGTGTAGCCATTGCCTTATTCCACGATGACGGAAGACACGGCATCGGACTTCGTGTCCGCGCCTCCCCTGGGAGTCGAGCGCGCGCTGGTCTGTGCCGGAACCAGCATCATGAGGACGACCGACGCGAGCAACGCCGCAGCCATGAACACATACGATGCGGAAGGACTACCCGTCGCGCCATTCAGATAACCGACGAGCCATGCGCCGAGGAACGCGCCGAGCGCGCCGCACGCATTGATCAGGCCGATCGCGCCGCCTAGAACGTTGCTCGGGATCAGCTCGGGCACCAGCGCGAAGAACGGTCCGTAAGGCGCATACATCGTCGCACCCGCGATCACGAGCAACGCGAACGACAGCCAGAAATTCGAGCTTCCGACGAGATACGAACCGACGAACGCAATCGTGCCGATCAACAGCAACGGCCAGACGAAGAGCTTGCGATTGCGCGTCTTGTCCGACAGATACGACGCGCTCAGCATGAGTACGATGGCCGCGAGGTACGGCACGGCGGAGAGCCAGCCGACCGACACGATATCGATGGTCTTCGATGCCGACTTCAGAATCGACGGCAGCCACATGATGAAGCCGTACACGCCGATGCTCCACAACGCGTGAATGGCGCAGCACTTGAGCACGATGGACGAACGAAACGCCGCCTTGTAGTCGCGCACCGGCGCGATATGCGCCTGCTCGGCCTTGAGGATCGCATCGAAATCGGCCTTCTCCTTGTCGCTCATCCACGGCGCGTCGGCCGGACGATCTTTCACCGTGAACCACCACACGATCGCCCACAGGATCGCGGGCACGCCCTCGATCACGAACATCTCGCGCCAGCCGAAATTGCGCACAAGGTAGCCGGAGACGATCGACATCCACAGCACCGTCACCGGATTGCCAAGAATCAGGAACGTGTTCGCGCGCGAACGTTCCGTGCGCGTGAACCATCGGCTGATGTACATGAGCATCGACGGCATCACCGCGGCCTCGACGATGCCGAGCACGAAGCGCAGCGCCATCAGCGTCGGAATGTTGCTGACCATGCCGGTCGCGGCGGCGCACAGGCCCCACAGAATCAGGCTCGCGAAGATGAGTTTCTTGACGCTGTTCTTCTGCGCGTAAATCGCGCCGGGCACTTGAAACAGGCAGTAACCGAGGAAGAACAGTGCACCGATCAGCGACGACGTCGCTGACGTGATGCCGAGATCCCTGTCGATGCCCGCCGCGGCCGCGAAGCCGTAATTCGCGCGATCCAGATAAGCGAGGCTATAGGTGATGAAGATGATCGGCATGAGATGCCACCATCTTTGCGGCGCTACGGTCTTGATGTTGTCCATGATGTCTCCGGTGTCAAAGTACGGCGAGCCAGCCGCCATCGACGTATATGATTTGTCCGTTCACATAGCTTGATGCGGGCGACGCGAGGTACACCGCCGTGCCGACGAGTTCTTCGGGCTTGCCCCATCGTTGCGACGGGTTGCTGCTTTTCACCCAGGCATCGAAGCTCGCGTTGTCGACGAGCGCCTGATTCATGTCGGTGAGGATGTAGCCGGGGCCGATCGCGTTCGCCTGAATGTCGAACGGCGCCCATTCGGCGCTCATCGCGCGCGTGAGCATCTTGATGCCGCCCTTGGCAGCCGTGTACGGCGCGACGGTCGCGCGCGCGCCCTCGCTCGTCAGCGAACCGATGTTGATGATCTTGCCGCCGCGACGCCGCTCGATCATGCGCCGCGCCGCCTCCTTCGCGACAATGAATGCGCTCGTCAGGTTGGTATCGATCACGCGTTGCCAGTCGGCGAGCGCCAGTTCGATCATCGGCTTGCGGAACTGGATTCCCGCGTTGTTGACGACGATGTCCACTTCGACGCCCTCCGCGTCCCATGCGGTGAATGCGGCCGCGACGGACGCCTCGTTGGTCACATCGAAGGCGCGGCCGCGTGCGTCGAAGCCTTGCGCTCGGAGGCGGCTCGCCGCGATGTCGACGGTATCGGCTTTCGTGCCGTTGACGATGACGCGCGCACCCGCCGTTGCGAGTCCTTCCACGAGGGCGTAGCCGATGCCGCGCACCGAACCGGTGACAAGCGCCGTGCGGCCGCTCAAATCAAACAACTTGTTCATGCGTGTTTCCTTGGTCGAATGCATTCGAATCGAGGACGCGAGCGCGTCCGCGCAGCCTCTGTTTCAGGCTGCGGCTTCTCATTGCGTGGCTGTGATGCGTCGTTGAACCTGTATTACAGCGGCTTGTCGTTCGTGGTGTGCTGAAGCGCCGCGCGATCGTCGAAGTCCTTTTCCGCGCGTTCGATCAACGTGAGCACGGCCTGCTCCGCCGCGTGCGCGTCGCCGTTTTCAATGGCGACGCACAACGCTCCGTGCATCGGCAACGAGCGCGCCGGGCCGCCCTCGATCTCCGAACTCAATTCGAAGCTTGTGCGCAAGATCGCGGAAAGTGCGTTTTGCATCTGTTGAACAAACTGGTTGTGGCACGCTGTGAGGATCGCGCCGTGAAACGCGAGATCGGCAGGCACGTATTCGCCCTGCCCCGCGACCGCGCGCTCCATCGCCTTGAACGCGCGACGCACCGCGCGGCGGTCTTCGGGCGTCGCGCGCTTTGCCGCAAGCTTCGCTGCATTCGGCTCGATGATCGTGCGCAATTCCATCAGGTCGCGAATGAGATCGCCATCGACGGCGCCGGCACGCGCGCGCCACGTGATCACGTCGGGATCGAACAATTGCCAGTGAGCGCGCGGCAGCACGATCGTGCCGTGGCGGCGTCGCACCTGAAGCATGCCCTTCGCGGACAGCGACTTCACCGTTTCGCGGATCGTGATGCGACTCACCTGCATCAGCTGGGCGAGTTCATCTTCGGCGGGCAGGATGTCGCCCGGCGCAAATTTGCCCGAGCAAATTTGTTCGCCAATCTGGTTTAGCACTTGGCGGTGCAAAGTTGGCATGCTCGGCAATTCCCTCTAGGTCATACGTATGATTTGGAAAGTATCAGAGCGTGTCGCATCGGAACAATCAGGGTTGACCCGATGGGATTAGACGCGGACGCGATGAGGATTCGACGCGTCGGTTGACGAACGTTGTTGGGTAACGTCGCCTGCTTGGAAGCGTGACGCTAATAACGTCTTATTAACTATGTAATGAAACTGTCAGAATTTAACGGCCCACATAAAGCATGATTTATTACTGGTAAATTCAATCTTTGCGACAATTGAAGAATATAAATAATGCAGACTTTCTTGGGACGTCTTGAACTGGATACCAACTTAAACCGGCTCAAAACGTTCGATCGGAACCTTAGGCGAGGACGCGTCATTGGGTTTGCAACTCCTTGATAGCCACAATGGGAAACGCCGATAGTCGTTGGCCTCACCCTCTTCATGTCGTCCGCCGGCTCAAACGACATGCATTCTGACGCGCCGACGCATGAAATTTTCGAATCGCGACGGACTAGCTTACTGATAACCCCTAGCCTGCAAGTCGAACAAGTGCGCGTAGCGGCCGTTCCGGGCAAGCAGTTGCGCGTGGCTTCCACGTTCGAGTATCCGCCCTTCGTCCAACACCACGATCTGGTCGGCGCCTCGCACGCTTGAAAAGCGATGCGAAATCAGAATGGACATCCGCTGTCCGGACTGTGCCTGAAATTGCGCGAACACTCCGGCTTCGGCTTCAGGATCGAGTGCGGCGGTCGGCTCGTCGAGGATCAGGATATCGGCGCTCTCGCGCATGTATGCTCTCGAAAGCGCAATCTTCTGCCACTGCCCGCCCGACAATTCCCGGCCGCCCGCGAACCATCGTCCAAGCTGGGTCTCATAGCCATTCTCCATCTGCTCGATGAACGCGGCGGCCATCCCCTTGCGAGCCGCCTCACTCCAGCGCGTCTTGTCGGAGAACGCTTCGATATCACCGACGCCTAGATTCTCCCCCGCCTTGAACTGATAGCGAATGAAGTCCTGGAAGATGACGCCGATCCGTCGGCGCAGCGCATATTCGTCCCACTCCCGAAGGTCTGTCCCATCTAGCAGGATGCGGCCGGAAGACGGGGTATAAAGTCGGGTCAGAAGTTTGATGAGCGTCGTCTTGCCAGAACCGTTCTCACCCACGAGGGCGAGAGTCTGCCCATGCTTCAATTCGAAGCTGATGTCCGTGAGCGCAGGGCGCTCGACCCCAGGGTAGGCAAACGAAACCCGGTCGAACTTGAGTCCCGCGCCCGGATGAATCCCTCGTGTTAGATGCCCGATGCCAATGGTTTCCGGGTGCGCAAGAAACTCGAACAAGTCGCTCAGATACAGCCCGTCTTCGTAGAGCCCTCCAATTGACGACAAACTGCTGCTCACCGCACTCTGTCCTTGTCTGAACAGAACCAGATACATCGTCATTTGCCCCAGCGAGATCGTTCCGTTGACGGTCTCGAGGACGATCCATGCATAGGCCGCATAGAATGCGATTGTCCCCAGCACGCCGAGGAGGAAGCCCCAACCGTCGCGCCGCAGTGTCAGCGCGCGGTCTTCTGCGTAGAGCTTTTCGAAGGTGTCCCGATAGCGTTGCAGAAGAAGCGGCGCGAAGCCGAAGAGCTTGACTTCCTTGATGTTGGCTTCGTGCGAGAGCAAGGACTCGATATAGTTTTGTTGCCTGCTCTCGGGCGTCCGCCGCCCAAACAAGCGGAAAGCGCTTCCCGAAAAACGGGCTTCGGAGATGAAACTCGGAATGGCCCCCACCACCAATATCACGAGCGCCCACGGTGAAAACCTCACGAGCAATACTGCAAAGCTCGTCACCGCGATGACATTCTGAACCAGTCCGAGTGACTTCATTACGAGCGACAAGGGACGTGATGACGCATCGCGTCGTACCCGTACAAGACGATCGTAGAACTCTGGGTCTTCGAACTGAACCAGGCTCAGCTTCTGAGCCTTCTCCAGAATGAGGAGATTGACTTTCTGCCCGAGCCGCGCGCGAAGAAGATTTTGCAGCAACGACAGAGCCCGCTGACTCGCCGCGAGGGCGACGAGAAGCAATGCCTCGAGCAGCAGATAGCGCGCGACAGGCCAATGCAGGCCATGTACTGAACCACGCGTCGCCGCGACGACGGCGTCCACGATCCGCTGCCCAATGACCGCCGCCACGGCAGGCAGCACGCCGGCGATGAGGGTCGCGATGAGCAGCCCAACGAGAAATGCGGGCGACGTGGCCCAGACGAGCAGGAGCGCTCGCCCGGCCCGCTTGAAAAACTCGCCAGTCTGCAGGAGAAGTTCCATGATGTCAGTCAGGCACAGCGACGGAGTGCGTCCGGATGCCGCCTGCACCTCTTGCTCAAGGAGCTAGCGATGATGCCGGTAATGCGGATGGTGCCGATGATGCGGGTGCCATTTATGATGATGGTGATGAGGGCGAGCCATGGCCACTGCGGGAGCCGCGCAGACGGCAACCAGCAAGGCTGCAAGGCAGGTTTTCGAGGCGTTCGTCATTCGGCTGTACGGGTCGAGAAAGATGTTGCGCGCGATGCTTCGGCGGGGGCTTTACGTAGTTGCCGGGATCAGTCGTCGACCCGGAAGCCGAGCTTCAAGGTTACCTGCCAATGAAGAATCTTGCCGCCCTCGGTGTGTCCCCGGGTTTCCGTTACCTGGAACCATTCGATGTTCCTCACTGTGCCCGACGCCTTTTCGAGCGCAACCGCGACAGCGTTATCTGATGAAATGGGCGATGATCCCGTGACTTCAAGCAGTTCATAGACGTGTTCCGACATGGAGCCTCCAAGGGGATGTAGGGATCCGTCAACTTGATCGGGCGGCGCCGGGTGCCGCAGCAAAAGGTGTACCTCGCCAGTCTTTTGGATGGGTTCTGCGTGTTGACGGTGAATGGCCTGCACGTCTGCGCAACCGCGCCATTCGCGAGAGTTTTACTGGGAGGACGCGCCAATCTTCCCGTTTGATGATCCCTTATGGAGTCAGTACTCTTCTCCACCATGCTCAAACACATCACCACCGACCTGCTGAATATCGCCTACGACGAACAGGGTGAGCCTGACGGCTGGCCAGTCATCCTGCTGCACGGATTTCCATACGATGTCCACGCGTACGAGCACGTGGCGCCTCGCCTGGCAGCACAGGGCGCTCGCGTCCTCATCCCATTTCTGCGGGGATACGGGCCCACGCGTTTCCGGTCCTCTGCCACGCTGCGTTCGGGCCAGCAGGCGGCGCTCGGCGCGGATCTGCTAGCGCTGCTCGATGTACTCGGGATCGAGCAGGCGATCATCGGTGGTTATGACTGGGGCGGCCGGGCGGCATGCATCGTGGCGGCGCTCTGGCCGGCGAGGACGCGCGGGCTCGTGTCCGTCAACGGCTACAACATCCAGAACATCGCGGCTGCTTCGCGGCCGGCCGATCCCGAGAAGGAACATCGGCTGTGGTATCAGTACTACGTTCATGGAGAGCGCGGCAGGACCGGGCTCGAAGACAACCGGCGCGCATTCTGCCGACTGCTGTGGACACAGTGGTCGCCAATCTGGTGTTTCGACGACGCAACCTTCGCACGCTCGGCTGCCGCTTTCGACAATCCCGATTTCGTCGATGTCGTCGTGCATTCGTATCGGCATCGTTTCGGGCTGGTAGACGGCGATCCCCGCTACGACGATATCGAGCGCCGCCTGTCCGTCCTGCCGCCCATCGCCGTGCCCACCATTACGCTCGAAGGCGAGACGGACGGCGTCTCGCCGCCCGGCGGCCGGTTGACGAACGCGACGCGCTTCACCGGCCGCCATGAGAACCGAGTCGTCGCCAATGCTGGTCACAATCTTCCGCAGGAAGCACCCGACGCTTTCGCCGAGGCGATCCTCGACATTCACGCCTGGACCGCCTGAGCGACCGCATTCGGCAATGACACTATTTGAACCGCCGGCCGAGAACGAACGGCTATGCGACGCACGTTGATGCCTTTAACTGTTGTTCAGAGATCACGCCTACGCGGGTAGCAAACGGGCCTTGGCATAATGGGGACGACGCAACAGCATTGATTGACTATGCCCTCTTCGACCGAACGTCGCTCCATCAAGCGAAAGCCGCCGCGCGGCACCATCGCGTGCTACCGTGATCGCATCGTCGAAGTGTTGGGTGAAGCGCGCGGACAGCGCGTCGTGATCAGGTCCATCCACGCGGACGGTTCCGAACGCCTCACTGCGGTCAAGCTGATCAACCTTCTACCTTTAGAAACCCAGCTTTTTTGACAGAGCTGGTCGGCGAAAGGCATGTGCTTGCTCTATGACTGGTTGACTGCGTCCTTGAAGGCCTTGCCTGCCGTGAACTTGACTGTCTTGGCCGCGGCAATTTCAATCGTCGCACCTGTCTGCGGATTTCGACCGGTCCGCGCGGCGCGTTCCCCGGTCCCGAACGATCCAAAACCGATCAGTTGAACGGCATCTCCTGCGGCCACCGTTTTCGAAATCGTCTCGAAGACAGCATTGATCGCCTCTTCAGTTGCGATCTTGCTCGTACCCGACTCCGACGCAACCGCGTCGATCAGTTCCAGTTTGTTCATTGAAATCTCTTCCCCTCTATTGAAAACGAACGCGATCTTGCCGAACCGCTACGAATAACAGACGACGGCCGCTGCTACAAGATCGCTTCGGTCGCATCCACGTCGAACAGGTCCGAGGTCGTGCTGTGTGCAACGAGCAGCTCAGGCAAGTCACCCTTGCGAACCTTGGCCAGCGTGTCTGGCGAGAGCCAGGTCTCTTCCATCGCTTCGATGCCTTCTTCGATCATCCGCTGCAAAAAGAACGACTGCTTGCGCCCAGTGGCCTCTGCCAGAACACGCAACCGCTGCTCAATGACTGGGTCGATGCGCACCGCCACGACCCTTAACTTGTTCTCTGCCGATCTTCTCATCTGTTTTGTTCCTTTAACCGTCGGCGCGACTGGAACGCCAGCCGGCCGTGGACTGCGCCACTCGCCGGCGCCACCTGGTCATTATCTACGCACGAGCTTTCGCTCTCGTCGTTTTGCCAACGACGGCCTTTCGGGCTGCTCGCCTGACTGGCGGACTGGATTCTGTCACCCGGAGCGCCGCGCCGACGGCCGCGTCGCTCCCTGCGGCAACTTCAACTGCGCTTGAAGTGACTGCTAGTGCGGATCTTGAATGCCTGACTCATTTCCATGAACGGCCTGCGGTGTGATACGCAACGTCTGTCACTGCTTGATGCTGAGACTCGAGAGTCGACATCGGCATGGCCTCGCGAGCGCGCAAAAAGCCTTAGGCGCTTCGGAAGCGTATGCCGTAACCCATCCCGCTCGATGCTCATGGATGGTATTACAATGATCTGCTCCTTCAAACAGCGCACTGGCTTCAATGGACCAGCTACATATTCCGCAACTGGCGCGCGAGATCTCTCTGTATATTCGAGCCGCAGCCCTGACACCCGGTACGCGTCTGCCTGAACGAAAGCTTGCTGAGCAGTTCCGCGTAAGTCGTACACCCGTTTCTCGCGCGCTGAGGCTCCTCGCCGACTGGAACGTGGTCGTCCCGTCGACGACCGGAGGCTATCTCGTTGGCGACCAGGCTGCGACGGCACCGTCGCAGACCGCAGCGGAACTGGACTTGTCGGAAGAGGAAAGCCTTTATCTGAAGCTGGCAGAAGAACACTCGGCGAACCAATTAAGCGGCAAGCAAAGCGAGAATGTGCTCATGCGACGCTATGCGGTGGGGCGTGGCGTGCTCACTCGCGTGCTGCTTCGCGCGGCCGTAGAAGGCTGGGCCGAACGCCTTCCGGGACACGGCTGGGCACTGATTCCGCTTCTCACCACTGATCTCACGTACGAGCAAAGCTCGAGATTTCGCATCATCATCGAGCCGGCGGCAATACTCGAGCCGACGTTCGAGCTGGATCGGGCCGCCATCGAGCAATGCCGTGCGCAGCAAGTGGCACTGTTCGAAAAAGGCGCGGCGTCCTTGTCGCCCGTCGAGGTGTTCGAGATCGGCAGCCGATTTCATGAAGCGGTGCTGCGCTGCTCGCGCAACCAATTTCTGATCAACGGACTCACACAGGTCAACCGGCTGCGACGGCTGGCCGAGTATGGCCGCACTCTCGCCAGCGAGAACTGGCGCGAGCGCTGCATGGAACACGTGCGCATTGCCGATATGCTTCTGGACGGCGACCGGCAGGCTGCATCCGATCTGCTCAAACAGCATCTGATCGAGGGGATGCGCGAGAAGACACAAGGCATTTGAACTTTGACGCAGGTCAGACCATCATGGTGCTGCCCTTCGCCGCTAGCGTCTCAGAACAGCGTCTGCACGCCCACCTGGAAAGTGCGCCCGATCGCGTTGGGCACGGCCGCGGCTCCCGTGTAGATTGCCCCTCCCAGCGAGTAGGCTGAACCTTCCTTGTTCCAGACCTGCGCGTAATCGCAATACACCGATGTCCGCTTGGAAAGCGAATGGAACAGGCCGATAGCGGCGATGTATCCGACGCGCGATGTCGGCAGACCGTCCGAGGTATCGACGAGCCGGATGACTTGTGCAAGCAGCCGATTCGTTACGCTGACCTGATACTGCATGCCGAGATTTTCCAGAGTAAAGCGTGTGGTCTTGCCTGGCGTCGCCGAATTCAGGTCTTTGGTGATGGCAGCAATGACCCGCGCCTGCCCGAACTGAACACTTCCCCCCGTCGAGAAGGCCTGGAGCACCCCTGAAGTGCCCGCAGGACGATTCCTCGTATAGCCTGCACTCAGGCCTACCGGCCCCCAGCTGGCGCTGCCGCCGATCCCGACTGTCGAGCCGGTTGAGATCGAGCCGGGCACACCGCCTACACCGTACATTGCGCGCAAGGTCACACCGGCCAAGGTGGGCGATACGTAATTGATCGAGTTATCGGTACGACCGGTAGCCGAATAGACCGTCAGCAAGCCTGCGGTCTTGCCGTTTATCGTGTTGCCAATATTGCTGAGTCCGCCGGCGAGCCCATGAGTGAACGCATCGTTGGCCGTGTTCGCGACATACTCGGGGGAATACTGCCGCCCAACGGTCAATGTTCCCCAGCGGCTCGCCATGCCGACCCACGCCTGACGGCCGAAAAGTGCGCCGTTCTGCAGCGCTGCGCCCGTCGTCGCGCTAAAGCCGTTTTCAACGTCGAACACCGCCTTCAGGCCGCCACCCAAATCTTCTATACCTTTAAAACCAAATTCCGAGCTATTCATGCCGCCGCCTTGCAGCGCGACGAGCGTGCCATGTCCTTGATTGGAAACATCCACGTCGACGTCCACCACGCCATATAAGGTTATCGACGATTGAGCTTGAACGCTTGCGTTAAAGCCAAGCAAGATCGAAGCAGTAACCCACGATTTGATTCGACAAGGCATGACGTCTCCTCCTGATTGTCTATCAGGCTGATTAGTTATTTAGTGAGGATTGGAAGAAGATTTTTCGGCTGCGACGGCGGGTTCTGTCATTCGCCCCGAACATCTTGAAACTCGCCAGGCGCCGGTACTGATGAAGCGGCCTGGAAGTGAAATCAACCTGGCGATTTGGTACGCGAAAGCGTGAGAGACAGCAAACCCGACAGCAACAGAATCGCTCCCATTGCCAGGATGCCGGCCTTGAAGGAACCTGTCTCTTCGCGAAGCCATCCCATGATGGATGGCCCGACAAAGCCGCCCAGCGCGCCGACGGAATTAATGAAGGCCAGCCCACCAGCCGCGCCGGCGCCGCTCAGAAAGGTGGCCGGTATCGCCCAGAACATGCCCCGCGCGGACGTGACTCCTACCATCGCCACGGTCAGGCCGATCAAGGCAGGCGTGAACGATTGACCGGACACCGAGAGCAGCAGGCCGGCTACGGCGAATATGCAGGAAGCCGCCAGATTGCCGACCAGCCGGCCGGTGCGATCCGCGTAGCGCGCCCATATCAGCATGCCGACGGCCGCGAAGACATAGGGAACGGTTGACCATAGACCGATTGCCATGATCGACAGCGTGAACTGCCTCAGAATCTGAGGAAGCCAGAGCCCGATACCGTATGCGCCCAGCACGAATCCGAATTGCACGCCGGTGAGTATGATCACTCTGCGATCGAGCAGCGCTTCCCTGATCCCTGTGCGCACCTCGCGCTTTTCCTCGCTCGCAAGCGCGCTCAGCAATGCGCTACGTTCGTCTTCCTGTAGCCAGTGCGCGTCGCTGGGCTTGTCGGTAATGAGGAAGAGCATCACCAGTCCGAGTACGCAGGCCGGCAATCCCTCGACGATGAACATCCATTGCCAGCCCACCAGACCGAAGGCGCCGTGGGTCGACTGCATCAGGTACGCGGAGATGGGTCCTCCGATGACCGAGGAAATGGGCACCGCTGCCGACAGCCACGCCAGCGCGCGTGCTCGATACTGCGCGGGAAACCACACCGACAGCAAATACGCGGCGCCCGGGAAGAAACCCGCCTCGGCCGCGCCAAGTGCAAAGCGCGCAATGTACAAGGATGTGGACCCGGTGACGAAGGCATTGGCGGCGGCAACCAATCCCCACGTGATCATGATGCGCGTCAGCCAGCGACGCGCGCCAAACCGGTAGAGTGCGAGATTGCTCGGCACTTCAAAGAGGCAATAACCGAGAAAAAGAATCCCCGACGCAAGCCCGAACTGCACCGGCGTGATGTTCAGGTCACGGTTCATGCTCAGTGCCGCAAAGCCGATGCAAATGCGATCGAGGTAATTCACCACGAACGCCAGGATCAGCAATGGAACGAAGCGCCAGAAGTTCTTGCGAACGGCTGATCGCACGAGCGCTTCGTGACAATCGATTTCGGAGCGTTGAGTCGCCGAGTCCGAGATGCGAGTTCCCGTCGATTGCATCATGCGCGTTGTCTCCTTGGCTGGACGCCCCGCGAGGTGCGTCGCCAATCTTTATGGAATGTACCGAAGATTTGTCGATGCCTGGCCGAATGTACAGTCGCCCGGCCGAAGCGCCTAAACTGGAAATCCGTAAAGCGCCGCGGGGTTGTCGACCAGTATCCGTACAAAGGTCGACTCGTCGCAACACTGCTTTGCCAGCAATGCGAGAAGCTCGTTTGAATCAATGCAGCGAAAATCGACTTGTTGCGGATCGGCTTGAGGACGCCCTGCGTGTTCGCTCGTATGAGGCCAGTCGGAACCCCAGACGACGCGCGCCGGGTTGGCGGCAATCAGCGCGGCTGCAAGCGAACAGGTTTCATCGAACAACCCGCCATGCTCGACAATCCGATAAGGCGCCGACAGCTTCACCCAGCAGTTTCCGCCCCGCAGCAGGGCTTGCAACGACACGAGATGGCTATCGTCTTGCGGCACACGCATGCCGCCCATGTGATCGATGACCACGGGACATTCCAACGCATGCAATGCTTCGCTCAAGCGCACGATTACCGCCGCTTCCGCATGAAGTTGAAGGTGCCAACCGAGCGGTGCGATACGTTCCGCGACGGCCTTCACTTCAGCCGCAATCGCACCGGCATCGCGTGAACCGACACTCTTCGCATTCAGACGCACGCCGCGAGCGCCCGCCTCATGCAACTCGAGGAGTTCCGCTTCCGTGATGTCGTGCCCGATGCTGACTACGGCGCGCGCATGCTCGCCCATACTCGATACCGACTCGAGCGTGCAGGTGTTGTCGGTGCCATAGCAACTCGGCTGCACGATCACTGCGCGCTCCAGTCCCAGCGCGCCGATGCTCCGGCGCCAGTCCTCGAGCGGGGCCGGTCGAGGAGCATAGCTATGCCCCTCGACTCCCGGAAACCGCGACACGGGACCGAAGACGTGCATGTGGCTGTCGCATGCTCGTGAAGGAACCGCGTAGCCATCGGGCAGACCATGACTAGACAGGGTCTTTGCACCGCTCATTTTCATACTCCGAACGTTGCTGAACTACGTTACCAAGCGTCGAGACCAACGGCTCGGTCGAACGGTGCGGGATGCCGCGTGTCCTGACCGGATGACCGACATACAGGAACGCGACGATATGATCACCCGGCGCCAGCCCGATCGCCGCCTTGAATTGCGAGTCGGTCGTCAGGTGGCCGGTTTTCCACATCGCGCCAAGACCCATTGCATGGGCGACGATCCACATGTTCTGCACGGCGGCGGCAGTGGCCATCACCTGCTCGATCTCGGGAACCTTGATGCCCTCTTCGATCTTCGCGGCGACGATCATGACAAGCGGCGCGCGCAGCGCCTTGCGCCGTTCTCGCTCCAGTGCATCGTCTCCGAGACCGGGGCTGCGGCGGCGCGCGGCTTCCGCAATCAAGTCCCCGAGCACGCGTCGTTCGTCGCCCAGGACCACCGTGATCCGCCACGGACGCAGACTGCCGTGATCGGGCGCCCGGTCCGCTGCGGCAATCAAACGCTGGATCATGCCGCAGTCGGGCTCCGGACCGGACAACTCCAGGGCCGATGTGCGGGACAGGACGGTATCGAGCACGGCGTCCATCGTCGAACCGTCTTCAGTGCGCGGATTCACGGTCATCAGGGGCTCTCGGTTATTGCACTTCGACGGTCTGGCGCTCGATCTCGTAATACTCCTCCAGATCGATACGGTCCTCGATATCCTTGCGGATGCGCACTTCCTGCTCGTGAGTCAGCAGCGTGTGGTGGCCGGTTTCACGCAGTTCCTTCAATGCACGTTGCTGTGCATCGACGGAAACGAGCATCATCAGTTGCGATTCGATGATGCCTGCATAGCCCATTTCCTGGAGCTCGCGACGCGAGAAGATCGGACGCCCATCGCGATTCCCGCGGCTCATCACATACAGCAGCGGAACCTTGCACACGCGCGGCGCACGCTCCGTTTCTTCCGGGGTACGCGGAAACAGCAATCCGAGATCCGCGCCTTCGTCCGCACCCCGGTTGACACGGTCGGCCGCCACATCGAGGCCGAATTCACGGCACGAGTCGGAGCGCGCGATGATCACGAAGTCGGGATCCTGTTCGTCGCGTTCCTTGCACGCATAGCGGATCTTGGTCGCGAACTCTTCCGGCGTCGTTTCGTGAACCTGATACGTGTGGTAATGCGCACGCTTCGGGTAGATCTGATCTTCGATATGGACGCCCGCGATGCCGGCCCGAATGAACTCGCGAACGGTGCGCATGGTGTGCAGAGGCTCGCCAAAGCCCGCGCCTGCATCGACGATCATGGGAATGTCCACGGCGGCGGCAGCGTCCGATGCGAGCTTGATCTGTTCGGTCATCGTCAGCAGAGGTTCCGTGACGGCACGTGCGCCGCCCGTGACATAGCCACCGCAATACAACGCCTCGAATCCCGCGTGTTCAGTGAACTTCGCAGCCAGCGCATCGTAGACGCCGGGCATATGAAGAAAGGTCTTCGACTTGAGCAGGGCACGCAGCTTCGTGGTCTTTTTAACAGTCATGAGTCACTCCTTGGAAAAAGGTTGGTTGGGTTTAATGGCACTATGTCACAGTAAAATGCCATTCTCAACAACGGCGTGCGTGGTATTAACCCTAGGTAAGACGTGGGTCGTTCGGCTCGCCGAGGACGCAGGCGGCCGCGCAACGGGGCCGCGAGGCCGCGTGGCGACAATGACCCGGACTGTTTCTCCGGGCGACGCTGACGGGTGTGAGGGCTCAGCTCTTCATTCGAGCTTCGCAGCACCCATCGAAGCCGACTGCCGCTGTCTTGCGAGATCGACTCGACACCACGGACTTCTTGTCCAGTGACGTTGTTCGAACGCCTCGATGGCCGCGGCTTCTCTTAGCGTCAGGCCGATGACATCCAGTCCTTCGAGCAGCATCTGCTTCTGGCGCGGAGGGAGATCGAATGAATAGCTCTTGCCGGAGGGCGTCTTCACTACCTGTTCATCAATGTCGATGATTAGATTCTTATCGCTGCCCGACTCGACCTCCTTGACCAGATCTTCTATCTGTTCCGGCGCAAGGGTAACGAGCAAGAGCCTGTTGTTCGCCGCATTGAAGTAGAAGATCTCTCCATAGCTTGGAGCGATCACCGCTTCGAAGCCAGCTTGCTGCATGCCCCACACCGCGTGCTCGCGGCTCGAGCCACAGCCGAAATTGGAGCCTGCCAGAAGGATTCTCGCGCCTTGATACGCGGCCTGGTTGAGGACAAAACTTTCCCTGATCTGTCCGCTTGCGTCGAAGCGAAGATCGAACAACAGTCCACGAGCAAGACCTGATTTATCAATGCCAAGGAGGAATTGCTTCGGCATGATCTGGTCCGTGTCCAGGTTATTGACCGGAAGCGGCGCGGCGATGCCCGCAATGATGGGTGACTCACGCATCGACGAACTCCTTCCGCACGTCGACAATGCGACCGGCAATGGCTGCGGCGGCCGCCATCGCAGGGCTCATGAGGTGGGTCTTGCTGTCACGGCCTTGCCGGCCCTCGAAATTGCGGTTCGTCGTCGACGCGCAGCGTTCCCCCGGCGACAAGACGTCATCATTCATGGCAAGACACATCGAGCATCCGGGCTGCCGCCACTCGAAGCCGGCCTCGATCAGCACCTGAGCGATCCCTTCGCGTTCCGCCTGGCTGCGGACGAGGCCCGAACCCGGAACCACCATGGCGCGTACCGTCGGGGCCACCTTTCGGCCACGAACAACCTGCGTGACGGCGCGTAGATCTTCGATTCGCGCGTTAGTGCATGAGCCGATAAAGACTCTGTCGATAGCCAGGCCCTCGACTGACGCCCCTGCTTCCAATCCGATGTAGTCAAGCGCCTTGCGCATCGTCGCAGCGCCGAGTTCGAACCCTTCGGCCGAATCGGGAATCGTGCCGTCGATCGGCATGGCTTGATCGGGACTCGTGCCCCACGTCACGTAAGGCGCTACCTGTGTAGCGTCGAAGCGATGTTCCACTTCGAAAGAGGCATCCGGGTCGGACTTCATTTGCCGCCATTCCTTGCACGCGACATCCAGCAGGGCTGAATCGAGATCCTTGACCCTGCTGGACACGTAGTCGATCGTTGTCAGGTCCGGCGCGACGAGTGCCGCGCGAGCGCCCGCTTCGACCGTCATGTTGCACAACGTCATGCGCGCCTCGGCAGACAGGTTATCGATGGCTTCGCCCTGGTATTCGACGGCGAAACCACGGGCGCCCTGGGCGCCAATACGAGAAATGATGTGCAGCACGAGGTCTTTTGACGTCGTTCCGGAAGGAAGCTTTCCATCGACGACGATTTTCATGTTCTTCGCCACGCGATAAACCAAGGTCTGCGTAGCCAGTACGTGTTCCACTTCGGACGTCCCGATTCCGAAGCCGAGCGCACCCAGTGCGCCATAGGTCGTCGTATGGCTATCTCCGCAGAGCACCACCATGCCAGGACGTATCAGGCCAAGCTCCGGCGCAATGACGTGCTCGATGCCCTGCATCGGATCATCGACATCGAAGAGATGAATACCCTGCTCCATGCAGTTCTTCGTGAAGTTAGCGGCCTGTTTTCCCGCGTCGACGATTTCGATAGTGCGGGCATGAATCGGCACCGGGTGCGTTGGAATGACGTGGTCGACGACACCCATTTGCTGGCGAGGGCGCCGGACCTGCAATCCCTTCTCCCGCAGCCCGGCGAACGCCTGGGGACTGGTGTACTCGTTCATGATGTGCAGATCGGCGTATAGAAGAACATGCTCTCCGTCGATCCTTGATACGGTATGCGTATCAACGAGCTTCTGATAAAGGGTGCGCGATTGCATGGCCGGCCATTTGAATGAGAGAGCGGGACGAGGAGCAGATGACGCTCGGCTCCGCCGTCGACGGTTGCAACGTGAAAGCGGACATCGGCAAGAGGTCTTCTGCTTTCTTCTGGCCAGTCTAATTCATGCTCGGAGTGATATGGTTTCCACAAAAGCAATCTTGTCGTAACCTGTAGGACCGAATGAACGAATAAGCGCCCCCATCTCTCAATGGACTCTTTCTCCGATCTCGAACTGTTCACCCTGGTCGCCAGGCACCGAAATCTGGCGGCCGTGGCGCGCGAGCTGGGCGTGACCCCGCCCGCCATCAGCAAAAGGCTCGCAGCATTGGAGCGGCGACTTGGCATAAGGCTATCGAATCGAACGACACGGCGCCTGACTCTGACTCCCGAAGGTGAACTGTATTTGACCCATGGTTCACGTATCCTCGATGACCTCTCGGAGCTTGAGCAAATGGTCGGTCGCAGCCAGGGCGCGCCAACCGGCTTGTTGCGCGTGAATGCTTCTTTCGGCTTTGGACGAACGCATCTTGTCCCCGCAGTATCAAACTTTGCGTCGCGCTATCCGGCCATGCGCATTCAGCTTCATTTGACCGACAAGCCGTTGAGTCTTCAGGAGGAGGGATTTGATGTCGGAATCCGCTTCGGACAGGTTCCGGATGCTCGCATCAACGCTCGGCTTTTGGTGAGCAACAGAAGGCTTGTTTGCGCCGCCCCTGACTACTTGAAGCGGCATGGAGAGCCATCCGTACCGCATGACCTCATACGGCACGCATGCCTTGTTCTGAGAGAAAACGAGTCCGCCTACGGAACGTGGCATTTTTCCCGGGGACGTCATAGCGAGAGCGTCAAGGTAGACGGCGCGCTATCGAGCAACGACGGAAGCGCGGTTCTTCAGTGGGCGCTCGACGGCCAGGGCATCACGGTGCGTTCGGAATGGGAAGTCAGATCTCTGATCAAACGCGGGAAGCTGGTCGCGCTGCTGCGCGAATGGACATTACCCAACGCAGATATTCACGCAACCTACCTTGAGCGAAATCGACTCTCGGCGAAACTGCGTACGTTCATTGATTATCTGGGCGACTACTTGCCCGCCAAGGTAGGCGCGGCGGCTGGGTCACGCTGAGCGTTTCCGGACCGCAGCCGAAGAGTGCAATGTGCAGGGCGGGAATGTTTCGTCTCGGGTCTGCCCCTACTCCGACCGCGGCACCGTCTCCCTTTCATCCGCCTCGAACCAGTTCGGATTGCGCGCCGCGATGGGTCCGAGCGTCACCAGGATCTCCCTCAGATGCGCGCGCATGGCCTGCTCGGCAGCATCCGGATTGTGCGACCGCAACGCGGCAAAAATCTTCGCGTGCTGCCTGATGAGATGATCCAGCGGCGAATCGTCCGGCAGACTCAGATAACGCACGCGATCCATCTGCGCCTTGATGTCCTGAATCGTCTCCCACGCGGCGCCGCAATCGATGGTCTGCGCAATCGTGAAATGGAACGCCTCATCGAGCGCCAGAAAAGCGGCCGTGTCATTTGCCTTGGCGGCGACCTTCTGATCGCGCAGATTGTTGGCCAACAACTTGAGCTGTTCGTCGGTGATATGTACAGCGGCCTTGCGCGCGACCGCGGTTTCAATCGCCTCGCGAATAAAGCGCCCTTCGCGCACGCGCCGCGGTGAAATACGCTTCACGAACGTGCCGCGTTGCGGCAGCACCTGAAGCACGCCCGCCTCCACCAGCTTGATAAACGCTTCGCGCACCGGCTGGCGCGAGACATGAAACATGTCGGAGACCTCCTTCTCCGACAGCGGCGTGCCGGGCATCATCTCACCCACGAAGATCGCCTGGCGCAGCGCGCGATAGATCTGCCGCGTAATGGGCTCGGGCGAATCCACCGACACTTGCGCGCGCAGGGACATGTGATGCGC
This sequence comes from Caballeronia sp. LZ035, assembly GCF_031451175.1. Taxonomy (NCBI): domain Bacteria; kingdom Pseudomonadati; phylum Pseudomonadota; class Betaproteobacteria; order Burkholderiales; family Burkholderiaceae; genus Caballeronia; species Caballeronia sp. LZ035. Next base: position 865,140 of record NZ_JARUXS010000003.1, read on the forward strand.
TTCGGTCAGGTACGTCGGGAACCATGAGAGGAAGAAGAACAGCACATAGTTGTAGGAGAAGAAAGCGAACGCGGTGGCGAGGATGATCGGCTGGCGCAGATAGAAGCCCAGACGCGCGCCGCCCTGCCCGGTCTGCTCCTTCGATTCACCAGGGGCCTGCCCCGTCACGATCAGCTCGAGCTCGTCCTTCGACACGCGCCGGTTCTGTTGCGGATGCTCGGATAGGTATCCCATGTCAAGGACACTTGCGTGATGCAGGAATCGGGCAACCTGGATGAGAGGCGGCTGCAGAAGGCGCTTCAAGCGCTTTCAAACCGTCACAGGCTGACGATACTCATGTGGCTCTCCGAGCCTACGAAACATTTCCCGCCGCAACGGGACGGTGATCTCGTGAAAGACGGGGTCTGCGTGGGGTTCATCACCGAGAAGATCGGCTTGAGCCAGCCTACCGTGACCACGCATATGCAGGCGCTGGCGAAAGCAGACCTGGTGACGTCGAAGAAGATCAAGAACTGGGTGTATTACAAGCCGAATCGAGTCATGATCGACCGGCTGCTCGGAGAACTGGATCGCACGCTACGTCGTGCGTGAGCGCTTTCGGCAGAGCTTGGACGTCAAAAATCACTCTGATCCAGCCTCGGTTCGAAGGCCTGGATTCGCGTCCCGAATCGAGCAAGTCTGCTGGTCTGTCAACGCCGGAACGCTTGTCGTCATGGCGCTCGACCGTTGACGATGTGGACAAGCAGGACTTTGGTCACCTCACAACAAGCGCGGCCGCTATGACAAAGCCGCCCAGCGCGCACGGCGCTGGCGAACAATGTTCTTAGAGTCACCTGACCCGGCCGCAGGAACGTAGTACCGACTCTCGCGCTTACTCTCGCTTCGAAAGCTGGAGTTCATTTTCCGGCGATTGTGGTTCGATACTTGTTCGCGAGACCCCTCGCCGCGCATCCGTGAAGGCAGCGGGAAAATCGCCAACCACGCCCCTGATTTTTGCGCTCCCCCGGCCGAGCGCTTCAGGCATCCACGCGATGCTTGAACCCCGTCCTGCGTTTTTGCGCGACCCGCTCCAACGTCTGCACAATGACGCGACGCGTTTCAGCCGGATCGATGACATCGTCGATCAATCCAAGCGCAGCTGCTTCGTAGGCACTCGATTGCGCGTCTATCGTCGCCGCGATCTCGGCGCGTCGCGCGTCCGGATCCGCCGCCGCAGCGATCTCGCGGCCGTGCATCAGTTCCACCACTGCCTCGGGCCCCATCACATCGAAATGCGCGCCGGGCCAGGCGACGATCGCATCGGGTCCACTCGCGCGTCCACCCAGTGCGAGATAAGCCAGTCCGATCGCCTTGCGAGCGACGATCGTGATTTTCGGCACCGATGCGCCATAAACCGAATTCAACAACCGGCTGGCGAGCGACACCATGCCCTCCTTCTCGATCTCCGGTCCGACCAGAAAACCCGGCGCATCCGCGATAAAAACGAGCGGCACATGAAACGCATCGCAGAGGTCGACGAACTTGCGCATCTTTCGCGCGTTGCGCTGGTCGAGCACGCCCGCGCGCATCATCGGGTTGGAAGCCACCACGCCCACCGAATGCCCGTCGATGCGGGCGAGCGCCGTCGTCACGCCGGGGCCGAAGCGGGCGCCGTACTCGAAGAACACGCCGCCGTCCGTGAGCAGCGCCAGCACCTTGCGCATGTCGTAAGCCTGGCGACGTGAATCGGGAATCAACGCGCGCAGCCGGGCAGCGCCCGCTTCGCTGTCGACCGCGGCCGCTTGCGACGGCATTCGGGGCGGAAGCTCGTCACAGTTAGAGGGCAAGTACGACAGAAACGCGCGGATCGCTGCGAGCGTATCGGCCTCCGTTTCGCCCATGTGATCGGCCTGACCTGTCACGGCGGTGCTCATCTGCGCACCGCCGATGTCTTCCCGCTCGACCTCGGTGCCGATCCCGACCTTGACCACCAGCGGACCGGACATGCCCATGAAGCCCGTTCCCTTCACGATGCTCGTGAAGTCAGACTGGCATGCGGTGAACGATGGGCCGCCAAAGGCCGGTCCCATGACGGCGGCGATCTGCGGCACCCGTCCCGAGAGCCTGAAGTGTTCGGCAAAGCGCGTCCCCATTCCGGCGGCCGCCGCGCCGAAGGTCTCCTGCACGCGCGCCGCGCCCGCTTCCATCAGGGCGATGAAGGGCTTGCCATGATCGAGCGCGGCCATCCGCACGCGGCTGATCTTCAACTCGCCGACGCGTCCCCGAGTGCCGGCAAGCACACCGGGATCGTCGGCGGCGACGTAGACGATGCGGCCATCGATCGTCCCGAATCCAGTCACGACGCCATCGGCCGGCGTTCGTTCGCGCAGCGATGGATGCGCACTGTGCGCATGAATTCCGAGCTCCTGAAAACTGTCCGGATCGAGCAGCAGCGCCAGACGCTCACGCGCTCCGAGCTTGCCCTGCGCATGCAACTTCTGTTGCACCGCGTCTCCTGACGATTGCGCGATGACGCGTACGCGCCGCGCCTTCAGGTCGTCGATATGGTGCTGGTCCATGGCGTGTTTTGCGTCAGGCTTCAATGACCGCGAGCGGGTCGCCCTCGTTCACCATGTCGCCGACGGCGACATAGACCGTCTTCACGACCCCACCGTGGGGCGCGCTGACCGGTATTTCCATTTTCATCGATTCGAGCACCAGGACGGCGGTATCGGGTTCGACTCGCGTCCCTGCCGTCGCGACGATCTCGCAAACGACTCCGGTGAGTTCGGCTTTCAGGATGTGCGCGCTCATGAATGGTTTCGTGATGTTGAGTGGGCGGCGAATGCACGGATAGTACGCCTCTTTTCTTCACGACTGACGTGCATTCCAAATGGCGGACTTTACACCGACGCTGCCGTATACGCTCATTTTCTCAGGAATAACCTAACAACAAACGAGAATATGCGATTAGACACGGGTTGACTAAACTTCTCCCCGTTGAATATAGAACACATAATTCCAAATCATGGACATTCCACTTTCCGCGGCCCAGTACGACGACGTGTATGACGTCGTCGTCGTGGGCTACGGCGCCGCCGGCGCCGTGGCGGCCATCGAGGCTGCGGATGCGGGTGCGCGGGTGTTGCTGGTCGAGAAGATGCGCTCGCCGGGCGGCATCACGCTGGTGTCCGCAGGCGGCGTGCGGATCGCGTTCGACCGCGACGCAGCCTGGCAATATCTGAACGAGACATGCGGCCAGCGCACCCCGGCAGCGGTGCTGGACGCACTGGCGGATGGCATGGTCGCGTTACCCGACTACCTGCGCACGCTGGCCCTTACCGACGACGCAGGCATCACGGTCAGCCGCGCGCCCGGCAACTATCCATGGCGCGGCTACGATGCACTCGGCTACGCGAGCGTCGCGCATATCCCCGGCTTCGACGTCGATACGCCCTATCTGGCAGCCCGTCCTTTCTGCGGCGGCTGCCTGCTGTTCCGCCTGCTTGCCGATAACGTCGAGCGAGCCGGTGTGACGGTCTGGCTGGACAGCCCGGTCGAACGTCTCATCGTCGATGCACGGGGCGCCGTGACGGGGGTGCAGGTGCGCCGCAACGCTTCAGACCCGCAGACGGACTCGCCCTCGCTGGCCGTGGCCGCGACGCGCGGTGTGATCCTCGCATGCGGCGGTTTCGAAAGCGACGCTCGCCAGCTGCGCGACAGCGCGCAATCACAGGCGCTGAAAAGCGGCAGCTTCCGCGGCAATACCGGCGACGGCATCCGTATGGCGCAACGCGCGGGCGCGGCCCTCTGGCATATGTGGCATCTGCACGGACCTTATGGTTTCCGTCATCCGGACCCGGACTATCCGTTCGGCATCTACGTCAAGCAGTTGCCGATGTGGACCCCCGGCCATGAGACGCCCGCGTTGCCGAAGATGGCGTGGATCGTCGTCGATCAACTCGGCGCACGTTACGCCAACGAGTATCCGCCGTACCTGTCGGATACCGCCGTACGGCAGTTCGATCACTTCGACGCCGACCGCGCCCGCCACACCCGACTGCCGTCGTTTCTGCTGTTCGACGAAGCGGGCCGCACGCTCTATCCGATGGGTCGCTCGATCACCAACGACGAAGAGGCGCACTACGCGTGGAGCGCCGATAACCTGGCGGAAGTCGCGAACGGCATCCTCGTGCGCGCGGACACGCTCGACGAACTGGCGCGCGCCCTCGATCTCGATCCGCGCGCGCTCCGGGCCACCGTCGAGAGATGGAACGCCGGGTGCGCCGCCGGTCGCGACGACGATTTCGGCCGTCGCCCCGAAACGATGATGCCGCTCTCCACGCCGCCTTTCTACGGCGCCCGCCTCTGGCCGATCGTCATCAACACGCAGGGCGGCCCGGTGCACGACGCCGAACAGCGCGTGCTCGATCCCTACGACACGCCCATCCCGAACCTGTATGCGGCGGGCGAGCTCGGCAGTGTGTTCGGACACGTCTATATGGCAGGCGGCAATCTCGCCGAATGCATCGTGGGCGGCAGGACCGCGGCGCGCAGCGCGCTCGGCCTGTCCGCCGTCTGGCGCGCTCCGGCGCCGTGTGAGGAGACCCCATGAAACGGTTCGAAGAACAGGTCGTGCTGGTGACCGGCGGCGCGCGTGGCATCGGCTATGCGATCGCCGAAAAATTCGCCCGCGAAGGCGCGAGCGTCGTGCTGAGCGATGTGGATGGCGCCACTGTCGGCGAAGCAGCCACGCAGCTTGCGGCGACCACCGGCGCGCGTGTCGGGCATTTCGTATGCGACGTAGGCGACGAAGCGCAGGTCGAGCAGTTCATCGCCGACGTACTGGCGTCGTTCGGACATATCGACGTACTCGTCAACAACGCCGGCGTCACGCGTGACAACCTGCTCTTCAAGATGAGCGCGGAAGACTGGGACATGGTGATGCACGTCCACTTGCGCGGCACCTTCCTGTGCACCCGTGCCGTTCAGCGCCATATGGTCGAACGCCGGCGCGGAAAGATCGTGAACCTGTCGTCGACGTCGGCGCTCGGCAATCGCGGGCAGGCGAACTACTCGACAGCGAAAGCCGGGCTCCAGGCCTTCACCCGTACGGCGGCAATCGAACTCGGGCCCTACAACATCAACGTCAACGCGATCGCGCCAGGTTTCATCGATACCGAGATGACCCGCAAGACCGCGATGCGGCGCGGCATCGATCCCGAGGAATACAAGGCGATGCGCGCCAAGTCGATTCCACTCGGACGGGTCGGCCAACCGGCCGACATTGCGAATGTCGCGGCGTTTCTGTGCAGCGAAGACGCCTCGTTCGTATCCGGCCAGATCATCTATGTAAAAGGCGGTCCCGAAACGCTGCGCTAGTCGCGGCACGGGAACCGGGAAACAGGAAACGGGGAAACCACCATGAATTTTCGAGCATCACTCGTAAGCGCCGGACGGATTGCGCTCATCGCAAGTGCGGGCTTCCTGGCGAGCGTGCCGGCCTGGGCGATCAACGGCAAGCCCGCGGTCGACCGCGATACGGTCGTCGTCGCGATCGGCAAGGACATCGGCAATCTGGACGGCCAGGTCGCCGCCAGCGGCGATTCGCAACGCTACGCTTTCCAGCTGTACGACTCGCTGTACGGCTTCGACATCCGCGGCAATCTGGAGCCACACGTTGCGACCGGCTACAAGATCAGCGACGACGGTCTCACGTACACGTTCGCGTTGCGCAATGACGTGACCTTTCACAACGGCGCGAAACTCACGGCCGAGGATGTCAGATTCTCGATGGAACGGATTCTCGATCCGGCCACGAAGAGCACGCGCCGGCCCTACTTCGTCGATCTGATCCAGAGCGTGGAGACGCAGGGCGACCACACGGTCGTATTCAAGCTCAAGCGGCCCGACGGTGCATTCCTCAACAAGATCGCGGGCTATCTGTTGCTGGTGCCCAAAGCCTATGTGCAATCGCTGCCGAATGCCGATGCATTTGCCCGCGCCCCCGTCAGTTGCGGTCCCTATCGTTTTGTGAGTCAGAGCGTCGGCCGCTCGGTCGAACTCGCGCGCTACGACGGGTATTACGGCAAGAAACCGGGCGTCAAGCGGCTGGTCTTTCGCTACATTCCCGAAGCGTCGAGCCGGGTCAACGCGCTCCTGACCGGAGAAGTCGATCTGGCCGACTACATCGCCCCGTCCGACGTTGCGCGCGTGAAAGCCACGGCCGGCCTCACGGTGCAGTCGGTGCCGGTCGGCAGTCCGCTGACGGTGCGGCTCTATACCAATGTCGCCGGTACACCGCTCGCGAAACGCGAGGTGCGCCTTGCGCTCAACTACGCGATCGATTCGAACGCAATCATCAACGACGTGATGCACGGGGTTGGCGCGCCGCTCGCCTCGTACGTCTCGACCAGCTATCCATACGGATCGGACAAGACGCTCAAGCCGTACGGCTACGATCCCGCCAAGGCGAAACAACTGCTTGCCCAGGCCGGTTATGCCAATGGCTTCAAGACCGATCTCTGGTGCTCGAACGACAACCCCAAGGAACTCTGCGAGGCGATCGCTGCTTACTGGAGCGCGGTGGGCGTGCAGGCGAACATCAAGGTCATCGACTATGCCGCGTGGAGCCGGCTGAACAATACGCACAAGAGCGGGCCGGCCACCATCATGCAGTTCTCCAACGCGATCTACGACCCGATTCATCCGCTCTCGGGCGCCGCGACGAAAAACGGCACGTGGTCCGACTACGACAATCCGGCGGTGGACAAGCTGATTGCTCAGGTCGAGCCGGAAACGGATCGCTCCAAACGTGGGGAGCTTTTCCGGAAGATCGGCCAGGTTCTGCACGACGATGGCCAGGCCGTGCTGATTACCGAGCTTTACTACACCTTCGCGCATGATTCGAGTCTGCAGTGGCAACCGCAGATCGGCTCGGGTTACTACAACTTTCGGAGCATCAGCTGGAAATGAGCGAGCACGATGATGGCGCCGTCTGGCTGCAACGGCGTTTTGCGGATCTGCTGCATGACGTCCGGGAGCGCCATGGCGAGCGCGAGGCGCTGGTCGACGGGGAGCGTCGCCTTACCTACGCGCAACTGGTCGCACGTGTGCACGCGTTTGCACGGGGACTGCTCGACGCGGGTATCGGACACGGCGATCGCGTCGCGCTGTGGATGTCCGACAGCACCGAATGGATGATCGCCCGCTGGGCCGTGCCATCGATCGGCGCGATTCTCGTGCCGGTCAACACGCGCTTTCGCGCCGCCGACGTGCGTTACGTGCTGGAGCAGTCCGAGACGCAGTGCCTGATCTTCGAGCGCGGTGCGCAAGGCGTGAGCTACGTTGACATCCTGCGGCAGATCGCCGGCGATCTCGACGCAAGCAAACCGCACGCGTGGCGGCTCGACGCGCTGCCCGCACTGCGCACCGTCATCGGCGTGAGCGCGGCGGAAAACGCGGACGGCACAGCGCATGACACGCTCGCCGCGTTTCCCTCCGGCGTCACGCCGTTCGAGGCGATCGAGGCACGCGGCGCGCAACGGCTCGCCGACGGCGCGCTCGAACACGCATTCGACGCGGTGGCCAGCACCGATGTCGCGCAGATTCTCTATACCTCCGGCACGACGTCGTTTCCGAAAGGCGCAATGGTCTGCCACGGTCCGCTGCTGCGCAACAACTACAGCACCCTTGCGCGCATGAAGCTCACGCAGGCGGACCGCTACCTGTCATCCGTCCCGCTGTTCAGTGCGACGGGAACGGGCTACACCCTGTCGATGACGCTTGCCGGCGGTGCGATCGTGCTGATGAAGCGTTTCGCGCCGCGCGATTTCTGCGCCACCGTCGAGCGCGAGCGCATTACCTTGAGTTTCTTCGTCGATGCCATCGTGCGGGACCTGAAAGCCTTCGACGACCGGTCCCGTTACGACCTGTCGAGCCTGCGCACGGGAACCGGCGCCCCGCTGTCGAGTGACGCCTTCCTGTTCGCCTCTCACGAACTGGGCATCCGGCAGCTGATCGGCGTATTCGGCATGTCCGAGACCACCAACGCGATCGCGCGGTGCGATTGCAGCGAGCCGCTCGACATACGGTCGAGCACCAATGGCCGCGCGGTGCCCGGTGCGACGCTCGAGATCGTCGACCTCGACACCGGCGAGACCGTGCCGCCCAACACGATCGGCGAGTTGCGCGTGTCGGGCTTCATGCTGATGCAGGGCTACTACCGCATGCCTGAGGAGACCGCGCAGGCGTTCGACGACGCGGGCCGTCTGCGCACCGGCGATCTGGGCGAACTGACCGAGTCGGGCCACTTCATCTATCGCGGCCGCGTCAAGGACATGATCAAGCCAGGCGGCTTCAACGTGTCGACCCAGGAGATCGAAGCGTTCCTGCGCACCTTCGACGGCGTGCAGGAAGCGGCGGTGGTGGGCGTGCCCGATGCGCGTCTCGGCGAAGTCGGCTATGCGTTCCTGCAGACGCACGGCAACCGCCCGCTCGATACGCAGGCGCTGCTCGCATATTGTCGCGTGCACATCGCCAGTTTCAAGGTGCCGCGTCACATCGAGTTCGTCACCGACTGGCCCCGCACGGGCAGCGAAAAGATCCGCAAGACCGAGCTGAGGGTGCGCGCGACGGCCAGCCTCGCGGCGCGTTCGCAGCTCATCCCGCCTCCGGCGAGCCTGCACGGCCAGGAGGACGGGGATGCTTAGGTTTCTCGGACGGCGGTTTGCTCAATCGGTTGCAACCGTATTGCTGGTGACGGTGGTGATCTTCATCATCGTGCGTCTGATCGGCGATCCGACGCACCTGATGCTGCCGCCCGAAGCCACCGATGCGGACCGTGCGCTGTTGCGTCACGAGATGGGCCTCGATCAGCCGGTCGTGTTGCAGTACCTGCACTATCTCGGACAACTCGTGCAGGGTCATCTCGGCTCGTCGTACCGCTTCGCCCGCCCCGCCCTCGACGTGGTGCTCGGCGCGATCGGCCCGACACTGATCCTGACGGCTGCGTCACTGGCCTTGTCGATCCTGGTCGGCGTGCCGCTCGGCGTGTTGTCGGCCATGCGCCCCGGCTCGTTCGTCGACCAGTGCGGCAAGGTCATCGCCGTGATCGGCCAGACCGCGCCGCCGTTCTTTTTCGCGCTGATCTTCATCCGGATCCTGTCGGTGCAGTGGCACTGGTTTCCGACCGGCGGCTACGGCAGCGTGTCGCATCTGATGCTGCCCGCGCTCACGCTCGGCTGGTATTCGACCGCGGGCATCCTGCGCCTGACGCGCTCCAGCATGACGGACGTGCTCGCGTCCGAGTACATCAAGCTGGCGCGGATCAAGGGCGTACCGGAGCGGGTGATCGTCTGGCGTCATGCGTTGCGCAATGCGCTGCTGCCCGTCATTACCTTCATGTCCTTGCAGTTCGGGATTCTGATGGGCGGAGCGGTTTCGGTGGAATTCGTGTTCGCCTGGCCCGGTATTGGCCGGCTCATTCTCGAATCCATCTCCAATCTCGACTACGCGGTCGTGCAGGCCGCCGTCACGGTAACCGCGCTGACCTTCACGCTGGTCAACCTCCTGGTGGACATCTTGTACGCCGTGCTCGATCCGAGAATCCGCTATGCCTGAATCCTTCGAACGGCGCGCCGTTCCAACGGTCACGCGGCGCGCCGCCGAACCGACCTTGCGGCCACCTGAAAAATTGCGTCCCACCCGCGCCCGCGTGGCGGCACAGCTGCAACTCCAGGCTGCGGCGGTAGTACTCGCGATCATCGTGCTGGCCGCGATCTTCGCGCCGCTCGTCGCACCGTACGATCCGGTCACGATAGCCTTGCGCAGCACGCTGAAAGCGCCTTCGCTCGCTCACTGGTTCGGCACGGACTCGCTCGGCCGCGATCTGTTTTCGCGCGCGCTCTAGGGCGCGCGCGTCTCCCTTGCGATCGCGGGGCTCGCCGTCATCGTGGCAGGCATCGGCGGCAGTCTGCTCGGCATTAGCGCAGGCTACCTCGGCGGCGCCACCGACGCCGTAGTGATGCGTCTGGCCGACATTCAGCTCGCACTGCCCGCGCTGATTCTGGCGCTCGTGCTGGTTGGCGCGATCGGCGCAGGCATCGGCAATCTCGTGCTGGTGCTGAGTCTCGCGAACTGGGCGCGCTTCGCACGCGTCGTGCGCAGCGAGGCCTTGTCGCTGCGCGAGCGCGAGTTCGTCCTGCTGGCGCGCCTCGCCGGCGCAAGCCGACTGCGGGTGATCGTGCGGCACATCGCACCGAATGTCGCGAGCACGTTCATCGTGCTCGCGACGCTCGACGTCGGCGCGCTGATCGTGCTCGAAGCGACCCTCAGTTTCGTCGGACTCGGCGTGCAGCCCCCCACTCCCTCATGGGGCAGCATGATGGCCGACGGCCGCGGCTATCTGGAGAACGCATGGTGGATCTGTGTGATGCCCGGCGCACTGTTGATGCTGACCGTGCTCTCGGTGAACCTGCTCGGCGACGCGCTGCGCGACCGGCTCAATCCTTCGTTGGCGGGGCGGTGGTGAAGCCGGTCGAACCTATTGTTCCACTCGTGCCGGTCGCACCGGTTCTCGAAGTGCAAGGCCTGACGACCTGGCTGCGCACGCCGCGCGGCATCGTCACCGCGGTCGACAACGTCAGCCTTTCGGTCGCACCCGGCCGCGCGCTGGCGATCGTCGGCGAGTCCGGGTCGGGCAAGAGCATGACCTGCCTGTCGATGCTGGGTCTGCTGCCGTCGAACGGCCAGGTAGCCGCCGGTGAAGTGCGCTTCAAGGGCCGCAATCTGCTCGCGCTTTCACGTGAAGACATGGCGCGCGTGCGCGGCCGCGAAATCGGCATGATCCTGCAGGATGCGATGACCTCGCTCAATCCGCTGATGACCATCGGAAGTCAGGTAGCCGAGGTATTCCGCTATCAGCAAGGTATCCGGGATCGTGCCGAACTGCGGCGCAAGACCATCGACGTGTTGACGCGGGCGCGTATCCCCGCCGCGCAGGACCGTCTCGACAGCTATCCGTTCCAGTTCAGCGGCGGCATGCGGCAGCGCGTCTCGATCGCCATGAACATTGCGTGCGAACCGGATCTGCTGATCTGCGACGAGCCCACCACCGCGCTCGACGTGACCGTACAGACGCAGATCATCGGGCTGCTCGATACCCTGCGGCGCGAGCGCAACATGGCGATCGTCTTCATCACACACGATCTGCACCTTGCTTCGCAGTTTTGCGACGACGTGGCGATCATGTACGCGGGCCGGATTGTCGAAGCGGGCCCGGTGGACCGGGTGTTCGCGAAGCCGGTCCACCCCTACACCGAAGGCTTGCTGCGCGCGGTGCCGACGCTCGGCGCAACCGGCGAACGGTTGGCGACGATCGCGGGGCAGCCGCCCGTGCTCTCCGATCTGCCGGCGGGCTGCCGATTCGCGCCGCGCTGTGCATACGCGAGCGCACTCTGCCACGAGCGCTATCCCGACTGGTACGAGTGGAACGAAGGCGCAGACAGTGTCGACCCCCGCGGCGAACGGCGTGTGGCCTGTCACGCAACCGAAGCGCGCCTGCAGGCGGCATGGAGCGCGTCATGAGTCAATCAAAGAGTCAGTCAACGAGCACGCCACCGACGGCTTTCCTGCAAGTGGAAGGCTTCAGCAAAGCCTATCCGGTGCGACGCGGCCTGTTCGGCCGAACCCGTCTGCTGCATGCCGCACGCGACATTTCATTCGAGGTCGAGACCGGAACCACCTTCGGCCTCGTCGGCGAGTCCGGCTCGGGCAAGAGCACCATCGCCCGCGCGTTGATGCTTGCCGAAACGCCGACGAGCGGCACCCTGCGCGTCGGCGGCGCCGATCTCGTCCATCTCCGCCCCGCGCAAAAGCATGCGATCCATCGCCAGTTGCAGCCCGTGCTGCAGGATCCATTCAGCGCGCTGAATCCACGCATGCGGATCGGCCAGATCGTCGACGAGCCGATGCGCATCCACCGGCTCTATCGTGACAGCCGTGCACGGCAAGCACGCGTGGCCGAGTTGCTCGAGTGGGTCGGCCTGCCGCCCGATGCGGCGACCCGCTATCCGCACGAACTGAGCGGCGGACAGCGCCAGCGCGTGGCGATCGCGCGCGCGCTTGGCCTCGAACCGCGATGCCTGATCCTCGACGAGCCGGTGTCGGCGCTCGATGTGTCGATCCAGGCGCAGATCCTCAACCTGCTGAAGGATCTGCAGGCGCGGCTCGGTCTCACCTATCTGCTCATCACGCACGACCTCGCGGTAGTCGACTACATGAGCGCGCGCATCGGCGTGCTGTATCTCGGCCAGTTCATGGAGATCGGCGCGCGCGAACGCGTCACCGGCGCGCCGCTGCACCCGTACACCCAAGCCCTGCTCGCGTCGATCGACGGGCGCGGCGGTGCCGCCGAGGCGCGCATCGACGGCGAGATTCCCTCGCCGCTCGACCCGCCTGCGGGCTGTCCGTTTCATCCACGCTGTCCCCACGCGCAGCAGCGTTGCCGCTCGGAACGTCCGTTGTTGCGCCCGTTCGGCGGCGACCAGTGGGTCGCCTGCCATTTCGCCGACACGCTTTCGAGAGATGCCTCATGACCCTGACCGCCCACGAGACCCTCCAGACGCCTCTGCTCCAGCAGCTCGACGAACTCGCGCGAACCCGTTTCGCGCCCCGCGAGCGGGCTTTTCATGAAGAAGTCGGACTCCCGGCGGAAAACCTCGACGAACTGTTCGCGCTTGGTTTGCTCACCGCCACCGTCCGCCGTGAACACGGCGGCCTCGGCAGCAACGTGACTTCGGGCGATCCCGCGACCTTTCTGCAGGCGATCCGCACTGTCGCCCGTGTGTCGCCGGGCACCGCCCATTGCCTGCAGGTGCAAAACCATGTCGCGTGGGCCATCGACGCGCTCGGTACCGACGCGCAGCGCGAGCGCTTCATTGCGCCGATGTTGAAGCGCCGCTCGGTCAGCTCGTTCGTCGGCAGCGAGGCGGGACGCAAGCAGATGTATGTGCTTCAGACCATGGCCAGACGCGTGGACGGCGGCTACGTCGTCAACGGCCACAAGAACTATGCGACCAACGGTTACGAAGATGGCGTGGCGATCGTCTTCGCGACGGTCGAAGGCGAAACCGATCCGTCAAAGAGCCACCTGATGGTGATCGTCGAGCCGGGCATGCCGGGGCTGCGCGTCAACCATGACTGGTATCGTCCGACCGGCATGCGCGTGGCGCCGAGCCCGGAAATCTACCTCGACAATGTGTTCATCCCGGACCTCAACGTGCTCGGCGAACCCGGCGCCTATCCGCGCGGACGCTGGCAGGGGCGCTTTCACCTTGGCTTTACTGCGAACTACCTCGGCATGGCCGAGGGCGCCTATGCGTGGGTGCTGCAGAGTTTGCGCGAACGCGGCCGCGGCAAGGATCCGTTCGTGCAGTTGCGAGTAGGCGAAGCGCACACGCTGCTGCACGGCGCGCGCTGCGCATTCGAACACGCGATCGATACCTGGCGCACGGCGTCCGTCGTGGAGGCGGAACTGACATCGATGCAGGCCAAGTCGATCTGCGCGCAGGCGGCGCTCACGCTCTCCGACACGCTGATCATGCTCGCCGGCTCCACCGCGCTGTTCGACGAATTCCCGCTCGGCCGCATGTTGCGCGATCTCGACACGCACATCCTGCACGTCGGGCACGACAAGACGGCGCAGATCATCGGCGCCGCGCAACTCGGCGAGAGCTTCGACTCGACCCTGCAGCGCTAGACATAACAACACAAGCACGCTTCCCCTGACCTTTTCGACCTTGATGGAGCCCCGGCCATGGATTTTCAGTTGAGCGCACAACAGCGCGAGTTGATCGACGCGACACGGCGTGTCTGCGAAGGCAAACTGCGCGCCCTTGCACAGGAGGCGGACACGCCCGAGCGCGTCGCCAGCCTGCGCCGTGACATGGCGCATCAGGGGCTGCTCGGTCTGAACATGCCGCAGCAATACGGCGGCGTAGGATTGCCGTTGCTCGACACCCTGCTGCTGATCCAGATCATCCAGTCGGTCGATGCGAAGCTCGGCGGCCTCACGCATCGCACGTCGACCGGCGCCGTCGGCGCGGTGCTCGAACTCGGCACGGATGCACAGCGCGAGCAATTCGTCGGCGGCGTAGCGCGCGGCGAGATCGGCATCAGCATCGGCATCACCGAGCCGGACGCCGGTTCGGCGGCCACGGCGATGACCACGCGGGCCCGCATCGACGGCGACCAGGTCGTGCTGAACGGACAGAAGATCTTCATCAGCGCGGTGAAGGACAACCATTACACGCTGGTCTATTGCCGCTTCGGCAATACCGGGCGCGCGAGCGATATCGGCGCGGTGCTGGTGCCGCACGACGCCCCCGGCTTTGCGTGCAGCTCGGGCACGCTCAACATGGCGGGCGAGCGCCAGTACGAACTCTTCTTCTCCGACTGCCGCGTACCACGCGCCAACGTGCTCGCCGAAGGCAGCGCGTTCGCCAAGCTGATCAGCGTCTATAACGCAGAGCGGCTCGGCAGCATTGCGCGGATGCTCGGCTCGGCACAGGCCGCCTACGAATATGCACTCGGCTATGCGAAGGAGCGCAAGCAGTTCGGGCGGGAACTCGCGGACTTCCAGGGCATGCAATGGATGCTCGCCGAGATGAAGGTCAAGCTCGAGGCCGCCCAGTTGCTCACATGGCGCGCGGCATCGAACGCCAATGCCGGCCTGCCGTCGCCCCTGGAAACCTCGGTGGCGAAGGTGTATGTGGCTCAGGCGGCCAAGGAAATCTGCGACGACGCGATCCAGGTCCTGGGCGGCTACGGCTATATGACCGAGTACCCCGTCGAGGCGCGCTACCGCGAAGTGCGCGGCGGGTCCATCTACGGCGGCACGATGCAGATCCACAAGAACATGATCGCCAGTCACATCCTCGGCCGCAAATTGAGCCAGTGGCCCACCGGCACCAAGGAATAGGAGCGTCACGATGACTGGCCACGACAACGAACCGGTGATCGTCGATGCGCTGCGCACCGCGGTCGGGCGGCGCAATGGCGCGCTCGCGGAGCAACACGCGGCGGACCTGCTCGGCAAGGTGCTGGCGGCGCTCGTCGAGCGCAACGGCCTGCCGCGCGAACGAATCGACGATGTAGTCGCGGGGTGCGCGACGCAGGTCGGCGAGCAGGCGGGCAATGTCGCCCGCACCGCGCTGTTGATGGCCGACTTCCCGGTCACCGTGCCGGGCATGACGGTGCAGCGCGCCTGTGGGTCGTCGCAGCAAGCGGTGCATATCGCGCACAACCTGATCGCCACCGGTACCTGCGACGTAGTGCTCGCCGGCGGAGTTGAACTGATGTCGCGCACGGCGGGCGCCAATGACGACACGCGCTACGGCCGACGCCATCCGCCCGAACTGGTTGAACGTTTTTCCATGCCGTCGATGGGCATTGCCGCCGAGCGCATCGCCGCGCACTGGGACCTGTCGCGCGAATCGCTGGATGCGCTGGCCTTGCGCAGTCACCAGCTTGCCGCGCAAGCAAGCGACGCGGGCTATTTCGATGGGCAGATTCTGTCCGTCGACTTGCCCGACGGGCGTCTCTTCACCCGCGACGAAGGCATCCGGTACGACACGTCGGCCGAACGGCTCGCTTCCCTGAAAGCGGCCTTTCAGGAGGGCGGCCGCGTGACAGCCGGCAACGCGAGCCAGGTTTCCGATGGCGCCGCCGCGCTTCTCCTGATGTCGCGCGCAGCGGCTGCGCTTTCGGGTCTGAAGCCGCGCGCGCGGGTCGTCGCGCAACGTGTGGTCGGCGTAGCGCCCGATCTGATGCTGACGGGGCCGATTCCGGCCACGCAGCAGATTCTGGCGCGCGCAGGTCTGACGGTTGACGATATCGACCTGTTCGAAATCAACGAAGCATTTGCATCGGTGCTCGGTGCGTGGCTGGCCGAAACCCGCGTGCCGCTGGAGCGCGTGAATGTCTGCGGCGGCGCGATCGCGATCGGGCATCCGCTCGGTTCGTCGGGTGCCCGGCTGTTCACCATCGTGCTCAACGAACTGGAACGCCGGCGCGGACGCTACGCGCTGGTGTCGATGTGCTGCGGCGGCGGGCTCGGTACGGCGACGATCATCGAACGGCTCGACTGACGGAGGACGCATGAGCGAGATCGACCGGGCGTTCGTTGGAACATGGAGCGAGCCCTTTCATGTGGACATCGAGGCGGGCGCGATACGCAAGTTTGCCCGCGCCATCGGCGACGCCAACCCGCTCTTTCATGACGCCGCATTCGCACGCACCCACGGCTATCCGGACGTGGTCGCGCCGCCTACCTTTCCCACCTGTTTTCGCGCACCCGCCGCGCTGCCGTGGATCGCGCCGCTCGATTTCCGCAGGATCGTCGCCGGCGAGATTCGCTTCGACTACACGCAGCCGCTCGTGGCCGGTCTGCGGCTCGAATGCCGCACGCAACTCGTCGCCGTCGACGAACGCAATGGCAGCAAGGGAACCATGCAGATCCTGCGCCAGTCGATGACCTGCACAAGCGCCGATGGCATTGCGCTCGCCGTGGTTCACCGCAGCACGATCTACCGGTCCGCCGAGCAGGTGGCGCGCGGGAGTCTCGCATGACGTCGACGACACTGACACAGGCGAGCGTCGGCGACCGCTTCGAACTCGTCAAGCCGGCGTTGACCACGGAGCAACTGGTTCGCTACGCGGGCGCATCCGACGACTACAACCGCATTCATTACGACCTGCCCTACGCGCAAGCGGCCGGACTCGGCGGTGTCATTGCGCATGGCATGCTGACCATGGGCTTCATGGCGCAGGCGATCACCGACTGGACGGGACCCGCTGCGTTCGTGCAGCAGATCGAGGCGCGCTTCGCCCGCCCCGTGCGGCCTGGCGATATCGTGTCGATATCGGTCGAGATCGAAGCGCGCGACAGCGACACGTGGCGCTGCATCCTGAGGGCCTCGGTAGGCGAGCATCTTGTCGCGAGCGGTCACGCCGTGGTGCGGCGGGCCCAAGCGCGCTAGTCCCGGCTTTCGGCCGGCACATCGCGCCGACGCTCGATCGCCCGAACCTCGTTGGCGAGCATCTGAGCGAGCCCTGCCCGACGCTCCAGCGTGAAACGCGATGACACGCCGCCGATGGTGATCGCCGCGAACGGAGCGCCTTCGGGACGCCGCAACGCGACGCTGATGGCGCTCACGCCCGCGGTCGTATCGCCGTCCACCAGCGCATAGCCGGTCGCCCGTGACGCGTCCAGCAAGCTGCGCACGGCCTGCTCCGACATGTTGTGGTATTCGGGCAAGCGCGCGGCGTTGATGGCGAGGACAGCGTCGACCTCGTGTTCCGGCATGGTGAGCAACAAGGCGAGACTGGCTGCACCCACGCCAAGCGGGCGGCGCTGGCCGACGGCCAGCGTGTTGGCCTTGATCGGGTACGTGCCCTCGATCATGTCGAGACACACCATGTCCAGACCGCTGCGGACCATCAGGAAAATCGAGTCCACAGTGCGCCGGGCCAGTTGAACAAGCGTTGGCGCGCACAGTTGACGAAGCGACTCATGGGGACGCACACCGATGCCGAATTCGTATACGAGATGACCCAGGTGATAGCGGCGCGTGGCGGCGTCTCGTCGCGCCAGGCCCTCGGCGACGAGCGCGTTCAGCAGTCGATGTGCCGTCGGATGTTCCAGCTCGAGAGCGACCACGATATCCATGAGCCGCGCGCCTTCATGTTCACGTGCCGCGACCTCGCGCAGCACCGCGAACGCACGCTGGATGCCTTGAGCGCCAGGGACGGCGCGCGAATCCTTGGTCGTTTTATCGTTCATGTGCCGCGAATGAAGAATGGAGAGAAGCGCTTTGCGAGACGCGGCACGCGTGCGGCGAACGATTGGGCGGCGCACATGGCATCAGGAATCACGCGCATTCCAGAAAGGCGCGACGGCCGCCGCTGCAGGGGCGAACGCTTCCACCTCTTTTCGCAACGATTGCGCGAGTGCCTCACGGCGCTCGCCCTGCATGCGGGAAGATATCGCTGCAATGCTGACGGCCGCGTAAGGCTGGCTACCCGGCTGGGCGATCACCATGCCGATGGCGCTCACGCCGGGCAACACATCTTCGTCGTTGACGGCATAACCCTGCGCCCGCGAGCGCTCGATCGCCGCACGCAGACGTGCGGGCGTTTGCGCGCCGAAGCGGGCGAAGCGTGCCGCGTTGACCTCGATGATATGGTCGATCTCCGCGTCGTCGAAAGTCATCAATAGCGCGAGGCTACCCGCGCCGACTCCAAGCGGACGGCGTCCGCCGCCTACGAGCGTCGTGGTGCGGATCGGAAAGGATCCTTCCATATGGCTCAGGCAGACAATGTCGAAACCGCTGCGCACCACCAGGTAGATGGAATCGCCAGTCTCGCTTGCGAGCCTCGCAAGCAGAGGCGCGCAGATATCGCGGAGATGAAAACGAGGAGACACGCACAGGCCGAGTTCGTAGACTTGAGCGCCCAGGTGGTAGCGCTGGGTGTCCGCATCCTGACGCAGAAGGCCTTCGTTCAATAGCGCCTTCAGAATTCGGTGGGCGGTGGGTCGCTCGAGCGTCAGCGCATCCGCGATATCGACCAGCCGTGCACCCTGTCGCTCGCGAGTCGAGACTTCGCGCAGTATCTGCACAGCTCGATGAAGACCCTGTGCGCCGGATGCGGAGGAAGAAGCGTTCGAAATGCGGCTCATGCAGCGTGGAAACAGAGTGGCGAGGCAACGGGGCGCGATACCGTCCAATAGCTCCGTGAGACAGCCGCGACCGCTGGGAGAAGCCGATCGATGAAGATGACAGTATGCCAGTAGATCGCATGACATACGGCGAAGCCGGAGCGGATCGACCACGGCGTTGCATCTTCAAGCGGCACAGGTCGTCGAGACACTGCGGCAGCCTGCAAACTACGCTGCGCATCCTTTAACGACCTGACTGCTTTCAATATCTTTATTCGAGATTTGGGATAGCAGAGGGCATCGATATACTCCCGCCCCGTACGCATGACGCACCGGAACACGTCCGGTGCGAGACAGCGCTCCCCGTTTGGCCCCTTCTCTGAATCAGCACGATGTCGACCTCCCTGTCTCGCCAAATCAAGCTGGCCGCCTATGTCATGGCCGGCCCGGTCTCGGGCCATCATGGCGGCTGGCGCTATCCGTCCGCGCAACATGACATTCTGAATGTGCGCTTCTATCAGGATCTCGGCCGCCAGCTCGAAGCCGGCAAGTTCGACATGATGTTCATGCCGGACATCCAGGCGCTTCCCCGCCGTCTCGGCGACAGCCTCGACAGCCAGCTCAAGCACGGCGCGCTCGGCGCATTGCGTCTCGACCCGCTGCTCGTGCTGACTGCCATTGCCGGTAGCACCTCGCGGCTCGGTCTCGCGGCGACGATTTCGACCTCGTACTTCTCGCCCTTCCAGGTGGCGCGCTCGCTCGCGACCATGGACCACCTGAGCGCCGGACGCGCCGCCTGGAACATCGTCACCTCGTTCCAGGACGCGGAAGCGCGCAATTACGGCCTCAAGGAACAGCTCTCGCGCGATGAGCGTTATGCCCGCGCCGAGGAGTTCGTCGACGTGACGTGCAAGCTGTGGAACAGCTGGCACGACGACGCGCTCAAGTGGGACCGCGCCGCGCCCCAGTTCGCGGACCCGTCCCGTGTCGCGCCCATCGATCACCATGGCAAGTGGTTCGACGTAGCCGGGCCGCTCAATGTGAGCCGCCCGCCGCAAGGCCGCCCGGTCTTCATCCAGGCAGGCGCTTCGGATCGCGGACGAGACTTCGCGGCGAAATGGGCCGAGGTGATCTTCGTCACGCATTCGTCGATCGAGTCCGCGCAGGCGTTCTACGCCGACATCAAGGAACGCGCGCGCAAGTTCGGCCGCGACCCCGATCAGGTCAACGTGCTGCTCGGCATGGTGCCGGTGGTCGGTGAGACCGATGCGATTGCACGGGACACGCAGGCGCTGCTCGACTCGCTGTGCGAGCCGGAAGCCGGCCTGTCGACGCTTTCTTATCAGCTCGATGTCGACCTCTCGCCGTTTCCGCAAGACGAAGTGCTGCCCGATCTCGACGTCGCCGGCGTGCAGGGACACTACCGCGAAGTGGCTGAACTCACGCGCAAGCAGAACCTGTCGCTGCGCGATATCGGCAAGCGCTACGGCATCGGCCCGCTGCGCGATTTCAACGGCTCCGGCAGCACCGTGGCCGCGCGCATGCAGGAATGGTTCGACGCGCGCGCCTGCGACGGCTTCATGGTGCAGATGCCCTACCTCCCCGGCGGCGTCGAGGACTTCGTGCGCCTGGTCGTCCCCGAATTGCAGACGCGCCGCGTCTTCCGCGAAGACTACGCCGGCACGACGCTGCGCGAGCATCTCGGCCTCGACCGCCCGGCGCACTGAGCAGCCGGGACAACGCACCCGCTCCCTATAAAAACCACCGGACTACCACAAGTCATGAAGACCACTCCGCCCAACTCCAGCCGACGCCGCTTTCTCGCACAAGGCACTGCGGCGGCCGCCGCGCTGTCGTTTCCGATGATCTCGCGCGCCGCGCCGCCGACCATCCGCTATGCGAGCGCGGGCGTCGTGGGCCCCGGCGAACTGGAGACGGTGATCTTCAGCGACTGGTTCAAGGCCAACGTGCTGAAGCGTCATGGCAAGGAGTACGTGATCGAAACCACGACCGCGCGCGGCACGCCCGGCGTGGCGACGCTGCTTGCCGCCGAGCAGGCCGATCTCGGCACGCTCGCCTTCACGAGTTTCGCCACGCTGATCGGCACGGATGCAGTGCCGGGCGGCGTGAAAGCCGTCGCGGAGATCCACCGTGACGCGGTGAAAGGCTACGCGTCGAACCCCTTCGTCGTGCTGGCGGACAGTCCGATCAAGCGCATCGAGGACCTGAAGGGCAAGTCGGTCGCCGTCAACGCGTTCAACGGCAGCGTCGACATCATTCTGCGCATCGCGCTTCAGCAGCACGGCCTCGACCCGAAGAAGGACGTGCGTGTCGTCGAGATGCCGTTCGGCAACATCGGGCCGGCGCTGCGGCAGAAGCGCGTCGACTGCGGCGTGCTGGCGATGCCGTTCCAGGTGGACGAGGCGAAGCGCGGCGGCATTCGCACGCTGTTCGACGCAGTGGGCGTGGTACCGCCCTATCCGGTGTTGTTCCAGAGCGCACGCAACCGCTTCCTGCAGACGCAACCGCAAGCCGTGCGCGCGTGGCTCGCGGATTATGTCGAGGCGCAGCAGTGGATCTACGCGCCCGCGAACCGGCAGAAAGTCGTCGAACTCACCGCGGATCTCGCGAAGACGCCGGCGAAGTCGCTGGACGAATACTTCCTGACGAACAAGGACTTCTACCGCGACCCGAACGCCACCATCTCGGCGGCGAGCATCCAGCCGTCGGTCGATGCAATGAGCAAGCTGGGCTTGCTGCCGAAGCCCGTCTCGGTCGCGTCGTTCGTTGACGCCTCGTACCTGCCGCGTCGCGCATGAACGCCGTCTTGCAGCGCGCGGACGCCATCGCCATCGAAGGCGTGTCCAAATGGTTCGACAAGGACGGCGCGCGTACCACGGCGCTCGACGGCGTCGACCTGCACGTCGCGCCAGGTTCGCGCGTGGCGCTGGTCGGCGCGTCGGGCTGCGGCAAGAGCACGCTGCTCTATGTGGTGGGCGGCTTCGTCGAGCCGAGCGCGGGCACGGCCAGCGCATTCGGCGCACGGATCGACGGGCCGGGGGTCGAGCGCGGTGTCGTGTTCCAGGAATACGCGCTGTTTCCCTGGCTGACGGTGGCCGACAACATCGCGTATGGATTGCGGCGCAAGGGCGTGAGCAAGCGTGAGACCGCACGGATCGTCGAGCGTTACATCGCCCGCATGCATCTGCAGGGCTTCGAGCATCATTACCCGCGCGATCTCTCGGGCGGCATGCGCCAGCGCGTCGCGCTCGCACGCACCTTCGCCACCGAGCCGCCGATCCTTCTACTGGACGAGCCGTTCGGCGCGCTCGACGCGCAAACGCGCGAATACATGCAGGATGCCCTGCTCGATTTATGGAACGCGTCGGAAAACACGCTGCTGCTGGTCACGCACGACATCGACGAAGCGGTGTATCTGTGCGACACCGTGTACGTGATGTCGCGCCGGCCGGGACGCATCGTGAAACGCATCGACGTGGATCTCGATCATGGCGAGGGCCGCGAATCGATCATGCTGTCCGAACGTTTCCGTGAACTGCGCAACGAAGTGTGGCTCGCAGTGCGCGACCAGGTGCGCGGTCACGACGACGAGGCGCACCGCTGATGTTCACCGCGCTCGCCCGCCGCGAAGAAGTGGCGAAACCGCTGACCGGCGTGCTGTCCGTGCTCGCGTTCCTGCTCGCGTGGGAAACCGCCGCGCGCCTCGAATTGTTTCCGCAAGGCTTCGTGCCCGCTCCCGCCGAGGTGTGGCGCGCGGGTCTGCATCTGATCCGCAGCGGCGAACTCTTCGGCAATCTCTGGTCGACCGTATGTTCGGCCGCACTCGGTCTCGCGGCCGGAAGCGTGCTCGGCTGTCTCCTCGGCATGGCGATGGCGCTGTGGCCGCGCTTCGACGTACTCGTGTCGCCGCTCGTGCGCTGCACCTACGCGCTGCCGAAGACCACGCTGATTCCGCTGCTGGTGCTCTGGTTCGGCGTGGGCGGCGCGACCAATGTCGTGGTGGTGGCCGTCACCGCGATGCTGCCGCTCATCGCCTACACGCTGCGCGGCACCCGCGACGTGCCGCAGGTGCTGATCTGGAGCGCGCGGACGCTCGGCACGCCGCCGCTGCAGATTGTCTGGCGCGTGCTGTTGCCCGCCGCGCTGCCGCAGGTGCTCGCGGGTGTGCGCGTGGCGCTCGGGCTTTCGGTGCTCGTCGCCGTGTCTTGCGAGATGATCGTCTCCAATCAGGGCATCGGCAAACTGATGCTTCAGTACGGCGAGCAGGGCAGCTATGACTATCTGCTCGCCGGCCTCGTCGCGGCAACGCTGGCCGCGTGGCTGGCGGACATCGCGTTGCGCGGCATCTCCGCGCGGCTGCTGCGCTGGCATGAAAGCAGTGCAACGGCCCGCCCGCGCCGCGCCCGGCGTGCCACGTCCTGAAACCGATCGAGTTTGCATGCCTTCGCTCCGCCTGACGTCCTCCTCCGCGCCGACCTTGCCTCGTATCGGCGAGTTCATCCGTCGCGCCTGCCTCACCGCCCTGCCGATTGCCGGCGTGCTGGCGCTCTGGCAACTCGCCGTCTCGCTCGGCTGGGTGCGCGCGATTTTCCTGCCGCCGCTGCCCGCCGTATGGGATGCGCTGACCGGCATCGTGACGACGTCCCTCATCGCCGACACGCTCGGCACCAGCGTGCTGCGCGCGGTCTTGGGTGTGGCGCTTGCCGCGGCCGTCGGCATTCCGGTCGGCTTCGCCATTGCCGAAGTGCGCTGGCTACGCTGGTGGTGCGAGCCCTATGTTGCCTTCGGCTATCCGCTGCCGAAGATCGCGCTGGTGCCGGTCATCACGGTCTGGTTCGGCGTGGCGGACTTGTCAAAAGTGGTGCTCGTCTTCGCCACCTGTGTCTTTCCGTTCTTGCTCGCCGCGCAGTCCGGGGCCGCACTGGTGCCGCAGAAACTGCGCTGGGCCGCGCTCGCGCTCGGCACGCGTCGCCACGAACTGTTCCGCCGCGTGATCCTGCCCGCCAGCGTGCCGTCGCTCATCACCGGCTTGCGAGTGGCATTTCCCGTCGGGCTGATTACCGTGTTCACGGCCGAGATGGTGTCGGGCGGCGGGCTCGGCGAAGCCATCGTGCAGGCGCAGCGCTATTTCCAGTCCGCGCAGGTCTATGCCTACGTCATTCTGACGATGATCGTCGGCTACCTGGCGGATCAATTCATCGCCTGGCTGCAACGGCGTCTCGCGCCAAGTGCCTGAGCTCGCCGGCGCTTCTCCGGAGTAGTCCATGTCCGACTCGCAGCACCACTCAAACACCGCGCAAGGTCATCGCGCACCCGGCTTTCTCGTCGATACCGCGTGGCTCGCCGCTCACCTCGGCTGCCCCGACCTCCGTCTGTTCGACTGCAGCGCAACCATGCAGGTCGACCCTGTCATCCAGCAGCGCGTGCATCCCGAGCGAGAAGCTTTCGAGGCCGCGCATATTCCTGGGGCGCATTTCATCGACATCGAGGCTGATCTCTCCGACCGCTCGCATCAAGTGCATCTGATGCTGCCGCCGCGCGACGCATTTGCCCAGGCCATGTCGACACTCGGCGTGTCGAACGACAGCCTCGTCGTCATCTACAGCACGAGCAACATCTGGTGGGCCACACGCGTCTGGTGGATGCTGCGCGTCTATGGCTTCGACAATGCTCACATCCTCGATGGCGGCCTCGCCAGGTGGCGGGCCGAGGGACGTGCACTCGAAGCGGGACCTTCCGCGCCGGCCGCACCAGGGCGCTTCGTGGCCTCGCCGGCGCGTCGGCTCGTCGCCGGGCGTGATGACGTGCTGAGCGCGATCGGCGCGCCGCACACGCGCATCGTCAACGCGCTGAGACCCACGCAATACAGCGGAGAAGAAGCGCCGCGCAAGGGGCGGCGCGGGCACATCGAGAGCAGCATCAACGTCCCGGCCGGTTCGCTGCTCGACGCCGACAGCGGTTGCCTGCTCGATGATGCGGCGTTGCAGGCCGTGTTCGGATCAGCGGGGATCGAGCCTTCGCAACGGGTCATTGCCTATTGCGGCGGTGGAGTGTCGGCAAGCCTCGACGTGTTCGCGCTGACCAAGCTCGGTTACAAGGACGTCTTGCTCTACGACGCGTCGCTCGGCGAGTGGGGATCGGACGACAGCTTGCCGATGCAGGTCGAGCCGACCGCTTGAGTGGAGTGTCCCTCAGGACGAGCAATAGACGCTATCTCGGGCGAGCTCGCCCTCATGCAGTCCGGCGGCATCCATCGCCGCACGTTGAGAAGACACGCAACCGGTGCGCGATATCGTCATCGCGCACCGGGCGTTTTCATATGAACCCGTCGTTCCGTGATGCCCTCTCCGCAGGCTTCTTCATCAGAACCGATGCAAACCACATCTGCTGTCGATTGATATCGACATTCCTTTTGCTCGTTTAGATTTTTTGGGTGCGCACGTCATCATCGGGTGTTTGCCGCCTTGTCGGCTCTGCATCGGATCGAGACGCCGGACGGCCTCACGGCGGTCATCAGGCTGGAGCAACCGTACAGCGCGGGTTTTCCTTTCAAGCCCGGTTCGCACGATCCCGACCACGCACATCAAACGAGGAGCACCGTCATGCTTGATACAACGTACGAAACCATTTCCGTGCAACCGCTTACGCGGCATATCGGCGCGTTGATCGGCCGCATCGATCTGACGCAGCCGCTCGTACCGCAGCAAGTGGCGGACGTGCGCCGAGCGCTGCTGGCGCACCAGGTGATCTTCCTTCGCGATCAGCCCATCACGCTCGATCAGCACCTTGCGTTCGGCCGGCACTTCGGCTCGCTGCATATCCACCCGAACAGTCCCGGACCGGACGGATATCCGGAGATCCTCACCATCCATAGCGATGCCGGCACGAAGCGGGTGGCCGGCGACCGCTGGCACAGCGACGTCTCCTGCGACGAAGCTCCGCCGATGGGCAGCATCCTGCATTTGCACACCCTGCCTTCGCATGGCGGCGACACCCTCTTTTCAAGCTCATACGCGGTGTATGAGTCACTGTCGCCCGGCTTGCGCAGGTATCTCGAAGGCCTGACGGCGACGCACGATGGCGAGCCAACCTATCGGCAGCGCAATCGGCTGCGCGGTATCGACGATACCGGCAAGCGCTTTCCCAAAGCGTCACATCCCGTGGTGCGCACGCACCCCGAGACGGGCCGCAAGGGCGTGTTCGTGAATTCGAACTTCACCACGCATATCGACAATGTGCCTGCCGCCGAGAGCGACGGCATCCTGCGGCTGCTGTTCGAGCGCTTCGCCTCACCCGAGTTTCAGGTGCGCTTTCGCTGGGAGCCGGACTCGATAGC
This sequence comes from Caballeronia sp. LZ035, assembly GCF_031451175.1. Lineage (NCBI taxonomy): Bacteria > Pseudomonadati > Pseudomonadota > Betaproteobacteria > Burkholderiales > Burkholderiaceae > Caballeronia > Caballeronia sp. LZ035. The sequence goes on from NZ_JARUXS010000003.1 coordinate 891,194, forward strand.
CTTCTGGGACAACCGCGCGGTGCAGCATCTTGCAGTATGGGACTACTACCCGGAGGTGCGTTCGGGATATCGCGTGACCATCAATGGAGACAAGCCGTTCCTGTGAGCACGCGGTCGCGGTCGCATCCGGGCATCCGGCGAAACAAGAGATAAGCAATGCATCATAACTACGTTCAACCCGGCGACGAAGCGGACTAGGATCGAGACTTGTGGTGAACGACGAGCGCATCAGCCCGTTCACCCGTCCGGAAGACTGGGGTGCATCCTGCCCCAGCTTATTGATCTCACGTCAGCGCAGGTGCTCATCGATGATTTCCTACCATAACGGCGCTGCGATTCAGGCCTCCGCGGTTCGCCTGGGCAACCTGTTCATTGCGCGCGCCTCGATTCTCGAGGAAGACGGTGAAGCCACTTCCTTGGGCGATCTCGGCGTCTTCGCCAATAGTCAAGGCGCCTGCCGGTTCGCCGTCCGCTGCGCGGCAGCGTTCATCAACGGCGAAAACATGCCGCTTCCTCCCTGCCGGATTGCAACGGCCTGACCCCGCGCATCATGGGCCATCGAATCGCGCCGCGTCCGGACGCGCACACGCTCGCCGCCGCACGTGAACTGGCCGGCGCGGCGGCGCAGCGCGCCAAGGTTCCGTTCATCGATCTGCAGGAACTCGCCGCGCTCGACAAGGAAAGCGCGCAGCGCACGCTGTATTGCTTCGATGTGCGCGACCCGCTGGAATACGAAGCCGGCCACCCGGCAGGCTGGCGCTCGGCGCCCGGAGGTCAGCTCGTGCAGGCCACGGACGAATACGTCTGCACGCTGCATGCACGCGTCGTGCTGCGCGACGACGACGGCGTACGCGCCCGCATGACCGCGTCGTGGCTGAAGCAGCTTGGTTATCTCGATGTTCGCGTGCTCGACGATACATCGAGCGCCGCACTTACCGCCGCAGCCTTCGACACCGGCCCCGAACCGCGCCGGGTCCGGCCGCACGGCAAGCGCACGCGCTGGGTCGAGGCGGATCAGCTTGCCCGTGACCTCGACGAAGCGCGGGTGCAGCTCATCGACATCGACGCCAGCCTGGCATTCCGGCGTGGGCACGTCAAAGGCGCGGTGTTCGTCGCGGCGAGCGCACTGCGCGAACGGTTGAGCGAATTCACGCTGCAAAAGCCTGTGGTGCTGACTTCCGGCGACGGCGTATCGGCCGGTCTCGTCGCGGCTGAACTCGCCGCCATCCCACCACCGTCACTGTCGCCGCGCCATTCGAGCAACTCGACGCTTCACCATCGCCCGAGTCGTCGAATGGTTGCACCCCACCAACCCATACGACACCGTATTACCCCACCCCAATCAAGTCGTGTACGAAAACATGCTGCCCGCTTCCACGCGCACGATGCGCCCCTGTTCCAGCCGGATAACCCGATCGGCCTGCTCGAAGTATCGATCGTCGTGCGAGATGACGATCAGCGTCTTACCCTGCCGCTTCAAATCCGGCAGCATTTCCGTGTAGAAGAAGCGGCGAAACGTCGGGTCCTGATCGGCGGCCCATTCGTCCAGCACCATCCACGGCCGGTTCTCGAGATAAGCGTGCACCAGCGCGAGCCGCTTGCGCTGCCCGGCCGACAGGTCGATGGTCGAGAACGCGCCGCCCTCGATGCGTACCTTGTGAGCCAGTTCCAGCTTCTCGAGATAGCCCTGCGCGCGCCTGACCGTGTCCGGATCGCTCGCAACGAGATCGTCGAAAAGGTGGTAGTCGGAAAAGACCGCGGAAAATTGCTGGCGATAATCGTCGAGCCGGTCGTCGGGAATCGGCCGGCCATCGGCAAGCAACTGACCTCGGCCCGGCGTATAGAGCGACAACAGCAGCTTCACCAGCGTGGTCTTGCCGCAGCCGTTCTCACCGACGATGAACAGCGTTTCTCCGCGACGAATCTCCAGGTCGACCGGCCCCAGTTGAAACGGCGCGGCATCGCCGACAGCCGGAAACGCATGAACCGCCCCACGCAGCGCAATGCTCTGCAGCGGCGCGACGGATGAAGCAGGCGACGCGATGTCGCGATCCAGCAGGCGCGGTTCGCGATTCTCGAACTGGGAAGACAACTCGGCGATGCGCCGGAACGACACGCGCGCCTGAATCAGCGCGGGCACGCCGCCTGCAATCTGTTCGATGGGCCCGCGAATGTAGAGCAACACGATCACGAAGCCGCTCACCACTTTGGAATCCACGCCGAGCCGGTCTTGCAAGACAAGAATGATCCCGATCACCATGAAGAACAGCGTCGTGCCGACCGCGCCCGTCGCATAAAAAAGCCGCATCGCGCGAATCTTCAGATCCGCGATGGTGTCCGCCGCCCCCGACAACTGCTCGCCATACACGCGCGCGCGCCGTTCGCGGCTCAGCCGCAATTCCTTCGCGCCTTCGGTGATCGCCCGGTACTGCTTCTGCAGCGCATCCTGCGCGCCGCGCACGCCCTGATAATGATGATCCCAGCGCAACGACGCGTAATGGTTGATGCCCAGTCCCCCGAGGATCGCTGCCAGCGCCAGCAGGAACAACAACGGCGACAGCACCAGCATGTACACGATGCAGCCCATCGCGATTGCCAGCGCCACTGCGAAGCTCGGAAAGTTGAAGGTGAACGCGCTCACGGTATCGACATCGCTGTTGAGCGTGGCCAGCAGCCGGTGCACCCGATAGCGTTCCACTGCCGCAATTGGCGCGCACACGATGCGCGCGGAAATATCCTTGCGCAAGGACGCGATGATCTTCTGTCCGATCATGCTGTTGCCCACGCCGGAAATCGCGTTTCCCGCCAGCGCAATCGCACACAAGCCGATAAAGGTCGCGACGGTGCGCCCGGAGATACCGCCCGGCGCGTGCAGGCCGTCGTTGATGGCGGCCAGCAGCCAGGCCGTCGCCAGACCCGCGAGGCCGCCCATCGTCGTGGCGAACAGGCTCAGGTGCCAGAACGGACGGAACAGCCGGAACAGCTCCCGTCCGAAGTGAACCTCGGGCTTGTCTTCGTGTTGCAAAGTGTCGCTCATGTAGAACCCTTTATCGGACCATGCACACCGGCTCGCCGGTATGCGGATGTGGCATGACTTCCATCGCGATGCCGTAAATTTCTTCGAGACGCGCCGCCGTCATGATCTCGGCCGGCGTGCCGCGCGCGCACAGCTTGCCGCCGCGCAGCGCGATGATTTCGTCGCAAAAGCGCACCGCTATGTTGATGTCGTGCAGCACGACCACCACGCCCAGCCCCCGCGCTCGCGACAACTCGCGCACTAGCGACATGACCTCGACCTGATGCGCGACATCCAGCGCCGAGATCGGCTCGTCGAGCAGCAGACAGTCCGCGTTCTGCGCGACCAGCATTGCCAGCCAGACACGCTGGCGCTCGCCGCCTGACAGCGTATCGACGAGACGGCCCGCGAAACGATCGACGCCGGTGAGCGCCATGGCCTCCTCCACCTTCTCGCGGTCTTCCCGCGAGAAACGGCCTAGCGCGCCATGCCAGGGATGGCGGCCGAAGCGCACCAGCTCGTGGACCAGAATGCCCGCGGCCGAAGGCGTGTACTGCGGCAGATAGGCAAGTCTGCGCGCGAGCGCGCGTCCCGGCCACCGGTCGAGGCGCTCGTGCTCGAAGCGGATCTCGCCCTGCGCCGGTTCATGCTGCCGCGCGAGCAGTTTGACGAGGGTCGACTTGCCCGAACCGTTGTGGCCGATCAGTCCGATCACGCGATGCGCCTCCAATGCGAGCGACAACGGATGCAGCAGCACGCGCCCCGGCACGGCGAAGCTGACATCGCGCAGCTCGAACATCGGCGACGGCGGCGGCGCACCGGGCGGCGCGGCGTCGTGGCGAGACGGGTCGTCGAGGACGGAAAGTAAAGTCATGAATGATCCGGATCATGTGAAAGGCGCATCAGGCGCGCTCTCGCCAGAGCAGCAGCAGAAAGTACGGACCGCCGACGAAAGTCGCGAGCAGCCCGGCGGGGATCTGATACGGAAACAGCAGGTTGCGGCCCAGCCAGTCGGCGACGACCAGCATCGCGCCGCCCAGCAGCGCCGCGCCGCTCACCTGGGCGACAGGCCGGCGCAGGCCGAGCAGCCGCGCGATGTGCGGCGCCATCAGGCCGATGAACGAGATCGGCCCGATGATGAGCGTGGCCGCGGCCGTCAGCATCGCCGCGAGCAGCAGCAGGGCCAGGCGTGTGCGCCCCACGTCGATGCCCAGGCTGCGCGACAGCGGCTCGCCCAGCGGCAAAATATCCAGCGCGCGAGCCGCGAGCAGCACCGCGGGCAACACGATCGCGCCAGCGCCGAGCGCCGCGAGGGCGTCGTGCATTTGCACGCGGTAGGTGGAACCGGCCATCCACACCATCAGGATCGACATGCGAGGGTCGCCGCTCGCCATCAGCAGCGACGTCAGCCCGCTGAACACCGTGCCAATCGCGATGCCCGTCAGCACCAGCCGCTCCGGCGAAAATCCGCTGCGACGCGACTGCATGAACAACGCGGCAAGTGCCAGCAGCGCGCCCGCCGAGGCGGCAGCGAACTGCATCGCGGCGCTCGGCGCGGCAACCGCGAACAACAGCACGATCAAGCCGAGCGACGCGCCCGACGAAATGCCGAGAATCTCCGGACTGGCCATCGGATTCGACGTCAGGCGCTGAATCACGATGCCCGCCACGGCGAGCATCGCCCCGGCGGCGAGCGCGCCGAGCACGCGCGGTGCGCGCAAGGCGGCGAGCGGTCCGAGCGTGTCGAAGGCATCGACATGCCAGCCGTCGAGTCCGCGCGATATCAGCAGCGCACCGGCAATCACCACGGCCAGGCCGAGCAACATCGCGGCGATGCGTCCGGCCGGCAGCGTGGCGCGCGTGCCCTGCGGGGGCGCATCGTTGCGAATGTCGTGCGGCGTGTCGTGCAGTTGGGGCAACAGCCATAACAGCAGCGGCGCCCCCAGCAGCGCGGTGGCCACTCCGGTCGGAATCTCGGTGAAGCGATGCGCGACGATCTGCACGGCCTGATCCGCCACCCACAGCAGCAGCCCGCCGACCAGCGCGCCCCAGCTGAGCCGCGCGCCCAGCGTGCGCGCCCCGGATAGCCGCGCCAGCGCGGGTCCGGCCAGCCCGATGAAGCCGATCACACCGAGCGCGCTGACCACCCACGCCGACAGCGCCGTACCCAATGCGAGCGCGCCCAGCCGCAGGCCTCGCAGCGAGACGCCCAGCCCGCGTGCGGCCGAATCGCCTACCGCGAGGACCGACAAGGGCCGCGCGAGCAGCATGATCGCCACGCAGGACAGTGCGACGCGCGGCAGCAGATGCAGCACGATCGACCAGCTATTTTGATTGAGCGCGCCCGATTGCCAGACGAACACGCTGATCAACCCGTCCGAGAAAACCAGCGACAGGACCGACCCCACCGCGCCGGCGCACAGCGTGATGACCAACCCCGCCAGAATCAGCACGAGCGGCGAAAGCGTATGCCTCCAGGCGATCGCGAATACCACGGCAAAGGCCGCCGCTGCGCCGCCCATGGCCACGGCGTCGCGGCCGTCGAGCAACAGCGACGGAAACCATATCGCCGCGGCCGTCACCGCGACGCTTGCGCCTGCGGCGACGCCGAGTGTCGTCGGCTCGGCGAGCGGATTGCGCAGCACATGCTGGAACAGCGCGCCCGCCAGCGCCAGCGCCGCGCCCGCCAGCAGCGACACCGCCAGACGCGGCAGAAACGAATACAGGATCACGACGCGATGCATGTCGTCGGCATCGGCGGAAGGCAGGAGACCGGCCCATCCTGCAGCGGGCAGCGCGGCGTGCAGATTCGCCCATGTCAGCGCGAGCGCCAGCGCGAGCAGCGCCAGCACGAGCGGCCATGGCGAGCGGGCGTGCCTGCGCGGCATCGTGGTGGCCGCCGTGCTAGACATGCCGATACTCCGGTCGTCGTGCGAGGCCCTGCAATCCCTGCAGAAAAGTATGGGCCGCCGGATACGAACTATAGAGATCGACCAGCGGAATGCGGAATACCCGCCCCCTGCGCACCATCGGCAGGCGATTCCAGAACGGGCTCGCCGCAAGCTCGGCGAGCGCGGCCGTGGTGCCCGCGCCGAAGTCGACGACGATGACATCGGCGTCCGGCGCTTCAGCGAGCGCTTCGACGCCCGTCACCGCGAAACCATAGGTGTTGGTCGGACGCGTCCACGCGTTCGGCAGGCCGAGGCGACGCATCACGTCGAACATCATGCTGTTGCGTCCGTACACGACCATCGAGCGTCCACCGCCATTCAGCGTCACCAGAAACGCCGGCCGCAGCGGTGCGCCTGCCGCGCCCAGCGCCGCGGCGGTGCGCTCTGTCAACGCATCGACGTCCGCCATGTAGGCCGTGGCCTGCGGCTCGCGTCCGGTTAATGCGGCTGCGCGTCGGAAGCCCGCTGCAGCGCGCTCGAACGCACCGGTCTCGCCGTTGTAGATCTCGAGATGCAGCACCGGCGCGATCGAGGCGATACGCTCACGCGCTGACGGCAGCGTCGTCACCGTCACACATTGATTGATCCGGAGCGCGAGCATCAGTTCGAGATTCGGTTCGTTGGGATCGCCGCAGTCGGCGATGCCCGGCGGCATGGGCGGCTGGCCGCCCATCGCGTCGTAGAACGACTTGTCGACGCCCGCCACCGGCTGCACGCCGAGCGCCAGCAACGTCGACGTGGCCGCGCGGTCTGGCGCCAGGATCCGCAGCGGCCCGACGCCGTTGAATACCCGCGCGATGGCGGGCGAAGGAACCGGCAAGGCCGAGCCGAGCGCCGCCGCGCACAGCAGGCGGCGTCTGGTCCGGGAAAGAGTCATTCGGTACGGCATGAAGCAGGCATTCCGTTGGTGTCGGTGAGTGTCGATGCGAGCCGTGCGCGCCAGACGCCGCGCTCCCGCACCGTGGCCTGCGGGGCCGGTGCAAAGCGCGCGAGCGCCACGCCCGCACGGTCGCTGAAGGTGATGGCATCGTCCGCGCCGGCCTGAGCCAGCACGATATCCGAGACCCGCAGATGCAGTGCGAAGTCGCGCGATTGCACGCTCAGCCAGCCGTCGCCGATATCGTGGACACGCGTGAGCCGCGCCGCATGCGACTGCACGGCGCCGTCGTTGGCGACACGGCTGGCGAGCGGCAGATGCGCGTCCAGCGCTGCAGTCAACAATGCCAGCGCCGCCAGCCGGGCATCCGGACCGCGTGCCTGCGCCGTGCAGCCGAGCACCGCACTACGCAACGCCACGCTCTGCAAGGCGGGAAGCGCCGCGTGTTCCCTATGCTCCGGCGTCGCGTCCGGATGAAATTCGGCCGATTGATCGTCGGCGCGATAAGTCGACACGAATGCGGCATACGCACCGGCGCGCGCGTCATCGACGACATGGATCTTGGCGACGTTGTGCCCCGCACCATCGAAGAACTGCAATTGGCGGTACGGTTCGCGGGTTGGGCCATAGTAACGCGTCACCGCGAACGCCTCCTTCCAGACGCCGGGATCGGGGCGCAAGTCGAGTTGCTGCGGATCGCGCGCGGCAACATGCAGCGGCCGGCCGCGCCGGTCGAAATACGGTGTCGTGGCATCGACCGTACGCTCGCTGATGCCGCTGTCGGTACGCACCATCACTTCCAGTTTGCCGAGCGTTTGCACATGGGCGAGCAGCGCGTCGATGTCGCGCGGCGACGCCCGCAGCCGCACGACGTCCCGCCCCACTTCAGTCGCGACCAGCGCGGCCTCGGGCGTGTCCAGCCACTGCGCCGCCTCGCGCGACGGCAGCCGCCCGCGCAGCGCCGCCCAGCGTTCGGCGAGCGACGCCGGCGCCACGGCGGAGGGCGCCGAACGCGCATCGACGATCAGCGGCGCGCCCGCATCCGATGCAGCGAACGACTGCGTGCTCCATTCCTGATCGGCGTAGCGCAAGAGCCCGTCGCCGTAACGCGGTGACGCCGGATCGTCCGATTGCGCGGCGGCCATCAGCGTTCTGGCATTGACTGCGCCGTCTGCCCCGAACGACACGACCTGCAAATACGTATTGGCGTTCGCGTGCGCATCCAGCACCTTGCCGCCCGTCTCGATGCGCCGCTCCGAACAGGCCGCCGTGAAGTAGCCGTCGCCGTCGCAGCCGCCGAACAGGCCGATCCGTACGCCGTTGCGCCGGACGAACAGCGTGTCTGCCCGCTCGGCGTCGATTGCGAAGCCGCCCTGCTCGATCCGCAGGACCGCAACCGCCAGCATGCGCGCGAGCGTCGCGCCGTCGACCTTGAGGCCAGCGGGCGTGTCGAGCGGACGCGCTGCATCGAACGGCACCGCGGCGCGGGCCGCATCGGGCAGCGTATCGATGCGCGTCCACCAGGCATCCCAGAGTGTCGCGCCGCGCGCATCGGCGCGTGCGGTGTCGTTCCAGTCCCGCAGCACGCGGCAGGCGGGCGCAATGTCGATATCGCGGGCCGCGATGTCCTCGCCGCCCGCCGGATCGCGGTCGACGCGCACTTCGCGGCGTCCCGCTGCATCGGCGCTGACCGCATTGCAGGCGGCGTCGAGCGCGTCGCGCTTGTAGAGCGTCGCGGACATCGAGCGGCTGTCGAGCGCCATCGACCGCAAGGTGGCGGGATTCGCGCCTCGTCCGGGCAATCCGTCCGTGCCGGCGATGCGCTGCTGCGCCATGCGCAGACCGAGGCGCGCGCGCAGGCCCGGGTCGCTGCGTTCTGCGCCAGTCACCGCGTCGTAGCCTGTCAGTGGCTGGGCCGGATTGGCCAGCCAGTGCGTATTGTTCATGTTCGCCACGAAGTCACGCCGCAGCAGTTGTGGCTGCCGGTCCGCTGGCATCGCGCCGGCCTGCGGCGAGCCCTGGTCGGTACGCCAGTCGCAGGCCGTGCGCGAGCCGTCGAGAAACGGCACGCCCGGCGCGCCCGCGGCAAACGCATGGCCGATGGGTGTCGTGCATGCCGCAGCGAGTGCATCGGGCACGTTCGGCACCGCGCCGATATCGGCGTACCACACGCGCGGATCGTCGCGCCCGATGGCGACCGTGTTCACCCACGGCACCGCCGCCTCGCGGGTCTGGATGGCACGGAACTCATCCAGCGAACGCGCCCGCCCCCAGGCCAGAAAATTCTCGAACACGCGATAGTTGGCCGCGTTGATGTCGCGGATCGCGAACGCCTGCCTGCCCTGCCAGCGCATCGCGGGCGAGTAGCCGGACAAATCAGCTATCGGACCGAACGCGGTCCGGTAGAGCGTGCGCCGCACCGTCGTCAGCGTGCCGTCGGGCGCGCGCGCCTGGACGGCGATCGGCACGGGCGTCATCGCGACGCGCTGGCCGTCGCGCAGATACGTCGTCGGCGAGTCGTCCGCGAGCGTCAGCTGAAACACGCCGAAGCGGCGCGCCGCCGACACCGTATGCGTCCAGGCGACGTCGCGGTTGAAGCCGATCATCACGACCGGCACGCCGAGCATCGCCACGCCGCTGACATCGAGCTTGCCCGGTAGCGACAGACGCATCTGATAGAACTTGTCCGGCCCTTCGAGGAACCAGTGCGGATTGCCGAGGAGAACCGCATGGCCATCGCTGCTGCCCTCCGCGCCGAAGGCCAGCGCATTGCTGCCGATGCCATGTCCGCCGCCGACCGCGAGCGATTCGCCCGCGACCGCGCGCGTGACGCCGGCGAGCGTCGCGGCGGCCGTTCCATCCGAGTGCTGCACGCCCTTGGCAGGAGACGCGGGCGCGCTATCCGGCTTGCCTGCCGAGGGCGGCCGGGCATTGGCGATGCGGGCGGCGAAACGCGCCTCGCCGCCCGCGAGGTTGGCGGCGAACAGGCGGCGGTACACATCGTCCGCGTCGATCTCGCCGACCCAGCCGGCGCCACGGCATGCCGCGTTTGCATGTGCAGCCGTGCCGCTGCGCCAGTCGCGCACGTAGCGGTTGTAGCCAGCGGCGAAGCCGTCGACCATCTCGCGGATCGCGGGCGGCTGCGCCGCGCGGTAGGCCTGCACTTTGGCGGCGTCATCGACCAGCCGAAAGTAGAAGTCGGAGTCGAGATTGCCGATGTCGCCGAGCGTCGACGCCGTCGGCTGCCTGGCGTCGGCCCCGAACCAGCGCGAGCGCTCCCCGCGATATGTGACAAACGCCGCTGCGAGCGTGCACAGATTGTCGGCCGCCTGCGCATACGCCGCGCCCCAGCCAAGACTGCCCCAATCGTTGGCGACGATGTGCGGCACCCCATCCGGCGCACGCGTGATTTCAGCCCGGTACGCCGGCGCGGACTGTGGCTGATCTCGCGCCGGGTCCTGCGCCGCAGCGGCTTCCTCGCGATGAGCGGCGCAGGCCGCAAGCCCCGCGCACAGGGTCAACGAGACGGCGAGTGTCAGCCACGGTGTGCTTGCCTCTTTCAATTCGATATCCTCGGATTCAGTTCGCGACAGCCGGGTCCAGCACTTCGGCAAGCGCCCGCTCGACGATGGCGAGGCCCTCTGCCAGCGCCTCTTCGCTCATGGTCAGCGCAGGCAGGAACTTGAGCACTTCACCCCGCGCCCCCGACGTCTCGATGATGACGCCGTGCCCGAATGCCCGCTGCGCGATGCGCCCGGCGAGCGCGAAGTCGGACGACGCCAGGCCGAGAATCATGCCGCGTCCGCGCACCTCGAGCGTCGCATCGGCATGCGCGGCGGCGATGCGTTCGAGCCCGGCGCGCAACGTCGCGGCGCGCGCGGCGATCTCGCGCGAGAATCGATCGTCGCTCCAGTAGTGCTCCGCCGCGGCAGCCGCGGTCACGAAAGCGAGGTTGTTGCCGCGGAACGTGCCACTGTGCGCGCCGGGCTGCCATTGGTCGATGTCCGGGCGCAGCAGCACGAGCGACATCGGCAGGCCGAAGCCCGACAACGACTTCGACAGGGTGACGATGTCCGGCCGGATGCCGCTCGCCTCGAAGCTGAAAAAGTCGCCGGTGCGGCCGCAGCCGGTCTGGATGTCATCGACGATCAGCAGCATGTCGTGCGCGCGGCACAGGCTTTCGAGCCGGCGCAGCCAGCGCGCGCCCGCTTCGTTGATGCCGCCCTCGCCCTGCACCGTCTCGACGATGACAGCCGCAGGCCGGTCCAGGCCGCTGCTCGGATCGCCGAGACAGGTTTGCAGATAGTCGAGCGTGTCGACGCCTGCGCCCAGATAGCCGTCATAAGGCATGAAACTGACGTTCCCGAGCGCGGTTCCCGCCGCGCCGCGAAACTTCTGGTTGGCCGTCGCGGCAAGTGCGCCTGCCGATACGCCATGGAAGCTGTGCGTGAACGCGACGATGTTATGCCTGCGCTTGACCTGCCGGGCCAGCTTGAATGCTGCCTCGACCGCGTTGGCGCCGGTCGGACCGGTGAATTGCAGCGTGTAGGCGAGGCCGCGCGGCGCGAGCACGGCACGCTCGAACACCTCCAGGAAACGCTTCTTGGCGCTGGTCGCCATGTCGAGCGCATGCGCGATGCCGTCCGATTCCAGATAGTCGAGCAGCGGACGTTTGAAGACCGGATTGTTGTGGCCGTAATTGAGCGTCCCCGCGCCGCTGAAAAAATCCAGATAGCGCCGGCCGTTCTCATCGTAGATATGCGAACCCTGCGCGCGCGCGAACACCACCGGAAAGTCGCGGATATAACTGCGCACCTGAGATTCCAGCCGGTCGAAAATATCGAGATCCATGGTCGTTTCCTGTCGAGGGTGGTTCGAAGCAGGCGTCATGCGTCGGCGGACAATGCCGCAACGCGCATACGCATACCTTCCAGAAATTCGGGATGACGCACGATGCCAATGTGATCGGCGTCGATCGTGGCAATCGAAAGCGTCGGCACGAGGCGACGCCAGTCGTCAGTCGTGCGTTGCGGCTCGCGATGGTCTGCGGCGAGCCAGAGTTGCGCGGCGGCATGCGTCGGACCGGCCGCGCTTGCGGGCGCGCGCGCCTTGACGGCGTCGAAGTGCTTGCCCAGCGCCACGGCCGCCGCGACCAGCCGCCGCCCCGCGTCGCCCGACGGGACGATGGCCTGCCAGCGCGCCTCGTCGCCCGCCATCTCGGCGAGCAGCGCGTCGATCTCGGCGTCGGTTGCGTCGATTCGGTCCAGTCCGTTGTCGGTGCCTGCTGCGCTATCCGCTGGCGCGACACTGACACTGTCGACCAGGCCCAGAAAGTCGACCGTCTCGCCCTGCTGCTCGAGCACGGCCGCGATCTCCCCGGCGATCCATCCGCCGCTCGACCAGCCGACGAGCCGGTACGGTCCGCGCGGCTGCACCTGGCGGATTCGCGCAGCGTAATCTTCGGCGAACGCGCGCATGGTCGCGGGACGCCAGTCAGGTTCGCCATGCCAGGGCGACTGCACGCCGTAAAGCACAGCCACGCCTTCGAGCGCGCGCGCCAGCGGACGGTACTCGCCAACCAGACCGTAACCCGGATGAATCGCGAACACGCGCCGGGGCGCGCTTACCGGGCCGAGCGGCAGCACGTTGGCGGGCGTGCCGTCGTCGAACGACAGACGCGCGGCCAGCGCCGCCACGGTCGGATGGGCGAACAGGCTCTCGATCGAAAATCCACGCATGCCGTGACGCGCAATGCGGGTGGCCACCTTGAGCGCATCAAGCGAGTCTCCGCCCAGTTCGAAGAAATGATCGTGAATGCCCACGTCCTCGCGACCCAGCACCTCGCGCCAGATGGCGAGCACATGAGCCTGTGCGGGGTCCATTGGGTTGGCCTCGCCGCCGCGCGCGGCAAGTGTGGGCGCGGGCAGCGCGGCACGGTCGAGCTTGCCGTTGGGCATCAGCGGCAAGGCGTCGAGCGCGACGAACGCCGCCGGCACCATGAACGCGGGCAGACGCCTGGAGAGGCCCGTGCGCAACGCCGCGGCATCCGCACTGCCGACGGTATAGCCGACCAGATGCCGGCCCTCGCCCTCGCCGCGCACTTCGACCACCGCCTCGCGCACTCCGGGCACCTGCCGCAGCGCCGCTTCGACCTCGCCCAGTTCGATACGCAGTCCGCGCAGCTTGACCTGCTGGTCGATGCGCCCCAGAAAATCAATACTTCCGTCGGCACGCTGCCGGCACAGATCGCCGGTGCGGTAAAGCCTGCCGCCGTCGCGGCGATGCGGGTCGGGGATGAACCTCTCCGCCGTTTGCGCGGGCCGGTCGAGATAGCCGCGCGCGAGCGTGTCGCCGCCGATGCAGAGTTCGCCGAGCGCGCCAGGCGGCAGTTCGTTGCCCGCGTCGTCGCACACATAGGCCGTGCGCGACGGATAGGGCTTGCCGATGCCGACAATTGCCTGCGCCGTGTGCTGCGCGCCCGTGCGCTGTGCCATGCAGGCAACGGTGGTTTCGGTCGGACCATACAGATTGTCGAGCGGAATATGGGCGAGCGGTCCGGCGCGCCACTGCCGCAACGCGTCCCCCGGCAGCCCTTCGCCGCCCACGGTGATCTGGCGCAGCGCCGCCAGCGACTCCGGCGCGGGCGGCTCGCGCAACCATTGCTGCCAGTACGCGGTCGGGATACGCGAGAACGTCACGCGTTCGCGGGCAAGCTGGCGGCTGGTCGTCGCCAGGTCCCAAGGCTTCGGCCCGCGCATTTCGACGCTGCCGCCCTGCATCAGCGCAGGCAGCATTTCATGCAGCGACACATCGAAGTTGATCGTCGACGATTGCAGTTGACGGTCGCCCGCGCCGATTCCGTAGGTGCCGATGAAATCGTCGAGATGCAGGCCCAGAGCGCGGTGGCTGATCGCGACGCCCTTCGGCCTGCCGGTCGAGCCGGACGTGTAGATCACGTAGGCCAGTTGCTCCGGATGGACGGATGCGTGTGCAGGCGCGAGTGCGGCGCCGGCAAGCGCGGTCACGTCGATGGTCTGGCAGGAAGCGAACAGCGCGCGCAACGTCTCCTGCGTCTGCGCGTCGGTAAGCACGCGTGTCACACCCGCGTCCTCGATCATGAAGGCCAGGCGTTCCGGCGGGTATTCGGGATCGAGCGGCACGAATGCAGCCCCGGCCCTGAGCGTGCCCAGCAGCGCCGACACCACGGCAACCGAGCGTTGCAGGCAAATGCCCACGCGCTCCTCCGCGCGCACGCCTGCGGTAACGAGCGCGTGCGCGACGCGGTTCGCGGCTGCATCGAGCGCGCGGTAATCCATGCGCTCGCCTTCGCAATGCAACGCGGGCGCAGCGGGGCTGGCGGCGGCGCGGGCCGCGATCCGGCGCGTCACGGGCTCGAAGGCGTAGGCCGCGCGCGGCGGCTCGGCACGGCAACCGCCGGGTGCGATGTCGCCGAGGGCAATATCGGCCGACGAAGCATCGGCTGACGCTTGCGCGATCGTCTCCAGCATCGCGACGTAATGATGGAGCATGCCCGACACCACCGCTTCGTCGTAGATATCGCGTGCGTAGGTCATCACAAGATCCGGCGTTTCACCGTCCATCACGTTGAGCACCAGGTCGAAACGCGCAGTGTCGTTTTCGGCACGCAGCGGCGTCACGCGCAGACCCGGCATGGGCGAGGTGTCCGCCGGTGCGGCGCCGTAGTTGAACATCACCTGGAAAAGCGGCGTCTGACCGAGGTTGCGGGCGGGTTGCAGCGCATCCACCAGACGCGCGAAGGGCAGCGCCTGGTGAGCCTGAGCCTCGACAAACCGTTCGCGCACCTGCGCCAGCAGTTCGCCGAAAGCGCCGATGCCCGCGAGTTCGGTCCGCATGACCAGCGTGTTGACGAAGAAGCCGACCAGCCCTTCCGTCTCGACCTGTTCGCGCCCGGCCACCGGCACCCCGACGCGCAGATCCTTCTGTCCGCTATAACGCGACAGCAACAGGTTGAAAGCCGCGAGCAGCGTCATGAACGGGGTCGCGCCGTGCGCGAGCGACAGACGCCGCAGCGCATCGGCGAGGGGCGCCGGCAACGTGCACGCGACGCGCGCACCCTCGTCGCCGCGCAGACCTGCGCGCTTGCGTGAGGCAGGCAGGTCGAGCGCCGGATGCTGATCGCCGAGGCGCGCGCGCCAGTAGTCGATCTCGCGGGCCTCGCGCTCGCCCGCATCGCGCTCGCGCTGCCACGCGGCGAAATCGCCGTAAGTGACCGGCAGCGCTGCGTTGGTCGCGGGACGACCCGCGCATGCGTCGGCGTAGGCGCGTGTGACCGTGTCCGCGATGACGCCGATCGACCACTCGTCCGAGACGATGTGATGCGTCGCGAAATGCAGAACATGCTCGCGCTCGGCGATGCGCATCAGCCCGACGCGCAGCAGCGGGCCGGCGGAAAGATCGAAGGGTTCTCTCGACCACTCGCGGAGTGCGCCGGTGAGCGCGCTCGGCGTGGCACGCAGGTCGCGCGTGCGCCAGCGATAGTCGGCCGCGCCCGGGACTTGCCAGACCGTGCCGTCGATCTCGACGAACTGCGTGCGCAGCACGTCCTGCCGCGCGACCAACACATCGAGCGCGACGCGCAGTGCCGCGAGGTCCAGTTCGCCTTCGAGCGAAAACGCGCCGGTCATGTTGTAGGCCGCGCTCGACGGGTCGAGCTTCCACAGGAACCAGAGGCGTTCCTGCGCGAGCGTCAGCGGTGCGCGTGTCGCGCTCGGACGATGCGGGATCGCGTTGGCGGCGCGCGCGGACGGTTGCATCGGCGCTTGCATCGGCATGGACGCGGCCATCGCGGCGAGCGTCGGCGAGCTGAAGAAGGCTTGTAGCGGAACCTCGATGCCGTGACGCTGCCCGAGCCGCGCGATGGCCTGCATGATAAGCAGAGAGTGACCGCCGAGCGCGAAGAAGTTGTCGTGGCGGCTCACGCGCCCGACCTTCAGCACTTCCTGCCAGACTTGCGCGAGCAAGGTCTCCGCGCCTTCGTACGGCGCTTCGTATTCCTGCGTCAGCGCATCCGGCGCGGGCAACGCGTTACGGTCGATCTTGCCGTTCGGCGTGAGCGGCATCGCATCGAGCTTCGCCAGCACGCCCGGCACCATATAGTCCGGCAGCGTCTTCGCCAGCGCCGCGCGCAGCGTTTGCGCCAGAGCCGTCCCGGTGTAATAGCCGACGAGCCGCGCATCGTTTGCGGTCACCACCGCTTCGCTCACGCCGTCCTGCGCCAGCAAGTGCGTCTCGATCTCCCCCGGCTCGATGCGAAAGCCCCGGATCTTCACCTGATGATCCGCACGCCCCAGGTAGTGCATGTCCCCGGCGCCGTTCACGCGCACGATATCGCCCGTGCGATACATGCGCGCGCCCAGCTCGCCATGCGGATTCGGCACGAAACGCTCCGCGCTCAAATCCGCGCGATGCAGATACCCTCGCGCAAGCCCTTCGCCACCGAGATACAACTCGCCCGCCACGCCTTGCGGCACCAGCGACAGATTCGCATCCAGCACCAGCGCCTGTGTCGCGGCAATGGCGGCGCCCAGCACCGGCTTGCCCTCCACCCGCCCCAGCAGCGACCAGATCGTCGTCTCCGTCGGCCCGTACAGATTCCAGAGCGCCATGCCGCGACCGCGCAACGCATCGGCCAAATCCTGCGGCAATGCCTCGCCTCCGCACAGCGCTTTCAACGCGGGCCACGGCCGCTCGCTTGCCAGCAGCATGCGCCAGGTCGCGGGCGTCGATTGCAGGATCGTGGCGCGTTCCTGTGTCAGCAGCCCGGCCAGCGCGACGCCATCGCGTGCCGTCGCGCGCGAGGCCACGATTACGGTCGCCCCCGCAATCAGCGGCAAGTACAACTCCAACGCGGCGATATCGAACGACAACGACGTGACCGCCACCCAGCGATCGCTCGCCTCGATGCCCGGCTGCGCGCGCAGGCTCAGCAGGAAGTTCGACAGCCCGCCATGACGCACCATCACGCCCTTGGGCTTGCCCGTGGAACCCGAGGTGTAGATCACGTAGGCGAGGTGATCGGCCGACACGTCGATGCGCGGATTCGCATCCGACTCGCCGGACACATCGAGCGTGTCCAGTTCGATCACGCGTGTATCCGCGTCCAGTGCGAGGCTTGACGTCAGCGCGCTCTGCGTGAGCACGAACTTCGCGCCGCTATGCGCGAGCATGTAGTGCACACGCTCGCGCGGATACTCCGGATCGACCGGCACGTACGCCCCGCCCGCCTTGAGGATCGCCAGCAAGCCGACGAGCATGCTCTCGGAGCGCTCCAGCACCAGTCCGACCGGCGCCTCCGCGCGCACGCCCAGCGCGATCAGACGATGCGCCACGCGGTTGGCCCGCGCGTTCAACTCGTCATAGCTCAGCGCCCGTCCCTCGAAACGCACCGCCTCGGCACGCGGCGTGCGGGCCGCCTGCGACTCGAACAGGCGATGCATCGAAGGCGCATCGGCGAAGCGCGTATCGTTGCGGCCGGCCGCGAGCAGCGCGGTGCGCGACGGCGCATCGAGCAGCTCGATGTCGCCGATCGCCAGCGCCCCGTCCGCTTCCGCGAACGCTTCCAGCAACGCCACGTAGTGACGTGCCAGACGCGCGATGGTCGAGGCATCGAACAGGTCGCGTGCGTAGCTGAAACTTGCATCGACGCTGCCGTCTTCCGCTTCGTTCACATTCAGCGTCAGTTCGAACTGTGCCGTCTGCTCGCCGATCGCGAAACCACTGACCGTGAGGCCGGGCAAAGCGGCCAGCACGCGATAGTCCTCGCGCTGATGATTGAACATCACCTGGAACAGCGGCGTATGACTGAGACTGCGCTCGGGCTGGAGCGCATCGACCAGCGCATTGAACGGCAGGTCCAGATGCTGGCGCGCCTCGTCGACGCGCGCGCGGACTTGCGCGATCAGCGCATCCAGCGTCGAGTCGTGCGTGACGCGCGCCCGCATCACTTGCGTGTTCACGAACATGCCGATCAGCCCTGCGATTTCAGGCCGCTCGCGATTGGCGACCGGCACGCCGACCCGGATATCGTCCTGACCCGTGTAGCGCGCAAGCAATGTCTGGAACGCCGCCAGCCATAAGGCGAACGGCGTCGCGCCATGGCGGCGCGCGCGCGCCTGAAAAGCCGGCAGCACGCGCGCGGGCACGGTGAACGCGTGGCGCGCGGCGCGATAGTCGCCAAGCGCGCGGCGCGGATGATCGGCCGGCAACGCCAGCACGGGCGCTTCGGGGCCGAGCGCGGCGCACCAGTAATCGAGTTGCCGCGCATGTTCGCCGCTGTCGAGGCGATGCCGCTGCCACACGGAGTAGTCCGCATAGTGCACGGAGAGCGGCGGCAGGTTCGCGACCTGGCCGGCGCAGGCAGCGCGATAGCCAGCGACGAATTCGTCGAGCAGCACGTCGATCGACCAGCCGTCCGCCACGATGTGATGCAGCGCCACGACGAGCGCATGCGCGCGCCGGTCTTCCTCGAGCGCGATGATGCCCACGCGCATCAATGGACCGTGTGACAGGTCGAAAGGCGTCGCGACGAATGCTTGCGCCCAGGCGTGCGCGTGGGGGCCGGTCGCGACGGTTTCGCGATAGTCGTAATGCGCCTGCGCGCGGATGCGCTGACGGGCGACGCCATCCGCGTCAGCTTGGAAGTGCGTGCGCAGACTCTCATGCCGCGCGACGATGGCGTCGAACGCGGCGCGTAACGCATCGCGATCGAGCGCGCCGTCAAGCCGCAGCGCCCCGGCGACGTGATAAGCCGTGTTGGCGGGCTGGAGATTCCACAGGAACCACAAACGCTCCTGCGCGGGCGACAGGCGCAACGCTTCGCGCGACTCGATGCGCGGGATCGGCGCGGGTGAATTCCGTCCATCGTTCGCGACCATCGCTGCGCACAGCGACGCGAGCGTCTGATCTTCGAAGACCTGACGCGGTGAGACGTTCAGGCTGCGGCGGCCTGCGGCGGCAACCAGTTTGAGGACGAGAATCGAATCTCCGCCGAGCGCGAAGAAGTTGTCGTGGCGGCTCACGCGCCCGACCTTCAGCACTTCCTGCCAGACTTGCGCGAGCAAGGTCTCCGCGCCTTCGTGCGGCGCTTCGTATTCCTGCGTCAGCGCATCCGGCGCGGGCAACGCGTTACGGTCGATCTTGCCGTTCGGCGTGAGCGGCATCGCATCGAGCTTCGCCAGCACGCCCGGCACCATATAGTCCGGCAGCGTCTTCGCCAGCGCCGCGCGCAGCGTTTGCGCCAGAGCCGTCCCGGTGTAATAGCCGACGAGCCGCGCATCGTTTGCGGTCACCACCGCTTCGCTCACGCCGTCCTGCGCCAGCAAGTGCGTCTCGATCTCCCCCGGCTCGATGCGAAAGCCCCGGATCTTCACCTGATGATCCGCACGCCCCAGGTAGTGCATGTCCCCGGCGCCGTTCACGCGCACGATATCGCCCGTGCGATACATGCGCGCGCCCAGCTCGCCATGCGGATTCGGCACGAAACGCTCCGCGCTCAAATCCGCGCGATGCAGATACCCTCGCGCAAGCCCTTCGCCACCGAGATACAACTCGCCCGCCACGCCTTGCGGCACCAGCGACAGATTCGCATCCAGCACCAGCGCCTGTGTCGCGGCAATGGCGGCGCCCAGCACCGGCTTGCCCTCCACCCGCCCCAGCAGCGACCAGATCGTCGTCTCCGTCGGCCCGTACAGATTCCAGAGCGCCATGCCGCGACCGCGCAACGCATCGGCCAAATCCTGCGGCAATGCCTCGCCTCCGCACAGCGCTTTCAACGCGGGCCACGGCCGCTCGCTTGCCAGCAGCATGCGCCAGGTCGCGGGCGTCGATTGCAGGATCGTGGCGCGTTCCTGTGTCAGCAGCCCGGCCAGCGCGACGCCATCGCGTGCCGTCGCGCGCGAGGCCACGATTACGGTCGCCCCCGCAATCAGCGGCAAGTACAACTCCAACGCGGCGATATCGAACGACAACGACGTGACCGCCACCCAGCGATCGCTCGCCTCGATGCCCGGCTGCGCGCGCAGGCTCAGCAGGAAGTTCGACAGCCCGCCATGACGCACCATCACGCCCTTGGGCTTGCCCGTGGAACCCGAGGTGTAGATCACGTAGGCGAGGTGATCGGCCGACACGTCGATGCGCGGATTCGCATCCGACTCGCCGGACACATCGAGCGTGTCCAGTTCGATCACGCGTGTATCCGCGTCCAGTGCGAGGCTTGACGTCAGCGCGCTCTGCGTGAGCACGAACTTCGCGCCGCTATGCGCGAGCATGTAGTGCACACGCTCGCGCGGATACTCCGGATCGACCGGCACGTACGCCCCGCCCGCCTTGAGGATCGCCAGCAAGCCGACGAGCATGCTCTCGGAGCGCTCCAGCACCAGTCCGACCGGCGCCTCCGCGCGCACGCCCAGCGCGATCAGACGATGCGCCACGCGGTTGGCCCGCGCGTTCAACTCGTCATAGCTCAGCGCCCGTCCCTCGAAACGCACCGCCTCGGCACGCGGCGTGCGGGCCGCCTGCGACTCGAACAGGCGATGCATCGAAGGCGCATCGGCGAAGCGCGTATCGTTGCGGCCGGCCGCGAGCAGCGCGGTGCGCGACGGCGCATCGAGCAGCTCGATGTCGCCGATCGCCAGCGCCCCGTCCGCTTCCGCGAACGCTTCCAGCAACGCCACGTAGTGACGTGCCAGACGCGCGATGGTCGAGGCATCGAACAGGTCGCGTGCGTAATCGACAACACCGCTTATCGCGCCTGCCGGCGTTTCGCTCACGTTCAGCGTCAGTTCGAATTGCGCCGCACGCTCGCGCCCTTCGTAATCGGTGATCTGCACGCCCGGCAGATCGTCCAGCACGCGGAAATCCTCGCGCTGGTGATTGAACATCACCTGGAACAGCGGCGTATGACTGAGACTGCGCTCGGGCTGGAGCGCATCGACCAGCGCGTCGAACGGCAGATCGCGATGCGCGCGCGCCGCATCGCTGCGCGCCTTGACCTGGTCGATCAGATCCGCGACGCTCGTGCGGGCGCCGACTTGCGCGCGCATCACCTGCATGTTGACGAACAGGCCGATCAGCCGCGCCGTCTCCGCGCGCTCGCGATTGGCGACCGGCACGCCGACCCGGATGTCGTCCTGACCCGTATGCCGGTACAACAACGCCTGAAACGCCGCGAGCAACACCACGAAAGGCGTCGCGCCGTGCGCCCGGGCGCGCGCGCGCAATTTGCCGGCAAGCGCGTCGTCGAGTGCGAAGGCATGCGCCTCGGCGCGATAGTCGCCGAGCGCGCGGCGCGGACGATCGGCTGGCAGCATGAGCGGCGGCGCATCGTCGCCGAGTTCGGCGCGCCACCAGTCCAGTTGACGTTGGCCTTCGCCGCTATCGAGCCGGTTACGCTGCCACGCCGCGAAGTCGGCGTACTGAATGGCGGGGGCCGCGAGCGCCAGCGGCTCGCCCGCCAGCGCCGCGCGATACGCGGTGACGAATTCGTCGAGCAGCACGCCGATCGACCAGCCGTCCGCCACGATGTGATGCAGCGCGATCAGCAACACGTGCGCGGGTTCGCCATCGCCCACCGCGCCGGGTCCGGCTCGATGCAGCACGCCCACGCGCAGCAGCGGCCCGCGCGTCAGATCAAACGGCCGGGCGCAGAATGCGCGCGCCCATTCGCGCTCTCCGACCTCGTCCACGACGCGCGTGGAGCGGAATGCGAAATCGGCGGCGGCGTGCACGACTTGCCGGAGCGCGCCGTCGTCATCGGCGCTGAAGGTCGTGCGCAAGCTTTCGTGCCGCGCGACGATGCTTTCGAACGCACGCCGAAGCGCGCTTTCATCCAGCGGACCGCGCCAGCGCATGCCGCCCGCGACGTGCCACGCATCGCTTTCGGGCGCGAGGTTCCAGAGAAACCACAGGCGTTGTTGCGCATGCGATGCCGGCAGCGTGTCGCGCTGCGCGAGCCGCGCGATGCCGTCTTCGGTGCGCGTGCCACCGGCGCGCGCCTGCGCGGCGAGCACGGGCATCTCGAAGATTTGCCGGGGCGTGAGCGCGATGCCCGCCTCCGCGGCGCGCGCGGCGAGCTTCAGCGTGAGAATCGAATCGCCGCCGAGGGCGAAGAAATCGTCGTGACGACCGATTTGCGATACGCCGAGCACATCGCGCCACACGGCCGCGAGCCGCGCTTCGACGCCGCTGCGGGGCGCTTCGAACGCGCTCGCGGCATCGCCGATATCCGGCAGCGCACGGCGGTCGATCTTGCCGTTGGACGTCAGGGGAAAGGCATCGAGCACGACGATGCCGGCCGGCACCATGTAGTCGGGCAGACACGCCGACAACGATGCACGGATCGCACCGCTGTCGCACGCCGCGCCCGGCTGCGGCGTGACATAGGCGACCAGCCGCGCTGCGCCCGCACTCTCCCGCGCCAGCACGAGGGCTTCGCGCACGCCCGCGCATGCCAGCAGCGCAGCCTCGATCTCGCCCGGCTCGATGCGGAAGCCCCGGATTTTCACCTGATGATCGATGCGGCCGAGATACTCGAGTTCGCCATCGTCGCGCCAGCGGGCGAGATCGCCGGTGCGATACAACCGTCCGCCGTCGGCGTCGAACGGATCGGGAAGGAAGCGCTCCGCCGTCAAGCCGGCCCGCTTCAGATATCCTCGCGCGAGTCCCGCGCCCGACACGTACAGTTCGCCCGGCACGCCGGTCGGCGCACGCGCGCCGGTTTCGTCGAGCACATACAGGCCGAGATCGTCGATGGCGCGGCCCAGCGGACTGCGTCCGCCCAATACGTCCGCCTCCGTGATGACACGGTAGGTCACGTGCACGGTGGTCTCGGTGATGCCGTACATGTTGACGAGCGCGGGACCGCCATCGCCGATGCCGGTGAACCATGGCGCGAGCGTGCGCGGATCGAGCGCCTCGCCGCCGAAGATCACGACGCGCATCGCAAGCCCGCCGTCATACACGCCTCGCGCGGACATCAGTTGCCGGAACGCCGATGGCGTCTGGTTGAGCACCGTCACGCGTTCGCGCCGCAGCAGGTCCAGGAACGCCGCTGGCGTGCGGCTCACCTCGAACGGAACGATCACGAGGCGGCCGCCGTTGCACAACGCGCCGAAGATCTCCCACACGGAAAAATCGAAAGCAGTCGAGTGAAACAACGTCCACACATCTTGCGGACCGAAGCCGAACCAGGCATCGGTGCGCGCAAGCAGCCGCGCGACGTTGCGATGTGTCAGCTGCGCTCCCTTGGGCAGGCCGGTCGAGCCGGACGTGTAGATCACGTAGGCAAGCTGGTCGGCATGCACGTTGACGGCAGGCGCATGCTCCGGCTCGGCGGAAAGCTCGAGCGTGTCCAGCAGCAGCACATCGACGCCATCGGCTTGCGGCAGTTCTTGCGCGAGCGCTGCACGCGTCAGCAGCAGCGCCACGCCGCTGTCCGTGACGATATGGCGCAGACGCGCCTCGGGATAGGCCGGATCGAGCGGTACATACGCGCCGCCTGCCTTGAGCACAGCGAAGATCGCGACGATCAGGTCGAAGGAACGGTCCAGCGCGATACCGACCTTCACTTCCGCGCCGACGCCCAGCGCCATCAGGCGATGCGCAAGCTGGTTGGCGCGCGACTCCAGCGTCGCATAGTCGAGGGTCGCGCCGCCGAGGCTCAACGCGGCCGCGTGCGGCGTGCGTGCGGCCCACGCCGATAGCGACCGATGCAACGGCGCCGCTGCCTCGTCCGCCGCGATCCTGGCTCGCTCGAAGCCGCCCGCGACGTCCGCCGCCGCTACGTCGAGCGCGGCCAGCGGGACGGAGGGCGCGGCGAGCATCGCCGTCAGCCAGTCGATGAAATGTTGCGCGAGCCGGCCAGCCAGCGCATCGTCGATGCGCTGGCGGTCGAATTCCAGCGAAATGTCGATGCGGGCCCCGTCGAGCCGCGCGTTGAACAGCAGATCGCACTGCGGGGTGTCGTTGTCGAGCGTGACGAGTTCGACGTCGATATCGCCGATGCGCAAGGCGCGGGCGCGCGCCACGTCCGCGACGTTGAACAGCGTCTGGAACGGCGCGGCGTGTGCGCGGACGCCGGGCGAACGCGGGAGCGCGAGTTCGTAGGGCACGTCGGCGTGATCGAGCGCGGCGACCGCTTCGGCGCGCACGGCTTTTACGCGCGCGTCGAAACTGTCGTGCGCCGCCGAGCGGACGCGAAACAGTTGGGTGTTGACGAAGAAGCCGATCAGGTCGTCGGCGCGTGCATGACGGCGTCCGTCGACGGGAACGCCGATCAGGAAATCGCCGTCGCGATGATAGCGGGTCAGCACATGCTGCCATGCCGCCATCAGCGCGACGAAAGGCGTGCAGCGCGCGTCGCGGCAGTACGCGTGCAAACGTTGGCTCGAGGGCGTGTCCAGCGTCAGCGTGCGCACGCCGAGACGGCCCGCGGCGCCGCGCGGCGACGGCGGCGGCAACTGCAACGGCGAGAACCCGCCGGCGAGATAGTCTCGCCAGTAAGCAATGCTCGCGTCGCGGCGGCCCGCGGCCAGCGCCTCGTGTTCCTGCCGGGCGAAATCGGCGTATTGATGCGTAAGCGGCGGCAGCGCGTCTGCCGGACGCTGCATCCGGCCGGCCAGGCTCATGCTGTCGGCCCGGGCTTCGTAGAGCGCCGCGAAATCGCGCGCCCAGATATCGTTCGACGCGCCATCCGACACGAGATGATGCAGCGTGAGCGCAAGCACGCTCTCGTCGTCGGCGAGACGGATATGGAGCAGGCGCATCAGCGGCGGCGCGCCGAGATCGAACGGCGCTCGTGCCTCAGCCGAGAGACGCGCGTCGAGTTCCCCGGTACGCGCCGCAGCGCCGCGAGCGCGCCAGTCCTCGCGCACCATGCGCAGCGGCACGTCGGGCAGCACGGTTTGTCGAGGCTCGCCATCGTGCTCGCCGAACGACGTCCGCAGTATCGCGTGGCGCTCGATCAACAGGCGCGCGGCCGCTTCGATGCGATCAGCGTCGACCCGCCCGTGCAACCTGAACACGCGCGCGATGTGATAGGCATCATCCGCCGCGTAGCGATGCAGGAACCACAGCCGCCGCTGCGCAAAGGACAGCGGAGCCGCGCGCGACGCCTCGGGCGATCGGCCTGTTTCCTCGTGTGACGGCGGTGCGGCTTCGGCGTCGAGCATCAGGAGGTCGAGCAGTTCGCGATCGAGGTCTTCCATATCCTTTCCAGTTCTTTGTTACGGTCCCGCCATACCGCCGGTGTGACCAGGAAAAACAGCGCGCACGCCGCGAGGGCGCGCGCCCGTGCTCAGAACCCGGTGCGCAGGGTCAGCAAGGCCACGCGCTGCATGCCGCGTGAATAAGCGCCCGCGAAATAATCCCGGTTGAACGCGTTGTTCACGTTCAGCGTGAGCGAGGTCTTCTTGGTGAACGCGTAGGCAAGCGAAGCATCGGCCGTGACGTAGGTGCCCTGATGCACGTCGATGCCGTAGCGCACCGCGTCCGTCGGGCTGAACAGTGTCATGCCCCCGCCGAGCGTCAGACCATGCAGCACGCCCGGGAACGTGTAGCTGGTCCACAGCTTCACGGTGTGCTTCGGCGCGATCGACGGGAATGGCGAGGCAACCTGGTCCACGCTGTCCTGATCGTCGAGCAGTTGCGCGTCGGTGTAGGTGTAGCTTGCGAACAGACGCCAGCCGGGCAGCACCTCGCCGTTGGCCGTCAGCTCGACGCCGCGGCTGCGCGCCTTGCCGAGTGCGACGGAATACAGCGGATTATTCGGGTCCGTGGCCGCCCGGTTCTTCTGATCGAGCTGGAACAGCGCGAGCGAGGTGGTGAGCCTGCCGCCGCCGTATTCGCCCTTGACGCCCACTTCGTACTGGCTGCCGGTGATCGGCTTGATCATCTTGCCGTCGGCGGTGAGCGTGTCGTCCTGCGGCTGGAAAATGCTCGTGTAGCTCGCGTACACCGAGTACGTCTGGTTCAAGTCGTAGACAAGACCCGCATAGCCGGTGAACTTGCCGCTGTTATTGAGCGAATACGGCGTGTATTGGTCGTAGTTGTAGACCGAATCGGGCGACAACTTCGACTGGTACCACGACACGCGTCCGCCGACAATGAGGGTCAGCGGATCGGTGATCGAAATGCGCGTTTGTCCGTAGAAGCCGAACTGCCGCGAGTAGGTGTGCAGGATGTCGGTGTCGGTGGGGAGATTCAGCCAGTTGGGGAGCGGATAGACGATATTGCGCACGTCGACAGGCTTGAAAAAGAAGTCGTCGCCGTCAGGGCCGAAGTTCTGCTTGTTCCAGTCATTGAGCTTGGCATAGTTGACCCCGATCACCGCCTCATGCTTGCGGCCGAACAACGTATACGGACCTTGCGCGGAGAGATCGAAGTTGAACTTGCTTTCGCTGGCGTGATTGTTGGTTGCCGCCATGTTGCCGATATAAGTCGTCGGGTCGACGCCGCCCGCGATGTTCGATTGCAGGATCGACGAGCGGTCGTACTGGTAATCGAACACGGCTTTCGTGGTCCATCCGCCGCCGAGCTTCTGGTGGATTTCGGCGAACACATCGGTACTCTGGTAGCGGTCACGGTTCCAGCCTGCGCCGTAATAGTGGTCGCGCGGCAGGTTGCCGTGGGTGCCGTCGCTATAGACCGGCCACAGCCAGGGATCGGTTGTCTTCTGATCCTGATAGCTGATGCCCGCGCGAACCAGCGTTGAGTCCGTCACGTCGGCTTCCAGCGTGCCGTATAGCACCTTGCTGCGCGACAGCGTGCCGTCCTGGATGCCGTCCGCGCCGGTATAAGAGCCGACCACGCGGCCCCGCAAGGTGCCTGCCTGGTTCAGCGGGCCGCCCACATCGAGCATCACGCCATTGTTGCCCCGCGTCCCGGCGGTCACTTCGGCGGTCGCGGAGAACTCTTTCTGCGCGTGCTTGCGCACCAGATTCACGGCGCCGCCGGGTGATCCAAAACCATTGAAGAGGCCCGATGGGCCCGTCAGGATTTCGACGTTTTCATAGATGGCGAGGTCCGGCGAAAACGTCTGCGCCGCCGACGACATGCTGTTGTTGAAGATCAGCGGTGTGCCGTCGATCAGAAACGATCCGATTGGAAAGCCGCGCGCATAGTACTGCGTGCGGCTCGAATCGCTCTGGAACACCGATACGCCGGGCGCGTAGTTCATGGCGTTCTTGAGCGTGTCGAAATGCTGCTCCTCGATGCGCTCTTGCGGGATCACCGTGACCGACTGCGGGACCTCACGCGCCGTGACCGGGATCTTCGAACCGACACTCGTCTTCGGATTCAACGCCTCGGCAACCGGATCGCGTTGCCCCGTCACCACGACCTTCGGCAGCGTGGCCGTGTCGCTGTTGGCGCCCTGGGTCTGAGCGCCCTGGGTCTGAGCTCCTTGCGTCTGCGGCGTCGTGACCGGCTGGTTGTCCGCCTGTGCGTAAGCGTGACCGGCCATCTCCGACAACACCATGCCTGCAATGACGATGCTCAGTTTGCGTTTCTTCGGTGCGACTGCGGGCCTCCCGGCCTTTGCTTTCTTGTTCGACCTCATTGCTTCCGCTCCCCTCACAGTTATTTTTTGCTTCGATGGCGGTTTCGCCCCGCCCGGCGACAACGAAACGTGTTGGCACGAGGCCGAACGCGCGAAATATTAACCTGAATGCGTATGATTCTCATTTGTACAGACATAAATTTTGCTGCATCGCGCGCGCAGATACGTTTCGACGCTGGATTCAGCGCGTCGCCGATGCTTCGCCGTGTGCTTTCCTGCGGGCCTGTTCGAGCATGGCGGCGCGAGCCTCCGGGGTCATCGCATCGAGCTTCAAACGCGCCTGTGCGAGCCGCTCGAGCCCGTCCGGGTCAACCTGCGAGGCTTGCAGCGCCGTAGCGAGCGCACGCACATTCGGATGCGCGAAAACCAGCCCAGGCAGCATCTCGACGCGCAAGCGTTCGGCGACGCGCGACACGAGCCGGATCACCAGCAACGAGTCGCCGCCGAAGGCGAAGAAGTCGTCCGTGACACCTATCCGGGTACGCCCGAGCAGTTCGGCCATCGTCCGCGCGAGCACAGTCTCGATGCCGCCGGCTGGCGTCACGCCCGTTGCCGCCGCCTGCTCCGGCAGCGGCAACGCGCGGCGGTCGATCTTGCCGTTCGCGAGCCGTGGCAAGGCGGCAGCGATCATTACATGCGCCGGCACCCACGCATCGGGGAGCGCCTGCGAGAGCGCGTGCCGCAGCGTCTGCACGTCGAGTTGGGCACCGGATGCCGGAACGCACCATGCGGCGAGCACGCGCGAGGACGCTTCGCCGATCGGCATGACGACCGCCTGCGCGACGTCCGGCAGCGAACGGCACGCCGCCTCCACTTCGCCCGGTTCGATGCGGTGACCACGGATCTTGACCTGATCGTCGGTACGTCCGAGCCATCGCAGTTCGCCCGACGGCAAGCGCAGCACGAAGTCGCCGGTGGCGTAGAAACGCTCGCCGGTTGCCGCCTCGGTGACGAATGCGTCCGGGTTCGCTGCGCCGAGATAACCGGGCGTCAGCTGCCGGCCGCCCACCTGCAATTCGCCAGCCGCGCCCGCCGGCGCCGGCTTGCCATCCTCGTCGACGACACGCACCAGGTTGTTGGCGAGCACGTGCGTGAGCGGCAAGGCCATGCCGGGATCGCCATCGAACAATGCGTCGAGCGGCACTTCATGCACCAGCACGCCGACCGTCGTCTCGGTCGGCCCGTAGTGATTGAAGAGGCGCACCGACGGCTTTGCCGTCCGCAGCTTTGCCAACAGCGCGGGTCGCGCGGCTTCGCCGCCGAGCACCACGGTGGCCGGCACATAGGCGGGCGCGTCGCCCAGCAGCGCGTCCAGATGCGATGGCACGAACTTTACGCAGTCGACCTGACGCGACGACAGAAAGCGCCCGAACGAGGGCGCGCTCGCCATGTCGTCCGCCGTCGCGACTGCGATACAGCCGCCGGTGACGAACGCACCGAAAAGCGTCGTGTTGCCGAGATCGGCGGCGAGCGTCGAGGTCGCGGCAAAGACGCGGCAGCGTTCGAACCCGGCCGCTTCGCTGACGGCAGCGGCGTAGTTGGCGAGCGCTTCGTGCGTCACCGGCACGCCCTTGGGCGTACCAGTCGAACCCGACGTAAACATCACGTACGCGTTCGCGCGATCCGCGACGGGCGGCAGGTCCGCGCCGTCCGGCTCGCCGGGTTCGTGCCCGAACGCGTCCAGCACGAGGCGCGGCCGCGCGCTCGTGACGATGGCGTCACGCCGTCCGTCCGGCCAGCCCGGTTCGATCGGGAGATATGCCGCGCCTGCCCGCATGACGGACAGCAGCGCCAGCACCTGCCGGCCCGAGCGCGGCATCGCAATGCCGACCACATCGCCCGGAACGACGCCGCAGCGCCGCAGACGGCGTGCCCCGGCTTCGACGGCTGACCACAACGGCGCATAGCCGAGCGTCAGGTCGTCGGCACGGAGGGCAGGCGCATCGGGCGTGGTCCGGGCATGGCGTGCTATCGCGTCGAGGATCGTGGCATCCGGGAACGCGCGCACCGGGCCACGCAACTCGCCGGGGCGGTCGACGGAGGCATCGCCGAGCGGCAGGCGCGCGACGGTC
Organism: Caballeronia sp. LZ035; assembly: GCF_031451175.1. NCBI lineage: Bacteria > Pseudomonadati > Pseudomonadota > Betaproteobacteria > Burkholderiales > Burkholderiaceae > Caballeronia > Caballeronia sp. LZ035. The sequence goes on from NZ_JARUXS010000003.1 coordinate 920,703, forward strand.
GCCGCTGCGTCGAACGGCAGCCGCGACAGCGTGCTGGCGTACTGGTCGAGCAGCACGCGCGCCGTCGCGGCGTCGTAGCGCGAAGTGTCGTAGGCGAGCGAAAGCACGAGTGGCCCGCCCGATGCTCCCGCGCACGCGAACAGCGCGAGTTCGGACGGATGGCCCGCAGCATCGAAACGTTCGATGTCGCCGGCCGCCCACGCAGGCATGTCGGCATACTCGAAGGACGCACGCAGAAACCTTGCGAGCGCCTCGGACTCGGCCTCGGCCGGACAGCATTCCTGCCATTGACGATGCGCGTCGAGCAGCGCATCGCGCTGGCGCAGCACTGCATCGAGCGTGCTGTGCCGGTCGATGTCGAGCATGAGCGGCAGCATGCGCCGATACACACCGATCGCGCCCGCCAGCGGCTCGTAATCGTCGCGGCAATCGTGGACGGTTGCGCCGGCGATGCGCGACTGCGCGCCGATGCGCGCGAGCAGCATCCACCAGACCCCTTCCAGCGCATCGCCCGGCCGATAGCCGTGCGTGCGGCAGAATTCGCTCCAATGCGCGGCGGCGGTATCGTCGAGGATCGTGTGTACGCGATCCGGCGCTGACGGCGCGTCTTGCACCGGGCGCATGCGGCGCAACGGCAGCGCGAGCGCATCGCCGGTTGCCGTGCGCGTCAACCAGTCGCGCCAGTAGCCGACGCCCTCCGGACGGCTCTCGTCGTCCTCGAGCGCATCGCGCCATTCGAGCAGATGGCCATACGGCAACCCGTCGTCCGCCCGTTCGGCACTTGCGCCCGCCACGCGCTCGAGCGCCTCGCCGACGATGACGCACAGGCTCGGCGCATCGAGCCGCAACGGCGAAGCCGTCACGCCGAGCCGGGCGCGCGTATCGTCGATGCGCCGCCAGCGCAGTTGCAGCGCGGCGCGTGGGGGCGTGTTGTCGTCGTGCTCGCGCCACTCGACGCGCGGTCCGGAACCGCTCGTGCCGATCCAGCGCAAGCCGCGGAATCCGGCCACGGGTCCGATATCCGCGTCGAACACATCGTGCCCGGCGCAGCTCGCCTCGAAGGCGTCGAGCAGCGTATCGCGCGACAAACCGGCGGGAAGCGAGAACGCGAGCATCAACGGCGCGCGCGCGTTCGAGCCGTCGAGCAGCAGTTGTTGTTCCGCCGCAAGGGGACGGCTCTCGTCGCCGTTCCAGTCAAGACCTGTATCAGACATCGAACGATTCCCCCGTGGAAGTCAGCGTGCTTGCTTCGGCGGGGTTCCCGCCGATCTCGACGCAGCGGCCCGCGCCGTCCAGCCGGTACATCTCCGCCATTGCCACGACGATGCGGCGCGGCTCCTCGTAAGGATCGCGGGCATGCGCGGCGAGCATGTTGTCGACCATCAGCACGTCGCCGCGCTGCCAGTCGAAGCGGATGGCGCAAGCCTCGTAGGCGTCGCCGATCAGCCTGACGGCGGCCTCGTCGATGGGCGTGCCATCGCCGTAGCAGACGTTGCGCGGCAGGCGCGAGACGCCGACGAGTTCGAGCAGATCGCGCCGCACGGCGGCATCGAGGAAATACGGGTGATGCAGCTGGATCTGATTGAAGAAAACCCGCTCGCCGGTGAAGGGATGCGTGATCACCGCGGGTGCGCGCGTGCGGGTCTGCAACACCTCGCCGAACCACTCGAAGGCGACTCCCCCCGCGCGGCAACGGGCTTCGACCTCGGCGGCATCGCTCGTCCTGAAGAAGTCCTGCCATGAGACGTCGAGATCGGGTGTGAAAGTGCGGACATAGAGCAGTCCCTTCGATGCGAGCTTGTCGACCAGCGCCGCCGGCAGCGCCCGCAGCATGTCGCGCCCGTCGGCGACCGGCGTCGCGCCGCCGGTTCGGGACGGCAGCTCGCAATAGAACCACTGCTTGTACGGCCAACGTCCGGTGTGCGAACTCTCGTTGTGGTAAAGGATCATTTCGCGCTCGGGATACGGCGTCGAACGATAGGTGTTACGGCCGCCCTCCTTCTTCGGCAGATCGCCGTACGCTCCATACAGACGCGGCGACATCGCCTCCACGAAAGCCTCGAACTGCTGCGGATCGTTCAGCGCGAAGCCGCGAAACAGAATTGCGCCATGCTCGCCAAGCAGCGTGTCGATCTGCGCGCGATGCGCCGCCGCCCAGACCTCCGGATCCAGATCGCGGCGCAACGGTTCGACCAGCGCGGGCAATCGGCGGCCAGGCTGCAACTCGCCGATCCGCACGAGTGCGCGCGGTGCGCGACCGGCGGCGGGTGTCGCGGGCGTAGCGGTTGCCGTGGCAGTCGCGGGGGCATGTCGGGCGCGAAGCGCCTTGAGCTTGTCCAGCTTGCCGAGCGTGTTGTCGCGGGGGCGGATCGCGTCGGCGGTGGACCGGTCCGCCTGAACCGGCGGGGTCATGAGCGTGTCGAGCGCCTTGTCGGGATCGTTCACGAGTTCCTCCAGAAGTTGTGTCCACGCCGATAGCTGGCGGGCGATGGCCGTGCGCTCGAACAGAGGCGTCGCGAACACCCATTCGCCGCGCCAGCCGTGCGTGCCGCGATGCACGAAGAGCGCCATGTCGAATTTCGAATGACGGCTCGGCACGTCGAGCGTGCGCACGGCGAGACCATCGAGCGAGAGCGCGTCGGATGGCGTGTTCTGCAAGACGAAAAGCGCCTGCACGAGTGCGTTGCGCGACGGGTCGCGGCGCACGCCCGCCGCCTCCACGATCCGGTCAAACGGCAGCGCCTGATGCGCGAACACGTCGAGCAGTTCGTCCTGACGCTTCGCGGCATACGCGCCGAAACCGTGCGTGTGCCCGCCGCTCCAGCGCGAACGCAACGGCAGCACGTTGACGAAGAAGCCGAGCATGGATTCGAGCTCGACGCGCTCTCGTCCCGCGACATCGGTGCCGAGCAGCAGATCGTGCATGCCGGTGACGCGATGCAGATGCAATTCGAAGCTCGCCAGCAACGCCGCATAAGCGGTGATGCCGCGTTGGGCGGCGAAGTCGTCGATACGCGCCGACAACGCCGCGGGTAGCGCGAACGCGATGGCGTCGCCCTGCTGCGATGCGACCGGCGGGCGCGCGGCGGCATCGCGCCACTGCAACGCACGCGGTGCGCCGTCGAGATAGCGCTGCCAGTAGACGCGTTCCGCTTCGCCCGCCGCGCCGCTCAGTGCGGCCTCCTGCCATGCGGCGTAGTCCGCGTATTGCAGCGGCGGAGTCTCGATTGGCTGCCGCGCGCGATAGCGTTCGGCGAAGGCCTCGACCAGCACGCTCATCGACCAGCCATCCGAAATGATGTGATGCGTCGCGAAGGTGATGACATGCCGCGACGCGTCACGCCGCAGTACGGCGACCGCGAAAAGCGGTCCATCGGCGAGCGCGAAACGAGTGTGCTGCGCCGCCTCGATCGCCTCGCTGACGCGCGCCTCGGCGTGCGCGTCGGTCAGGCCGCGCAAGTCCGTGAACGGCACCTCGACGTGTGCCTCATGCGCCGGCGCGATGCGTGCGTAAGGCACGCCGTCGTCGTCGGGATAGGTCGTGCGCAGGATTTCATGCTGCGCGACGAGTTCGGCAAGCGCGCGCTCGACACGCGCGATCGACAGCGCGCCCGTCACCTCGACCGCCGCGGCGATCGTGTACGACGCCGAGCCGGGCGCGGCAAGGCGCTCGGCAAGCCACAGGCGATACTGCGCCGGCGACAACGGCATGCGCGCGGTCCGTGCGACGGCCTGCAAGGCGGGCGCATCGCTGACTTGGGCCCGCGCGACATGCGAGGCGATCGCGGCGAGTGTCGGCGCGGTGAACATCGAGCGCAGCGGCGGCGCAGCGCCGAAGCGCGCGCGGATCCGCGACATGACCTGCATTGCGCGCAGCGAATCGCCGCCGAGCGCGAAGAAGTTGTCGTCGCGTCCGATGCGCTCCACACCCAGCACGTCGCTCCAGATCGCAGCAAGCTGCTGCTCCGTCCCGCCCTGCGGCGGAGTGGATTCGCGCGGCTCCCAATGCGGCTGTGGCAGCGCCTTGCGATCCAGCTTGCCGTTGGGCGTCATCGGCATCGCGTCCAGCACCATCACCCCTGCCGGCACCATGTATTCCGGCAAGACTTCGGCCAGTGCGCGGCGCAATGCATCGCCATCGAGCGCGTTGTGTCCCGTCACATAGCCGATCAAACGCTGCGATATCCCACTGCCCTGCGTCGAGACCACCGCTTCGCGCACCCCTTCCTGTGCCAGCAAACGCGCTTCGATCTCCCCCAGTTCCACCCGGAAACCGCGCAGCTTCACCTGATGATCGATACGACCCGCGTATTCGAGTTGTCCATCCTCGCGCCAGCGCACCAGGTCGCCCGTGCGATACATGCGCGCACCCTCGCCCGCGAACGGGTCCGGCACGAAACGCTCCGCGCTCAGCCCCGCGCGATTCAGATACCCGCGCGCCAGCAATTCACCCCCGATCGCCAGTTCGCCGATCGCGCCGCGCGGCGTCAAACTCATGTCCGGCCCCAGCACGTACAGCGCGCGCGCGCCCAGCGCCCGGCCGATCGGCACCAGCCCCGGCAGAGCGTCGAGCGTCGCCTCCGATGCCTCGAACGCGCTCGCGGTGATCGCCGTCTCGGTCGGACCGTACGTGTTGAGCAGACGGATCGGCGCAAGCGTGGCGCTCTCGCGCCAGCGGCGCAGACCCTCCAGCGGCATCGCCTCGCCCGTGGCGTGTACTTCCCGGAGCGTTTCCAACGCGTCCTGAACCTCCTCGCCTCGCGTCAACTCCTGCACCAGCACATGCCAGTACGCCGTCGGCAGATCGGCCACCGTGATGCCGTGGCGTTTCACGCGCACCGCGAACTCCTCGCTGCTCCACAAGTCCGCCCCGCGCAACACCACCGCCGCGCCCGCGCACAGAGAGGGAAACAACTGCTCGATGAAACCATCGAAGTTGATCGTCGAGAATTGCAGCACGCGATCCCGGCTCGACAAGCTCGCAAAGTCGATCGACACCTGCGCGTGGCGCGCCAGCGCATCGTGCGAGATCGCCACGCCCTTGGGACGCCCCGTCGAACCCGACGTATAGATCACATACGCCAGTTGTCGATCGTGAATGCGCACGTCCGGCGCATGCGACGGCCCCGCTTCGTCCTCCACTGACACATGGCGCACATCGAGTGCGGGCAGTTTCGCCAGCACGCGCGTCTCGCTCAACAACAGGCCGATGCCGCTGTCCTGCACCATGTAGGCAATGCGCTCGGCCGGATAGTCCGGATCGAGCGGCACATACGCGCCGCCCGCCTTGAGAATCGCCAGCAGCCCCACCACCATGTCAAGCGAGCGTTCCAGCGCAATGCCCACGCGCGTCTCGCCGCGCACGCCCTGCGCAATCAGCCGATGCGCCAGACGATTCGCGCGGGCATCAAGCGTGGCGTAATCGAGCGTGCTGTCGTCCAGAATCAGCGCGTGTGCATCCGGCGTGCGCGCGGCCTGCTGCGCGATCCATTCGTGCACCGGCGCACGCCGATGAACCTCGTATCCACGGCCCATCTTCAGTAGCGCTGTCGCTTCGCTCGTATCGAGCAGAGCGATATCGCCGACGCGAACCGATCCGTCCGCCGTCATCGCATGCAGCAGCGTCTCGTATTGACGCATCCAGCGCTCGACGGACTGCTCCGGCCACACCGCGCACGCATAGCTCATCTCGGCGATCAGTCCATCCGTGGCCGACTCGGTGACATTGAGCGTCAGGTCGAACTGGGCATCGCCATCGCCGATCGTCAGCGCTTCCACTTCCAGCCCCGGCCATTGCGACAGCGCGCGATAGTCGGTCTTCTGGTGATTGAACATCACCTGGAACAGCGGCGTCGACGCGAGGCTGCGTTCCGGCCGCAGCGCCTCGACCAGCGCCTCGAACGGCAAGTCCTGATGCGCCTGCGCGCCCAGCGCAGCGCGGCGCGTCTGCTCGATGAGCGCATCGAGTGTGAGGTCCGTGTCGAAACGCGCACGCATGACCTGGGTATTGACGAAGAAGCCGATCAGCGGCGCGACCTCGGGCCGTTCGCGATTGGCGACCGGCACGCCGACGCGTATGTCGCGCTCGCCGCTCAAACGATGCAGCAGCGCATGAAACGCGGCGAGCAGCACGACATAAGGCGTCGTGGCGCGCGTCGCGGCGAGCGCCCGCACCCGCTCGCTCAACGCCACCGGAAGTTCGTGCCGCAGACGCGCGGCGCGCGCATCGCCCTCGGCGCGACGCGTTGTGTCGGCAGGCAATTCGAGCACCGGATGCGCGGTGCCCAGCGCATCGCGCCAGTACGAGAGCTGACGCTCACGCTCGCCGTCGTCCAGCCAGCGGCGCTGCCATACCGCATAATCGCCGTACTGCACCGGCAAAGCCGGCAGGCGCGGTGCGCGTTTCGCCGTCGCTGCGGCATAAAGCTCGACGACGTCATCGAGCAGCACTTGCACCGACCAGCCATCCGACACCGCGTGATGCATCGACACGACCAGCACGTTCCGATGCGCCGCTTCCCTGACGAGCGCCGCGCGCAGCAACGGTCCGCGCTCGAGATCGAAGGGCGTCGCCACGAAAGCGTCGGCGGCCGAACGCAGGTCGTCCGACTCGACGATCCGGAACTCCGGCGCAAGCGATGCATGCACGATCTGGCACGGCCCCGCGCCTTCGATTTCGCGCAAGGTCGTGCGCAACGCTTCGTGACGCGCGACCAACTGCGCCAAGGCCGCGGCGAGCGCATCGAAATCCAGTTCGCCATGCAATCGCACCGCACCGCCAATGTGATAGGCGCGGCTGTCGGGCTCCAGATTCCACATGAACCACAACCGCTGCTGCGCATGCGACATCGGCAGCACGCGCGCGCCGTCCGCCGCCGCTTCGCTCTGCACCGGCACGAGCGCCGGTACGCGCGGCGCCTCGACACAGGCGCGCGCCAGCGCCGCGATGTGCGGATGCGCGAACAGCAGACGCGGCGTGACGGGCAGCCCCGCAGCCACGGCTTTCGCCGCGACGCGCAGACTCAGGATCGAGTCGCCGCCGAGCGCGAAGAAATCGTCGTTGCGTCCGACGCGGTCCAGTTGCAGCGCCTCGCGCCAGATCGCGGCGAGCGCGTGCTCGGTTTCGCCTCGCGGTGCGTCGTAGTCTGCGGCGCCGTCGTCGGGTGCGGGGAGCGCACGGCGATCCACCTTGCCGTTCGGTGTGAGCGGCAAGGTATCGAGCGCCACGATCGCGCCGGGAATCATGTAGCCGGGCAGGCTGTGCGCGAGCGCCGCACGCAGCCGGGCCACATCCGCAACCACGGCGGACGCGTGTTGCCGATGCGTGATATAGCCGACCAGACGCATGCCTCCCGGACCTTCGCGCGCGACCACCACGGCCGACCCGACGCCTTCGCACGCCGCCAGCGCTGACTCGACCTCGCCCAGTTCGATCCGATAACCACGAATCTTGACCTGATGATCCATCCGGCCGAGATAGTCGAGCGTGCCGTCATCGCGCCAGCGCACCAGATCGCCGGTGCGATACAGGCGCGCGCCGCCGCCCGCGAACGGATCGGGCACGAAACGCTCGGCGGTGAGCGGCGCGCGCCGCCAGTAGCCGCGCGCAAGTCCTTCGCCACCCAGGCAGAGCTCGCCCGGCACGCCCGCCTGCACCAGTTCGCCCTCGCTATCGAGCACGTACGCGCGAGTACGCGACATGGCGTCGCCGAGCGTCAGCGCAGCCGGATCGGTCACGGGACCGAGCATCGACCAGATGGTCGTCTCGGTCGGGCCGTACATGTTCCACAGTTCGACGCCATGCGCGAGCAACGCCTGCGCGAGATCCGGCGGCAAGGCTTCGCCTCCGCACAAGCCCTTGAGCGCGGGCCACGGCGCGCCGCTCGCGAGCAGCATGCGCCAGGTCGCCGGAGTCGATTGCAGCACGGTCGCACGTGCCTCGCGCAGCAGCGCGGCGAGCGCCGCGCCATCGCGGGTGGTCTCGCGCGGCGCGACGATCAGCGCCGCACCCACGGTGAGCGGCAGATACAGTTCCAGCGCGGCGATATCGAACGACAGCGATGTCACCGCCACACATCGATCGTCAGCGTCGAGGCCCGGACTGCACGCCGTGCTCGACAGAAAATTCGCCAGCCCGCCATGACGCACCATGACGCCCTTGGGTTTGCCCGTCGAACCGGACGTGTAGATGACGTAGGCGAGATGCTCGCGATGCACCGTGATCGCCGGTGCGTGTGAAGGCATCGATGCATCGCCCGCTGCGACAGGGTCGAGCACGGCGATTCCATCATCGAGAGAAGGCAGTGCGACGTCACCGGAGCGCAGCACGAATCGCAGTCCGCTGTCTTCGATCATCCATGCCAGACGTTCGGCGGGATAGTCCGGATCAAGCGGCACATACGCCGCGCCGCACTTCAACACGGCCAACACGGCGACCACCATGTGCGCCGAACGCGTCAGCGCGATGCCCACGAGCATTTCGCTGCCGACGCCCGCTTCAATCAGCCGATGTGCCAGCCGGTTGGCGCGCGCATCGAGTTCGTCGTAGCGCAGGGCGTCGCCGCCGCAAACCAGCGCGATCTTTTCCGGCGTGAGGCGCGCCTGGGCGGACACGCGCTCGTGTACGAGTGCGGCTTCGCCGTCCCCCGCCGCGCCATGACCCCGTGCAAGCAGCGCGTCGCGTTCCGCCGGCGGCAGCATCGCGGCTTCGGCCACGGCCTGGTCCGCGTCACGCAGGAAGCCGCGCAGGATCGCGCCGAATCGCGCCAGCAGACGCCCGGCCTGCGCGGCGTCGAAGGCGTCGGTCCGGTAACTCAGCCGCACGCGCAGACTTGAGCCGTGCAATACCGTGAGCGTCAACGGGTAATGGGTTTCTTCCTCGTTGACGTAGTTGTCGAACGATAACCCGCCCGGCGCGGACGACTTCAGCACTGCATCGACGGGGAAATTTTCGAACACGACGATGTTGTCGAACAAGGGCGCTTGCCCGCACGCCGCGGCCTTCTGAATGTCGCCGAGCGGCGTGTGCTCGAATTCGCGAGCGGCAAGCGCGCGCTCCTGCAAGGCGCGCAGCCACGCGCCGACTCGCATCGACGGCGCTCGCGTGCTGGTCACCGGCAAGGTATTGATGAACAGGCCGATCAGGGTGTGCGCCTGCGCGAGCTCGCCCGGACGACCGGCGACGGTCGCACCGAAGCTCACCGTGCGCTGTCCGGTCTGCTGATGCAGCAGTTCGGCCCACGCGCCCTGAACAAGCGTATTCACCGTGACGCGCTCCTGCTTGGCGAACGCGTTCAACTCGGCGGTGAGCGCCGCGTCGAAGCTCTCGTGCAGACGTGCAAAGCTCGAATCCACGCTGGTCGGCGGTGTTTCGACGCGCGCCAGCCGGGTCGGTCCATCGACCTCAACGAGCGCGCCGCGCCAAAACGCGTCGCTTGCGCGAGCATCTTGCTTCCCGAGCCATGCGATGTAGTCGCGGAAGCGCCCCGGCACGGCGGGCAGCGTCTCGCCGGCATAGTGACGCAGCACCTCGCTCATCAGTTGCGCGGCACTCCAGCCATCGAGCAGCAGATGATGGCTGGTCCAGATCAGGTGATGACGCCGATCCCCGATGCGTGCCAGCACGAAGCGTTGCAGCGGCGGGCGCTCCAGATCGAAGCCTGCTTCCAGTTCACGCCGCGCGAGCGCGTCGAGAACGGCGGTGCGCTCGGCATCGCCACGCAGGTCCAGATGCTCGAACGGTGCGACAGCGCGTTTCGAGACCCATTGGAGCAACTCGCCGCCGCGTTGCAGAAAGCCGGTGCGCAGGATGTCGTGCCGCGCCGTCACTGCGCGCCAGGCGGCTTCGAAGCGCGCCGTATCGAGTCCGTCGATATCGACGCGCGCCTGATTCAAATAGACCGACGCCTGCGCATCCAGCATCGCGTGGAACATCATGCCGGCCTGCATCGGCGAAAGCGGATAGAGGTCGTAGACGTCGCGCCACGGCAGCGCGAGACTGTCGAGGGCCGCCGTGTCGAGGGCCGCCAGCGGGAAGTCGGACGGCGTGGCCGCGCCTGCCGTTTCGGCGCACAGGTCGATCAGCGCCAGCAGTTCGCGCTCGACGTGCGCGGCCAGCGTTTCAATCGTCGCCGCGCGATGACGCGCGGCGCTGTAGCCGAACGCGATCGACAAGCGGCCCTGCGTCACCTTGGCATCGACGGACAGCGCGTGCGTGAGCGGCGCGCTGGCCGCGAGCGTCGAACCGACGGACTCGCCCGCAATGGCCCAGCCGTCGTCCTGCGCATCGAATGCCGTATCGAACTGACCGAGGTAATTGAACACGACCTGCGGGCGCGCAAGGCCAGCCATGACGGCGCGATCCCCAGGCTCGCCGACGTAACGCAGCAGTCCCGCGCCGATACCGTGGCGCGGGACTGCACGCAGCATCTCCTTGACGCGCCGCAGCGCCGTCGCACGCTCGCCGCACGCCGCAAGCGCGACCGGGAAGACGCTCGTGTGCCAGCCGACGGTGCGGCTCAGATCGACATCGTCGAACAGCGGCTCGCGTCCATGACCTTCGATGTCGACCAGCACGGCATCGTGCCCGGTCCAGTCGCATAAGGCGCGGCCAAGGGCCGTCAGCAGCAGGTCGTTGATATGCGTGCGGAACGCGGCGGGCGTGTCCTGCAACAGGCGGCGGGTTGCTTCGGCGTCGAGGACGCGTTCGATACGCGCGCTGTCGCCGACGCGCGCGGGTCCGCCGCTCGTGTCGCCCGGCACGTCGGCCGGCAAATTGGCGGGCGCATCGAGCGCGCGCCAGTAAGCGAGTTCGGCGCGTGTCTCGGCGCTGCAGGCGTGCGCGGGCAGGCGGCGGGCCCACGTCGCGAAGGACGATCCGCGCGGCGCGGGCGCGCCGCCTTCATAGACGCGTTGAAGATCGTCGACGATCACGCGCCACGACACACCATCCACCACCAGATGATGCGCGGTGAGCAATAGTCTCGGGGAGCCATCTGGAAGATGCACGAGCATCGCGCGCAGCAGCGGGCCGTGCGTCAGATCGAGGCTCGCATGGGCGGTTTCGCACAGCGAGGCCAGCGAAGCCGGATCGTCGAGATGACGCTCCCATAGCATGTCCGCCGTGGCCGCATCCTGTGCGTGAGTCTGGGTCCAAACGCCATCGCGTTCGACGAAACGCAGACGGAACGCCGGATGATGCCCGCTCACCGCGAGCAACGCGCGACGCAGCCCGTCCACGTCGACCTTCGGCGGGGTGCGCAGCAGGATGGCCTGGTTCCAGTAGTGGCGCTCGGGCACATCCATTTCGAAGAAGTCGCGCTGGATCGGCAACAACGGCAGGTCGCCTTTTGGTGCATCGTCTGCGACGATGCGCGACTCCGCGTGCGACACCACTTGCGCGAGCAGCGCCACGGTCTGCGCGTCGAACAATTGCCGGGGCGTAGTTGACAGGCCGATCTGACGCATACGCGCAATGATCTGCAGGCTCAGGATCGAATCGCCGCCGAGCGCGAAGAAGTTGTCGTCGCGTCCGATGCGCTCCACACCCAGCACGTCGCTCCAGATCGCAGCAAGCTGCTGCTCCGTCCCGCCCTGCGGCGGAGTGGATTCGCGCGGCTCCCAATGCGGCTGTGGCAGCGCCTTGCGATCCAGCTTGCCGTTGGGCGTCATCGGCATCGCGTCCAGCACCATCACCCCTGCCGGCACCATGTATTCCGGCAAGACTTCGGCCAGTGCGCGGCGCAATGCATCGCCATCGAGCGCGTTGTGTCCCGTCACATAGCCGATCAAACGCTGCGATATCCCACTGCCCTGCGTCGAGACCACCGCTTCGCGCACCCCTTCCTGTGCCAGCAAACGCGCTTCGATCTCCCCCAGTTCCACCCGGAAACCGCGCAGCTTCACCTGATGATCGATACGACCCGCGTATTCGAGTTGTCCATCCTCGCGCCAGCGCACCAGGTCGCCCGTGCGATACATGCGCGCACCCTCGCCCGCGAACGGGTCCGGCACGAAACGCTCCGCGCTCAGCCCCGCGCGATTCAGATACCCGCGCGCCAGCAATTCACCCCCGATCGCCAGTTCGCCGATCGCGCCGCGCGGCGTCAAACTCATGTCCGGCCCCAGCACGTACAGCGCGCGCGCGCCCAGCGCCCGGCCGATCGGCACCAGCCCCGGCAGAGCGTCGAGCGTCGCCTCCGATGCCTCGAACGCGCTCGCGGTGATCGCCGTCTCGGTCGGACCGTACGTGTTGAGCAGACGGATCGGCGCAAGCGTGGCGCTCTCGCGCCAGCGGCGCAGACCCTCCAGCGGCATCGCCTCGCCCGTGGCGTGTACTTCCCGGAGCGTTTCCAACGCGTCCTGAACCTCCTCGCCTCGCGTCAACTCCTGCACCAGCACATGCCAGTACGCCGTCGGCAGATCGGCCACCGTGATGCCGTGGCGTTTCACGCGCACCGCGAACTCCTCGCTGCTCCACAAGTCCGCCCCGCGCAACACCACCGCCGCGCCCGCGCACAGAGAGGGAAACAACTGCTCGATGAAACCATCGAAGTTGATCGTCGAGAATTGCAGCACGCGATCCCGGCTCGACAAGCTCGCAAAGTCGATCGACACCTGCGCGTGGCGCGCCAGCGCATCGTGCGAGATCGCCACGCCCTTGGGACGCCCCGTCGAACCCGACGTATAGATCACATACGCCAGTTGTCGATCGTGAATGCGCACGTCCGGCGCATGCGACGGCCCCGCTTCGTCCTCCACTGACACATGGCGCACATCGAGTGCGGGCAGTTTCGCCAGCACGCGCGTCTCGCTCAACAACAGGCCGATGCCGCTGTCCTGCACCATGTAGGCAATGCGCTCGGCCGGATAGTCCGGATCGAGCGGCACATACGCGCCGCCCGCCTTGAGAATCGCCAGCAGCCCCACCACCATGTCAAGCGAGCGTTCCAGCGCAATGCCCACGCGCGTCTCGCCGCGCACGCCCTGCGCAATCAGCCGATGCGCCAGACGATTCGCGCGGGCATCAAGCGTGGCGTAATCGAGCGTGCTGTCGTCCAGAATCAGCGCGTGTGCATCCGGCGTGCGCGCGGCCTGCTGCGCGATCCATTCGTGCACCGGCGCACGCCGATGAACCTCGTATCCACGGCCCATCTTCAGTAGCGCTGTCGCTTCGCTCGTATCGAGCAGAGCGATATCGCCGAGCCGCTCCGCGTCGCCGCTCAAAGCGCGCAGCAAACGCTCGAATCGCTCCGCGAGTTGCTGCGCGCGATCACGCCCGACGCGCGCGCTATCCACGCTCCATTCGAGGCTCAACTCCGGTTGGGTTGAGACGGTCAGCGTCAGCGGATAGTGCGTGCGCTCGAACGCGCGTGCAGCGCTTACTCGCAAGCCGTCGCCGGCTTCGCGCAAGCTGGCATCGACTGGATAGTTTTCGAACACGAGCAGCGAATCGAACAGTTCTCCGCCTGTGCGTCCGAGCCATTGCTGCACCGACGCCAGCGGCGTGTGCTCATGCTCGCGCAACGCCACGTTGGACGCCTGAAGTCCGCGCAGCCAGTCGCCGCATGCCGCGCGGCGCGGCACGTCCGCATAGAGCGGCAAGCTGTTGATGCACAGCCCGAGCATGCGTTGCACGCCCGGCAACGCCGCCGGACGGCCCGCCACCGTGACGCCGAAGACCGCGCGCTCGCGTCCCGTCGACTGCGCGAGCAGCAGCGCCCACGCGCCCTGTACCAGCGTATTGAGCGTGACCTGATGACGTCGCGCGGCGTCTTCCAGGCGCGAGACGAAAGCCGCATCGAGCGTCCGCTCGAAGTCGAAGGCCGGCGCCGCCGCACCGTCCGTTCTGGTCGATGGCATGTCGGTGAGCGTGCCGCAGGCGTCGATATCGCCCGCCTGAGCGACCCACCATTCGCGCGACGACGGTTGCGCGTCGAGCCAGGCAACGTAGCGCGCGTACTGCACCGGCGGCAGCGGCACATGCGTCACGCCGCCGCACGCGGCGCGGTACGCGTCCATCACCTCGCTCATCAGCAAGGCGCTGCTCCAGCCGTCGGTGATCGCATGATGGCCGGTCCACACCAGATCATGACCGCCATCGGGCCGTTTGAAGAGGTTCACGCGCACGAGCGGCGCGCACTCGATGTCGAATCCTGCGCGCAGATCGTCGTGCAGCCAGCTATCGAGCGCCGCTTCATAGGCCGGCGGGTCGCGCGGCATATCCTCATGGACGGCGAAGGGCAACTGCGCGCGCGGCGATACCACTTGCAGCACGGGACCGCCGTAGCGCCATTCGAAGCGCGTGCGCAACACCTGATGCCGCGCCGCGGCGTCGAGCCAGGCCCGCTGCATGGCACGCGCGTCGAGCGCGCCGGCGAGCGTGATGCGCTTCTGCGTGACATACAGACCTGCGTCGGGCTGCGCGAGCCCGTGAAAAATCAGCCCTTGCTGGACGGGCGTAGCCGGATAGATATCTTCGATGGCATCGGCCGGACCGGACGCCAGGCCCAGGCGCGCCCATTGTTCGGGCGTCACGCGCAGCATCGGGAAGTCCGACGCGCTCAGCACGCGGGCCGCAATGTTCAGATGCGCGAGCGTCGCGCGCAACCGCGCCTCGAAACGCGCGGCGATCTCGCGCGCACTGACCACGCCGATGACATCGGGATCGAAGTCCCAGCGAATCGACAGCGCGCCGTCCTGCACGCGCGCATTGATGTCGAGTGCGAACGGGGCGGCGGCCGCCGCCGTCATCTCGCCGCAGTCCTCGTCGGCGAACGCGAACACGCCCGACGCCGGCAAGGTCTGATCGAGATTGCCGAAGTAGTTGAAACCGACACGCGGCGCTGGCAGCGCGCCCGCCTCCGCACGCACGGCCGCATCGGGCGAGTGCGCCAGCAGGCCCCATTCGAAACCCTTGTCCGGCACCGCGCGCACGCACGCCTTGGTGTCGAGGAGGCTCCGCGCGAGATCGTCATGTGCGGCGAGCCGCAGCGGATGACGCGTCGTGAACCAGCCGACCGTGCCGCTGATATCGAGCTCCTCCGGCAGCGACTCGCGGCCGTGACTTTCCAGCGCGACCAGCAACGCGCGCTCGCCCACGCCGAGTGCATGCGGCAGCGCCGCGAGCAGCACTTCGTCGAGCGGCATGCGATAAACCCGCCGGGCCTCGTCGATCAGTTCGCGCGTCGACTGCGCGCCAAGCGCGGTCGTGAGCGTCTGACGCGGCGCGCCGCGCGACTCGGCCTCGAACGGTGCGACGGCCGCGCCGATCCTCTCGCGCCACGCGCCGAGCGACGCCTTCACGCGCGCCGATCCGGCGTATTCATGCAGCGCCTCGACCCATACGCTCCAGGGCGTGGCGGGCGGCAGCGTCGACGTTTCGCCATGCAGCGCGGCCGCGTACAACTGTTCGAGTTCGTCGAGCAGAACCCGCCACGACACGCCGTCCACCGCGAGGTGATGAATCGTCAGCAGCAGACGCGCGCCGCCCGGCACCTGAAAGGCCGCTGCCCGCAGCAACGGGCCGTGTGCAAGATGCAGGCTTCGGTGAAGACGCGTCGCCGTGCCCGCGAGCGCGGCGCGCCAATCGGCATCGGCGCGTAGATCGAAGGTATCGAGCAGGGCGTGCGGCTCGTGAGCGACGACCCGCTGCTGCCAGCCGTCGTGCCGGACGAAGCGCAGACGCAATGCGTCGTGGCGGCGCACCAGCGTATCGAGCGCGCGGCGCAGCGCACCGATGTCGAGCGATGCGGCGCGCAGCAGCACCGCCTGATTCCAGTGCGCCTCGCCCTCGGGATGACGGTCGAAGAAGGTCGCCTGGATCGGCGTGAGCGGCAATGCGTGGTGGCGCTCTTCGGTCGAGGTGGCGCGCACCGGCACCGCCAGCGCAGCCAACCGTTCGATATCGGGGGCGTCGAAAATCTGTTTCGGCGTGAGCTTCAATCCTGCCTGCGCCGCATGCGCGATGATGCGCAAGCTGAGAATCGAATCGCCGCCCACTTCAAAGAAATTATCGGTCACGCCGATGCTCTCGCGGCCGAGAACCTGACGCCACACGGCGACCAGCGCTGCCTCATTGGCGGTGCGCGGCGCAACGTGCTCGCGTGCGCCGGCATCGGGCGGTTCGGGCAATGCGTTGCGATCGGTCTTGCCGTTCGGCATGACCGGCATCCGCGCGAGATGCACGAAGCACGAGGGCACCATATGCCCCGGCAGCTTGCCTTCGAGCGCGCGACGCAATGTCACGTCGGCGATGCCGGCGCTCTGCGCGGCGACGACGTAGCCGACCAGACGACTGCTCTCGCCCGTGCCGCGCAGCGCGACGACCGCTTCGCGCACGCCGTCGATCTGACGCAGCACGGCTTCAATCTCGCCCAGTTCGATGCGCAGGCCGCGCAGCTTGACCTGCTGGTCCAGCCGCCCGAGGAAATCGATACGGCCATCCGCGCGGCGACGGCACAGATCGCCCGTGCGATAGAGCCGCGAGCCGTCATTGGCGAACGGATCGGGGATGAACTTTTCCGCCGTGAGCGCGGGCCGTTCCAGATAGCCGCGCGCCAGCGTCGCGCCGCCGATGACGAGTTCGCCCAACGCATCGACCGGCGCGATCTGTCCGTAGGCATCGACAACGTGCACGCGCCGCGACGCGTAGGGCGCGCCGATCGACACCACCGCGCAGTCGATATCCGACGCGCGCGTTTCGCGATACATGCACGCGACCGTGGTTTCGGTCGGGCCATAGAGATTGTCAAGACGGATATGAGCGAGCGGACCGTCGCGCCACTGCCGCAGCGCGTCGCCCGGCAAGCCTTCGCCGCCGACCGTGATCTGGCGCAACGCGGCGAGTTCGCTCGCGGGCGGAGGATTGCGCAGCCATTGCTGCCAGTAAGCTGTCGGAATGCGTGAGAACGTCACGCGCTCGTCAGCGAGATGACGGCTCGTCGCGGCGAGATCCCATTGTTGCGGGCCACGCATCTCCACTTGGCCGCCCATGCACAGCGCCGGCAGCATTTCGTGCAGCGCGACGTCGAAATTGATGGTCGACGATTGCAATTGCTTGTCGGCCGAGGTGATCCCGTAAGCACCGATGAAGTCGTCGAGATGCTGGCTCAGGCTGTCGTGACTGATCGCCACGCCCTTGGGACGGCCGGTCGAACCCGATGTGTAGATGACGTAGGCAAGCTGGTCGGGATGAACCGTTGCGATCTCGCGTGGCCCGTGGTCCGGACGACGCGCACGTGCAGCCATATCGCCGGCGCTGCCGGTCTCGATGACCACGCGCGTCTCCAGAACGCCCGCAAGCGCCCGGGCAGTGTCCGGGTCCGCCAGCACGCAGCGCACGCCCGCGTCGTCCATCATGTAGGCGAGGCGCTCGGCGGGATAGGCCGGATCGAGCGGCACGAAGGCCGCACCTGACTTGAGGATGCCGAGCAGACCCGCGACCAGCGCGCCCGAACGTTCGATGCAGAGCCCGACGCGTTCGTCGGCGGCCACGCCGTGCGCGA
This sequence comes from Caballeronia sp. LZ035, assembly GCF_031451175.1. Classification (NCBI taxonomy): domain Bacteria; kingdom Pseudomonadati; phylum Pseudomonadota; class Betaproteobacteria; order Burkholderiales; family Burkholderiaceae; genus Caballeronia; species Caballeronia sp. LZ035. The sequence goes on from NZ_JARUXS010000003.1 coordinate 938,207, forward strand.
GCAGTGCGCGTGCGACGTGATCGGACGCGCCGTCGAGTTCGCCGTAGCTCACGCGTTCGCCTTCGCAATGCAGCGCCGCGCGCAGCGGGTCGAGCGCGGCTTGTTCGGCGATGCGCGTCATTGCGGGACGGAAGGCGTGGCGTACCGGCGCGGTGACGGTTGCATCGGCTGCGCCGTCTGGCGGCAGGGTGATCGCTCCGACGCGCAAGGTGTTCTCGTCCGCGTCATCCGCGAGCGTGGCGAGCTGGGCGAGAATCGCGCCATACGCGGCACGCAGCCTGGCAAGCGTCGCGGCATCGAGGCGTGCAAGCTGGTGTTTCCAGCGCAGCGTGGTTGCGCCGCCCGCCTCGCCCGGCAGCACAGCCAGCACGAGGGGATAGTGAGTCTGCTCGATGACGGCGAAATGCGTCAGCGAAAGCGTCGAGTCATGACGGCGGATCGCCTCGCCGATCGGGAAATTTTCGAGCACGAACAGGGTGTCGAAAAGCGCGTCGCCGCTGCGCCCCGACCACTGTTGCACATCCCGCAGCGGCGTGGCTTCGTGTTCGCGCAGCGCGCTCGCCTCCTGTTGCACCGTGCGCAGCCAGCCCGCGACGGACGCCGCAGCCGGCACGTCCACCCACATTGGCAGGCTGTTGATGAACAGACCGAGCATCGCGCCGGTGTCGGCCAGTTCGTTTTCGCGGCCGGAAAGCGTCACGCCGAACGCGACCTGATCGCGATTGCCATGGCGTGACAGCAGCAAGGCCCAGGCACCCTGCAGCAGCGTGCCGAAGGTGACGCGGCAACGCTGCGCCGCCGCGCGCAGTCGCTGCGCAAGCGTGGCGTCGAGCGTCTCGTCGAGTTGCGTCACGACCGTGCCATGCGCCTGCACGGCCGCGCTCGACAAGTCCGCCGACGGCGCGGGCAGGCTCGCGGTGAGCGTGGCGGGATCGTCGAGCGTGCGCAGCTTCTCTTGCCACCAGGACGCGGAACCGGCACGCGCGGCAAGCCAGTCGACATAGCGTCGATACGGCACGGCGGGCGCCAGGACGGCCACGCGTTCCTCAGTCGACGCGCGCACGGTTTCCAGCACTTCGCCGAAAAGCTGCGCCGCGCTCCAGCCGTCGAGCAACACGTGATGATCGGTCCAGACGAGGTCGTGCTCGCCGTCGGGTCGCGCGAATACGTTGATGCGCAGAAGCGGCGCGCACTCCAGCGAGAAGCCGCGTGCGAGATCGTCGGCAAGCCATGCCTGCAGGCGCGCGTCGTAGGTTGCTTGCGGGCCGGCGGACCAGTCGTGGGCGGCATAAGGCGTGGCAACCGACTTGCGCACCACTTGCAGCGCGTCGCCGCCATGCGCCCAGGTGAAATGCGTGCGCAGAATCGGATGACGCGCCGTGGCGCTCGCCCAGGCGTTCCGCATCGCCGCGTGATCCAGAACGCCGCGCAAGGTCAGCCGTTTCTGGTTGACGTACACGCCGCGCCCGGCTTCGAGCAGGCTGTGGAACAGCAGACCGCCTTGCAGCGGCGTGGCCGGATAGATGTCCTCGATGTCGTTCCACGGCAGATCGACGCCCTGCTGACGCAGCGCGCCGCCATCGAAGCCGCGATGCGCGGGTGCATCGGATTGTTCCGGCTGGGCCAGCGCCGCGAGCGCGGCCACCGTCTGCGCCTCGAACAATTGCCGCGCGGTGATCTTCCACCCCGCGCGACGCATGCGCGCGACGACCTGCAGGCTCACGATGGAGTCGCCGCCGAGCGCGAAGAAGTTGTCCTGCCGCCCGACGCGTCCGGCGCCGAGCAACGCTTGCCAGATTTCCGACAGCGCCGTTTCGACGACGCCGCGCGGCGCTTCGTAATCGGCCGCGCTGAAATCCGGTGCAGGCAACGCGCGCCGGTCGACCTTGCCGTTCGGCGTGAGCGGAAAGCGCTCGAGCACGACGATCGCGCCCGGCACCATGAAATCCGGCAGGCGCGCGGCGACGGCGGCGCGCAGCGTCTGCGCGTCGGGCGCGGCATTGCCCTCCGTGTCCGTCGCGAGCGTCACATACGCCACCAGCCGCTGACCCGCCGGCCCATCGCAGGCGCTCGCGACGGCTTGCGTCACACCGGAAAGCGAGCTCAGCGCCGCCTCGACTTCGCCCAGTTCGATGCGATGTCCACGGATCTTCACCTGATGGTCGATCCGTCCGAGATAGTCGAGCGAACCATCGGCCCGCCAGCGCACCTGATCGCCGGTGCGATAGAGCCTGCCGCCGTCCGTGGCGAACGGATCGGGTACGAAGCGCTCAGCGGTGAGCGCGGCGCGGCCGAGATAGCCGCGCGCCAGCCCTTCTCCGCCCAGATAAAGTTCGCCCGCCACGCCCTGCGGCACCAGCGCGGCAGCATCGTCGAGCACGTAGGCGCGGGTACGGGCGATGACGCGTCCGAGCGGCACGGCGTCGCGTCCCGCCTCGACTGGACCGAGCAGCGACCAGATCGTCGTCTCGGTCGGGCCGTACATGTTCCACAGCGCCACGCCGCGATCGAGCAGCGCATCGGCGAGCTCACGCGGCAGCGCCTCCCCGCCGCACAGCGCCTTGAGCGCGGGCCACGGGGTATGGCTCTGCAGGAGCATGCGCCAGGTCGACGGCGTCGCTTGCAGCACCGTCGCGCGGGAAGCGTCGAGCAGGCGCGCGAGCGCCGCGCCATCGCCCGCGGTCTCGCGATCCGCGACGATCAGCGTCGCGCCGGTCATGAGCGGCAGATAGAGTTCGAGCGCCGCGATGTCGAAGGACAGCGACGTCACGGCGACCCAGCGATCGGTCGAATCGAGTCCCGGACAGCCGTGCATGCTCGCGAGAAAGTTCGTCAGGCCGCCGTGACGCACCATGACGCCCTTCGGCTTGCCGGTGGAACCGGACGTATAGATCACATAGGCCAGATCGTCGGCTTGCAGCGCGACCGACGGCGGCGTGGCAGGTTCGTCGTCGAGCCGGACGGTATTCACGTCCAGCCGCATGACACCGTCGACCGCCGGCAGCGCAACGCCCGCTTCGGCGTCGGTGAGCAGCAGCGCGAGGCCGCTGTCTTCCATCATCAGTCTCAAGCGTTCGCGCGGATAAGCCGGATCGAGCGGCACATACGCCGCGCCGCTGCGCAGCACGGCAAGCAGCGCGACCACCATCGCCACCGAGCGCTCGACGGCCACGCCCACCATGATCCCGGGCCGCGCATCGAGCGCACGCAGCCGATGCGCGAGACGGTTGGCGCGCGCATCGAGTTCGCCGTAGGTCATCGACTGCGCGCCGCAGCGCACCGCGATCGCCTGGGGCGTGGCCGCCGCCTGCGCGCCGATGTGCGCCGCCACGTCGACGAAGGCCTGCGGAGCGCGCGCCGGTTCGGGCTCGCGCCCGAGCGCCAGCAGTGCGGCGTGCTCGGCCGCATCGAAGAGCGGCGCGTCCCCGAGCGCGCGGCTGTCGTCGTCGACAAAGCTCGCGAGCATGGCCAGATAGTGCCGTCCCATACGCTCGACGGTGCCCGCATCAAACAACTCGCTTGCGTACGTCAGCGCCGCCGTGAGGGAGCCGTCGTGATGTTCGGTCGTGTCGAGCATCAGTTCGAACTGGGCGCTGCGGACGCCGTCATCGAGACGCTCGACGCGCAAGCCGTCGAGCGTGTTCAGTACGCGCCTGTCGACCTTGTGATGGTTGAACATCGTCTGGAACAGGGGCGAGCGGCTCAGGCTGCGCTCCGGTTGCAGCGCTTCGACCAGCACGTCGAAAGGCAACTCCTGATGCTGCTGCGCTGCCAGCGCGCGCTCGCGCGTTGCGGCGAGCAACGTGGCGAGCGTCGCGCGCGGTTCGACGTCGGCGTGCAACACCTGCGTGTTGACGAAGAAGCCAATCAGATTGGCGACTTCAGCGCGCTCGCGGTTGCCCACCGGCACGCCGACGCGGATCGCGCGCTGCCCGGTATGCCGGTGCAGCAGCGCGTGATAGCCCGCCAGCAGCACGGTGAACAGGGTCGTGTCGTGCGCCTTCGCGTAGGCATGCAAACGGTCGCCGAGCGCCGCCGGGATCGTCAGGTCGTGGCGTGCCGCGCGATAGTGCGCCAGCGGGCGGCGCGGCCGGTCGACGGGCAGCGCCAGCGCTTCGACCTGTGCGCCGAGCGCTTCTCGCCAGTACGCGAGTTGACGCTCGCGCTCGCCCGCCTCCAGCCAGGCGCGTTGCCAGGCGGCGTAATCGGCGTACTGCACCGGCAGCGCGGCCAACTGCGGGGGGGCGGCGTGGCGCGATGCCTCGCCTGAGGCCCGGTAACGGGCGACGAATTCGTCGAGCAGGACATCGAGCGACCAGCCGTCCGAGACGATGTGATGCATCGACAGCAGCAACCAATGAACGCCCTCGCCCATCCGGACGACCGCCACGCGCAGCAGCGGCCCCGCGCGCAGATCGAAGGTTTCCTGCATGAACGCATCGGCAAAAATGCGGGCATCGGCTTCAGCGGGTGCATCGAACTCGCGGAACGCATGCGGCAACCGTGCATGCACGATCTGCGTGGCTGCGCCGTCCTCGTCATCGCTGAACGTGGTGCGCAGGATGTCGTGCCGCGCGACGATGCCGTCGAACGCGGCACGCGCTGCGCCGATGTCGAGCGCACCCGTCAGGCGCAGGCCGCCCGCGATATGGTAAGCCGTGCTATCCGGCTGGAGATTCCACAAGAACCAGAGCCGCTGTTGCGCATGCGACAAGGGCAAGCACGTGCGGTCGGCGAGCGGTTCGAGCGGCGGCGCGGCGGGTGTGGCCGGGTCCGGAACGGCGGCGGCAGCAAGTGCGTCCGCAAGCGCGGCGACGCTCTGGTGCCCGAATATCTGCCGCGGCGTCAGCGGCAAGCCTTCGCGCGTGGCGCGCGCGGCGACCTTCAGCGTCAGGATCGAATCGCCGCCGAGCGCGAAGAAGTTATCGTGCCGTCCGACGCGGGCGACGTCGAGCGCCTCGCGCCAGATGGCCGCAAGCCGCGTCTCGATGCCGGAGCGAGGCGTTTCGTAGCTTTCGGACTCGAACACGGGCGCAGGCAGCGCACGCATGTCGACCTTGCCGTGAGCGGTGAGCGGCAGCGCGTCCAGCCGCACGATCGCGGCAGGCACCATGTAGTCGGGCAGCACGCGTGCGAGCGCGGCGCGTAGCGCGGCGGGGTCGGCATCGCCACCGATATGCGCGATCACGCGAGCGCCGGACGGTCCCGCGTCGGTCGTAGCCACCGCCTCGCGCACGCCGTCCTGAGCCAGCAGGCGCGCTTCGATTTCGCCCAGTTCGATGCGGTGTCCGCGAATCTTGACCTGATGATCCAGACGTCCGAGATAGTCGAGCTCGCCGTCGGCGCGCCAGCGGGCGAGATCGCCGGTGCGATACAGGCGGCTGCCGTCGGCGGCGAACGGATTCGGCACGAACCGGCTCGCGGTGAGCGCCGCGCGGCCGAGGTAGCCGCGCGCGAGTCCCGCGCCCGCGACATGCAGTTCGCCCGTCACGCCGATAGGCGCAAGTGCGCCGTGCCCATCGAGCACGTACAGGCCGAGGTCGGCAATCTGCCGTCCGACCGGGCTGCGGTCGGCATCGGCATCCGCGCGCGTGAGCGGACGGAACGTGACGTGAACGGTCGTCTCGGTGATGCCGTACATGTTGACCATGCGTGGCGATGCATCGCCGAAATGCGTGAACCAGCGGCGCAGCGTGGCCGTTTCCAGCGCCTCGCCGCCGAAGATCACCACGCGCAGCGCGAGGTCCCGGGCTTCGAACAGAGCGGACTGCTGCGTGAGCTGGCGAAACGCCGATGGCGTCTGATTCAGCACCGTGACGCCCTCGCGTCGCAGCAGTGTGAGGAACTCTGCGGGCGCGCGACTCACGAGATAAGGCACGATCACCAGCCGCCCGCCCAGACAGAGCGCGCCGAACATCTCCCACACGGAAAAATCGAATGCATAGGAATGGAACAGCGTCCAGACGTCATCCGGGCCGAAGCGGAAGTCAGCAGCGGTGGAATCCAGCAGACGGCCGACATTCGCGTGCGTGATGAGCGCGCCCTTCGGTTGCCCGGTCGAACCCGACGTGTAGATCACATACGCCAGATGCGATGCGTCCACGGCCAGATCGGGATTGGCCGTGTCGTTGTTGCCCGCGAGCGCGGCGTCGGCGTCGATATCGAGTACGGCGACACCCGGCGTCGCGGGCAGCGACTCGCGCAGCGATGCTTGCGTGAGCAGCAGCGTCATGCCGCTGTCGGTCATGAGGAAAGCGAGGCGTTCCGCCGGATAGCGCGGGTCAAGCGGCACATAAGCGCCGCCCGCCTTGAGGATCGCCAGCACGCCGATCACCAGTTCCGCCGAGCGGTCCAGCGCCAATCCGACGCGCGTTTCGAGACCGACGCCATGCTGCACAAGCCGACGCGCGAGACGATTGGCGCGGGCGTTGAGTTCGCCGTAACTGACGTTCACGCCTTCGTACACGAGGGCGACAGCCTGCGGATCGCGAGCCGCGTGCGCCTCGATACGCCGGTGCAGCGGCATGCCGCCGGCGCAATGCCCGCGCGGCGCGCTCCATTCGAGAAGGCTTGCGGTTTCGCCTGCCGTGAGCATCGGCACGTCGCGCGGCGTACGCGCCGTATCGTTCGTGAGCGCTTCGAGACAGGCGACCAGATGCGCGGCGTAACGCGCCACGGTGGCGGCCTCGAACAGCGCCTCCGGATAGATGAAGCGCGCCTCGAAGCCGTGCGTGCGCGACTCCTGAATGTCGAGCGTGAGATCGAACTGGGCATCGGCAGGCAGCAACAGGTCGATGCTCGCGCTCAGGCCGGGCCAGCGCGAACGGGGCGCAGACTCACCGACGACGTGATTGAACATCACCTGGAAAAGCGGCGTTTCGTCGAGCGCGCGGTTCGGGCGCAACGCTTCGAGAAGCACGTCGAACGGCAAGTCCTGATGTGCGTGCGCATCGATGGCGGCGCCGCGTACGCGCCGCAGCGCGTCGCTCAACGGCTGCGTGCCGTCGAACGCCATGCGCAGCACAAGCGTATTGACGAAGAAGCCCGCGATGTCCTGCGTGCGGGGCCGGTGCCGGTTCGCGACCGGAATGCCCACGCGTACGTCGTCGCTTGACGTATGCGCCCGCAGCACCAGACCGAGCGCGGTCAGAAACAGCATCGACGGGGTCACGTCGTGCGCGCCGGCGACCCGGCGGATCGCCTGATCGAACCCTGGCGGCAGTTCGATGGCGTGCTGCGCCGCCTTGCGCGAACCGCGGCTGCCGTCGATCCGGCGCGGCCGGTCGGTCGTCAGCGCGGGCGCGGGCTCGGTGCCGAGCGTGCGACGCCAGTAGTCGAGCTGGGACGTATGCTCCGCGCCGCCGATCCATGTCCGCTGCCACGCGGCATAGTCCGTGTATTGCAGCACGGGACCGGGAAGCGCAGGCGCGCGCGCTTCGACGCCCGCGCTGTACAGTTCGGCTAATTCGTCAACGAAGCGCTGCATCGACCAGGCATCGCAGACGATGTGATGCAGCGCCAGCACCAACCGGTGACGGTCGTCGCCCAACGACAGCAGCGCCGCGCGCAGCAGCGGGCCGTGCCGGAGGTCGAACGGCTCATCGGCGAGGCGGCGTGCGGCATCTTGCGCCGTTGCGTCAGCGTCGGGCGCCGTGCGCAGATCGAGCCGCGCGATGCTCACGCTTGCGTCGGCATCGACGATCTGCTGCGGCTCGCCGTCGGCATCCTCGCTGAAGCGTGCGCGCAGCACAGGGTGACGCGCGATGAGCGCGGCGAGCGCGTCGTTCAGGGCATCGGCCTCGAGCGAGCCTTCCAGCGTAAGCGTCCCGGCAACGTTATAAGCGGTGTCGGACGGATCGAGCCGCCATAACGCCCACAGGCGGCGTTGCGCATGGCTCAACGGCGAAACCCGGTCGAACGCGGGCTGACGTTCGATGGCCGGCAGCGCGCTCGCGCCGCCCTGCCGCGCGCGCAATCGGTCAATGCGCTCGGCGGCATCGGACAGCCGGGGCGCGTCGAACAACTCACTCACACCGTAGCCGGACGCGAGCGTCGCCGCGACCCGAGCCACCACCCGCACTGCCTGGATCGAGTCGCCGCCCAGACGGAAAAACTGGGCGTCGCGAGTCGTCACATCGCAGCCGAGCACCTCGGACCAGATCGCCGCGAGCGCGCGTTCAGTTTCGCTGGACGCCGCGAGCGAGGCAGCAGGAGATGCATCCGGAGGCGTCGCCGTCAGACCGTCGCCAGCCTGCCAGGTGATCCACGCATCGAGCGAGCCATTCTGCCAGCCGCGCAACACCGCAGTGCGCTGGAGCTTGCCGCTCGAAGTCTTGGGCAGCGCACCCGGATTGAGCAGCACCGCGACCGACAACGGCTCGCCGGTCAGCGACGACACCAGCGCATCGAGCTCGTCGATGATCGCCTGCGGTGCAACCAGCGACTGCGTCCGCCGCGCGATTTCCGCCGCGATGCCGATGCCCTCGCGGCCGTCGATCTCGACCGCGAACGCCGCCACGCGGCCCTTGCGCACGAGATCGAGTTCATCCTCGACGCGCTGCTCGATATCCTGCGGATAGACGTTCAGGCCGCGTACGATGATCAGGTCCTTCACGCGCCCGGTCACATACAATTCGCCGCCGACCATCATGCCGAGATCGCCCGTGCGCAGCCAGCGTCGTCCGAATCGCTCGACGAACGTGGCAGCGGTCGCCTGGGCGTTGCGCCAGTAGCCGGCCGCGACGCTCGGTCCGCTGACCCAGATCTCACCGGTGTCGCCCTCGGGCAGCACTTCGTCTCCCGAGCGCGCGACGATGCAAATGTCGTGTGAGCCCGGCACGCGCCCGCAGCCGACCAGCCGCTTGCCAGCGACACGCGCCGTTTCGTCTCCCGCGACGGGCGCGGCCATCGAAACAACGCCCTGGCCGCGCTCGCCACCCGTCACGAGCAGCGTCGCCTCGGCCAGTCCGTAACATGGATAAAGCGCGCCGCTGTCGAAGCCGAACGCGCCGAAACGCTCGACGAAAGCCGACAGCGTGTCGAATCGCACCGGTTCGGAGCCGGAGAAGGCCACGCGCCAGGAGGACAGGTCGATGTCCTTCATCTGCGCATCGCGAATGCGTTCGCTGCACAGCCGGAACGAAAAGTCGGGACCACCGGAAATCGTGCCGCGATGCCGGCTGATGGCCGCGAGCCAGCGCACCGGCTGCTCCAGAAAATGCGCGGGCGACATCAGCACCAGCGGAATGCCGCTGAACACCGGTTGGAGCAAGGTGCCAATCATTCCCATGTCGTGCGGCAGCGGCAGCCAGCTGACGAACACGTCGTCGTCGCCGACGCCCAGGCGTTCGCGAATCGCGATTTCGTTGGCGATCAGATTGCCGTGCGTCACCATTACGCCCTTCGGCTCTGACGTGGAACCCGACGTGTACTGCAGAAACGCAATGTCCTCGCCTTCGAGTTCAATGACCACGTCGCCTTCGTCGCGCAGCGCTGCGTCGACGAGCACAATTTCCGGACAGCCCGGCATGCCATCGAGCAGCGCGCGCACGCGCTCCTCGAACACGGCGGTCACCAGCACGAACTCCGCCCCGGCATCCTCGATGATGAGCCGCAGGCGCGCCGCATACTGTTCGCGCGCGCGATCGGGCGCAAATGCCGGCACGGCGAGCACGCCCGAATAGAGACAACCGAAGAACGCCGTGAAGTAGTCCACGCCGCTGTCCATCAGCAGGAGCGCCCGTGCACCCTTGCGCGCGCCGCCGCCCAGACGCGCAGCGAGCGCGTGCGCGCGCCGGTTCAGTTCGCCGTAGCAATAGGTGCTGTCGCCGGCTTCATCGACGCACACGAGTGCGCGCGCGTCGGGACGTTCTTTGGCAAGCGACTGGAGGCGCTCGGCCATATGCTTCGGAGTTTGGAACATTGCGTATCTATCGAACGGTGCACGGGGGCCGCTGTCCGGCAGGACTGCGGCGCTGCAAGATGCGGACGGGGATGCGCGTCAGTCGGCGTCGTCGTCGGACGGGCCGCTGGCTGCGCGCGCCAGCGGGCGCGTGTCACCCTTGGCCGCGTGCGCGGTGTCCTGGCCGTCGGACACGGGCCGCCACGTCTGGGCGCGCTGCTGCCGGCGCAGAAACGGGCAGCGGTCGGAGGCTGGCAGGTTTTCGTCTTCGAGGAAGTACTGCTTCCACTCGAGATTGCCGGGATCGCCGTAGAAGCCCAGGTCGGGATGCGGATCCACGTCGTCCCACTTGCGCAAGCGTTCCCGCACCTGATTGCGCGCCTCGCGGCCGATCACCTTGTTGGTGATGGTGTCGACGAACACCGCGCGCGGCTGAAACAACAGCACCATGCCCGGCCCGAGATTGCGGCTGTGACGGCGCGCAAACGAAGGACACGCGCAGACGACGAACATCTGCAAGCCGCCGAAGCCGAATTCCCATGCTTCGTCCGACGGTTCGGGCTGGAGGTGGGCTTGCGGATCGGGATCGAGGTCGTGAAGTTGTTGAAGCGCGCGCCAGAAGCGGTCGTGATAGGCGCGATGCGAAAGCGGCACGCGATCCGGCTTGAAGAACACCGCCAGATTGTGGCGGCGATATTCGGGCTGCGCCGCGAGGCGCGTGAAGGCGCTCATGGCCGACACCAGATTGCCGCTGTCCTCGTCCTCCACATACGCGTAGAACATCTCCCCGCGACGCTCGGCGATCGTGCCGAAGAAGCACGGATATTCCGGGTGCAGCACATGTGTGCGCAAGGTCTCGTAAGAACTGCCCAGCCATGCGGGAGTGTCGGTCACACCGACCCGTCCGCCGTGCAGGACACGCGCGCGCCAGTCGCTGACCGGGCGTTTGGAGTTGTCCTTCACGGCGCTGCCGTTGTTATCAGCCTGCATGAAACTCTCCGTCAGAAACGCGGTTGTCCGGGCGAGCCTTTCCTGCGCCCGCTGTTCGCAGTCGACGCAAAAAAGGCAAGCCCGCTGGCCTGCGTATGCGGGCCAGTGTCTCGTTGGATATTCCGGATCGTTCTGATGCAGAACGGGGCTGGGTAGGAGGGTGCTGCGTGCCTGGCGGTCATCCGGTCCGATGCTGCGAAACTGCGCGGCGTCAGCTCGCCGATGGCGAAGCGCGAAGTTCCTGTTGCAATTCCTCGATCCACTCGTCGGGGATGATGGGCTGGTCGTAGGTACATTCCTCCGACAGCACGGTCGAACCGTGCAGCCGTCCATCGGGAATCAGGACCATGTCGCCGTGGCTCATCTCGTGGCGCATGCCGAGATTGCCCCAAAACAGCATGCGGCCCTCCTCGTTGCGAATCACGACGAGCCGGTGATCGTTGTGTACGTGTGTCGTCGAGCACATGTCGCGCGGCTCGATGAACGTCTCGCGATCAATGCCGGGACACTCGACGGCCACGCGCTGATCGATGCGATGCGCGAACTCGACATAGCGGTCGATCGCGGACAGCCACTTCAATTGCTCGCCCAGATCCCAGCGGGCACGTTCCGCGATGCGCGCGCCCGCCCCGATGCCCTGTGCCGCGCGAAACAATCCCTGCGCGCCGAAGTCGCGCTCGACACCCGCCAGCGCGCGTGAGCACCGGGCGCCGAGTGCATGGGTGGCGGCGGCCGCGTCGAACGGCGGCGACTCGGGCGAAACCAGATGGGGGCATGCCTGCGTGAGCGCCGCCATGAACGCGACGCCTTCGGCCTCGGCGACAAAGGCCGCTCCCAGCAACGCGAACGCACGATCCGGCCGCGAGCCGAGCGCGTAGAGCAAATTCGCTTTCGCCATGCTCGTCGGCAAATAGAACTGCCAGTACGAATGCTCGCGCCGGATCACACCCGAGGCCTGCGCGACGCGCGCCAGCAATGGAGCGAGTGCTTGCGCGGAAAGATCCGGCCGGTCTTCGGCCGGTACGCTGCCGAAGAATCCCGAGGCGGCGGCACGCTCGATCGCCATGCGGCGCGAAGGCGCGAGGCTGTAGCGCTGGATCATGATGAAGCGCAAGCCTTCGACGAGATAATCGTTGTCCGTCAAGAGCGCAAACATCTCCGTCCAGAAGGCCTTCTCCTGTCCGATGACATCACGCACGCGCGCAGCGAGATCCCCCGCTGTCTCGCCATGACCCGCCTCGTTGCCGAGGAAGGTGAACCCGTAATGTTCCAGGAACGGACGGATGCGCGCGCCGAGCACCTGATTGCGCTCGCCATAGAACGCGTCGAAGGCTTCGAAGTCTTCGTCGCTGCCCGCGCGCGGCAGGCGCGCCACGCTCACTTCGTTCAGGCTCAGCAGCAGCCGCTGCGTGGCGAGCGCGGGCAGGCGGCTCACGCGCTCGGCGGGCACCGGCTTCATGAACTTCAGAAATTCGAGATCTTCCGGACGCAGCGGGCGCCGGTAAAAATCTTCGTCGAGTTCGAGTTCCTCGACAGCCGCACTACGGAACGCGTGGTGCGAGGCGAAATTCCGGATCAGCCCGAGCACTTCCTCACGCTGGGCGAGATAGGGCGTGAAATCAAAAAGCGCCGACAACTTGTCCACTCTGCTCTTCTCCACAGTTGACGCTGGCGGTCAGGCATGCGATCGCCTTGGCGACGGATCGGGCTGCCCGCAAGGCTGAACCCATCGGGAAAGGCTGTCAGCGACGAAATCAATGACCGCCGTTCGATGGGTGTTGATGAAAAAGTGATCCGCATCGAGCTCCCGCGCCTCGATCGCGCCACGGGTCTCGTCGCGCCACGCCGACATGCCTTCAGGCAAGCGGGCGAGTTCGTCGTCACGCGTGCCGCTCAGGACCAGCATCGGGCAATCGAGCGGCCGGCGCGGGCGGTATGCGTAAGTGCCGCAAAGGTGAAAATCCGCTCGCAGGTATGGCATCACCAAATCCATGAACTCGCGGTTCTGCAGCAGCTCCTCCGGCATGCCTTTCAGCGCGCGCACTTGCTCGATGAACTCAGACTCGGGACACGCGAGCCAGTGATGCTCCGGCTCACGATCGCGCGGCGCGCGACAGCCCGACGCCCCGAACCAGATCGGCGCAGCCCCGCATCGCTCACGCAGAGCATGCGCGAGTTCGATGCCGACCAGCGCACCCATGCTATGTCCGAAGATCGCGAATGGACCGCCGATATGCGGCTTTGCATCCGCCAGCAGAAGATCGAGCAACGGCGGCCAGTTGAGCATCGCGGGCATGCCATGGCGCACGCCTCGTCCGGGCATGTGCAAGGGCACGAGTTCGATCCATGCGGGCAGGCGCGCGGCCCATTCGCGATAAATCGACGCGCTGCCGCCCGCGTATGGCAGACAGAACAGCTTGAGCGCTCTGTCCGTTGCGCCTGTGCGGTTCATGCGGGCGGCGTCAATGCGATCGTTGCCCAGACTCGCCCTGAGCGACGCCATCCATTGCCTGACGAAGGCTCAACGGACGCATGTCCGTCCAGTGCTCCTCGATGTAGGCGAGGCACTCACTCTTCTTGCCGCGCTTGCCGGCTGCACGCCAGCCACCGGGAATCTGCTTGTAGCTTGGCCAGATGGAGTACTGCTCCTCGTGGTTGACCACGACATCGAACTCGGCGTTTTCATCGTCCCAACTCATCCTGTGCACCTCATGTCAAATCGAGAATTTCGGAAAGCGCGCGTTGCGCGGCGAATCCGCGCCGCTGAGCGCATCACTTAAATGAGAATCATTCCATTTTAGAGGAGATTCGGCGATTTGCCCAGACGGGTCACTAGACACATCCGTCTCAACACCATCGATCACTCGGGTATCCAGCCCCTTGATTTGCGATCCTTATCATCAGCAATGCCTATTAACACCTGATGTCTCTGTCTCACTACCTAAGATCACTTTCAAAGTCATCTATCTGTCAAAAAGCTTACGAATTTAAATGCGATCCGTTTGCATTCAGGGAACGTAAGCTAGTGTCGCATGCAATTAAAGTCAAGAAGTTTTGTTTCGACGAACACTTGTTTCGGCTGCTAAGGCTTGCTGGATGGACCTGCCGGCTACTTTGCATCGCGTGCAAATACCGCTACCGTAAGGGAGCTTCTCTTGCGGCTAAATGCGAATTGTTTATACTCGGCGACCTGACTCTGATCGATTCCCCTCTTTTCCGCTAACTGCCGGAACATCCAGGAACGACGCCCAATTCAATGACACGCATGACCCGTGGTCCCCTTAGTCTGCTTGTTCTCCTTGCGCTTCTCTGCCTTCTTTTTTTGCTGTGGTACACGCTCTTCCGCACGATTACGCGGGTCGATACAGTGACGCTTCAACGCGGCGATATCGAGTCGAGTGTTGCGGCGCTCGGTACGTTGCAGCCCTACAGATACGTGGACATCGGTTCGCAGGCATCGGGCGAGATTCGGCGTATCACGGTTAAGCCGGGGGACGTCGTGAAGAAGGGCCAACTGCTCGTCGAGATCGACCCGAGCGTGCAGCAGGCGCGCTACGACGTCGATCGCTCGACGCTCGTGAGCCTGCGCGCCCGGCTACGCGCCGAGCAGGCCAGGGAAAGATTCGCGGCGCAGCAATTCGAGCGTCAGCGGCGCATGATGGCCGACGGCTCGACGCGCGACGCCGATCTCCAGGATGCCCGCGCGTCGCTCGATGCATCACGGGCGAAAATCGCGGATTTGGTCGCCGGAATCGACGGCGCGCTCGCCACGCTCAAAGGGGATGACGCTCAGATTGGCTATACGAAAATCTATGCGTCGATGGCGGGCACGATCGTCACGCTCGACGCACGCGAAGGTCAAACGCTCAATTCGACCTATCAGACGCCGATCATCCTGCGCATCGCCGATCTGTCGACCATGACGATCTGGACCCAAGTGTCCGAGGCCGATGTGCTGAAAGTCCGACCCGGAATGCCGGTCTATTTCACGACGCTCGGCGCAAGCGAGCGTCGCTGGAACGGCACGGTGCGGCAGGTGTTGCCGGCGCCGCCTAACCTCGCCGCACCTTCCGCCGATCAGCAGGCAGGCGCCGCTGCCCAGGCGATCAACACGGGCAAGGTCGTGCTCTACACCGTGCTGTTCGATGTCTTGAACCCTGATCAGACGTTGTTGCCGCAGATGAGCGCTCAAGTCTTCTTCGTCGACAAGACGGCGCGCGATGTCCTCATGGCGCCGCTGTCAGCGATCGCGCCAGTCGGTGGCTCGACCGATCGCTATTCAGCTCGCGTGCTGGTCGGCGATTCTCGTGTGGAGTCGCGCCAGATTCGCGTCGGCGTGCGTGACCGCATCAACGCCCAGATCGTCTCGGGCCTCGCGCCGGGCGATCGACTGGTGACCGCCGTGCATCAGGCGCGCGCCGCTGATCATGCGTTTCAATGGTAAGCGCCGGGCCGGCGGGCGACGCACCGCTGATCGAACTGCGCGACGTGCGCAAGTCCTACGGCGGCGGCCAGGACGCCCCTGTCGACGTGCTGCGCGGCGTAACGCTGTCGATTGCCGCAGGCGAGTATGTCGCGATCGTCGGCGCATCGGGCTCGGGGAAGTCGACGCTCATGAACATTCTCGGCTGTCTCGACCGTCCGTCGTCGGGCAGCTACCACTTTGCCGGCCAGGACGTGACCTCGTTCGACGCCGACGAACTCGCGTGGCTGCGTCGCGAGGCGTTCGGATTCGTGTTCCAGGGCTATCACCTGATCGCAACGGAATCCGCCCGCGAAAACGTCGAGATTCCGGCGATCTACGCCGGTATCACGCCGCAGCGGCGGGCGACCCGCGCCACGGAACTGCTCACGCGTCTCGGGCTGGGCAAGCGCATGGATCCTCGGCCGAACCAGTTATCCGGTGGTCAGCAGCAGCGTGTGTCGATCGGACGCGCGCTCATGAACGGCGGCCACATTCTGCTTGCGGACGAACCGACCGGCGCGCTTGATTCGCAAAGCGGCGCCGAAGTCATGATGCTCCTCGCCGATCTCTCGAAGGCCGGCCACACGATCATTCTGATCACGCATGATCGCGAGGTTGCGGCGCGTGCGCGGCGCGTCATCGAGATTTCCGACGGCACGATCGTCGCCGATTCGCAGCCGAACAGCCCGCAGCCGGATGCGGGCGCGCTCGACGCCGCCACCCTGCTCGCCTCGATGTCGCGCAATGCCGCGCGCTCGTCCTCGCGGCTCGGGGACATTCACGAAGCGCTGCGCGCCGCCTGGCGCGTCGTGTGGATCAACCGGTTCCGCACGTTGCTGACGTTGTTGGGGATCATCATCGGCGTGGCGTCGGTGATCGTCATGCTCGCCATCGGCCGCGGCACGGAACACGAAGTCATTGCGAAGATGGCGAGCTTCGGCACCAACCGGATGTATGTCACGCCCGGCGGCGACAACACGCGCGGACCGGGCGGCACGCTCTCGCTGGCCGACGTGGA
This sequence comes from Caballeronia sp. LZ035, assembly GCF_031451175.1. Classification (NCBI taxonomy): domain Bacteria; kingdom Pseudomonadati; phylum Pseudomonadota; class Betaproteobacteria; order Burkholderiales; family Burkholderiaceae; genus Caballeronia; species Caballeronia sp. LZ035. Next base: position 954,581 of record NZ_JARUXS010000003.1, read on the forward strand.
CCTCGTGAGGCGCGTGCCAAACGTCACGGTCGCGATGCCCTTTCTGCGCGGCGACGTCACGCTGCGTTACGGCAATGCGGACATCCGCACGAGCCTCTGGGCAGTCAGCCCGGACGCCTCGCGCGTGCTGAGCTGGCAACCGGCGCGCGGCGGCTTCTTCGACTGGGATGATGAGCGCCACCTGGCAGCCGTGACGCTGATTGGCAAGCGCGTGCGCGAAAGAATGTTTGGCGACGCGAACCCGGTCGGGCGGCACGTCCTCGTGAACAACGTGCCCTTCCTCGTCATCGGCGAGCTGGAGGAGAAAGGCGCCACGTCGGGGGATGCGGACGACGACAACGTGATGCTCGTGCCCTTCTCGACCGGCAGTCACCGGGTGATCGGCAAAACGCAGTTGTCGTGGATCTCGGTGCTGATCGACCAGCTCGATCTCGCCAGCGACACAGCGCAGCAAATCGGCGAGGCTTTGCTGCGCGCGCATCATGTGCGCGATTTTCAGGTGTATAACCGCGCGGCGTCGGTCAAGGCGCAATCGGAAACGCAGGACATGCTCACCATGATGCTCGGTCTGATCGCGGCGATATCGCTCTTGGTCGGCGGTATCGGCGTGATGAACATCATGCTGATGACGGTCAAGGAGCGCACCCGGGAAATTGGGATCCGCATCGCAACGGGTGCGCGCCAGCGCGATATCCTGCGCCAGTTCCTGACAGAGGCCACGCTCGTCGCGGCCATTGGCGGCGCGGCGGGCGTGCTGATCGGCGTGGCCGTCGGCGCGATACTCATCGCCGCTCATGTGCCGGCGATCTTCTCCGTGCGCGCGATCCTCGCGTCTTTTGCATGTGCGCTGCTGACCGGACTCGTTTTCGGTTTCATGCCGGCACGGCGCGCCGCGCGCCTGGATCCGGTGATCGCCTTGACGGACGAATGACATGATGAAGCGCCTCGCGCTCACCTTGCCGATTTCGCTCGCGTTGAGCGCATGTCTGAGCCAGAGCCCGCCACCCGCCGCGAATGTGGCGTCTCCCGCCGCGTATCGTTACGCCGGCGGCAGCGCAGACTCCCGCGCGGACACGCTCAGCACGGATTGGTGGCGCAGCTTCGGCAACGACGAGCTCGACCGTCTGATCGCACAAGCCGGCACGGGCAATTACGATGTCGCGGCAGCGCTTGCGCGCGTGAAGCAGGCGCGGGCGAGCGCGCGCATCGCGGGCGCGGGCCGCTATCCGCAAATATCGGGTTTTGCCGATGCGAGCCGTCAGGGCGGCTTCGTCGCCAACGATACGATTCCGACAGGCAGCGCCTATGACTTCGGCATCGAAGCGACTTTCGAGCTCGATCTGTGGGGCCGCAATCGCGCTATCAGCGACGCCGCGAGCGCCCGGCTGTCGGCATCGGCGTTCGATCGCGCATCGGTCGAACTGACGATGAGCGCCGATGTCGCGAATGCCTGGCTGCAAACGGTTGGGTTACGCGAACGAGGAGACATCGCGCGACGCAATCGCGACAACGCAAGTCGCATTCTCCGGAACATCGAATCGCAGTATCGCGCCGGGTTCGTGACGGCGCTCGACGTCACGCAACAGCGCACGCTGGTCGCCGCTCAGCAGCGCGTGCTTGCTTCGTTATCGCAGCAAGCGAACGACAGCGAAGCGGCGCTCGCGTTGCTGCTCGGCGTGCCAGCAAGTGGATTCGCCGTTGCAACCCGCTCGCTCAACACCGTAAACGCACCCACGATCGGTGCGGGCCTGCCTTCGACCTTGCTCACGCGCCGCCCCGACGTCGCCGCCGCTGAAGCGCGGCTTGCCGCCGCGCACGCCGACGTTGCCGCCGCACGCGCCGCGATGTTGCCGGGCATCACGCTGGGCGCATCGGTGGGGACCGGCGGCGACCGATTACAGCGCATCTTCGATAACCCGCTCTACACGCTCTCGTCCGCATTGGCCGCCCCCGTCTTCAATGCCGGCGCCCTCGCGGCCGGACGCGACCTGGCGCTGGCCCAACGAGAAGAATTACTCGCGGCTTATCGCCAGTCGATCGTGGCCGCATTCGCAGACGTCGAGCGCGCGCTGAATGCCAGCGCCGGAAGCGACGCTCAGATACTCGCGCAGCGCGACGAACTGAGTGCGGCCCGGCGTACGCTGGAACTTGCGCAAAGCCGCTATCGCGCGGGCGCGGAAACATCGCTCACCGTGCTCGATGCCCAGCGCACCTTGTACGACGCCGAGGACAGCGGCGCGCAAGTGCGTCTAGCCAGACTGCAAGCGGCGGTTTCGACTTACCGCGCGCTGGGAGGCGGCTGGCACGACGGCACGCCGGACAAGATCTCGCATCAGTCGCAGCGTTGACAGCCTGTGGTCGGCGTACATCGATCGGCGCGGCGTACGCGGACAAGCTTCAACATGCGCGGCTAGCGTATCGTCCAACCGCCCAAATGAGACTTATTTGCATTTACGGCGAATTTATCCGATGATGTGCGCTCTATTATTTGATGTCGTCAATCAAACTTGGAGAGGCGAATGGAAGCTTCACGGGCTGAGTCTCCAATCGATGAGCAGATCGTTATCGACGCAGTCCGCGCCTGGTTTCGACCACATTGCGACACCGCGCGAAAACAGCAAAGCTGGCAGGACGTGCTGAACGAAGCAGGCTTGAACTGCAAGGACATAGATTGCTTCAACCGGGCTATCGTCGCGCTTGTCCACACGCCAAACCGGCAACTCGACATACGGTGCCGCTGCTGCAACGAGCTGGGAAGCGACGAAGGGCAATTGCTCGAAGCAATCGCGCAGTTCCAGTTGTTCGACATGGCGACGGCGGAGAGCGCATTGTCGTCCTGGTTTCCAAAGCTTTGCGTCGCCCGCCTCGCAACGCTCATCCACTGGCTTGCATCCACGCTATCCAACGCTGGAATCAACATTCATTCGCGCGCCCGTTGCGTCACTTACCTGCAATGAGCGCGGTATAGGGAGGCCCTTTGAGCTCGGTCTGGTCAGAACCATCGAAAGCGGACGATACCGAAAAATCGACGACGAGAAAACGCTCGTCGTCATGCTACCCGGAGCCGGCGTTTCTTCGACATGCACTCGAGTTTCAGCTTCCGAATCCTGCCATGCCTCCCTCTGATGGCCAACTTTGCCTGTGGAAATTCCGCGCCGAATGGAAACGGATTTCGCGGATCGATGGACTGGGAACTCTCTCGAGGACCGAGGCTTCTCGTGTCGCCCGCTTGCCCAGTTCAGCGATGAGCAAACAATTCGCGGTGGGACGAGCCGCATTGCGCAAGATCCTGTCCGGAATAGAAGACTCCACGCCCTGGAAAATGATCATTCGCGAGGATGCGCTCGGGTCTTTTCAGATCCGCACGGCGCGCGACGTGATGCATGGCCGCCTTCTCAACGCGGGTGTCTGGGTTATCGTGGCGCTCTCGAATCGGCCGCTTGGCCTGGCTTCCGCCATTCACACCGCACGTCGAGCCGTGCCACCGCTAGAAGCGCAGAAAAGGCAGAGAGCCGCGCGTGCCGACGTCAGAAGCCGCACGCTGGCCGATACCGGTGTCAGATGGCTGGCGGACTTGAGCGAGCCAATGCTCGGCGATGACGCTCACTCCCTGCGTTTTGATACTCCGCATGACGGCGCATGGCACCTGGTGGACATTCCCTTCGCCGGTGCTCATCTTCTTTCCGCGGCGTCGGCTTCCCCGGTGACGCAGATCCATGCTTATGGGTGGACCACTAGTAACGGACGCACGATCACCTTCTGAATCCGTCCTTTCGATGATGGTGGCGCGTCGGCAAGCGAGTTGTCATGCTTTCACTCGACCCGTCGCAGGAAAAAGAAAGGCCCCACCATTCGCTTGCGGCCGCCTGAACACTCTGCCACGGCCTTCGGGAACCAGTACACGCTGACCGCGCAGTTCATCCATGGGCAGTTGCGCCGAATCGGCGTGGAACTGCAACTGATCGCGAGGATGCGCCCACCTTCAACCGCCGAGCGTACGCCGACTACGACTTTGACACGCTCACCAACTGGTATTCGGCGTTCGCCGATCCGCAACTGGGCGTCACGCGGCGTTACTGGAGCGAACAGATCAAGCCCGGTTCCACATCCAGTAATGCGAGCGGCTCCTCGACACCTGAATTGGACTACGCAATCGAGGGGCTCGTTTCCGAGGCCGACCCAGTGAAGCGCAAACCGTTTATCGATGCAATGCAGCTCATCGCGCAGCAGCAAGTGCCCTCGATTAATCTGCACTGCATCTTTATTCGATTCACGCCACAAGCCTCACAGGCTTCAGCCCGACACCAGTAGGCGCCTATTCGTCGCTCGCCAGTGTGCAGAAGACCTGAGCGTAGGCTCCACAACGTTCGAGAGATACGACACCATGGACATTGTCACCGACACGCCCGCCGTGCTCCATTCGCGCTGTCCCGCGCCAGGCAGCGCCGAACTACGCGCACTCATCGACAAAATCGCCGCAGGAAGCGAGGCGCGATCGCGACGAGGCGGATACGCGCGACGTCACCGAGCGCATACGCGCGGCGCGGCTCGGGCTCTTCCGCCTGCCGCCGTCGCAAGGTGGCGCGGGTGCGACGCTGCCGCAGCTCTACGAACTCGTGCTCGATCTCGCTGCCGCAGATTCGAACATTCCGCATATCCTGCGCAATCACTTTGCGTTCGTCGAAAAGGCGCTGCGCGCGTCGCATCTGCCGCAATACGCGCGCTGGCTCGAGCGTATCCGCAATGGTGAACTGTTCGGCCTGGGCGCGAGTGAGATCGGCACGCAGAACGTGGGCGACAGCGACGGCTACACGCTGCTCGTGCCGCGGGGCGACGCGTTCAGTCTCACTGGCATCACGTACCACACCACCGGCAACCTGTATTTCGATCACATAGTGGTCAATGCGAAAACGCCCGAGGGACGTTTCGTCGCCGCACGCGTAGGCGTCACGGCTCTAAACGTTGCACTCGCCTGTGCCCCAATTCGCGCGAGACAAATGTCGATATCGGATTTCTCGGTCGACCGACGCGCTTGCTGCTGTCGCCGCCGATGCATCAGCGTGCGTTGCCGAGTGGTGTCGACTTGCTCGTCCTTTTTCCGGCCCTTGCGCCACCATCCGGTCAATCACTAGATGTCCACTCGCTCACAAATCAGCTTTGTCAGATGCACTTCATCCCTGACGCGCGTCTGATAGTTCGCCGAGCAGTGCGACTTTGGCTCGTCAGGCGTTACGACCCATTGGCGTAGATGCAATCGTCGCCGAGCATTCTCCACTCGGAAATGTGCTCAACAATTGTAGGCGTTTGCGAACTAGACTGAGACCGACTGAGCCAAAGGGCGGTCCCACTGTAGCCAAGACTCTGTCCGCGCCTACCTACCGACCTATCGCCTCTTGTGTTTTAACATTCTTGTCATAATGCTTATGATGCAACTTTTTGATGTGAGTCTTTGATTCGAAACTGTTCCATATTCGGGCACGTAGCGCTGCGAGCACCATAAACGCGTCGATCAGCACGAGCAGACGATTGCTCCTCGCGGCAAACGCCCGTTTCGCCGAAATCGGACGCTACTCAGCACGATTGCGTGGAAAGATACAGGGATGCGCTTTGACATGCAGATTCGCACTGGTGCAAGGATGCCCTGCGTAATCAACTTGATTATTGGACGGCAGCGCCAGCGATTTTCGTTGGACTGAATTATCGGACGCCGAGACGGGGTCGCTGTCGCTGAATTGAGCGCATCCTGCGAGCGCTAGCACAGTGGCGGAAGACCAGTAGACGAGCGGGATTCGATACATGCTCTCTCACCTGCAATGGAGTTTCGATTTTGCGTCGGAGCTGCCGCCGTGCCCTAAGCTACCGGGCTACCAGCTACCGGTGGCGGAGCTACTGATAAAACGATGTGCGCATTGTCCAACCGCGCGATAGCTTTAGCCGTCATGTTTGACGTGCGAAAACGGTATCCATGGCAGGTTCAGGGTTGGGTCGTGATGCCATCTCCATCACGCGCGACGCTCAATATCGCTTTCAGTCCGACAAGGAGTTCCGACCGCCGAACAGGTGGCGCGTCATGGGGGCAGTATGGGAAAGAAACAGTGCGCCAACGTGATGCGAAAATGAAGAAAATATCAGACGCATGGAATGCGATCTGGACTGGGAAACGCCTGTCACGAGGCGGTCGGATTTAACGCGTTGCAATGCCCGGATATTCGACAGTCAACGATAATCGGCGTGAATCGGCCAGAATATAGAAGTGCGAAAATCAAGAACGTCTCATTAGGCGCGTTTCGCTGAGACGCGTTTGTTTCCGATCCCGACGATCCTGGTTGATAAAAACCGTCAGCAAGAGGATTAATCAGTCGACCGGTTTGCGGGCCGACCGCAAGAAACCGTTCATCACGCCCGCGTTGTCTTTCGATCGGCTCACCGCCACCCGCTTCCGCTCGCAACACATTCGCGTGCACAAACTCCTTGACCATGCCAAGCGAAGCGCACACAAGGACCCACACAGAAGAAGCCGACCTCACCAGAGGTCCTGCGTCAAGAACGCCGCTGCTTGTTTAGCAAAATCAAGCTAGCACCACCAAGCCCTGTCCGCGGACGCTTGTGCTCTACATTCGCGTACCAAGAGCGCCCCTCGCCAATGCCACACGCTACGCATGAAAACCATGCAAGTCCTTAAGAAACGCTTAACCATCAGAAAGATTTCCAAATAACCGTTTGTTAAGTGCACAAAAACTTAGGACTTCATTTCGATTGATAACAATTAGCTTTCTATCTTTAAAGCTGAAGTTAGTACCCGGTAATTTTCTTGAGAATCGTTCGCATTCGTGTTGACTGGATGAAATGTCCGTCATAGCATTCGTTTTGTGTCATTTGGGACGAAATCAAAAACGCCGCATCAGCATGCCCTTCAAGAACAGGCGGGACGGAAATGAAATCAAGAATAAGGACTGCAATGCTAAAGAACCGTACCGCCAAGTCCTGTCACCGACGGATCGCTTGCTTGACTCGCGTATTTCCCTCCGCCGCACGACTGACTGCTGCCACGACGCTGGCCTGGAGTTCGCTGACTTGCAGTGCGTTCGCCGCATCGAGTCCCGACGCCACGCCCGAAGCGCCTGAAGCCGATCTTCAGATCACGGCACAGCCGAGCAATTTCATGACCGGTTTCTGGACGCGTCAGAACATGCTTGGCGACATGGGCGGCCTGCGTCCGTGGCTCGGCAAATACGGCGTCACGTTTCAATTGACTGAGACGAGCGAATATCTCGCCAACGTGCGCGGCGGCCTCGGGCGCGGCGGCGCATACGACGGCCTGACGACGGCGACCGTCGGCATCGATACGCAAAAGGCGTTCGGATGGGCAGGCGGCCAGTTCAATGTCAGCGCGCTGCAGATTCACGGCACCAATCTGAGCACGCGCTATCTCGGCACCCTGAACACCGCAAGCGGCATCGAGGCGCAAAGCACCACGCGGCTGTGGGAGTTGTGGTATCAGCAATCGTTCCTGAACAAGCGCGTGGACGTCAAGGTCGGTCAACAAAGTATCGATCAGGAATTCATCACGAGCCAGTACGCCGCCACCTTCATCAACACGATGTTCGGCTGGCCTGCACTGCCCTCCTACGACATGCCGTCGGGCGGTCCCGCGTATCCGCTGTCCGCACTCGGCGTGCGAGTGCGCGGACAGATCACGCCGTCGCTCACCGCGCTGGCAGGCGTGTTCGACGGCGATCCGCTCGGCAACAACCCCGACAATCTGCACGGCACGAACTTCAATCTGCATAACGGCACGCTGTTCATCGGCGAACTGCAGTATGCGATCAACCAGCCATCCGACGGCGAGATGGTCGGCGCCGGCAGCAGCGGTCTGCCGGGCACGTACAAGCTGGGCGTCTGGTACAACAACAACCGCTTCGACGATCAGCGCTTCGACAACACGGGCCTGCCGCTGGCCGATCCGAATTCGACCGGCACGCCGCAATCGCATCACGGCAACTACAGCTTCTATGCCGTGGCCGATCAGATGATCTGGCGTCCCGATCCCGACGAGCCCCGCAGCATCGGCGTATTCACGCGGCTGATGGGCGCCCCCGGCGATCGCAATCTCGTCAGCTTCGCGGCCAACGCCGGCGTGGTCATGAAAGCCCCTTTCAAGAATCGCGACAACGACAGCGTCGGTCTCGCGGTGACCTATATCAAGGTCGGCAATCACGTGCACGATTCCGACCTCGACTTCCGCAATTTTCTCGGCACGCCCTATGGCGTGCGAACGCAGGAAACGACGGTGGAGGCGACCTACAACTATCAGGTCACGCCGTGGTGGATCATGCAGGCCGATGCGCAATACACGTTCAACGCCGGCGCCGGGCAGAACCCCAACGATCCCACGCAGCCGCTGCGCAATACGTTCGTGATCGGCGTGCGGGCGAACCTCACGTTCTGACATAACATGACCTGGCTCCGCACTCAAAACATGACGTTCACTCGACACACACGCACCGCGCTTCGCTCGCTTCGTGCAGCGACGCATCTGCTCGCCGCCCTCGCCGCCTGCCTTGGCGCAAGCGCCGTGCGCGCGGAGCCGCAAGGCTTTCTCGAAACGCTGCACCGGAACACCACGCTCATCAACACCGTGCCCGACAACGGCGACCAGAATCCGTACGCAATCTTCGTTGCGCCGGTATCGGCGGGGTCGATCAAGAAGGGCGACGTGCTGATCGACAACTTCAACAACGCGGCCAACCTGCAAGGCACGGGCAGCACCATCGTCAACTATCACCCCGATACGAAAGAGATGAGCCTGTTCGCGCAGATTCCGCGCGACCTCAAGGAATGTCCCGGCGGCGTAGGGCTGTCCACGGCCATGACCATGCTCAAGTCGGGCTGGGTGATCGTGGGCAGCACGCCGAGCAACGACGGCACGACCGGCACCAAGGGCGCGGGCTGTCTCGTCGTGCTGGATCCGCACGGCAAGATCGCGAAGGTGTGGTCGAGTCCGAACATCAACGATCCGTGGGGCAACATGGCCGTGGACGACAACGGCGCCAGCGCCAGCCTGTTCATCAGCATGGCGGGCTTCGGCGTGGGCAGCGCGGACGGCAATCCGCCCGTGTTCAAGCAGGCCACGGTGCTCAGGCTCGATCTCGACATCCCGGAAGGACAAGTCCCCGTCATCAGGAAGGAAACCGTGATCGGCAGCGGCTTCGGCGCTCAGGCCGACAAGGGCGTGTTCCTGGTCGGTCCGACCGGCCTCGCGCTGTCGGCGGACAAGAAGCTGCTGTACGTGTCGGATGCGATCGGCAATCGCATCAACGAAATCGACGATCCGCTCACCCGCGATACCAGCGCCGGCGTCGGCCGCCAGTTGACCGCCGACGGCCTGCTGCATCGGCCGCTCGCGATGGTCACCGCACCCAACGGTCACCTGCTCGTGACCAATGCGCTCAACGGCCAGGTCGTGGAGATCATTCCCGAAAGCGGCAAGCAGCTCTACGCGCGCTGGATCGATACCGACAAGGCGCAAAGTCCGCCGGGCAACGGCGATCTGTTCGGCATCGCCATGACCCCGGAAGGCGATGGCTTCTATTACGTGCAGGACGATGTCAATACGCTCGTCATCGCCAAATGACGAAGCGGTCGACTTCGCAAGGAAGACAGCAGCATGAAAGATGATCAAACGCCCCGCCGCCCCGGCCGGCGCGGTTTTCTGAAGGCGGGCGCGGCCGCCGGCCTCGCCTCGACAGCAGGCGTCGCGCAGGCCGCGCTCACGCGCACGCCCGCAGACGATCTGCACCGGCAGACGGAGCCGTTCTACGCCGCGCATCAGGCGGGCATCGTCACGCCGCAGCAGAGCCACACCTACATGGCCGCGCTCGATGTGAAGACCGACAAGCGCGATGAACTCGTCGCGCTGTTGCGGGCCTGGACCCTGTCCGCCGCGCGCATGACACGGGGCGACACCGCCGCCGCACTCGATACGCCCGACGACCAGCCCGCACCCGATTCCGCCGATGTACTGGGCCTCGGCGCATCCGCGCTGACGGTCACCTTCGGCTTCGGTCCGGGCCTGTTCAAGACGAGCGACGGCCGTGACCGCTTCGGCATCGCGTCGAATCGCCCTGCCGCGCTCGTCGATTTGCCGCGCTTCAACGGCGATCAGCTCATCCCCGAGAAAAGCGGCGGCGATCTCATGATCCAGGCCTGCGCGAACGATGCGCAAGTGGCCTTTCATGCGGTGCGCCAGCTCGCGCGCATGGGCACGCTGGCGAACGCGACCACGATCCGCTGGGGACAGGCGGGCTTTCTCTCGGGTCCGAAGGGGCAGACGCCGCGCAATCTGATGGGTTTCAAGGACGGCACCAACAATCCGTCGACCGCGAAGCCGCCGCTGATGAACCAGTTCGTCTGGACCGACGGCGCGGACGCGTCATGGATGAAAGGCGGCACGTACACAGTCGTGCGGCGCATCCGCATCACGCTCGAACATTGGGACACCATGGAACTGGGCTTCCAGGAACAGGTGTTCGGCCGTCACAAGTACAGCGGTGCGCCCATCGGCAAGAAGAACGAATTCGATGCGGTGGACCTCGACGCCGCCGACAAGGACGGCAATCCCGCGATTGCGGAGAACTCGCATGTGCGCTTGTCGAATCACTTGACCAACAGCGGCATGCAGATCTTGCGGCGCTCGTATTCCTACAACGACGGCACCAATTTCTATATCGAACGCTGGCCGCCGTGGCGGCAGGAAACCGAATACGACGCGGGGCTGATCTTCATCGCGCATCAGTCGGACCCGCGCACGGGCTTCATTCCGCTCAACGCGAAGCTCGCGAAGTTCGACATGATGAACCAGTTCACCACCCACGTCGGCAGTGCGCTTTTCGCGGTGCCGCCGGGTGCGAAGGAAGGCTCGTATATCGGTGCGGAACTGTTCGAAGCCCAGCCGAAAAACACATGACATCAAGAGGATGGCTCCATGACTCAAACACGTCTGGCCCTGTGGCGCCAGTTGTCGCAAGTGCTGATGTTGTCGCTGTCGGTCGCGGCGAGCGCGCATGCTGCGTCCATTGTCGTCTATAACGCGCAGCACGAGCAGGTCATGAATCTGCTCGCGAAAGACTTCGAACAGCAGACGGGCATCGCCGTGAGGATCCGCAACGGCGAAGGGCCCGCGCTCGCGGCGCAACTCGCGGCCGAAGGCGCCAACACGCCGGCGGACGTGTACTTCACCGAGAACTCGCCCGAACTGATGCTGCTCGAAGAAAAGGGCCTGCTGGGTCATGTCGATGCCGCCACGCTCTCGATCATTCCCGCGCGCTACAACTCGCCGACGGGGCAATGGGTCGGCGTCACCGCGCGCGAAAGTGTGCTCGCCTACAACACGGGCAAGATTCAGGCGTCGCAGTTGCCGCCCTCCTTGTTCGATCTCGCCAGGCCGGAGTGGAAAGGCAAGATCGGCATTGCGCCAAGCGACGCCGACTTTCTGCCGCTGGTCAGCGCGGTGCTCGCGCTGAAGGGACAGGAGCAGACGCTGCAATGGCTCAAGGGCCTGAAGACCAATGCGCAGATCTTCGATGACGACGAAGGCGTGGTCGCCGCCGTGAACCGGGGCGGCGTGGCGACGGGCATCATCAACAACTACTACTGGGCGCGTCTGCATGCCGAACTCGGCGACAAGGCCACGCGCAGCGCCCTGTACCACTATGGCAACGGCGATGTGGGCGGTCTCGTGAACGTATCGGGCGCGGCCGTGCTGAAGAACGCGCACAACGTCGCCGGGGCGCAGCAGTTCCTCAAGTACCTCGTCAGCGAGCGCGCGCAGGCGCTGATGGCGAAGAGCCACATCAGCTACGAATATCCGCTGGTCGCGGGTGTCGCGCCGGACCCGCTGCTCAAGCCGTTCGATCAGTTGCAGCCGCCTGCACTCACGCTCGAACAGCTCGGCGACGACAGTCAGGCGGGCAAGCTGTTGCGTCAGGCCGGTCTGATCTGAGCGGTGTCGCGGTGAGCGAACTGGCGACCACGCAGGAACCCCGCGCTCATGGCGCTCGCGCCCGTGCGCCGAGGCGGGCGCCGCGTGTCCTGACAGCCGCCGCTGCGCTCGGCGCGTTGCTGGTGCTCGCGCCGCTGGCGTTCACCTTGTGGCGCGCGAGCGCGATGGGTATCGATGAAGCTGCCGAACTGCTGTTCCGTCCACTGGTCGGCGAACTGCTGCTCAACACGCTGTGGATCACGCTCGGCGCGACGCTTGCCTCGGCGCTCATCGGCACGGCGGCGGCGTGGTTCATCGAGCGCACGCATCTGCCCGGACGACGCCTCTGGGCGATGCTGGCCGCCGCGCCGCTCGCCATGCCCGCGTTCGTATCGAGCTATGCATGGGTGTCGATCAGTCTCGACCTGCAAGACTTCGCGGGCGCCCTGCTCGTGATTACGTCGGCGTATTTTCCGCTCGTGTACTTGCCGGTTGCGGCGGCGCTGCGCGGCATGGACCCGGCGCTGGAGGAAACCGCGCGCTCGCTCGGCTGCGGTCGCTGGGCGGTCTTCCTGCGCGTGGTATTGCCGCAATTGCGCCCCGCCCTGCTCGGCGGCATGCTGCTGGTCGCGCTCGGCGTGCTGTCCGAGTTCGGCGCGTTCCAGATGCTGCGCTATCGCACTTTCACCACGGAGATCTACGCCGAATACCGCACGAGTTTCGACAACGGCGGTGCCTCGCTGGTCGCGTGCGTGCTGCTGGTGTTATGCCTCGTGCTGCTGGCGCTCGAATTCCGCCTGCGCGGCGCCGCGCGCTACGAACGGGTCGATCGCGGTGCGCGCCGCGCGGCCCTGTGCCATGAACTGGGCCGGTGGCGCTGGCCGGTCACCGGAGGCTTCGCCGCGCTGGCAATCGTCACGCTCGGCGTGCCGCTCGGCATGATCGGATTCTGGCTGACACAGGAAGGCGCGGCCGCCGTCACGCCCGCGGAAGTGTCGCCACGGCTGCTGTTCGATGCCACCGTTTCCTCGGTCGGTTTCGGCCTGCTCGCGGCGATCGTGACGGTGGCGCTGGCGTTTCCGCTCGCGCTGTTGCTGGTGCGCTATCCGGGACGCCTTGCCACCGCCATGGAACGCAGCGTGTTTCTCGCGCAAGGCGTGCCGGGACTGGTGATCGCGCTGGCGCTCGTCTCGCTGGCGGTGCGCGCGTTGCAGCCGCTGTACCAGGGCGTGACGCTGCTGATCGTGGCCTACGCGATCCTGTTCCTGCCGCTTGCGCTGGTCAGCGTGCGCGCCGCGCTGATGCAGGCCCAGCCGCGTCTGGAGGACACCGCCCGCTCGCTCGGACTCGACGCCGTGCATACTTTCGTGCGCGTGATGCTGCCGCTGGCCGGCCCGGGATTCGGAGCGGCGGCGGCCATGGTCTTCATCTCGGTCGTGACCGAACTCAATGCCACGCTGCTGCTCGCGCCGCTCGACACGCACACGCTTGCCACGCAAGTCTGGTCGGATACCTCGACGCTGGCATTTCGCCGCCGCCGCACCCTATGCGGCATTGCTCACCTTGATTTCTTTCTGCGCCTCGGGCGTGCTGTTCGTCCTGCTCGGCCGGTCAGCGCTGCTCGACACGCGCTCATCGAAGCCGCCGCATCCCGCCCTCACCTCATGAACGAACTGCGCGTTCAGGGCCTTTGCAAGGCTTTCGGGCATCACCCGGTATTGCATGGCGTCGATCTCACCGTAGCGCGCGGCATGCTGTTCGCGTTACTTGGTCCATCGGGCAGCGGCAAAACGACTTTCCTGCGCCTGCTATGCGGCTTCGGCCGCGCCGATGCGGGGACCATCGAGATCGACGGCCGTCAGGTGGACGGGCCAGGCGCGTTCGTTCCATCGGAACAGCGGCGCATCGGCTACGTGCCGCAGGAAGGCGCGCTGTTTCCGCATCTCTCGGTGGCCGAAAACATTGTGTTCGGTCTGCCGCGCGGACAGCGGCGCGCGCAGTATCGGGTGGCGGAACTGCTGGAGCTGGTCGGCTTGCCGCAGGATTACGCAGGACGTGCGCCGCAACAGCTTTCCGGCGGACAACAGCAGCGTGTGGCGCTGGCGCGCGCGCTCGCCCCGTCGCCTGGCCTGATCCTGCTCGATGAACCGTTCTCTTCGCTGGATGCCGCGTTGCGCGTCGAAACCCGCCGGGCCGTGGCGCGCGCACTCGCCGATACCGGCACGACCGCCGTGCTCGTCACGCACGATCAGTCCGAAGCGCTGTCGATGGGTCAGCGCGTCGCGGTGCTGGCGCATGGAAAGCTCGTACAAAGCGGGCCTGCGCAGGAGATCTATCGGCAGCCGGCGACACGCGAGCTGGCTGAATTCATCGGCGATGCCGTGATGTTGCCCGGCATCGCGCACGAGGGTTTCGCGACCTGCGCGCTCGGCAGGCTTGGACTGTCGGCGCCTTGCCGCGACGGCGCCGTGGAGGTGATGATCCGGCCCGAGCAGATTCGGCTCGTGGCGTCCGGCGCATCGGCGGAAGGCGTCGCGGCGCGGGTCATCGACATCGTGTTCAATGGCCGCGATGCCCACGTTACGCTCGGACTCGAGCAGGCGGAAGAATGCACAGTGGTCGCCTGTGTGCCCGGATATGGCTCACCGCAAATCGGCGACCCTGTGATTCTGCGGGTGGAGGGATGCGTGATCGCGTATCCATCGCCGTAAGACACGGCACACGGTCACACGCTCGCGCGCCCCTTACTCCGGATACGCGATAGCGTGGAAGTTCGGGTAATAGATCTCGAGATCCTCCCCCTGGCTGTCCACTTGCTGAAACGTGAGTTCGTAGGTATGCGTGCCCGGCTGCGCATCGAACATGGTCGTGCCGTCGAGGCTCTGACGGTCGTTGTCGTATTTGTCGACGTCGTGAACCGCGGGACTGCCGACGTTGATGCGCTTGACGGGCCGACCCTTCGCACCATCCATCGAGACCAGCGCACGGACATAACAGGGGCAGTCTCTCGCGTGCTCGGAGGACACTTCGCTCGAAAACATGACCAGCACCTTCGACCTCTGCTTCACATCCAGGGTCAGTGTCGCGACCTTGAAGGGTTGCTGACCCTTGATGAAATGCTCGGTGTCCCACCCAGGCGTGCTATAGGTCGCGGTGCTTATGTCGGCGGCGAACGTTGCGTTGGTCAGCGCGAATGCCGCACAGGCCGTCGCGGCAAGGCGCATCATGAAGCGGCGAGCGATCTGAAGCATATGAGCCTTCCTCCTTGATGATCCAAATGGGCGCTCAGAAATCCGTCGACAGGGATAGCCAGAACGTACGCGGCATCCCGCTGATCAGATAACCCGTCGGATTGGCCGACCAGTAGTAACGGTTGAAGAGGTTCGTGACGTTGGCGCGCAAGGTGACCGGACGGCCGAATGCCTGGGTCGCGTAACGCGCGCCAAGATCGAAACGCGTCCACGAAGGGACACGCTGGGCATTGTCCTGACTCACATACGTCTCGCCGGTGTAGATCATCCGGCCCGATACCGTCACGCCCGGCAGGAGCGGCGTGTCCCACTCCGCACCCAGGTTGGCCTGCAGATTGGGCGCGCCCACCGCATGGTTGCCGTCATACTGCCCACCCGCCGTGCGCGTGAGCTTCGCGTCGATCCACGTCGCACCGCCCAGTACGCGCACGCCACGCACCGGTTCGCCGAAGCCGAACAGTTCCACGCCGCGATTGCGCTGCTGGCCGTCGAGACTGAAGACCTTGCTGACCGGATCGACGATGCCGCTCGGCACGTCGATCTGAAACACGCTCAAGGTCGCGCCAAAGCTGCCGAGGTCGAGCTTGGTGCCCACTTCATATTGCTTGGTCTTGAACGGCGCAAACACCTGCGTTGGATTGGCTGAATCAGGGGGCGGCGCCGCGCCCGGCGTCAATGCTTCGATGTAGTTGGCATAGAACGAAAGCTTGTCCAGCGGACGGACGACGAGCGCGAATGAGGGCGTCGTCGCGCCCTGATCGTAGTGCGACGTTGTGGCGCCGGAGACCGCGAAGTTGTTGCTCTCGACCTGCTGTCGCCGCACGCCCACGGTCAGTTGCACCAGCCCTTGCGCGACGGAGAGCGTATCGGCGACAGCCACGCTTTGCAGCGTCTGGTCCGCGCTCTTCGCTTCGGGCGATGTCGATAGCGGCGCGCCGAGTCCCGCAAGACGAACCGGCGCGTAGATATTGGTGGCGTAACTGCTGTAGATGCTCTGGCCGAACCACGTCGTCGTGTCCAGCCGGTTGCCGCCGACGACCAGTTGATGGTCGATCGGACCGGTCTTGAAGCGCGCCTTCACGCCCGCCTCGGCGGAAAGCGCATGGGTGCTTCCCTGCTGATAGCGCGATGTCGACGTTGCGTCGCCCTGCACATCGGTAATGGTCGCGCCGGGATCTTCGATCTTGTCGTAACCGAAGCGATTCATGCCGACCGCGCCGAACAAGGTCACGTTCGAGGTCAGGTCATATTCGGCACGGCCCATCACGGTCAGGCTATGTGCGCTCGAATACGAGAAATCCTGTGCGAGATTGATCTTCGGATCCGGTGCGCCCGGCAGCGCGATGCCCTTCAGCGGTGTATAGCCGCGCGCGGCAGCTCGCATCCAGTCGTCCTGATAGATCATGTCGCCCGACACGCGCAGCTTCTCGCCCTGATAGTCTAGGCCGACTGACAGGGCCGTGTTGCGCTTGAATTGCTCGTCGATCGGCGTGTCTCCCTCACGCCGCGCGGCGTTGATGCGAATGCCGAAGCGGTTGTCCGGACCGAAACGCCGCGCCAGGTCGGCATGCGCGCCGAAGACGGAGTCGGATTCGTATTCGGCGGTGACCCGATTGAGTGGCGTGTCGCCTGCGCGCTTGGTCACGATGTTCACGTTTCCGCCCACGCTGCCCGACGGCATCATCCCGTTGAGCAGCGCGCCGGGGCCTTTCAGCAGCTCGACGCGCTCGATCGGATCCGGTCCGACGCGGTAATTCGGCACCAGTCCATACAGGCCGTTCAGCGCGATTTCGCTGTTCTCCACGCGAAATCCGCGGATGGTCAGCGCGTCATAGCGATTGCTGCTGTCGATGGCCGCGCGCACCGATGGGTCTGTCGTCGTCAGCAACTCCGCGATGCTGGTCGACTGCTCGTCGCGGATCAGCTTTTCGGTGTAGGTCACCGTGCTGAACGGCGTGTCCATGAAATCGCGGTTTCCCAGCACGCCGAGCGAGGCCCGCTCGCCACCTGTCCGCCTGCATACGGCGTGATCGTCGCGCCGCCCTGACTCTTGCCCCCGACGGTAACGGTAGTGGGCAAGAG
>NZ_JARUXS010000003.1:971903-1095147 GCF_031451175.1 Caballeronia sp. LZ035
TGACCGTCGGCAGCGTCGCTTCGGGAATCGCGCCGCCGATGACGGCCGCGCGCTGCAGCGAGTAGCTTCCGTCGCTCTGTTTCACCGGTTCGAGCCCGGTGCCGTTCAACAGCGCCTCGAATGCGCCGTTCACATCGTAGGTGCCCTGGATGCCGGGGCTCGTCTTGCCGGTCGTCATGTCGCCCGGCACGCTCAGCAAGATGTCCGCCTGTTCGGCAAAGCGATTCAATGCGCCGGACAACGGACCTGCTGGAACGTCGTAACGCAGGGTTCCCGCTTTCACCGCAGGCGTCATGTGCGTGGACGCTTGCGCCTGTGCGTCCATCGCCGCGCCTGCGAGCGCGAAACTGATGCAGACGGACTGCACGGCCAGGACGAGCGGACGGCGCCTCGGCATGGGCGAGGAATGCGTGTTGAGATCGCGTATGAACAGCCGGGCGCAGGTGCGCGAAGGGAACGACGGGCGCTGCATAAGACGGAATCCTCGAAGTGTTCGTTGGCGGATGAGGTCCGTTACACAGCGTGGGTCGGCCACGCGCTTTGGATCCTCTCCCTTGCCTGATCGGATGAGGACCGGAATTGCGAACCGTTTTTCCGAAAAAATTTCCGGAAATTGTTGTGGCGGCTGTCAGCGTGGCTGGATCGATGTCCACCACGGCAGCGTGCGATGAACCCGCACGGGCAAATCGCGTTCGAGCATCGCGAGCGTCTGCTCGGGATGATCGGCCGGGAAACGCCCGACGACCCGGATCGAAGCCACCGACGGATCCACGCCGATATGCCCTCGCGTATAGCGCGACAGCTCGTCGACAAACTGCTTCAGCGTCACGTTGTCCGCGATGATGACACCCCGCGCCCACGCCTCGCGTGCCAGGTCGGCGCGCGTCGGATCGGACAGACCATGGGCGTCGAACTGACATTGCTCGTGCGCCGCGACGATGCGGCTTGCGCCTGACCGAGTGCGGATCTCGACACGCCCCTCGAAGACGGCGAGCAGCATGAAGCTATCGGTCTGACGCACGGTGAAGCGCGTGCCGAGCGCCTGCAGGCGTCCATCACGCGTGTCGACGAAAAACGGCCGGGCGAGCGTGTCCTTGCCGGTCTCGACGAGGATTTCACCCCGCGTCAGCGTGAGCAGCCGGCGTTGGCCGTCGTAGTCGACATCGATGGCGCTGCTCGTATTGAGCCAGACCCGCGTGTCGTCGACGAGCGTGATGTCGCGCCGCTCGCCGATACCGGTCGAATAGTCCGCGAGCTGAGCGGCGACGAGATCAGGCAAAGGCGTGAGTCGCCACGCGAACCAGCCGGCCATGCCGGAGCCCGCCAGCGCCGCGAGACATCCGAGTGCCTTGCGCCGGCTGGCCACGCCGCGTCTCGGCGCGCGCATGGCCACGCTGGCGGCGTCGCGACCGGCATCGAAGCGCAGCGGCTCGAAGCGCTGACTGACGGCTTCGATATGCGTCCACGCACGACGATGCTCGGCGCGCGCGTCGAGCCATGCTTGCCACGCCGTGCGGTCCTGCACGGACGCGTCGTCGTCGCGCAGCACGGCGTACCAGTGAGCCGCCTGTTCGAGGCTTTCGTAGTCCGCGACAGCCTCGTCGCCATCCGTCTCCAAGGGAATTCGCGCAGTCATGACCTAGCGATGCAGGCCCGCATCGATCAATGCGAGAAGCAGCATGGCGCGGGCAAGGTACTTCTGGACCATTCGTTCCGATACCGCCAGTTCGGCCGCGATCTCGCGCGTCGGCGTGCCATGAATCTGCGCCAGGATGAACGCGTGGCCGACCTTCTCGGGCAACTGGCCGAGCCACGCGTCGATTTCAATCAGGGTCTCGACAATGATGGCGCGATGTTCCGGCGAAGGCTCGTACGGCTCGGGCCTCGCCGCCAGTGCGTCGAGCCATGCCTGCTCGACTTCGCGACGACGCCAGAGATCCACGCACATACCCTGCGCCATGCGTTTCAGGTAGGTCCGCGCCTCGAGCGGCGTCGAAAACCCGCGCGGAGCGGGTTTGACGATCAGGCGAAGAAAGGCGTCGTGAGCGAGATCTGCAGCATCGGCGGCATTGCCCAGGCGGCGACGCAGCCAGTTCTGGAGCCAGCCGTGGTGGTCCTCATAGAGCACATGTGTGTCGTGAAATGAGGGTTTAGCGGCGGCGGCCATTCGCAGGTCCTTGAAACGCGAATGCGTTTAATGAGAATTGTTCTCGTTTATAGCAAATCCGAATGCACTGTGCAATGCGCAATCATTCTGTGATGACGTGCCCAAGCAACATCATCATTGACTCGCTGGAACGTGCAGTCAGTCGACGAGCGTGCGCATGCCATCGGCGATCGTGACGAATCCGTGCCGATGCAATACGGCCTCGACGAAGCGCGCGTGCGGCAGCCGGCGCGCGCCTTCATCGAGGGTCTCGACGAGCACGAGCAACTCGTGCTCGTGGGTACGCTACCCTGGGGTTAGTGGTTATCGGGGGCGGCGCGGCTCGGCGTCACGTTGAAGACGTCGGACCATAGCGTCCATTTCGCCGCGACCGGGAGCGGGCGATGGATCGGCATCGCGATCAGCGCCGACAATCACCCGGCGATCCTGCTCGTGCTGAATCTGCTCGCGGTGGAATCGAGTCAGGCGATGCCTGCATAAAAGCGCGTCAAGCCTGCCCGTCGATGATCTTCCGAATCGCCTCTTCAAACGCTTCCGAAGGCTGTCCGCCGCTCACCAGATACTTGCGGTCGAAGATGATCGCCGGCACGGACTGAATGCCGAGTTCCTGGAACTCGCGTTCTTCCGCTCGCACTTCATCCGCGAACCGGCCGCTGGCGAGCACGTCGCGGGCTTGATCGGCATCGAGTCCGACGCTTCGTGCGGCATCGATCAGCACCTCCGCCTGACTCACGTCCCTGCCTTCGCCGTGATACGCGCGCAACAGCGCGAGCTTGAGCTCGAGTTGCTTGCCCTCGATGCGTGCCCAATGCAGCAGCCGATGCGCATCGAAGGTGTTGTAGACACGGTTGCGCTCACCGAACGTGAAGCCTTCCTGCGCGCCGCGCTCGCGGATCGTCGCCTGCGATTCGGCGATCTGCGCGGGCGTGCGGCCATATTTGCGGCCGATATAGTCGACAATGCGCTCGCCTTCCGGCGCCATGTCCGGATTCAGTTCGAACGGATGGAGCGTGATATTGGCGTCGACGCTATCGCCGAGACGCTCCAGCGCGCGTTGCAACGATGCAAGCCCGACGGCGCACCACGGGCAGGCGATATCGGAAACAAAGTCGATTTGAAGAGTGCGTGACATGTGAGGATCGAGTGAAAAACGAATGCGACAGGGTAGCGTCAATTGCCGGGGCTTGCAGGCATCGGCCGGAAGCGATGCATTCGCGCCTCACGTCCGCACGATGAAGTCGAGCGGCTGAGTCTTCAGTTCATCGGCGAAGAAATCGACGAACACGCGCGCCGCAAGACGCGTTGCACGACCCATCGGAAAATAGGCATGGACCGGCAGTTCCGCCATGTTCCATTCGGGCAAGAGATGCACGAGCGCCCCGCTTTCGATCTCCGCGCGACACGCCCACGAAGTCGTGGAAGCGATGCCCAGCCCGGACGCGGCGGCGGCAAGCGCACCTGCCGTGTCGTTGGTGGACACGTGCGGACGAACGTCGGCCACGATGACCTGCCCGTCGCGCTCGAAGCGCCACGACGACGCATGCGCGCCAGCGGGCCCACCGACCACGCGATGCTTAGCAAGGTCCTCCGGTGTGCCCGGCACGCCGTACCGCTCAAGGTAAGCCGGCGCCGCCACGACGACCCGATACATCTTGCCGATCAACCTCGCCGTGCCCGACGAATCCGGCAGGCTTCCCACCCGCAGACCCACATCGACAGCTTCGCGAACCATGTCCTGCCAGCGGTCGTCCAGCATGACCTCGACGCGCAGCAGCGGATGACGGTCGGTGAACACGGACAGGCGCGGGAGCACGACGCGCGTGGCCATGGTCGACGGCATCGCGAGGCGCAGCACGCCACGTAGTTCGCCCGTTTCACGCACGCTGTTCTCGGCGTCCTCGATGGCCGCGAGGATCGGCTCCATGCGCGCCAGGAACTCCAGGCCGGCTTCCGTCGCGACGACCGCACGTGTCGTGCGCGTGAGCAGCCGGGCGCCGAGGGCCGCTTCGAGTTCGGCGACCATCCGCGAAACCTGCGACTGGGTCAGCCCGCTTTCGCGCGCCGCAGCCGAGAAGCTGCCCAGACGCGCCACGCGCGTGAACAGCCTGAACGTCAGGACATCCTTCACGCGCCCTCCTTTCGTAAAACGAATGGAACGATCCGCACCCTATGCTGAACCAGCATAAATGTTAGCCGAATTCACGGACTACCGGGATAAGCCGGCAACGACGACATTAGCGACATGGACGGCACTGACACGCCGCCGCGATCGAAACCTCCGAGGGCGAATGTTCCGATCTCCCACGACTGCCCTCTCCGAAGTCCGTCTGCTTTCCGCCGACGCAAGACTTCCCCAACTGGAGTCATTGCCATGACCACAATCCTCGTAACCGGCGCGTCCGGCGACACAGGCCGTCCCACCGTCGAACGTCTGCTCGAACAGGGCTTTGAAGTTCGCGCACTCGTTCGCCGCGACGATCACCGCGCACAGACACTGCGCGATATCGGCGCCGAAGTCGTCCTCGGCGACCTGATGAGTCTGCGGGACGTGCGCCTCGCCATGGATGGCGTGCAGCGCGCCTACTTCTGTTTCCCGCTCGCCGAAGGACTCGTCGAAGCCGCAGTGATCTTCGCGCAGGCGGCAAAGGAGCAGAACCTCGAACTGATCGTCAACATGTCGCACAAGCAGTCGCGTCCGGCGGCACGCAGCAAGGCGACGCAAAACCACTGGCTCTCCGAACAGATCTTCAACTGGTCCGGCGTGCCCTCCGTGCATCTGCGCGTGACGTTCTTCGCCGAATGGCTCCTGTATATCGCGCCGCAAATCCGCTATGGCCGCTACGTGATGCCCTACAACAAGGACAGCCGTTTCGCGCCCATCGCCGGCAGCGACATTGCGCGGATCATCGCGGGCATCGTCAAGAATCCCGCTCCATATATCGGCCGCGCGATCGCGCTGCATGGTCCCGTGGAGTACAGCCACGAGGAACTCGCCGCCGAAGTGGGCCGCGTGCTCGGCAAGAATCTGCCCTACGAGCATGTCACCGTCTCGACGTTCCTCGAACTGTTCGGCCTGCAAGACGCCGTTGCGATGCGCCGCCACTTCGAAGCCGTCACCATCGACCAGCAGGAAGGCCTGCTCGCCGGGACGGACAGCACTGGAACGGAGATCATCGGCCAGCCGCTGGCCACCGTCGAAGAGTTCATTCAGGCGAACCTGTCGAAGTTCGTTCTCGAGTATCCGCTCGCCCGCTCGTCGCGCTGAATCGCGCGTAACTCATTCATCCATTCATCTCAAGGCTCACCATCATGAAAATCACCAACTCGGTCGCACTCGTCACGGGCGCCAATCGCGGTATCGGCCGCGCCTTCGTCGCGGAACTGCTCGAACGCGGCGCATCGAAAATCTACGTTGCGGCACGCGATACCGCATCGCTCAAGGAGCTGCTCTCGGCACACGACTCACGTCTGGTTGCGCTGCCGCTCGATGTCACCGATCCCGACCAGGTCGCGGCGGCCGCGGCGGTCGCCACCGACGTCACGCTGCTCATCAACAACGCGGGGCAAGCGGCGTTCGAAGGCGCGATTTCCGCGCCCGGCATGGACGACGCCCGGCGCGAAATGGAGGTGAACTACTTCGGCACACTGGCGATGACCCGCGCCTTCACGCCGACGCTCGAAAAGGCGCGCGGCAGCGGCGTGATCAACATGCTGTCGATGCTCGCGCTGGTGAGCCTGCCGATGGCCGGCACGTACGCGGCGTCCAAGGCGGCGACCCTGTCACTGACGCGCAGCGTGCGCGCCGAGTTGGCGGCGCAAGGGACGCAGGTCGTCGGCGTGCTCGCGGTCCAGACGGAAACGGAGCTGGGCGGCAAGCTGCCCGAGCCGCGCATGACGCCGCAGGAAGTCGTTAAGGACGCGCTCGATGCGATCGAAGCAGGCGTCAATGACGAGATCGTTGCGGGCAATCAGTCGCGCGGCGTGCATCAGGCCTTTCTCGCCGATCCCAAAGGCCTTCAGGCCAAGATGTCGACCCGTCTGCCGCAACGCGCGTGAAGCGCACTCCCCATCTTTCGATAGAGACCATCATGAGCTTTCTTGAAACCTTGAACGCGCGCAATGCCGAGTTTGCCGACAGCGGCTTTCGCCCGGACCTGAAAATGCTGCCCTCGCGCCGCACGATGATCATCGGCTGCGTCGATCCACGCGTCGATCCGATGGACGTGCTGAAGCTCGAAGCGGGCGAAGCGGCCGTCATCCGCAATGTCGGCGGACGGGTAAATCCGGCGCTGCTCGAAACACTGGCGCTGCTGGGAACTGTGTCGCGGGCGGCCGGCGAGGAAGTGGGCACCGGCTGGAATCTGGTGCTTCTTCAACACACCGATTGCGGGATCGCGGGTTGTTATCATCACGCGCCCAAATTGCTGGCGAAGCATATGGGCGTGACCGAAGAGACGCTCGATGCACTCGCGGTCACGGACCCGTACCGCGCAGTCGCGCATGACGTCGCTGCGCTCAGGGCGAACCCGAACCTGCCGCGCGGCGCGGCGATCTCCGGCCTCGTCTATGACGTGAAAAGCGGGCGCGTGGAGACGGTGGTTCCGCCGGACGCGCAATAACGGGCGTTCCTGCGCGGGTTGTCATCGCTGACGGCGCTTCAACCCGCGCACCTTCACCAGCACACATAGCCGCCGTCGGCGAGCACGATCGCTCCGGTCATGAGACTCGCCGCATCGCTTGCGAGAAACAGCACCACAGAGGCGATCTCATCCACGCGGCCGAGCCGGTGCATCGGCGTGTTGCCAATCCAGTCCCGCAAGCGCGCCTCGTTCTCCTTCGCGTGCACGTACTGGTTCATCTCGGTGTCGATATAGGTCGGTGCGACCGCATTCACGCGAACGCCGCGCGCGCCCCATTCGGCCGCCAGAGAACGCGTCAGATGATGCACACCCGCCTTCGATGCGTTGTAGTTCACCTGTTCCTGCGGCCGGTTGACGATGAATCCCGACATCGAGCCGATATTCACGATACTGCCGCCGCCCCGCTCCAGCATCCCCCGGCCGAACGCGCGGCATGCCCGGAACACGCCGGTCAGATTGACATCGATCACGCGACTCCAGGTTTCGTCGCTCATGTCTTCCGCCGGATGATCAGAGATGGCAATGCCCGCGTTGTTGACCAGCACATCCACGCGCCCATGCCGCGCCACGATGGCGTCGTTCACGCGCTGCGCGGCGGCGGGATCGGTGACGTCGAAAACCTCGCCTTCCACCATCGCTCCAGTGGCAACGAGCCGGGCGACGGCATCATCGAGCGCCTTCGCATCGTAGTCGGTCAGCACGACGCGCGCGCCGGCTTCGGCAAGCGCCTCGGCAATGGCAAAACCGATACCTCGTGCCGCGCCGGTGACGACCGCGATTCTGTCGTCCAGCCGGAACTTGTTCATGTACATGCGTGGACTCCTCCAAAAGCTGGCCCGCAGTCCGGCCGATCACGACATCGCCTTATTCCTGATACCCCGCCTGACGCACCGCGCGAACCGCGCGTAGCAAACGCGAGGCATGCTGCCGTCGCAGTCCGGGCGAGGCTCGGTTTCATTGCTACTCCACTCGCCAGGTTGATGGTGCAGGTCAACTCATCCAGTTGCCGCCATCGACATTGAGCGTCTGGGCCGTGATGTAATCCGCGTCCGCCGATGCAAGGAACACCGCCGCGCCAGTCAGTTCATCCGGCTTGCCCATGCGCCCGAGCGGCACCGCTTCGCCCACCAGCCGCTTCTTCTCGCCGATGGGCCGGTTCTCGTAACGGGCGAAGAGTGCGTCGACGTCCTTCCACATCGGCGTATCGATCACGCCGGGCGCAATCCCGTTCACATTGATCTTGTGCGGCGCCAGCGCGAGCGCCGCCGACTGCGTATAGCTGATCACCGCGGCCTTGCTCGCGCAGTAATGAGACACCAACGCTTCGCCGCGCCGGCCCGCCTGCGACGCCATGTTGATGATCTTGCCGCCGCCGCCCTGCTCCACCATCTGCTGCGCCACGCGCTGCATCAGGAAGAACATGCCTTTGACATTGACGGCGAACACGCGGTCGAAGATCTCCCACGATTCGTCCAGCAAGGGCCGCATGTCGAACACGGCCGCGTTGTTGTAGAGAATGTCGATGCGCCCGAACGCGCCGAGCGTCGCGCTCACGATCTGTTCAATGCCTTCGCGCTTCGTGACGTCGGCCTGGATGAGCAGGAGCCGGTCAGCCGGAATCCCGCTGAATGTGGCGTGCATGTCGGCCTGCGGCTTGACATCGACCACGGCGACTTTCGCGCCTTCGTCGAGGTAGCGACGCACGACCGCCTCGCCGATGCCGGCTGCCGCACCGGTCACAATTGCAATCTTTCCTTCGAGTTTCATGTGCAGCGTCCATTAAAAGAAGGGATTCAGGCGCGGCACGCGGCCGCGTACATCTCGATGACTTCACGTACCTTGCTTTGAATCAGACTCGACGGCGTGCCGTCGATGCGTCCCGCCCGCAGCGCGTGGTACTGCGCGGGAAGATGACGACTCAGGAGGTTTTCGGGGATCGGCGTCGTCTCGAGGTTGCGCAGCAAGTGGTGCGTTGCTGCATCGATGGCGGGATCGGTCCAGTAGTAGCGCACGCGGTCGCTATAGCTATACGTGCGCAGCAGACGCTTTTCGTGTTCGTCGCCGTGGTAATAGCGTTCCCAGTTGCCGGGTTTGTCCGTCATCACCTTCTCGACCACTTCACGCAGTCTCGACTGCTCGGCCGCCGGCACGAGTTCGGCTTCGATATCAGCCAGCGCGTACAGCGCCTCGCGCAGCGCGAACGTCACGCCGGGACCGACCTTGAGGATCGCAAAACCGTCACGTACCAGGGCACGCAGTGCATCGGCGGTCTGATAGTCGGTCGAATGAGCTTCGAAGACCATGCCCGGCAGTTGCGTCAATGCCCGCGACAGGCCGCTGGCAAGCTCGGGCTGGTAGTCGATCACCTTCGTATGATCGAACTCGACGCCCGGTTGCACCACGAGCGCGATCACGCGCTGCCAGGCTTCGTCGAGACCTCGTGCATGCCACGCGGCGCGATGAATCGCGACCGTTTCGAGCGCCGCATCTGCATGCGTGACCTCGACGCCTTCCAGTGCCTCGCTCGCACCGCCCGGCACGGGCACTTCGGTGCCGATGATATAGACCGGTTGCGTGGCGAAACCCGCGCGCTGCGCCGCCGCTTCGGCAACGGCGCACAGACGCGACGCGCGCTCGGCCACGACGGCGTCGGACAGCCGCGCAGGATCGCCGCCGCACGGCATGCTGGCATCGAGATGGATCTTGCTGAAGCCTGCGCTGACATAGGCATCGATCAACGCATCGGCGCGCTGCATCGCTTCTTCGGCCGGCAGTGCGCGCCACGCGTTCGGACCGAGATGGTCGCCGCCGAGTATCAGACCCTCGCGCGCGAAGCCCACCTTGTCGGCGATGTCGTGTACGAAGCGCACGAAGTCCGCGGGCTTCATGCCGGTGTAGCCGCCGAACTGATCGACCTGATTCGACGTCGATTCGATCAGCAACGGCGTATCGTCGTCCAGCGCCTGTCGCAACGCGGCTTCGAGCACCCAGGGATGCGCGGAACAGATCGAATAGATGCCCTTGAGCCGGCGGCTTGCGTTTGCATCGCCGGAAAGGCGTGTCACCACGTCATGCATGTCGGTGCTCCAAGATGAACTGATCGAGTTGCGCGAGGGTCGAGGTGCCTTCCATCGGACCCTTCGCCTGAACCGCACGCGCGCCGCTCGCGCTCGCATAGCGCAGCGCGCGCTCGCCGTCCATGCCCTGCATGCGGCAGGCAATATACGTCGCGCCGAAGCAGTCGCCCGCGCCAGTGGGATCGACCTCTTCCACGGCAAACGCCGGATGGTCGAGCCGGCGCGTACCGTCGTAAAGACGACAGCCCTGCGCGCCCTGCTTGACGACGATCTCGCGCACGCCGCGTCCCATCAGTTCTTCGATGGCGGCTTCCTCGGAATCGGCTTGCGTCAGCAGCGTGACTTCGTGTCCGCTCGGCAGGAACACGTCCGTGCATCCGATCAGATGATCGAATGCCTCACGCATGCCGGGCCGGTTCAGCATCTCCTTGCGCGCATTGGGATCGAAGCTCATCGTGCCGCCCTGCGCCTTGACGATGCGAACCGCCTTCTTCACGGCATCGATGATCGCCGCCGAAAATAGCGACGAACCCATCACATGAAAATGCGCGCAGTCCTTGAGCTGCGCTTCGCTCACCTGCGCCTCCGACAGCTTCGCCGATGCGCTGTTGGCAATGTTGTAGATGAAGTCGCGCTCGCCGTCATTGCGATAGGTGACGAAGGCGCTGCCCGTGGTTTCATGGCGCAGCACTTCGATGCCGGACACATCCACGCCATCCGCGCGCAGGCGCTCCACGTTCAGCACGCCAAAGTCGTCGTCGCCGACGCAGCCGATCATCGCGCAACGGCTGCCCGCCTTGGCCACCTGATCGATGAAGATCGCCGGCGCGCCGCTCGCATACGGCCCGATCAGCGTGCCCGGCGCACGGAAGGATTGCCCGCGTTCGGTCGCCATGATCTCGACGAGAATCTCTCCCATCGTCATGATGACGCCGTTCTTCCGGATTCCGAAAAGTGGTGAATCAGCCATGCCCGTTTCCTCGATCATTGATGAACCGATAGTGCGTCTTCGGCTAGAACAGGTTGCTGTAGAGCGGCATGGTGGCCGCGCCGAGCGCTGCGGAAGTCTCGCTGTCGGCGCGACCCTGATGCAGCGAGATGCGTGCGGGACGGCCGTTCATTTCATAGGCCGCCACGCCATCGCGCGCACGGGCGACGAGCCTCTGTAACGGCTGCGGCGGCAGCAGACCGTTCACGATCACATCCGACACATCGACGATATTCGACACGCTCGCGAGCACCCGGCCCAGATCCGCCCCGGCCTGCTCGATCCAGCGCTCGAAGGCCGCGCTCTGCCCGGTGTCGAGCGCATTCAGATCGATATCGCCGATATGCTCGCCACCCAGCGCATGCGCGAGACCGCGCAGGGACACGATGGTCTCCAGGCAGCCGCGCGCACCGCAGAAACACGGCACGCCGTCGCGATACGCGTTCACATGGCCGATCTCGCAACCGTTGCCGGTCAACCCGCGCACCGCGCGCCGGTTCATCAGCAGCGCGCCGCCCAGGCCGTTGCCGATATAGACATGGAGATAGCTGCCGAAGTGCCGGCCGTCGCCGAACCAGTACTCGCCGAGCCCCGCCGCCGTGCCGTTGTTCTCGATATGGATCTCGTGATCGATGTGCTGCGACAACGCATCGCGGAACGCATAGTCACGCCACGCCGGATACTGCGCCGACTGACAGACCAGGCCGCGCGCGGCATCGATCGGCCCCATCACCGAAACGCCGACGCCCAGCATCTTCCCCACGCGGCCAGGGTGCGCGAACAGCGCGCCGTAGAGCGCCGCAAGCACCTCGACCGCTTGCTCGGGATCTTCTATCGACAGTTGCTGACGCATCTTGTGGATCACGTTGCCGGCCACGTCCACCAGCACGCCGGTCGCGAATTCGTGATCGAAATGCAGGCCGATGGTCGAGGCATAGTCCGCAATGATGTGCAGGCTGCGCACCGGCTGTCCGGTGGCGCGCACTTCGCGATCGATCGACTCTTCCACCGCGCCGTCACCGATCAGACCGCCGACGATGTTGGTGATCGTCGCGGCGGTGAGCCGCGTCGACGCCGCGATGTCGGCACGTCCGATGCCCGGCTCCTGGCGGATGACTTCGAGCACCAGTGCGCGATTGAGGTCGCGCACGCGGGGTCCGTTAAAGCCGTGCTGATGCCGGGTGTGCTGTCGTGTGTGCTTGTTGGGCACGCTTGGGAACTCCAGTTCTGCCTTGAATCAACGCGTGGTATAGCCGCCATCGACGACCAGCACTTCGCCGGTCACATAGCTCGCCGCGGGCGAGCACAGGAACAGCGCGGCCGCCGCGACTTCCTCGGGCTGGCCGACGCGCACCATCGGCGTCATGCCGCTCCAGATCCTGAACCACTCCGGATTCTCGATGCCGCCGCGCGACATGTCCGTGTCGATATAGCCCGGCGCCACCGCATTGACGCGGATGTTCTCCGTCGCCAGTTCGCTGGCGAGGCTCTTCGTCATCATGTGGACGGCTGCCTTCGAACTGTTGTAGGCCACCTGATTCTGCGGAATGTTCGAGACGATGCCCGAGATCGAGCCCATGTTGAGCATCACGCCGCTGCCCTGCGCGCGCATCGGCACGAGGGCGGCGCGGCAGGCGCGGAACACGGCATCGAGATTGAGGCTCATGATGCGGCGCCAGCGCGCTTCGTCGAAATCGCCGCTATCGCCATGAATGGCGACGCCCGCGTTGTTGACGAGAATGTCGAGCCGGCCGTGCCGCTTCACCGTCTCGTCGATCAGACGTTGCGGCGCGTCCTCCTCCTGGAGATCGGCCGCGATGAAGTCGAATTCGAGGCCCGCGTCACGCAGGCTGCGCTCGGCTTCGGGCACCGGATTGCGGCTGCTGATGACCAGGCGCGCGCCCGCTTCGCCGAACGCATGGGCAATCGCCAGGCCGATACCGCGCGTGCCGCCGGTGATGAGCGCGAGTTTGCCGTCGAGGCGGAATTTATCGAGGATCATGGAGTGGGGTCCTGAAAGGCGTTCAGATATCGACGCTCGTCGGCAGAATCACGAGATCGCGGATCGTCACGTTACGCGGGCGGCTCAGCATGAAGAGCACGGCATCGGCGACTTCTTTCGGCTGCATCAGACTGCCGGCCGCGAGCGCTTCTTCCATCTTCGCTTTCGGCCAGTCGTCGAGCAGCGCCGTCACGACCGGACCGGGCGCCACCGCGCCGACGCGAATGCCGTGCTTGATCACCTGCCGCCTGAGCGTATGCACGAAGGCCTGCACCGCGAACTTCGATGCCGTGTAGACCGGTTCCCACACCACCGGCACGAAGCCCGCCACTGAACTCGTGAACATCACGTCGCCGGATTTCTGCGCGATCATGTGTGGCAACACGGCGTGCACCGAGCGAAACGCGGCATTGATGTTGAGATTGAGCATGCGGTCCCAGTCGTCGGGATTGCCCGCCGACACTTCGCCACCGACATAGGCGCCGGCGTTCGCGTGGAAGATGTCGAGACCGCCGGCGGCATCGAGGATGCCGGACAGCATGCCGCTCACCTGCGACGGCTCCAGCAGGTCCACGACGAGCGGCAGCGCATTCGGGCCGATCTCGGCACAAAGCGCGTCCAGCCGCTCTTTGGCGCGATCGATCAGCACGACCTTCGCCCCTTCCGCCGCGAACGTGCGCGCGCATTCGAGACCGATGCCCGATGCCGCGCCCGTCACGGCGGCGACCTTACCCTTCAGCAGTTCACTCATGTTCGTTTCTGCCTTTCGTCAGGTTTGAAATGAAATCAGGCGCGTCCGTGCGAAACCCGCGACTGCCGCGCCAGCGAATCGACGATCACCGCAATCGCGAGCACCGCGCCGGTAATCATGAAGCGCAGCGATGAGGAGAGGTTCAGCAGCGTGAGTCCGCTTGCAATCGACTGGATCACGATCATGCCGAGTACCGCCGAATACGCGCTGCCGCGACCGCCGAACAGACTCGTCCCGCCGATCACCGCCGCAGCGATGGCGTTCAGGTTGACATCGCCGGTGCCGGCCTGCGTGCTCGCCGACGCGAGGCGCGCGGCCGTGAGCACGCCGCCGAGCGCGGCGAGCGTCGCACACAGCACGAAGGCGCTGGTGTAGATCGCGCGCACGTTGATGCCCGCGCGCCGCGCGGCTTCGCGATTGCCGCCGACGGCGTTCATCGACCGCCCCCAGCGCGTGCGGCGCAGCGCGTAGTCCAGCGCGACCGCCAGACCGACGAACAGGCCGAACATCAACGGCACGCCGCGTCCGGTGTTGAGATAAGCCACCACGATTTCCAGCAGCACGGTGATCACGATGCTTCGCACCAGCAACGAGGCGCTCGATGCCGCCGACAGGTTCGAGGCCCGCCGCCGTGCGCTCGTGCGCCATCCTGCGATCAGCAGCGCCGCGCCCGGCAGAAGCGCGATGACATAGGAAACAGCAGCGGGAATGATCATCAGCTGCCCGAGGTTGACCATCACCGAGTCGTACGGCAGGTTGATCGAGCCTGACGGGCCGAGCACGTAGAGTTGCAGGCCGAGCAGCGTGAGCAGACCCGCCAGCGTCGCCACGAAGCTCGGCATGCCGAAGCGGTTGAGCAGCACCGCGTACAGCACGCCCACGGCCGCGCCCGCGAGCGCCGCCACGACGATCGCCGCCAGCGCGGGCCAGCCCTGGTTGACCCACAGCACGCCGACCAGCGCGGAGGCGAAGCCGCTCATCGAACCGACCGAAAGATCGATCTGTCCGACCAGCAGCACGCAGACAATCCCCAGCGAAATCACGCCGATGGTCGAGCAGTCGAACAACAGGTTCACCAGATTGTTGGCCGACAGGAACACCGGATTCAGGCTTGTGAACACGGTCCAGATGAGGATCAGGCCCACGACAACGGGCAGGGATCCGAGATCGCCGGAACGCACGCGGTCGAAGAAGGCGGAGATGACATCGCCTGCGCTCGCGGCGTGCTTCACGCGCACGTCGCTGCGGTCGAGCGGCGCGCCGGCCGGGCGCGTTTCAGTGGATTTGTCGCTCATCTCGATGACTCCTGGCTTCAAGCGTTGGGCGCAGCCTGACGACGCTCCGCACGGCGCGACACGGCGTTCTCGGTGGCGCCGGTGATGGCCGCGACCAGCGACTGATTCGACGAATCCGGATAGAACACACCGTTATTGCGCCCGAGCCGCAGTACGACGATGCGATCCGCCACCGCGCGCACGTCTTCCATGTTGTGGCTGATCATGATCACGGCGTGACCGCGATCGCGGACCCGTTCGATCAGGTTCAGCACTTCGGCCGTCTGCGCGACGCCGAGCGCGGCCGTGGGTTCGTCGAGCATGATGAGCTTCGGGTCCAGCAGCAGCGAACGCGCGATTGCGACCGTCTGGCGCTGGCCGCCCGACAGCGAGGCCACCACGTCGCGCACGCTCGGAATGCGCGCCGACAGTTCATTGAGCAGCGTCCACGCGCGCACTTCCATCGCGACTTCGTCGAGGCGCATCGGGCTGAGTTCGCGGCCCAGGAAGATGTTCGCGACGACATCGAGGTTTTCGCACAGCGCGAGATCCTGGAACACGGTTGCGATACCCAGATCGAGCGCCGCGCCCGGATCGGCCAGGGTCACTTCGCGGCCCCCAAACGTAATCGTGCCGCTGCTCGGCTGATGCACGCCGGCGAGAATCTTGACGAGCGTCGACTTGCCCGCGCCGTTGTCGCCCACCAGCGCGACGACTTCGCCCGCGTGCACATCGAGCTCGATATCCGTCAGCGCCGACACCGCGCCGAAATGTTTGGAGATGCCGCGCAGGCTCAGCACGAGCTCGCCGGGCGGCGATCCCGCAGTCGGTTGGTCGCTCATTTGGACAGGCCTCGGGTCGGAAGAAGGCGGATGCCGCAGACACGGCATCCGTGCAGCAACTACGCTCGTTCAGTTGATGCCGAGCTTCTTGCAGCCATCCGCATAGCGGTCGGTGCAGAGGTTCTTCGCGCTTTCGATACCCTTGTCCACGACCTCGGCTTTCAGGTTCTTCTGCGTGATGACCGTCGGCTGGAAGAGTTCCGACGGCGTGTTGAAGAGCATCGTCTGCGCCTTGGGCTTCTGTCCGTCGAGCAGTCCCACCGCAACGCGCGCCGCCGCTGCCGCGACGATCTCGCTCGGCTTGAGAATCGTGTTGTACTGCTCGCCCGCGATGATGAGTTGCAGCCCCGCAATGGTGGCGTCGTTGCCCGTCACCGGCGGCACGGGATTGACGCCCGCCGCCTTCAGTGCCGCGATGGCCGCACCGCCGGTGCCGTCGTTGGCCGCGACCACGCCGACAATCTGTCCGGAGAAGCGGTTGATCTGCCCGCCGACCCATTGCTGCGCCTTCGGCGGCGCCCAGTCCGGCGTGTCGTATTCGGCGAGCGTCTTGTAGCCGCTGCCCGCGAGACCTTCATGACTGCCCTTCTTGATGAGGCCGGCCGCCGCATCGGTCGGCGAACCGTTCACCTGAAGCACGCCGCCCTTGCCCGGCGGAACGCCGCTGGCCTTCAAATGCTCCACCAGCGATTGCGCGACGGCCCGGCCGATCTGCTGGTTGTCGAAGGAGACGTAGTAGTCGGCGGGCGTCGATGGAATCGGCCGGTCATAGGCGATCACCTTGACGCCCTGGCTCTGCGCCAGATGCACGAGCGAAGCGGCGGCGGCCGAATCGACCGGATCGAGCACGATCACTTTCGCGCCTTGCGAGATCGCCGAGTTGAATTGCTGCTGCTGTTGCGAGGCGTCGCCGTTGGCGTTCTGGTACAGCACCTTGCAGTTGGGACAGAGCTTGCCCATCTCCGCCTTGAAGCCGGGAAAGTCGTGCTGCTCGTAGCGCGTCGAGCCCTGATCGGGCATCAGGAATGCAACGGTGCCGCTCGTTGCTGCGGTGGCGGCGCCGCTCGACAAGGCGAGCGCAAACGTGGCCGCGCTCAATAGCGTCCGGGATGGGCTAGTCATCATGTCTCCGTTATTGGATCTTGCGATCTTCGTATGGGCGACGCAGGCTCGAACCGTCGGCGTCGAAAAGACATTAAATCAATTGATTTAACTAAGTCAACGAGATGTTGAAGGGCAAGGGCAAACCCCGAGTTCGGCGCTTGGACAAAGCACGAGCGTCCGGTTGGGGCCGTTGCGTCGTGCTTATACGAAAGCATGCTCCGGCAAGACCTTCAGCGCATTGCGCGGAGGCGCGCCATAGGCGATCGTTGGTCGTTACGCGTCCCGGCACAGGGCTCGCCTATGATGGAAAGCGCAGCCGGGCGCCGGAGCATCGGGCGGCCGGTTCGCGACATCGACGGAGCATCACCAGCATGAGCGATTTCTTCGGCGCCCACGAGTCGGACGAAGCCAGCGTGCGCGAGCATCCGCGATATCAGCAGATGTTCCCCGTCCTGACGGAGCGCGATATCGAACGGCTGCGCCGTTTCGGCGAGCCCTGCCGGCATGCGCGCGGCGCATTGCTGTATCGCGCTGGCAGTCTGTGTCCCGGCGTCTTCGTCCTGCTCGCTGGCACGGTGCGCATCGTCAGCCGCGATGCGCTCGGACACGAGCGCGTCCTCTGCACCTACACGCAGCGCGGCGAGTTCACGTCCGACGTGACCCAGTTGTCGAGCAAGCCGGCGGTCGTGGATGCGCATGTCATCGAAGACGTCGACGCGCTGCTGCTGCGCCCCGATGCGCTTCAGGCCGTGATGATCAGCGAAGCCGATCTCGGCGAGACGATCATGCGTGCGCTGATCCTGCGCCGCGTGCTGGTGTTCGAACGCGGTCAGGGCGTGGTGCTGGTGGGATCGTCGAGCGATGCGCGCCTGCTCGACCTGCAGACCTTCCTGCGCCGCAACGTATTTCCGTGCACTGCCCTCGATGCCGAAAGCAATGCCGAAGCGCTCGCGGTGCTCGAACGGCTCGCCCCGAAACCGGATGACTTTCCACTGGTCCTGTGCCCGGACGGCACCATTCTGCGCAATCCCGACGCGGGGCAACTGGCATCGTGTCTTGGCCTCATTCCGGAATTCGACCCGGCGCATGTCTATGACGTGGCGATCGTCGGCTCCGGCCCGGCCGGGCTGGCGACGGCGGTGTATGCGGCGTCGGAAGGCCTGTCGGTGGCGGCGCTCGATTGCCGCGCACCCGGCGGCCAGGCGGGCAGCAGTTCGCGCATCGAGAACTATCTGGGCTTTCCGACCGGCATCACCGGTCATGCGCTCGCCGGACGCGCCTTCGTCCAGGCGCAGAAGTTCGGCGCGCATATCGGCATTCCCTGCGAAGCGATGGCGCTGCACTGCGGCGGCG
Source organism: Caballeronia sp. LZ035 (assembly GCF_031451175.1). NCBI lineage: Bacteria > Pseudomonadati > Pseudomonadota > Betaproteobacteria > Burkholderiales > Burkholderiaceae > Caballeronia > Caballeronia sp. LZ035. The sequence goes on from NZ_JARUXS010000003.1 coordinate 990,102, forward strand.
CGCTGCCTTCCGTCGAATTAACCGATGGCCGACGCATCACGGCACGCACGATCGTAATCGCGACCGGCGCGGAGTATCGCCGGCCCGATATTCAGGACCTTGCGCGCTTCGAGGGCAACGGCGTCTATTACTGGGCGACGCCCATCGAAGCCCGCCTATGCCGCAAGGAACCCGTCGTGCTGGTCGGTGGCGGCAATTCGGCGGGACAGGCCGTGGTGTTCCTGGCGTCGCATGCCGAGCACGTCCATCTGTGCATACGGAGCGCGAGTCTGCGCCACAGCATGTCGCACTATCTGATCGAGCGGATCATGGCGCTGTCCAATGTGACGTTGCATGTCCGTACGGAACTGACCGCGCTCGAAGGCGATGCCCGGCTCGAACGCGTTCACTATCGACGGGAAGACGGCGCCGCTGACACGGTGGCGACGCATCATCTTTTCGTCTTCATCGGCGCGCAGCCGAACGGCCGCTGGCTCGCGACATGCGGCGTCGCGCTGGACAGCAAGGGCTTCGTCCTGACCGGCATGCAGGTGCCGCAACCCGAAGCCGCCACGATGTCCTTGCAGACGAGCGTGGCACGCGTATTCGCCATCGGCGATGTGCGGTCGGGATCGATCAAGCGCGTTGCGTCGGCGGTCGGCGAAGGCGCGGCCGTGGTCGCGCAGATCCATGCTTGCCTGGCCGAGACTGGCTAGACTGGACGCGGGCGCTTCCCTGCCCGTCTAGCCCCGGAGATTGCTCTCGCAGTCTTCCCAGTAACGAAGCGGGTCGTGGTGGTCCGGATAGTGTGCATCGAGCCATGCGGTGAGCTTGGGCCAGTCCGGATGACGGGTTCCGGTCTGGGCAGACCAGTTCGACGACCGCTCCACGATGCGTCCGTTCTCGCGATCACGAACCAGCACGCTGCCGAGTCCGTTCGAACCATGCGCCTGTGACTCGACGAGATAACGCGGCAACAGCCGGAACTCGGCATCCTTGGCCCAGCCGTACACCGCGCGAACGCGGCCGCTGGCATCCCGCAGCTCGATGGCGCCGGTCTTCGGGCGAATCGCTTCCCATCCTTCCGGAAACTCCGCGACGATTTCGTCCTTGCCTTCCCTGACCCATTTCACGTGCAAGGCCTGCGTCATCGCTTCGCGCATCCGGGCCGCCGACGCATAGCCTTTCGGCAAATCCATTCCAACCGGCAGCGTAATCAGGTTGTCCTTCCACAGCGCTGACTCGTCATCGTCGACGCGCTTCACGACGTTTGACACGTCGGGACCGAACGGATTGTCCGGGCGTTTCGACACGTTCGTCTTCGTCGGCGCCAGCCCTTCGAAAAGCCGCTCGGCATCCATACGGGTCAATTTTGTCTTTGACTTGTTCATTGCTGCATGACTCCATTGTCACTTCTGCTCGACCTGCATGGCCGCTTCATGGCGAAGCCATCGGGCCACACGACGGGTATCGAGTCGCACATGTTCATGTTGCCCGACGCCAGGCTCGAACAGATGAACGGGTCGTGTCGGGATGTTAAGAGATGAAGTCGCGGTCACGCCGGTCGTGCAGCGCCCTTTTTTATTGATGACGGGCACGGCATGAACGGGGACCGGGTAGGGCCGGAAGGCTTTCGGGATTCAGCAACGATCGTATCACGAGCCCGCCTCCCGATTGACGGTCCGGCCGGGCGCTCAATCGGAAGCCGCCTTTAGTCGATCAGCGCGTAAAAGCTGGCCAGCGCCCCTAGAACCGGTTCGAAAAACGCGGGATCCATTGCATGCCCCATCGCGTCCACGACATGCAACCGCGCCCCCGGTATCACCGACGCGGCCCACTCCGCATGTTCCAGCGGAAAGATCGGGTCATCGGTGCCGTGGATCAGCAGCACTGGAACGCGTAGAGAAGCAAGTTCGTTCGATTGCAACATCCGCGAACGCTTCTGTGCCAGCGCGTGATGACTGTTGTTGGCGAGTTTGGCGGACAGGCCATCGGTCCTCAGCATGACTTGCGCCGCATACGCACGGCCGAGCGTCAGCCACGCGGGTTCATCGAACGGCGAACGCGGCCCGGCAGCGAGCCGGAAGTTGTCGACGAAGCGCTGTGCAAGCGCTTCCGCCGACACTGGCGCACTCGCATTCAGCGCGATGACGTGTGCAACGTAGTCCGCGGAGGGACGCGGAAGTTCTCCCGCCCTGGGCGCCACGCCCGCGAAAGCGTCGTTCTTCGGCCGCAAATCGGCCGAGGACATCATCACGGTCAGGCTGCGCAGCCGCTCCGGCCGTTGCAGCGCCATCCAGTAGCCGATCACCCCGCCCTGCGACAGGCCTATGACGTGAGCGCTCCGGGCGTTCAGCCCATCGAGCACGGCAAAGGAATCGGCGGCGAGTTCTTCCAGCGTGTAGGGCGCCTCGTCGAAGTCAATATAGGTGGAGAGCCCGGTGTCGCGGGCATCGAAACGGACGACGCATAAACCGGCGCCGGCCAGTGCCTCACAGAACCTGTCGGGCCACACGAGCCCGGGGGCGCTGTTGCCCATCAGCAGAAGCGCCACGGGATCGGAGCGCGAACCGAACACGTCGACATGAAGCTCGACACCATTCGCCTGAAGTCTTTCGCTCTCGGGCATTCAACTTCTCCCATGCGCCAGTCAGGATGGCTTGAACCAGTCGTTCGCGACGCCGTAGAACAGCGCATCGCGCTCATCGGCCGAGCAGGTTTCGACGAAGCCCGCATAACGCGCGTATGACTCCGCGAAGCCCGTCGACAGTCCTGCAATCGGCATATGGCTGCCGAACATGCATCGCGAAACGCCGATGATGTCCAGCGTAGCGCGCACCCATGGCTCCGCCTGATCGGCCGTCCAGCGCATGCCGAAGATACATTCGAGCGCCGAAATGCTCACGCGGATGTTGTCGCAACGTGCCAGTTCGGCGAGGTCGCTGCGCCAGCGCCTGAAGCCGTCGTCGGACAGATCGAGCGGCCAACCCATCACGGCCACCGTAAAGCCGATATGAGGATGCGCCTTGATGACAGCCGTCAACGCAGGCAACTGATGCGCGAAGACTTCGAGACCGCACTTGAGTGAACGTGCATTGAGCAGACTCAATTGCTTGCGCCACGCGGGGTCTTCGAGAAGGTCGGGCCGTTTCGCGAACCGCCTGAGCGGATTCGCCGGGTCCCAGACAAGATGCTCGCGCACGGCGCTCAGTTTCGGCAGGCTTTGATATTGATCCAGCTTGCGTTCGAGTTCCGGATCGAGAAAATCGACCATGGCGACAAGCGCGTGCCGTACGTTGGACTCGTTCGCGTGTTGCTGGGCCCATGACGCTTCCTGCCATGGATCATCGGACAGGAACTCATGCCAGATCACGCCCTCGACGCGATGATTGCGCGTGTCCGCCAGATAGTCGGATAGCAGGTAACGTCGCGGCAGCGCATCGTAGTTGCCGACGAAGGCTTCGTAACCCGCATCGACGTGTTCCAGGAAGGCGTGACGATTGTGTCCGGCGTCGTAGAAGTGGACATGTGCGTCGACGATCCTGGATGGCGTGCTCATGAACGTCTCCAATGGAACAGCGCTTCATGCTCGCTGGGCCGCCTGCTGTTGCTGTTGCTGCGGATACCAGCCGGTGAACTTGATCGCCGCGTACAGCGCTGCAACCGTAATGACGATGCCCACCGAATGCGGCACTGATGTCATATAGGCCATCAACACATCTGCCACGACCATCACCGCGAAAGCGAGCGCCCAGGCGAAGGATATCGCGTAGTTGGTCCGCACGAAGCCGGGCGAGGTCCAGAGTTCCGGCGCCACCTTCTCACGAGCGTACTGCAGCGTGAACGGCTGACGCAACAGGATGGACGCCAGGACGATCAGCAAGAGCCCCGCATCGACGCGCAACCTCACCTCCGCCACGGACCACGCTGCGCCATACGCGAGCGAATACAGCGTCAGCGCGCCGAACAGCAGAAAAGTGCCGATTTCCAGAATCTTCACGCGACGCTCGCTCGACACGACATCGCGCACCAGCAACACGGCCGAGACGACCGCGCCGGCGGCCAGACCGGCCGGTATCCCGACCACACGCTCGATTACGACAAACGCGATAAAAGGGGCAAACGCCAGCAGCATGTCCATGGCAAAAACTCCTGCGAAAGAGAAGAGGAATGGACACGAACCGCTCACCCCGTGCGTTCAGGCCGCGATCCGCGCCTATTCGTCATCCGATATGTGTCCAGTGGAAACATTTTGACTTCGCCTGCGCGATCCGTCAACATGTGTTTACGCTGGAAACATATGGACAATAGACTGCCTGATGACCGAGACACCCAAAAAGTTGCGCCGGGGAAGACACGAATCCACCACGGAACCAGCCCCGCCGGGCCGGCCCTACCACCACGGCTCGCTGCGCGAGGCATTGCTCGAGGCAGCCGAACAGGTTCTACGCCGGGACGGTCTGCGCGGCCTGACCTTGCGTGCGATTTCCCGCGAAGTGGGCGTCTCGCATACGGCCCCGCAACGCCACTTCAACGACACAGCCGGCGTGCTGAGCGAACTGGCGGCTATCGGGCATCATCGGCTGGCTGCATGGATGGCGAAACAGGCGAAGGGCATCGCGGACCCGCTGGAACGACGCAAGGCAATCGGGCGGGGCTATATCAGCTTCGCCGTGAAGCAGCCGGATCTGTTCAGGCTGATGTCGCGCAACGAGTTGCTCGACCAGTCGAACGAGGCGCTTCTTCAGGCAAGAAGAATGTCGATTCGCGCGCTGGCAGGTACGCTCGGTCAGGCGAATGCGCCGGATCATGCGATACAGCGCATCGACACGGCGCGGGCCATCGAGATGACGGCAGGCTGGGCCTATGTGCACGGGCTTGCGATGCTGCTGATCGATGAACGCCTGAACAGCATCGCGCAGATCACCGACGATATTGAAGATGCGGCCGCGCTGGTTGCCGCCGTTCTCGAACGCATGCGTCTGTCTCCGGCCGACGAGCCGCGGGATTGAAAGCGCGCAGCTAGTCCGCTTCCTTCCGCAAGCTCGGGCTTGACGCAGCCTGCTCCAGCAAGGACCCGCTGTCGTCTTTCAGGCCGACGCCGGTGATGCGCCGGGTCATCGCGGCACGAAGCAGCCACGCCAGCTTGTACGCGGCCACGTCCGGCTTCAGCCCTTCCGGCCGGATATTGGAGATGCAGTTGCGCTGTGCATCGTTGCGTCCCGGCGCGGGATCGAAGGTTACGTACGCGCCCAGGCTCGCGGGCGAACTGAGACCGGGCCGCTCTCCGATCAGCATGACCACGATCCGCGCGCCCAACAACGCGCCGATGCCATCACCCAGCGCGACGCGCGCCTGTGTCGCGACAACAGCCGGTCCGATGCGCCAGCCGTCGAGCCGCGCGATCGTCTCGCGCAGCAGCGGCGCCGCGTGCATCGCGGCCTTCGACGACAAGCCGTCCGCCACCACGAACACCACGTCAGAACGGGTTCCTTGATCCGGTGTCAGGCCTGCAAGCCGCGCCGCGCTGTCGTCGTCGAGAACACGCCCGAGGTCGGGACGGCTCAAATAGATCTCGCGCGAACTCGCCTGACTGCGCACATGAACCGATGTCAGCCCAAGCTGCTGCATTTCATCCGACAACGCGGCCACATCAAGCGGTTCGTTCACCGCGTCGCGTGCCTGCGCGTGCGCGAGGTTGAACGCGAGAAGCTGCGCTGTCGGCACGCTGCACCCTGTGCGGCCGAGCGCGATACGCGCGTCGGTGTAGCGTCGCAGCGCTTCCCAGCGATCGATCCTCACGCTCATGGCGCGCCCATCCATTCGATCAGCCGCGGCGCCTGCGCTTCGTCCCGCAACCTGCCGCACCCATCCGTGATGTGCAGCGCCTGCAGCCACGCCTCGAACTCCGGCGCGCGCTTCAGGCCCAGCACCTCGCGTACATAGAGCGCATCATGAAATGACGTGCTCTGATAGTTGAGCATGACGTCATCGGCGCCCGGCACGCCCATGATGAAGTTCACGTTGGCCGCGCCCAGCAGCGTGAGCAAGGTGTCCATGTCGTCCTGATCGGCCTCGGCGTGGTTCGTATGGCAGATATCGCAGCCCATCGGCACGCCGAGCAGCTTCGCGCAGAAATGATCCTCCAGGCCTGCGCGAATGATCTGCTTGCCGTCGTAGAGATATTCCGGGCCGATGAAGCCCACGACCGTATTCACGAGAAACGGATCGAACGCCCGCGCGACCGCATAGGCGCGTGTCTCGCAGGTCTGCTGATCCACGCCATGATGCGCATTGGCCGACAGCGCGCTGCCCTGCCCCGTCTCGAAGTACATCAGGTTGTTGCCCACCGTGCCGCGCCCCAACGACTTCCCCGCTTCGTGAGCTTCGTGCAGCAACGCAAGCGATACGCCAAACGAAGCATTCGCCGCCTGCGTGCCCGCGATCGACTGGAACACCAGATCGACCGGCGCGCCCACTTCCATTGCCGCAAGCGTGTTGGTCACGTGCGTGAGCACGCAGGTCTGGGTCGGCACGTCGAAGCGCTCGCGGAAGGCGTCCATCATGACCAGCAAGGCCGTGATGGCGAGCGGCGAATCGGACGCAGGATTGATGCCGATCATCGCGTCGCCGCAGCCGTACATGAGGCCGTCGATCATCGAAGCGGCGATGCCTTGTGCGTCGTCCGTCGGATGATTCGGTTGCAGCCTCACCGACATGCGCCCCGGCAGCCCCACGGTGTTCCTGAAGCGCGTGACCACCGGCCGCTTCTTCGCAGCAAGGATCAGATCCTGATTGCGCATCAGCTTGGAGACGGCCGCGACCATCTCGGGCGTCAGACCCGGCGCCAGCGCGATCAACGCGTCCGTGCCGGTGGTGTCGGCCAGCACCCAGTCGCGGAAGTCGCCCACGGTGAGATGCGAAACGGCCGCGAACGCGTCCATCGAATGACGATCGACGATCAGTCGCGTCACCTCGTCGTCTTCATAGGGAATCACCGCTTCGCTGAGAAACGCGCGCAGCGGCACGGCGGCGAGCGCCAGTTTCGCCGCCGCGCGCTCCGCTTCCGTGGCGGCCGCGACGCCCGCGAGTTCATCGCCGGAACGACGCGGACTCGCCTTCGCGAGCAAGGTCTTCAGATCGTCGAAGCGATACGTCCGCACACCGATCGATTGCGTGAAAGTCATCGCTCAAATCCCGCTGCCGCCCACCGTCTTCAGGCTCTTCCACTGCCCCTTGTCCACCTCGAAAAGCGTATAGGGCGGCTTGATCAGATCGCCGTTCGGATCGAAGGCGATGGTGCCGGTCACGCCTTTCACATCCACCTTCGCGAGTGCGTCGACGACCTTCGCGCGGTCCGTCGAATTCGCGGTCTCGATGGCCTTGATCATCGCGAGCACCGCGTCATACGCAAACGGCGCGTACAACTCGACATCCTGATTGAAGCGCGCCTTGTAGCGCTTGCCGAACTCCTGCGCGGAAGGCAGCTTGTCGAGCGCCGGTCCGGGTTCGAGGTCCTGCGTGCCGTTGCCCGCCGCGCCGGCAATCTGCAGGAACGCGTTGCTCTTCAACGCGCCCGCGCCGAACAGTTGCGTGGTCATCCCGAGCGAGCGCATCTGCTTGACGAGCATCGCGCCTTGTTCGTCGAGCCCGCCAAAGAAAATCAGGTCGACGTTCTGGCTTTTCATCGTCGTGAGAATGGCGCGGAAGTCCACTGCCTTGTCGTTCGTGTACTCGCGCGACACCACGGTGCCGTGCGCATCCTTCACGCCTTTCTCGAAGGCATCGGCGAGACCCTGACCGAAGGCCGTCCGGTCGTCGATGATGCCAATGCGTTTCGGCTTCATCTGTTCCACCACGAAACGCCCCGCCACCACGCCGCCGACGCCGTCATGGCCCATCGTGCGGAACACGTTCTTGAAGCCTTGCTTCGTCAGTTGCGGGTTGGTGGAGCCGGGCGTGATCATCGCCACGCCCGCGTTGTGATACACGGCCGAAGCCGGAATGCTGCACCCCGAGTTGTAATGCCCGATCATCCCGACGACGCCGCTATCCACCGCCTTCTGCGCCACCTGGATGGCGACGCGCGGATCGCCCTGATCGTCGTAGACCTCGAGTTCGTACTTGACCGGCTTGCCGGCGATTGTCGGATGCTTTGCATTCGCTTCGTCGACGGCCAGTTGCGCGCCGTACTGCAGGTCCTTCCCGACCCGCGCGACCGGTCCGGTCAAGGGTCCGGCGAAACCGATCTTCACGACCTCGGGATCGGCGGCGAAGGACATCGGCACATAGGCGGCAAGCACGCACGCGGCGAGGCTCGTAAGCATGAAACGGCGGTTCATGATGGTCTCCATGGGATGAAGGACGTCGCGCCCGGCGTGAACATGGCGGGCTCGTGCGCGACGCCGCGAAGCCTGCCTGCTACCCGCTACAACGCAGTCGCGCTCAATGAAACCGCGCGGCGCGATAACACGCGAGATCGAGCGGCGGCTTGCGCCGCGCGATCAGGTCACTGACGATCCGCCCGCTGACACCCGCGAGCGTCAGGCCGAGATGCTGATGCCCGAATGCATACACGACACGCTCGCTGGCCTTGGCACGATCGATCACCGGCACGCCGTCGGGCAGGCTCGGACGAAAACCGAGCCATTCCTGATCCGGCGTGCCCAGTGCCGGCAACGCACGCTTCGACGACACCGTCACGAGATCGAGCAACGCGCGATTGCGGGTTTCCGTGAAACCGCCCAGCTCGACCGTGCCCGCAACGCGAATGCCGTCGCTCATCGGTGTCATGTAAAAGCCGCGTTCGGCCCATCCACAGGGCCGCGAGATCAGACTCGATGATCCGGCGTAGCGCACGTGATAACCGCGTTCGGTATCGAGCGGCACGTCGTCGCCGCATTGACGGGCGAACGCGCGCGAACGTGCGCCGGTGGCGACCACCACGTGATCGAAACGCTGCGCAACGCCGCCGGTGCTCAACGACACGTGGTCCGCGCCGGGCTCGATGGCGTCCACGTTCATGCGCTCCAGGTGCAAGCCGCGTGCGGCCAGACGCTCATGAAGCGCCTGGAGAAACGCGGCCGGATCCGTGAAATGCCAGCTGTCGCCGAACAGCACGCCTCGCTGAAAGATAGGCGCGAGGTTCGGTTCGAGCCGACGGATGCCATCGGCGTCGAGCACGTCGAAACGCACGCCATGCTTTTCGCGTAACGCGAGCGAAGCGCGCGACGTATCGAACGATGCCGCGTTCGAATACAGATACAGGCACTCGCGCGGCTTCACGAAGCTGGCAAGACCCGGCTCCGCGAGGATCGGCGCATAGCCTTCCTGCGCACGGGACAGCAAGCCCGCCAATGCCGCCGCGCTCGCCTCGTAGTTCGCCCGCCGCGAACTCGCCAGGAAGCGCATGAGCCAGGGCGCGAGTTGCGGCAGATAGCCCCAGCGCAACCGGAAAGGACTCTCGGCGGAAAGCAGGAAGCGCGGTATGTCGCGGAACACGGACGGATTGTTCACCGGCACACAGCCGTAGGGCGCGAACGTGCCCGCATTGCCGAACGAAGCGCCCTGCGCCACGCCGGCCGGATCGAACAGCGTGACGCTGTGCCCGTCGCGCATGAGCCACGCGGCGCTCGCCATGCCGATGAATCCCGCGCCGATGATCGCCACCTTCGCCATCACTCACGCCCCTTCCAGGCCAGTTCGTCCTGCGACAGGAAGTCCGTCGCGAAGTCGTGATCGTGGTGACTGCGATGATGCTTCGCCGTGAAGAAGTAAGCCAGCGAGGCCACCGCAAGACTCGCGACGCTCGCAATCAGCTGCGGGCGCAGCGAGGGATCGGCGCCCATCGCGAGCAGGACGCCGACGATCGACGCGACCACCGCGTACGACAGCCACGGAAACAGCCACATCTTCAGCGTGAGACGTTCGGGGGCTTCGCGCTGGATGCGCCGGCGAATGCGGATCTGCGCCAGCGCCGTCGACAGGTACACGAACAGCATCACCGCGCCCGACGCATTCACGAGAAACAGAAACACGCCCTGCGGCGACACGATGGCCGCGATGATCGCCACATAGCCCACGACGCTCGACAGCAGCACGGCCAGACGCGGCACCTTGGCGGGCGTGAGATTCAGCAGCGACTTCGGCGCATCGCCGCGTTCCGCAAGACGGAACAGGATGCGCGACGACACATACAGGCCCGAGTTCAGCGCGGACAGCACGGCGACGAGCACGATGCCGTTCATGATGTCGGCGGCGCCGGGAATGCGCATGGTCTCCAGCGCGGCGACGAACGGCGAATGGCCCGTCACGATGCTGCCCCACGGCACGATGCACGCAATCAGGAACAGGGAACCGACATAGAACGTGATGACCCGCAGGATGACCGAGCGCGTCATCTGGGCGACGCTCTTGGCGGGATCGTCGGATTCGGCGGCGGCGATGGTCGCGATCTCCGCCCCGCCCACCGCAAAAATCACGGTCGGCACGGCGGCGAACACGGACATCGTGCCGAACGGCAAAAAGCCGTGATTGCCGACCAGATGCGTCACCGAGCTGCCGGTATGCCCGAAGCCGAACACATAGGACGCGCCGACCGCGATGAACACGATGATGGCCGCGACCTTGATCGATGCGAACCAGAACTCGAACTCGCCGTAGGACTTGACGGAGAGCAGGTTGATCAGCGTCATGACGGAGAGCAGGACGAGGCCGATCACCCAGACCGGCGCCGCTATCCATCGCTGGAGGATGGCCGCGCCCGCGACCGCTTCGACGGCCACGACGATGACCCAGAAATACCAGTAGAGCCAGCCGCTCGTGAAGCCGGCCCAGTTGCCGAGGCCGATGCGCGAATACTCCGTGAAGGAACCGATGCCCGGCACGGCGAGCGCCATCTCGCCGAGCATGCGCATGACCATCAACACGACGATGCCCGCGACGAGGTAGGACATGCACGCGGCGGGACCGACGGTCGCGAGCGTCGCGCTGCTGCCGACGAACAGGCCCGCGCCGATGATGCCGCCGAGCGCGATCATCGTGACATGGCGCTGACGAAGCGCCGAGCCAAGCTTGTGTGACCCATCGGATGAAGGGATTTGAGTGGAAGCCATCAAGGAACTCCTGGGAACGTGATTCCGGGAAGCAGTGCCGTGGCGATGCAAACGCTCATACGACACCAGACAAACTCTCAATACAGAATCACACAAAACTTTTTTGTATTCAATTAAAAGCAGGCTTGTGTGGTGTCGGTGTTTTCCCTCGGTGAGCGTGCGGGGCATGTGCGGAGGTCGGCTTTGCAACGCTATGGCCTTGGCAGGGCGGCGGTTCGGGTTACAATCGGCCAACCTCCGTACAATCGGAGGCATTGTCCTGTTTGTATGGAGACAGCGAATTCATGGCTTCCGACAAAGACCCGACGTCTGGCGTTAATGGCGATGCTGCCTCGGGCAAGCGGTCAACCTATATCGAGGTGTCCAGCTCGATCGAGAAGGAGATCCGCAGCGGCATCTATCCGCCCGGCAGCCGCCTGCCGCCGCAGCGCCAGCTGGCAAGCGACCTCGGGATCAATGTGTCGACCGTGTCGCGCGCCTACAAGGAATTGCAGCTGCGGGGACTCGTGATCGGCAGCAAGCGGCGCGGCTCGCTCGTCACCGGCGGCGCGATGCCGAACGTCGACACGCCGCCGTCGAACACGGGCAGCATGCTGATCGACCTCACGGTGAACCGGCCCGCGACAGGCGAATTCCTGAACTGTCTCGCGCGCACGATGACCGAGCTGCCGCGCGACCCGCGCTTCGCGCAATTGCAGGAATATCAGCCGCCGCAAGGCCCGGACTGGGCGCGCGCGGCAGGCGCGCGCTGGATGAGCGCGCCGGGCTTTGCGCCGACTCCCGATCAGGTCGTCGTCACGAGCGGGGCGCAGCACGGCATCTATGCGGTGTTGAACAGCCTGATCGGCACGGACGGCGTGATCCTCGCGGACCAGCTCACGTATTACGGATTGAAGGCGCTCGCGCCCGTGTTCGAGTTCGAGATCGTCGGCATTCCGAGCGACCGGGATGGCCTGCTCGTCGATGAAATCGAGCGCGTGTGCAAACGCATGCCGGTGAAGGCCATCTTTGCCGTGCCGAATCTGCAGAATCCGACCGTCACGACCATGAGCCTGGAACGACGCGTCGCGCTCGTCGATGTCGCGCGCCGCTATGGCGTGGCCATCATCGAAGACGATGTCTATGGACCGCTCGTGACTCAACGCTTGCCCACGCTCGCCAGCCTGTGTCCCGAACTGACGTTCCATGTCACGTCGACCTCGAAGGTGCTCGCGCCAGGCTTGCGACTCGGGTATTTGTCGAGTCCTCAGGACAATGCCGCGTTGTGTGCCGAAGCCGTGCGCACGACGGCATGGATGCCCGCGCCGATGTCGATGCTCATCACGAGCATCTGGATGGAAGACGGCACGGCACAGCAGCTTGCGCAGGCACAACTCAAGGAAATCCGCGCGCGTCACGAACTGGCGCGTGAGCTGTTGCCGCAGGAGTGGCTGCAGAGCGATCCCGCCTGCATGTTCGTGTGGCTCAAGCTGCCGCATCCGTGGCGCGCCGACGACTATGCCGCCAACGCGAAAGCGCGTGGCGTCGTGGTGATGCCGTCTTCCGCGTTCGCCGTGGATCGCTCGGAGATCGAGCACGGCGTGCGCATCAACCTGGCTTGCGCGAGCAGCCGCGATCAGCTCGTCACGGGGCTGCGGACGCTCGCGGGCGCCTTGAAGGACCGGCCGCGCGCCTTGTTCGGACAGCTGTAGCGAGACGCCGCTGCATGGACCGGAATGGACTAGTTGGATCACCCATTCTTGGCACTTTCTAGTGGAACAAGATTCTTCCACAATGCATTTACACGATGCCCTGGCGCGAACGGCTGTGCGTAACGCACAGCCTCGCCAGGCACGTCGCGTAATCATTCTTATGTTCGGGAGAATCTGCCATGAAGATCGTCGTATTGGGTGGTTCCGGCCTGATCGGATCGCGTGTCGTCGCACGGCTCGGCGCGGCCGGTCATGATGCGCTCGCCGCGTCGCCAGGCAGCGGTGTCAATGCGATCACGGGCGAAGGGCTGGACCACGCTTTTGCCGGCGCGGATGCCGTTGTCGATGTCACGAACGCGCCCTCGTGGGAACCGCAAGCGGTGCTCGACTTTTTCCGCACGTCGGCCCGCAATGTCGGCCGCGCCGAAACCGCGGCGGGTGTGCGCCATCACGTTGCGCTCTCCATCGTCGGCTGCGACCGCACACCGGAGAATGCCTACTTCGTCGCCAAGGTCGAACAGGAAAAGCTGATCGAGGCCTCGGGCGTGCCGTACTCCATCGTGCGGGCGACGCAGTTCATGGAGTTCATCGGCGGCATCGCCGACTTCAGCACGGTCGATGGAACAGTCCGTATCGGCGAAGGCCTGTTCCAGCCGATCGCTGCCGACGACGTGGCCGACAACCTCGCTCAGGTTTCGCTCGGTGCGCCGGTGAAGGGCATCGTTGAAATCGCGGGTCCTGACCGGAAGCCTTTTGCGGAGATCGTCACGCGCTATCTGAAAGCGCACGGCGACACGCGCCCGGTCGTGACGGATCGCGAGGCCCTCTACTATGGCGGCCGTGTCGAAGAGCAATCGCTCGTACCGCTCGGCCAGGCGCGGATTGGCCGCATCAGTCTCGAGCAATGGCTCGCGCAGGCCGACAAGCGCTGAGTTCGAAACCCGCACCCATGCGGCGGAATGGCTTCAATCGAAACCTTCCCTCATTCCGCCGTCAAGCCACACTCTCTTCTTTCGGGTCAAGCATGAACACGTCACACAAGGTGATCGTCGTCACGGGCGCATCGCAAGGCATTGGCGCTGAAGTCGTCAAGGCATTCCGCCAGCTCGATTACCGCATCGTCGCGACCTCGCGATCCATCAAGCCGTCGGACGACGAGAACATTTTGAGCGTCGCCGGCGATATCGGCGACCCGGAAACGGCCCGCCGCGTCATTGCCGAAGGCATCGCCCGGTTCGGCAAGATCGATACGCTCGTGAACAATGCCGGCATCTACCTCGGCAAGCCGTTCACCGAACACACTGCGGAAGACTACGCGGCCGTGATGAACGTGAACATGGCGGGCTTCTTCCATATCACGCAGCTTGCCATCGCCCAGATGGAAAAGCAGGCGAGCGGCCATGTGGTGACCGTGACGACCAGCATCGACCATGCGGCGATGAGCGGCATCTATTCGGTGCTGGCCGCGTTGACGAAAGGCGGCCTGAATGCGGCAACGAAATCCCTGGCAATCGAGTATGCGCGCAAGGGCATTCGGGCCAATGCGGTGGCGCCCGGGATCATCAAGACGCCGATGCACGCGTCGGAGAATCACGAGGCCTTAGGTGCGTTTCATCCGCTCGGGCGCATGGGAGAGACAAGCGATATCGCGAACGCCATTCTCTATCTCGATTCGGCGCCGTTCGTCACGGGGGAGATTCTGCATGTCGATGGCGGGCAGAGTGCGGGACGGTAATCGGACCGTTGCGGTCTGACGCGCGTTCATTTCAGACAGCGGCCTGCGCGCCGACCTTGCGCCTTGCTCCCGGGATCGATATCGAGGCGGTAGACGGCCCGTTGCGGACTCAAGAGCGCTCACGTCGACGTTCATTCATGACAGCGGCAAGCGCCCTGCTCTGCGAAGACGCGGGCCTCGCAATACGAGGCCCGCGCATAAACCGATCATCGAAGCTCGGGTGCATTACCGCGCGTCAAACGCCGCAGACAAGCCACTCGCACGCTGCACGCTCGCCCGCACCGCCTGCTCGACCAGCGCCATGCCGCCCGCGCTCGCAATCGTCAGGAACTTTCGAGCGCGCGTGATCCCGGTATAGACGAGTTCGCGCGTCAGCACCGGGCTGATCCGCTCGGGCAGCACCAGCGCAGCGTGCGTGAACTCGGAACCCTGCGACTTGTGCACCGTGAGCGCGAACACCGTCTCGACGGCTTGCAGGCGGCTCGGCAATACCCAGTGGATGCGCGACGAGCCGTCGCCTGCCGCGAACGCGACGCGCAATATCGGCTTGCCGTCGTTGCCCGGCCGCGCGAGCGTAATGCCGATGTCGCCGTTCATGAGCCCCAGTTCGTAGTCGTTGCGCGTGACGAGCACCGGCCGTCCCGCATACCACTCGGCGCCCGCATGAATCAGATGCTCGTCCTGCAACAGCCGCGCAATGCGCCGGTTCAAGCCCTCGACACCCCACGGACCGCGTCGCAGCGCGCTCAGCAACTGGAACTCGCCATGTGCGCGCAGGACGGCATGCGCCCAGGCGTCGAAGGCGGCGTCATCGGCGTGGGGCGCGGGCTTGCGATCGTGCATCGTCTGCAGATAATGCCGATAGCCGTGGCGCACGGGCGTCTCGGCAAAGAGGTCGCCGGTCACGCCCGTCGCGGCCACCGCGCCTTCGACAGCCAGCGCCTTCAGCACCGCATCGCCGCGTTCGGGACAGTCCACGAACGCAATGTCCTCGTGACCCTTCGCGAGAATCTTCGCGAGGTCGCCGCCCTTGCCTTCGTTGACCGCGTGCGCGAGCTTGCCGATCCCGCTCGTCGATGAGAAGCGGTGGCTCTTGCGCAGCATCGCGATGCCCTGATCCAGCGCGCCGCCCGCCGGATCGATATAGCGCTCGCCGACGTGCTCGCCGCTCGCCGCTTCGAGCCAGGCCTGCGTCTGCGGCGTGTAATGTGCGCGCGCGGCCCGGCTGCACAACTCGCCCAGCACCGCGCCCGCTTCGACCGACGCGAGCTGGTCCTTGTCGCCCAGCAGCACGATGCGTGCGCCGCGCGGCAAGGCGGCGAGCACTGCGTTCATCATCTCCAGATCGACCATCGATGCTTCGTCGATCACCAGCACATCGAGCGACAGCGGACGGCCCGCATGATGGCGAAAGCGCCGCGAATCCGGCACCGTGCCGAGCAGCCGGTGCAGCGTCGTCACATCAACGGGAATCGCCGCGCGGATCGCTTCGCCTTGGGGAAAGGCGTCGAGCGGCAGTTTCGCCACCGCGCCCGCAATCGATTCGTTGAGCCGCGCCGCCGCCTTGCCGGTCGGCGCGGCGAGCCGGATGCGTAACGCGCGCGGCTGGTCGGCGCGGGACAGCGCCTGGGCCTGCAACAGCGCCAGCAGCTTGACGACCGTCGTCGTCTTGCCGGTGCCCGGACCGCCCGTCACGATGGCGAACGCGCTTTTCGCGGCCAGCGCGCAGGCCAGCTTTTGCCAGTCGGCTTCGGCTTCGTCGCCGGTGGCATGCGCAGCAGGAAACAGCGCATCGAGGGCATGCCGCAGCGCGGGCATGTCGAACGTGTCCTGCGCCGTGTCGTCAGCGGCGATGCGTTCATGAATCGCGCGGCACACGTCCTGTTCATAACGCCAGTAACGGCGCAGATACAGCCGCTCGTCCGAAAGCACGAGCGGCGTGTCGCCCGGGCCATCGCTCAGCAAGGCGGGATGGGCAAGCGCCTTCTGCCAGCGTTCGAGCGTCACGCCCTTGAGCACGCTCGACGGCAGCAAATGCGCGTCGTCGTCATCCTCCGCGCCGGAATCGCGGCGGGTAGGCGCGCCATCCGGCGGCAAGGACAAGGCGAAGGCTGGATCGGACAGCGTCGCGGACAAGTCGAGACACGCATGCCCACGCCCCAGCTGATGGCTGGCGAACGCCGCCGCCAGGATCAACAGGCCTGAAGCGTCGTCGGCCTCGCGCGCGAGAAACTGCGCGAACGCCGCATCGACTTCACGCAGCCAGCCGCGCTGCACCCATTGCGTGAGCAGTTGTATCGCGTCATGGGCGCTGTCGAGCGCGCGGCGTGCATCGAAAGGAACGGCGGCCGGCGCCGGAAAAAACTGCGTGCTCATTGTGTCTCCAGTCCGGCAGCCAGGGCGTGTCGCTCGCCCATGAACAAGGCGTCGAGCCGTTCGATCAGCTCGCGTGGCGGACGCTCCGCGCACACGCCCTGCGACGGCGCATTCAGGCCGCGCACGAACAGATAGACCGCGCCGCCCATGTGCACGTCGTAGTCGTAATCCGGCAGACGCGCCTTCAGCAGGCGATGCAGCGCGAGCAGATACAGCACCATCTGCAGGTCGTAGCGCGAGCGCAGCATCTGCGTGCGAATGCGCTCGACGGTGTAGTGGGCGTCATCCGCGCCGAGCCAGTTCGACTTGTAGTCCGCTACGTAATAGCGTCCGTTGTCCTCGAAGACGAGATCCATGAAGCCCTTCAGCATGCCGTTGAGCTGCGTCTGTTCGAGCGCCGGACGCTCGGCGCCGCCGAAGGTATGCGCGCACACGAGCCGGTCCAGTTCGATGGTGTCGACACGCTCGGCCGCGAACCAGAACTCCATTTCGCCGATGGCCGTTTTCAGGCCGGCCAGCGTGAACGACGCGGGCCGCACGCCATATTCCGGCTTCAATACGAAGGGCGTCGAGATGATCTGCTGCATCCATGCATTGAGCGGATCGATCCAGCGCTCCCAGCCGCGCACGCTGCAACGCCGCGCGATGACTTCACGCAGTTCGTCGGGTTCGCTCGCGGTCTGCGCAAAGCCCCGTTCGGCGGCCCATTCGAGCAGGTCGTGCAGGAAGCTGCCCTGCTGCGAGCCACGCGGGAAGTCGTGCAAGGCGGCGGCGTTATCGCTGGTCGGCGCGGCGGTATCGGGCGCGGTGTCCTCTTCGCCGCCCGCCGCGTCCTCGCCATCGCTTTGCGCGTCGCGGATCTCGTTGAACACCTCCTCCCGGCGCGTTTCCGGCTCGACCGTATGCATGCCGCCCACGGTCTTCAGGCTCGAATAGCTGGCGATCCACCACGCTTCGCGCACCACACGCGCCGAGACGCGCGCCGTGCCGCGCTGCTGCTCGGTTCCATCGGCCTGAAAGCGTTCGACGCCCGCCTCCGGCGCAGGCAGCAACGCCACGTCATCCGACGCCGCGAAGCCTTCCTGCAAGGCCGCGACGAGACGCGCCGGCCCGAGCGCATGACGCCCGTTCAGCAGATAACCGATCGCGCTGCGCTCCAGCGCCTTGAGCGGCCCGATGCCGAGCCACGTCGCGTAACGCGCGCGCGTCAACGCCACATACAGTTTGCGCAGGTCTTCGCCGAGGCGCTCGTCGTCGGCGCGCCCGAGCATCTCGCCGGCGCCGTCGATGGCAACGTGCAGCGCACCGTTTTCATCGTGCCATTTGATCAGGGTGTCGCCGGCATCGACCGGACGGTACGCGCAAATGAACGGCAGGAACACGAGCGGATACTCCAGCCCCTTCGACTTGTGGATGGTCACCACCTTCACCAGATCGCCGTCGCTCTCCAGGCGGATCTGCCGTGCATCGCCGCCGGCGCCGTCGGCCGCGGCTTCGCGTTCTTCGTGCAGATGCCGGATCAAACCCTGCTCGCCTTCGATCAGCACGCTGGCCTGCTGCAGCAGTTCCGCCAGATGCAGCAGGTCGGTGAGCACGCGCTCGCCGTCGGCGTCCGGGCGCGGTGCGTCGGCATCGAGCCCAAGCAAGCGCGCCGGCACGTGGAAGTCGTTCAGGAAGGTGCGCAGCATCGGCAGGATGCCTTTTGCGCGCCAAAAGTCGCGATAACCGCGGAATTGCAGCATGCACGCCTCCCAGCGCGCTTCGTCGCGGAACAGGGCGTCGAGGTCCGCGTACGACAGGCCGAGCGTCGCGGTGGCCAGCGCATTGCGCACGAGCCGGCCATCTTCCGGTTCGGCGCACGCTGCCAGCCAGTGCGCGACCTCGCCCGCCTGTTCACTCGCGTACACCGAATCCCTGTCGGACAGATACACCGAGCGCACGCCGCGCGCACCCAGTTCCGCGCGAATCCTGCGCGCTTCATCGCGACTGTTGACGAGCACGGCCAGGTCGGCGGGACGCAGCGCGCGCCGTCCCGCTGCGCCTTCGAAGCCCGCCGCGCCGCGCCGGCCGAGTTCGAGCAGACGCACCATGTCGGTGGCGCACGCTGCCGCCATGCGGTCGAGGTAGGCGCCCTTGGCCAGGGTTTCATCGGCGCCCTGGGCGGCGACCGACCACAGCGTCAGCGCGCGCGGCGTCTCGCCCTCCACGACGAAGCGGTCCTTGCGCCCCTGCGCGTCCACACTGACGAACGGCACCGGATTCGCCCCGCCGCGCCGGAACAGAAAAGCGCCTGTGCCGTCCTCGCGCGCTTCCGCCAGGTTGAAGCAGTGATTCACGGCGGCGACCATCGCGTGCGTCGAGCGGAAGTTCTTCGCCAGCGTGAACAAACGCGTGCCGCAGGAACGCCGCGCCGCGAGATAGGTGAAGATATCGGCGCCGCGAAATGCGTAGATGGCTTGCTTCGGGTCGCCGATCATGATGAGCGCCTCGCGGCTGTCGTCACCATCGGCATCCATGCGATAAACCGCGTCGAAGATGCGGTACTGCACCGGGTCGGTGTCCTGGAACTCGTCGATCAGTGCAACCGGAAACTGCCGGCGAATGACCTCCGCGAGGCGCGCGCCATTCGGTCCCTGCAACGCCGCATCCAGACGTTCGAGCAGGTCGTCGAAGCCCATTTGCGCGCGGCTCGCCTGCTCGTCGCCGAAACGCCGCGCCACCCAGCGCGCCGCATGCGCGAGGATCGTGCCCTGGCAGGCCTTGATCGCGTTGAGCCTGGGCATGAGCGTCGCGAGCGCATCGAACGCTTCGTGCGCAAGCGGCGTCGCGCCGGGTGCGCAGTGCTCTTCGAGTTCACCAGGCGACAGCCGGCTGATCGCCGTCTTCGTCAGCTTCGGCTCGTGCAGTTCAGGATCGTTCGCCCAGTCGGTCAGCGCCTGGAGCCATTTGCCGCAGGTGGCCGGGACGTACTTCCTCTTGTCGTAGATTCCAGCGGCGCGCGCCTGGTCGAGCAAGGCGGACATCTCTGCGGGCCACGCTTTCCATGGCTCCTTCAGCGCCGCGAGCAGTTGCGGGCGCGCGGAAAGTTCCTCGGCGGGCGTCTTCGCATCCGGCAGCAGCGCGCTGACGTCGAGCAGGTTGCGCAGCGCCTTTTGCAACGCCTCCGGTCCCGCTGCCCAGTCCGTGACGGCGGCCGCGTCGTCGGCATCGAGCGGCGCCATGAAGGTGCGCCAGTAATCGCGCACCACCTCGGCGAGCAAGTCGCTCTGATCGGTTTCGAGCGTCTGCTCGAACAGGCTGTCGCTGTCGAACGCATGCTCGCGCAGCATCCGGTTGCACCAGCCGTGAATGGTCGACACCGCCGCCTCGTCCATCCATTCGGCGGCGAGCGCGAGGCGGCGCGCGCACGCGGGCCACAGCGCCGGATCGTATTGCTCGCGCAGTTCGTGGAGCAAATCGTCGGCGACGGCGTCCGGTTCATCCTGGAAATAGCGCGCCGCTTCGGTCAGGCGTGCGCGGATACGGTCGCGCAATTCCTTCGTGGCCGCGTCCGTGAAGGTGACGACGAGAATCTCCGGCGGCGTGAGCGGACGCGCCGGCGCGTCTCCGTGCGCGGCTTCGGGATCGTGGCCGAGCACGAGCCGCACATAAAGCATCGCGATGGTGAAGGTCTTGCCCGTGCCGGCGCTCGCCTCGATGAGGCTGCGCCCCGTCAACGGAAAGCGCAGTGGTTCGAGCGGCTGCGGCATCTGCGACTGTTCGAACGAGACGGTCATGCTTCGGCTCCTGCGGCGGCATCGGCGGCATCGGTGGCGGCGGGGTTGCTGGCGAGCGCGGCGAGCATCGGTTCGAGGATGCGCTTCGCATACGACGTGAACTCGCCGCTCGCGACGAGCGCGTCGTAGTCGGGATAGGCGCGCCGCAGCGACGCGCTCCTCCCCACTTCGCTGGGCGTGAACGGCGGACTGCCTTCGTACGTGGAGCGCGCCTTGCCGTGAGCCGCCGCCTCGCCCTTGCCGCTTTCGAACAGCCACTTGAGCGCCGTATCCAGCGCGAAAGGCAAGGGCCGGGTCATGCCCTCTTCCCACAGCCGCAGCAGATCGGCCAGATGCGTGCGCGCGTCCTCGGCCGAGACCGGCGCCATGTCGACCGTGCCCTTCTTGCTCACCACCACCGTCGTCACGGGGCCATCGAGGTTCGCAGCCAGATGTTCGACCCACTGACCGAGCAGCTTCGCGTAGCGATACTGCCGTTTGTCATCGACGAGCGCGCTGGTCGTGAGCAGCAGGCGCGCGGCGCCGCCCGTTTCGTCGGTGCGCCAGTGGCCGAGCCAGTCCGCCAGTTCGAGCGTGTTCCGCGCGACGCCCTCCGTCTCGAAGCGAACCTCGCGATCACGCTCGATCAGGACCGGCCAGCGTTCGAGTTGCGCGCGCCATGCTTCGAAGAGCGCGTCCATCGGTTCGAGCAGCTTGCTGCCCGCGAAGTCGCCGAAACCACCGCTCGCCAGATCGCCTCGTCTGCGGATGGCCGCCATGACGGTTTCACGGGTCTGAGCGAGCGCTTCGTCGGTGAGCGGACCGGCGGCCTGCGCCTGGATCAGCTCATTCTGCAAAGACCATTGCGAGAGAGGATCGAGTACGAACGGCTCTTCGTCGACGCTGGCGGCTTCTTCGTCGTCAAGCGACACGCGCAAGCGCTGCCGGAAGAAAGCCTTCACCGGATCCCGGGCGAACTCGGCCAACTCGCGCAGCGACAACGGCTCGTCGCGCTCGGGCAGCGCGAGCGGGGCGTCATCGGCTAAAGCGGCGTCAGCGGCAGGCGTCTTGCGCCATTCGCCGGCATACGTGAAGAGACGCGCGTCCTCGTCGCGGAAGTAGGCCGCGCTGAACGGCTGCAAGCGATGCTCCACGGTGATGGCTTCGAGCAGGCCGGACTCGTCGATGGACGTCCAGCCCTGCGCCAGGTGATCCCGCAACTGTCCGATCAGCACCGAAGGCGGCCGCTCGGTATTGTCATTGATGCTGCGCCCGACCCACGACACGTGCAGGTGATCGCGCGCCGAGAGCACCGCTTCCAGCAGCAGGTAGCGATCGTCCTCGCGCCGCGAACGATCGCCCGGGCGATAGTGGCCGCGCATCAGGTCGAAGTCCATCGGCACGCGGGTGCGCGGATAGTCGCCGTCGTTCATGCCGAGCAGGCAGACGCGGCGGAACGGGATCGCGCGCATCGGCATGAGCGTCGCGAAAGTCACCGCGCCGCCGAAGAAACGCTGCGACAGTTCGTTCTGATCGAGCTCCGACAGCCAGTGATCCGCCACCACGGAAAGCGGCAGCGCGTCTTCCAGTTGCGCCTCCGTGCAGGCGTCGAGCCAGCCTTGCAGCACGCTGTCCAGATGGGCGAAGGTATAGGCATCCTCGGCGTCGTCCGAGAAGAAGAACGCCTCGCGCAGGTCGCGCAGGCGAACAGCCCACTCGGAGGGCGTCGCGGGCGTGCCGAGCGTGGTCCAGGCGTGATCGAGCGCGTCGAGCAGGCGCGCGAGCGGGCCAAGCAGCACGGCATCGAGACCGCCTACTTCGCCGAACGGCTCGATGCCCTGCCACGCCGCCGCATCGCTGCCGACCGCGTAGCCGAGCAACATGCGCCGCAGGCCGAACGCCCAGGTATGCAGCGCGTCGGCTTCCTTCTCCTTCGGCAAGCCGAGACTCGCGCGCTGCTGCGCGTGCAGCCCCCAGCGCACGTTGGCGCCGCGCACCCAGGCGCGCAGGCGCGGCAGGTCGGCGGTCGTGATGCCGAAACGGCGGCGCAGCGCGGGAACGTCGAGCAGATCGAGCAAGTCACTGACCGTGAAGCGCGAGCGCGGCAGATCGAGCAGGGTTTCCAGCGCGCCGATCAGGGGGTCGGCGGCGCGCTGGCCGCGGTCGGCCACCGTGAACGGAATGTGGCGCGGATCGCCGCGCTCCAGCAGACCGAACACCGCCTGGATATGCGGCGCATAGCTTTCGATATCCGGCACCATCACGATGATGTCGCGCGGGCGCAGGGTTTCATCGGCGTTGAAGGCGGCGAGCAACTGGTCGTGCAGGATTTCCACTTCACGCTGCGCGCCATGGGCGATGTGAAAGCGGATCGAATCATCGAATTCCGGATCGACGGGCGGCCAGGTCTCGCGCGTTTCGTCGAGCGGACGCAGGTCGCGGATGTCGTCCTGCAATTGCTCCAGCATCGTTTCGGCTTCGCGTTCTTCGAACAGGTCGATGCGCTCGCCGATGTTCGTGAATTGCGCGCGATAGCTTTCGCGGGCTTCGGCGCTGTCGAACTCGTCGAGAAGGCCGATGAAGTCGCGCCCCTGCTTGCCCCAGGACGCGAGCAGCGGATGCGCATGCAGATGCAGTTCGTCCGGGTTCAGTTCGGCGGGCGCGCCCGCGCGCCGCGCCTGACGCGAGTGCTCGGCGCGCAGCAGGTCCTTGTCGGGAACGATGTCGGCCCAGTAGTGCGCGCAGGGATTCGGCACGCACAACAGCACCTGGCTCCAGCGCGACAGCGCCGCGAGCGCCTCCAGCGACTGACGCGGCAGGCTTGAAATCCCGAACACGACGATACGGCGCGGCAAGCCGGCGGGGCGCGTGTTCTTGGGCCAATTGGCGGCAGCGGCCATGAACGCTTCGTGAACGGCGGCGCGCCCGCCCATCGAGGACATATCGCCGCTCGAACCGCCCGGCGACTGCGCCACGTCGTCCAGCAGCGCGCGCCACAATGCGGCTTGCCAGCGCTGCTCGTCGGGCAGCGGTTCGGGTTCGCCGCGCGCGCTGATCGCCACATCCTCGCCTTGTGCCCAGGCCGCGAGCCAGTCGGCGCGATACATCTGATACTGCTCGAACAGATCCGCGAGACGCATGGCGAGCTGATAGCGCTTGCGGAGATCGTCGTCCTCGCTGATGAAGCGTCGGAGCGGCTCGAAGCCCGGCTGGCCGGCAAGCGCCGGCACCACGCGGATCAGGCGCCAGGCGAGGCGCGTGCGGTCGAACGGCGACACTTCCGCGACCTGCTCCGCGCCCAGCACCGCGCGGTACGCCTTCCAGATGAAACGCGACGGCAACACGATGTCGAGCGCCGCCGCAATCCCGCAACCGCCCTCGCCGGTCGCGGCCCGCGCGGGTGCGGCAAGCGCGAGCTTGAGCCACTGCGCGATCCCGTTGCTTTGCACGAGGATGGTTTCGTTTTCGAGCGGCGCGAGCGGATAGCGCTTCATCCACTCGACCAGCAGGTCGCGCAGACGCTCGGAACGGTTGCCATGGACGAGCATCAGTCCGGGAGACAGGGAATTCGGGTTCAAGCAGACTCCGTATTGAGTGCGGCGGCAGCATGCGGACGGCATCGGACAGTAGAACTGCCGGCGGGGATCAATTTTAGCGAATGTCCCGAGGCTTCGATTCGCGTGCGGGGCGCGTCATGCCGAACGCGGCAGCTTGTCCAGCAGCGCCTCGACAATGTCGCGCCCGCGCAGCGCCGTGATCCAGCGCGGCGGGATCGCGCGGAAGCCATGCAGCAGACCGGCGAGACCGCCCGCGATGGCGGCGGTGGTGTCGGTGTCGTTACCCAGCGCGATGGCCCGGCGCAGGCAGGACTCGACATCGCGCGTGTCGAGCAGGCAATGCAGCGCGGACCACAGGCTGTCGACAACATAGCCGGAACCGCGCGGCGGCTCGCGGCGGGCGTCGAGCACGCGCTGCATCTCGGCTGCCGCCGGCGTGCCTTCGAAGCGGCGGCGCAGGTGGGCTTCGGCGGTCGCGATGGCATCGATGGCGTTTGCGCCCTCTAGCAAGCGGCGGGCGACCAGCGTGTACAGCGCGCAGCACAGCTGCGAGCGCAGATGGCCATGCGTGACGAGTCCCTGATGCATGGCAAGGCGCACGGCTTCGTCTTCCGATGCCGCAACGAACACGACCGGCAGACAGCGCATCAACGCGCCGTTGCCATTGTCGCGCTCGCCGCGCGGACCGGCGCTCGCGGGTGAGGCACCGTGGCGCAGTTCGTCGAAAGCGCGGCTGGTCTGGATGCCGACGTCGAAGACGTGGCCGTCGGGCGTCATGTGACCTTGTTCGTACCAGGCGAGCAGGCGTTGCGCGAAATCGGCGAGATCGAGTTGCGGGCGATGGATCAGGCTTTCGAGCAGGCAAAGCGCCTGCGCGCCGTCGTCGCTCCAGGTGCCGGGCAGCACGCCGCGATGCGCGCGACGAAAGCCAGCCGGCGGCTCCATCTCGATGGCGCTCTCGGGCGGCAGGTCAGCCGCGTCGTGGAACTCGTAGGGCACGCCGAGCGCATCGCCGATGAGCAGGCCATACAGCCCTGCGCGACAGCGTTGATTGTGGTCTGTGTGATGAACGTTCATCGGGTCCCTCGCTTTGTTGTGGTTGTTATCGATCGGCGCCCAGTGTAATGGCCGACTCGGACATTTCGTGTCCGAAGCGCTGACCCATTGGCTGTCGGGGAGGTGCGCACTACACTGACGGGGAACACTCTTACACAGTCTCAAGCACCGCGAGAACAACAACAATGCCCGAAATGACTCAGCTGAACGGTTGTGAACAATGCTGGCCTGAATCCGCCGAATGGGCTTGGCAAGCCCGCAGCGATCTGCGCACGCACGCCGTATGGATCGATGAATCACACTTCAACGTGCGCGCGCTGGAATGCACCCATTGCACACGCCGATATCTCTCCGTGTTCACCGAATCCATCGACTGGGTCAATGGTGACGATGCGCAACGATGGCTTGTGGCGCCGGTCAGCGCGCACGAATATGAACGCGCGGAAGCGTTGATTTCTTCGTCGGTCGAAGCCGCGTTGAGCGTCGTGCCCGCGGAACGCCGAAGCCTGTGTCGCGATTTTCCATCGGGTGGAGAACTGCGAACGTTCTGGTCGAGCGGGTTGAGGGTTGGGGGGCATGATTGACCTTCGCGTCTTGCAGGCCACACGGGTAGAGCGGCCGCTCCCGCCAGCGCCTGCGCGAGGCCAGTCACGTCCACAGCGATGCACATCAACCGAAATCCGCAAAGTCAGCCGCGGTGAGGTCATTGCAGCCATTCAGCATGTCCGCAGCGAGCGCTCGCTTGCGCTGTAACAACGCATCCAGACGAACGTCGAAGCTCGGATAGGTTTCGCTGACCACGCCGGGGTAATAGAGGGTAACCGTCCGTGTCTGGCCAATGCGGTAGGCGCGCGCAGTTGCCTGATCCTCCTTGGCCGGATTCCAGGTGCGAGTGAAATGAACGACGTGATTCGCCGCCTGGATGTTGACCCCGAACCCGACCGCCAACGGCGAAAGAATGATCACGTTGAAGCCATCGCTGATCTGAAACGCATCGATGAGTTGCTGGCGATTGCCCATGGTGCGGGGATCCGCGGCGGTGTCGCCGTTCACGATGCCGGGCGCGAAACCGAACATCGCGGCAATCACGCGCTGCAAGACGAGTTGCAGCTCCTTGAACTCGCAAAACAGGATGACCTTGTGCTGGCCGTCGACATCGGCCGCGAGCGTCTTCAGGGTGCGCACGAGCCAGCCCATCTTGGGCGACTCATCGACGAGGCGCGTGATCGGCACGTCGCGCGGGCAAGACTCCGCGAATCCGTGCGGATCCGTGCAGATCTTGCGGATTGCCAGAAGCGCCTGCAATTGTGCGGACGGGTTCGTTTCACGTTGCTCGCGGAGTGTGGCCAGCGCCGCCTCGTAGTGCTGCTGTTGATAAAGCGACATGGGCAGCCGCTTGCACATCGGGTCTTCAACCGGTACCGGCAAGTCCTTTGCGACGTCGGATTTCTTTCGGTGCAGAATCTGC
This sequence comes from Caballeronia sp. LZ035, assembly GCF_031451175.1. Taxonomy (NCBI): domain Bacteria; kingdom Pseudomonadati; phylum Pseudomonadota; class Betaproteobacteria; order Burkholderiales; family Burkholderiaceae; genus Caballeronia; species Caballeronia sp. LZ035. Next base: position 1,016,833 of record NZ_JARUXS010000003.1, read on the forward strand.
GGCTGGATCACTTTGCGCAACTGCGCGACCTTTTCCTGCTGCTCCTCGGTCTTCGCTTCGATCGGGCGTCGATACGTACGGGAAAACTGGTTCAGCGCCCCCAGCATCCCGGGCTGGACGAAATCGAACAGGCACCACAGATCGGCCAGCGTGTTCTCGACCGGCGTGCCCGTACAAGCGATCCTGAACCGAACTTTCTGCTTCTTGGCCGAGCGTGTCACGAGTGCGGCAGGATTCTTGATCTTCTGTGCCTCGTCGCACACCATGATTGACCACGACTGACGCGCAAGTGCAAATTCGAGATCGCGCATGGTTTCGTACGTGGTGAGCACGAGCCGGACCCCGTCGCTCCAACCGCGCTTGAGCAGGCGCGACACACCCTGTGCTGCAAGCCCTTCGTCTATCTCATGGCGGCTCGCCCGTAACGACGCGAGCGTCTCGCCATAGAGCAGCAAGAGCGGTAGCGTATCCGGTAAGAAGAAGCGCGCTAGTTCGTTGCTCCAGTTCTCGAGCAACGCAAGCGGCGCGACGATCAACGCCGGTTCGAGTTGTGGATCGCGCTCGAAGCACGACACAATGAAAGTCAGCAACTGCAAGGTCTTTCCCAGCCCCATGTCATCTGCGAGCACGGTGCCGCGGCACGCGCCGGGAGACAAGGCCCATAGATGCTGAAGCCACGCAATGCCTGTTTCCTGATGCGGCTTGAGCACGACCTCTGGCCGCAGCGTGCCCGGAATCGAGGGCGCGCAGTCAGCCGGCATAGGGAGCGCGCCCGCACGCACCTCGTTGTATTCGATGTCTTCGACATTGCGCTTGATGATCAGACGCTTCTTCGCCGCCGGCAATGCGCTCGCACGCGGCACGAACGCACCGCGTTGGACCTCGGCGGCAGCACGAACGAGTGCATCGACTGCGATCCGGGCATCGACGATCGAGATCGACTGCAGGAGTCCAGGCAGCGATACGCGGTCCGCCCCGGCCGCGCGCGCAGCGTTCACCGATTCCTGCAAGGACGGAATCTCGCCGAACTCGAGCGGTACGTAGTGTGCTCCGTCGTATGGATTGTTCACGCGCAGTCCGATCGATGTGTTCTCCTCGAACCATCCGCCCTCTTCGCGAATCTTTGCGATGACCGGCACGGCAAACGGCTGCTCCACGCCGATCTCGTCGATGCGCTCCGAGTAATAACGCAGGTCGAGCACCTCGGACGCCGTCCACAACGCTGGTTTTTCCCACTCACGGAGCCAACTGGACAGCCACTGTAGATGCGCGGACGTGTCACCGACGATTTCCAGTTCCGCGTCGTTCCAGGCCGTGCATTGCGACCCATCGTCGAGCGCCCGAGAAATCCGGCCAACGAACCGGGCTAGCTCTCCGGACGACGCGAACCACGTCATCGCGGGGTCTTCATTCTGCGTTCCGATGGCTTGCACCAGCAAACCTACCCGCGCGATTCCTCCGCGATCATTGCGCTCGACGTGTGGAATGAAGGACTTGAAGACGATGCCTGCGGCCTCGCAGGCGGTTTCGAACTGGCTGGGATCCAGTACATCCTTTGCGCTCTCGCCAAGGGTCGCGAACGGGTTGCGCACGAACGCCTGAGCCCGCGTCCCTGCCACGCGCCGTCCTGGCATGTTGCGTTTGATTTCGCCGAGCACGGCCTTCACTTCGGGCGCTGGCACGACCCGTACGAGCGCCGGCCCGTCGGGGACGTGATAGCGATCCTGCAACGGCAACCGGTCGAACTGCGCGACCCAGTGTTCAGGGGCACCTGTGAAGCTCGGCGAGACTTCGATCACAGCGGCCGTGCCTTCGCCACGACGCTCGATATCGAGTTCGAGGCGCTCGGGTGCCAGCACGATCGTGCTCGCCACGTAATCCGAGACGGGACAGCCGCTCTCCGCCGCAAGCATGCGCACGCGTCCGTAGATGTGCTCCTTGAACGACAAGCTGCGTGCATCTGCCGGCGTGGCATGGAAGCGGTCGAGAAGGTCCAGCATCTCGCTGATCGATTCAGGCACCAGCGTATCCTCAGCGGCCGTACGCAGCACCTTTCCCACGAGCCTGGGTGCCGGCCGTACGCCTCGTCCCTGCGCATCGACCCACTCGTCGATGCGAAGCCCGAAATCTGCGTCTCCCAGCGCCCCGGCATTGACCAGACGCGGACGCATGCGCGCCTCCGTCGGAAAGCGTAACGGTATGCGGAAGCCACTCAGTTCGACGCTACGCAGCACGCCGTAGACATGTTCCCATGACAACAGCACGCTTGAACCGACGACATTGCCCAGACCTTCCTGCACGATCAACGCGAGATGCGCACCGAGTTCGGCATGAGCCGGATAGTCGTACGGAGCGGCGAGCCATTGCTTAGCCAGCGGCGCAGGCGAGGCGTAGCGGAAACCGTTTTCATCGATTGTCCGCAGTGAGGTGGCCGCGGTAACGTCATTCGACGCGAACACTTTTCCCGCATCCGATGTCGCGGCTTTTCGCGCCCCAAAGAGCTTCGCGAGCATCGACCGTCCTTCACTTCAGCCAAAAGCCGCGGCCGGGCTTGAATGCAAATCCCAATTTGTCGAGGCCATCGACAAGACGGGGATGCTGGCGGCACTGTTCCAGAAGGACCCAGAGCGCGCCGCCTTTGGGGCGGTTGTCCTCCCATTCGATGCCATTTGCCTCGCAAAGCGACAGGATCTCTTGCAACGGTCCCTCGACCGAATCGGAATCGCTACGGCTGGCTTTAGCCGGCATAAGGCCATCGAAGGGTGCGGCCGGCTCCTGGCGAGGCGACTCGCCGGCGGGGCGTGGCGACGTGGGTTCTTTCTGGAGAAGTTCGCGCATCTTGAAATCGAAATTGGCCTCCCAGGAATAAACAGTGTGGGGAAGCCAGAGCGCGGCGACCTGTTTATTCTTCAATCCGTGACGGGAAAAGACGGCCGTGCTGAGATCGCCAGGAAAGCGCGACGCTTCGAAGAAATAGCAAGCATTTCCCGTCACGCCGAATTCGACCACGAGCAACGAGCCAATACGCATGATGAAGGCGTTGTTTTCGTCGATGGCATCGACGAGAATGCGGTCCCTTCCTGCCATCCGCTTGCGGACGTCCGTAAATGCCGCGCTCCTGTTTCTTTGCGCGTCCTTCCCGAGCACGAACCACATGTCGGAAATCTCCGGCTCCCACTTGAGCCAGTAGTTCAGCCGCCGCAGATCCGCTGCTCCGTCCTTCGCAAGAACCTCGAAGAAATCGCGAATCAGGCGGCGCTTGAGCCAGCCCTCTACCATCTGTCGCGCCGGTTCGTGCCGGACGTGGGCGTTCCAGGCAGTGGGATCGATCCATGGATTGCCGATCAAGCTCAGACAGGTATCGCGCAGGCGTTCATGCTCGGGCCGGTTGCGGCATTGGGCATAGCGCTTGACCGCGAACGCCGCCGCGCGCACCGCGAGCAGTTGCGGAAGCTTGATCGCTGCGCGGCCGGTGACATAGGCGAGCACATCGTCCAGCGCGCCCTGAAATTCCGCGTTGCCACGTTCGCAGACGGAATGGACATAGGCCATGACCACTTCTTCCCAGACCCAGGAGTTCGAATCGATACCCAGTCCATCGAAGACTCTCGCGAGCTCCGCGGTTTCCCCTTCGGCGAGATGCCTTGCATAGCGACGGCAAGGATGATCAGTAAGCAAGTTGGCGTGATCGCGAAGCGTACCGAGCCAGTCGGGAATCATGCCAAGGCGACCGGCACCTTCGAGCACGGTCGGAAACCGGTCCTGCAGGTAGCGGCGCAACCTGACCCAGTTTGCATGCGCCGTCGATGCTTCGCCGACATGATTGGCAAAGCTGAAGTAGCTTTGCAGCAGACCCTGATAGCAGTTGCGAAAACGCCGTTCCTGCCGCTCATAGTCACTGAGCAACCCGATAAGCCGGTTGAACAGAACGCTATCATCGATGAGCCGCTGGTTCCCGTCCTCGTCCAGCGGAACAGAGACGCCGTAGCAGACATATTTGACATGGGTCGGACTCAGGTCCTTGCGGCCGGAGAAGAATGTCCGCAGCGCGACGTTCAACTGATCGAGCGACGGCGCACCGCTCTCGCCACCGAACGCGTGCCTGATGTCGCTCAATGCGATGCTCATCACGCGCGTATCGCCGCTCAGCGGAGAACCGCCCAGCATGGCCTGGCGCAGCCGCGCTCCGGCGAATGTCAGCGATCGGTCAATGGGCATCGTTCTTTCGGGTCCAGAGCTTGTTGGAGCGCGCCATCATCCGCCGCCGGTTCCGTGGGCGCGGCATCGTCCTTGCGTTCCTGACGGGATTTGAACTCAAGCTTGATTTCGATGCGGCGGCTGTCGTCCGCCGTCGCACGCAACGAGTTGAACGAAGCGCCGCCCACGAAAAACCGCGTGGCGACCAGCGTGCGGTCAGCGAAGGAAAGCGCCGCTTCGTCATGGCCTGGATCACGCAATAGCTCACAGAGCACGCGCTCGCTGCGCTCAAGGCTCAGGTTCAGATTGAACAGGTACTTGCCGCTGCGGCTCGCGTAACCCTCGACCGTCGCACGTTTGAACCAGTTCTTGCCTGCTTCGGTCGTCCGTAGTTGCTCGATCAGGAGCGGGCTGAACTGGCGCAGCAATGCGCGCTGCGGCTCGGAAAGCGTATTCTGCCCTTCCCGTTCGAAACGCCCGCGAGGTCCGAAATCGATCGTCGTGCCGATCACGCTGACGCCGTCGAACTGGCTGGCCATGCGCCTTATTTCGCGCATCAGTGCGCTGATTTGCTCGGTCCGTTGCTTCTCCTCGCGCTCGGCCTCCGACACCTGCTTTGTCACTGCCAGCAGCGCGACGCTCAACGCGACGAGAAACAGCACCATCAGCGCCGTCATCAGGTCCGAGAACGAGATCCAGAACGGCTTCTCGCCGTCGTCGCGGCTCCGCCGCCGCGCCGGTGTCTGAACTCCGAACATGTGTCACCTCGAGTCGAATCAGGCTGCAGTGGGCAAACGGTCGAACACATCACCCAGGTCGACGATCGCGCCCTTCAGCAAGCCAGTCGCCTGGGCGAGTTCAGTATGGAACGCGCTGTTGCTCTCGCGCAGCGTCTTCCTGACCTGGTCCGCGAACTCCTGATGCACGTGGGCGAGATCTTCGATCAGATCGTCAAGGTGCCCGCGCGTCGCCTCCTGCGCTTCGCGAAGGGATGTGCCCGCCTGTTCCATCGACTGGACGAGATCGCGCTTGAGTGTCGCCTCCGCGGACACCGTTTGCAGCACAGCGCGCAACTCGGTCACCATGCCCGCGAGTGCATCGCGCACGGCGCGTTGATCTCCCAGCGTTTGCTGCACCGCGCTGAGCGAGCCGTCGAGCGTTGCGGCTGCTTGCTTGAAACGCTCGGCGGTGCCGGCGATGCCGTCGGTGGCAGTCTTCAAGTCGAGCAGGTTGTCGGCAAAGTGCGTTGATGCATCGTGCAGACGTGCCGCGCCTTGTCCCATGCGCTCGATATGACCGTGCGTCGCGGCGTTCAGTGTGTCGACCGCTTGAGTCATCGCCAGGCTGCCCTGCTTGACAGCCTCTGTCACGCTGTTGATCTGACCAGTTTGTCTGTCGAGCAACTCCGCGATCTGCGCAGCGAGCTGTGCCTGACGCTGGTCGTGCTCATCATGCGCGGCGGCGGTCTGCGCCTGGAGTGCGTCGATCATGCCGCTCGCCTTTCCATTGAGTTGGTCGATCAAGCGCGACGCTGCCTCCGATGCTTCGCTTTGGCCCTTCGACATGCTCACGCGCGTCTCTTCCATCCAGGCATGAATCCGTTCGCTGGCTCGGGCCTGCACCTCGGCTGCCTCGGCGCGGCTCGCGTTGCGCTGCTCCTGCAGATCCCTGACGAACGACGATGTTCCCTCGCTCATCTGTTGCAGCATGTCCCGCGTCAGGTTCGCCGATTCAGCCTGACCGCGCGCCAGGCCATCTTTCAGTTCATCGACAAAGACCTGCATGCGGGCGTTGGTTTCGGCTTGTTGCGCAGCGCCCTCAGCCAGACCCTTCTGACTCTGATCCTGCAGCGTCTTGACGAACGAAGCCGTACTGTCGCTCACCTGCCGCAGCATGTTCTGGGTCAGATCCGCCGACTCGGCCTGACCGCGGGCCACGCTGTCCTTGAGGCTGTCGACGAAGGACTGCATCTGCGCGTTCGCCTCGGTCTGACGGCTCTGAATCTGTCCGAGCGACTCCTCGACGCGGCGGGCCATCGCATCGGCGGCACCCGTGCCGGCCTGCTGAATCTGTACGGCAAGCGTGTTGAAACCTTGAGAGGCTGACTCAATGGTATTCGCCGTCTTGAGCAACATGTCGTTCATCCCCCGTAGCTGGGAGCCGAACATGTTCTCCATCTGCGACGTGAAGCCCGACAGCACGTCGGTCAGGATGCGGCTGACCGCTTCGCCCTGGCTGTTACCCACGGTTTGCACGGCGTTCGAGATGCGTGCCAGGGGTTCTGCCAGACCTTCAGTGAGACTGTGGGTAATCGATGTGCCGAGTTCACTGCTGGTCGTGCGGATCGCATTGATCTGCTGTTGCGTCAGTTCGCTCAGGACCTGCTTCAAATCGGTGACGAGCGATTCCTTCATCTGCATCGCCTGCGTGGCAGAGGTTTCGGAAGCGTCGACCAGCCGTTGCAAGTACTCTTCTCCCGCACCTGACTCGAACAAACTGTCGATCAGGCCGCACAACGCATCGACGTGCGTGTACAGCTTGTTGACGATGACCTTCTCCGCTGTCGTAATGGCCATGGCAAAGAAAATGGCGAGGCCAGACAATTTGAAGGCGCCGCCTACGCTTGACACCAATGATTCAAGACTGCTGCGAACCACGAGCGGATCATCGCTGATCTTGAAGTCGTTCAGGCCGAGAATCAGACCGCCGAATGTGCCAATGATCCCGATCCCCGTAAGGATGCCGGGAAGATGCTTGTAAAACTCGGTTCGCAATGGCGCATTGACGAGCGCCTGCTCGGTGAAAAACGTGCTCGCGATGGCCGTGGCACGCCAGCGTCCGGCTTGCGCCACGCCTGACGCATTCACGGTCTTTTGAGCATGAAGTGTGTCCCGGTATTCAGACCAGCAGTGCCGCAGCGCTGCATCCTGCATGATCTCGCCGATTCGGTCGGCGTCCAGGGACTCGCCTCCGGCTTTCAACGTCTCGATTGCACGATGGGCAGCGAGCAATTGGGCGCGAACGCGAAAGAAGGGCAGCAAGAACTGCCAGACGAAGAATATGAGCGCGATTGTCAGCGCGATGCCGACAAAGGCGTGCAGAAGCAGCGGAAGCGAAGCGGACGTAAAGATCATGAGCGCACGAATCTGGGTGATCGGAACCTGCGAGTTACGGCACGGCGATCAAACGAGGCGCGAGCAGGCTAGCGTTGTCAACCAATCCGAAGGAGAAGCGTAAGGTGTGACGGGAAATCCCGCCTGGAAGTGCCATAGCCAGGAAGTGGCTATGCATTCACGATTCGTCTCTCTTGAGATTGTTCTTATTTGTTTTTTACCGCAAAGATAAAACGCAGCGTCCGATAAGATTAATCCAGCTTAATTCTTATGGATGGCGTAAGCCCCGGCGATCCCTTGCAACGCGCAGAAAAATAACAGACCGATATTCTCTGGTTGCTTATGAAACCCCTGACCTTCGCGAGACGACTATACATGCGAAAATCTAACGCGCAACAAGATGTCACACAATTTGTCATGTGCAGTGTCGTGCGTTGCTTATAGAAGAAGTTTTAGATGAAGTAGAACCGAAGACTGCCTTTTACCATTCACCCACCGAAATATCGCCTTCGCCCGCGGTACGTGAGTCACAGCGAGAGAGAACTGAATCGATTCGAGGCTGGAGACGCGCTTGTTCAGGCATTCGCTGAACTCGGTACGCGATTGGGCACAACGCCAGGGCTTTTCAGATTATTGGGAAACGCGGCCGGAGTCTGCAAGCGCACTTCCGATCGGCATAACTTCGCCTGATTACTCTGGACACGAGAAAAGAAAGCTATCGAATTCGACTGGAGCGAATGGGGCCGCAAGTCGACCCGCCGACCCACCCTCTCCCCCACCACCCTAACCCGCCTCAGCCACCACAAAGTTCCCCGACGACAACACCTCCTCCCCGCCCCACCGATACGCGACCAGCGGCCCTCCTTTCCCCGCGCTGTAGTCGACACACGCCACCTTCGACGACAGCACCTCCGGGCAACCCGTCATCCAGTAGTGCCCGATGAACACCGGCTTGTCACCGGCATAACCGCCGATCCTTGCCGTTGCCGGAATCTCGGCATCGGGCAACTGCGCCTTGTCCTCGGGCGGCACGAGCGCGGCGTCCCGATACGTGACGGCTTGCGCGTCCCACCAGCGCGTGCGTGCTTCACGACGCGTGATGCCCGACTTGTCTTCGAACGCGCAACCCGGCGGCAATTTCACTTCGGTACCTTTCAACAAGGTCTCGACCTGCCGGTATTCGTTCGACCCTCTACGGCTTGCCTTGATCATCATGGCCTCGTCGAGCAGACGGCCAGGCTTCAGATGCGGTTCGAGTTCCGCGATGAACTCCGGATGCCAGCATGCATGCACCACGCGCAACTCGGGAAGATCGAGCCAGAGCGGCAAGGTCAGGAACCAGTCGATCACTTCCGCATGCACGTGCGGCGTGTGCTCGACCTCGGCCAGGAACGCAGCGTGTTGATGGCGATTCCTCGCGCCTCGCTCTCCGTGGCGGGTACGCAGATACGCTTCGTCATGCTCGGGGTCGCGCATGAACCACGCAACGGCATTGAATTCATGGTTGCCCATGACCGCCAGCGCGCTGCCCGCGTCCATCATTGCGCGGACGATCAGGAGCGTATCCATCTGACGCGGACCTCGATCGATGAAGTCTCCGACGAAGATGGCGGTTCGTTCGGGATGACGCATGGCGCCGTTGCGCTCGACATAGCCCAGGCGTTTCAGAAGCGCCCGAAGCTTGTCTGCCTGTCCGTGGATATCTCCGATGATGTCGAAGTTCATTCTTGTCTCGCGTCCTTTGATGGGAGCACCCCCGGCACGGCAAGGACCGCATCCGTCACGGCGTCGCCATCCCGCTCCACTGTTCCAGTTTGTCGGCCTGTTTCCGCAGCCATTCGAGCGGCAGCGCCGACGAACCCCATTCGTCGCTGCGGCTCGCATACTCGCCCAGAAACCAGAAATGCCGCGCGGAAACAAAGAGCGCAATCGCCGAGTAATCATTCGCGGGCACCGGCGACACGTCGCGATAACCCTCGACGAAACACGTCCATCGTTCTCGCTGCTCGTCACTGAGCGCCGGTTCTTCCCTGTGCAGCAACATGGCCCAGAGATAGACCGCAAGGTCGTAGGCAAGATAACCTGGTCCGCCGTCGTCGAAATCGAAAAACGAGCCGATGCGGCGACCGTCAGGAGCGCTCGTCATGAACGTATTGCCGCCATGGCAGTCGCCGTGGCAGACGACCATGCTCAGGTTCACGGCCGCTTCGACCTTCGCGATCAGATCCGAGGCATTCTTCCGCAAGCGTTCCGAAAGCGCCTCGTCCATCGCTTCGTGATCCAGCAGCCGCTGTAACGGCCGCATCACAAGATGGCGGAGATCCAACACGTACTGACTCGGCGGACCGCCATAACTTCCCGCCAGCCGATGCAGCGTCGCAAGACTGGCCGCCATCGCTTTCGTGTCCTGCGCGTCGGCACCGGGAAAATGCCCTTCCAGATACTCGAACACGACGAGCGAACGTTGGCCTTCTACTGCCTCGACCTCGATACTCAACGCACCCGTCTTCGTGCCAAGCGGAGCCGCCACCTCGCCGCCCGCTTGCTTCAGGTGCCGAAGCAGCGCGGTTTCATAAGCGACGTTCGACGCCCCTCTCGCCCGGCGCGAACTCAGGCGCGCGATTTTCTTATGGCCATCGGCGAAGCGAAGGAGATACACATCGTTGAAGCCTCGCCTCAGCAAGCGGCAGGTGAACGGCGCATCGAACGGATAAGCCGATGCAATGAAGTCGCCCAGGGCGTCTCCGTCTACCGTCGAATACGCGGCGCGAAGTGCCTTGGGCGATTGGAACTCGAGTCCGGTCATGCAGACGCTCCCCGGTCTGGACTGATCGGGCATTGTGCAGGCCTTGGCTTTCAACAAGCAATCGACGAACGCGACCTTCAGATGCGCTCGAACACCGCCGCGATGCCCTGGCCGCCGCCGATGCACATCGTCACGAGCGCATACCGCCCGCCCACGCGCTGCAACTCGTACAGCGCCTTCACGGTGATCAGCGCGCCGGTCGCACCGATCGGATGCCCCAGCGAGATGCCCGAACCATTCGGATTGACCTTCGCCGGATCGAGCCCGAGTTCCCGCGTCACCGCACACGCCTGCGCGGCAAACGCCTCGTTGGCTTCGATCACATCGAGATCGTTCACCGTGAGCCCGGCGCGCTCGAGCACCTTGCGCGTCGCCGGCACCGGACCGATTCCCATGTATGCCGGATCGACGCCCGCATGCGCATAGGCGACCAGTCGCGCCAGCGGCTGCACGCCGCGCCGCTCCGCGACACCGCGTTCCATGAGCACGACAGCGGCGGCTGCGTCATTGATGCCCGACGCGTTGCCCGCCGTCACGGTGCCATTCTCCTTGGCGAACACGGGCTTGAGTTTGGCGAAATCGGCGGGTGAAGCGTCGAGGCGCACGTGTTCATCCGTGTCGAAGATGATGTCGCCTTTCTTCGACGGAATCGTCACCGGCAAAATCTGCTCCTTGAAATATCCACTGGCGATTGCATGCGCGGCCCGGCGATGCGATTCGAGCGCAAGCGCATCCTGCGCCTCGCGCGAGATCTCGTATTGGCGAGCGACGTTCTCCGCGGTCACGCCCATGTGGATACTCTGGAACGGATCATTCAACGCGCCGACCATCATGTCGACGAGCCGCGCGTCGCCCATGCGCTGGCCAAAGCGCGCGGCCGGCATCGAGTACGGCGCGCGGCTCATGCTCTCCGCGCCGCCGCCAATGGCGATGTCGGCATCGCCGAGCATGATGCATTGCGCCGCCGAGACGATCGCCTGCAGACCGGATCCGCACAGACGGTTCACCGTCAGCGCGGGCGCATGTTGCGCGACGCCGCCGTTGATCGCCGCCACGCGCGCCAGGTACATGTCGCGCGGCTCGGTATGCACGACATTGCCGAACACGACATGGCCGACATCGTCACCCGCCACGTTCGCGCGCGACAGCGCCTCGCGCACGACGCGCGCGCCGAGATCCGTCGGGGGAAAGTCCTTGAGGCTGCCACCGAATTCGCCGATGGCCGTCCGTACGCCGCTCACGATCACCACATCTCTGCTCAATTTCAGCTCCGTCCGAAAGAAGAGTTTGCTCGCCCGTCTTCACCAGGCTTCAGCGTCGGGAAGTCATTGCGCGCCCGCGCGTTGCGCCTCGCGCCAGGCGATCTGCGCCACCCGCGCGAAACGGTCGCCCATCGCGCGCGCGTCTTCACTGACCGCCGTGCCCCGCGCGACGCGCGCACGAATGCCATGCAGGATCGCCGCAAAGCGGAACATGTTGAAGACGACGTAGTAGTCGAAGTCCGCAATGCCTTCGCGACCGGTGCGGCGGCAATAGGCCTGCACGTAGGCCGCTTCGTCTGGCAAGCCGAGTTGCGCGAAATCGAGCCCGCCGATGCCGCCCAGAATATCGGGCGGCAAGCGATACATCATCGCGTGATAGGCGAAGTCGGCGAGCGGGTCGCCGAGCGTCGAGAGTTCCCAGTCGAGTACGGCAATGACGCGCGGTTCGACGGCATCGAAGATCAGGTTGTCCACGCGGAAATCGCCATGCGTCAACGCGGTTTCATCGCGCGCGGGCAGATTCGCTTCGAGCCATGCGATGACGTGGTCCATGTCCGCATTGCGTCCGGCGGCCTCGTCGCTCAGATACTGCCGCGACCAGCGCTCCACCTGCCTCGCCACATAACGCCCCGGCTTGCCGTAGTCGCCGAGACCGAGCGCTACATAGTCGAGCCGATGAAGGTCGGCGAGCGTTGCGTTCATTGCATCGAGATAGCTGAACCGTTCCGCGTGCGGCACGTTCGAAAAGCCCGATTCCCAAAAGATCCGGCCGCGTACCCGCTCCATCACGAAGAACGCGCTGCCCAGCACCTGCGGATCTTCGCAGACGCCGAAGACCTTCGGCACGGGAAAGCCAGCCGCGCCGATCGCCGCGATCACGCGCGCTTCCCGTTCGACCGCGTGAGCGCCCTTCAACAGCGGGCCAGGCGGCTTGCGGCGCAGCACGTACTCGCATTCGGGCGTGCGCAGCTGATAAGTCGGATTCGATTGCCCGCCCTTGAACTGCTCGACTTGCATCGGCCCGGCGAAACCTTCGACGTGCTCCTGCATCCATCGGCCGAGCGCTGCTTCGTCGAAGCGATGCGCGTCGCGCACCGGCCCCGTTCCTGCAAAATTCGCCGCGTCAGACACGATAGTTTCCTCCCAGCGCGGCCCGCTTGATCTTCTTGGCCAGCGACCACTTGTGTACTTCGGTCGGACCGTCATAGATGCGGAACGCGCGGATCTCGCGGAAGAACTGCTCCACGATCGAGTCGCGCGAGACGCCGGACCCGCCCATCACCTGCACGCAGCGATCCGCCACCCTGAACAGCGCGTCCGAGACGGCGACCTTGGTCATCGAACTCTCGGTGGTGCCGAGATCGCCTTGATCGAGCACGCCCGCGCACCAGTCGATCATCAGCGCGGCCTGTTGCAGGTCGATCGCGTTGTCGGCCAGCATGAAGCCGACGCCTTCGTGATCGATCAGCCTTTTGCCGAAAGCATGGCGCTTGCTTGCGTAGTCCACCGCGATCTCCTGCGCACGCACCGCGAGTCCGAGCCAGCGCATGCAATGCGACAGACGCGCCGGCGACAGTCGGATCTGCGCGTATTCGAAGCCGCCATGCACTTCGCCCAGCACCGCATCCGACGCCACGCGCAGGCCGCGAATGGCCACGCGCGCATGGCCGCCCGGCATTGAACTGTCGATCGTATCCAGCACCCGGACGATCTCGATGGCCGGATCAGGCAGCGACACGAGGAACATGGTGGCGCGCGGTTTGTCGCCATCGTCGGTGCGCGCCATGACAATGCCCACCTTCGCGCCAACCGCACCGGTGATGAAGGTCTTGTTGCCGTCGATGATCCACGCATCGCCATCGGGCCGCGCGGTGGTCTTGAGCATGCCCGGGTCCGAGCCCGCACCGCCGTCTTCGGCGGGCTCCGTCATGAAGAACGCCGAGCGCGCCTCGCCCGCGACGAGTTGTTCGAGATAGCGCGCCTTCTGCGCAGGCGTGGCCACCTTGCCGAGCAGGTACATGTTGCCTTCGTCGGGCGCCATCGTGTTGACGGCCACCGGCCCGAGCGGCGACAGCCCCGAGCGCTTCAGCACGGCGGCGGTTTCCAGTTGGGACAGATGCGCGCCGTCGGACAGGATGTGCGGCGTCAGCACGCCGGCCTCGCGTGCAAGCGCCCGCAACTCCGCGATCAGTTCCGCCGACGGACCATGTGGACCGAGGCGGCCATCGCGTTCATACGGGATCACGCGTTCACGAACGAACGCTTCGACGCGGTCCGCGATCTCGCGGCTGCGTGCAGTGGGGGGAGCGGTCAGCATGGGTCGATGGAGTGAGTTAAAGACTGCTGGTCAAGTGGCCGCCATCCGCGACGATGACGGTCCCGGTCATGTAGCGCGATGCGTCGGAGGCAAGCAGAAGCAAGGGGCCGTCGAGGTCGTCGAGTTGCCCGAGGCGGCGTTGCGGAATGCGGCGGATCAATGCTTCGCCGGCGGGCGTGCGCCAGAACGCCTGATTCAGTTCGGTCTCGATGTAGCCCGGCGCGATCGCATTCACACGGATGCCATGGCGCGCCCATTCGAGCGCAAGCGACTGCGTCAGCTGGACCACACCCGCCTTCGACACCGCATACGGCAGCACATTGCCCGCCTGTCTGAGCCCGAGAATCGATGCCACGTTGATGATCGATCCCGCGCGGGCCTTCAGCGCGGGCATCAACGCCTGGGCGACGAAGAACATCGCCTTCAGGTTGGTATCGACAACGGTATCCCAATCGGCCTCGCTCTGCTCGACGGCGGGTTTGTCGATCACCACGCCGGCGTTGTTCACGAGCACGTCCAGTTCGCCGATCGACGTGGTCATCTGCTGGCGCGAAGTTGCGTCGTTGACGTCGATCTGGATGAAGGACGCCTGGGCGCCCGCTTCCTTCAGACGCTCGACCCGCTCCGCCAGCACGCCGCCGCGCCGCCCGGCGAGAATCACCTCGGCGCCTCGCGCGGCGCACACCGACGCGAAGTGAGCGCCCAGTCCGCTCGATGCGCCGGTCACCAGAACGCGCTTTCCCTGCAAGCCGAATGTCTCCTTCGGGGGCATGACGTCTCCTTATTGTTCCAGCCGATTGTTGGACAATCTTAAGGAACAAAATCGTTTTGTTCAACTGTTATGATCCACCGATGAACGCAAAAACCTCCGCCCGCACCGCTTCGGATGACGATGCTCCGACAGAAGACGACAAGGGCGCCGCATCCGACGCGGTGTTCCTCGGCATCCTGCGAGGTCTCGAAAGCCAGGCTTTCGTGCCGGGCCAACGGTTGGTGGAAGCCGATCTTTCCGCGCGCTTCGGGGTCAGCAGGAATTCGGTGCGCGAGGGCTTGCAACGGCTGGTGGCCGAGGGCGTCATTGAGTTGCTGAAGCACAAGGGCGCGGTGATCAGGACGCTCGACGTGCAGGACACGATGGACGTTCTCGACGTCGCCGAACTGATGACGGGTCTGCTTGCACGCGGAGCGGCCCGCAATCACGCTGATGCGCCGCTTGCCGGGAAGGTGCGGCAGAGCCTGCGGGAACTCGCCCGCGCGGACGATGCACGCGACGCGCTCGCCTTCACTCTCGCACGGCGGCAGTTTTATCGGGCGCTGCTGGAACTGTCGCGCAATCGCGAACTGAAGCGCCTCTTCCCGACTATTCATATGCCGATCGTGTACGCGCAGCATCGTTTGCCTTCGTTGCAGCAGATCAGATTGCGCGACTACAAGCGCATCGCAAGCGCGGTGCTTGCAGGCAAGGAAGACGAAGCCGAAGCGCTGGCGCGTGAGCATGTCCAGACGGTGCGTGCGTGCATTGTCGAGAATCACGCGCGGATGAATGACGCCGAATGATTGCGCGGGAGCGGGAGTCTGTTTGATGCAATCAATCTTCAGGCGGTATTTGGCAACAGGTTTCTCTTGCTCTTAAATGCGTCTTTAAAAAGAGCTTCTTTATTTCAAAGCCTCGCTGATTAACCCAGTTGACCGACCGAGGACAGGCACCTAGAATTCCCGGTGAGCACATGAGTTTCTTTTTTAGAAACTTGGGTTTCCCAAAATCGAGGCTGTTGAATCCGAAGGTGGAGTCGAGATAATCACGCCAACAGCGCTGAGCCGCCGTGCAAAGCGCGGCACAGATATCGGTTTCAATCGCCCGCACCGTTTCTGCACTATGCCTCCCATTACCGAAGACGATTCCAGTTCTCCCGCCGCGATGAAGTCGTTGCGATCCGCATTGCGCGTGCTGATGGAGTTCACGAGCGGTAGCGCCAGCTATACCGTCACTGAACTGGCCGCGCAAACCGGTTTGAGCAAAAGTCATATATCGAAAATCGCTGCCGCGCTGGCTGATGCCCGTTTGATCCGGCAGGATCCGTCGTCGCAGGCTTATTCCGTGGCGGTGCGCTCGTTCATTCTCGGTTCGCAGTTTTTTAACCAGGATGAGTTGTGCAGCCAGGCTTTGCCGCTACTGCGCGATCTCACGGAACGCACGGGTCACAGCACCCGGCTTTCAGCGCTCGACGGCGACCGCGCCGCCTATCTGATCGGCATCAATGGTCCGCTCTTTACGGACTCGCCGTGGAAGATCGGCACCTATATGCCGATTCATTCCACTTCCGCCGGCCGCATCCTGCTCGCCTTTATGGACGAGCAGGACGTGCTCGCGATCATCCAGCAACCGCTGCGAAAGGTCACGCCGGAGACGGTCGTGGATCCGTCCGCGCTCGTCAAGTTGCTGCACACCGTGCGCGACAAGGGCTTTTCCGTCTCGCGGGACGAAAACACACTCGGTCTTGCGGCGATCAGCGTTCCGGTATTCGATGAACATCGCGTGGTGATCGGCGCGCTCAGCATTGCGTTCCCCAGCCATACCGTGGCGAAGAAAGAAGAAGCTGAATTGCTGGTTCCGCTGCAACGCACGGCGCGAACGCTCTCCCAACGCATGGGCTGCCCCGTGTATCCCTACGGCGGCGCGCGCTGAAGCGCGACTGAACCGCTCGACTCACGGCCGCACGCCGGCCGCCTGACCCCCATCTACAGCTAGTTTCCTCGACAGTCCGGGCCCGCATGGGGCCCGGACTTTTTGTCGTACGCCCTCTCTTCCACGCTGCATGACCACGCGACCCACGTGCCCGCGCAGGTCGCGCATTCAGGCAAACCCTCGTTGCATCGCGGAAAAATATGGCTAATATAACTCCGTGTTTCCGTATGGAACACATGGTGTTTCATAACCCACCTAGACGAGGACGCTTCGTGAATCAATCCGAGATCGAACAGGCCATCGTGCGCGGCAAGGCGCACTTCCAGGAAACGCTGGGCAATCTGCCCGAACCCATCCGCGCGATGATGGAACACTGCCCCCAGCACTGGCCGGGCTATCTGCTGTTCCGCGAAGGCGTCTACGGCGATCACTCCGCGCAAGGCGGCCTGGACCTGAAGACCAAGGAACTGCTCTATACGGTGCTCGATATCGTCACCGGCAATCTCGACGGCGCCATCAACCACGGCAATGCAGCGGCCAAGGCCGGCATGAGCAGCCGCGAGCTGGCCGAAGCCTGCATGCAGGTCATGCACGTGTGCGGCGTCACCACCTGGGGCAAGACCGGCTACAAGGTCGTCGATCACATTGCCTCGCTCGAACGCGATCGCGCCGCGCGGTGACCGTCCGGCGCCGCAGTCCAGCCGCGACGCCAACCGCCCGACCCATGCACTGAAGCAGGGCTGACCGCTCCCGGGTCTGTCGGCCTTGCATGCCGAACCGGCGCCCGATTCGTCGACATCGCCGCACATCGCATTGCCGTTCAGCCGTAGCCATCGAGCGGGACGGAATAACCGGGAAGCACCGCGAGACAGCATGGGAACCCAGCACGCTTTCGCGAACCTGTCTGTTAGCAATTCGAAATATCAAACGGAGACGAAGGTGAAGCAGATGAAGAACGGCAAAGCCGTGGCGGCCGCGTTCGCGGGCCTGGCACTCGGCGCAGCGAGCCCGGTCGCGCGGGCCCAGAGCAGCGTGACCTTATACGGCGTGATCGATACGGCCATCGACATATCCAACCAGGGCCACGGCACGCTGGTGCGTGAAACCAGCGGGGCCATGCAGGGCTCGCGCTGGGGCTTCATCGGCAAGGAGGATCTGGGTGGCGGCTATCAGGCGATCTTCACGCTGGAGAACGGCTTCAACGCGAACACCGGCACCGCCGGGCAAGGCGGCTTGCTGTTCGGACGCCAGGCGTTCGTCGGCTTCACCGGACCGCAGGGCACGCTCACCTTCGGCCGGCAGTACTCGCCCGAGTTCTGGGCCTTCACCTACAACGACGCCTTCCTCGGCGGTCTGCAAGGCGGCTTGTCGGACTTCTACCGGACGCTGCCCGACGGATCGCAGAAAAACATGATGAACGCGTATGCGTCGAATGGCCGGACCAACAATTCCGTCGTCTACAAGACGCCCAATCTCTACGGCTTCACGGTCACCGCCATGTACGCGTTCGGCGGCGTCCCCGGCAGCATCAAGGACGGCCAGACCGTGTCGGGCTGGGTCAACTACACGCTCGGCGGCTTCGCGTTCAACGGCGCGTACCTGCGCACCATCACCACCAACGGCGCAGGCGACCTGATCGCCTGGACCGCCGGCGGCACCTACACGATCGGGCCGGCGCAGATCTTCCTTGCGTACAGCAAGGACACGGACACCACGGCGAACACGCCCGCCCTGACCGGCCCCAAGGTGCAGTTCTCGCTCTTGAACCTCGGCCTCCGGTATCAGATCACCCCGGCCCTGACGGCGATGGCGCAGGTCGTGCACGTCATCAACACGTCGGATGGACTCTCCGCGTCCCAGAACGCCTACATCGAGGCCATCGGCCTGCAATACGCATTGTCGAAACGGACCGCGGTGTTCGCGTCGTACGGACAGGTGCAGAACAAGAACGGCTCGACCTATTCGCTTGGCGGCGCGGTGTACCTGGCCGGCGTGGCCACGCCGAATTCGGTGGGACGCACGTTCCAGCTCGGCATGCGTACGTCTTTCTAGTCAAGCAGAAGCTAGTGGACTTCCCTAGGAGACAACTATTAAGCAAACGCGCCAAAATAATTCCTGTGAGGCACATATGTTTCCACGATGGAAACAACGGGACGAAGAATCGGGCGCCGAGCAGGATTATCGCCTTCTGACAACCCGGCCACGCTGGTCTGCTACCTACTCCGCTACGGACACCCAATTGGAAGCTACACACCCTGAAGCCCGCCTTGCCGCGCAGAGCTGCACGACGCGAGCCGCCATAACCTTATTGAACTCTTCCTGGATCCGCGTCTGCGACAGCCTCGGCACATCGGCGTCGTGCGCGCTGCTGGGCGTCGCGTTCCTGACCGCGCTCGGCGCCGCCGCGCCCGCGCGCGCCTTCCAGTCCGAAGGCACGGTGCGCATCGGCTCGATGGAAGCGCAAACCGGCATCCCGGCGGCGTACGGCATCCAGGCGCTGGTCGGCTCGCAGATCGCCATCGACGAGATCAATGCGGCCGGCGGCGTGAAGGTAGACGGCCGCATGGTCAAGCTCGCGCTTACGCCCGCGCCGAACGGCTATGACCCGGGCGGCGACTCCGCCGCGACCATCGCGCTGATGAAAAAACTGGTCGCGGACGATCGCGTACTCGCCATCAAGGGCACGTCGAAGTCGGCGAACACGGAGGCCGCCTTCAACTACCTGAAGGAACTGGAAAAGCAGGGCACGCCGGCGGTGTTGCTGTCGTCGGCTTCCGCAAGCCCGGGGTTGGGCAAGATTTCCAATTGGGGCTTTCGCAATTCGTTCTTCGAGTCCGACCTGATCCAGAGTGAAACCAAGCTGCTGCACGACACGTTCGGCTACAAGACCGCCGCGATCTTCGTGGCCAAGGACAACGCCGCCAATGCGCTGACCGCGCAAAGCGTGCTGCGTCCGGCGCTGGAGAAAGCCGGCTTCAAGGTCGTCGTGGAGACGGCGGGCCTCGAGAACGACAGCGACCTGTCCGCGCAGATCGACGCGCTCTCCCGGGCGCAGCCCGACGTCGTCGCGGTGTCCACGCCGGTGCTCGCGGGCGTCAACCTGATGAAGGAAGCACGGCGTCGCGGCTTCGCGCCGAAGGTGTGGACTGGCACGATCGGCAACATCGCGCCGGAAGTGCCGAGGCTCGGCGGCAAGGCGGTGGAAGACATGCTGGTAGGCAGTTCGTACTCGCCCGACCAGCCGAAGATCGCCGCGCTCGCGCAGACCTACCGCAAGCGCGCCGGCATCGACATCAATCTTTTCGGTGTGAACGGCTACGAGGCCATTTATCTGTTCAAGGCGGCCATCGAGTCGTCGGGCATCAAAAACACGCCGGACACGCTGCAGGACGACCGCAGGAAGTTTCGCGATGCCCTCGCCAAGGTGGACATCGTCAGCATTACCGGCGAGCGCGTCACCTTCGACGCCGAACACGACGCGGTCAAGAAAGGCTACTTGCTGACGATCAAGAACGGCAAGTACCAGATCTGGGACCAGAAGCCCTTCCATTGAACCCACGCGGCTGCGGAAATCCATGCATATCCTTGAGTACATCTTGAGCGGGCTGCTGTTCGGGAGCACGTATTCGCTCGTCGCGATCGGTTTCACGATCATCTTCGGCGTGCTGCACCGGCTCAACATCGCCCACGGCGCGACGATCATGGTGTCGGCGTTTGCCGGCGCCACGGTCTCGCTGCTGCTGGGCGGCGACAGCTATGCGGTGCTCGCGCTGTCGTTCGTCGTGTCGGTGGTGACGGGCGCGGTGATCGGCGTACTCATCGAGCGCGTGATCTTCCGCCCGCTGCGCAACGCTTCCTATCTCGCGCCCTTTGTCGCGACCGTCGGCATCACGATGGCGCTCGAAGAAGCGATGCAGCAGGTGTCGCGTCGCGTGCCGATCTTCTACCCCGAGTACACGCCGTATCCGTCGCCGCTGGAAGATCTCTCGTTCCATCTCGGCGAGGTTTATATCCGCGGCGCGTACGTGGTGATCTTCGCCGTCTCGCTGGTGCTGATGGTCCTGCTGCATCTGTGGGTGACGCGCAGCAACTCGGGCCGCGCGATGCGCATCGTCGAGGAGAACCCCACGGCCGCGCGTCTGCTCGGCATCAACGTGGAGCGTACCGAGATGGTCGCGTTCGCGGTGGCCTCGGCACTCGCCGGCGCGGCGGGCTGCCTGATCGGCGTGTCCACCGGCACGATCAACGCCTACATCGGCGCGCCGCTGCTGCTCACGAGCTTTGTGGTGATCGTGATCGGCGGCCTCGGCAACCTGTATGGCGCAATGTTCGGCGGCTTGTTCGTCGGCGTCGTGCAGATCCTCACGACGAACCTGCTCTCGGCCTCTTACAAGGAAGCGGTTCTGTTCATCCTGATGTTCATCGTACTCATCGTGCGTCCGCAAGGCCTGTTCGGCGGCGCGGTGGGCCGGCCGGACTGAATCCATGAGCTATCTCGTCACCCTCTTCACCATCGCCGGCCTCAACGCGATCCTCGCGGTCAGCGTCTACATGACGCTGGCGACCGGCCAGTTCTCGCTCGCGCAAGTCGGCTTCTGGGCCATCGGCGCGTACGGCACGGCCGCGCTGACCACGCTCTATGGCTGGGCGCTCCTGCCCGCGCTGCTCGCCTGCGCCGCCGTGTGCTTCGTCATCGGCATCGCGCTCGGTTATCCGTGCCTGCGCGTCAAGGGCATCTATCTGGCGCTCGCGACACTCGGCTTCTCCGAGTGCGTGCGGGTCTTCTTCCTGAACTTCACCTGGCAGGTTCCGTTGCAAGGCGTGCCGACCGGACCCGCGGCGGCCACGGGTTTTCGCAACGTGGCCGTGCTGACGCAACCGTGGCATGTCGCGGCGTTCCTCGTCGTGCTGATCGTGCTGCTGGTCGCACTCGAACGCAGCCGCTACGGCAAGATGCTCGGCGCGATCCAGGAGGACGAAGCCGCCGCGTCGGCGATGGGCATCGACGTGGTCGCCAGCAAGCTGCTCGTGTTCGCGCTGGGTGCGGCGGTCGCGGCGGTCGGCGGCGGGCTGTATGCGTGCTACATGTCGTTCATCACCTCGGGCGACTTCGGCTTCAGCCTCACGATGCTCGCGGTGCTCTACGTGGGCGCGGGCGGACTCGGCACCTTCTGGGGCCCGGTGTTCGGCGCCGTGCTGCTGACGCTGCTGCCCGAGGTGATCCGTCCGCTGCAGGAGTTCCGGATGATCTTCTACGGACTGCTCGTGACGGCCATCGTGCTGGTGCGCCCGCGCGGCCTGATCGATGAAAACGCCGTGCACTGGTTCAGCCGCGTCACGCGCCGCCGGTCCGATCATGATGAACGCCGCCGTCTGCAAGGAGGGGAATCATGAACACGGCACTCAGTCTGCGCGGCATCGCGAGATCGTTCGGCGGGGTCAAGGCGCTGTCCGGTGTCGATCTCGACGTCGGCGGCAGTGAAATTCTCGGGCTGATCGGCCCGAACGGCTCGGGCAAGACGACGCTGGTCAATGTCATCTCGGGCTTCGTACGGCCCGACAAAGGCGCCGTCTCGCTCGGCGACGCGCATGCGCTCACCGGACTCCAGCCGCATCGCATCGTGCGGGCCGGCGTGACGCGCACCTTCCAGAACCTGCGCATCTTCAAGCGGCGCACGGTGCTCGACAACGTGCTGCTCGGCCAGACCCCAAAGGTCTCCCTTGGCGAAATCCTCAACCCGCTGCTGACGGCGCAGGTCCGCACGCGTCGCCGCGACGCCCGCGAATGGTTGCAGCGCTTCAACCTGGAAGAACGCGCGGACGCGATTGCCGGAAGCCTGTCGTTCGGCGAGCAGAAGCGGCTGGAACTGGCGCGCGCGCTGGCCAACGGCCCGCAGGTGCTGCTGCTCGACGAACCCGCCGGCGGCATGAATCCGAGCGAGATCGAGGAGCTGAAGGTGCGTCTGCGCGAAGTGCGCGCAAGCGGCGTGGCGATCCTGCTGATCGAGCACAACATGAAGCTCGTGATGGAACTGTGCGACCGCATCGCGGTGCTCGCGCACGGCTCGATGATCACCACGGGCACACCCGACGCCGTCCGTCGCGACGAACGCGTCATCCGCTCGTATCTCGGCGAGGAGTAGAACGGCCATGCTCGATGTTTCCAACCTGTCGGTCCGCTACGGCGCGATCGAGGCGCTCAAGGGCGTCACGCTGAACGTGACCCCGGGAGAAATCGTCACCATCATCGGCGCCAATGGCGCGGGCAAGTCCACGCTGCTGCGCGCGCTGTCCGGCCTGATCCGTCCGGCGGCGGGCCGCATCCGGTTCGAGGGCGCAGACCTCGCCGCCGTGCCGGCGCACACCATCGTGCGCAACGGACTGGTCCATGTGCCGGAAGGCCGCATGGCGCTGGCGAAGCTCTCGGTGCTGGAAAACCTGCTCGCCGCGACCGGCATCCGGCGCGACAAGTCCGAGATCGCCGCCGATGTCGATCGCGTGATGGGCCGTTTCCCGATCCTGCGCGAGCGCGCGAAGCAACTGGCCGGCACGCTGAGCGGCGGCCAGCAGCAGATGCTGGTGATGGCGCGCGCGCTGCTCGCCCGGCCCCGGCTGCTGCTGCTCGACGAACCATCGCTCGGCCTTGCGCCGGTGATCAGCCAGCAGATTTTCGAACTCGTCTCCGAGATCCGTCGCGAGGGCGTGACCGTGCTGCTGATCGAGCAGAACGCGAAGCGCGCGCTGGCCATCGCCGACCGCGCCTATGTCCTGGAACTCGGCCGGATCGCGCTCACGGGCGCGGCGGCGGCGGTCGCGTCCGATCCAAGGGTGATCCAGGCTTATCTCGGCGGTTGACCCTTCAATTCAAAGATCCCACATGGAAACCTACGATTACGTTGTCATCGGCGGAGGCACGGCGGGCTGCATCATCGCGAACCGACTGTCGCAGTCGGGCAAGCATCGCGTCCTGATCCTCGAAGGCGGGCCCGACGACAAGAAGTTGTGGACGCGCTTTGTCGTTGGCGTGTCGAAGACCATCACCGATCCCGACGTCAACTGGTGCCTCAAGTCCGAGCCCGAGTCGAACGCCCACGGCCGCCGGCTCGCGGTGCCGCTGGGGCGCGTGCTCGGCGGGTCGTCGGCGATCAACGGCGGCGTGTACGTGCGCGGCAGCCGCGCCGACTACGACCGCTGGGCGCAAAAGGGCTGCACCGGCTGGTCCTACGCCGACGTGCTGCCCTACTTCAAGCGGGCTGAACGCTTCCAGCGCGGCGCCAGCGAGTATCGCGGCGGCGACGGTCCGCTCGGCGTGTCCGACAACTACGAGAGCGACAAGCTGATCGACGCCTTCATCGCGTCGGCGCAGGCGGTCGGGCATCGCTGCAATCCGGACTTCAACGCGCACTCGCAGGACGGCTTCAACTACTCGCAGACGACGACCTACAAGGGCTGGCGGCACAGCACCGCGCGCGCCTATCTGAAGCCCGTGCAGGACCGCCGCAACCTGACGGTGGTCACCGGGGCGCTCGCCAGCCGGATCGTGTTCGAGAACCGCCGCGCGGTGGCCGTCGAATACCGGCAGGAAGGCGCGTCCGTCACGGTGCGCGCGGCGAAGGAAATCATCCTGTGCGCGGGCGCGATCCATTCGCCGGCGCTGCTCGAACGCTCGGGCGTCGGACAGGCGGAGCGGCTCGCGGCGCTCGGCATTCCGCTGGTGCACGACGCACGCGAGGTCGGCGAGAACCTGCAAGATCACTTCGCCGCCTGGACCCGCTGGCGCGTCAAGGGCCACGCGACGCTGAACCAGCGCACGCGCGGCTGGCGCGCCGTGCTCGAAGCGCTCAAGTTCGCGCTGTTCCGGACCGGCGCGCTGACCTATCCCGCCTGCCCCGCGATGGGCTTCGCACGCACCCGCGACACGGAAGAACACTGCGACGTGCAGCTGTTCGCCGCGCCGCTGTCGTTCTCCGATCCGGCCACGCGCAAGCTCGACCGCCATCCGGGCATGACGATCTCGGTGATGGGCCTGCGGCCCGCGAGCCGTGGCTCGGTGCATCGCGAGTCCGCCGATCCGGCCGCGTCGCCGGTGGTGCGCTACAACGCCTTCTCGGTCGAGGACGATGCGCGCGTGATCGCCGACGGCATCAAGATCGCCCGCAGCGTGATGCTGGCGGGGCCGCTGCGCGTCTTCGAACCGGTCGAGACGGCGCCGGGCGCGGCGGTATCGAGCGACGCCGAACTGCTCGACTTCGTGCGCCAGGCCGGCAACACCTGCTATCACCCGTGCGGCACCTGCCGGATGGGCGCGGATGACGACGCCGTCGTCGATCCCCGGCTGCGCGTGAACGGCGTGGAAGGCCTGCGCGTCGCCGACAACTCGATCATGCCGGAGGTCGTCTCCGGCAACACCAATGCCACTGCGATCATGATCGGCGAGAAAGCCTCGGACCTGATCCTCGCAGACGCCTGAACCCCGCCAAGGAGCCGCTGATGAAGTACGAGAACTACGAGATGCTGACCTTCGAGCGCGCCGGGCGCGTGCTGCGCGTGAGCATCGACAACCCGCCGCGCAACACCATGGTCGGCGCGCTGCATCATGATCTGCACCGGGCCTTCGTCGAGATCAATCGCGACGAGGAAACCTCCGTCGTGGTCCTGACGGGCAAAGGCGAGGCGTTCTGCGGCGGCATCGACATTCCCGCGCTCGCGCGCCGTCTCGAACAGCCGCAGGACTTTTCGCTGATCGCGAGCGCGCCCGAACTACTGCACGCGCTCATCGACCTGCGCCAGCCGATCATCGCGCGTCTGAACGGCGACGCGATCGGCGTGGGCGCGACCATCGCGCTGTATTGCGACATCATCATCGCCGCCGACCACGCGGTCATCGCCGATCCGCACGTGCGCACCGGCCTTGTCGCGGGGGATGGCGGCGCGCTGCTGTGGCCGCTCGTGATCGGCTTCGCGCGCGCCAAGGAGTATCTGCTGACGGGCAATCCGATCAGCGCCCCCGACGCCGCCGCGATGGGCCTCATCAACCGCGCGGTGCCGGCTGACCAGCTGGACGAAGCCGTCGATGCGCTCGTGACCCAGATCGCCGAAGGCCCGCCGATGGCCGTGCGCCTCACCAAGCAGGCCGTCAACATGCTGCTCAAGCAGTGGGCCGTGCCGTACGCGACGGCGCACATCGGGCTGGAGACCTTCAGCAAGGCGCACGCGGATCACAAGGAAGCGGTCTTCGCGCTGCGCGACAACCGCCCGCCGAAATTCACCGGTCGTTGAGCGGCCATCGAGGAGAACACCTTGACCCAGACGCCAGATGACAATGCGCCCTTCCCGGCGCGCGCATGGTTCCAGCGCTTCGCAGGCCATCTCGAACAGGACGATGACTTTCGCGCCCACGGCCGCTGGCTCACTGCACGCATCGCGTACCGCTGCGACCAGCAGACGGTCGTGATGCAGATCGACCGCGGCATCGTGCTGGATGTCGTGGAGGGCTACAGCGAGTCCGACTACCTGATCTCCGGCACCCGCGAGCAGTGGAACGTGCTGTTCGACGCGGGCTGGGGCCTGGTCCGGCTCTACCGCACCGGCACGCTGACGGTGCGGGCCGATCCGGTGCGGCTGATGCAGAACTGGAAGGCGCTCTTCTTCATCACGGAGGCCATGCGGCACTTCTCCGGCCACGCCTGAACCACGACATTACGGGATCGCACATGCCTTACCTTTATCTCGACGATCTGCGCCTCTACTACGAGGAAGAAGGCGACGGCCAGCCGCTCGTCCTGATCCACGGAGCGAGCCAGGACACGCTGTCATGGCACGACAACATCCGTCACTTCGCCACTCGCTATCGCGTCCTCGCGATCGACCTGCCGGGCCACGGCAAGTCCGCGCTCGTCGAGCGCCGCCCGACCACGACCACCGAAGAATTCACCGGCGTCGTCTGGCGCTTCATCGAGGCGAAGCAGCTGCGTGAGCCGATCATCATCGGGCATTCGCTGGGCGCAGGCGTCGCCATCATGACGTCGATCGAGCATCCGGAAGCGATCAAGGGTGTCGTCGCGGTGTGCGGCGGCGCGGCGTTCCGTGGATCGGCGGGCGTGAGCTATCAGGGCGACCTGCTGCGCAACACGCAGATCAACGCGACCGACTGGCTTGAAACCATCTTTCATTCGGTGCTCGGGCGCACGACCTCGCTCGAACGGCGGCGCGAAATGGCCTTCGACGCGACGCGCTGCTCGCCCTACGTCTCGTACGCCGACCTGCTCACGTACGCGGGCCTCAACCTCTACGAGGCGATGCACAAGGTGCGCCGGCCGGTGCACTGGATCGTCGGCGAAGACGACTGGTCGACGACGCCTGCCATGGCGCGGGCCACGAGCGCGCAGTTCGCCGCTCAAGGCGTGGCGTCAGAGGTGCATGAACTGAAGGGCCTCGGGCACATTCCGCACTGGGAACAGCCCGACGCCTTCAACGCGATGCTCGACACCGTGCTGGCCAAATTCGATGCAAGCGACCGTTGATCGCGACCTTCCACACGTTCCGGGCAACGCACATGTCATTCAACTTTGACCCGCTGACCCCGACGAACGCCTTGCGGCGTGCCGCGCTCGTGTTCGGCGATCGTGTGGGCGTCGTGGACGGCGACATGCGCTTCACCTACGCGCAGTTCCTCGAACGCTCGCTGAAGTTCGCGGGCGCGCTGCGGGCGCTGGGCGTCGGCGCGGGGGAACGTGTCGGCATGCTGGCCGGCAACACGCATGTGATGCTGGCGGCGCACTATGCGGTGCCGTTCGCCGGCGCGGTGCTGGTGAGTCTCAACACGCGCATCACGCCGGCCGACATGGCCTGGATCCTGCGCCACGCGGGCTGCGCCGTGCTGGTCTACGACGATGACTACGCCGAAGCTGCCGCGCAGGTCGCGCGGGAACTCGGACCGGCGCTCAAGCTGGTGCGGGCCGGCGGTGACGAAGACGAACTCGAGGCACTGATCGCGGCCGCCGCGCCGTTCGACGAACCCGTGCGCGACGAGATGAGCATGCTCGCGATCAACTACACGAGTGGCACGACGGCGCAGCCGAAGGGCGTGATGGTTCACCATCGCGGCGCGGCGTTGCAGGCGCTGGCGATGGCGCTGCACATGCGGCTCGACTCGGACTCGGTCTATCTCTGGACCCTGCCGATGTTCCACTGCAACGGCTGGTGCTTCACGTGGGCGGTGACGTCGGTGGGCGGCGTGCACCTGTGCCTGCGCAAGCCGGAAAGCAAGGCGATCTGGCGGCATCTGCGCGAATCGGGCGTGACGCACCTCTGCGCCGCGCCGACGGTGCTGACCTCGACCATCTGGGACCCCGAAGCCGCCAACGGCCCTGCGCCACAGCCGGTGCATATCGCCACGGGCGGCGCGCCGCCGACGCCTGCCCTGCTCGAACGGCTGGCCGCGCTCGGCTTCGGCATGACCCATCTGTATGGCCTGACGGAAACCTTCGGCCCGGCGTGCATCTGCGAATGGCGCAGCGAATGGAATCCGTTGTCCTTCGAAGCGCAGGCGCGGCTGAAGGCGCGGCAGGGCGTCGGCAATGTGATCGCGCACGAACTGCGCGTGGTGGATGCCTCCGGCGCCGATGTCGCAGCGGACGGCGTTGCGCTGGGCGAGATCGCGATTCGCGGCAACAACGTGATGCTCGGCTATTACCGCGATGAAGCCGCGACGCAAGCCGCCAGCCCCGATGGCTGGTTCCGCACCGGCGACCTGGGGGTGCGGCATCCGGATGGCTATATCGAGCTGCGCGACCGTAGCAAGGACATCATCATTTCCGGCGGCGAGAACATCTCGTCGGTGGAGGTGGAGCGCGCGCTGACGTCGCACGGCGATGTGCTGGAAGCGGCGGTCGTCGCCTGTGCCGACGAGAAATGGGGCGAAGTGCCTGTGGCTTTCGTCACGCTGAAGGACGGCGCGACAGCCGGCGAACTGGCTTTGATCGATCACGTGCGCGCGATGCTTGCGCGCTTCAAGGCGCCGAAGCGCGTCATCTTCGATGCGCTGCCCAAGACGGCCACCGGCAAGGTGCAGAAAAACCTGCTGCGCGCCCGGCTGAAAGAACGGTAAGCACGAGCGACTTCATTCAACGCCGGCGCCTCGCGTTGCCCCGCGAAGCGGACGCGCGACTTCAACCGTAGCCAACATTCCGCACTATGCCGCCCATCACTGAAGACGATTCCAACTCTCCTGCCGCGATGAAGTCTCTGCGGTCGGCGCTGCGCGTGCTGATGGAGTTCACCAGCGGCAAGCCCAGCTACACCGTCACCGAACTCGCGGCGCAGACCGGCCTGAGCAAGAGCCATATCTCGAAGATCGCGGCCGCGCTGGCCGACGCGCAACTGATCCGCCAGGACCCTGCGTCGCAGGCCTTTTCGGTGGCCGTGCGTTCATTCGTGCTCGGCTCGCAGTTCTTCAACCAGGATGACTTGTGCGGCCAGGCGCTGCCGCTGCTGCGCGACCTCACGGAGCAGACGGGCCACAGCACGCGCCTGTCGATGCTCGATGGCGATCGCGCCGCGTATCTGATCGGCATCAACGGGCCGCTGTTCACGGACTCGCCGTGGAAGATCGGCACCTATATGCCGATTCACGCGACCTCCGCCGGACGCGTGCTGCTGGCCTTCATGGCCGAGGACGACATGCGCGCGCTGTTGCGCGGGCCGCTCAGGAAGATCACGCAGGAAACGATCGTCGATCCGGAGACCTTGCTGGAGTTGCTGCGCGCCGTACGCGAGCACGGCTTCTCCGCGTCCCGCGACGAGAACACGGTCGGCCTCGGCGCGGTCAGCGTGCCGGTGTTCGATGCGCATCGCGTGGTGATCGGCGCGCTCAGCATCGCGTTTCCGAGCCACAACGTGGCCAGGAGCGAAGAAGCGGCGCTGCTCGCGCCGCTGCAACGCGCCGCGCGGACGCTGTCGCAGCGACTCGGCTGCCCGGTGTATCCGTACGGCAGCGCCCGCTGAGTTTTTTGCCAGGCTTCAGCGCTGCTTCAGCTTCACGGTCGCCGAGCCGGTGATCGTGACCTGCCCGAGCTGGTTCTCGCCCCAGAGTTCCAGGTCGACGAGCGCCGCACCCTCTTCGATACGTTTGCCGGTCACGCGGCCCGCGAAGCGGTGCGTGTCGCCGAAGATCACAGGCAGCTTGATACGCGCGCTATAGCGCAGCATCTCGCCTTCATCGCCGATCCAGTTGGTCACGACGGTTGCCAGCATGCCGCAGCGCTGCGGGCCGTTGTCGTAAGGGCCTGGCATGCCGAGATCCGACTGCGCCACTTTCGCGTCCTGATGCCCGATGCTCGGCAGCACCTTCGCGCCGTAGTAGCACTTGTCGTAGTTGTTCGGCAGCTTGTCCGGGTCGTTGCGCGCCCACGCCGTGTAGCGCCACTTGAGCTTGGTGGACTTGTAGCCCGTCGTGCCGACCGCGCCGGCGTAGTACGTGGTCATGTCCATCTGGTTGATCGGGCCGCGCACGGTGCCGGGCAAGTCCTCGCCTTCTTGTACATCGTCCCACCAGAGGGTCGCGGCGCCACGGCGGAATTCTTCGAGCTGGGCCGTCATGATCGCGTCGAGTTCGGCCTCGGTGTAGACGTGCTTCTCGCGCGGCTCGTAACGCAGCCCGTCCGATGCGCCGCTGCGCGCCACCCGAAACGTATGCGAGCGGACCCGTGTGCAGAGTTCGCCTTTCTGGTTGTGATACAGCACCTCGCCGGTCTGCAGAACCATGTTGCGCACGCGGCGTCCTTCGAGCTTCTTCGCTTCTACATATTCCGCCGACGCCTTGATTTCGTCGTTGCGCTTCATGGGCTGGAAGAATTCGGCATCGATGCCCGAGTAGTACCACTGGATG
This sequence comes from Caballeronia sp. LZ035, assembly GCF_031451175.1. Lineage (NCBI taxonomy): Bacteria > Pseudomonadati > Pseudomonadota > Betaproteobacteria > Burkholderiales > Burkholderiaceae > Caballeronia > Caballeronia sp. LZ035. The sequence goes on from NZ_JARUXS010000003.1 coordinate 1,047,102, forward strand.
TCTTCCAGGCCCGGAGCGACGACCGCGTCGAACACGGCGAAGAAGAACGTCGGCGGCGCGATGATGCTGCCCCAGCGGGTTCCGGCGGCGTAGTCGGGATCGCTGTACAGCGGATTGTCATCGCCGATGCCCCAGCTGTAGTGGCGGATGGTGTCGCGCGTGGCCTCGTTGTTCCATTGCTCGATGCGAATGGGCATGCCCAGCAGCGCGCGGGCTGCGGCCAGCGCCTGATCGCCGAGTTCGGGAGTGTCGAGGTCACGGGTGTCTTGAAGTGTCGTCATGGCGCCTGTCAGTTCAGTTTCTGTCAGATTGGTTTCTGTGAGGGAAACTTCGATTCTCATTCGAACATCCACCGCAGTATGTTCATCGAATGACATCGTGCCCATTGGCGCAAATCCCTTCTTGCGTTCATCGGAACGGTGAAGTTACTATAACTCCAAGTTTCCGTATGGAACACCACGTGTTTTATTTGATCAAAAAGACAAGGAGACAGCGTGAATCAATCCGAGATCGAACAGGCCATCGTGCGCGGCAAGGCGCATTTCCAGGAAACGCTGGGCAATCTGCCCGAACCCATCCGCGCGATGATGGAACACTGCCCCCAGCACTGGCCGGGCTATCTGCTGTTCCGCGAAGGCGTCTACGGCGATCACTCCGCGCAAGGCGGCCTGGACCTGAAGACCAAGGAACTGCTCTATACGGTGCTCGACATCGTCACCGGCAATCTCGACGGCGCCATCAACCACGGCAATGCAGCGGCCAAGGCCGGCATGAGCAGCCGCGAACTGGCCGAAGCCTGCATGCAGGTCATGCACGTGTGCGGCGTCACCACCTGGGGCAAGACCGGCTACAAGGTCGTCGATCACATTGCTTCGCTGGAACAGGACCGCGCCGCACGATGAACTTCTCGCTCTTCACCGAACTACACGCGCGCAGCGAGCCGGATGCGCTGGCGCTCGCCGACGAACGCGTGCGCCTCTCGCGCGCGGAACTCGATGGCTGGGCCAACCGCTTCGCGCACTGGCTCAACGCGATGGGTCACCGTCCCGGCTCTCCGGTCACGCTGTTCCTGCCCAACCGGGCTGAAGTCGTGATCGCCCTGCTCGGCGCGTGGAAGGCGGGCGTGGTCGCGGTGCCACTGAACTGGCGGCTGGCGGGCGAAGAACTCAGGCGGATTGTCGGACACACGAATGCGCGTTCCGTCGTGACGACCGATGCCCATGCGCAGGCCTTCGTGGAGATGGGCGCGCGCGACGTGCTGTGCGTGACGGCGCAGGCGCGGGAAGGCAGTTTCTGGACGGCATTGCGCGCCTATCCCGACACCTACGCTTCGTTTCAGGCGCAGAGCGGCGACGTCGCCAATCTGCTGTACACGTCGGGCTCGACCTCGACGCCCAAGGCTGCGATCCACACGCATGGCATGCGGGCATCGATCGGCGGCGCGATGGCGGATTGCTTCAAGCTGTCGCGGCGCGACGTGGCCCTCGCCATCTCGCCGATGTTCCATACCGGTGGATTGAGCGTGGCCTGCAATGCGCTGTTCGCCGGTTGTCCGCTCATCACGATGGAGAAGTGGGATGTCGAACGCTTCGTCGAAACACTTGCACACGAGCGCGTGAGCTTCGTTCACATCATCGCGACGCTGGTGGTGGATATCGTGCGCGCGCCGGCCGAGATCTTCGCGCCGTTGCAGGGCCGTCCGCCGTTGCGCTTCACCTGGGGCGGCGGCCATTCGGTCACGTCGGAGATGTTGCGCACGTATGAGGAACGGCTCGGCGGCGATTTCCTGCTCGGCTATAGCCGTACTGAAGGCGGTCTTACTTATCAGCCGCTCGGCGCGGCGCGGCGCTTTACCGATCATGGACTGCCCAACCGTAACAGCGCCGACGTCGCCATCTTCGACTGGACCACGCGCGCGCCTTGCGGCGTCGGCGAAGCGGGTGAGATCTGCGTGCGGGGAGACGGCGTCTCGCCTGGTTACTGGGACGGGGATTACGTACGCACGCAGCGCATGACCGACGGCTGGCAGCGCACCGGGGATAACGGTTTCTTCGATGCGGACGGCCATCTTCATTTTCTCGGTCGGCTCGATTTCATGATCAAGACCGGCGGCGAGAACGTGTATCCGGAAGAGGTGTCACGCGCGCTGCTGGAGATCGACGGCATCCGCGACGCCGTCGTGTTCGGCGTGCCGGATGCGCGCTATGGGGAACGCGTGGCTGCCCTCGTCGTGGCGCAAGCGTCTGGTCCTGCGTTGTCCGCGAACGGCATCATCGAGGCGGCGCGCGCGCTGTTGCCCGGGTTCAAGATTCCGCGGCTGATTCAGCGGGTGGAGGAGCTTCCGAAGCTTGGGAACGGCAAGGTCGATATGGTTGCGGCGCGGAGGATCTTGCAGGAGCGGGTGGGCGGAAGCGAGTGTGTCGACGGCGTTTGATTGTCGATCTAACCGTACGGTCGAGGTTCATCTTCGCCAATTCGTCGGGAGCCGGCCGCGGGGGTGCCATCGTCGATATCAATTCACCTGTATTCGTTTGGCGCAAACTGATACCGATTGAGTTCACTCCGATCAGCCTGAGCGGCTCGCGGTATTCAGGCGCGGAGCGGAACAGCCGCGTCAATGCCTGTATCGCCCGGGGCTCTTCGGGCTCGGCTTCGCTCAGCGCCCGCTAGCTCGGAAGATTAATCTGTCTTTCCGAATTCGCTTTAATTGAATTTGCATCGTCAAGCGCTTCTGCGCCGTGAAGTCTTGAAATGCCTCGGGTCGGCCGACGGCGTTCGAAGCGCTTTGAGTTGTGCCAATGGGCCTCTCGGAATCGTGCGCCGTGCGATCTTGCATGCAAAACGCAGAAGTCCATTTGGCATTTGGTATGCAAAAGGCTTAATGCAAAGGTGCAAGCAGGAGTGAAAAGCGGCACGTCAGTCCGCCGCAATGGCGGACCACGATACTTCGTTCACCAGCGGGGCCTGTCGCCGGCTATCGCCGCCGCGGCGAGCACCACACTCATTGACGCCACGGCCGACCGATTCCCTGCAGCAGCACCAGCGTGATCGTACGCCATGCGCGGCGCGTGCAGTGGCGGACGCATCGTGCGGGGCTGGTCAGGCTGCCGTTGCCTGCGAGCGAGAGGGGCAAGGCAACCCGCACTTCGAATAATGCAATCCCGCATGCAAAACGCAAAATACCCTTTGGCATTTCGAATGCAAAAGGCTTAATGCCAAGGCCCCTGCCGAAGCAAACCGAAGCGAGTCAGTCAGCCGCAACCGCAGCCTGAAGCACAGTATTTGCAGCGCCACCGACGGCCGCCGCAGCAACGACCGCATTCATCGCCCCCGAGCCCATCGCCGACAGATCCACTGCAGTTGCATACGCCGGCGCCGGCGCCGGCAACGCCAGCGTGATCGCACGCTGTGCGCGGCGCATCGAATTGCGCACACGCCGTTCCGGCCGGCTCAGCATGCCGCCGCCCACCAGCGCCACGAACGAAGCAACCAGCGGCACGGCGAGCAGCATCGTCGCGAACTTGAAGAGCCCGAGCCGCAGCGGGCTGCGCGCCGCCCACGCCGACCAGCCGATTGCAAAACCAACATAGGCGATGCCAGCAGGCGCGCCGGCAAGCTCGGGCGCACCGAGGAACTGCGCGAAAGGCAAAGGAAAGACGAGTACGAAGAGCGCGACGCTTGCGAGCGCATGCATTAGCAGGGCCCGCCGGCGCCTTACCAGACCGCTCAGCGACCAGAACGCGAGCACCAGCACAAACGGCGGACACGCGGCCACGACGATAGCCAACGTCAGATAGACCAGCACGCCTGCCAGCAGATTGCGCGAGTAGCCCGCCGACGACGCGTACCACACCAGATACGCCGCCGCGGCCGCCCCCACGCAGACGAAGTACGCCGCCATGCCGCCCTGCCCGTCAGGCGCGACGACGAGTCTCAACAAGAGCAGGCTCGTGAAAGCGATGAGGTAAACCAGAAAACGCAAGACCGAAAAACGTTGTTGCATGCCACACCCCAGTTCCCCTGACGGCCTCGCGGTCCTTGTACGGCTGATGCGCCGGGGAGACCGTCTGCGTCCGTCTGTCACCTGCGTCCGCGTTCGGATGGCGGATCGCGAGGCTCAAAATGTCGCCGCAAGTGGCCAGTGAGGCGTTCGCGATCGACTTTTATTTATCGACTGAGGAATGGCAAATCTTTAGCGCGCCATCAAAACGCGCCGGCAACTCATCGCGGCAGCGCCCTGGCCTTCTTCATCGCGGACGCACTCACGAAATTACCCGCGCCGAGATGGTGCAGCGTATGCAGCGGCTCATTGGACGCGTCGAGGTGCCAGTGGCCTTCAGAGAACACAGACGGATCCGCAGCCGCCGCCACGACTTCCGCGAAACACGTGTCGTACGCATCCTCGGTGTGTTTCTCGTCGATGAGCTTGCACTCGAGCCAGGCCGCACAGTGCTTTTCGATGAGCGGCAGCCCGAGCACCGGTCCCTCCACCGTTTCAATGCCGAAGGCGTTGAACTTGTCGAGTTCGCGTCCGTCCGTCGTACCGACCGCGTAGGTCATATCCATCGCGGCCGCCCCCGGCACGATCACGCCAAACGTTCCGCTCGCAGCGGCGAGTTCGCGTGTGAAGGTGCGCTTGTCGATGACGATGGCAATACGCGGCGGCGTGAATTCCACCGGCATCGACCAGGCGGCGGCCATCACGTTGCGACGGCCGCCGTGCGCGCTCGTAACCAGCACCGTCGGGCCATGGTTAATGAGACGGCTCGCGTGTTCCAGCCTGACGGGAAGAAAGTGGCTCATGGGGTTTCCGAAAATAAGTGGAATGGATTCCGGATTTTAGGGGGCAGCCGGCTCGTATGCTGGCATCCGCTCGAAGCCGACATTTCACCTTGACAGACGCTCTTACGATATATATCTTTAGATATGTTTTACGACATATCTGGAGCGTACCTCATGAAATCCCGTCACTTTCAGCACGCACGTGAAGCCAGCTTCCGTGCGTTTGGTTTCGATTTCCCCTTCGGCGTGCCCGAATGGTTCGAGCGTTTTGCCATCGAGCGCCGCGCCATGATCGGACGTCACGGCCATGGCCATGGCCGTGGCGGCGGACGCTTCGGTGGCGGCCCTGGCGGTCCCGGCGGCATGGGTGGGATGGGCGGCATGGGCGGGTTCGGCGAAGACGGCATGCCGCGCGGCCGCAAGTTCTCATCCGACGACCTGCAACTGCTTCTCCTCGCGCTCCTGGCCGAGGCGCCGCGTCACGGCTACGAACTCATCAAGGCGCTGGAAGACCGCTCCAACGGCTTCTACGCGCCCAGTCCCGGCATGGTGTATCCGGCGCTCACCTACCTCGAAGAACTTGGCCACACGACCGTCGAACTGGAAGGCAACCGCAAGCGTTACGCGCTGTCCGAGAGCGGCCGCGAGTACCTCGCGGCGAATCGCGAACGCGTGGACATCATGCTCGCGAAGCTCACGCATTTCGCACGCAAGATGGATCTCGTGCGCCGCGCCTACATGGGCGAGAACGTCGAAGACCCGAGCGGCGACAGCGGCTGGGTGCCCGAGCTGATCGCCGCCCGGCTCGCGCTGAAGAAAGCCATGCTGCTGCGCACGAACGCATCGGCGGACGAACAGCGCCGCATTGCCGCGATCCTCGCCCGCGCCACAGCCGAGATCGAACAGAACCCCGCGCCGAAGCAGGCGTAGTCAGAACGCAAGAAAAAACCGGAACAAGGAAACCGCATACGATGACCGATTCCATCCTGCAACACCGGCCCGACCTCGAAGTCACCCGTGTCCGTCACCCGCTCAAGTTTCGCCTGGTGCAAGTGCAGCGCGTGCAGACGCTCAACCCTTACTTCGTGCGCGTGACCTTCACCGGCGACGATCTCGCAGACTTCGTCAGCGCGTCGTTCGACGATCACGTCAAGCTGTTCCTCCCCGCGCCGGGCGAGTCCATGCCCGCGCTGCCGGAATCCACTCCGAACGGTCCGGTCTTCGATCCGTCGAAACCCCGTCCAGTCGCGCGCGACTTCACACCGCGCCGTTTCGACCCGGCCGCCCGCGAACTCGACATCGACTTCGCGCTGCATGAAGCCGGTCCCGCCACCGACTGGGCGTCGCAAGCCGCGCCGGGTCAGTATCTCGGCATCGGCGGGCCGCGCGGATCATTCGTGATTCCAGCGCAGTTCGACTGGCATCTGCTGATCGGCGACGAAACCGCCTTGCCCGCCATCGCACGACGCGTCGAAGAACTGCCTGCCGGCACGCGCGTCGCTACATTGATCGAGGTAGCCGAGCCAGCGGCGCGCATTGAATTCGACACGCGCGCGGACCTTTACGCGCAATGGCGTTATCGAAACGAAAGCGACCATCCCGGCGGCGCGCTTCTGCTTGCCTTGCGGGAAACCTACATGCCCGAAGGCGAAGGCTATGTGTGGGCCGCAGGCGAAGCGACGCTGATGCGCGCAGTGCGCCAGTTGCTGACCAACGAGCGCGGCATCGACAAGCGGCGTATCCGCGCATCCGCTTATTGGAAACGCGGCGAGCAAGGCGTGCACGGCAGCATCGAGGATTAAGCGCGGACAGCCGGACCCAAAGCCGCGATAATCGCGTGATGGAGACAACCGGCAACCGAACATGACCGACGACACCAGCAAGAAGCCAGGCGGCCTGCGCAAATCGCTGACGAGCTATGGAGACAACGGCTTTTCGCTCTTTCTGCGCAAGGCTTTCATCAAGGGCGCGGGCTATACCGACAGCGCGCTCGACCGGCCGGTCATCGGCATCGTCAACACCGGCAGCGCGTACAACCCCTGTCACGGCAACGCGCCGCAGCTGATCGAAGCGGTCAAGCGCGGCGTGATGCTGGCAGGCGGCCTGCCGATGGACTTCCCCACCATCTCCATCGCCGAATCATTCTCGCAACCGACGAGCATGTATCTGCGCAATCTGATGTCGATCGACACGGAAGAGATGATCCGCGCGCAGCCCATGGACGCCGTGGTGCTGATCGGCGGCTGCGACAAGACCGTGCCCGCGCAGTTGATGGGCGCGGCATCGGCGGGCATTCCGTCCATTCAGTTGATCACCGGCTCGATGCTCACCGGCGCACATCGCGGCGAACGCGTCGGCGCATGCACCGATTGCCGGCGCTACTGGGGCCGCTTTCGCGCCGAGGAAATCGATGCCGATGAAATCGCCGCGGTCAACAATCAGCTCGTCGCGAGCGTGGGCACCTGCTCCGTGATGGGCACCGCGAGCACCATGGCATGCATCGCCGAGGCGCTGGGCATGACGGTGCCCGGTGGCGCATCGCCGCCGGCGGTGACGTCGGACCGCATGCGCATCGCCGAACTCACGGGCACGCAAGCCGTGAAGATGGCGCACGAGCACCTCACCATCGACAAGATCCTCACCGCCGAGGCCTTCGAGAACGCCATGCGCGTGCTGCTCGCGATCGGCGGCTCGACGAATGGCATCGTGCATCTGACGGCCATCGCGGGACGCATGGGCTATGACGTCGACCTGAAGGCGCTCGATCGCATGGGACGCGAGACGCCCGTGCTCGTCGACCTCAAGCCTTCCGGCGCGCATTACATGGAAGACTTCCACAAGGCCGGCGGCATGGCGACCTTGCTGCGCGAACTCAAGCCGCTGCTGAACCTCGATGCCTTGACCGTGACGGGACGCACGCTTGGCGAGGAGATCGACGCGGCGGGACCCGCTTTCGCGCAGGACGTCGTGCGTCCCTTCGACAGACCGGTCTATCCGCAGGGCGGCATCGCGGTGCTCGAAGGCAATCTCGCGCCGGGCGGCGCGATCATCAAGCAATCGGCGGCTGATGCGCGGCTGATGGAACACGAAGGCCGCGCGGTCGTCTTCGAGAATGGGGCCGACCTCGCGGCACGCATCGATGCCGACGACCTCGACGTCACGCCGGACGACGTGCTCGTGCTGAAGAACATCGGGCCCAAGGGCGCGCCGGGCATGCCGGAAGCAGGCTATATCCCGATTCCGCGCAAGCTCGCGAAGCAGGGCGTGAAGGACATCGTGCGCATCTCGGACGGCCGCATGAGCGGCACCGCGTTCGGCACCATCGTGCTGCACGTGACGCCGGAGTCGGCCATCGGCGGACCGCTCGCGCATGTGCGCAGCGGCGACCGCATTCGCCTGAGCGTATCGAAACGGGAGTTGAGCCTGCTGATCAGCGATGAAGAACTGGCGGCGCGCGCACAGGCATCGCCCGTGACGGAGCCGAGCGCGGACCGTGGCTATCGCAAGCTCTTTTATGACACCGTGACGCAGGCAGACAAGGGCGTCGATTTCGATTTCCTGCGCGCCGCTCGCATGCGTGGTGTGACGCCGCGCGGCTGATCAGTCTTGATGCGTGAGATGTCGCTGCCACGCCAGGAACAGCATGTTCACCAGCGTCGCGAACACGAAGAGCATCAGCGCGAGCGCCATGATCGTGCTGGTCTCGTTGCGGTTCATCGCGATCATCAGCAAGCGTCCGATGCCGCTCTGCGACGCGAACATCTCGCCGATCAGCGTGCCCAGCAACGTCAGCGAGAAGCCAATGCGCAGGCCCGCGACCACTTCGGGCACGCACGCGGGCAACAGCACGAAGCGCGCGAAATCGCCCGGGCTCATGCGATAGGTGCGCGCCGCGCGCGCGTAAATGGGCGGCATGTTGCGCACGGCGTTCATCGTGAACAAGGCGATCGGCACGATGCCATGCATCACGCCGAATACGATCTTGGCCCATAGCCCGAGGCCGCATGCCAGCAACACCACCGGATAGAGCGTCACCTTGGGGATCGAATAAAAGCCCATCATCAAAGGCTCCATCACGTCTCCCGCAAGACGGCGCGCACCCAGCAGCAAGCCGATGCTCACGCCGGCCACAGCCGAGATCGCAAACGCCGATGCGAATGCGAGCGACGTCACATAGAGACTCTGCGGGAAGTCCACATCGCTCACGATATGCACGGCGCGCTGTACGGTATGCAGCGGCGTCGTCAGCACATCGGGGCCGAGCCACTCGCTCAGGATCTGCCACAACGCGATGAGCACGACGACCAGCACGAGCGCATCCATCCAGCGCTGCGCGGCGCGCGGCTTCGCGACCGTCGATGCAAGCGCCGTACTCATGCCGCCTCCCTGCGGATACGGCGGTACAGCCGCTTCTCCGCTTGCCGCAGCAAGCCGTTGATTGTCGTGACGAAGACCAGCATCAGCACCATGAGGCCATACATGACCGCGTTGTCGAACGCGTTGTAGGCGAACGCAATCTGATAGCCGAACCCCGAACCCGACAGCACGAATTCACCGGCCACCACCGCAATGAACGCATACACCACGGTCAGCTTGATGCCCGTGAAGACGAACGGGAGGCTGGCGGGCAGCGTGATCAAACGAATCTCGTCGAACGTGCTCAGGCGGCACACGCGCGCGGTGCGCAACAGGACACGCGGCACGCGTTCGAGACCATTGAGTGTGTTGACGGCCATGGCGACCACCGCGAACAGGAAGCCGATGCCCACCAGCGGCCAGCGATTCAGCCCGAAGATCACGATCAGGATCGGATACAGCACGAACACGGGCACCGCATAGTACGAGAGCAGCAAGGGGTCGAGCACGCGGCGCAGACGCGGCAGCCTGAACAGCGCCACGCCGCCGATGAAGCCGGCGATCACCGCGAGCACCACGGCCAGCATGGCGCTGCTCAAGGTCTGCACGATATCGAGGGTGAACTGCCCTGAAGTCAGGATCTGCCATGCGCTGAGCGCCATGCGCGAAGGCGGAATAAACGATACCGGGTTGATCCACGCGAGACGCGTCGCCACTTCAAGCAAGGCGAGCAGCGCGACGACGAGCCCGATGCGCCAGCGCGCCGCTTCATTCATGGCCGGCTCCCGAGCGCCTTCAATGCCTCGTTGCGCAGCAGGCCCCACACTTGCGCGGTCAGTTCGCCGAAGCGCGGATCGAGTGCGATGGTGCTGTCGCGCATACGCGACCAGCCCGTCTCGATGGTCGCAATGAAGCGCCCCGGACACGCCGACATCACACCGATACGGTCCGAGAGCAGCACCGCTTCATCGATCGAATGCGTGATCAGCATCACCGTCGCGCCGGTATCGCGCCACAGCTTCAGCGTTTCATCGCCCATCAGGAGGCGGGTCTGCTGATCGAGCGCGCCGAACGGTTCGTCGAGCAACATGAGACGCGGCCGGACCACCATGGCCCGCGCGATGCACACGCGCTGCCGCATGCCGCCCGACAATTGCGCGGGATAGGCGCGCGCAAACGATGCAAGGCCCATGAACGACAGTGCATGCTGCACGCGCTCGCGCACTTCGTTTTCCGGAACGCCCGCGCGGCGCGCGGCGAACGCGGCGTTATCGAATACATTGAGCCACGGGAAGCTTGCGTCTTCCTGGAACACGACTGCCACGCCGTCGGGCACCTGTCGCCCGACCGCTTGCCCCTCGAACTCGACCGTGCCGCCGCTGGCGGGATTCAGGCCCGCGAGCACGTCGAGCAAAGTGGACTTGCCGCAGCCCGAAGGACCGACGACAGAAAAGAATTCACCTGCGCGCAAGTCGAGACTCACGGGCCCGAGCGCATGAAACGGTGGCTTGCCTGCCGTGCCGGGATAGATACGCGTGACGTCCGACAAACGTGCCTGAATGCGCTGCTCGCCGGGCGCGGCGGCCTCGTTCGACACCACCGATATCTTCGTGCGACGGGGCAGCACGCTCATTGCGGCCTCACTTCGCCGCGCGCAGGTCGGCGGGCAACTGCGATTCGTCGATGATCTTCGACCAGTCGAACGCACCGTCGGGAATGGCCTTGACGAGAATCAGGCCCTTCAGCACTTCGTCCATGCTCTTGCGATCGAAGCCGCCTTCGCTCCAGTATTTCGGATCGGCGTCGAGCACGTTGTTGATCGCCGAGGCCGCAACGGCCGGGTCCATCTTGTACTGCTTCGCGAGAATCTGCGCGGACTCTTCGCGATGCGCAGCGATGTACTGCACGGCCTTGCGGCGCGCCTTGATGATGCCGCGTATCACTTCCGGATGCTGCTTGAGGTAATCGGTGCGCACGATGCCCACGGTCTGCGTTTCGTTGGGCACGATATCGCTCGAACGGAACGCGATGCGCAACTGATCCTTCTTCGCGCTGTACGACGGCTCGGTCATGTAGGCCACGTCCACGGCGCCCTGCTGCAGCGACGTCAGCATGCCGCTCGAACTGCCGACCGGTTTGCGCTGCACCTGCCCCGTCAGGCCGGCCCGATCCAGCGCGATGGTGACGATGGTATCGGTCGTGGACTTCGGACTGCTGTAGCCGATGGTCTTGCCCTTCATCTGCTGGATGTTGGTGATCGTGCCGTTCTTGAGTTCGACCCACACGAGATCCGCAAGGCTTTGCACGCCGCCATGCACGATGGTCAGGTCGACGCCCTGCTTGACCGCCGAGATCGCCGCGGGCAGTGCGACTTCACCATAGGGAATCTCGGAAGCCATGGCGTTGCGCACCGTGGTGCCGCCGCCTTCGGAAGTGATGAAGCCCGTTACATCGACGCCCTCTTCCTTGAAGAAACCCTTGTCCATGGCGACCGCGAAGGGCACGCCATACATGCCGTCGCCCCAGTGCGTGACGGTGAGCGGCGCGGCCTGCACGCGAACAGAGCCTGACATGACCGCGGCGGCCGCCACGAACGAAAACAGACCGGCTCTCCCAAGCTTTCCAAGGGCAAACATGTGTAGGCGTCTCCGTGCATGAGCGGCGGCTTCTTCCGTCGTGCGCGAAACTGTGCACACGCGCCCGCCTTGTGATTTTGAATACGGTCATCGTGGATAACCGTGCAAGTTAATGTATGCATTAACTTCGTGAAAGTCCAGTTTGACGCAGGGCGTAGATACCCTTGTCTCGTGCTCGCCAGGCGATGGTTTCAGGCCTGCTGAATGCCGTATTGCTGCAGCACGGCGGTCTGATCGCGCCAGCCCCGTTCACGATGAGCGCGATAGAGCGCGCTTGCTTTCGCTGCATCGCCGCAGCGCAATGCTTCGATGATCGTGCGATGCTCCTCGATCGACTTCGCGGGCTGAGGGTGCGGCCGGACCCGCTGCGTGAAGCGCCTGACGCGATGCACCTGGTCACGGCAATTCATCACGATGCTCCGCAGCCGCGCATTGCCGCTGAGCGCCACGAGCGTTTCGTGGAAGACCTCGTCCGCTTCGGCCCAAGTCAGCATGTCGCCGGCTTCGAGCGCGCGGCTCATCGTGTCGCAGGCATCGGCGAGCGGCGTCAAATCGGCGTCCGGCAGCGCGGCCACGAGCCCCGCTGCCGTGGATTCGAGGCTGATCAAGACCTGATAGATGTGCCTGATGTCGGAGATCGACGTAGGGACGATGCGAATGCCGTGACGCGGCACGATCTGCACGAGCCCTTCGCCCTGGAGCCGCAACGCGGCCTCGCGGATGGGCGTGCGGCTGAAGCCCAGCATCAGGCCCAGTTCCTGTTCGAGCAGATAGGACCCGGGCGTGAGTTCACTTTCGATGATGCGGCGGCGCAGTTCGCCATAGGCGAGATCGGCGGTGTTGAGCCGGGCGGGCTTGGCGGTGTCGACGGGATGATCGTTCGAGATGACCTTCACGCGCCTCGCTGGATGCGGCGCGACCGTGCTGCGCGATGCGGCCATGCTGGACTCCCTGACGGAAACTCCGCGTTGAGCCGATGGTACTGCATCGGACCCGTCGGCATCGACCCCATCAGACGCGCGCAAGATGGGCGACCAGTTTTCTGCATGCCTCGGGCAAGGCATCGGGCGAGCGGATGCCGATCAGCAGTTCACGCATCGCCCAGGCATCCGTGAGCAGCACAAAGCCCAGCCCGTGTTGCCGCGCCACCGCCTCGGGCATGACGCCGAAACCGAGACCCGCTTCGATCATCAGGCACTGGGCGTCGTAACTCGACACCTGCATGCGCACGCGCACCGAGCGCCCTATATCGTTGGACGCCCGCGTGAGGCTCAGCGTGATGGCGGCATCAGCAGGCAGCGTGATGAACTCATGTTCGAGCACGTCGGCAAAGGCAGTCGCCTGCCGCTGAAGCAGCGCGTGTCCTGGCGGGGCAACGAGTACGAGATGATCCTCGCGATAGGGAATCGTATGGATCGCATAACCATGCGGCAGGGACGTGAAGATACCAATGTCGGCCGCATTGCCGGCCACGGCACGCACGACCTGCGCGCTCGGTTTCTCGTCGAGCTCGATGCGCACATGCGGATGAAGCACCGCGAACGATTGAAGATCGCGCGGCAGGAACTGCACGATCGACGAGACATTCGCCACGATGCGCACGACGCCGCTCGTGCCGCCCGAGTATTCGCGCATCTGCACGACAATATCGTCGATCTGATGCAGTGCACGATGCGCGAGCGTCCTGAGCCGCTCGCCGGCCTCGGTAGCCACGACGCCCTTGTTCGTGCGGCGCAACAAGCGCACGCCGATAGACGATTCGATCTCGCTGATGCGACGGCTGACAGCAGCGGCCGCGATATGTTCGCGCTGCGCGGCGGCGGCAATCGTGCCGGACTCGACCACGGCAAGGAAGAGTCTCAGCGAGAGTGGATCGAGCGTCTGCATGAACGATGTCCTCGTTTCGGCCAGCAGTTCGCGACGTTTTTTTAGGGGCGCTGGCCATCGCATGCGGCGATGGCAGCATGACGAAGCGTTGCTTTGCCGTCATCGCCGCATCACGCAGAATGCGCGCAAACGTTACCGTCTGAGGGAAAGACATGCAATAGGCATCTTTTGACGACATTCTTTTCCACGCGACTCCACATCGTCATCACGCTCGCCGGCTCATTCGGCGGCAATCGGCCTCGGGGGCTTGTCGTTGCCGCAAGTAGTCTGAGGTGTGATCGGCCTCTCTCCCGATCGCGCGGCCGCGCGCAAGTCCGTTTCAGCCGCCCCTTCGGGGGCGGCTCTTTTTTGTCCGCATGATTCCCGGCGCCAGATTGTTCAATGCAGACATTAAACAATGCGGCGAATTTCTTTTCTTATAATGAAGACAGCCCGTCGCCCGATGGATCAGCGGGCCGACCTGTCCTCCGTGCATCGACGGCAACGTTATCGGAAAGCCCAGCATGGCTCCTGCCCGACCCGTTGAAGCAATCAGCAAGCCACGCGAGAAATCCACCGACACGGTCTATCTCGCGCTGCGCGAGCAGATCCTCAGCAACGCGCTGCGGCCCGGCACCCAAATGCTGGAACAGGAACTGGTGCAGTGGTTCGGGGTCAGCCGCACGCCGGTGCGCGAGGCGCTGATCCGCTTGCAGAACGAGCGGCTCGTGCAGATCATTCCGCGTCACGGCATGCGCGTGCGCAATGTGTCGCTGACGGACCTCGAGGAAGTCTTCCAGGTGCAGACGAGTCTCGAAGCCACGGCGGCTGCCGCCGTGGCCGCGCGCAAGCCCGGCGTGAAGGAGTTCAGGCCGCTAGAAAAAGCGTGCATGGACATGGATCGCGCGCTGGACAAGGATGACCGCGATGCCTGGGCGACGGCGCATGACGCGTTCTATGCGCGGCTCGTCGAGTTGAGCGGCAATCCGCGACTCATGCAGATCGTCGGCGAATGCGTGGATCAGGTGCGCCGCGTGCGCGAACTGACGCTGCGGCTGATCGCGCCGGATGCTTCTCAGGCGCAGACCTTGCGCGGCGTGATCGAAGCCTTGCGCCGGGGCGATGCCGAAGCGGCCCAGGCGCTATGCCGCGACAACCGCTTGCTCAATCTTCAGACGCAGGTCGACGCTCTGCAACGCTACCGGATCCTCGACGTCTGAGCGCGCTATGCGCATTGCAAGGTGTCGGCGGCCGGTGCATGCGCGATCAGCACGTTGCGGCCGGTGCGGCGGCGCACGATATTGCGCACATGATGCATGCCGATGCCGCCGAACGACGACCTGCCCGCACCCAGCACGATGACATCGACATCCAGCCGGTTCGCTTCGACAGCGATCACACCGCCGATGCTATGGCCGTCCTCGGGAAGCCTGCGCGTTTCCCAGTCCGCCTCCATGCCCGCGTGCGCCAGCATCTTTTCGCAGTGGCCGCGAATCGCCAGCGCGAGTTGATCGACGAGCTCCGGCATGTTGCAGAACGTCTCGACCGACCAGCCTGCCCACCACGGGGCGGATTCGATCACGTGCAGGAGCGTGATGCGGGCATGATTGCCGCGCGCCAGTTCGATAGCTTTCGACAAGGCAGCTTCGCTGAAGCCGGGGCCCACGGCGACGAGAATATGCGGGTACATGGCGTTGCCTCCGTTCGTTGGACGGCACGCTGTTCGAGTGACCGTCGTTGTTTGCATGAAGGCATGATGGCTGTGCAGAGTTAGGAAAGACTGAGCGTGCATGCTTCCAATGCTTCACCGAGCGATAAATTAAACTGATGGCATCCACATGCATGCCGGACACTCATGGACTCACGCGACCTTCTCAACCTCGCCTATTTGCGCGCGTTCCGCCTCGTGGCCGAGACCGGCAGCGCCACGCGCGCCGCCGCCGCGCTGTTCCGCGCGCAATCGGCGGTCACGCGTTCGTTGCAGGAACTGGAGGCGGCCGTCGGCGAAACCCTGCTGGAACGCCGGCCATCCGGCATGTTGCCCACGCCTGCGGGACGCGCCGTGCTGCTGCGCTGTCAGCGCATCTTCGCGGAACTGGAGGAACTCGCGCAGTGGTGCGCGGCCCGGCAGTCGCGCCGCAGGACCGCGGCGGCCAGCACGCTGCCGGCGTTCCTGCTCAACACGCGGCGGCTGCAACTGTTCTCGGCCCTCGCGCGCCACCGGCACATGCCGAGCGCCGCGCAGACCCTTGGACTCAGCCAACCTGCGGTCAGCAGCGCCATCCGCATCATGGAAACGGGTGCGGGCATGCAACTCTTCTATCGCAGCCCGCGCGGCCTGCTGCTGACGAGCGAAGGCGAGACCTTCGTATTGCACGTGCGCCGCGCGTTGAACGAACTGCGCCATATCCCCGACGATCTCGCTGCCCTGCGCGGCACCATTCAGGGCGTGGTGACGGTCGGCGCGCTGCCGCTCGGTCGTACGCTCATCCTGCCAGGCGCGATCGCACGCGTGGCCGCGCAGTATCCGGGCGTGCGCATCGTGACCGATGAAAGCGCGTACGAAACGCTCGTGGCGGGACTGCGCGCAGGGGACATCGATTTCGTGCTCGGCGCACTGCGGCCGAACGATGCATCGAGCGGACTCGTGAACGAGCGCTTCATGTCGGAGGATATCGTCGTGATCGCACGCAGCGGGCATCCGCTTGCTGGTGCGCGCGGCCTGGCGCTCGCCGACCTCACCACCGCGCAATGGATCCTGCCGCGCAATCAGGCTCCCGCACGCGGCATGTTCGAAGCACAGTTCAAGCGCGGCAAGCTCAAGCCGCCAATGCCCACCGTCGAAACCGCGGACCTCGCGGTGATCCGCGGCCTGCTGCTTCATACCGACATGCTCGCGGCAGTCTCCGCGCAGCAATTGCATTACGAGCGCGAATCGGGGCAACTCGCCGTACTCGACATCGCGATGCAGAACACCCGGCGCGACATCGGACTCACGCTGCGCGCGGGCGGCTCACCCTCGCCGGCCGCACGCGCGATGATCGACGCGCTGCGCCTCACCGTCGATCAACTGGACCACGCCATGCGTCGCGATGCACAAGCGGCCGCCATGTCACGCGCATGACAAGCTCGAGGTGCAATCTGAATTATTTATCGGGGCAGCGGCTTTTGCGGCGCGTGCTTGCGGTGGTGTAGGGTGACAGTCCGCGATTACGTGAACCGCAGGACATCCCAGTGAATAACGAGGAGTTGGCATGAACGAACAGCAGTGGATCGCAATGGACGAATACCTTTGCGAACGAACCCAGGCGCCGGACGAAGTGCTCGAAGCCGCGCTGCGCGACAGCGTGAACGCAGGACTGCCCGCCATCAACGTCGCGCCGAACCAGGGCAAGATGCTGCACATGCTGGCGAAGCTGCGCGGCGCGCGGCGCATTCTCGAACTCGGCACGCTGGGCGGCTACAGCACGATATGGCTCGCGCGCGCACTGCCTTCGGAGGGCACGCTGCTGACACTCGAAGCCGTCGAAGCGCACGCAGACGTGGCGCGTGGCAACCTGGCGCGGGCGGGACTGTCGAGCGTGGCGTCGGTGATCGTCGGCGATGCGGTGCACACGCTGCGGTCCTTTGTGCGCGACGGCATTCCGCCGTTCGATTTCATCTTTCTCGACGCCGACAAGAAAAGTTATCCGGCTTATCTCGATCTCGTCCTGCGCCTCAGCCGTCCGGGAACGCTGATTGTCGCGGACAACGTGATTCGTCGTGGACGGGTGCTGGAAACCCACAGCGACGACCCCGACGTGACCGGCGTGCGCACCTTCTTCGACATGCTCGCCAGTCATCCCCGCCTCGACTCCACGGCCATCCAGACAGTGGGAAGCAAGGGATGGGACGGCTTCTCGATGTCCATCGTGACCGAATGAAGTTATCGGGCACGTCTTGCGCGATGCGCGGCGCAAGACGTGCTTCGAGCGCTATTCCGATGCGGTACGCGGTCTCGCCGCACCGAACCAGCGACTCCGGACCGGTGTGAACGTTTCCTCCTCCACACGCGGCATGTTCCGGCATTCAACGTGCATGTTGCGCGCAGGCGCGGCGGCCACGAACTTGTCGATCTCTTCACGCACGTCCGGATCCACATAGTCGGCTCTCGATGCATCGAGAATCACAACGGCCCCGTCCGGGATCGCCGCGAGTTGACGCTTGAGCGTCACCTTGCAGAGAAACGACACGTCCTTGCGGAACGACAGAAGGTAGTGGTCGTCGTGCTGCGCCATCGTGATCGGGCGGCGCAGGTTGGCACGCACGGCGAGAAACAGACTGCATGCAATGCCGATGACGATGCCGATCAACAGGTCGGTAAGCAGCACGCCCGCGATGGTCGCGATGAACGGCGCGAAGCGTTCGAAGCCTTCCTTGGCCACGGACGCGAAGAGCGAAGGCTTGGCGAGCTTCAGTCCCGTGAAGATCAGAATGGCGGCAAGACACGAGAGCGGAATCAGGTTGATCACACTCGTCAGGCCGAACACGCTCACGAGCAGCAACACGCCGTGCATGAACGCCGACCAGCGGCTCTGCGCGCCCGCCGTCACGTTTGCCGAGCTGCGCACGATCACGGAGGTGATCGGCAGCGCGCCGACAGCGCCGGCCAGCATGTTGCCGATGCCCTGCGCCTTCAGTTCACGATCCGGATTGGCGGTGCGCTTCCGCGGATCGATCTGCTCGACCGCTTCGAGGCTGAGCAGCGTCTCGAGACTCGCGACGATCGCGAGCGTCACCGCAAGCCGCCAGACCCCGGGATTGAACAGTTGAGTGAAGTCGGGCAGTTCGAGCGCCTTCGTCAAGGCCGTGAACGATTCGAGCGAAGGCAATGCCACGCGATACTGCTCGGGCGGCGAGAAGCCCGGCGCCAGGCGCTCGATCAGCAGCGTGGCGCCCACACCGAAGGCGACGACCGCAAGCGGACCCGGCACCAGCCGCACGAGCGCGAAGCGGCGCAGCGCGGCGGTTTCCCACGCTGCGAGCATGCCGAGGGAGACCAGCGCGATGAAACAGGCCGCGACCGATATGTGCCCATAGGACGTGGACAACAGGCCTTCACCGGCCGGCACGTGGACACCATCGTTCGCGAAGCCTGCGGCCAGCGGGATCTGCTTGATGATCAACAGCAGGCCGATGGCCGCCAGCATGCCCTTGATGACCGACGAAGGCACATAGGCGGCGAAGCGTCCCGCCCGAAGCATGCCGAAGCCGAACTGGATCACGCCCGCCAGCAGCACCGCGAGCAGGAATGCGGAGAAGCTGCCCAGTCCCGCGATCCCGCCGACCACGATCACGATCAATCCTGCCGCCGGGCCGCTGACGCTCAATTGCGAGCCGCTCAGCAAGGCCACGACGAGGCCGCCGATGATGCCCGCCATCAAGCCGGCAATGGGCTCGACACCCGAGGCATTGGCAATGCCGAGACATAATGGCAATGCGACGAGAAACACGACAATGCCCGCGAATAAATCGCGTGGCAGATTGGCGAAACGATTAGCTGCTTTCATGTGTCATTCCGTTTGCGCGAGTGAATCCCTGCGAGCGTCGCTTTCGCGACATCGCATAAGATGCAACGGCTGAATTGAGTGCCTAGACTGTTTCGAGCAGAGCAGCGCCTACTTGTCCGCCGCCTTGATGACCGGATTCGTTTTCATAACCTGAGGCGAGCACCTTGAGATGTCCGTCATGCAGACCGAAGATCCAACCATGCACGAGCGGAGGGGTCTCGCGTTCACGAATGATCGCGTTCTCGCGCAGCAGACGCACCTGTTCGAACACGCTCAGTTCGGCAAGCCGGTTGGCGCGGCTATCGAGGTCCGCAAAGGTCGCGAGATGGTCGCGATGCGTTTCGCCCAGTGCGCATAGCGGCGCAATGCGGCGATTGACATGCGGCAGGTCGTTCGACAACGGCAGCAGCGACGCACGCACACCGCCGCAGCCGTAATGGCCGCAAACAATGACGTGATCGACCTTCAGCACGCGCACGGCATATTCCAGCACGCTCAACGTATTGTCGTCGGATGGACAGAACAGATTGGCGATGTTGCGATGAACGAAGAGATCGCCGGGATCGGAATTCGTGACCGTCTCGGCCGGCACACGGCTGTCGGAGCAACCGATCCACAGCACGCGAGGGCTCTGACCTTGCGCCAGGCGAGGAAAGAAGTCCGCATCGGCATGCGCGGTTTCACGCGCCCAGGCAATGTTCTCCAGCAACATTCGTTTAGGTCGTTTCATCCAGCACTCTCCATAAGCGACGTTCAAAAATAGGGCCAATGTTTAACGCAGCATTGCGTGCATTCTTACGAATGACTTTCGCAGAAAAAGTTCAGGCGAGTCCAGAGAAAAAAATCAAATGGACTGATATCCCGGTTTTTCGTGTGGCGCTTGCGATTCAATAGCTTTATTCATTACCTTGTATGCACTCTTCCGATGCATGCTCGCAAAGGAGGTTCGCATAACCGCCCGACGGCGTCTGTTAATCTTTGTGCTGTTATCTTGTCGATCTTCGAACATGACATTTCAGACAGGTCAGTCTGTTTCTTTTGCCGATTTGAACGGCGGCGCGTATCCCGTACGTGTCGAATACGAGTGGCTCAATGCCGAACGCGACGACGCGCCCATCATCGTGTTCCTGCATGAGGGACTGGGCTCGGTAAAGTTATGGAAGCGTTGGCCACAAGAGCTGTGTGACCGGCTGCAATGTCGCGGGCTGGTCTTTTCGCGTCCGGGCTATGGACGCTCGACTGCGCGCCGCCCTGGAGAAACCTGGCCGGTGAGCTTCCTGCATCAGCAGGCGCAGATCGTGTTGCCCGCCTTGCTCGACGCATTGCGCATCGATTCCACGGAACGTGCGCGCATGTGGCTCGTCGGTCATAGCGACGGCGGCACGATCGCCCTGCTCTATGCCAGCGCATTTCCCGATGCCCTGGCGGGCGCCGCGATCATGGCGCCGCATGCGTTCGTGGAACCGATGACGGTGCAGGCGATCAGGGAAACACGCGTGGTCTACGAGACGAGTGCGCTGCGAGACAGGCTGAGCGCCTATCACGATGACGTGGATTCCGCCTTTTACGGCTGGAACGACGCATGGCTCAATCCCGAGTTCCTGCATTGGGACATCACCGCCGAGATCGCCGCGATACGACAGCCGCTGCTCGCCATTCAGGGACACGATGACGAATATGCATCGATGCTGCAACTCGACAGGATTCAGGAAGCCGTGCCGCACGCGCAGCTCGTCAAGTTGTCGCAGTGCGGTCACTCACCGCATCGCGATGCCGCGGATGCCGTGACCGAAGCGATTGCCGCCTGCATCGCGGAACATCGCGAATGACGCTGTCGTGAACGCACGCTGGACCGACACGTGCTGCGCGCCGTGATAACGTGACCCGAATCCGCAGGGAGAACATCCATGTTGCTGTCCGACGAAGAACTGGCGCGTCTCCAGGACGTCGCCCCTTTTCTGATCAGCGAGGCACGTGGCGCGCTGGAGGCCGAAGCGCCTTATCGGGTGAGCGCGGAACTGGCGTCGCATCTGCAGCCCGGCTTGCGCATACGTGCGCCGGGTTCGCCGCAAACCGATGCCGACGCCGATGCGCCGCCTTACGCAATCGATCTGTTCGTGGGCTTGCCGTTGAGTGAACTGCGCGCGCTCTCGCATGCCGACGAAGCCACGCGCAACGACGCCCTCGCACGTTTCGGCGCGGGCTTCTCGCCACGCCTGCTGCGGGCCATTGCAAAGATGGCGCCGCACGAGATCGATCTTGATGCGGGCGTGCAGAGCGAAGCCGGCACGCTCTCGGTCATGCTTGACGAGGCGTAGCGCGCAGGTGTGTGAAACGTCGAGCCGTTTGCGGCATGCCATGGTAAAGAGCCCGGGCGGGATGTTGCCCCGGTTCCGGCTTGCATGCGGGCAGCTCAGGCCTCGTGTGCCTTGCCCGAAGCCTCGTGCGCGCGACGCAGACGTTCGCGGCTGTTCGACAGATGCATGCGCATCGCGGCGCGCGCGGCTTCGGGATCGCGACGCTCGATGGCATCGAAGATATCTTCATGCTCGCGATTCACGCGATCGAGATAGCTGCCGGGATCGTGATGAGCGAGCGCCGCGGAGTTGACCCGTGTGCGCGGAATGATGGTGTTGCCGAGCTGGCTCAGGATGCTGTGGAAATACCGGTTGCCCGTGGCCTTTGCAAGTTCGAGATGGAAGGCGACATCAGCGGTGACCGCACTGCTCTCGCCCGCTTCGATCAGTCGTTCGAACTCGTCGAGCGCGCGACGCATCTGCGCAAGATTTTCGTCCGTGCGACGCATGGCGGCAAGTCCGGCCGCTTCGGCTTCAAGGCTGATGCGCAGTTCGAGAATCGCCATCACGTCGCGCACGGTGAGGTCTCCCGCGGCCTCGATCTGGAAGCGGTCGTGATCGGTCGCCTCCAGCACGAAGGTGCCGATGCCATGCCGTGTCTGCACGAGACGCGCGGCCTGCAAGCGCGAGATCGATTCACGCACGACCGTGCGGCTGACGCCGAGCTGCGCCATGATCTCCGATTCAGTTGGCAGCTTGTCACCGGGCTGAAGTGCGCCGCTGCTGATGCGCTCTGACAATTCAGCGACGACTTCCTCGGTCAGATTGCGGGAGCGGCGCAGCGCGCCAGACGACAGTGCTTGGGACATAAATGGGCCGGTCATGAATATGCTCGATCGCCCATTATAGGGCGCAAGAGAGCTTGTACGATGACTGATCGCTCGCGCGGTTTTTTGTATGCATCATGCAGCATGCCAATATCGTGACCGCTAGCTCGCCTGCGACAAATCGCCCCTAAAAACCTTGCACATCAAGCGTTTAGGGCCGCATCAAACCGTTGATAATCGGCTCTCTGCGGCGTAAAGTTCATGTACCGCATGAAGTGAACGCACCTCGGATCGCTACAGGTGAATCAGGGTTTTGGCCGCGTCTGCCTTCCACAATCGGCCAGTGCGTTCGTCTCGTCGTCAGGCTCGCCTATCCCGGTCCGCATCCGTTGGATTTGCCATCTCCTCGCGCCCTTGCGAGCCCGAATAGCGGTTTGTCCGGTGTGTCGCGCGACCGCGCCCATGTGCGTGGCGCCCTGTGCCTCTCGCGCTTTTCCCGATCCCTCAGGGCGACAACCGGTATGAACCCGCGTTCACAACCGCTCGCTTCACGGCGATACTGAATTCGTGGCACCGAGGCAGCAGCAAGGAGACAAGTAATGATGCGAGAAGTAACCGGAGCGTTTTTCGGCTCCCGCAAGCTCGACGAAGCACTCGAGGACCTCCGCGCGGAAGGCATCGCGGGTGACCGCGTCCGCGTGGCCAGCATGACCGGCTTTGCGGACTTTCACAGTTCGGTGGTGCAAAGTGCGGCGGCGCAAAACCAATGGATCTCAGCCGAATACGCCGGTCACGGCGAACATCTTGGCGTCGTCGATACCCATGAGTACCCGTTCGGTCTCGACATCACCGGCGACGACATCCTGCCGTCCTTCGGCGCGGACGGCGGCGACGCCGACACGCTGTGCGGCGTGACGCGCGTCATCGTCAGCATTCGCGATGAGGCGGAGATGCGCGCCGTCTGCGACATCTTCTCGCGCCTCGGGACCGACGACATCGACATCGAAGGCGTCGCAGCAGCCTGAATCATTTCGCCTGGACGCACGCTTACCGTACCCGTACTCCACCGGGCACGTCACTGCGCGTTGGACGGCGCCGGCCTGGCCTTCTTCTTGTGCTTGAAGTGCGGGCCCGGGCGCGTACTGCCGGGCATGGACGTATTGTCGCCGCCAGCCGTGGGGCCGGAAGTCGCCGCGCCGTGCGCATTGCCGCCACCCGATCCGCCATTGCCGTTCCCGCCTGATTGCGCCATCACGGCGCCCGACACGCCCATCGCCAGACTTGCCGTCAGCGTGAGCAGGATCTTCAATCCGCTTGTCTCTGGTTTCATGCCGTTGCCTCTCTGTTCAGCGTTATCACCGTTCCCAGCGAGCGACGACGTTCACGCCATCCACGCGTGACATTCCCGCCCGCATTCTGCATTCAACATGCATAACGCAAAATGCCATCCGGCATATGGCATGCTGCATGCACCCCATCCGCGCCTTCACCGCGTTCACAGCGTTTGCCTCGAAATCATCACCACTCTTGCCATGGATGTCCGCAAAGCCAACCGCCCTGTCGCCACGCGCAACGACGCCTCCGATAAGTCCAGAGCAGGTTTCGTGCGCGTTCGCGGCGCGCGTGAGCACAACCTGAAAAACGTCGACGTCGACGTCCCTCGCGACGCCCTCGTGGTCTTTACCGGCGTCTCGGGCTCCGGAAAATCGTCACTGGCATTCGGTACGCTTTACGCGGAAGCACAGCGCCGCTACTTCGAATCGGTCGCGCCGTACGCCCGGCGGCTCATCGAACAGGTCGGCGTGCCGCAGGTCGATTCGATCGAGGGCCTGCCGCCCGCTGTCGCGCTACAACAGCAGCGCGGCGCGCCGAATGCGCGTTCCTCGGTGGGCAGCGTGACGACGCTGTCCAGCCTCGTGCGCATGCTGTACTCACGTACGGGCAGCTATCCGCCAAAGCAGCCCATGCTCTACGCGGAGGATTTCTCGCCGAACACCGTGCAGGGCGCGTGTCCCGTTTGCCATGGTCTCGGACGCGTGTACGAGGTCACGGAGAAGTCGATGGTGCCGGACGACTCCCTCACCATTCGCGAGCGCGCCATCGCCGCATGGCCGCCCGCCTGGCATGGCCAGAACCTGCGCGACATCCTCGTGACGCTCGGCTATGACGTCGACACGCCCTGGCGCGATCTGCCGAAGAAGGACCGCGACTGGATCCTCTTCACCGAAGAACAGCCTACCGCACCGGTCTATGCCGGCCTCACGCCGAAGGAAACCCGCGCGGCATTGAAGCGCGGCGCCGAGCCGAGCTATCAGGGCACCTTCACGGGCGCGCGCCGCTACATCCTGCATACCTTCGCGCACACGCAAAGCGCACTGATGAAGAAGCGCGTATCGCGTTTCATGGTGGGCAGCGACTGCCCTTCTTGTCACGGCAAGCGGCTGAAGAAAGAAGCGCTCCTGGTCACGTTCGCGGGACTGGACATCGCCGACTTCGCGCATCTGCCGATGAACCGTCTCGCCGATCTGCTCGCGCCCATCGCGCGCGGCGACTGGTCCGCGCAGCCGCAGCCGCATGGCGAGACCTTGGGCAAGGCCGCCCGCAACGCGGCGACCGCCCAGCGAGTCGCTGCTGGCGGCTCGGCGCACAAGGCGGCGCCCGACATACGCCGCACCGCGAATCTCTCGGACGAAAAGCGTGCCGCTGCCGCACGCCTCGCCGACGAACTGCGGGAGCGGCAGCGGACACTGATCGATCTCGGCCTCGGCTATCTGTCGCTCGACCGTGCGACGCCCACGCTCTCGTCCGGCGAGTTGCAGCGGCTGCGGCTCGCCACACAACTGGCATCGCAACTGTTTGGCGTCGTGTATGTGCTCGACGAACCCTCGGCGGGACTTCACCCCGCGGACAACGAGGCGCTCTTCGTCGCGTTGCAGCGTCTCAAGGCCGCGGGCAATTCGCTGTTCGTCATCGAGCACGATCTGAACACGATGCGCCGCGCCGACTGGCTCGTCGATGTCGGTCCGGCGGCGGGCGAAGGCGGCGGTCACGTGCTGTACAGCGGCCCGCCTGAAGGCCTTGCAGCCGTCGATGCCTCGCAGACCCGCGAGCATCTGTTCGCGCACCATCGTGCAGTGGAACGCGAACCGCGCCGGCCGCGCGGCTGGCTCAAGCTCAAAGGCATCGAGCGCAATAACCTCGATGGCGTCGATGCCGCGTTTCCGCTCGGCGCCTTCACCACGGTCACCGGCATCTCGGGCTCGGGCAAATCGAGCCTCGTCAGCCAGGCATTGCCGGAGCTCGTCGCCGAGCACCTCGGACGCGCCCTCGACGACACCCCGGAAGACGAAGCCGACCCGTTGCTCGCCGCACCGGACACGCCTGCTGGCGGAAGCATCGTTGAAGGCATGGAGACGATCCGGCGTCTCGTGCGCGTCGATCAAAAGCCCATCGGCCGCACGCCGCGTTCGAATCTCGCGACCTATACCGGCCTGTTCGATCACGTCCGCAAGCTCTTTGCGGACACCCCGAGCGCGCGCAAGCGCCGCTACGGCGCGGGCCGCTTCTCCTTCAACGTCGCCCAGGGACGCTGCCCCACATGCGAAGGCGAGGGCTTCGTCAGTGTCGAGCTTCTGTTTCTCCCGAGCGTCTACACGTCATGCTCGACCTGTCACGGTTCACGCTATAACCCGCAGACGCTGGAGATCGAATGGCACGGCAAGAACATCGCGCAAGTGCTGGACATGAGCGTCGATGCCGCTTGCGCGTTCTTCGCCGATGAACCGGGCATCATGCGGGCCCTTGCGGTGCTGCGCGACATCGGACTCGGTTATCTGCGCCTCGGTCAGCCCGCCACTGCACTATCGGGAGGCGAAGCGCAACGCATCAAGCTCGCCACGGAATTGCAGCGCGCCCATCGCGGCGACACGCTCTACATCCTCGACGAACCCACCACCGGCCTGCATCCCGCCGACGTCGACCGCCTGATGCGCCAGCTGCAAGGCCTGGTCGATGCGGGCAACACGGTCGTCGTCGTCGAACATGACATGCGCGTGGCCGCGCATTCCGACTGGGTCATCGACATGGGTCCGGGTGCGGGCGAGGACGGCGGCAATGTGGTCATGACGGGCGTTCCCGACGCGGTCGCGAAGCACGCCGAAAGCCGCACCGCGCGCTATCTGAAAGAAGCACTTCAACGCTGAGCGCCGGGCTGCAATCCCGGATACAGCCCGATCCAGTGCCACACGTGAAAGCGCATGATGCCGATCAGCTCGTGCAGCGCGAAGTTCGAATCGATCCATCCTTCAGGATGCGGCACCCACCATGACTTGGGATTCCGTATGAAGGCCACGCCGGGCTGCGGATCGATGCCGAATACCTGAAAAGCCAGCAGCGCGCGCTGCATGTGCAGCGATGACGTCACGAGAATCGACGTGTCGTATCGCCGCGACCGTAGGATTTTCTCCGTATTGCGCGCGTTGGCGTAAGTGTCGAGACTCGTGTTGTCGAGGATCAGGTCGCGGCTGTCGACGCCCCGTTCAAGCAGCAAAGGTCCGATGACATCCGCTTCGCTTTGCTCGTGACGCTGCGGGTTGCCGCCGCTCACGATCACGAGACAGTCCGTTTCGAGTGCGCGGCAGCGCCGGTACAGCGATGCGCCCAGATCTACGCGTGTGATGCTGTCGCCTTTCGGAATCAACTGCCGATTGCTGTCGTAGTCTGTCCCGCCGCCTAGCACGATGATGACCGTGCGCGGGCCCAGACGCGGTTCGTTCATGACGGCATGCCCGTCGTTTGCCAGCCGCATCAACGGTCCGGCCAGCCAGCTTCCAACCAGCCAGAAAAAGGCGCATGCCGCCAGCAGGATGGCCACGCGGTGTTTCTTCCACACGACAAATAGCGCGACGAAGCCCAGCAAAAAGGAGAACAGTACCAATTACCTTACCCCGTGGATCATGTTTTCAAATGGCTTGCAGTCTCGCATAGTTTTTGCAAGGCGCATGTCTGTGAAAGCTGCAGGACTTACCTGAAGCATGGCAGTGGCCAGTCTGAAGGATCCGTGCAAATCGCTCCGTGCCGGATATCGCACATAACACGCTGTTGCTCTTGAAGGCCCACCGTGCGGCATCGCACGGACGCCCTGGCCTCGTAATTCGTTAAATACGATCAAACAACAAACAAGAAGGTGAGTGCGAGGGCTCTCGTGAAATCGTCTTCACGAAAGTGAACAACACCACCCCGACTTCGCCCCGGAGCGAAGGCGACATTCGACCACCACGCTACGTCGCCGTCCGGATTTAATGCACCGTTGGCCGGGTACAAGGGAAAACACAGACAATGAAAACTGAATTGCGCCGCATCCTCGCCGAGTCCGCTCGGCTCGACGTGCCTATCGACACGCTCTCCGACAGCGACGACCTTTACGCCGCCGGTCTCTCATCGCTCGCCACGGTTCACGTGATGCTCGCGATAGAAGACGAGTTCGGCATCGAGATCCCCGATCACATGCTCACGCGCCGGCTCTTTTCGAGCGTCGATTCGCTCGCCGCCGCCGTCGAGGAGTTGCGCCGCTCGCAGGCGGACGCATGAACGCGCCCGCTCAGGAGCTCGAGGCGGCGCAACTGGCACAGAGCATGAACGCACGTAGCGAAAGCGCGTTGATCGATGCTGCAAAGCGTGTCGCCGCGGTAGCGGCCCGGCACGCCGATGCAGTGGATCGTGAAGCGCGCTTTCCTGCGGAAGCGGTCGCTGCGATGCGCGAGGAGCGTCTCTTCTCCGCGATGGTGCCGACAGAACACGGCGGCGACGGGCTCTCGCTGACCGGCGTGGCCCGCCTGTGCGAAGCCCTCGCCCAGGGCTGCGCCTCGTCCGCGATGATCTATGCCATGCACCAGAGCCAGGTCGTGTGCATCGTCGATCATGGCGCGAACGTGGCCTGGCAGCGCGCGTTCCTCGCGCGCATGGTGAACGAGCAACTGCTGCTCGCGTCGGCAACGTCCGAAGAGAACATCGGCGGCAACATGCGGACGAGCGCATGCGCGGTCGATCTCGTCGACAACGCGTTCCAGATCGAAAAGATGGCGCCGACCATTTCGTACGGCACCTACGCGGACTGCATTCTCGTGACGGCGCGCCGTCATCCGGATGCACCGCCTTCGGATCAGGTCTTGATCGTAGCGCCGCGCGAGACGCTCACGCTCGAACAGCGCGGCACGTGGGACACGCTCGGCATGCGCGGTACGTGCAGCCAGGGCCATCGGCTCACGGCAAGCGGCATCGCCGAGCAGATCCTGCCCGCGCCGTTCTCGAAGATCGCCGACGAAAGCATGCTGCCCGTATCGCACACGTTGTGGTCGGCCGTATGGTGCGGCATCGCCTGCGATGCGGCGAACCGCGCGCATCAGTTCTTCCGCAACCAGGCGCGCGGCAAGCCCGCCCTGCCCCCGTCGGCGGCGCGGCTCTCGCAGATCATCACGCTCATCAAGATGATGCAGTCGCGTCTGCGTGAGTCGCTCGCCAACGTCGAGGCCGCGAGCGCCGAGCGCGCCATCCGCCGCCGGGCCACGCAGGGCAATGACGACGACGCGCCGCTCACGGCGTCGATCGGCATCAACGTGGACCTCAACATGCTCAAGCTGGCGATTTCGCAGTCGGCGCTGCACGTGGTGCAGGAGACGCTGATGATCTGCGGCATGGCCGGCTACAAGAACGACACGCCGTTCAGCGTGGGACGCCATCTGCGCGATCTGCACTCGGCGCCCCTGATGATCAGCAACGACCGCATTGAATTGAACACGGCGAACCTGCTGCTTGCGCAGCGCGCCGCAACGGGAACCCTTTGACGCTATGAACATGCCGACAGAACAGGCCGCCATGATGCAGGCCGAAGCACAAGCTCAAACACAAGAGACACAGGCACCGTACGACAAATCGGACCTGACCTTGCGGGATCGTTTGATGGAAGCCGGGATCCTGATCGATACCGGCGAAGACGGCCTCTATGGCCGCAGCGAAGTGTTCGAGGACATCGTCGAACGCCTGAACCAGGCGATCACGCTGCTCGGCGCCGACCAGCACGCCGAAGTGCTGCGCTTCCCGCCGGCCATGCGCCGCCGTGACTTCGAAGACAGCGAGTACCTGAAGAGCTTCCCGAACCTCGCCGGCACGATCCATTCGTTCCAGGGCAACGATCGCGGGCATCATCGCCTGCTCGAAGCGCTGGACAAGATCGTGCATGTCGGCGAAGAAGAAGAGCGCTCCGACGACTGGATGGACCAGCAGAAGCCCACGCGTCTGGTGCTCACGCCGGCCGCATGCTATCCGATTTATCCGCTGGTCGCGAAGCGCGGCAAGCTCGCCGCCGACGGCGCGATCTTCGACGCGTTCTCGTACTGCTTCCGTCACGAGCCGTCCATCGATCCGGGCCGCATGCAGATGTTCCGCATGCGCGAATACATCCGCGTGGGCAGCCCCGAACAGGTGATGGCGTTCCGCCAGAAGTGGATCGAGCGCGGCTCGCTGCTGATCGAATTGCTGGGCCTGCCGTACGAGATCGATCTCGCCAACGACCCGTTCTTCGGCCGGGGCGGCAAGATCGTCGCGGACAGCCAGCGCGAACAGCAACTCAAGTTCGAATTGCTGGTGCCCGTCGCCACGCCCGACCGTCCCACCGCGTGCCTGTCGTTCAACTATCACCAGGACCACTTCGGCGAGCTGTGGCACATCAGCCAGGCCGACGAGCAGGTCGCGCACACGGCCTGCGTGGGCTTCGGCATGGAACGCACGACGCTTGCGCTGTTCCGCCATCACGGCCTCGACGTCAACGCATGGCCGGAGCAGGTGCGCCAGCTGCTGTGGGGCGACAAGGCCGCGCTCATCGCCCAGGGTCTCGACAAACTGGGTAACCGGGCATGAACGCACGCTCGCCGGCTGATGCCGTGACGGATACGTCCGCGCCCGCGCCTGGCGAATATCGCCAGCACGCGCTGCATCGCGACGAGCGCGTGTGGCTGGAGACGAACTGCTACGTCGACTTGTGGATCGAGCTGCTGCATCACTATGGCTGCGATCCGCACGCGGCGCTCAGTTTCACCGTGACGCAGGACTTCGAGGGCGATCAGTTCACGTTCCCGAAGTTCTCGCTCGACGATATCGCGCGGCTCTACGGGCTTCAGGCCCAGGAGCTCGCGATCTACGACACGGTCGAGGCGCACGTGATCGAGCAGACGAAGCGCGGCCGGATGGTGGTCGCGGAGATGGATTCGTACTGGCTGCCGGATACGCGCGCCACCGCGTACCGGCAGACGCATACGAAGACGACCATCGCCATCGACGCCATCGATGCGCAAGCGAAGCGCATCACGTACTTTCACAACGCGGGCTATTTCTCGCTGTCCGGCGAGGACTATGACGGTGTCTTCCGTTTGACGCCCGATCTCGCGAGCGACGTCCAGGCGCTGTTCCCGTACGTCGAGTTCGTGAAGCGCGCGCGCGATCCGCTGCAAGGCGAGGCGCTCGTGCAGCGTTCGGTGGAATTGCTCAAGCTGCGTCTGCTGGACCGGCCTGCGTCGAATCCGGTGGCGCAATGGCGTGCGGCGTTCCCCGAGCACATGCGTACGATGCTCGAACGCGACCCGGCGTATTACCACCTCTACACCTTCAACATGATGCGTCAGATCGGTTCGAACTTCGAGTTGCTGTCGAAGTATCTCGGCTGGCTGAATGCACAGGGTGTGGACGTGCCGGGCGAGATCCAGGCAAGCGCTCAAGCAATTGCAAGCGAAGCGATGGTCATGCAGTTCCGTCTTGCGCGCGCCCGCATGCGCTCGCGCACCGACCTCTGCGAAGACTGCCTCGAATCGATGCAGACTTCCTACGACAAGGTCATCGAGCCGCTCGCCGCGCGCTTTCTCTAAAGACCGAAGCTGCGTCGTGATGACGCGGCTTCTTCATTGTTCTCTTATTCCATTCACGAGGAAGAGTCATGCACGTCTCGCTCGCGCACGCGCCGCGACGCCTCGCCGACGGCTGGCAATGCGCGAGCACGCCTGCGGGTGCCTGCGCGACGCCGGCTTCGCTCGACACGCTGACCCACTGGATCGATGCGCAAGTGCCGGGCACGGTGGCTTCGGCATTGCGCGCAACCGGCGTGAAAGACGAAGCGCTGGCGCAGCCGTTTGCGCATGCGGATCATTGGTATCGTCTCGAGCTCAGCGGCCACGGCAAGCGCCGCTTGCGCTTCAATGGACTTGCGACCATCACCGAAGTCTGGCTCGACGACGACAAGCTGCTC
The DNA here is from genome assembly GCF_031451175.1 of Caballeronia sp. LZ035. Lineage (NCBI taxonomy): Bacteria > Pseudomonadati > Pseudomonadota > Betaproteobacteria > Burkholderiales > Burkholderiaceae > Caballeronia > Caballeronia sp. LZ035. The sequence continues at coordinate 1,078,707 of NZ_JARUXS010000003.1, forward strand.
GACTCGGATTCGATGTTCATCGCGCATGATCTCGACATTGAGCTGAGCGGTGAGCACGTGCTGCACCTGTGCTTCCGCTCCATCGCACCCGCGCTCGCCGCGAAACGGGGCCGTGCGCGCTGGCGTCCGAAGCTCGCGCAACCGGCCACGCTACGCAACGTGCGTACGACGCTGCTCGGTCACATGGCCGGCTGGTGTCCGACGATCCAGCCGGCTGGACCGTGGCGCGCAGTCGAACTGATTGGAGAAGCGCAGGGCTGCATCGAGTCGATCGACATGCGCTCCCGCGTGGAAGGCACTGACGGCGTGCTCGATGTCACCGTGCGCTTCTTTCATGCGCAGGAGGCCGCGCCGGTGCGGCTCGAATGCGGCGACGAACATGCTGCCATGCAATGGCAGGACGCGCATACATTGACCGGCCGCGTGCAGATACCGAACGTGCGCCTGTGGTATCCGCATACGCACGGCGAGCCCTTCCGCTACGCGGTCAAGCTCGGCGACATCGCGCTGGGCGAGATCGGCTTTCGCACGATGCATATCGATCGCGGCGCGGACGGCCAGGGCTTTCAGCCGGTCGTGAACGGCGTGCCCGTGTTCGCGCGCGGCGCGTGCTGGACCTCGGCGGATATCGTCGCGCTCGATGCGCCGTACGAGAAGCTCGAAGCCCTCTTCGCGATGGTTCGCGACGCGGGTCTCAACATGATTCGCGTCAGCGGCATCACGCTGTACGAGTCGGACGCGTTCTATGAACTCGCGGACCGTTACGGCGTGCTCGTCTGGCAGGACTTCGCGTTCGCCAACTTCGACTATCCCGATGACGAAACCTTTCGCCTGAGCGTGCAGCGTGAAGCCCGCCAGTTCCTCGCACGCACGCGGCGTTTTGCTGCGCTGGCCGTGCTGTGCGGTGGAAGCGAGGTGCATCAGCAGGCCGCGATGCTCGGCCTGCCCTTCGACGCCTATCAGCAACGCCTGTTCACCGAGTGGCTGCCCGAGGCGATTGCCACCGAGCGGCCCGATGTCGCCTATGTCGTGAACTCGCCGAGCGCCGCGCCCGGCGATACCGAGTCGATGCCCTTCGGCACGCGCGGCGGCATCACGCATTACTACGGCGTGCCCGCGTATCAGCGCTCGTTCGACGACATTCGCCGCGCCCAGGTCCGCTTCGCCTCGGAGTGTCTCGCGTTCGCCAACGTGCCCGACGATGTCGCATTGCGCGCGCTGCCGAATCCGCGCGCGCACGAACCGCGCTGGAAAGCGGGCGTGCCGCGCGATCCGGGCTCCGCCTGGGACTTCGACGATGTGCGCGAGTACTACATGCAGTCGCTCTATCGGCAGGACGTGCCGCGCTTGCGCTACGAGAATCCCGAGCGCTATCTGGAGTTGTCGCGTGCAGTGGTCGCCGATGTGATCGGCGCCGTGTTCTCCGAGTGGCGCAGGCAAGGCTCGACCTGCGCGGGCGGCATCGTCTGGAACCTGCTCGATGTGAGACCGGGCGCGGGCTGGGGCGTCATCGACGTGCTCGGTGCGCCCAAGAGCGCGCTGCATGGCCTCGCGCGCGTGCTGCAACCCGTGCAGGCCCTGCTGCTCGACGAAGGGCTCGAAGGCCTCGACGTGCATCTCGTCAATGAAACGGCGCACGAGATTCGCGGGCGTGTGGAACTGGCGTGTCTGCGTGAAGGGTCGGTCAAGGTTGCGGGCGGCGCGTGCGATGTCGTGCTGAAAGCGCGCAGCGTGCAGCGCATTTCATCGAACCGGCTGATTGGCGCCTTCTTCGACAGCGCCTATGCGTATCGCTTCGGCCCGCGTGCGCATGATGTCACGCACGTGATCCTGCGCGATGCCGACACCGGCGAGACCTTGTCCGAAGCCTTCCATTTCCCGGATCCTTCCATCGGCGAGCGGCGCGACATCGGCCTCAAGGCGAGCGTGGAGAAAGACGGGGATGGCTGGAGTCTCGTGATTGAAACCGCGCAGCTGGCGCGCTGGGTGCATGTCGATGACCCGGACTATCGCGCGCGCACCGACTGGTTTCACCTCGCGCCGGGCCAGCCGCGACGCATTCCGCTCGTAGCGCGGCACGCGAATGTGCGCGCTGCGCCGGAGGGCGATGTGTGCGCGGTCAATGCGTCGCGGAGCGCGCCTTATCGGGCGTCATGAACGCCCAAAGGCTTCGGTGCCGACGATGCGCCCATTCAGGAACGCATCGGCGACGAGACGCAACGGGCGCACGTCCACGTCGCTCGTATTCGTCGCGATGAGTTCGTGAAAGCGCTCGTACAGCGCGGGATATTCGCGCTCCGGTCCCACCTCGATCTCCTTGCCCGCGATGGCAATCCGTTTGCCGCCCTCACGCAGCGACAGACGGCCGCCCTCCGTTTCGATATCGATGTCCCACTCTTCGACCGGCCCATGACGCCAGTCGAACACCGCGCGCACCGGCGCGCCATTGCTCGCGACGCAATCGAGTTCGGCGGCGATGGGCGTGGCGGTATCGGCGGGCGTGGTCAGCGTCGCCCCGCGCAATGCGACCTCATGCGGCAGGATCCGGGTCACGATGGACAGCGCGTTGATGCCGGGATCGAAGACGCCGAGTCCGCCCGGCTCCCAGATCCACTCCTGCCCCGGATGCCAGCGCCGCACATCCTCTTTCCAGCGCACTTCCACTGAACGGAGCGCTCCGGCTTCGCGCGAAGCGAGCCATGCACGCGCCGGTTCCACTGCGGGCGCCGCGCGTGAATGCCACGTCGCGAACAAGGTGCGGCCACGCCCCCGGGCAATCTCATGCAAGGCCTCGACCTCGCTCACGCTCGCGCCCGGCGGCTTCTCCAGCATCACATGCTTGCCGGCTTCGAGCGCGGCGCGCGCCTGCTCATAGCGCACTTGCGGCGGCGCGCACAGCGACACCGCTTCCATCTCTGGCTCTGCAGCCAGCAACTCGCCGATATCCCGATAGTTGCGCACCCCGTCCACGCTCGCATGACGGCTCGCGCACGCGACGAGTTCGAATCCTGGCTGGGCAGCGATGGCAGGCAAATGCTGATCGCGCGCGATCTTGCCGATGCCCACTACGCCCAACCGAACGACTCCTTCCATGTCCTGTCTCCTTTGATGAAGGCGTCACGATACCCTAGCGGGCCCAGCGCAACACCAGCGGATCGAGACGGCGCGCGATGGCGATGAGTTCGTCGCGCGTTTCGCGTCCCATCGCAGGCAGCGGATGACGCGGCGCATCGCACGCAATCACGCCGCCTTCCTTCATCAGCGCCTTGGTCGCCAGCAAGCCGGCCTGACGGTTCTCGTGATTGATGAGCGGCAGCCAGCGCTGATAGAGATCGAAAGCGTCGTCGATACGTCCCTCGCGATGCGCCTCGATGATCGGCCGGATGCCGTCCGCGAAACCGCCGCCCGTCATCGATCCGGTCGCGCCCGCGTTCAGATCGGCAAGCAGCGTGATGGCTTCTTCACCGTCCCAAGGGCCTTCGATGGCTTCGCCGCCGAGGCTGATCAGCTCGCGCAGCTTGTTCGCCGCGCCCGGCGTTTCGATCTTGAAGTACGACACCTGCTCGATCTCGCGCGCCATGCGTGCCAGGAACGCCGCCGATAGAGGCGTGCCGGCGGCGGGCGCATCCTGGATCATCACGGGGATCGTCAGCGCATCCGAAAGGCGCGCATAGAACGCGTAGATGGCGCTCTCGGGGACGCGGAAGGTCGCGCCATGATACGGCGGCATGGCCATGATCATCGCGGCGCCAAGCTCTTGCGCGCGGCGGCTGCGCTCCACGCACACGCGCGTGCCGTAGTGCGACGTGGTGACGATCACCGGCACGCGTCCCGCCACATGGTCGAGGATCGTGCGCGTAAGGATGTCGCGCTCGTCGTCGGCCAGCGAGAACTGCTCGGAGAAGTTGGCGAGGATCGCGAGACCATCCGAGCCCGCGTCGATCATGAAATCCACCGCACGCTTCTGGCTCTCCAGATCCAGTTCGCCGCTGTCGGTGAAGGTCGTCGGCACGACCGGAAAGATGCCGCGATAGCGCGGGTTGGCGTGACGGCTCATGCTGGCGTCCTCATTGGAAGTTCATTGAGCGCACTCAGTGCGAATGTCTCGGCACCGCCGCGCCGCGCATGCCGACGAGAAAGTCGAGGTCGCAACCCTCGTCCGCCTGCAGCACGTGATCCACATACAAGCGCTGATAACCGCCTTCGCCATGCATACGCGGCGGCTGCCGGTCGCTCATGCGGCGCGCCAGTTCCTCTTCACCGATGTCCAGATGCAGCGTGCCGGCGTCGCAGTCGAGTTCGATCCAGTCGCCGTCGCGCACCGCTGCCAGCGGCCCGCCCGCCGCCGCTTCGGGCGCCACGTGCAGCACCACCGTGCCGTAGGCCGTGCCGCTCATGCGGGCGTCGGAGATGCGCACCATGTCCTTGATGCCCTGGCGCAGAAGCTTCGGCGGCAAGCCCATGTTGCCCACTTCGGCCATGCCCGGATAACCCTTCGGACCGCAGTTCTTCAGCACGAGCACGGAGTCCTTGTCGACATCGAGCGATTCATCGACGATGCGTTCCTTGTAGTGCTCCAGATCCTCGAACACCACAGCGCGGCCGCGATGCTTCAGCAGTTCAGGCGTGGCGGCGGACGGCTTCAGCACCGCGCCGCGCGGCGCGAGATTGCCGCGCAATACGCGGATGCCACCGTCGGCGATCAACGGATGATCCAGCGTGCGGATGACTTCGTCATTGGTGATCGGCGCGGTCTTGACGTTGTCCCACAGGGACTTGCCGTTGACGGTCAGCGCGTCCGGATGCGGAATGAGCCCGGCTTCGCCCAGGCGCCGCAGCACGGCGGGCAGCCCGCCCGCGTAATAGAACTCCTCCATCAGGAAGCGCCCCGACGGCATCAGATCGACGATGGTCGGCGTATCGCGGCCAATGCGCGTCCAGTCCTCCAGCTCCAGCGGCACGCCAATGCGCCCCGCGATCGCCTTCAGGTGGATCACCGCGTTGGTCGAACCGCCGATCGCCGCATTCGTGCGGATCGCGTTCTCGAACGCCTCGCGCGTCAGGATCTTCGAGAGCGTGAGACCTTCCAGCGCCATCTCCACGATGCGGATGCCCGACATGTGCGCGAGCACGTAGCGGCGTGCATCGACAGCGGGGATCGCCGCGTTGTGCGGCAGCGAGGTGCCGAGCGCTTCGGCCATGCACGCCATCGTCGACGCGGTGCCCATGGTATTGCAGGTGCCCGCCGAGCGCGACATGCCCGCTTCCGCCGAGAGGAACTGATGCAGGTCGATCTCGCCCGCCTTCAGCGACTCGTGCAGTTGCCACACCGCCGTGCCCGAGCCAATGTTCTTGCCATCCAACTTGCCGTTGAGCATCGGGCCGCCGGTCACGACGATCGCCGGAACGTCGCAACTGGCCGCGCCCATCAGCAGCGCCGGCGTGGTCTTGTCGCAACCGGTGAGCAGCACGACGGCGTCGATGGGATTGCCGCGGATCGCTTCTTCCACGTCCATGGCGGCGAGATTGCGCGTGAGCATGGCGGTCGGGCGCAGGTTCGATTCACCGTTCGAGAACACCGGGAACTCGACCGGGAAGCCGCCTGCCTCGTAGACGCCGCGCTTCACGTGCTCCGCCACCTTGCGGAAATGCGCATTGCAGGGCGTGAGTTCAGACCAGGTATTGCAGATGCCGATGATCGGCCTGCCGTCGAATTCGTGGTCTGGAATGCCTTGGTTCTTCATCCAGCTTCGGTACATGAAGCCGTTCTTGTCATTGGTGCCGAACCATTGCGCGGAGCGCAGCTTGGGCTTGGGGGCGGACATGTGTCTGTTCCGGGTCAGTTCGTTATGCGCCCGAGTGTATGCCTGCGGGTGATAATCTACTAATGAAAAGATGGACTCCATCGATAACCATTCAGGCATTAGTAATAACCCGAATTCATTCATGAATACGAGTGTCTCGAACGTCCGCAATCACCTGAAGACGCGCCAACTTTTATTGATCGCGGCGCTGGCGGAGGAAGGCAATATTCATCGCGCGGCGGCGGCGCTCAACATGACGCAGCCGGCGGCATCCAAGACCCTGCGCGAACTGGAAGAAGCGCTCGGCGTCACGTTGTTCGACCGCGAGCCGCGCGGCGTGCGGCCCACGCTGTATGGAGAAGCGATCATCCGCCACGCGCGCGCCGTGCTCGGCAGTCTCGACCAGGCGCAGGAAGAACTGCTCGCGTTGCAGTCGGGACGGCTCGGTCACGTGAGCATCGGCGCGATCACGTCGCCCGGCGTGCGGCTGCTCCCGGCCGCCGTCGCGGCGGTCAAGCGACTGCATGCGGACATTCGCGTTTCCGTCGAGATCGACGGCAGCAATGCACTGCTCGAACGTCTCGCGCAGGACAAGCTCGACATCGTGATCGGACGCCTGTCGGCGGAACATGACAACGTGCAGTTGCGCTATGCGCCGCTCGCGGGCGAACCGGCGCGCGCCGTCGTGCGCGCGGGGCATCCGTTGCTGAAGAGAAAGACGCTGGCCCTCGCCGACGTGCAGCAGGCTGCGTGGCTCGTGCCGCCGGCCGGCAGCGTGCTGCGGCATCGCTTCGACCTGATGTTCCAGCGCGCCAGCCTCGCGCCGCCGTCGAACGTGGTCGAAACGGCGGCCATCCTGTTCGTCACGCAACTGCTCGAACAGAGCGACATGATCGCCGTGCTCGCGGAAGACGTGGCGCGCTATTACACGCGCCACCGCATCGTGGAGATCCTGAACGTGCAGATGGATTGCCGCATGGACGACTACGGCATCGTCACGCGCGCCGACCGCCTGCTCACGCCCGCCACGGAAACCATGGTGTGCGCGCTGAAGGCGGCCGCGCTCGACGTCTATGGCGCTCAGGCCGTCGCCCTGGACTCCACCGGCGCGCGATAGCCTGCGAGCAGCCGCTCGCGCTTGACCTGCACCGCCGCCATGTTGCGTTCCTTCACATGGCCGAAGCCGCGAATCTCATCCGGCAGCTTCGCGAGTTGCAAGGCCGTGTCGAAACGCGCGTCGTCGAGCGTTGCGCAGAGTTCATCGGCCAGGGCGATGTAGTCCGCGATCATCCGACGTTCGGCGCGGCGCTCCGCGGTCTTGCCGAAGACATCGAACGGCGTGCCGCGCACGCCCTTGAGCCGCGCAAGCGCCCGGAACGCATGCAGCGTCCAGCCGCCGAAGCGCCGCTTGACGAGATGCCCGTGCTCGTCGCGCTTCGCGAACAGCGGCGGCGCGAGATGGAACGACAGCGCGTAGTCGCGGCCCGGCTCGCCTTCGAACTGTTCGCGCAGCTTGTCGAGCCATGCCGGGTCGGCATAAAGGCGTGCCACTTCGTATTCGTCCTTGTACGCCATCAGCTTCGCCAGGTTCACCGCGACCGCGCGCGTCAGCGGCAGCTTCGTATGGCCCCCCAGGCCTTGCTCCTTGGCGCGGATACGCTCGACCACGTCGCGATAAGCGCGCGCATACGCCACGTTCTGATAAGCGGTCAACAGAGCTTCGCGCGTGGCGATCACGTGTTCCAGCGACTCGGGCATCTTCAGCACGATGGTCTGCTGGCCGGCATCGAGCAAGCTGCCCACGCCGTGTTGCCCCACGTAACGCCCCCAGCCAAACGCCAACTTGTTCTTCTCCACCGCCACGCCGTTCAGTTCGATGGCCCGCGTAAGGCTCGCGAGTTCCAGCGGCAGCCAGCCCTTCTGCCACGCGAAGCCCAGCAACAGCGGATTGGCGTAGAGCGTGTCGCCGAGCAGCTTCAAGGCGAGCGCGTTGGCGTCGATGAACGCGCAGCCCTCGCCCATGCTCTCCGACAACGCCTGTTCCGTCTGCGCGCCCGGAAAGCGCCAGTTCGCGTCGGTGATGAAGTCGGCCGTCGGCGTGGCGCCGCTGTTGATCGCTGCATGCGTGATGCCGTGCCGCGTGCGCGACAACACGTCCTTCGACGCCGACACCACCGCGTCGCAGCCAATCACGAGCCGCGCTTCGCCGGTCGCGATGCGCGTCGCGTGCAGCGCCTGCGGCGTGGGCGCGATCTGCACATGACTCAGCACGGCGCCGCCTTTCTGCGCGAGGCCGGCCATGTCGAGCACGGTCACGCCCTTGCGTTCGAGATGCGCGGCCATGCCGATCAATCCGCCAATGGTCACCACGCCCGTCCCGCCGACGCCCGTCACGAGCACGCCATACGGCTTCGCCAACTCGGGCAGCGCGGGCAAGGGCAGCGCGTCGAAGTCGGGCGTCGCGCCCTTCGCTGCGCGCGGCTTCCTGACCTGCGCGCCCTCGGCGGTCACGAAGCTCGGGCAGAAGCCCTTCACGCACGAGAAATCCTTGTTGCACGCCGACTGATTGATCTTGCGCTTGGTGCCGAGCGGCGTATCCAGCGGCTCGACCGAGAGACAGTTCGACTGCACCGAGCAATCGCCGCAGCCTTCGCACACGGCGTCGTTGATGAACGCGCGGCGGGCCGGGTCCGGATAGGTGCCGCGTTTGCGGCGCCGGCGCTTTTCGGTGGCGCAGGTCTGGTCGTAGATGAGGATCGTGGTGCCCGGCGTGTCGCGCAGTTCGCGCTGGATGCGGTCAAGTTCGTCGCGATGATGCACGCTCACGCCTTGCGGCAGCACGACCGTCGCATCGTACTTCTCCGGCTCGTCCGTCACGATGACGATCCGCTTCGCGCCTTCCGCGAACACCTGATGCGCGATCTGCGGCACCGTCAGCACGCCATCGACGGGCTGGCCGCCGGTCATCGCCACTGCATCGTTATAAAGAATCTTGTAGGTGATGCTCGCGTTCGCTGCAATCGCCGCGCGCACCGCCAGCAGACCCGAATGGAAATACGTGCCGTCGCCGAGATTGACGAAGACGTGCTTGTCGCCCGAGAAATGCATCTGGCCGATCCACGCCACGCCCTCGCCGCCCATCTGACTGAAGGTCTCCGTGTTGCGGTCCATCCACATCGACATGTAGTGGCAGCCGATCCCCGCGAGCGCGCGCGAACCCTCGGGCACGCGCGTCGAGGTGTTATGTGGGCAACCCGAGCAGAACCACGGCTTGCGTTCGGCCTCCACGCGCGGCTTGCTTGCTTCACGCTCCTTCGCCTCGATGGTCGCGACCCGCGCCAGCATGCGCGCGCGCACGTCAGCGGGAAGATCAAGATGCGCAAGACGCCGCGCGACCGCCTTCGCGATCAGCGCAGGCGAGAGTTCGTGATGCGCCGGCAATAGCCAGTCGCCGCGCGGCACCGACCATTCGCCGCCTTCGTTATTGCGTTCGTCGAACTTGCCGTAGATGCGTGGGCGAACATCCTCGCGCCAGTTGTATAGCTCTTCCTTCAGCGCATATTCGAGGATCTGGCGTTTTTCCTCGACCACGAGAATCTCTTCGAGACCCGTGGCAAACGCGCGCGCGTCCTGCGCGTCGAGCGGCCATACGCAGCCCACTTTCAGCACGCGCAGGCCGATCTGCGCGCAGGTCGCGTCGTCGAGACCGAGGTCGATCAGCGCCTGGCGCACATCGAGATAAGCCTTGCCCGCCGTGATGATGCCGAAGCGCGGCGTCAGCGAATCGATCACGACGCGGTTCAGCTTGTTCGCGCGCACGTAGGCGAGCGCCGCATACCACTTTTCGTCGAGCAGGCGGGCTTCCTGCGCGAGCGGCGCATCGGGCCAGCGGATATTGAGGCCGCCTTCCGGCATCGCGTAATCGGTAGGCGTGACAATTTGCACGCGGTCCGGATCGAGATCGATCGACGCAGTCGACTCGACCACGTCGGTCACGCATTTCATCGCCACCCAGAGGCCCGAGTAGCGGCTCATGGCCCAGCCATGCAGGCCGTAGTCGAGATATTCCTGCACGTTCGACGGATACAGCACCGGCATGCCCGCTGCAATGAACGCGTGATCCGACTGATGCGCGACCGACGACGACTTCGCCGCATGATCGTCGCCCGCGAGCACCAGCACGCCGCCATGCGGGTCCGTGCCGGCCGAATTCGCGTGCTTGAAGACGTCGCCGGTGCGGTCCACGCCCGGGCCCTTGCCGTACCACATGCCGAACACGCCGTCGCGCGTGGCGCCGGGCCACAGGTTGATCTGCTGCGTGCCCCAGATCGCGGTCGCCGCGAGATCCTCGTTCACGCCCGGCTGGAACACGATGTCGTGTTCCTTCAAATGCGCCTTCGCCTTCCACAACGACTGATCGAGCGCGCCCAGCGGCGATCCGCGATAACCCGACACGAAGCCCGCCGTATTCAGCCCCGCCCGCCGGTCGCGCGCTTTCTGGAGCATCGGCAGACGGACCAGCGCCTGCGTGCCGCTCAGGTAGACGCGGCCTTGCTCCAGGGTGTATTTGTCGTCGAGTGAAACATCGGCTAAAGCCAGCGCGGCGCGATCGGGTGCATTCATGGGGGCTCGTCTCCAGATTTCGGGAATTTTTGATTTTTCCCGAGTATAGAAAGCGGCCTCCTCATCGTAAAATCACGAATAAACAACTCTGGTATCTGAAAATCAGATGACGTTCGACCTCACCCTGCGGCAGTTGCGCTATTTCGTGGCCGCTGCGCAAACCGGCCAGTTCTCGATGGCGGCCGCCAACCAGCACGTGTCGCAATCAGCGATCACACACGCCGTGCAGGCGCTCGAAGACGCGCTCGGCACGAAACTGTTCGAACGCCTGCCGCAAGGCGTCGCGCTGACGCCCGACGGTCAGGACTTCCACAATCACGCGCGCCGCGTGCTCGACGCCGCCCGCGACGCCATGCACAAGCCGCCGTTCCGTTCGCACGACATGCGCGGCGTCGCGCGCATCGCGGCCTCGTACACGCTGCTCGGCTACTTCCTGCCGGAGTTGCTGGCGCGCTTTCGCGCGACCTATCCGTTCATCGAGTTCGATCTCCGCGACATGGAGCGCGCCGACATCGAAACCGCGGTGGCGAACGGGGACATCGATATCGGTGTGGTGCTGCTCTCGAACCTGCAACGCGCCAGCCGCTTCCACACGCAAGTGCTGATGCGCTCGCGCCGGCAGTTGTGGGTCGCGCCTTCGCATCCGCTGGCGCAGCAGGAGGCGGTGTCGCTGAAGGACATCGCCGCGCATCCCTACATCATGATTACCGTCGACGAAGGCGAGCACTCCACGATGCGCTACTGGCGCAAAAAGCGCATCGAGCCGGCGGTCGCCTTCCGCACGAGTTCGATGGAAGCGCTGCGCGGCCTCGTGGCCCACGGTTTCGGCATCACAGTGCTGTCCGACATGGTGTTCCGGCCGTGGTCGCTGGAAGGCAAGCGCATCGAGGCGCGCCCCGTGCACGACGTGATTCCCCACATGGAAGCCGGCATGATCTGGCGCAAGGGCGCCACGCTGAACGGCCCCGCTACCGCATTGCAGCAGTTCCTGATCCATGCGTGCGGCGGCTGAAGGTCGCCCGGACTCATCCGCGTTCCGCTATTTTTTCGCAAGCGACGCCATTAAAAAGCCGCAGTAGAATCTGAGCAGTGCCGGAAATCTCGCATCGCCCGTTCCATCCGAAATTTGACATGCAATCTGATTGACATGCAAACCATGGAGGTTTGGAGATGAAGAAGAGTTCGTCCGCCGTCTGGATCCTGGTCGCCATGGTTATCGGCATCGGGCTTGGCTACATGGTCTTCACCAGCTTTCCAGACAAGAAAGCCGCGACCGAGATTGCCGGTTACATCTCCCTCGTCTCCGATGTCTTCCTGCGGCTGATCAAGATGCTGATCGGTCCACTTGTCTTCTCCACGCTCGTGGTGGGCATCGCGCACATGGGCGACGCCGCCTCGGTCGGACGCGTGTTCGCCAAGGCGCTCGCGTGGTTCGTCACCGCCTCGCTGGTCTCGCTGCTGCTCGGCCTGCTGATGTCCAACCTGCTGCGACCCGGCGATAACCTCGGTCTGCCGCTGCCCGACATCGGTGCCTCCGCGAATCTCGCCACCTCGAAATTCACGCTGAAGGACTTCGTCGGCCACATGGTGCCGCGTTCCTTTGCCGAATCGATGGCGAACAACGAGATCCTCCAGATCGTCGTGTTCTCGATGTTCTTCGGCGTCGCACTCGCCGCGCTTGGCGAAAAGGGCAAGGTGCTGCTCGATGCCATCGACCAGCTCTCGCACGTGATGCTCAAGATCACCGGCTACGTGATGAAACTCGCGCCTCTGGCGGTGCTCGCCGCGATGGCCGCGACCGTCGCGGTGAACGGGCTGTCCATCCTGATGAAGTTCGCCGTCTTCATGGCGGACTTCTATCTGAGCCTGTTCATCCTGTGGGGGCTGCTCGCGCTCGCGGGCTTCTTCTTCCTCGGGCGGCGCGTGCTGAAGCTGCTCTCGCTCATCAAGGAAGCGTTCATGCTGTCGTTCGCGACGGCGAGTTCGGAAGCCGCCTATCCAAAGATCCTCGATGCGCTCGACCGCTTCGGCGTCCGTCGCAAGATCTCGAGTTTTGTGATGCCGATGGGCTACTCGTTCAACCTCGACGGCTCAATGATGTACTGCACCTTCGCGTCGCTGTTCATCGCGCAGGCCTACAACATCCACCTGTCGCTGACCACGCAGCTCACCATGCTGCTGATCCTGATGCTGACGTCGAAGGGCATGGCGGGCGTGCCGCGCGCGTCGCTGGTCGTGATCGCGGCGACGCTCAACCAGTTCAACATTCCGGAAGCGGGCTTGCTGCTGATCCTGGGCGTCGATACCTTCCTCGACATGGGCCGCTCCGCGACCAATGCGGTGGGCAATTCCATCGCCAGCGCGGTAGTGGCGAAGTGGGAAGGCGAACTGCTGTCGGAGCGGGACGCGGACGCCAATGCCGCGCGCATCGAAGCCGAACAGGACGCCTCGCTGGCGCATCCCGCACAGGTCTGAAGAGGAGCGTCTCATGAAGATGCCGCGCTTCTGGAAGGGCGTGGCGTGGGCTGCGCTCACGCTGTCGTTCGCCACATTCGCCGCGCATGCCGCCGACGACGACGTGCAGCCCCCGCGCCCCGTCAACGACCCCTACGCGCCCGCCACGCTGACCGGTACGCTCGCGAAGGTGCGCGACTCGGGCACCATCGCGATTGGTTATCGCGATGCGTCGGTGCCGTTCTCGTATCTCGATGCACGCCGCGCGCCCATTGGTTATTCCATCGAACTGTGCAAGTCGCTCGTCGCGGCCATCGAAACGTCCATTCACCGCACCTTGACCATCCGCTGGGTGCCGGTCACGCCCGACACGCGCATCGACGCCGTCGCCAGCGGCAAAGTGGACCTTGAGTGCGGCTCGACCACCAGCAATCTCACGCGCCAGAAGCGCGTGGCCTTTTCGCCGGTCATCTTCGTCGCCGGCACCAAGGTGATGGTGAGAAAGGATGCGCCGATGAACTCCTTCCGCGATCTCGCGGGCAAGCGCGTCGCGGTGACGTCCGGCACCACCAACGAAGCCGCGCTGCGCGAACTGGACAAGAAGTTCCAGCTCGGCATCCAGATCCAGGTCGTGCCGGATCACGCACAGGGCTTCGCGCAAGTGGCAGACGGCCAGGCCGATGCCTTCGCCACCGACGACGTCCTCCTCTACGGCCTGATCGCCGCGAACGCCGGCAAGGGCGGCGCCTACCGCGTGGCGGGCGATTATCTGTCGTACGAGCCCTACGGCATCATGTTCCGCAAGGACGATCCGCAACTCGCGCAAGTGGTGAAGGACACCTTCCAGCAACTCGCGGCCGACGGCGAGATCGAGCGCCAGTACACGCGCTGGTTCCTGACCCGCCTCCCTTCGGGCACCAGCCTCGACATGCCGATGAGCGCGCAACTCGTGGGCATCATCGAAACGCTGGCGGGCGGGGAGCGGCAGTGAACCGCTGAACGCTTCCGCACGGCAGTTCGAACCCGCCGAACCCCGCTTTCGCGCGCCGCCCCCTAGGCGGCGATCCCGTCTGTGACTACTTTTGACACAAATTTCGTCACGGACCTCTCTCATGAGCGCAAGCGAGCGCAACGTATCGACTTTGGCCGGTTTGCTCGAGGCCGTATCGAACGCGGAAGTTCACCATATCGCCGTCACCGCCGACATCGCGGACATGCCGGGCTTCCGCTTGCTGCCCGGCCAGACACTGAGCGGCGCCAGTGGCCGCGTGAAGCTGCACTTCGCGAAGGGCGAGGACGGCGTGCAGCTGACGACGGACAACTGCATCGCGCGCATCGAGCTGAATGCCGATGCGGACCGGCGCGCCATCCATAACGACACGAGCGTGACGCGCCTCGGGCGCATCGACCTGCATGATCTCCGGACGCGCGGCGTGGTGCAGCTGCTGGCGCGCGACAACGTCCGCAGCGGCCATATCGCGGCGGAAAACATCGACATCGTCGCGGCCGATGCGCGTGCCCATGGAACCCGGCATCGCGGTTATGGCGTCGAAGTGATACCGGGTGTCTTCACCGTCTGGAACCAGCACGACGACCATTTCGTGACCATCACCGCCGACCTCACGGCCGTCAGCGCCGGACGCGGCGGCGCGCCGGTGAACGGCAGCGGCATCTTCGTCGGCGGCGCGGGCGATACCGGCGGCCAGCTGATCGTCGGCCGCATGGAAACCGGGGCCATTCACAGCGATGGCGGTATCGAACATGGCACGGCGGATCGCATTGCGGGCGGCGTGTTCGTTTCATCCGGCGCCTGCGTGGAGATCGTGCACAACCGCGGACCCGTGACGACCTACGGCGCGAACGACATGGTGCTGGACAACTGGGGCACCGTCGGCTCGTGGATCGCCGAGGAGAAGCTCACGTCCTACGGCCCGAGCGCCACCGGCTTCGTCAACTTCGGCACGCTCGGCATGTTGCGGACCCACGCGACGATCGAAACCTTCGGCTTCGGCGCGCGCGGCTTCAGCGACTACGACGGCACCGTGCAGCTCGCCGATATCGACCGCATCGTCACGCATGCGGATGGCGCAGTCGGCATTCAGGTGAGCCGCCCGCTCGGCTTGCTGACGGTTCGTCGCGGCATCGAGACACATGGTGCGGCGGGCGAGTCGATGGTGAAGGGGGTCGTGGTCACGCTCGATGCCACGGCGCTCTGCATCCGCAACGGCGCGGCCGTGCGGAAGATCACCGTCGATGGCGGGCTGCTCACGCACGGCCGCGGCGCCACGCCGCTCCGGCTGCACGGCAAGGTGGAAGACCTGCGCATCAGCGACGGCGCCGGCGCCCTGGGAGGCGGCTTCGCGGCGGCGTGAGAACGAACCACAGCGCCCGTGCGACGCACGCAATCGTCATGGCACAAGGGAATCCATGAAAACGGCAATCATCGGTCTCGATCAGATCGGCACTCACCTGTCGCGCAGTCTTGCGCTCGCAGGCGAGTCCATCCTGATCGCGGATCGCGATCACAGGAAGTCGCTGGCGTTCGCGATGCAATGCAATGGCCGCGCGCGCGCCGTCAGTGTCAGCGAGGCGATCCGTCGCGCCGACATCGTGATTCCGTGCATCCGCTTCGGCGCCATTCAGGAGTTGTTCGAGCGTTACCGCGAGGCGTTGCGAGGCAAGATCGTGGTCGATCCGTCGAATCCGGTTGCGCCAGACGGCCAGGGCGGCGTCATGAAGATCCTTCCCGACGAGGAATCCGCCGGGCAGATCCTTGCGGCGCTGATGCCGCCCGGCACGAAGTTCGTCAAGGCATTTGCGTCGATCCGTCCGGAGTCGATGCAAGCGGCTGCCAACCGCTGGCCTGATCCCGCCGTGCTGTTCTATGCCGCCGACGACCTCGCGGCCGGCGACGCCGTCGCGTATCTGATTGCGTTGAGCGGCTTCGTGCCGCTGTGCGTGGGCGGTATCGACCAGTCGATCCGCATCGAGGCGTTCGGCGATCTCAGCGAGTCGGGCGCGCTGGGCAAGCTGGTTTCGTATTGGGAGGGCCGCGCGCTGCTGAAAGCAGCGCCACGGTATTCGAGCGCGTGCGCCGTCAAGGAGGTGAGAGAGATGAAGGAGGCCAAGCCGGTCTAGACAAACCGAAAAAAGCGGAAGGGACGTCTCAGAGCCGAACCGCACGCCTGCACGAAGAGCGCGTCTCTTCGTGATTTGTGCCACGTCGTCTTCCTTCTCCGGAGGACTTGCCCGCTTCCCGAAGCGGGCTTTTTTTCGTGCTGCCCGGATAGACCGGACGCGATGTTCGGCGCACAGCGACAGGTCCTTGCCTCGCTGTCTCGCCAGACCCGACACTCAGCGGCGGCACCCGCACCTGTCGTCATGGTTCAACACATAATGAATTCAAAATTCATTATGCCAATCAATGACTTATAAAAAATATCGAGCGGCGGGAACACGCCTGGCACGGCTCTCGCAAATGATGCTGCGAGCGCAACGAATCATGCTCAGCCAACCAACCAGCCATTCAGGAGACTCATCATGTTGAAGATCGACAACCT
>NZ_JARUXS010000003.1:1095247-1214467 GCF_031451175.1 Caballeronia sp. LZ035
CGCCGTCAGCAAAGAACTCGACCGTGCCGAAATGGGCGCCATCGTCGGCGGCACCATCTTCCAGAACAACGCCATCAACGCCAACCTGCAAGCCGCCGGCGTGTCCTTCGCCAGCCCGCAGACCAACGTCGCGCCGGTCACGCAAGTCGATGCCTCGCAGCATCTCGATCTCGACGTGAAGTCCATCACGAAGTCGGTCGGTGCACTCGGCAGCGCGCTGGGCGGCATCGCGCTCTGATCCAGACCCTTCCCATCCCCATCACGCCATTCAGGAGAACCATCATGTTGAAGATCGACAACCTCGCCGTCAGCAAAGAACTCGACCGTGCCGAAATGGGCGCCATCGTCGGCGGCACCATCTTCCAGAACAACGCCATCAACGCCAACCTGCAAGCCGCCGGTGTGTCCTTCGCCAGCCCGCAGACCAATGTCGCGCCCGTCACGCAAGTCGATGCCTCGCAGCACCTGGACCTCGACGTGAAGTCCATCACGAAGTCGGTCGGTGCACTCGGCAGCGCGCTGGGCGGCATCGCGCTCTGATCCGCACGCCTCCCATCCCTCACGCCATCAGGAGACCCGTCATGTTGAAGATCGACAACCTCGCCGTCCACAAGGACCTCGACCGTGCCGAAATGCGCGCCATCGCCGGCGGTTTCAGCATCATGCAGAACAACGGCATCAATACGAACACCCAGAGCGGCGTCTCGTTTGCCAGCCCGCAGATCAACGTGGCGCCCGTGACCCAGGTCGATGCATCGCAATACACCAAGCTCGATCTGACCAACGTGACGAAGTCGCTCGATTCCCTCGGCAGCCTGCTGCAGGGCGTCAAATTCTGATTCACTCGCTGAACACCCCTCTCATCTCAAGGAGCATCATCATGTTGAAGATCGACAATCTCGCAGTCAGCAAGGAACTGGACCGTGCCGAAATGGGCGCCATCGTCGGCGGCACCGTGTTCCAGAACAACGCCATCAACGCCAACGCGCAAATCGGCGGCGTGTCCTTCGGCAGCGCGCAGACCAACATCGCGCCGGTCACGCAAGTGGATGCATCCACGCACACGGACCTCGACGTGAAGAACATCACGAAGTCGGTCACGGCGGTGGGCAGCCTGATCGGCGGCATGGCGCTGTAAGCCGGGACGTCACGCGGGGAGAAGGAACCAGACGACTGTCTCCTTCTCCCCCTCTTGCTTTACTGCGTCATCGGGTCATTGCCCGCCTTCCTGGATGGTCAGCCCATTCTTCACGGAGCGCACGCCGCTCACTCCTTTGGCAATCGACGTGGCCTGATCGATCTGGGTCGCATCCTGCGCATAGCCCGCCAGCGTGATCGCGCCGTTCTTTGCAATCACGTTCAGCCCGACGACATCCACCCCGCCCTTCTGAAGCGCCTGCGTGACCTTCCTGCTGAGCGCGCGGTTTGCCTGGCGCATCGCCTTCTTCGACGTGCCGGCGCTCGCCGAGGGCGTACCGGACTGACCCGCGGCCGAGCCGGAATCGCTGGTCTGCGACCACGCGCTGACGGATGAAACGAGCACCACTGCCACGCCTGCCAGCCTGAGCATTTGAATCAGTTTCATTGTCGAGCTCCTGTCCTTGAGGCCATGCTTGAGGTCGTGCCCGCGGTCATGTTCGGACACGATGAGAAACGCCGTTTCATCCAGGCGCGCCTCGAACCATTCTAGTCGGCGCCTTGCAGGATGAAAGTCGAACTTGCACGCCTTCTTGCGGCAAAGACCGCTTCGAAAGCGCGCCTTCAGGTCTGATCAAAGCACGCCATGCCTCAGTGCGCGATGACCGTCGTATCGGCCGATTTGTCCGGCTTCGTGATCCAGATCAGCGGAATGATCGCAATCATGACGATGGCCGCGCCATAAAACACGTCGTCGAGGCCGAGCATCGCCGCCTGCGTCTGCACCGTGTTCTGGAACAGCGTGTACGACGCGCCCTGGCCCAGGCCGAGCAGCGAGTGATAGGCCTGCATCTGCGCGCTGAAAAGCGGGTTGTTCGGGCTGGACTGCTGGGTCAGGATGGCGTGATGCAGGATCGTGCGGTCGTTCCACACGACACTCGCCAGCGACGTGCCGATGCCGCCGCCCAGCGTGCGTGCGAAGGTGGAGAGGCCGGCTGCGGCCGGCACTTTTTCAGGCGGCTGCCCGGACAGGATGATGATCGTCAGCGGCGCGAAGAACAGCGCCATCGGAATGCCCTGCAGCAGCGTGGGCAGCACGATGTAGTCCTCGCTCAACTGGACATAGAAGAACGAGCGCATGTAGTACACGATCGCGAAGCCGATGAACGCAAACGTGCCGACCACGCGCGCGTCCGACCCCGGCAACAAGCGCCCCAGCAGCGGCGTGCCGATCACCGCGAAGATGCCGAGCGGCGCGGTGGCAAGGCCGGCATCCACCGCGCGATAGCCGAGATAGTCCTGCATCCACTGCGGCAGCAGGACGAGCGTGCCGAAGAAGATCGCATAGGCAATGGAGATCGAAATGGTGCCGCCGAGGAAGTTGCGCTGCCTGAAGAGCGTCAGGTCGACGATCGGGTTGCTGTCGGTCAGCTCCCAGACCACGAACAACGAGAAGCCCACCACCGCGCAGATGCACAGCACGACGATCGTGCCCGACGAGAACCAGTCCAGGTCCTGCCCCTTGTCGAGCATCACTTGCAGGGACGCGACCCACAGGATCAGCAGCCCGAGTCCGACCACGTCCACGGGCAGCTTGTGGACCGGCGTGTCGCGGCGGCGGTAGATCATCCATACCGTCGCGGCCGCGAACAGGCCGACCGGCACGTTGATGAAGAAGATCCACGACCAGCTGAAGCTGTCCGTCACCCAGCCGCCCAGCGCGGGGCCGACGATCGGTCCGGTCACGACCACCATCGAGAACAGCGCGAGCGCGAACGACGACTTCGCCCTCGGCCACGAACTGAGCAGCAGCGCCTGCGACATCGGGATCAACGGCCCGGCGACCGCGCCTTGCAGCACGCGCGCGAGCAGCAGCACCGGGAAGGTCGGCGCCATGCCGCACAGCCACGACGCCAGCGTGAACAGCAGGATCGCGGTGACGAACAGGCGCACTTGTCCGACCCGCGCCGTGAGCCAGCCGGTCAGCGGAATCGAGATGGCGTTGGCCGCGGAAAACACCGTGATGACCCAGGTGCCCTGGTCGCCCGAGACGCCGAGGTTGCCCGAGATGGTCGGAATGGCGACGTTGGCGATCGACGAATCGAGCACCGTCATGAAGCCGGCGAGGCCCACGCTGAATGAGCCGAGCGCGAGCGCCGCGCCCGTCAGCGGAGGAAGTTCCGTGGAGTCCTTGGACATGGGATCGTCGAAGCTCGGGCGGGGATTATTTGTTGTGCGCGACGATGCGCGCGATCGAGGCTTCGGCCTCGTCGCCGTCGCGGGCGAAGACGTCGGTCCGGTCTGCGGCGCCGACGGCCGCGAGGACCGGCATCGTCGACACTTGCGCGCCCGACGTGTTCTTCACGTCGACGTCCACGTTCATCGACAGCCCGACGCGCAACGGGTGCTTGCGCAACTCCTCGGCCGGAATGCCGACGCGCACTGCCAGGCGCTGCACGATCTTGATCCAGTTGCCGGTCGCGTTCTGCGCGGGCAGCAGCGCGAGCGCCGAGCCGGTGCCGGGCGTGACGCCCACCACCTTGCCGTGATAGACGACCGAATCGCCGTAGACATCGGCGGTCAGCGCCACCGCCTGTCCGATGCGGATGTGGCGCAGCTGCCCTTCCTTGAAGTTGGCGTCGACCCAGACCTGATCCAGCGGCACGAGCGACATCAGCGGCATGCCGGGCGAGACGCGCTGCCCGACCTGCACCGACCGTTGCGCGACATAGCCGGTCACCGGCGCGGGCAAGGTGGTGCGCGCATAGCCGAGCCAGGCGTCGCGCACGCGCGTGGCGCTCGACAGCACGTCGGGATGATCGGCAATGGTCGTGTTGGCCGTCAGCGCGAGATTGGCGTTCAACTGTTGCCGGGAGGCGTCCAGCGCCGCCTGGGCGGACGCGACGGCGTCGCGCGCATGCGAGACATCTTCCTGCGAGACGGCGCCGCTCGTGCCGGTGGCGAGGCGCCGCCGCAGATCGGCCTGCGCCCGCGCGAGATCCGAACGGCGTTGCTCGATCTGGGCGCGATACAGGTCGTCGTCCACGTACAGGCCGCGAGTCCGGCGCACCGTCTGCCCGAGACTGGCCTCCGCCTGTGCCAGCGCGATGCGCGCATCGGCCGGATCGATCTGCACGACCGTGTCGCCGACGCTCACGAGCTGGGTGTCGTCCGCATTGACCGCGATCACCGTGCCCGAGGTCTGCGGCGTGATCTGCACGATGTTGCCGTCCACATACGCATCGTCCGTCTCGACGTGATAACGCGCGACCAGCAGGTAGTAGACGCCCCAGCCGATGCCCGCCAGCACGGCCACGGCAAGGATCAGCATCAGCAGCCATGTGCGGCGTGCGGCTTTGACGGGCGGCCCGGCGGGCGCCGGTGACGCGGGAGAATTCATCGATAGCTCCGGCAAGACTTGAAAATGCGGTTATTCCTGGCTGGGCCGCGTGGCAGGAATGGGCGTGGTGGTCGCGATGGGTGCGGCGAGGGCGATGGCGGAACCGTCGAAGCCGCCGCCCAGCGCCCGGATCAGCCCGATCTGCATGCTGCGGCGGCTCATCTCCAGCGTGGCCACCGTGGTGGCGGCGGCGAGCCGGTTGTCGTCGGCGTTCAGCAGCTCCAACTGCGCGATCAGTCCCGCCCGGTAGCGCACCAGCGCGAGCTCGAAGGCCTTCGTCCGCGCCGTCAGCGCACGGCGCGCCTCCACCAGTTGCGAGTCCGCCGAACGGATCTGCGCGACCTGGGTCGCCACCTCCGACAGCGCATTGATGAGCGTCTGGTTATAGGACGCGACGTCATAGTCGAAGTCCGCATAGCGGCCCTTCAACTGCGCGCGCAAGGCGCCGGCGTCGAAGATCGGCAGATGGATGGCGGGGGCAAACTGTATGGCGCCGCTCTGGGCGGTCAGGAATTGCCCCCAGCCGAAGGCGTCGAGTCCGGCCACTGCGGACAAGTTGATGTCCGGGAAGAACTCGGCCTTCGCTTCCTTCACGTTCTGCATGTCGGCATCGACTTGCCAGTACGCGGCGACGATGTCAGGACGGCGCGACAGCAGGTCGGCCGGCAGATTGTCGGGCAGCGTGATCGGTTCGCCCGTTTCCAGCGACGGCCGCGCGATGCGCAAGCCGCGATCCGGGCCCGCGCCGAGCAACGCGGCAAGCTGATAGCGGGTCGCGACGATCTGGCCGTCGAGACTCCGGACGTTGGTGCGGGTGGTCGCCGTTTCGCCCTCGGAGGTCTGCCGCTCGACGTCGGTATCGAGTCCCGCCTTCACGCGCCGGTCCGTGATGCGGCCAATGTCCTTGCGGTTCTGCACCTCGCTGGCCTGGATGTCGTACAGCGCATACAGGCGCGCCAGGTCGTTATAGGTGCTCGCCACCGATGCCGCGAGCGTGATGCGCGCCAGTTGCGCCTCGGCGTCCGCCACTTTCTTCTGCGACACGGCCTGGTGAAGGCGGTCGCGATTCTTGCCCCACAGATCGAGATCCCACGACGCGCTCAACAGCGCCGTGTTCTCGCTTTGCCAGGTGCCGCCATAGGGCGGCGGATAGAAGGAGTTCAGCGTGTAGCGTTGCCGGTTCCATTCATAGCTGCCGCTCACGTTCGGCGGCAGTCCGGCGCGCGCGCCGCCGACCATCGACACCGCCTTGTCGATGCGGCTGCGCGCCTGCTCGATCGTCGGGGCGTCCTTCAGTGCTTCGTCGATCAACTGGGGCAGTTGCGGATCGCCGAACTGCGTGGCCCAGTCCATCGCGGGCCATGCGCCGCGCCCGGCGGGCAGGCTCGCGGCGGTGTCGTAATGGGCGGCCGGCGCGATCTGTTTGTCGCTGCCGATGCCCGCGTAGTTGACGCAGCCGGCCAGGCTCAGCGCCGCGACAGATGTGGACCACGTCGACAGGCGCCGTCGTCCCTGTTTTCTGAGCAAGCCGTTCATGTGTCCAACTCGATTGCGCGTGACCGCTTCCTGAAGAACAAGGACATGGGCGCGAAGATTCCTTCGGAGGGAGGTAACGAGCGGGTCGCGCGGCACGGATGCTTGCCCCGTCCGTCAGACGGCGGCCGCGATGCCATGACGGCGTCTCTGCAACGGCAACACCTGGATTGCCGCGCGATGCCCGCGGGCGGTGTCGACGACGCAATCCGCGTAGTCATCGAAGGTCGTCTGTCTCAGGCCAGGGCCTTTCTGCGATGTTCCGGCGAACGCCAACATCGATAACATCGATCCCGCTACGAGGATCGAAACCGTTATCGCCACTGCTCGATTCATGACAGCCACTGTTGAAGAGGTTGAGGGTCGATGGCGCCCTTGCTTCGACTCGACCCCTTCGGATATCGAAGTGTTGAACGAAGCGTCTGGACGGATCGAAGCATAGTCCGGGCATGTCGGCCGGACTAGAGCGCGGCGGCTGAATCGCCGGTTCGATGTCATCGAACGACTGGGCGGGAGCCCATCGCGCGATCGTTGGTCGGCTGCCGACACATGGCGCCCTACAGTTTCCTCAGCCCCGACATCCCGAAGCGAGCGCATGCCCGCCGGACCGCCCTTTCAGCCCGGATCAAACCTCGCTCAGGCTTGCGGCACAGTGCTTTGATGGATTTTTTTACTGCACGCATGCTGACCTGGCACACCTCTCGCATAAGTAGGTGCGAGCGCAACGATTGATGCTCAACCAACCCACCGAACCACCCAGGAGACTCATCATGCTGAAGATCGACAACCTCGCCGCGACCAAAGACCTCGACCGTGCCGAAATGGGCGCCATCGTCGGCGGCACCATTTTCCAGAGCGGCACTATCTTCCAGAACAACGGCATCAACGCCAACGCGCAGGTCGGCGGCGTGTCGTTCGCGAGCCCGCAGACCAACGTCGCTCCCGTCACGCAAGTCGATGCCTCGACCCACACCGACGTCGATCTGACCAGCGTCACGAAGCAGCTCACCGCCGTGGGCAGCGCGCTGGGCGGCATGAAGCTGTAAGCATCGCCGGGCAGCACACGAGGAGAAGGCGCGCACGCGTCCTTCTCCTTTTTGCTATTCAACTCTCGAACGCCTTCACGACGCGCCCCAGCGTCGCGATGCCCCGGCGGATCTCATCAACGGTCAGGCTGGCATAGCCGAGCATCAGCCCCGCGACACGGACCGATGCCGAACGACGCGCACTCGCGAACAGCGGCGACACCGCATAAACGCCGATACCTGCTTCATGCGCCGCAGCGATCAGCGCGGGCTCGTCGGCGGGCCGCAGGGACGGCAGCCACAGCAGCACATGCAGGCCCGCCGCCGTGCCCGCCACGCGCGCATCCGCGGGCAAGGACGCGGCAATGGCGTCCAGCAGCGCGGCGCGCCGCCGCTCGTACTCTCGACGCATGCGGCGCACATGCCGCTCGTACGCACCGCTTTCGATCAACGACGCCAGCACGCGCTGTTCGAGCACCGGCGCATGGCGGTCGCTCAGACGCTTGGCCTGACGGAACACCTGCACCAGCGCTTCCGGCAGCACCAGATAGCCGAGCCGCAGATGCGGCGACAACGCCTTCGAGAACGTGCCGATGTAGATCACGCGGCCGCTCGCATCGATGGACTGGAGTGCATCGATCGGACGCTGGCCGTAGCGGAATTCGCCGTCATAGTCGTCTTCGATCACCCACGCTTCGTGGACCTGCGCCCATTGCAGCAAGCCGAGACGCCGCCCCACCGGCAACACCCCGCCGAGAGGAAACTGATGCGACGGCGTCACGTAGACCAGCCGCGCGCCGCCCTTGGGCAAGCGGCGCGTGTCGAGGCCGGCGTCATCGACGGGCACTGGCACGAGCCGCCCGCCGGCCGCTTCGAAACTATGGCGCGCGATCAGATAGCCGGGATCCTCGAAGGCGAAGGCATCGCCGGGATCGAGCAGCAGCCGCGCGCACAAGTCGATGCCCTGCTGCGCGCCGCTCACGATCAGGATGCGTTCGGCGTCGCAGATCAATCCGCGCGCGCGCCGCAGATAGGTCTGCAACGCGCGGCGCAGCGCGGCGTCGCCTTCGGGCGGCACGTAGTAGAGACTGTCCTGCTGACGCAGCAACTCGGCTTGCCACGCGCGCCGCCAGAGCTGCGCCGGAAATTCGCGCGCAGCCACAGCGCCATACAGGAAGTGAATGCCGCCCGGCGCGGGAAGCGGCAGCGGCGGCGTCGCGATGCCGGCCACGCGCCGCCCGAAATCCGACAACACCGGTGGCCGGGCCGACGCACGCGGCACCCCCGCCACGGGCGGCGCAACGGGCGGACTCGCCACCCGCGCCGCGCGTCCCGCCGACGTGAGCACGAAGCCTTCCGCCGCGAGCTGCTCGTAGACGGCGGTCACCGTGGTGCGCGAGACCGCCAGGTCCGCCGCCAGCGCGCGGGTCGACGGCAGGCGGGCGCCGGCGGGCAGCGTGCCGTCGGCCATCTGGGCGCGCAGCATGTCGTAGATGCGCCGGCTGGTTCCGGCGCCCGGTTCACCAAACTGGCCCATGTGAATTGACTCAAACTGGATCTTCTCATTGTGCCTGTTTCACGCGAGAGTGTCGTCTTCCGCATCTGCCCCGTTCGAGGACCTACGATGTACATTCCGCCGCACTTCGCCGTCACGCGTCCCGACGAACTGCATCGCATCATTCGCGCGCATCCGCTCGGCACGCTCGTCACGCATGACGCGGCCGGGCTGGATGCGAACCACATTCCCTTCGAGTTCGATCCGGACATCGGCACGCACGGACTGCTGACGGCGCACGTCGCGCGCGCCAACGACATCTGGCAGCGCTGCCTCACCGGCACGCCGGTCATGGTCGTCTTCCGGGGCGCGCAGGCGTACATCTCGCCGAACTGGTATCCGAGCAAGCACGAGGCACACAAGCAGGTGCCGACGTGGAACTACGAAGTCGTTCATGCGCACGGCACGCTCACCATTCGCGACGACGAACGCTTCCTGCGCGGCATCGTGGCGCGGCTGACGCGTCATCACGAAGCGAACGAACCCGCCCCGTGGAAGATGGGCGACGCGCCGGCCGATTTCATCGAGGGCATGCTGCGTAACATCGTCGGGATCGAGATTGCGCTGACCTCGCTGGTGGGCAAGTCCAAGCTCAGTCAGAACAAGGAAGCGCGCGACCGCCAGGGCGCCGCCGACGCACTCGCCGCGCGCGACCACGACGAACTCGCCGAACAGATGCGCCGCGCCGGTCAGGCTTGAGTCGCACCGGCGCGTTGTCAGTTTGCAGGAACATGCAGGATCGAACGGGACCGCGCGGGGTGTGGCGTCGCACGTGCATGCTTGTATCGAACAGCCTGGCGCGGCGGAAAATGAGCGAATGACGCACGTGAACGCATGCCTTCATGCGTTCGAGGTCCAGGCACGCGATCGCACCGACCGATGCCATGCTGACCCGAGCCGTCCCTGCCCTCGCGTTGAGTTTCGCCGGCGGCGTCGCGCAGGCGCAGGCGCAGGGCAGCGTCACGGTGTACGGCGTGCTGGATACCGGCATCACCTATGCGAACCACGTGGCGTCAGCGAGCGGCAGCAGCGCGCTGCTGCGTCATGGCGATGGCGTCGCGCAGGGCAACCGCCTCGGGCTGCGCGGCACGGAAACGCTCGCCGATAAGCTCGATGTGGTCTTCACGCTCGAAGAAGGCTTCAGCACCGGCGACGGCACGCTCGGGCAGGGCGGCGCCGAATTCGGCCGGCAGGCGTGGGCGGGACTGGAGCGGCATGGCGTCGGTTCGGTCACGCTGGGGCGCCAGTACTCGCTGTCGCGCGACATCCTGCACGACTACGCGATGGGCCATCTGACCTCCGCCGGCAACTACGCGTATCACATCAACGATCTCGATCAGCTGAACCTGAGCCGCATCAACAACGCCGTGCGCTTCACCAGCGACGACTTCGGCGGCTTCTTGTTCGGCGCGCTCTACGGCTTCTCGAATGAAGCGGGCGCCTTTGCAGGTGTGCCCGCCCCCGGCTCTTCAAGAACGATAAGCTTCGGCGCGAAATACGCAGCGGGGCCGTTTTCGATCGGCACCGCATTCACCGATATCCGCTTTCCCGGCAGCGCACTGCCGGCGTTTCCGTCGGCGGTCGCCAATATCGAACTGGGGACGCTAAGCCGCCTGCGGACCGTGGGCGTCGGCACGAGCTACAACACAGGCAGCGCGAGGCTGTGGGGCCTGTGGACCCATACGCAACTCACACCGGTCGCCGCGCGCAGTGCGACCCTGAACGATGTCGAGATCGGCGGCCGCTATCGCTTCGACACGGCGCTCAGTGCGGGCATTGGATACACGTTCTCGAAACTGAGCGGCCTGTACGGCGGCAAGTGGCATCAGGTGAACAGCGTCGTGGATTACACGCTGTCGAAGCGCACTGACGTCTATCTGCTCGCTGTGTATCAGAAAGCGTCCGGCAGCAACGAGATCGACGGACATGAGGTGCCCGTGCAGGCGCAGATCGGTTCGAGCACGAGTTTCATCGGCACATCCGGCGCGGGGGCGAGTTCGCAAGCGGCCTTGCGGATCGGCCTGCTGCATCGCTTTTGAGTCCGTGTGTCAGAAGCGCTCGATCATGCCCAGCTGCACGCCGCGTATCGGCGCGCCGGGATAAGCGGCCGGCAAGCCAACCACGTTCACGCCGCGCAACGTGAACGTCGCGTCGCTTCGATTGCGCAGCAACGCGCCGCTTGCATAGAGCAGCAACGCCGGCGACACATCGTATTCGCACGCGACGCTGAACTGGTCCGCATCGTTGTCGCCGCCCGAGCGGTCGCGCGCGAACGCATAGCCCAACGATGCACGCAGGCGTGGTGAAAACGCATAGCGCATCGACACCGATACGCCGTCGTCGTGGTAGCGCGGCGTGCCGCCGTCGCCGTTGAAGTACGCGACGAAGGCCGTCGCATGGCCGAAGCGATACGACACGCCGCCGAGATTCGAGCGCAACGCGCCGCTATCGTTGGTCTGCTGATGCGCATACGAGACCCGGAACGGGCCGTTGCGATACGCAAAGGTTTCATACGAGCCGCCGAGGCCATTGCCATCGCCGGCGTCGCGCAATGCGAGCATCAGTGTGGTCGTGAAGCCGTGGATGTCGGGCGAAAGATAAGCAATGCCGTTGTCCGTATAGGGCGTGATCTTCGACAGGTTATTGAGCCCCGACGCAATCGTGCCCGCGCCGAACGCGTCGAGCCCGCCCTTGAACGGAATGTAGATCGGCGAATACTGGCGGCCCATGCGCAGTTCGCCCCACGGCGCGCCGACACCGATCCAGGCCTGCCGGTTGAAGATTGTGTTGGCGGTGGCGAAGGTGCCATCGGCCGAGCTGAAGCCGCTTTCCAGATCAAACAGCAGGCGCGTGTCGCCGCTGAGCGCTTCCGAGCCGCGCACGCCAAAGCGCGAACCGCGATACGCGCCCGAATCCATGCGCGGCGTCCAAGAGGAACCGGGATCGGTGACTTCGATACTGGTGTCGATCACGCCGTAGAGCGTGACGCTGCTCTGTGCGTGCACCGCGCCACAGATGAGCGCGGTGGCGAGTGAGAGAAAGGAATGTCGGATTGCGCGGGCGGTTCGGTTCGGCACCATCGATGAAGTATTGTTATTCGATTGAAAGCGCGAATGAAAGCGCCCGCATGCATGACGGCCAGGCGCGCCGCCCGCCATCATAACCGTGGCAGAAACAATCCGTGCCTTGATGCAAAAACCAGCAACAGGTATTAGCCCCCTTTCTGGCTCACATTAGAACTATTCGATTCTCCGTCGCCGCGCGGCCCACTAGACTGCAGGTTCCCTCCTCTCATTCCGTCCGGAGACGCACCGTGTCCCTGAACCAAGACGCACGCTTTTGGCGCAACGCCCAAGACCATCTGATCCGCTACGGCGCCACCTTCCAGCCGATGATCATCGAGCGCGCACAAGGCAGCTTCGTCTATGACGCCGATGGCCGCGCCATCCTGGACTTCACCTCGGGACAGATGAGTTCGGTGCTGGGTCACAGCCATCCGGAGATCGTGTCGGTCATCAACGAATACGCGGGCAAGCTGGACCATCTGTTCAGCGGCATGCTGTCGCGGCCGGTCGTCGATCTCGCGACGCGACTCGCCGAAGTCGCGCCCGGCGCGCTCGACCGCGCGCTGCTGCTGAGCACCGGCGCCGAATCCAACGAGGCAGCCATCCGCATGGCAAAGCTCGTGACCGGCGGCTATGAAGTGGTCGGCTTCGCGCAGTCATGGCACGGCATGACCGGACACGCGGCGTCCGCCACGTACAGCGCGGGCCGCAAGGGCGTGGGACCGGCGGCCGTGGGCTCGTTCGCGATTCCCGCGCCGTTCACCTACCGGCCGCAATTCGAGCGCAACGGCCATTACGATTACCTCGCCGAACTCGACTACGCGTTCGACCTGATCGACCGTCAGTCGAGCGGCAATCTCGCCGCCTTCATCGCGGAACCCATCCTGAGTTCGGGCGGCATCATCGAGCTTCCCGAAGGCTATATGGCGGCGCTCAAGCGCAAGTGCGAGGAGCGCGGCATGCTGCTGATCCTCGATGAGGCGCAGACCGGCGTCGGCCGCACCGGCACGATGTTCGCCTGCGAGCGCGACGGCGTCACGCCCGACATCCTCACGCTCTCGAAGACGCTCGGTGCGGGCCTGCCGCTCGCGGCCGTGATGACCACCGCCGAGATCGAGGAACGCGCGCACGAACGCGGTTATCTGTTCTATACGACGCACGTCTCCGATCCGCTGCCGGCCGCAGTCGGCTTGCGCGTGCTCGATGTGGTCGAGAACGAAGGACTGGTCGCGCGCGCGGGCAAGATGAGCGAACGGCTCCGAGGCGGCCTGCTGGATCTGATGGAGCGTTTCGACTGCATCGGCGACGTGCGCGGGCGCGGCTTGCTGCTCGGCGTGGAAATCGTCAAGGACCGGCGCACCAAGGAACCCGCCGATGGCCTCGGCGCGAAGATCACGCGTGCCTGCATGGAACTGGGCCTCAGCATGAACATCGTGCAGTTGCCGGGCATGGGCGGCGTGTTCCGCATTGCGCCGCCGCTGACCGTCAGCGAGGAAGAGATCGACCTCGGTCTCGACCTGCTCGGCCAGGCGATTCAACGCTCGCTCTGAGCGTGGCCTTCAGGCGGCGTCCGCGTCGAAGCGGCTGCGCAATTCCGCAAACGACATCACGCTGCCTGCCAGCGCGCTGGCCGCGACCGTCGGCGGGCTCGCAAGCCACACCTTCCCCGGACCCGAGCGGCCCGGGAAGTTGCGGTTGATCGCGCTGATCGTCACTTGCGCGGACTCCGTCGACGAACCCGGACCGCAGTTCGCGCACGCTCCGCACGCGGGCTGAAGCAGGATCGCGCCGACTTGCTCGAACGCCTTCACATAGCCTTGCGCGATGCAGTAGTCGCGCACGTCCTGCGTGCCGAATTGCAGATACAGCCTGACGTGCTCCGGCACGCGCAATCCGCGCGCCGCCGCCCAGGCGAGCACCGCGTGATAGTGATCGAAGTCCTCGCGCTTGCCTGCCGTGCACGAGCCGCCATAGGCGATATCGATCCGCGGCCGTTCGTCGAGCGCCGCCAGCGCGACGCCATTGCCGGGATCGCCGGGTGCGGCGAGCATCGGCGTGAGCTGCGCGCAGTCGATCTCGATGCGGCCCGCGTAGTGCGCGTGTGCGTCGCTGTGCATCCACGGTTCGATGACGAACGCGATGCCGCGCCGCTCCTTGAGAAAGCGCACCGTCTCCTCGTCCGGCGCGACGATGCCCGTGAAGCCGCCCAGTTCGGCGGTCATGTTGGTGAGCGTGGTGCGCTCGTCGGTGGACAGGGCCGCGATGGCCGTACCAGTGAATTCGAACACCTTGCCCACGCCCGCGCCGGAGCGGATCGCCGGGTCCGCGAGCAGATGCAGCACGATATCCTTCGCGGTCACGCCGGCGGGCACCGGTCCGCGCAGTTCGATACGCAGCGATTCCGGCACCGTCATGCGCACCGCGCCCGTGACGAAGGCGTTCGCCATGTCCGTCGTGCCGACGCCGAACGCGACGCAGCCCAGCGCACCGCTGTGCGGCGTATGCGAATCCGTGCCGGCGACGACCTGTCCCGGCAGCGCGTAGCGTTCCGCCATCATTGCGTGCGAGATGCCTTCGGAGCCTTCTTCGCGTTCGCTTGCGTTTTCGTTCAGATAGCCGTGATTGCGCACGCCGTAGTCGCGCGCAAACGCACGATGCGCCGCCGACAGTTCGCGCACGTCCGGCAGCAAGCCGTTCTGCACATGCAGTTCGCTGCGATGCGAATACGACAGATGATCCTCGAACGCGAGCATGCTGTTCGCGTCGTGCAGCGCGAGCGGCCGGCCAAAGGTCGCATGCAGCATGTGCGCGGCCATGCCGGTGTAGTACTCGTGGATGAAGCGCCAGTCCGCGCGCACGAAGATGCCGCTGCCCGCTTCGATCGATGCATTCGTGACGTCCGTGGTCAACGCGTGGCGCGCGAGGATCTTCTCGACGAGCGTGCGCGGCGCGGCATCGTTGGAAGGTACGCCGATGCTCACGTTGCGCATATGCGCCTGGCCGTATCGCAACAGGCCGCCGCTGCGCAGAATCGCGGCTGCGAGCGGATCGCGCCCGTCGACCAGTTCGTCGATCCCGATCGCCTCGCCCCGGCGAATGCGCTCGATCAGCCCGAAGTCGGTCGAGGTAAACAGACCGAGATTGTCCGCGTTCTGCCGATAGATGCGCTCGAAGCTGCGCGCGATCACGAGCCGGATGCCCGCATGGTATTCCGCCAGCGGACTGTGTTCCCGCGATGAACCCTTGCCATAGCGGTTGCCGGCCACCGTCACCTGAAAGCCGCCCGTGCGCACCGCATCGCGACCCAGCGGACGTCGCCCGTCCACATGGAAACCGACATACGGACACTGGCCGAGCCGTTCGTCGAAACGCGTCAGCACGCTGATGGGCGTGATCTCGTCGGTGGAGACATCGTCGCGCAACGGAGCCGCCGCTTCCGCCGACAAGTCTTCGCCCGCCAGTTGGCGTTCGACTTTCTCCGCGTCCGCGCTCAGAAACAGAATCCGCCCGTTCAATTGCAGTGTGGCCATCGCATTCTCCCTGCCTGCCAATCTAGACCGGGACGCACGCGCGGCGGAAGTGCCGGATCAGCAGCGGGGACATCGCGGAATGCGATGTCCGGGTTAACCCTCTTGCTCGATCAACACATCGATCAGCGCCTGAACCGCCTTCAGCCGCGAAGACGTGCGCGGCGCATGCACGCACAGCGAACGCGCGCCGGCCCAGGTCTCGTGCAACGGCACGCGCACGAAATTGCGCGAGCCCGCGAAAGCCGATGCCGCGCTCGTCGGCACGATGCCGATGCCCAGCCCCGCCTCCACCATGCGGCACTGCGCGTCGAAGCTGTTGACCGTTACGGAGACGTTGAGCGGCGCGCGGGCCGCGTCGGCGTGTTCCTTGAGCGTCTGATCGAGCGAGCCGCCCGCCTGTAACGCGACCAGCGGAAAGCGCACCACGTCGGCGAAACTCAGTGCATCGGCTTGCGCCAGCGCGTGATCGGGCGGCAGCACGACCATCAGCGGATCGGCGGCGAAATGCCATGTATCCAGACCCGCCGGTGCGTTGGAACGCGCCGAGATGCCGACGTCCGCGCGGTCGTCGAGACACGCGCGGATCACTTCATCGCTGATCTGCTCGGTCAGGGCGATATCGACGAGCGGATAGCGCGCCTTGAAGCGCGTCAGGCGCTCCGGGAGAAAGCCCACGATCGCCGACGCATTGGCATGCAGCCGCACGACGCCGGCCACCTGCCCGCTCAGCGACTGGATTTCGCGCGCCATGCCTTCGAGCTGACTGTGGATGGAGCGCGCGCCGGCATAGGCATGCTGGCCTGCCTCGGTCATCTGCACGCCGGCCGGCGAGCGGATCAGCAGCGCCGCGCCGATGGCGCTCTCCAGGTCCGCGATACGCCGGCTCAACGCCGAAGGCGCGATGTGCGCGCGGCTCGCGGCCCGCGCGATCGATCCCTCCTCGACCACGGAGATGAAGAGTTCAAGGCTGTAGGGATCGATCCGCATGCGTCATCGCTTGTCGTTCTGTTTGCTGTTCTGAGGTGCGCCGGTCAGCGCCGTGATGATCGCATAGGCGGCCTTCACCCGGTCGTCGTTCGGGATGTTGCGGTTGGCCAGCATCACGATGCCCACGCGCTCGCTCGGCACGAACGCGATATAGGTGCCGAAGCCGTTGGTCGAACCCGTCTTGTTGATCCAGACATCATCGCGCGGGGGCTGCGGCGGATCGATGGCGGTGACGGGCGTCGCGTTCAGGATCATCGCCTGCCCGTTTCCTTCCAGCAGCGCGGGCAACGCCGCCGGATACGGATACTGCTCCCAGATCAGGTCCTGCGTCATCGGACCGGCCTTGAAGTAACCGGTGTGCGTCGCGGTGACCGCGCGCTGCCAGGCCGGATCGACACGTACCTGATGCACCTGATTCATGTTGATCTGCATGAAGCGGGTCATGTCGGCGGCTGTGGTGCGCACGCCATACGCCTCGGAAGACAGCACCCCGGCTTGCATGCGGATCGGCCGGTCGTCCTTCGCATAGCCTTGCGCGTAGTCGCGCTGTTTGGCGGCGGGCACGTGCATGTAAGTGTGCGTCAGGCCGAGCGCGGGAAAGAGGCGCGTCTGCATCAGCGCGTCGAAGTCCTGGTTCATGGCCTTCGCGGTAATGAGCCCGAGCGTGCCGATGCCGGGATTCGAATACGTGCGCACCGTGCCGGGCGGCTGCGGAGGACGCCACGTGCCGAAGTACTGCAACAGCTGGGCGTTGTCGTGGATGTCGTCGGGAACCTGCAGCGGCAAGCCGCCGGGCGTGTGCGTGCCGAGATTGAGCAGCGTGACCTTGCCGAACGCGCTGCCGTTCAGCGACGGCAGATACTTGCCGACGGGATCGTTCAATGACAGGTCACCTTTTGTCTGCGCATACGAGGCGAGCGTCGCGGTGAAGGTCTTGCTGACGGAGCCGAGCTCGAACAAGGTATCGCGCGTGACGGGCTGCTTCGTCTCCTTCGATGCCACGCCGTAGTCGAACACATACGCCCTGCCGCCCACGACCACACCCACCGCCATGCCCGCAATGCCGTGCAGCGCCATCAAGGGCTTGATGGTCGCATCGACGGTCTGCTGCACGCTCGCGTTGCCGGGACTCGCGGCGAACGCCGCACTGCTTGCGCCGCCAAAAGAAAAACTGGCCAGTGCCAGACACAATATCTTGCAGAGTTTGATCTTCATCGAACCTTCTCATAATTGCCGTGATTGAGCCGAAGCGAAATATCCGCCGTTTCAGGTCGCGCCGCAATCGACGATAATTTGCTTGAGCCAAAAGAAAAACTTATGCAAACCTTGCGCCCTTATCTTCCGCTGAATGCGTTGCGCGCCTTCGAAGCCTCGGCGCGGCACCTGAGTTTCACGCGCGCCGCGCAGGAACTGAGCGTTACTCAAGCCGCCGTCAGCCAGCAGGTGCGCGCGCTCGAAGATCGGCTCGGCACGCCGCTCTTCAAACGCCTGCCGCGCGGTCTCGGCCTCACCGACGAAGGCCGCGCGCTGCTGCCCGTGCTGAGCGAATCGTTCGGCCGCATGGAAGCGGTGCTCAAGCAGTTCGAAGGCGGACATTTTCACGAGGTGCTGACCGTGGGCGCGGTCGGCACCTTCGCGGTCGGCTGGCTGATGCCGCGCATGAAGGCCTTCGCGCAAACGCATCCGTTCGTCGAATTGCGGCTGCTCACGCATAACAACCGCGTCGATCCGGCGTCGGAAGGGCTCGACTTCGCCATTCGCTTCGGCACCGGCGCCTGGCCCGCGACCCACAGCGCACAGTTGCTCGACGCGCCGCTCGCCGCGCTGTGCACGCCCGAGATCGCGCGCAACCTGCGCCGTCCCGCCGACCTCGCGAACCAGGTGCTGTTGCGCTCCTATCGCGCGGACGACTGGACCAGCTGGTTCGAGGCCGCTGGTCTCGACGCCTGGACCCTGAATGGCCCCGTGTTCGATTCCTCGCGCCTGATGGTGGAAGCCGCATTGCAGGGTGCGGGTGTCGCGCTGGTGCCATCGCGCATGTTCGAGCGCGAATTGCATACCGGGCTGCTGGCACGGCCGTTCGACATCGAAGTGAAGACCGGCAGCTACTGGCTCACGTGGCCCCGCTCGCGACGGCTCTCGCCGGGCATGCGGCTGTTTCGCGACTGGATCGTCGCGGAAGCGGGCGCGACGCCCTGAGCCTTCTCCAACGCGGCTCACAAGCAAGCAAGCTGAAAGAAAATTCCTCCGTTGTTTATCGTTCGATAGGAGGCTAACGAATAGAGTTCTGGCTATAATCGCGGCCCATGACCTCTCTCGACCTCCTGCGCCGCTCCGTCAGCAGCACGCTCGTGCTCGCGGCGCGACGCTGGCGCCGCACCAGTCACGGCGTGCTCGCCTCGTATGGTGTATCGGAAGCCTGCGCGGTGCCGCTCCTGACCGCCAACCGGCTCGGCGAGGCCGTCCGCCAGGTGACCCTTGCGGAGCATGTCGGCATTGAAGGGCCTTCGCTGGTGCGGCTGCTCGACCAGTTATGCGCGGCAGGCCTCGTGCGCCGCGATGAAGACCCGGAAGACCGCCGCGCCAAGACCATCACGCTGACCGACGAAGGCCGCGCCGTCACCACGCGCATGGAAGAGCGGCTGGTCACGCTGCGTGCGCGGCTCCTGAAGGGCGTGAGCCGCGCCGACCTGGAAACAACGTTGCGCGTGCTCAGCGCCTTCAGCGACCTGTCCGACGGCAATCTCCTCGCCGCGATGGCCGCCATCGAGCCGCCGCCCAAGCCGGCCCGGCCCGCCGCGAAACGCGGAGCCTAGCAACATGTCCTTTCCTTCCGCGCGCGAATGGCTCTTCTCCGCCAAGACCTTCGCCGCCGCGATGATCGCGCTGTACATCGGCCTCGCGCTGCAATTGCCGCGCCCCTACTGGGCGATGGCGACGGTCTATATCGTGTCGAATCCCTTCGTCGGCGCGACGCGCTCGAAGGCGCTCTACCGCGCGCTCGGCACGATGATCGGCGCGGCGGGCGCGGTGCTGATCGTGCCGCCTTTCGTGGAGTCGCCGTATCTGTTCAGCGTGGTGGTCGCGCTGTGGACCGGCACGCTGCTGTATCTCTCCATGTTCGACCGCAGCGCGCGCAGCTATGTGTTCCTGCTGGCGGGCTATACCTTGCCGCTGATCGCGCTGCCCGCCGTCACGGACCCGACCATCGTCTTCGATCTGGCGATGACCCGCACCGAGGAAATCCTGCTCGGCATCGTGGTGGCGAGCGTGGTCGGCAGCGCGGTGTTTCCGAGCCGTCTCGCGCCGACGCTGGTCGAACGGACGGACGCCTGGTTCCGCGACGCCGCGTACTACGCGAGCGAAACGCTGTCCGGTCATATCGCGGGCGCGAAGATCTCGGCGACGCGCCAGCGGCTCGCGGCCACGGTCAATGGACTGGAACTGCTGCTGAGCCAATTGACCTACGATCACGCGCGGCCTGACATCATCCGCCGCGCGCGTGCATTGCAAGGGCGCATGCAGATTTTCCTGCCGCTGATTTCATCGATGGCCGATCCGCTGATCGAACTCGTCGACAAGCACCGGCAGTATCCGGAAGGGCTCGAAGCGCTGCTGAAGGACGTCGCGGAATGGGTCGGCACGCCGGCGCCGCGCTCGGCGGAAGAGATCGAGCACGAAGCCGCGCCGGATGCGTTTCGCGCGCGCATCCTTGCCATGCGGCCGTCCGTCGAGGCGCTGGCCACGATGGACGGCGCGCTGTTGTCGAATGCGCTGTGGCGGCTCGGACAGGTGATCGACGTATGGCAGGACATCCGCGCGCTGCGTGCAGCCATTCTCAACGAGACGAGCGAATGGCGTCCGCACTTCCGTCACTGGCGGCTGGGCGGCACGGCACGTTTCTTCGACCGCGGCATGATGCTGTTCTCGACCGGCGTCGCGGTAAGCGCGATCATCGTCGCGTGCAGTCTGTGGATCGAATCCGGCTGGAACGACGGCGCCGGCGCGGTGACGCTTGCCGCCGTGGCCTGCTGCTTCTTCGCCGCGCTCGACGAACCCGCGCCGCAAGTCTTCACGTTCTTCGTCGCGACCTGTATGAGCGTGGTGCTGGCGGGCCTGTACGTGTTCGCGGTGCTGCCGCACGTGCATGATTTCCCGATGCTCATCATCATCTTCGCGGTGCCGTTCCTCATCATCGGCACGCTGATTCCGCGTCCGCGCTTCAATCTCGTGACCATGCTGGTCGCGGTGAACACGGCCACCTTCATCAGCATCCAGAGCGCCTACGAGGCGAACTTCTTCGTCTTCATCAACAGCAACCTCGCCGGCGTGGCGGGCCTGCTGTTCGCGTTCATCTGGACGCGCATGACGCGGCCGTTCGGCGCAGAACTCGCCGCCGCGCGGCTCACGCGGTCGGCGTGGGCGGATATCGTGGTGAGCGCGTCGTCGGCGGAAGTCATCGACGATCAGCGCAATCTCTACGCGCGCATGCTCGACCGCCTGATGCAACTGCTGCCGCGCCACGCATCGAGCGATTCGCAGCGTCATCCTTCCATCGAGAGCTTCCGCGATTTCCGCGTCGCGCTGAATGCGCTCGATCTGCGCCGCTCGCGCCGCAAGCTGCCGGCGGAACTCCAGCATTCCGTCGATGCCGTGCTCGACGCGCTGCGCCGCTATTTCCAGTCCTGCATCGCGCGCCGCGCGCGCCAGCCGGTGCCGCCGGAACTGATTCGCGGCATCGATTCGGCCAGCGCGCAGGTGGCTGCCCGCGCCATCGCGCAGTCGCCCGCCGCCGATGCCGTCGCCGAAAGATGGCTGCGCGATACGCTTCATGCGCTGGTCGGCATGCGCCTGTCGCTGCATCCGCCTGAAGAGCAGACGGCCGCGCAGAACGGCGCCGCGCCCCGTGAGGAGCCGGCATGAACCTCATCACTTCTTCATCAACGGAACGCCCAACATGATCGGCGAAATCGACATCCTCGGCGTGTTCGTGCCAGCCGTGCTGGTGCTGATGTTCGTCGCCTACCTCGTGAACCTGGCGATCCGCACCGTGCTCGCGCGCGTCGGCTTCTACCGGTTCGTCTGGCATCGCTCCATTTTCGATCTCGGCATCTACGTGCTGGTGCTGGGTCTTGTCGTCATCGTTTCGCAGCGGCTCATCTCGTGAAAAAAACCTGGTTCTCCCTCGGGCAGATTCTGCTTACGCTCATCGTCGTGACCATTGCGGCCGTCGTGCTGTGGAAGCTGGTCGATTACTACCTGTTCGCGCCCTGGACCCGCGACGGGCACGTGCGCGCCGACGTCATCCAGGTCGCGCCGGACGTGTCCGGGCTCATCACCGAAGTGCACGTGGCCGACAATCAGCAAGTGAAGAAAGGCGACGTGCTGTTCGTGATCGACCGGGCCCGCTATGCGCTGGCGCTGCGCAACGCCCAGGCCGCCGCGCAGCAGCGCCGCGCGACGCTCGATCAGGCGCGCCGCGAAGACGTGCGCAATCGCGCGCTCGGCAACCTGGTGGCGCGTGAAGTGACCGAAGAAACCCATTCGCGCGTCGAGACGGCGACCGCCGCGCTGGCGGACGCCGAAGTCGCCATCGATACGGCCCGGCTCAATCTCGATCGCACCGAAATCGTCAGCCCTGTCGACGGCTATCTGAACGACCGCGCGCCGCGCGTCGGCGAATACATCGCGGCCGGACGCGCGGTGCTCTCCGTGGTCGACATGCATTCGTTCCGCGTGGATGGCTACTTCGAGGAAACCAAGCTGCACGGCATCGACATCGGCCAGCCGGTGGACATCAAGGTGATGGGCGAACCGAACGTGCTGCGCGGACATGTGCAGAGCATCGTCGCGGCGATCGAGGACCGTGATCGGCAACAAAGCCCGAGCCTGCTGCCGAACGTGAATCCGGCGTTTAGTTGGGTGCGGCTCGCGCAGCGGATTCCGGTGCGCGTGACGCTCGACGAGATTCCGGCCGACTTCCGCCTGATTGCGGGCCGCACGGCGACCGTGTCGGTGCGCGGCATCGGGCCTGCGATCGGCAAGCGGGCGGCGTCGGAGACATCGCCTGCTTCGGCGCCCGCGCCGACGTCCAGCGTTGCTGCGCCGGCTTCGGGTGCCTCGCAATGAACGGCTTGCGTACGATGAAGGGGCTCGCGCTGGCGTCTGCGACGGCGTTTGCGCTGGCCGGCTGCATGACGGTCGGGCCAAACTACGCGCTGCCCGACAAGGCCGCCGTGAACGCACCCTACGCGAACGCGCCGCTCGACGGCGCCGATCAGGCGCCCGTCACGCAGGGCGCGGTGCCGTCGAAATGGTGGCGCCTGTATGACGATCCGGTAGTCGATCAACTCGTCGAGCAAGCACTCGCGTCGAACGCGGACCTGCGCGTCGCGGCGGCGAACCTCGCGCGCTCGCGTGCCGAAGTGGAGTTCGCCAATCAACAAGGCGGTTTCTCCGGCAAGTCGTCGGCGGCGTTCCAGCGCGCGCAGGAATCGGCGGAACAGTATCTGTTGACGGAGAAACTTCCGGTCGTCAACGAAGGCGCGCTCGACCTGTCCGTGTCGTACGAGCTCGATCTGTTCGGCAAGATCAAACGCGGCATCGAAGCCGCGAACGCCGACGACGAAGCCGTCGAAGCCGCGCAGGACCTCGCGCGCATCACGGTGGTCGCGGATGTCGTGCGGGCCTATGTCGAATCGTGCTCGGCGGCGGAGGAACTCGACATCGCGCGCAAGTCGCTGGATCTCCAAAAGCAGCGCGTGAAGCTCACGCAGCGTCTGCGCGACGCGGGCCGCGGCAATCAGTCCGAAGTCACGCGCGGACAAACCCAGGCCGATACGCTCGCCGCCGACATCCCGCGTTTCGTCGCGCGCCGCCGGGTCGCGCAATACCGCCTGGCGATGCTGCTGGCCCGCGCGCCCGCCGATCTGCCCAAGGCCGCACTTGCCTGCCGCAAGCTGCCGCATTTGCGCGCGCCGATTCCGGTCGGCGACGGCGCCGCGCTGCTCAAGCGCCGCCCCGATGTGCGGCAGGCCGAACGGCAACTGGCGTCGTCGACGGCGCGTATCGGCGTGGCCACGGCGGCGCTGTATCCGTCGGTGAGTCTGGGGGCGTCGGTCGGGTCGGTCGGTGTCGCGGAGGATCTGTTCGGCGCGAATACGAACCGCTGGGCGTTCGGCCCGCTGATCAGCTGGAGCTTTCCGATCAACGGCCAGCGCGCCCGCGTGCTGCAGGCGGAAGCGGCGAGCAGCGGCGCGCTCGCGCACTTCGACGGCGTCGTGCTGAAGGCCTTGCAGGAAACGCAGAGCAATCTCGCCACCTATGCCTCGGACACCACGCGCGCCGATGCCTTGCGCATCGCGTACCGTTCGGCCACCCAGTCCGCCGATGAAACCAACCAGTTGTATCGCGCGGGCCGTGAGTCGTTTCTCAACGACCTCGACGCGACGCGCACGCTGACCGGCGTGGCCGCGCAGGTCGCCGCGGCCGAAGGTCAGGTGGCGGTGGATCAGGTGAACCTGTTCCTCGCGCTCGGCGGCGGCTGGGAAACGGACGAAGCGGTCGCGCAGAACGGCAAGGGGAAGTAAGGGCACGAGAAGGCCGTGCGGAACCGCAGTCGGGCGTGCAATCCGGAAAGGCTTTGCGCGCGGACGGAAACGGACGAAGCCGTCGCGCAGGACGGAACGAAGAAGAACGGCGCGAGAAAGCCGTGCAGGACCGCTGCCGGGCGTGCAATCCGAAAAGGCTTTGCGCGCGGAAGGAAACGGACGAAGCCGTCGCGCAGAACGGCGCGAAGAAGTAACGGCGCGAGAGATTCGTGCAGGACCACTGCCGGGCGTGCAATCCGGAAAGGCTTCATGCGTGGACGGAAACGGACGAAACCGTCGCGCAGAACGGCGCGAAGAAGTAACAGCGCGAGAGATTCGTGCTGGACCACTGCCGGGCGTGCAATCCGGAAAGGCTTTGCGCGCGGAAGGATCTAGAGTGGGGCGCTTCAGTCTCTCTGCTCCGGAATCCGCCATGACGCCCGATCAGCCGTCACCCTCCTCAAGCCACGACGACCCGCCGCCCGCCGATCATCTGCGCTTCCAGTTGCCGTACCTGCATTTGTCGAGCGCCTTCGGCAACAACTGGTTCGCGCTCAAGGCAGAGGCGTTCGCGCGCTTTTTCGGCACGCCCACGTTCCTGCTGGCGCAGACCTTGATCGTCGTCGTGTGGATCAGCCTGAGCGCCGCGCAGCTGATTCACTTCGATCCCTATCCCTTCGTGCTGTTGAATCTGGCGTTCAGCCTGCAATCCGCGTATGCCGCGCCGATGATCCTGCTCGCGCAGACCCGTCAGGCCGACCGCGACAAGGCATTCTCCGACGCCGATGCGCGGCACCGCGAAGCGCTCGCGTTGGCCTCCACGCGCCGCGACAAGGCGCTCGCGCAGCAGGCGGTGCAGATCGAAGCGTTGCTGAAGCAGAACACCGAACTGACGGCGCTGACACGCGAACTGGCGGAGCAGATCGCCTCGCTGACGCAAGGCGTGCATGAGAAGCTGACACGCGAGAAACACGCGCGGGCGCCTGACAAGCAGCCCACGCTCATCTGAAGCGCGTCAGGAAGAAGAAGGCCAATTGAACTGCACATCGGCACGCAGCCGGGTCGCATCGATGAGCCGCGCGTTCACATCGTCGGTCTGGCTGACCCACTGTTCCGCCGCATCCTCGCTGCGGCCGAAGCTCACGTGCCGCGCCAGCAGTCGCGAACGCCGCAGGTTCTGATCGACGTTCACGTACCAGACTTCGTCGAGCAACGGCTTCACGCCGCGCCAGTGGCCGTGTTCGAGCAGCAGGTAATTCCCTTCGGTCACGATCAGCGGCACCTCCGGCAACACCGGAATCGCCCCGGCGATGGGTTCCTCGATCTCGCGACGGAACGCCGGCGCATACACGACCTCGTCCGGCCGCTGTTCACGCAACCGCCGCAGCAGCGCGACGTAACCGGCGCTGTCGAAGGTATCTTCCGCGCCCTTGCGCCCCGCGCGTCCGAGTCGCTGAAGCTCCACGTTGGCGAGATGGTAGCCGTCCATCGGCACGACGACGGCCCGGCCCGGCAAGGCATCGAGAATGGCCTCCGCCAGCGTGGACTTGCCCGCACCGGGCGCGCCGACCAGGCCGAGAATGCGGCGGCCGCCTGCGTCGGCGAGACGTCGGAGGCGTTCGAGATAGATTCCGTCGATCATCAGTGATGCGCCCTCGCCTTCGCTGCCGCATCGATGCCGCCCGCCATGAACGCGCGCGCGTGTTTCGCGAGGTCCATGCCGTCGTCCCACAGGTTGCGCCAGATGGCGAGCGCGTTCGACAACTGCTCGTTCACGACCGTCGAGGAGAAGCTCTCGAAGGTCACGACGCCCTGATAATCGATCATCGCGAGCGCATGGAAGAACTGCGAAAAGTCGATCGTGCCCGAGCCGAGATAACCGCGATTGCTCTCGCCGATATGCACGTAACCGAGCCGCTTGCCGCATTGCAGGACCGGCTGCATGAAGTCCGATTCCTCGATGTTCATGTGATACGTATCGAGATGGACGACCACGTTGGGCGCATCCACTTCGTCGATGAAAGCCAGCGCCTGCGACGCCGTGTTCAGCAGATTGCTTTCGTAACGGTTCACCACTTCGAGCCCGAGCGTGACGTTCTTTTTGAGCGCGAAATCGGCGATGCGCTTCAATGAATCGATCGCATTGCGGCGGCCCTTCTGCGTGACCGGGGCGGAGTACTTCGCCATCGCGCCGTACAGGATGCCGCCAAAATAGCCGCCGCCGAGTTCCGCCGTGATCGTGATGCCTTCCTCCAGCAACGCGACGCCGCGCGCCACGATCGCCGGGTCTTCGTTCGACACGTCCGCCTCGAAGGTCAACCCGCGCGAGCAGCCGATCCCGAGCCCATGCTCCTGCAACAGATCGCGCGTGAGCGCGAGATCCATGACCTTCGGGCCATGCAGCGACAGCTCGACCAGATCGAAACCGGCCTCCCTGGTCTGGCTGATGACCTTGCGCGTCGATTCCGGCGTCAGGTCGCCCGCCCAGACCAGTGCATGTACGCCAAGCTTGTTCATCGTGCCACTCCCTCCGATGCGGTCGCGCGTCTGCGGACCCGGGTTCTTGAAATGCCGCGGGCCCACGCCCAGCGGACGAGCATCACTACCAGCAGGAACACGCCCCACAGCGCGGTAGCCAGGTGCTGGTTCGCGCCGAGCAGGTTGAGCCCCGACGCGATCACCTGCAGGATCACCAGCGCGATGACGACCGGCGCCACGCGCCCGAAGCCGCCGAACGGATCGACGCGGCCAAGAAAGCACGCCAGCACCGAAATCAGCAGAAAGGCCTCGCCGTGGCCGACACGCACCGAGTTGAACTGCGCAGCCATCACAATGCCGGCGACGCCGCACATCAGCCCCGACAGCATATAGATGCGCGTGACGGCGCGCGTCGTGGCGATGCCGGAATAACGCGTCGCTTCGAGATTCGAGCCGATCATGCGGGTCGCGAAACCAAGCCGCGAACGCGTCATCACGACATGCCAGACCAGCGCGCAGCCGATGAAGATCCACAGCGGAATCGGCACGCCCAGCAGCGCGCCGTTGCCCATCTCGCGCACGAACGGCGGGAAGCCCGAGATGTCGCCGCCGCGCGTGAGGAATTCGCCGAGGCCGCGCAGGAAGATCATCATCGAGAGCGAGACGAGGATCGGGCTCGCGCCGGTGCGCGCGATCACCGCGCCCATGACCCAGCCGGATGCGGCGCCCGTCGCGAGCGCGGCGGCCATGCCGAGCGCCACGGCGGCCGCGCCCGCATCCGCGCCGCCATGCGTGTGCAGCACGTAGGCCATCGCGAGGCCCGAGATGTTCGCCGTGAACGTTACCGCGAGATTGAAGCCGCCGGAGATGAGCGGCATCAGCATGGCCAGCGTGAAGAAGCCGAGTTCGGGCAACTGGAAGGCCACCGAGACGAAGGTGCTCGTCGTGAAGAAGCGTTCGGAGGCGAAGCTCATCACGATGATCACGATCACCAGAAAGCCGAGCAGGCCGGCGACGTCGGCGGGCACGACCGAGCCGGCGGGAGCACGCGTCTTCATGGCGCCGCCTTCGCGCCCGACGACGCCAGCCGTGCGCCGACCAGCTTCGTGAAGCCGCCGCTCGACAGGGTGATCGCAATCAGGATGATCGCGCCGATGATCATCTTGAACGCGTACGGCGAGATGCCGAGCAGGTTCAGGCCGTTGGCGGTGATGGCGGTCAGCAGGATGCCGAGAATCGCGCCGAGGATCGTGCCGCGTCCTCCGCCCAGCCGCGCGCCGCCGAGCACCACGGCGGCCAGTACGTCGAGTTCGCGGCCGTACAGCGCGTTCGGCACGACTTCCTGCACGTAGTGCGCCTGCATCAGTCCCGCGATGCCCGCCATCATGCCGAGCCAGCCGAACGCCACATAGTGCATCGCGCCGATGTTCACACCCACGCGCCGCGCCGCCTCGGGGTTGTCGCCCATTGCGTAGAGCTGGCGGCCGGTGGTCGTGCGGCGCAACAGCAGCCAGGTGGCCAGCACTGCCACCGCCATGACCGCGACCGGCAGCGCGAGCGTCGCGACGCCGCTGGGCGTATCCACATGCACGATCGACACGCGTTCGACCCACCAGTCCGGCAGGTCGTAGATGGAGACGCCGCCCGTCAGGAACATCAGGCCGCCGAAGAAGACGTTGAAGGTGGCGATGGTCACGACAATCGACACGATGCGAAAGCGATAGATGATGGTCGCGTTGATCGCGCCGAGCAGGAAGCCGAAGCATGCGGCAGCGAGGAAGCCCAGCGCCCAGTTGCCGCCGCCGAGCCGCATGACGGTGAGCGCGGTCAGGTACTGCGCCACCGAGGCGCCCACCGCAAACGAAATGTCGATGCCGCCCGCGATCAGCACCACCAGCAGGCCCACGGCGAAGATGATGTTGACCGAACTCTGGTTGAGCAGGTCGAACAGGTTGGAGAGCGTGAGAAAGGTCGTGGTCGTGAGGCTCAGGCCGATCATCATCGCGACGATGACGAGCAGCAGCAGCGCTTCGATCGAACCGATTCCGAGTCTGCGCAGGTCAGGCATGGACGTCTCGCTCGATGTGTTCCATCGTGGTCTTGCCCGGCACGTATTCCCCGGCGATGCGCCCGTCGCGCATGTGCAGGATGCGGTCGGCGTTGAAGTACACCTCGGGGATCTCGTCCGAGATCAGCAGGATCGCCATGCCCTGCGCGGCCAGGTTGTGGATGATCGCGA
Organism: Caballeronia sp. LZ035; assembly: GCF_031451175.1. Lineage (NCBI taxonomy): Bacteria > Pseudomonadati > Pseudomonadota > Betaproteobacteria > Burkholderiales > Burkholderiaceae > Caballeronia > Caballeronia sp. LZ035. Next base: position 1,123,786 of record NZ_JARUXS010000003.1, read on the forward strand.
AGATGCCGGCGCGCGCGCCCACATCCACGCCGACGGTCGGCGAGTCGAGGATCAGCAGCTTCGGGTTCGTGGCGAGCCACTTCGCCAGCACGATGCGTTGCTGGTTGCCGCCTGACAGCGTGGACACCGCGTCGTCCGGCTGGCCGATCTTCACCGCGAGTTGCTTGATCCAGTCGTCGATCAGGGCGCCGCGCCGGCGGGCCGAGATCAGGTGCGCGGCATCGAGCAGACGGTCGAGCACGGCCGCGACAGTGTTGTCGCCGATCGATTGCGGCTGCACCAGGCCGAGTTGCAGCCGGTCCTCGGACACGTAGGCGATGCCGGCGCGGATCGCGTCGCGGTTCGAGCGCAGCGCGATTTCCCGGCCTTCCATGTGGATCGATCCCGCGCGCGGCCGCGTCATGCCGAACAGGGACAGCGCAAGCTCGGTGCGTCCCGCCCCCAGCCGTCCGGTGATGCCGAGAATCTCGCCCCGGCGGATGCTGAGCGCGATGTCGCGATACTCGCGCCCGCGCGACAAGCCCCGCACCTCCAGCACCACGGGCGCCGCCGGACGGTCCGCCGCGCGCACCGCGTAGTCGAAGGTGCGGCCCGTCATCAGTTCCGTGAGGCGCGTCTGCGTCATGCCTTGCGTGGGAAAGGTGCCGACATACTGACCGTCGCGCAACACGGTCACGCGCGTGCAGACTTCGAGCACTTCGGCGAGCCGGTGGCTGACGAACACCACGGCAATGCCGTCCGCCGACAGCCGCCGCACGATGTCGAGCAGCGCGCCGGTTTCAGCGTGACTCAGCGAGGCGGTGGGTTCGTCCATGAACACGAGGCGCGCGTCGCGCACCAGCGCGCGGGCAATTGCCACGATCTGCCGCTGCGCAATCGACAGCGACCGCACCGACCGGCCGAGATCCAGCGTCACGCCAAGCCGCTCCAGGATGCGCTGCGCGGCCTGCTTCATCCTGCCGTAATCGACGAAGCGCGGCCACCCGCCGAGGTTCTGCTCGAAGGCGATGTTCTCCGCCACCGTCATCTCCGGGAATAGCGCGAGATCCTGCCAGATCACCTGGATGCCGAGATCGCGCGCCTTCGCCGGATCGAGGCCCGCGATGGACGCGCCGTCCATCAGCATCTGCGCGCCGGCCTCGGGCTGATACACGCCGTTGATGATCTTGATGAGCGTGCTCTTGCCGCAGCCGTTCTCGCCCGCGAGACACAGGACTTCGCCGGGCATCACGTCGAACTGCACGGATCGCAACGCCCGCACGCCGCCGAAGTCCTTCGAGATGGCGTCGAGCTTCAGCAAGGGCGTGCGCACGTCGGGGGCGGCGGGCTGATTCATGTGCGTTGCGGCGACGCGTTTACAGACCGGTCTTGGCAAGATCGTCGACGGTCTTCTCGTTCAGGTCCACGAGTTGATCGACGATCAGATTGTGGCCGTCCGGATGCACGACGCCCAGTCCCGGAATATTCGTGCCGTCCTTCACCGGCTGGCCCTTCGCGACCATCGTGCCGAGCGTCACGAACACTTCGCCCGCCTGCTCCGGATTCCACATGAAGCCGCCGGCCAGCACGCCGTCGTGAACCAGGCGCCGGCCCTGTCCCGGCGAGAACGGCCCGAGCACCAGCACCTTGCCCTTCATCTGCTTTTCCTGCACCGCGCGCGCCGCGCCAATCGGGCCCTGGCTGCCGAACGCGAGAATCGCCTTCAGGTTGGGATGCGCGCGCATCAGGTCGAGTGCGGTCTTGCGCGACGCATCGACGTCTTCCGCCACGCCATAACGATCGCCCACGAGCGTCATGCCCGGATAGTTCGCCTTGATGTAGGCGATCGCGGCATCGGCCCAGGCGTTGTGCAACGGCACCGTGAGCGAGCCGACGAACACCGCGTATTCACCCTTGCCGCCGAGCGCCTCGCCGAGACGCTTCGCATAGGCCTCGCCGAAGCCCTTCACCGACGCCAGCTCGAAATCCCAGTCGGCGTTCTGCTGCTTCGGCGATTCATGCGTGATGACCTTGATGCCCGCCGCGCGCGCGCGTTGCAGCACCGGTTCGAGCACTTCGGCATCGTTCGGCACGACGCCGATCACATCCACCTTCTGCGCGATCAGATCTTCGATGGCCCGCACCTGAAGCGCGGGATCGGCACTGGTCGGCCCGATCATGAACGCCTTGACGCCGAGTTGCGCGGCGCGTTTCTTGATGCCCGCGTCCATGGCGTTGAACCAGGGAATCCCGCCGATCTTCACCACCACGCCAATCACCGGCTGATCCGGCGACGCCGAAGCCGGAACGGCCGCCAGCATCAGCGCGATCGAGGCCACGCCTGCACACCATGCGCGAAACAGTTTCATGGACTTGTCTCCTGCGGAGGACTTCCGCCGCATGTCAGGCGGACGCCCGGTCGGGTTGGTCGGAACTCCGCTTGCTGTCTTGCTGCGCCGTGTGCTGAAGTTTGTTGCTAAATCCATTCAGCAATTCGGGCTGAGGTATGCTGAATCTATTCAGCAAAGCGGTCGACTCGGACAAACCCTAAAGAATCCGAATTCCGTGTTGCCGCTACCGTCCGGACACGCACGCGCCTGGAGTCAGCTCGATGGCCAGTCACAAGCCCGCAAGAAAATCGACGATCTACGACATCGCCCGCGCCACGGGTTCATCCACGTCGACGGTCAGCATGGTGCTGAACGGCACGTGGTCGCGCTATCGCATCAAGGAGGAAACCGCGCAGCGCGTGCTCGACAGCGCGCGCAAGCTCGGCTACAACGTCAACCTGAAAGCGCGCGGCCTGAGGCTGTCGCGCTCGGGGCTGGCGGGCATGGTGCTGCCGCACTATCGCAACCGCTTCTTCGCGGGGCTCGCGCAGACGTTTGAAGATCAGGCGCGCAGCCGCGGCCTGTGTCCGATCGTGGTCGGCACACAGCGCGATCCGGCCGTGGAAATCAGCGTCACCGAGACCCTCCTCGCGCAACGGGTGGAATTGCTGTTCATTGCAGGGGTGCGCAATCCGGCGCCGCTGAACGAACGCTGCGCGGCGGCGGGCGTGCCGTCGATCAACCTCGACCTGCCGGGCGATGGTGCGCCGTCGGTCGTATCGGACAATCGCGGCGGCGCGCGCGCGATCACCGACGTGCTGCTCGACAAGCTGCTCGCGCAAGGCAAGTCGCCGCACGAACTGGTGCTGCTCGGCGGCATTCCCGGCGAGTACGCGACCGATACGCGCATCGCCGGCTTTCGCGACGCCTTCGCCGCGCGCGGCATCGAGCCGGCCGAGGATGCCGTCGATTCCTGCGGCTACAACGCCGCCGCCGCGCGCCGCGCGCTGGCCGCGCGACAGGCGACGCTCGGCCGGCTGCCGTCTGGATTGCTGATGAATTCGATCACCGCGTTCGAAGGACTCGTCCAGTTCACCTCGACGCTGCCCGCCGAGGCGCGGCGCTCGCTGGTGGTCGGCTGCTTCGACTGGGATCCGTTCGCGGCGCATCTTTCCTTCGACGTGACGATGCTACGGCAGGACGTGGAGGCGATCATCGCGGAAGCGTTCGCGCTGACCGATCACGACGCCCCGGCGGACCGCTCCGTCGTGGTCGTGCCCACGCGCTTCGGCACGATTTTCGAGGAAGCGGAGCAGACCCGCGAGTTCGACCGCTAGCAGCGGCGCTCACGCACCGAGCGCGGCTTCCTGCCCCGGCAACGTGCGATCCGCCACAGCCAGCGCCAGACGGCCAATCGCAGCGCGATCCACCTTGCCCTGCTCGGTGAGCGGCACGCCCGGCGCCGTCATCAGGTGCACCGCCTCCGCAACCTGCCTGCCGCAGTTCAGCTCGATCACCCGCCGGCACAGCGCCAGATTCAACGACAGCCCCGGCCACGGCATCACCAAAACATTCCACACCTTGCTGGAAGCGGGAAAGTCGTTGGACACCGCCACGGCGTAGCGCACCTGATGCAACGCGCACAACGTCGCCTCGATCTGCGCGGGCCCGACCGGCATGCCGCCCATCTCGATGACTTCCGTCGCGCGGCCGAGTACATGCAGATAACCGTGCGCGTCGATCCTGCCGACGTCACCGGTCACGCACCAGCCGCCGCAGAACTTGAGCGACGTCTCGACGGGCTGGTTGCGATAGCCCTGCGCCACCGAAGCCGACTTCACCTCGATGCGGCCACATTCGCCCGGCGCCGCCAACAAGCCATCGGCCCGGCGCAGACGCAGTTCGACGCCGTCGCGCACCCGCCCCGAGCTTTCCAGCGCGGCGGGATGGGCGAGATAGTCGGACGGCGTCAGCACGCTCACGAGACCGGCCTCGCTCGCACCGTACATGTGCGTGAGCACGGGCCCGAAGCGTTCGAGCGCGCGCCGCAGCAGTACGGTTGGCGCCGAACCGCCGATGTGCACGAGCGAGCGCAGCGAGGACAGATCGCGGGTACGCGCATCGGGATGATCCATCGTCTCGAACAGTTGCGGTTCGACCAGCAGCAGGTCGGTGATGCGTTCGGATTCGATGGTCGCGAGCGTGTCGGCGGCATCGAAGCCCGGGCGCAACACGACCATGCCGCCGCCCGTCAGCGTCTGATCGACGAGCACTTGCGACAGGTAGGCCAGTGCGCCATTGACCAATTGGCGGCGTTGCGGGGCGGGCGTTGCGCCGACCATCGCCGAATAGGCCGCGAAGCTGCGCAAGCTGGCTTTCGGCACGCCGGTCGAGCCGCCCGACGAGGCCACCATCGCGAGATCGCCGGAACGCGCGCGGCTCGACAGCGGCGCGGCGGACTGCAAGGACGCGCGATAGTCGAGCCGCATGGACGCCAGTCCCGTGCCGACATGCACGACCCGCATGCCGACATCCTCCGGCACGAGATGCGCGGTCTCCGCGAACGCCACCAGCAACGCGGGGCGGATGCGCTTCAGCAGGGTCGCACGATGATCCGCGCCGGCGGCCGCCGGAAGGAACATCGTGGCCGCGCCGAGCAGATTGGCCGCGTAATGGATGGCGAGCGCGGCGGGGCAGTTCGGTGCGAACAGCGCGACCAGCGAACCCCGTCCGATGCCGAAGGTTTCGAGCGCGCGCGCGTACCGGAAGATCGATGCACGCAGCGCGCGGCCGTCGATGTCGGCATCGCGATAGCGCAGCACCGGCTGGCCGGCGTGTTGCAGCAACTGGTCGAGCAGGATCTCGACGTACGAGCGGAAGGTCGCTTGTTTGTAATGGTCCATGACGGTGTCTCCTTCGACGATCAATGGACGCAGTCTGCGCGCGCAAAATGAGTTGGAAATGAGCAGGTATCTGGCGCCGGCGTGGTCTGAACTTCCGTTCGCGCGTGGGTTCAGCCGTGCGCCTCCGCGTCGCCATTCGCCCGCAGCCACTCGACGAAATCGCGCATGTGGACCGGCTTGTCCGCATCCAGCGGCACCAGCGCGTGGTACGTCGCGCCGTTCGCCGTCAGTTCCGGAAACGGCATGCACACGCGGCCGGACGCGCAATCGGCGTCCAGCGTCGGCAGCGGGCCGATGCCGACACCCAGCCCGTCCACCACCGCCTGCAGCGTCACAAAAAAATGATCGAAACGCAGCATGCGATGCGCACGCAATGAAGCATGGCCAGCCGCTTCGAGCCACGCTTCCCAGTCGCCCGGACGCGTCTCGCTGGTCAGCCAGGTTGCGGCCGCTAGCGCTTCGACACGGCTCAAACCCGTGCGCGCCAGCAGCGCCGGGCTCGCGATCACCGTCATGCGCTCCCGGAACAGCGGCCAGCTCTGGAACTGACCGCCCGGCGGCACGAAGCGGCGGATCGCCAGATCGAAGCTGCCGCGCAAGGCAGGTTCGGTGGACATCGCGGTGGACACGCGCACGTCCACGTCCGGATGACTTTCGGCGAAACGCGGCAGCCGCGGAATCAGCCAGCGCATCGCCACGGTCGCCGACGCGCTCACCCGGATCACCTTGACGCGGTGATCGCGGCCGTAGCGCTCGGCGGCATCGGCGATATGGTCGAACGCGGCGCTGATTTCCCGCGCGAACGCCCGCGCATGCGGCGACGCCGCCATGCTCTGCCCTTCACGCGCAAACAACGGCTGGCCGAGCCATTCTTCGAGGATCGCAATGTGCCGGCTGACCGCGCCATGCGTCAGGTTGAGCTCGCGCGCCGCCGCCGAATAACTGCCCGCGCGCGCGGCGACTTCGAACACGCGCAGCGCGTTGAGAGGAGGAAGCTTGGATCGCATGTGTGATTTTTTCTGACAGGTATTGCGTCTTTATTTCGATTGTGTGAGCTAAACGCTCATCTTACGCTGGGAACCGACTCAACCAGACAAGGTGCGCTCATGTCCTCCCCGATCATCGTCAACTCCCGTTCCTATCAGATGCCTGCCGCGCCGACCATCGTGGTGTGCGTCGATGGTTGCGAGCAGGAATACATCAACCAGGCCATCCTCGCGGGCGCGGCGCCGTTCCTCGCGCGGCTCGCCGACACCGGCACCGTGCTGACCGGCGACTGCGTGCTGCCGTCGTTCACCAACCCAAACAACCTGTCGATCGTCACCGGCGCGCCGCCCTCCGTGCATGGCATCTGCGGCAACTTCTTCTTCGACGAGGACACCCGCACCGAAGTGCTGATGAACGACCCGAAGTACCTGCGCGCGCCGACGCTCCTCGCGGAGATGGCGCGCGCGGGACAGCGCGTGGCCGTGGTCACGGCGAAGGACAAGCTGCGCGCGCTGCTCGGTCACGGCTTGCACGGCATCTGTTTCTCGGCGGAAAAGGCCGATCAGCTGGATATCGAGGTGCACGGCGTGACCGGCATGATCGAGCGGACCGGCATGGCGTTGCCTTCGGTGTACAGCGCGGAGTTGTCGGAATTCGTGTTCGCGGCGGGGCTGTCGCTGCTCCAGCATGAGCGCCCGGATCTCATGTATCTCTCGACCACCGATTACGTGCAGCACAAGCACGCGCCCGGCACGCCGGAGGCCAACGCCTTCTACGCGATGATGGACCGCTACTTCGCGCAGTATCACGACGCCGGCGCGGTGCTCGCGATCACCGCCGATCACGGCATGAACGCGAAGACCGACGCGCTTGGCCGTCCGCGCATCGTCTTCCTGCAGGACCGGCTCGACGCCCGCTTCGGCGCCGACGCTGCCCGCGTGATCCTGCCGATCACCGATCCGTATGTGGTGCATCACGGCGCGCTGGGTTCGTACGCCACCGTGTATCTCGGCGAGCGCGCGCCGCAACGCGACGTGACGGAATTTCTTGGCGGCCTCGCGGGCGTCAGCGCGGTGCTCACGCGCGCGCAGGCCTGCGAGCGGTTCGAACTGCCGCCGGACCGCATCGGCGATCTGGTCGTGCTCGGCGAACGGCTGACCGTGCTCGGCAGCGCCGCGCACAAGCACGATCTCTCGGGCCTCACCGTGCCGCTGCGTTCGCACGGCGGCGCGTCCGAGCAGCAGGTGCCGCTGCTCTTCAACCGCAAGCTGAGCGGCATCGACCCAAGCCGCCGGCTGCGCAACTTTGACGCCTTCGATCTCGCGCTCAATCACCTCGCCTGATTTCGCCCCAAGAACAGCACGACGAGCGCGACACAGAATCGCGCCAACCAGGAGACACCATGCCCTCCGATACACCCGACGTTCTGGATTACCAACTATCGCGCCACGAGACGACGCGCGCGCAATATCGCTGGCGCGCGCTGATCGGCGTGACCTTTTGCTATCTGTTCTATTACACCGGGCGGCAGACGCTCGGCTTCGCGGTCGCCGGCATCCAGCACGACTTCGGATTGTCGAAATACGAGATCGGCTGGATCAGCGCGACCATGCTGTGGTGCTATGCGGGCGGCCAGTTCGTCAACGGCAATCTCGGCGACAAGCTCGGCGGCAAGACCATGATGATCGCGGGCGCGGTGCTGTCGCTCGCGGCGAACTGGCTGTTCAGCTTCGGCCATGGCTTCGTGTTCTTCCTGCTCGCGTGGGGCCTGAACGGCTTCTTCCAGTCGATGGGTTTCGCCCCCGGCAGCCGCCTGCTCTCGAACTGGTGGGACGACCGCCATCGCGGCTTCGTGTACGGCGTGTATGTGGGCTTCTCCGGGTTCTCGTCGGTGCTTGCGTACATCCTGCCGGTGCTGATCCTCGGCACGCTGCATCTCGGCTGGGTCTGGATCTTCCGGCTCGCGCCGCTGTCCATGCTGCTCGGCGCGCTCGTGCTGCTGTGCTTCGTCGCGGAGCGCCCCGAGGACAAGCACTTGCCTGCCAGCGAGCCGTCCGGGGCGGCCGCGCCTGCTTCCCCCGGCGACGAACTGAGCAGCGCGCAACGCTACCGGCTCGTGCTCGGCAACTGGAAGCTGTACATCACGGGACTGGCCATCGGCCTGCAGAACGCGGCGCGTTATGCGCTGGTCGTATGGGTGCCGGTGCACTTCCTGGGCATGGACTGGAAGACCTCGTCCTCGCTGATCGATCCCAAGTGGATCACCATCGCCCTGCCGGTGGGCATGGCGCTCGGCTCGCTGTCGAACAGCTGGATCTCGGACGTGCTGTTCCAGGGCAAGCGCTATGTGGCGATCGTCTGGTACATGGTGCTCGCCTGCGCCACCGCCGTGTGGATGATGTTCGTGCCGCACGGCAGCCTGCTGGGCGTGGCGCTGCTGTTCCTGTGCGGCTTCTTCGTGTTCGGGCCGGCCTCGTCGTTCTGGGCGCTGTGTCCTGATATCTTCGGACGGCGCGCGGCCGGTACCGCGACCGGCGTGCTCAATACGATGTCGTATGCGTTCGCGGGCATCGGCGAGCCGGCCATTGGTCACGTCATCGATGCGACCGGTCACACGACCATCATCTTTCCGATCGTCGCGGGACTGTGCGCGGGCAGCGCGCTGATGTCGATGCTGATCCGGCGCTGAACCCGGCAGTCATGGCGGCGGGGGCGGCAGGACGGCTCATTCGCCGCCCTGCTCGCACAAGCGGCGCGCCGGGCGCCGTGCACGTCGGCGCGGAACCGCAGCCGCAGGGTTAACGAGAACATCGCCGATTGCGATGCCCCCGCTGCCGAAGCAGCACTTTTCGCGCGCCGCCGCCCCGTCTAGATTGGCCAGCAATGAGATGGAGACGCGCGCGGATTGATACGAGCCTGCGTCCTCCAGAAAAACGACTGGAGACAATCATGGCCATTTCGGAAAGCGCCCCGCTACACGAAACCCTTCATGCCGCGCCCGCGCAGGCCGTGGCTGTGGACACCGCGCCGCCCGACCCCGGCGGCCTGATTTCAGCCCGGCTCGACCGCCTGCCCGCGACCCGCGCCGTCTGGAAGCTGATCCTGCTGCTGAGTCTCGGCTTCTTCTTCGAACTCTACGATCTGCTGTTCAGCGGCTACATCGCGCCGGGGCTGGTGAAGAGCGGCCTGCTCACGCCGACCACCCCCGGCCTGTTCGGCACCTCGGGCGTCGCGAGTTTCATTGCGGCGCTGTTCTGCGGGCTGTTCATCGGCACGGCGGCGTGCGGCTTTCTCGCCGACCGCTTCGGCCGCCGCGCGATCTTCACGTATTCCCTGCTCTGGTATGTTGCGGCCAACACGGTCATGGCCTTCCAGGACAGCGCCGGCGGCCTCAACTTCTGGCGCTTCGTCTCGGGACTCGGCATCGGCGTCGAACTGGTCACGATCGGCACCTATCTGTCCGAACTCGCGCCCAAGCATCTGCGCGGCCGCGCCTTCGCAGTGTGTCAGGCGGTGGGCTTTTCGGCGGTGCCGGTCGTGGCGTTCTGCTCCTGGCTGCTCGTGCCGCGCGCACCGTTCGGGCTCGACGGCTGGCGCTGGGTCGCGCTGCTGGGCGGCGTGAGCGCGTTGTTCGTCTGGTACTTCCGGCGCAACCTGCCGGAAAGCCCGCGCTGGCTTGCGAGCAAGGGCCGCATCGACGAGGCCGATGCCGTGCTGAACGCCCTCGAAGCCACCGTGGCGCGGCAGCACGGCGCAGCGTTGCCGCCGCCCGGCGCACCCGATCCGGTCGCGCGCAAGGCCGGTTTCGCGGACATGTGGAAAGCGCCGTATCGCCGCCGCACGGTGATGCTGATCCTGTTCCACATTTTCCAGACGGTGGGTTTCTACGGCTTCGCCAACTGGGTGCCGACGCTGCTCGTCAAGCAGGGCATCACGGTGACGTCGAGCCTGCTGTACACCACGCTCATCGGACTCGCGGCGCCGCTCGGCCCGCTGCTCGGCTATCTGATCGCGGACCGTTTCGAGCGCAAGCATGTCATCGTCGCGATGGCGGCGCTCAACATCGTGAGCGGGCTGTTGTTCAGCCAGACGTCGTCGGCGCCGTTCATCGTCGTGCTCGGCGTCTTGCTGACGCTGGCGGGCAATATCATTTCGTTCACGTACCACGCCTATCAGCAGGAGCTTTATCCGACCGCCATCCGTGCGCGCGCCGTGGGCTTCGTGTATTCGTGGAGCCGGCTGTCGGCCGTGTTCAGCTCGTTCGTGATCGCGTTCACGCTCAAGGAGTTCGGCGTCACGGGCGTGTTCGTGTTCATCGCCGGGGCGATGACGCTCGTGATGCTCGCCATCGGTCTGATGGGACCGCGCACGCTCGGGAAGTCGCTGGAGAGCATTTCGCATTGAGGCGTCGCGTCGGCGGAAGCGCCGGGCGGATTCACGAACCCCGACATGCAGGATGAACATGCGCGGCGCTGTCCCGACCGGACCGCGCCGCGCGCGTTTTCACTTCAGCCCGTTGCGCGCCTTGTAGTCGAGCGTATAGGCCAGCTTGCCCGGCTTCGATGCGCTGAGCGGCTTCAGCAGGTCGCCGAATTCGCCCTTGCTGTACTTCTTGCCCGCATTGATCGCGTCGAGCCGGCCCAGATCCTTGCCGGTCTTGCCGTCGATGATGGGATCCGCCGTCGCGACCATCTTCAGCGATGCATTCCACACCGCGTTCAGATAGCCAGTATCGGCGGTGGCGGGATCCGGATCGGTCGCGCCAAGCGTGGTCAGCGTGTAGCCGGTCAGCGGGAAGTTCGCGCGCAGCCAGTCGGCCCAGTAGAACTCGAGGAAATCGGTGGACGGCGTGGGCTTGCTGTAGCCGATGTCGCGCGTGAAATACACCAGCGAGCGGTACTTGTCGTTCTGCATGCCCTGCTTCAGGCCGAGAGCAGTGGGCAGCTGCGCCGCCGTGATCGGCGCGCCGTTGGCGTCCTTCAGGCGCGTGTAGCCGCGGTTCTGCATCTCCGACCAGAAGGTCGTGCCCGAATACGCGCTCAGGTTGTCCTTCACGATGACATGCACATGCAGCGTCGGGCCGCCGTCAGGGACTTCATAGTAGGTCGAGAGACCATGATGACCGTCGGTCAAATACAGCGAGTCACCGTTCGGGCCGATCACGACCGGATTGAGGACCGTGGTGTCGCGTTGGGCGATGTCGGTGGTCGTGCAGGTGAAGCTGGCGGAATCGGTCAGCTTCGAGCTGGCCGACGAACCGTTCGTCGCGAGGCTGTCGAGACCTTCGTCGGCGCAGAAGTCATCGAACTTCTTGGTCGGATCGGCTTCGTAACGGCCGAGCTTGTAGTAGATCTGGTCGTAGCCGAGCGCGGCCTGGGTCGGATGCAGTTCGCCGAGCGTGACGTCGAGCATCTGGCCCGCGCTCGCGGCGGCCCATTGACCGGCTTGCGGCGTGCTCGAGACATCGGGGGACGAAGCCGAGGTCGGCGCGGATGCCTCGACGGGCGCGGATGCGCTCGCGGGCGTGGACGCGCCGGCCGGCGCGGAGGCCGTATCCGTGACGGCGGCGCCGTTCGCGGCGGGGGTCGTCGAGTTGCCGCCGCAAGCGGCGAGCGCGATCAGCAGTGGAAGTGTGGTGCTCAGGGCGATCTTGATGGACACAGGTTGATCCCGGACGGAGAAAGTAAGCAGGCTTGTTAAAAACCCGCGAGCTTGCCCCAGGGATGTGAAAGTCGTATGAAAGCAGCAGGATTGCTTCCCGGTTTGCGTGGTCGGTCCGGGAGAACGAAGCCCGACAAGCTCAAGGGGCATCCGGCGCATGCCCGTGGATCATGATAAGGTACGCCTCGTTTCTCGATTGTTTCGATTCTTTCGATTGTTCGATTCTTTCGGGGAACACGTTCTCGGGGCGGGGTGCGATTCCCCACCGGCGGTAATCGTTTCCTGGTTGCAGGAGACGTAGCCCGCGAGCGCTCACCGGTTGTTCTGCCTGTCCGAACTCAGCAATGCTTTCGGACCCGGCGCACCGGCGAGGTCAGCAGACCCGGTTTGATTCCGGGGCCGACGGTATAGTCCGGATGAAAGAGAACAGGACGGCTCGCGCCGCCCATCGTCACGCCGCGCGCGTGCGGGGGCTAGCGGCTGTCCTTCGCCCTGTTCACACCAAACAGGCTGAAGTCCATGAACATGAATCACACCATCGAAGCACAGGCTGTCTCTTCCGCAGGTTCCAACCGTCCGCGCGTGGCCTTCGTCCAGGCATGCTGGCATCGCGACATCGTCGATCAATGCAAGACCGCCTTCATCGAGGCGATGCTCACGAAGGGCTATGCGCGTGAAGACATCGATCTTTATGAAGTCGCGGGCGCTTTTGAAATTCCGCTGCACGCCAAGCATCTCGCGCAAAGCGGTCGCTATGCGGGCATCGTCGCGGCGGGACTCGTGGTCGACGGCGGCATTTACCGTCACGAGTTCGTCGCGCATGCGGTCATCGACGGCCTGATGCGCGTTCAACTCGATACCGGCACGCCCGTGTTCTCAGCGGTGCTGACGCCGCATCACTTCCATCACGGCGAAGAGCACGTCCGCTTCTTCAGCGAGCATTTCCTCGTGAAGGGCGCCGAGGCCGCGCATGCCTGCGCCGACACCATCGCCAAACTGAGCGCGCTGCCGGTCTGAGCACCGCGCACTGTTACCGCCGGCCGGTATGCGCTGACCGGCGGACTCAGGACATGAACATGCCGCCGTCGACGTTGACGGTCTGACCGGTGATGTACGCAGCATCCTCGGAAGCAAGGAAGGTCACGAGTCCGGCCACGTCCGCGCCGTTGCCTGCGCGCTTCATCGGAATGTTGGCGACCCACTCGGCCATCAGTTCGCCGGGCTTGTAGTCGCCGAGCAGCTTGCCCCAGGCTTCGTCGTTGTACGACCACATGTCGGTGGTGATGATGCCCGGGCAGAACGCGTTCACGGTGATGCCGGTAGGCGCCAGTTCCTTCGCGAGACTCTGCGTGATGCCGAGCACGCCGAACTTACTGGCCGCGTAGTGCGGCGTGTACACGAAACCCTGCCGCGCCTGCCCCGACGCCGTATTGATGAGCCTGCCGGTCTTGCCCGCGCGCAGCATGCGCGTGGCCGCTTCCTGGCAGCACAGGAACACGCCCTTGGTGTTCACGGCCATGACCTTGTCCCAGTCGGCTTCGGTCAGTTCCGGCAGCTTCGCGATCGTGATGACGCCCGCATTCTGCACCGACACGTCCACCTCGCCGAGCGTAGCCGCCACCTCTTCGTAAAGCGCCACGACCTGCTGCTTGTCCGTCACGTCCATCTCGACGGCCAGCGCCTCGAAGCCTGCTTCGCGCAGGTGCGCGGCGGCATCGTGCACGCTCTTTTCATTCGCCGTCACGCACACCTTGGCGCCTTCGTGCGCGAAGCGCTCCGCGATGGCCAGCCCGATACCGCGACTGCCGCCCGTCACGACCACGACCTTGCCTTCGAACCGCTTGGCTTGATAAGTCACGTTCCCTACTCCCAGGTTTTCAAAGTCGATTGATCCAGCGCAGCCATTGCGCATGATTGTCCGCGGCCGCCGCGACGCCGCTTCCCGGCTCGACGCGCCGTGCCACCACGCGCCTGGCCTGATACGCATCCAGCGATTCCGCCAAGCCCGCCTGACAGCCCGCCAGCGCCGCCGCGCCCGCCGCCGAGATCTCGCTGACGGCGAGCGTGCTGACGGGCCGGTCCAGCGTGTCGGAGAGATACTGCAAGAGGAACGGCCGCTGCGTCAGTCCGCCGTCGAGATACAGTTCGGCGAGCGGCACATCAGCGGCCTGTTCCATGACCGTAATGACGTCCTTGATCTGATACACGATGGATTCATACGCCGCACGCGCCACGTGCTGCCACGACGTCGAGAAGTTCAGCCCGACAATCTGCGCGCCGCCCGGATACTTCCAGTGCGGGCAGCCAATGCCCGAGAACGCCGGAATCAGGAACACGCCGCCGTTGTCGTAGTCGGCGAACGCCTGTTCGGCGTGGGCGAAGTCATCGAAGAGATGCAGCTTTTCCTTGAGGAACGCGGGCGTGGAACCCGCGCTGATGACGATGCCCTCCAGCGCGTAATCCACGCGCTCGCCGATGGCGAAGCACAGCGTGGACACGAGTCCGTGCTCCGGTTCGTGCGCCTTCGCGCCAACGTTCATCATGATCGACGAGCCCGTGCCCATCGTCGCCTTGGCGACGCCCGGCCGCAGGCATCCTTCGCCGACGGCCGCCGCGTGCGAATCGCCGATCATTGCAAGAATCGGCAGCGGCTGGTCCAGCAGGCCGTCGAAGTCGGTCGAGCCGAAGTCCGAGGCCGAGGGCCGCAGTTCCGGCAAGCGCAGTCCTTCCAGCCCGAACAGCGCGACGAGTTCGCGATCCCATTCGAGCGCGCCGAGATTGAGCAGCATCGTGCGCGACGCGTTGGTGTAATCGGTGCGATACGCCGCGCCCTTCGTCAGCCGGTACAGCAGCCAGCTGTCCACCGTGCCGAAGAACGCCTCGCCCGCTGCAATGCGCGCGCGGACGCGCTCATCGTTCTCGTTGAGCCAGACGAGCTTGGTGCCGGAAAAATACGGATCGATCAGCAAGCCGGTCTTCTGCGCGATCAGCGGCGCAAGCCCGTCACCCTTCATGCGTTCGCAGATGCCGAGCGAGCGCTGGCACTGCCACGACACCGCCGGCACGATCGGCTCGCCCTGCCGGTCCCACAGCACGACGGTCTCACGCTGGTTCGAAATGCCGATCCCGGCAATCTCGCCCTCGTAGTCGCTCAAACACTGGCGCACGGCCTTCAGCACCGAGTCGTACAACGCGTTCGCATCCTGCTCGACGAAACCCGTGCGCGGCGTGTCGCAGGCCACCGGTGCGAAGCCGCGCGCGTGCACGTGGCCTTCGTTGTCGAAGATGAGCGCCTTGGTGCCGCTCGTGCCCTGATCGATTGCGAGAATGGTCTTCATCGTCCGGGCCTCATGCGGTGAGTGACACCATGCGCGACTGGAGACGCTGCTGCAACTGATCGACGACCACCGCGAAGATGATGACGAGGCCCTTGATGACCATCTGCCAGAAGTCGCTGATCCCGCACATCACCATGCCGTCGCCGAGAATGCTGATCACGCACGCCCCCACCACCGAACCGAACACCGTGCCGCGTCCGCCCATCAGCGCGGTGCCGCCCAGCACCACCGCCGCGATGGCGTTCAGTTCGTAGGTCTGGCCGGTCAGCGGATGCGCGGTCTGCAATTGCGCGGTGATGACCAGGCCGACAATCGCCGCGCAGAAGCCCGAGAACATGTACACGAACAGCTTCACGCGATTCGTGCGGATGCCCGAAAAACGCGCGGCCTGCTCGTTGCCGCCGATCGCGTAGATGCGCCGTCCGAGCGGCGTCTTGCGGGCGATGAAGATGGTGATGGCGGCGAGCACGATCATGATCCAGACGGGCATCGAGAGACCGAGGATCGTGCCGTTGCCGATGAATTCGAAACCCGTGTTGCCGAGCGCCGGATTGCCTTCGAGGTCGGCGTACGTGCTGCCGTTGTTGACCAGCAGCGCCGCGCCGCGCACCACGTAGAGCATGCCGAGCGTCGCGATGAAGGGCGCGACATTGAGCATGGTGATGAGATAGCCGTTCACCGCGCCGATCAACGCCCCGAGCAGGCAAGCGATGAGCGCGACGCCCCACGGATTGAAGAAGACCACGTGATGCCCGATCTTCACGCCTTCGAGCAGCAGATAGCCCGCCGCCATGCCGCTGATGCCGACGATCGACCCGACTGAAAGATCGATCCCGCCGGTGAGAATCACGAGCGTCATGCCGATGGAAAGAATCGCGACCACGGTGACGTGCTTCGCCATGATGAGCAGGTTGCCGGTGGAGAGAAAGCTTTCCGTGGCGAGCGAGAACACGATGATGATCGCAAACAGCGCGATGAAGATGCGCAGCTTGAGCAGGTTCACCGCGATGCGCGCGGCGGCGTAGGCACCCTGGCGGTTGTGCTTGGCGTGGACCGGCGTCACCGGCGGATTGCTGCTGTTGGGTGTATTCATGGTTCGGATCTCGTTCCTTTCACACTACGGCGGTCGCGGGTGTCGACGCGCGCACGATGCGCTCGCTGTCGAACTGCCCGCGCTCCAGCACGGCGGTCAGCCGGCCGCTCGCCATGACGAACACGCGGTTCGACACCGCCATGGCCTCGTCCAGCTCGGAGGTCGCATAGATCACGGCAATGCCGGATTGCGCGAGCAGACTGATGGTCTTGTAGACATCTTCCTTCGCGCCCACGTCGATGCCGCGCGTCGGTTCGTCCATCAGCAGTACCTTGGGCTTCGTCAGCAGCGCCTTGCCGATCACGACCTTCTGCATGTTGCCGCCCGAGAGCGACGTGATCGGTGCATCGACGGAAGCGGCCTTGATGGCGAGCTTCTTCACGATGTCGCCCGCCGCCTCGACTTGCCGGTCGCGCGTCAGTGAACCGACGAAGCGCCGCGTGAACTTGCCGAGGCTCGACAGCGTCATGTTTTCGAGGATCGTCATCAGTTGCACCATGCCCTGCTTCTGACGATCTTCCGGCACCAGCGCGATGCCCGCTTCGATACGCTTCGGAATCGGCATGTCCTCGATGGCCTTGCCCGCCAGTTCGATCTCGCCGAGCGCGAGCGGATTGGCGCCCAGCAGCGACTCCAGCAGTTCGGTGCGGCCCGCACCCATCAATCCATAGATGCCGACCACCTCGCCCGCCTTCACCGAGAACGACACGTGATCCACTGCATAGATGCCGTTCGAACGCTTGAGCGCGAGGTCCTTCACCTTCAGCACTTCCGCGCCGATGCTGTGCTGCTCGAACGCGAAGCGCTTCTTCGAAGAACCGACCATCGCCTCGATGATCCACGGAATGTCGATGTTGGCGATCTCGTCCTCGGCCACGAGCCGGCCATTGCGCAGCACTGTGATGCAGTCGCCGATGGCCATGATCTCTTCCAGCCGGTGCGAGATGTAGATGACCGTGACGCCTTCTTCCTTCAACTGGCCGATGATCTTGAAGAGAATCTCCACTTCCGTCTTCGACAACGCGGAAGTCGGCTCGTCCATGATGAGCACCTTGATGTGCTTGGACAGCGCCTTGGCGATCTCGATCAGCTGCTGCTGGCCGACGTAAAGATCGCCGAGCCGCGTGCGCGGGTCGATGGCGATATGCAGGCGGTCGAGCAGCACCTTCGCCTGATGATTCTCCCGCTTCGCGACGATCACGCCCGAACTCGTGATCTCGTTGCCCGCGAAGACGTTCTCGGCCACCGTCATGTCGGGAAAGAGATTCAGCTCCTGGAAAATGATGCCGATGCCGTGTTTCTCCGCGCTGCGCACGTCGCTGATCTGTGCGAGCTGTTCGTCGATCCAGATCTCGCCGGAGGTGGGCGTCTCCGCGCCGGCCAGCAGCTTCATGAGCGTGGACTTGCCCGCGCCGTTCTCGCCGATCAGCACATTGACCTTGCCGCGCCGCACCTTGTAATCGACATCGATCAGCGCGGCCGTGCCCGGATACTGCTTCGAGAGGCCGCGCGTCTCGATCACGTTCACCGGGTTCAGGGTTCGGGGTTCGCTCATTTCCAGACCACCGGAATCGCGCGGATCTCGCCCGCAGGCTCGCTCCAGCTGCTGTAGACGGCGGCGGCGTCGACGCTGTCGCCGGCCTTGAGCTTCAACGACTGCTGCACGCGTGCCACGACCAGCTTGTTCAGCTCCTGGCCGAAGGCGGCGAAGCGGGTCTGGTCGTCGAAGTCGCTGTACTTCACGCCGGGAAAGCCGTCCCGCACGCCCGTGCCCACCACCACCGGGCCCATCTCCAGCACCACGTTCACCGGCTCGCCGCCGCCCGCCGGCGCCACCTCGACATAGGCCTTGCCGACCCGCGAAGTCGAATCGATGCGCGTCACCTTGCCCTGCACGCGCAGCCAGAAATTGCACGGAAACGCATTGCTCTGACGGAAGCCGAACTGCTTGCAGGCATCGTCGAAATTCTGGTTCAACGCGCCGATCACCTGCGCCGCGGGCTTCGCGTTCTTGTCGGCGTAGGGAATGAGCTGGTCGCTCAGCATCTTCGCGGCGTCCGGGCCCTTGTGCTGGCCCTGGCTGCGGATTTGCGCCAGCTCGGTGTCCGTCACGACGTGACACGCGGCGAGGCTCAGCACGCACAGCGTCAGCAGCGCGCGCCAGCCGGTGGAAACGGGATGAACCATGACGACCTCACTTGACAAGCCCTGGCAGCGGGCCGCGCCCGCTGCCGTTCGCGCACCTTACTTCGTGTAGTAGAAGTCCTTGACCTTCGATGCGTTGTCTTTCGTGATCAGGATGCCGCGCGTCAGTTGCCGCTCCGGCTCGCCGGTCTTGCCGGTCTTGATGTACTTGTCGAGCAGGTCCACGCCATGGATCGCGATGCCCTGCGCCTGCAACATCACCGTGGCCTTCAGCTTGCCCGCGAGGACCGAGTCGCGCTCGTCATTGCTGCCGTCGATGCCCATCACGACGACATCCTTGTGCCCCGCCGACTCCAGCGACGCAATGGCACCCAGCGCCACCGGCCCGTTGCCGCAGATCACGCCCTTGATGTTCGGATGCTCCTGCAGGATCGAATCCATTGCCTGCTTGCCGGGCAACAGTGCGCCCTTGGCATCCTGGCGCGCGACCATCTTGAGATCGGGATATTGATCCAGCACCTGATGGAAGGCTTGCGAACGCGTGACGCAGTTCTTGTCGGCGAGATTGCAGGTCAGCTCGACATATTCGCCCTTCTCGCCGATCGTCTCGACGAAGCGCTGCGCCACTTCGGTGCCCGCTTGCAGATTGTTATGACTCAGCTGCGCGATCGCGATACCGTCCTTCGGAATCTCGCGGTTGATGAGCACGACCGGCACTTTCTTGTCCGCCGCCGCGCGCACCGTGGCGACGCTCGCATTCGAATCCGCGTTGTCGAGCACGATGCCCTTCACGCCCTTGCCAATCACCAGGTTCACGAGTTCGTTCTGCTTGTTCACGTCCTCGCCGTGCGAAAGCACGATGGTGTCATAGCCAAGCTTCTTCGCCTCGGCCTCTGCACCTTTGGCTTCGGCCGCGTAGTAGGGATTGTCGAGCGCATTGACGAGAATCGCGATGGTGCCCTTGCCCGCTGCGTGTGCACTGCCGGGCATCACGGCGGCAAACGATACGGCCACCGCGGCTGCGACTGCAAGCTTCTTCCACATGTTGTTGTCTCCGGTTTGTTTGTCTTTCTGGAACAGCGTGGTCTTGCTCGGATGACGACTCAGGCGATCGTGTAGCCTCCGTCGATCATGATGTCGGCGCCCGTGATCATGTCCGCGCCGTTGGACAGCAGGAAGAGAATCGCGGCCGCGATTTCGTCGGTGTAGGCGAAGCGTCCGACCGGAATCAGCTTCTTCATGTTCTCGCCCTTCTCGCCTTCCCAGGCGGCGGCGCCCATCGGCGTCAGCACGACCGTAGGCGATACCGTGTTCACCGTGATGCCGCGCGGCGCCCATTCCTTCGCGAGCACCTTGGTCATGCCGATCAACCCGGCCTTGGCCGACGTATAGGCGCAATGCTGGTCGATGGCGACCGTCGCCGCCTGCGACGCGATGTTGACGATCTTGCCGCCATGGCCGCTCGCGAGCACGATGCGCGCGAAGTGTTTCGAACACAGGAACGGCCCGGTGAGATTCACGCCGATTTGCCGCTGCCATTCGTCGAAGGTGATGTCTTCGGCGCGCGTCAGCGTGATGCAGCCCGCCGCGTTCACGAGCAGATGCAGATCGCCGAAATGCTCACGCGCGGCGGCCATGGCGCGCTCGACGTCGGCTTCGTTCGCGACATCGCAGGCAAAGGCGCGTGCGTTCTCCGCACCCAGTTCCGCGAGCGCCGCCTGCACGCGCGGTTCCTCGAAGCTCGGATACAGAATCGCCACGCGCGCGCCCTTGGCGATCAGCGCCGCGTTGGTCGCCATTGCAATGCCGCCCAGGCCGCCCGTGACCACGGCCACCTTGCCGTCGAGGCGAAAATCGAAATCGACGCCGTGGCGCAGCGACATGTCGTATTGAATGCTCATGTGCGTCTCCGTCCTGTTGTTCTATTGCGCGCACAACGCGCGTACCGCGTCGGCGATGCCCGCCGCGTCGATGCCATAGTGTTTGCGAATGCCCTGGCGCGTGCCGTACTGCGCGAACTCGCCTTCAGTGATGCCGAGCGTGGTCAGCGGCCGGTTGATGCGACGGCGCGCCATCAGCATCGCCACCGTTGCGCCAATGCCGCCGTGCAGCGAATGCTCCTCCACCGTGACAATGGCCTCGTGGCGCTGAACGATCGCCGCGAGCGCATCCTGATCGAGCGGCCGCAGCGAAGACAGATTGACGAGCGTCGGATCGAGCACGCCGTCGCGACGCAGCGCCTCGCAGGCATCGAGCGCTTCTCCGACCACCGAGCCGAGTGCAATGACCGCGACCTTCGAGCCTTCGATCAGCACGTCGGGACGGCCCGGCTCGAAGCGGTACGACGCGTCGTGCACCACGGGGAATTTGGCGTTGTCGAGCCGGATGTAGACCGGTCCGTCCACCGACACCGCATGGTCGATCACCTGCGCCGTTTCCATCTCGTCGCACGGCGCGAAGATCTGCACGGTGCCGAAGCCGCTCATGATGGAGATATCGTCGATGGCGTGATGGGTCGAGGCCAGCGGACCGTAGGCCACGCCCGCATTGAGCCCGAGCATCTTGACGTTGGTCGCGCTGTAGCAGACGTCGTTCTTGACTTGCTCATTCGCCCGGCCGACGAGAAACGGCGCCGCGTTCGCGGTGAACACGATATGCCCGCCGAGCGCGAGGCCCGCGGCCATGCCGACCATGTTCTGCTCCGCGATGCCCACGTTGATCACGCGTTCCGGGAAGCGTTCGAGGTAAGGACCGATCTTCGAGGTGGAAGTCGAGTCCGCGACCACGACGATGATGTCGCGTCCCGCTGAAGTCAGCCGGTCGATTGCGCTCACCGCGCCGTCACGCAAGTCCGCGTAGTCACGCATGGTCGAGCTCCTGCAACGCCTGCTTGAGTTGATCTTCGGTCGGGAACTTGTGATGCCATGCCGGCACGTTCTCCATGAAGGAGACGCCGCGCCCCTTGATGGTGTGCGCAATCACCACCTTCGGCTTGCGATTGTCGTAGTCGAGACTTTCCAATAGTTTCCAAATAGAGTCCACCTGGTTTCCATTGACGTCGTGAACTTCGAAGCCGAATGCGCGGAACTTCTCGTCGAGCGGATCGAGATCCATGATGTTGTGCGTGAAGTCCGCCAGTTGCAGGCGATTGCGGTCCACGATCACCACCAGGTTCGACAGTTCGAAGTGCGCCGCCGCCATCGCGGCTTCCCAGTTGGAGCCTTCTTCGAGTTCGCCGTCGCCGGTCAGCACGAACACGCGTCCCGTGCCGCCGCTGCGCGTGGCGTGACGCTGCTTCGCCATCGCCAGGCCGGCGGCGATCGGAAAGCCATGGCCGAGTCCGCCGGTATTCACCGTGACCCACGAAGGCAGCTTCTGCCGCACCGGATGGCCCGGCAGACGGCCATCGTCCTTCAGGTACGTGAGCAGTTCGCGTTCGGGCAGCCAGCCCAGTTCCGCGAAACACGCATACAGGCCGCCGACGCCGTGCCCCTTGCTCAGAATGAACTCGTCATGCCAGCGCACGCGCTGCTCTGCCTCGACCTCATAGCGCAGCACATGAAAATACAGCGCCGCCAGGATGTCCGCCTCCGACATGTCGCCGCCCGTGTGACCACTCTTCGCGTTGGCGTTCATCACGCAGATCTTCTTGCGGATGTCCTGCGCCCGACGATGTAGCGCGTCGCCGGACTGCTTGAAAGGGTTTTCCATTCCTGCTCCCAGACTTCCCGTTTGCCTGAAAGCAAGTTTCTTTTACTTTCTTTCGAAAGTCAAAGGGAAGCAAACGAAAGAAGGGAAAACACCTAAGCAGGGCACGGCTGAGCGCCCGATGAGGCAGAATAGGGCTTGTAGACGGGCATACAGACGCGCGTGCCGGGCGACGCGTCGGCGGGAAACCAAAAATGGATCAACGGACCAGAACAGAAAAAATTTTCGAACGCGTGCAGGCCGCGAAACTGGTGAAGCTGTCGGAGCTTTCCAGCGAATTCGGCGTTTCCATGCCGACGATTCGAAAGGACATCGACGAATTGCAGCGTCTCGGGCGCGTGGAACGCGTGCATGGCAGCGTGCGGCTGAAGTCGGCGCATGCGGAGACCGCGCGACGCAACGACGACGCGCCCGTGCTGCCCACCAGCCCGGAGAAGGCGTTGATCGGCAGGAAGGCGGCGAGCCTGATCTCGAACGGCGACTCGCTGATTCTCGACTGCGGCGCCACCACGACCGAACTCGCGAAGAACCTGCTCGACCGGAAGAACCTGCGCATCGTGACGAATGCGCTGAACATCGCCATCCTGCTGGGTGCGGAGCCGACCAATCGCGTGATGCTCACGGGCGGCATCTTCAAGGCGGAGACGGTGGCGGTATCGGGTGAGAAAGCGTCGGCCTTCTTCGAAGGCATGTTCGTCGACAAGCTTTTTCTCGCGGCGGGCGGCGTGTCGATGGAGTCGGGCATCTCGTATCCGGACTTCATCGACCTGCATGTGAAGCGCGCGATGATCGACGCCGCGAAGACCGTCTATCTGCTCGCGGATTCGAAGAAGTTCGGCAAGCGGGAGTTCGCCGCGTTTGGCGCGATGGAAAGCATCGACTGTCTGGTGACGGACGAAGGCCTCGGCGACGAGTTCGTCACCTGGCTGAACAGCAGCGGCACGCGCATTCTCTATGCTTGAGCGGCCGCGTTATTGCCCCGCAAATTCCACGCGGTTGCGCCCGCTGCGCTTGGCGCGATACAGCGCCTCGTCGGCGAGGCCATAGGCCGTATCGAAACCGGTTCCTGCGCGGTTGTGACTGACGCCAAAGCTGACCGTGATGCGCCGGTCCAGTGACGGCACCACGCGCGCCTCGCTGATGGCAGCCCGCATGCGTTCGGCGAGCGATGCGGCAGCAGCGTGATCGTCGCCCGGCACCAGCACCGTGAACTCCTCCCCGCCCACCCGTCCGATGAACCCGCGCTCGCCCACGATCCGGCGCAGACAATCGACGACGCCGAGAATCACCGCATCGCCCGTCGGATGACCGAAGTCGTCGTTGACGCGCTTGAACTCGTCGATGTCGAGCACGATCATCGTCGCGCTGCGTTCCTTCAGCATGCGCGTAGCCTGCTCGATCACGGCGCTGCGGTTGAGCACGCCGGTCAGCGCGTCATGCGAGGCGCGATGCGCGAGTTGCTGCGCCAGCGCCTGCATCTCGCGTTCGGCGCGGTCGCTGCGGCCGATCAGACGGCGCGTTTCCCGCATCAGACGCTCGAAGTGATCGATGAGCGCGCCCAGCGACTGATGCAGGGCTTCGGCATCCGCGCCGTCCGCTGCATGCACGCCGCGCGCCTTCTCCAGCGCGGCGGTTTCGT
The DNA here is from genome assembly GCF_031451175.1 of Caballeronia sp. LZ035. Lineage (NCBI taxonomy): Bacteria > Pseudomonadati > Pseudomonadota > Betaproteobacteria > Burkholderiales > Burkholderiaceae > Caballeronia > Caballeronia sp. LZ035. Next base: position 1,147,569 of record NZ_JARUXS010000003.1, read on the forward strand.
TCTCGAACAGATCGGGGGCGTGAGCGGGCGTCGGGTCGCCGGGAGAGATCGAAGCCATCCTCAGCGTCCCGGGTAAGCCACCGGACGATCGGTGAACTCGATGGCATCGAAATCCGCCTTCAGTTCCTCGCCGAACTCGGCGATCGTCTCGTCTTCTTCATCGTGATACCAGTTCATCAGCACGCGGCAGCCCGACTGCGCGGCCTCGTTCAGCGCATCGAACATGCTGAACAGCATCTTGGTGCTCGAACTGTTGAAGTACGTGAGCGCGACGTCGATGGTGACGGCCGCGTCCGTGTTCACCGCAAGATACTTGCGCATCCGCTCGATGACGGGCGCATAGAAGGCCGCCGCGTTCTCCGGATACGACTCACCCTTCAGCAGCAACGCATGCTGATCGAAACGGAAATCGACCTCGGGCGACGTGGTCGTGGCGGCAATATAGAAGTTGTCCATGATTCCTTGCGCCTTGTGCTCAGATGATGGCCATGAGGCAAAACAGCGTGGTTCCGGGTTCGTCGGCACGCGGATGAAAAGCGAATTCGAGCGGCGCGCTGGCATCGCGCGCCATCGTGAGGAAGCCCATGCCAGCGCCCTTGCTGTCTTCCGGCGTCTCGGCGCGCAACGACTCCTTGTAGGCTTGCTTGATCTGCTCGAGCGACATGTGACGCAGCGGCTCGAGCTTGTTGCGCAGGTTGTCCACTTCGGCGCTCGCCATCGGGTTGACGCACAGCATGACGTGACGGTCTCCGTCGCGCGAGATGCAGACCGCGCCCTCGCGAATGGAGCCGTCCAGCTCGCCGTTGCGCGCCAGCGCATTCGACGAGTAATGCACGATGTTCTGCGACAGCTCGACGAACGAAGAGAACAGCTTGCGCCGCGTCGGGCCGTTCACGCCGGCCACTTCGAGTTGCAGTTTGACGACCTCGCCCATCGCCGCGACGATGTTATGCGAGAAGTAGCCCTTGTGATAGAAGAGCACGTTGCGTCGCTGCGCCAGGTCGAAAAAGGCGCTGTCTTGATCGAGTAGTTGAGACATGCTTGGGAAGAGCTAGAGTCGCACACAAAAGAACGTTACGTCGTCGCGCCGGGGCTGCACGCTCTGCCAGTCCGCGAGCGTCTGCCGCAGCCGTTCGCAAAGGGCTGCCGCCGGTTCGGCACGATGCTCGCGAATCACATCGAGCGCGCGACGCCGGCCGAAGGAAATGCTGCGCGGTCCGCCGATCTGATCGGTCAGGCCGTCGGTGCAGATGAACAGCAGGCTGCCGGGCGCCACGGCCACCGAGTGCAGGTTCCACACATAGTCCGCGTGGCTGTCCACGTAGCCGACGCCCATGCGGTCGGCGGCGAGCGTCTCGAACTCCGCCGAGTCAGGCGGCAGGATATGCAGCGCGATCCGCGCGCCGGCGAAATGCAGCACGTTCTCGCGCGTGTCGAACCAAAGGAACGCAGTGTCCAGGCCGTCGTTCGAACGGGCCTCGCCTGGCGCGCTGTTCACCTGACCGAGCAGACCCTTGACGTTTCGGTTCACCGCCGAGAGCAGCGCGGCCGGATCGCGCGGCCCCATCTGTTCGAGCGCCTGCGACAGCGAAGCGGACGCCAGCAGCGTCATGAACGCGCCGGGCACGCCGTGGCCGGTGCAATCGGCGATGGCGCCGAACCAGCCATGCGGGAACGCGGCGAAGTGGTAGAAGTCGCCGCCCACGACATCGCGCGGCTCCCACAGCAGCGCGGCGCCCGGCAATTGAGTGGCCAGCGCTTCGTCGGAGGCACGCAGCATCGCGCGCTGGATCACGCTCGCGTACTCGATGCTCTGCATGATCTGGCGATTTTTCTCCGCCTGCATTTCCGCGACGGCGCTGACCAGTTCCAGACCGCTGCCCACGCCCGCAAAGCGCCCGCCGCGCGTCACGATGAAGCCGTCCACCAAAGCTTTCTCACCGGCTTCGACTGTCCTGAACGCAAGCGTTTCGATGCTTTCGTCCGCGTCGACGACCAAAGGCTCCTTGTCCATGAAAGCGATGCAGCTTTTCTTGTCGTAAAGTTCGCGATGAAAAGGCTTGCTCATCTGCGACATGAAAATATCGCGGTTGATCAGTCCGATCGGGCGCAGATTTTCAATCACGGCCAGGCTTCCCATATCACGGCGCGCAGAGAAGATTTCCATGACGAGGGAATTCGAATCCTCGGCATCCACGAATGGAACTTCCTGGGATAAATCTCCCGCGACGCGTAAATTGCGCTGGCCGGAGAAGCGGTGAAACCTTGAAAACGCAGGGTGCATCGGGACGTCGGAGGTTGAGAAAACAGAGCACGCTAAGGCTTCTGTGTGAAGTTTTGGTGACAACAAAGCAGGTGATGTTTTCGCCACACCGTGCAAACGTTTGCCGAATGGGTCCCTTTTCGAGCCATACGCTCTCGTCGTCTCACCCGCGAAAATTGCCGGCGTTTCCACGATCGAACAGAAATAAATCCCGAACCGCTACTTTGAATTACGCGGATTCTATTGATTAATACTATTCGTCTGAGTATTGAAACGGTTTGACTGAGTGTCTAAACTGAAATTAATGATTCTTCGCGACACAGGCGTGAATGAATCGACTGGCAACAGCCCTCTTATAAATCTCAAAGGCTGAATACCATGGACCATCAGGACACACAGGAAATCATTCGCGAAATCAATCTCTCCTATCTCATTCTGGCGCAGCGGCTGCTGCGCGAGGACCGGGCAATCGGCATGTTCCGTCTGGGGTCTGTCCGGGGAGGTGGCGGACCTGCTGAGCGGCCTTTCATTGCCGCAGGTCGTGAAGCTCGCATCGGCGGATCAGTTGCTGTGCGCTTTCCGCTTCAACGACCGCATGCTGCTCTCCGCGCTCACACAGGCGCCACGGCATGCCGACGTCGGCTCCACGCATGCCGCCATTCTCATGGCCGGGCAACCCGCCCGCCAGTTCGCCTGACACGGGGACTGCATGAATACGCCAGCAAAGAAGACCGTCACCGAGGACGCCCAGGAAGTGTTTCGCGCCATTGCGCTGATTCAACTGGGCGCGCGCATGCAGGTGCTCGAAAGCGAACTGAAGCTGTCACGCGACCGGCTGATCCGGCTGTATCGCGAAGTGCGGGGCGCATCGCCGCCCAAGGGCATGCTGCCTTTCTCGGCGGACTGGTATATGCCCTGGCTGCCCAATATTCACGCGTCGCTCTTTTTCAACACTTACCAGTTCCTCAAGAACGATGCGAAGTGTTCACACCTCGACGCGCTCACCAAAGGTTATCGCCTGTATCTCGAACATTGCGCGCGCACCGACACCGAACCGGTGCTCGATCTCACCCGCGCGTGGACGCTGGTGCGCTTCTTCGAAGCCGAGATGCTGCAACTGACGCCCTGCTGCCGCTGCACGGGAAAGTACATCGCGCACAAGCACGACCTGCAGCATGGCGTCGTGTGCGGCGCGTGCCAGCCGCCGTCGCGCGCCGGCAAGACACGCAAGGCGGCGGCGCGGGCGGCAGAGCAGACCTTTGCAGCGGTAGCCGAGGACGAGCTTGCGGCGTCGCCGGATTTCATTCCGCCGCAGGCCGCGTGAGGCTTTCCCGCGCCTTACATATGGCGGCGTAGTTTTTCTTCTTCGCCCGCACAGATCATCTCGTTTGTCGGGGACGCACCGTTCGTCGATAGTGAAGTCACGGGCAACGCAACACAGCGAAGCCCTTCACCTCACCACTATCGAAGGAGTCGGTCATGAAGCTCAACGACAAGGTTGCACTGATCACGGGCGGAACCTCGGGTATCGGTCTGGAAGCCGCCAAGCTGTTTCAACAGGAAGGCGCGAAGGTCATCGTGACGGGCACGCATCCGGGCCGTCTCGAAGAAGCCGCCCGTCTCCTCGGCGACTCCGCGATGGCGCTCAACGTCGACCTGCGCGACCCGGCTCAACTCGACCGGGCGATCGTCGAGATCGTGGAAACGCATGGACGCATCGACGTGGTGTACGCCAACGCGGGCGCCGCCACCGCCGCGCCGATCGAAGCCGTGACGCCCGAACAGATCAGCGAGCAATTCGCCCTGAACTTCAACGGCGCGTTCTTCACCATTCAGAAAGCCGTGCCGCACATGCCGAAGGGCGGCGCGATCGTCGTCACCACGTCGTTCCTGAATGAAACCGGCACGCCGGGTCTGTCGGTGCTCGCGGCGACGAAAGCGGCCTTGCGCTCGCTGGTGCGTTCGGCCGGCGCCGAACTCGCGCCGCGCGGCATTCGCGTCAATGCCGTGAGCCCGGGGCCGATCGCCACGCCCTTCCACGGCAAGCTCGGTTTGTCGGAAAAAGAACTGGCCGCCGCCGGCGAAGGCATTCAATCCGCGGTGCCGCTGAAGCGCTTCGGCGAAGCGCGGGAAGTGGCGCAAGCCGCGCTGTTCCTCGCCAGCGATGACGCAGCCTTCATCACCGGCACGGAGATGGTAGTTGACGGCGGCCTGACGCAGTTCTGACAGCGCGCTTCGCGGTCTGGCCGGGCGCAGCACATTTCGGTAGATTGAGCGCATCTTCCGCATGCAGGAGCCATCATGCGAGCGCCCGGCAACCTGAACGCGCTGCGAGCCTTCGAAGCGGTCGCGCGGCATCTGAGCTATACCGCCGCAGCCAATGAACTCAACGTGACGCCCGCGGCGGTCGGTCAGCTGATTCGCGGGCTGGAAGGCACTCTCGATGTCGAACTGTTTCATCGCTCGACATCCGGTGCTTCACGACTCACGCTGACCGACGCCGCCCGCGACGCCCTGCCCGACCTGCAAGGCGGTTTCGATCTGCTTTCCAACGCGATGGAAGCGCTCAAGGCCAGCAAGTCGCGCATCGTCTTCACCGTGACCGTGCCGCCCGCCTTCGCGGACAAGTGGCTGCTGTGGCGGGTCGAACGCTTCCTGCGCCGGCATCCTTATTACGATCTGCGTATCGACACGAGCGGACGTTTGACGGACTTCACCGCCGAACGCATCGATGCCGGCATCCGCTACGGCGCGGGCGTATGGCCCGGTCTCGATGCCACCTTCCTGCTGCGCGACGAGTTCTTTCCGGTGTGCAGTCCGGCCCTGCTGCACGGTTCTCAAGCGCTCAAGTCTCCGCTCGACCTGCGGCATCACGCGCTGATCCACGATACGTCGATGAGCGGCTTCGGCGTCTTCCCGACCTGGCGTTCATGGCTGCTTCATGCCGGTTGCCGCGACGGCGTGGACACGCGGCGCGGACTGCAACTCAACGACTCCGCGATGGCGCTGCAAACAGCAATGTCCGGCAATGGTGTGGCGCTCGGCAGGACCACGCTGGTCGAGCGCGATCTCGCCGAAGGCCGCCTCGTCAAGCCATTCGATACGGTGCAGAGCTGCGAGCTGGCTTACTTCCTGGTGCATCGCAAGGGCGGCGGCGAACAGGCGCCGTTGCTCGCGTTCAAGGCGTGGCTGCTCGAAGAAGCGGGCTTGCGCTGAACCGCTTTGTCCGCGACACACTGTCATCGCGCAAGGACAGTGTGCTCCCTGATGCCGCGTGCAATCGGCCTTCCCACGCAGGCATGTCTTATGCATTCGCTGACGCCGGCGTGATCAGGACACCCTCCATTCGAAGCAAGGCACAGCGCGACTTCATGGCATCCGAAACCGAACTCGAAGACTGGCGCGGCGAAGCCCGCAACATGGAGGCAGCGGTTGCGAATGCCGTCGTCGGACAAGAAGCGATTTCTCATCTGATCAACATCGCGCTCTATGCGCGGGGTCATGTGCTGCTGGAAGGCGGCGTGGGCGTCGGCAAGACTACGCTACTGCGCGCCTTCGCCCGCGCCACCGGAGGCGACTTCGAGCGCGTGGAAGGCACCATCGACCTGATGCCGGGCGACCTCATCTATCACACCTTCGTCGATGCCGACGGCAAGCCGCGCATCGAACCCGGTCCCTTGCTGCGTCACGGCGAAGGGCTCAGCACGTTTTTCTTCAACGAGATCAACCGCTCGCGTCCGCAAGTGCAGTCGCTGCTGCTGCGCGCGATGGCCGAGCGCACGGTATCCGCCTTCGGCCGCGACTATCGCTTTCCGCACCTGACCGTGTTCGCGGATCGCAACAAGGTGGAGAAGGACGAGACCTTCGAACTGGCGTCGGCGGCGCGGGACCGCTTTCTCTTCGAACTCAACATGCCGACGCCGCAGGACGACGACGTGCGCCGCGCGCTGGTCTTCGAGCCGAAGTTCCATGACGTCGATGTCCTCATGGAAAGCGTGCCGCGCGCGGTGATCGACGCGACGCGGCTCAACGCCATTGGCGCGGCGATCCAGCGCAGCGTCACGCTGAGCCCGCGCATCGAACGCTATGTGCTCGATATCTGGCAGGCGACCGAAACGCCGCGCCGCTACGGCATCGAACTGCCCGACGTCGACATGGACCGGCTGATTCTCGCGGGCGCCAGTCCGCGCGGCATGAGCGCGCTGGTGCGCGCGGTGCGCGTGCGCGCGTGGCTCGAAGGACGCCTGCATGTGCTGCCCGAAGACGTTCATGCGGTGCTGCTGCCGGCGCTCGGTCACCGGGTCTTCTTCACGCCTGTCTATGAAATGCGCCGGCAGGAACTCGCCGATGCATTGACCGCGATGATCGTGCGCACGATCGCGGTTCCCTGATCCTGAACGCCGGGTCATGAAGGATCCCGTCGAATTCCACTACCGGCTGCCCGGGCGCGCGAGCGGCTTCCGGCCCGGTTCGCATCCGGGCACGAGCTTCGGCGCGGGACAGGAGTTCGCGATGCACGCGCGGCTGTTCGATCATCCCGATCCACGCCGGCTCGACCTGCGCGCCAGCCAGCGCGCCGTGCCGCAGCAATGGCTGGTGCGCCTGCATTTGCAGCGCGTCGCGGTGCCTGTGCAGGTGCTGGTCGATGTCTCCGCTTCGATGCGCTTCGGCGCGCACCGGCCAAAGCTCGATCTCGCCGCCGAGTTCGTCGAGGCGCTGTGCTACAGCGCGTTCCGGGCGGGCGATCAGGTGGGCCTGCTCGGCTTCGACCAGAACGTGCGCGAAGACCTGTTCATGCCGGCGCGCCATGGCCGCGGTGTCGGCGATGAAATGGGGCAGCGGCTGCGCACCTGTTCCGTGTCCGCGCATTCGGCAAACACGGCAAACACGGCGGCGGGACTTGTGCGTGCGCTCGAACGTCTGGCGGGGCGACGCGGTCTCGTGTTCCTGGTGTCCGACTTTCACTGGCCGCTGGATGTGCTCGACGCCGCGCTCGATCGGCTGGTCCATGCGCGCCTCGTGCCGATGGTCATCTGGGACACGGCCGAAACCGAGCCGCCGGCCAGCGGCCGCTTTCTTCAGGTGCGCGACATCGAGGATGGCAGACGCCGTGCGCTGTGGCTGCGGCCTGCGATGGCGCAGCAGTGGCGCGACAACGTCGCGAAGCGCCGCGCGGAGTTGAGCGGCGTGTTGCGCAAGCGCGGTGCGACTCCGTTCTTCGTCGAGGGCGCCTTCGATGCCGAGGCGCTCTCGCGTTACTTTCTGGAAACCACGGCATGAGGCGCGGCACAGGCTCGATCGGCACGGCGCTATTGCTGTGCGCGATGCTCGCCCGCGCCGAGCCGACGATGACGGCCACCGTCGCGCAGCCGCGTGCGTTCGGCTACATGCTCGGCGACGTGCTGACGCAGCGCGTGCTGCTCTCCTCCGACGGACACGCGCTTCATGGCGTGCCGCTGCCCTCGGCGGGCCGCGTCGGCGTGTGGCTCGAACGGCGTCCGGCGCGCATCGAGGAAGACGCGCAGGGACAACCGTGGATGGTGATCGAGTATCAGGTCATCAACGCCGCGCAGACGCTCACGCAGACCGGCTTGCCCGCGCTCGAACTGAAGCCCGCCGATGGCGCGTCGCTGAACGTGGCGGCATGGCCGATCAGCGTCGGGCCGTTGACGCCGCGCAATGCGTTCCGCAACGGCGCGCTTCCGGCGCTGCAACCCGACCGCATCGTCACGCCGACGGATGGACCGGCCGCGCGACGCCGCATGATCGCGATGCTCACGCTGCTGGCGCTGACCGTGCTGGCGTGGGCGGCTTGGTGGACATGGCGGACGCGCAAGGACGCGAGGACGCTGCCGTTCGCGCGCGCGTGGCGGACGATACGCCGCATGGAAACCACCGGAGACGCGCCCTGGGTCCACCTGCACCGCGCATTCGATGCCGCCGCCGCGCAGGTCGTCCATGCAGCGTCGCTGCCCGCGCTGTTCGCGCGCGCGCCCTATCTCGAAGCCTTGCGGCCACGTATCGAGCTTTTCTACGCGCGCTCGCAGCAGCGCTTTTTCACGCCCGACGCCGCGCCGGCCGAAGACCTGCGCGACCTCGCCCGCGCGCTGCACCGTGCGGAACAGAGGCGCTGACGCGATGCCCGTCGACTTCCTCCGCCCCTGGCTGCTGCTCCTGCTGCCGCTCGCGCTGCTGCCGTTGTTGCCAAGGCCCGCCGAATCGTTCGCCTATTCGTTCGTGGACTGGCTGCCGCGCGATCCGCTCGGTTCGGCCATCGATCACGCCCGGCGCCTCTGCGCGTTGCTGGCGATGGCGGCCATCGTCATCGGGCTCGCGGGTCCGGGGCGCTCGCACATGCAGGTGATGCGCACCAGCAGCGCCGCCGAAATCCTCATCCTGATGGACCGGAGCGCAAGCATGGATGCGGTCATGTCAAAGACGCCGGTGAGCGAGCCGAGCGGGCAATCGAAGAATGCGGTGGCGCGCCATGCGCTCGAACACTTCGTCGCCGTGCGGCCCGACGATCGCCTCGCCTTCATGATGTTCGGCATCAGTCCGATCCTCGCCGTGCCGTTCACGGCCGATCACCGCATCATCGACGCGGCGCTCGACGGCACCGGCATCGGGCGCGGCATGCCGGATACGCGGCTGGATCGCGGCCTGATCGCGGCGATCCGGCAGTTCGAGGGACGCGCGTATGCCGCCCGCCGCGCCATCGTGCTGGTCTCGGACGGCGGCGCCAATCTCGACGCCGTCGCGCGCGAAGCGATCCGCAGCGGGCTGACGCGCAACCGCATCGCGCTGTACTTCGTGTACTTGCGCAGCGGCGTCTACAGCCCCGATCTCACGAAGCCTGCATCCGCCGACGACCATTCCGAAGAGGCGGAGCTGCATCGATTTTTCCAGGGGCTCGGGACGCCCTACCAGCTCTATCAGGCCGAGGACGCCGCCGCCATGGCCGCCGCGATGGCCGAGATCGACAAGCAGCACAGCAATCCGCTGTCGTTCGCGGAACGGCTGCCACGACAGGACGACAGCGCGTTCTGCTTCGCCGCCGCGTTGCTGGCGAGCGCGCTGCTGCTGGCCCTGCGCGGCGTTCAGGTGCGGAGCTGGACATGAGGCGCGGCGCGATCCATCTCGTCTTCGGGACCGTCGCTGTCGTTTTCGCGGGGCTGGCCTTGTACGACTGGAGCGTGTTCCGGCACGCGCAGACGGTGACGCGCGACGTGCATGACATGACGATCGCCAAGCCGGATACGCCGGGCACAGCCGGCGAAGTCCAGCTGGCGCGCGCGGCGGCCCTTGCGAAAGCCGGACGCGCCGACGACGCCCAGCATCTGCTCGATCCGCTCGCGGCACAATCCGGCGATCGCCGGCTCCAGACGGCCGCCCTCTTCAATCTCGGCAACCTGTATCTGCGCGAAGCGGCCGGCAGCGAGGCCACCGGCCCCATCCGCTCGCTGCCGCTGCTGGAACAGGCCAAGGACCGTTACCGCACGGCGCTGCGCATCACGCCCGGCGACTGGGACGCGCGCTACAACCTCGAACGGGCGCTGTGGCTCGCGCCCGAAACGCTGGGCGATCAGGAGGAACTCGACATCAAGCATCAATCCTCCTTGAGGCTGCGCGGCGCGCAAAGCGAGGATCTGCCATGAACGCCGCCCTTGCCCCTGCTTCTGGTTCTGCCCGAGCGCCGGGCGGACGGCGCAACTGGGCGCTCGCCGCCGCCGCGCTGCTGCTCGCCGCTGCCGTGTGGATGCCGCCGTTGATGCTGCCGAGGAACGTCGTCAGCGCCATCGTCACCTTCGACATCACGCAGAGCATGGATGTGCAAGACGTCGGCATCGGCAATGCGCCCGTGAGCCGCCTCGAATTCGCGCGCGCGGCCATGCGCGACACGCTGGAACGCCTGCCCTGCGGCTCGCGCATCGGCTGGAGCATCTTCACCGGACAGGGCACGCTGCTGCTCATGCCGCCCGTCGAGGTGTGCGGCAACTTCGACGCCTTGCAGGCTTCGCTCGACGGCATCGGCGGCGACATGCGCTGGACCAACTGGAGCCGCATCGCGGAAGGCGGCGTGTTCGCTGCCGCGCGGACAGCGAAGGCCGTCGGCCACGATACGGGCGTGCTGCTCATCACCGATGGTCAGGAAGCGCCCCCCGTTCTCCCCGACGAACCCGTCAACGACGTGCCGCGCGGACAGGTGAAGGGATGGCTGATCGGCGTCGGCGGCGATCAGCCCGCGCCCATTCCGCGCACGGATCGCGATGGCCGGCGGGTCGGCTACTGGCAACCGGACGAAGTGATCCAGGTACCCGCCCATTCAAACGCGGGCGTCAACGCGCAAAGTCACGAGGAGCTTTCCGCGTTGCGCGGCGAGTATCTGGCTTCGGTGGCGCAGCAGATCGGCTTCGATTACCGCCGTCTGCGCGTGCCGCAGGATCTGTTCGCGGCCATGACCGACCATCGCTACACCCATCGCGACAGCGTGCCGACCGACATCAACTGGCTTCCCGCCGCGCTCGCCTTGCTGTTGCTGACCTGGCGCTTCCTGCCGCAGCGCAGTCCATGAGCGCCGACCGTCACGCCGCCTTGCCGCCCACGGCCTGTTCCTGTTCGATCCAGATCTGGCTGTCGGGAAACCAGAATGCGTCGGGCCGTGGCGGCGCGGCCAGCGTGACACGCAGATCGGGATTGAAGATCTTCGACCACGCCGACAGATAGGACGGCGTCTTCACGAGGCGCCCGCAACGGGCCAGCAGCAGGCTCGACACCAACGCTTCGCGGCCGATCGCAAGACCCGGATAGCCGCTGAAATGCACCGCGGCAGCGCCTTTCGAGAGCAATTGCGCAGGCGCCACGCTGATCGGGCGTTTAAAAGGCCAGGCGAGAAAGAAGTCGATGAAAGCCTGCTCGTCGCTTGACACGAAGAGATTCGTCAACTGCGGATCGAGCGCGAGCGTCTGTTCGACGAGCCGGCAGAAGTCGCTCCACGCCACCGGGAACGCTTCGAACTTCTTGTCCGTGCCGCGAAAGTGGACGCCGAGCGTCGTGGCTGAAATATCGAGCGTTGCACACGCCGCCGCGACTTCTTCACGAATCGATGCAGCGGGCCGGTAGTATGAATTGAACAAGTCGCTCGCACTGCGCAGCCGTAGCGCGCTTTCGTAGCGTCGCCTGAAACCCAGTTGCTCCAGATCCCGCACCACGGACGTCCGGACCCGGCGCGGCGGCCGCGCGCCGCCGGATGCGCGCACGTTCTCGAACAGCGCCGCGAACCAGTCGATCCGGCCTTCCGCGTCGCCATACAGCCCGCCGCGCGCGGAGATTTGAGGCGTCAGTTGTTTCTCCTCGCAATGCACGAGGATGAACAGCACCATCTGCATCACGGAGAAGAATCCCGAAGTCTCCCTGATCTCGATCGCAAACACATTGCGATTCAGCCGCTGCCGCGCATGCAGCGAAAAACGAATCGGCGTGGCCAGCGAATGCTTGAAGCCTTCGCTGCGCCGGAACTGCCTCACGCGTTCCACCACCCTTCGCAACATGTGCGGCCCCGATTGATTTTTGTTCGCTTCGATTGGTGCTGACGATCAGGCGGCTGCGGTAACTTTGAGCATCAAGCGTAGCATCGGGCGATGCCGGCAAGAATAAATTACGCAATCGTTCTGTTGGCCAACAAACGCGGCCTGGCCCTGTAAAGGACGCTTTACAGGGCAATCGTCGTTCGCTATGCTGTAAAGCATCCTTTACACGCAGAGAGACGTCGGCATGAATCGGTATCGCAAGGAAATGACCGCGGCCATGCTGGCCTATGTGGTCTTGCTGATGGCTTCGGTGCTGTGGCTGCGCTCCGGCACGCTCGACAACCCGACGGCCCGCATCGCGGTCGCGCTGTGTCCGATGATCGCCGGCCCGTTCATCTGCTGGGTCGTCGTGCGGCAACTGCGGCGCGTGGACGAACTGTTCCGGCGCGTTCAGCTCGAAGCATTGGCCATCGCGTTCGCGGGCACGGCGCTCATCACGTTCAGCTATGGCTTTCTCGAAGGCGTCGGCTTTCCGAAGCTGTCCTTGTTCGTCGTCTGGCCGGTGATGGCGGTGCTGTGGATCCTGGGCAGCGTGTTCAGTGCGCGCCGCTATCGCTGAGGCGGTGCGCCGGTCATGAAGAACTGCATCCGTGCGTTGCGCGCCGAACGCGAATGGTCGCAGACGGATCTCGCCGGCGCGCTCGGGGTGTCGCGCCAGACGGTGAATGCCATCGAGAACGGCAGGTACGACCCGAGCCTGCCGCTCGCGTTCGCCATCGCCCGCGTGTTCGGACTCAGGATCGAGGAGATCTTCAAGGAGGAGTAAAAACGGCCAAGGGCCTCCTCGTTCAGAACTTCATCACGGCCCGGCCCACCACATCGCCCACGCGCAGACGGTTGATGTAGTCGTTCAGTTCCTCGAAGCCGAAGGTCTTGACCGTGTGACGAATCTTGTCCTGCGCGGCCAGCGCCATCACTTCGCCCAGGTCGGTGTTGTTGCCCCAGAACGAGCCATGCAAGGTCTGCTCGCGCGAGACACGCGGAAACAGCGGAATATCGATGCGATCGCCCACCAGACCGACATCGGCATAGTGGCCGCTGATCGACAGGAGACTCATGGCCAGTTGCACCATCTCGGGGGCGCCGGCGCAGTCCATGGCGGCGTCGATGTCGTTGCGACCCACCAGTTGTTGCAATTCGCGCCCGATATCAGCGGATGATTTGCCCTTGATATCGACGATGTAATCCGCGCCGTACTCACGCGCAATGGCAAGCTTCTCCGGATTCCGCGCGAACGCAATCACCCGCGCGCCCGCGCCGAGAATCTTCGCGTACTGCACCGCATAGCCGCCCAGCCCGCCGACACCAAACACGCCGACCAAACGATCCGGGCCCAGTGCGCCAGCATCGCGCAGCTTCTTGAGACCGCGATAAGGCGTAAGGCCCGCATCGGTCAACGGCGCGAGCGTTTCGAAGGACAAGCGCTTGTCCACCTTGATCAGGTAGCGCGCCGGCACGGGAATGAACTCGGCGAAACCGCCCACCGGACCGAAGCCCGGCCAACGCACGTTGGGGCAGATATGCGTGTTGCCGATCTGGCAATGGCGGCAAATCCCGTCGCCCCAGCCGGGCGCGACCACCACGTGATCGCTTTCTTCCAGTCCCGCCGCCGCGGGCACGATGCGCCCGATTTTGCTGATGACGCCCGTGATCTCGTGACCGAGCGTGATCGGCGTGGGAATGTCGGCGTACTTGCGGAAGTAGCCGTCGATGAGCTGGACATCCGAGCGGCACATCCCGCAGGCCTTGACCTCCACGAGCACTTCGTCTTCGCGGATATCGGGCACCGGGATGTCTTCCAGAACGAGCGGCTTGCCGTATTCGTGCATGCGTGCAGCTTTCATGTGCGTGTCCTCAGGCTGAGTGGATCGAAGAAGGGAAACGTGCGGAGCGTCATTGCTCCAGCGCGGACAGGGCAGCCATGGCGACCTCGATATCCTGCTCGACGGTGCCCGCGCTCGTGCCCACCGCGCCGATGATCTGCCCGCGAAACACCACGGGAATGCCGCCACCGAAGATGACGACCTTGCCCGCGTTGCTCTGCTGGATCCCGAACAGCGGCCTGCCCGACTGGGCCAGCGCGGCCAGTTCCGACGTCTTCTTGTCGAAGATGCGCGCGGTGACGGCCTTGTCGATCGCGAGGTCGATGCTGCCCAGCAGCGCGCCGTCCTGACGCACGAACGCGAGCAGATGGCCGCCCGCATCGACGACGGCGATGTTGTAGGCAATCCCCAGACTGCGTGCCTGCTTTTCGCCCGCAGCCAACATGGTCTTCGCGTCGTCGAGGGTCAGGGTTTCGAAGGATCGCGGCATCTCGTTCTCCGTACAGTTCCGATGGACGCCAACGATACGTGAGGCTTTCAGGCGCGTCGGCGTGACGTGCGTTCAGACAAACACCGCGCGTGCGAGGTTGAAAACGTCATGGAGACGGATCGTCTATCGTTCGCTCTGAAGGTCCTTCCCGCACCGGAGCGCACAAGCATGAAACCCTATGTCGTCGTACACATGATGTCTTCGCTGGACGGCCGCAGTCTCACCGACGGCTGGCAGATGAAATTCGTCTTCAAGCTCTACGAAGACACCGCCGCGCGCTTCGAGGCCGACGCGTGGATATGCGGGCGCGTGACCATGCAGGAGGTTTCTCACGGCGACGATTACCCGAAAGGACTCGCGAAAGGTCCCGTGCCGCGCGTGAACCGCTTCGTCGAACGCGCGGCGAAGCAATACGCGATCTCGATCGACCCGCATGGCCGCGTCGCGTGGAAGAGCAATACCGCGCTCGGTTCCCATGTGATCGAAGTGCTGACCGAAGGCGTCAGCGACGACTATCTGGCGTGGCTCCAGTCGATCGGCGTGTCATACGTGTTCGGCGGCAAGGACGAGATCGATCTGCCCGGCGTGATTCAGACTCTCTCGTCCGAACTGGGCCTGAAGCGGCTGATCGTGGAAGGCGGCTCGCGGGTGAGCGGCGCGTTCGTCAACCAGCGCCTGGTGGATGAGGTGAGCGTGCTGATCGTGCCGCTCGTGGACGGACGCAGCGAGCATCCGTCATCCTTCGAAGTAGAAATGAACGAATGGACCGCGCCGGCTTACCTGACGCTTCAGTCGATGGAGCAACTCGAACGCGGCGCGGTCTGGCTGCGCTACACGGTGGCGGCAGCGCCCTGATGTCCTCGCAACGCACCTATACCAACGTATAAGTTGTCATGCCCCGCCCGCGACGTTTAGGTTGACTCTGGAAGCACATCAGTCAGAACCCAGGGCGCCGTGACGTCTCGGGCCGCTCCTGAGTGACCTCGGGGATTTCCGTGACCGCCAGCGCCCTCGTTTCAATCGTGGAAGACGACGAATCGGTTCGGGTGGCGACCGAGAACCTGCTGCGCTCGCTGGGCTGGCCGGTAATGTCGTTCGGCTCGGCACACGCGTTTCTCGCCTCCGACGCGGTCAGCCGGACCGGCTGCCTGATCTCCGACGTCACGATGTCCGGCATGACCGGAATCGAGATGCACGCGTTGCTCATCTCGCAGGGCCGCGCGCCGCCGACCATCTTCATCACGGGCTTCCCGAATCCGCACGACGAAGCCGTGGTGCTCGCCAACGGAGCCCACGCCTACCTGGAAAAGCCGGTGGAGTCGCACGTGATTCTCGCGCTGGTCCGCACGGCGATCCAGCCTTGATGATCTCCGGCGCAGCGTGCACCTCGCAAGTCCGCGCCATTTTCAGCGAATGACGCCTGGCACGCACCCCGCACGCCGTTGAACCCAAGACCCGAATGCGCAGCGAGCCAAGATGGATTATCTGGATCTCACCGATTACGAGCTGGAGTGGCTGCGCGAGGATGAAGACTTCTCGTTGTATCGGGCGCGGCAGCCCGGCAATCCGGTTTCGGTCCTGACGCTGGTGGCCGCCCGGCCCGGCTCGCGCAGCATCACGCGCCTCGAACACGAATACGCGCTCGCCGCCATGCTCGATGCACGCTGGGCCGCGCAGCCGCTCGCGCTGGCACGTCACAACACCCGGCCGACCCTGGTGCTCGACGACAACGGCTGCGAGCCGCTCGAACGCCTGCTGGGCCGGCCGCTCGCCCTGACGCGCTTTCTGCGGCTCGCCGTGAATCTGGCGGTCGCGCTCGGCCAGGTGCATCAGCGCGGCCTCATCCACAAGGACATCAAGCCCGCCAACGTGCTGGTGGACAGCGAAGACAACGTCCGCCTGACCGGCTTCGGCATTGCGTCGCAGCTCTTGCAGGAACGCCAGGCGCCCGCGCCGCCCGAGATCATCTCGGGCACCTTCGCCTACATGGCCCCCGAGCAGACCGGCCGCATGAACCGCTCGATCGACGCACGCAGCGACCTCTACTCGCTCGGCGTGATGTTCTACGAGATGCTGACGGGCAGCCCGCCCTTCGTCGCGTCGGAACCGATGGAATGGATTCATTGCCATATCGCGCGCACGCCGTTGCCGCCCGCCGAGCGCGTCGCGGGCGTGCCGGACGTGGTCGAGGAGATCGTGCTCAAGCTGCTGCAGAAGACCGCTGAGAATCGCTATCAGACGGCGGGCGGCGTCGAGGCCGATCTCAGGACCTGCCTCGCGGCCTGGCAGGACGAACACCGCATCGAAGCATTCGCGCTCGGCGCGCACGACGCATCCGACCGCCTGCTGATTCCCGAACGCCTCTACGGCCGCGAACCGCAGATCCAGGCGCTGATCGCCGCCTTCGATCGCGTCGTGGCCAGCGGCACCACGGAGATGGTGCTCGTGTCGGGTTATGCGGGAATCGGCAAGTCGTCGGTGGTCAACGAACTGCACAAGGTCCTGGTCCCGCCGCGTGGGCTCTTCGCGGCCGGCAAGGTCGATCAGTATAAGCGCGACATTCCCTACGTGACGCTCGCGCAGGCGTTCCAGTCGCTGGTGCGGGAACTGCTCGGCAAGAGCGAGGAGGAAGTCGCGCGCTGGCGGCAAGCGCTGATGCAGGCGCTCGGCACCAACGGCGAGTTGATGGTGAATCTGATTCCCGAACTGGCGCTCATCATCGGCGAGCAGCCGGCCGTGCCCGTGCTGCTGCCGCGCGACGCGCAAAGCCGCTTCCAGCTCGTGTTCCGACGCTTCCTCGGCGTGTTCGCGCGCCCGGAGCATCCGCTCGCGCTGTTTGTCGACGACCTGCAATGGCTCGATAGCGCCACGCTCGACCTGATCGAGCATCTGATGACGCATCCCGAGGTGCAGCATCTGCTGCTGGTGGGCGCGTATCGCGACAACGAAGTCGGCCCGGCGCATCCTGTGTTGCAGACGCTGGACCGCGTCCGCCAGGCCGGCGGCAACGTGCAGGCCACCGTGCTCGAACCGCTGATGCCCGAGAGCATCGGCGAACTCGTCGCGGATTCGCTTCATTGCGGCGCGGCGGCCGCACAGCCGCTCGCGCAACTGGTGCATCAGAAGACCGGCGGCAATCCCTTCTTCGCGATCCAGTTCCTGACGGCGCTCACCGAAGAGAAGCTGCTGACCTTCGAACGGCGTCGCGCCCACTGGGTCTGGGACCTGCCGCGCATTCGCGCCAAGGGCTTCACGGAAAACGTGGCCGACCTGATGGCCGCGAAGCTCGAACGCCAGCCGCCCGCCACGCGCGACGTGCTGCGGCAACTCGCCTGTCTCGGCAACTTCGCCAGCATTCCGATCCTCACGCTGGTGCAGGGCGGCGCGGAGGAACGGGTGCACGCGCAGTTGTGGGAAGCCGTCAGGGCGGGCCTCGTGTTCCGCGTCGACGGCGCGTACAAGTTCGTGCATGACCGCGTGCATGAAGCCGCCTATGCATCGATACCGGAAAGCGAGCGCGCGGCCGCGCATCTGCGCATCGGCCGCTTGCTCGCTGCGCACATGTCGGCCGACCAGCTCGAAGAAACCATCTTCGATGTCGTCAATCACTTCAATCGGGGCATCGGCCTGATTGCGTCCGCGGAAGAACGCGCGCGCGTGATGCAGCTGAACGTGCTGGCAGGCAGGCGCGCCAAGCATTCGACCGCCTATGCCGCCGCCCGCAATCACTTCGTGCAGGCGGCGGAACTGCTTTCGTCCGATGCCTGGAACGCGTTCTACGACGAAACCTTCCCGCTCTATCTGGAGCTGTCGGAATGCGAGTATCTGGTCGGCAACTTCGAGCACGCGGACGCGCTCTTCGACATGATCCTCGAACGGGCGAACCGGCAACTGGATCGCGCGAAGGTCTACAGCCTGCGCATCAAGCTGTATCAGGTGGCGAGCAAGTATTACGACGGCTTCGCGGTAGCGCTCGGTGCGCTGCGCGATTTCGGTCTCGTGCTGCCCGAGTCGGATGAACAGGCGCAGGCGGCTGTCGCGGACGAACTGCGCGCCGTGAAGGTCAACCTGCGCGGCCGCGCGATCATCGACCTGCTCGACGCGCCCATGGCCAGCGACCCGACCATGCAGGCGATCATCAATCTGCTCGTCGATGCCGTGCCGTGCGCGTATATCGGCCGGCCGGATTTTTATCCGCTCGTGACGCTCAAGGCCGTGAATCTCTCGATGCAGCACGGCAACACGGACCAGTCGAGCTTTGCCTACGGCGTGTATTCGCTGATGCTGGTGTCGGTGGTGCGCGATATCGAATCCGCGTTCCAGTTTTCCGAGCTTTCGCTGCGCCTCAACGACAAGCTCGGCAACGCCAGCCTGCGCGGCACGCTGCTGCATCTGCACGGCGACCATGTGAACTTCTGGCGGCATCACTTCGCCACCGGCATGCCCATTCTTGAGCGCGCCTTCACGGCCTGTCTCGAAGTGGGCGACTTCGTCTATGGCGGCTTTCTCGCTTTCGAAACCATCTGGCAGTTGATCGAGAAAGGCGACGCCCTCGCCGACGTGCAGACGCTCTCGGTGAAATACGCGGCATTCGCGCGCCAGAGCCACAACGACGCGGTCTACCAGACCATCCGCCTCGAACAGCAGTTCGTCGCGAGCCTGCAGGGCCGTTCGCGCGCGCTGCTCGGCCTTGGCGACATCGCGTTCGACGAAGCCGAAAGCGTATCGATCATCACCGCCGCGACCTTCGGCTGCGGCATCGTCTTCTATCACATCATGAAGCAGATGCTCGCCTTCCTGAACGGCGAGTACGCGCGGGCGCTGGAACACGCCGCGCTGGCGGAGCCGTTCCTGCCGGCCGCCATGAGCATGCCGATCGAGGCCACACATCACTTCATCCACGCGCTCACGCTGACTGCGCTCCATCCCGCCGCGAGCCCGGCGCAACAGCGCGCGTACCGGCGCACGCTCGACACCAAGCTGGACAAGTTCGAGCTATGGACCCGCAATTGCCCCGAGAACTTCCGCAATCGCGAAGCGCTTGTCATGGCCGAGATCGCGCGCATCGAGGGCAGGAGCGGCGAAGCGATGAACCTCTACGAAGAGGCGATCCGTTCCAGCCGCGAGCATGGCTTCGTGCAAAATCAGGCGCTCGCCAATGAACTGGCCGCGCGCTTCTACGCGGAGCGCGGCTTCGAGACCATCGCCGACACCTATCTGCGCCATGCCCGCTCGTGCTATCTGCGCTGGGGCGCCGACGGCAAGGTGCGGCAACTGGACCAGATCCACGCGCAATTGCGTCAGGACGTATCGGCGCGCGCGGAGAGCACGATTGCCACGTCCGTCGAGCAACTGGACCTCGGCACGGTCGTGAAAGTGTCGCAGGCGGTGTTCAGCGAAATCGGCCTCAATGAACTGATCCACACGCTGATGGTGCTCGCGCTCGAACATGCGGGCGCGGATCGAGGCGTGCTGGTGTCCCCGCGTGAAGACGAACTCTGGATGGAAGCCGAAGCCACCACCGTGCGCGACACGGTGAACGTGCGCATACCGCATGCGCGCGTGCTGCCCGCCGTGCTGCCGGAGTCGATCCTGCGCTATGTCGCGCGTACCGGCGAAAGCCTGCTGCTCGACGACGCCCGGCATCAAAGTCCGTTCTCGATGGACGACTATCTGCGGCGGCGCGAATGCCGCTCCATTCTGTGCCTGCCGCTCATCAAGCAGGCGAAGCTGATCGGCGTGCTGTATCTGGAGAACACGCTGACGCCTTATGCGTTCACGCCGGCGCGGATCGCCGTGCTCAGGCTGCTGGCCTCGCAGGCCGCCATCTCCCTGGAAAACGCCCGGCTCTACACGGACCTGCATCGCAGCGAGTTGCGTTATCGCCATCTCTTCAGCGAAACGCCGGTGGGCCTCTGCCAGACCGACGCGCGCAGAGTGACGTCGATGCTCGCCGAGTTGCGCGCGCAAGGCATCGACGATCTCGCCGCCTATGTGGACAGCCATCCGGAATGGCTGGAACAGGCGGCGGCGGTGCTGATCGTTGAGGACATCAACAATCATGCGGTGCAGATGTTCGGCGCGAAGGACCGGCGCGACCTGCTCGGCCCGATGACCTGGATCTGGCGCGAAAGCCCCGCCACCTTCCAGCGCGCGCTGGCGAGCCGCTTCAAGGGCGAACCGTGGTTCCAGGAAACCACGCGCCTGCCGACCCTCGACGGACGTGTGATCGATGTCCTGTTCACGGTCGCGCGGCCCCGTCGCAGCGACGATGTCGGCATCGGCGTCATCAGTCTGGTTGATCTGACGGAACGCATCCGCGCGCAGGAAATGCTCCAGCGCGTGCAGGCGGACTTCGCCCACGCGGCCCGCATCTCGATGCTCGGCGAGCTGACCGCCTCCATCGCGCATGAACTGAAGCAGCCGCTGGCGTCCATCGTGATGAACGCGCAAGCGAGTCTCGGCTGGCTGGACCGGCCGGTTCCGGAGATCGAGGAAGCGCGCGAGACCAGCGCCCGCATCACGGCGGACGCGCGGCATGCGGCGGACATCATCGGACGGATTCGCGGCATGGCGGTACGGCGCGCGCCTGAACGCGCGCTGCTTTCGCTCGATGAACTGATCGACGAGTCGCTCGTGTTCCTGCGTCACGAGGCCCAGTTGCGCCGCCTGAGCGTCACGCGCGAATTCGCGCCCGGCGATCCGCTCGTGCTCGCCGACCGCATCCAGCTTCAACAGGTGATCGTCAATCTCGCGGTGAATTCAATGCAGGCGATGGACCTGGCGTCCAGCGTGCGGCGCGAACTCACCATCCGGGTCGGCGCGCACGATGCCGCGACGCTCACCTGCGCGGTGGAGGACAGCGGCCCCGGCATCGACGCTGCGCATCTGCACAGCCTGTTCGAAAGCTTCTTCACGACCAAGGAAAACGGCATGGGCATGGGCTTGCCGATTTGCCGCTCGATCATCGAAGCGCACGGCGGTCGCATTCGTGCCGACAACCAGTCCATCCACGGCGGCGCGCGCTTCTATTTCAGCTTGCCGGTTGCAGCGTCGAGATGATCGGTTGCAAGACCGAATTGACGGGCGATCGACACAAGACGGTCGCGCCATTCCCATTGCAGAAAGATGTCGTGTACGTTCTGCAGGCATGACAGCAATTCGACCGTGCGCGTATCCAAGATGTTGATGCCTGCCCGCAGCAGCGCGCGCTTCAGCGCTTCGACGCCGGCATCCATGTAGACAGGCACGGCAGCGCGCGGCTTGAGGATGTTGCGCACGGGGATGCCTTCCATCGCGGTGACATAGTCGCGCGCCCGGATGAGACTGCCGACCGGACAGCCGCCGCGATGGTTGCGATACGCGCCGCCGCCATGTGGAAGCAGCGCGGTGCGTCCTTGCGAGAGGAGATGCCGGAACGCGTGATCGTAGATCTGCTGATGCGTGAGGAAGGGCGGGTTCTTCATGATGGTGCTCCGATGCTTTACAGCGAAGGCTTTGAAGAATCAACTGCACGATGCATGGCCGGAGCCGCAGCGGGACGGCGCGGGCATGCCCTCGTGTTCTTCGAGCCAGAGTCTTTCAAGCGGCAGCAGCGAGTCGTGATCGAACGCCGTGACCGTCACCGGGCGATGGGTCTTCAGCATGCTGGCGAGTTGCAGCGCGCCGAGCGAAATACACAGCATCGCCGCTACGCAGCAGATATCGAACAAACAACTTCTCAGGCGTCTCATGAGCGGCTTCCTGAACACGTCTTCGTGGTTCGAACTCTAGTCCGTGCTCGCTTCCTGCGCCTTTCTACCTGGGTTCAAGCGTCTGCATGCAAAGGGTTTGGCGCGATGAACCTTCGGTTTGCACGCACGGCTGTCATGCCAACAGATACCGCGCCAACCGTCATCAAATTCCCTGAAACCCGCAAAAATCGGGTGCCGCATCATACGAAGGTATGACGGGCCTCGCGTCGAAAGCCCGTCACGACGTGAACCGCTACTGGCTCTGGGCGGCCTTGCGTTCGGCGCGCTGGATGTCGCCGGGATAGGTGGCGTCGTCGTTGCGCGCCGGATCGTAGCCCGCCGCTTCCAGCTTCTTCAGTTCGGCATTGCGCTTCGCGCGCGCTTCCTTGCGGATTTCCTTGCGTTGCGCCTTGGTCGTGGGCGCGCCATCGTCGGATGTCTGCGCGATCGACACGTTCGGCAGAAGCCATGCCAGGGCCGTCACTGCTGCAACCGCGGTGTACCGTTTCACACTTGACTTCATGGTGCTGCCTCCTTCTGGATCGTGCGTTGGTGGAATCGACGGAACATGAAAGCGGCTAACCGAAGTGTTCGACTAACATGGGTCCCGAATCGATGGAGAAGATCATGAGAATTGCCCTCGACGTAGCGCCTGTGTTCCGCCCTGCTCTTTGTGTTCTCGCACTGACGTGCGCATGTGCGGGCCAGTCCGCCTTCGCCTACACGATCAACACGTATCACGGCGAAGGCGTCAGCCGCATCGAGGCATGCTCGCTCGCCCGCAACGATGCACTATCGCCCACTGCCGAAGAAGCCCACGGCCATCTGCTGAAGCTCGGCAAGTGCGACTGCGGCAAGGCCGACGCAAGCGCAAGCGCGGGCGGCAAGGCGGGTGCATGGCAATGCACGGTGCAGGTCACGCACGAACGCTAGGTCGCCCGCACCGCATCGCCCGAATCGCGCTCAACCGACGTTCTTGATCCAGACGCCTTGCGCATTGACGAACTCGCGCAAGCCAAAGTGCGACAACTCGCGGCCATAGCCGCTCTTCTTCACGCCGCCCACCGGCAGGCGCGGATTCGAGGCGCTGAAGCCGTTGACGAACACACCGCCCGTCTCCAGGCGCCGCGCAATCTCACTCGCCTTCTTGAGGTCCGAAGTCCAGAGATTGCCGCTCAGGCCGTACTCGCAGTTGTTGGCCAGCGCAATCGCATGTTCAAGGTCGTCCGCCACCGTGAGCGCGGCCACCGGGCCGAAGATTTCCTCGTCGAATGCCGCCATGCCCGGCGTCACGTCGCCCAGTACCGTGGGCTCGTAGAAATAGCCCGGACCTTGCATCGGTTTGCCGCCCAGCAGCAGCTTCGCGCCGCTTGCAATCGAACGCTCGACCTGATCGTGGACGCCATCGCGCAAGTCACCGCGCGCAATCGGACCGATGGTCGTCGCCTCGTCGAGCGGATCGCCGGCCTTCACGGCGCGCGCCGCTTCCACGTATCGTTCCGTGAATTCCTGCGCAATGGAACGCTCCAGAATGAAGCGCTTCGCCGCGAGACAGACCTGACCTGCGTTCTGGAAGCGCGCCTCGACGCCCACGTGCACGGCCTTCTCCAGATTCGCATCGGCGAGCACGATATACGCGTCCGCGCCGCCCAGTTCCAGCAGGCTCTTCTTCATCGCCCGGCCCGCCACCGATGCCACCGATGCCCCCGCCCGCATGCTGCCCGTCACCGTGACGGCGGCAATGCGCGGGTCTTCGATCACGGCATCGACGTCCGCGTTACGGATGTGGAGATTCGTGAACGCATGCTTCGGAAAGCCGCTCGCTTCGAACACGTCTTCCAGCGCGTAGGCGCAGCCCTTGACGTTGGCCGCATGCTTCAACACGAACCCGTTGCCGGACAGCATGATCGGGCCGGCCGCGCGCATCACCTGCCAGAACGGAAAGTTCCACGGCATCACGCCAAGGATCGTGCCGATGGGCAGGAACGACACATGAACCCGATCGTCGCCGTCCACCTTCACGGGCTCGTCGGCGAGAATGGCCGGGCCGTGCTCCGCGAACCACTCCATCGACAACGCGCATTTCTCGACCTCCGCCCGCGCCGACTTGAGCGTCTTGCCCATTTCGTGGGTCGCCAGCAGCGCGAGCGGCTCGGCCCGGCTGCGCAGCGTTGCGGCAAGGCGTCGATAGCATTCGACCCGCTCGTTCATCGAGGTGCCGCGCCAGCGTGCGCTGGCCGCCGCGTTGTCGGCCAGCATGCGTTCGAGCTCCGCCGGAGTCTGGTACTCATAGGTGCGGATCAACTCGCCATTGGCGGGGTTGCGGGATACGGTGCCCGCCTTCGATTCCATCGCTGCCTGATTCATCATGTCCTCCGGTTAGCCGTAACGGCGCTCGCATTTTGACTCGGGAAGGCGCGTTCGCTCTTTCGTGAAGCGTCGGCTTTTTGCTGTTTCGTGCGGGACCGATAGCTCGCTTTCAACGCTTCAGAACTTGAGGTCGTGGAGCTTGCGCACGCCATCCACCAGCCATTCGAAAATCGATTGCTCCGAGTGCGCAGCCGGTGTCGGCGTGCCGAGCGCATCGAGTGCTTTCTGGCGGCGCGACAGTTGCCGGCACATCAGCTTCGCCACTTCGGGATTGGCCTTCAGGACCGGTGTGAGATCGTCCTTCTGCAAGCGGTACACCGCCGTATTGGTCAAGGCCGTGACGGTGACCCGCGCGGCGTGCCCGGCAAGCAGCCCGGTCTCGCCAATGGCATCGCCGGGACCCAGCCGTCCGACGCCCACCTGCTCCGCGCCCTCCAGCGCCATCACGTCGAGCACGCCGGTATCGACGATGATGAGACTGTCCGGCACCGTCTCCGGCGTCATGACGACCTCGCCCGCGTCGTACTCGTGACGCGAGAGCCGCGGCGCAAGCTGCGCCAGTTCGTCCGCGGCCAGCGGCGCGAACAATTCAAAGCGCCGCAGGATCTTCACGCGCACGTCAGCGTCCGCGACGTTTGGCGACGTCGCGCCGAGCGAGCGCAACTCGACGCCCGCCGCCGCCAGATGCCGATAGCACAGGTCATAAAGCTCGTTGATGACCGCGACCTTCTTGCCGCTGTCATCGACATACGCCGTGGCCTCGTACAGGAACGACACCGGCGTGACGCTCTTGACCATCGCGAACGGCGCGGGATCGGGCAGGATCGCGCGGACGCTCTTCAACGCGCGATCCACTGCATCGAGCACGATCTTTGGCCGCGCCTCGGGCGAAATCTCGATGACGATACGCACGCCATGCAATGCCGCCGGCCGGCTGCTGTTCACGATCTTCGCTTTCGCAGCCACCGCATTCGGCACGATGACGACATCACCCAGCGCAGTCAGCAAATTGGTCGAGCGCCAGTTCATCTCCAGCACCTTGCCGTCCACGCCGTCGATGCTCACCCAGTTGCCCACCTCGTAAGGCTCCGTGCTGTTGATGACGATGCCCGCGAAGACATCGCTGAGTGTGCTCTGGATGGCCAGGCCCAGCACGATGGCCAGCGCCCCCGAAGTCGCGACGAGCCCGCGCACCGGCAGTTCCAGCACGAAGCCGAGCGCCGCGACAATCGCCGCGAGAAACACCACCGCACCGAACACGTCCTCGAAGAGCCGCTGCCGGCGCCATGTCCTCGGCAGCAGCAGCGTATCCAGCGCCATGCTGAGCAGACGCGCGCCGGTCAGCCACCAGATGATTTCGAGGATCTGTCCGAGCACGTGCAGCGTCATCGACCCGGCCAGCGGCGCCTGCGAGAACGGACTGAGCCCGGAACTGAACAGCACGAAGCTGAACAGCGAATAGATGACCAGCCGGATGAGCAGGCGCGTGACTTCGTTGCGCGGCAGCGCGCAGGACCAGGCGGCGACATCGATGGCAACCAGTGCGAAGCCGAGAATCAACGAATGGTCCACGCCCGCTCCGGAGAGGAAGGTTGAAGGCACGCGCACGCAGCCGCGTGCGGAATCCGCCGCGAGAGCCGCACGTCAGCCGGAGGGCGCCACCGCTTCGCGGCACTCCATCACGCCGGAGGGCGCGACGTGCATCCGGTCGCGAATGTGATCGGCGAGGAAATCCAGAAATGCCGTGATGCGCGCCGACAGACGCGTCTTGCGATAGAACACCGCGTGAATGGGCCGGAGCGACTCCAGCGTCATCTCGGGCAGCACTTGCACGAGACGCTCGGTGCGGCGCGCGTCGCAGGTCATGTAGTCGCTCAGACAGGCGATGCCCACGCCGTCCATCGCGAGCGCAAGCAGCGTTTCCCCGCTCGATGCGCGCAGCGCCGGACGCGCCTTGTAGACCGCCGCGCCGTCGTGACGGAGCGGCCAGTGATTGAGCGTTTCGAGTTGCGAATAGCCGAGCAGCGTGTGGCTGGCGAGGTCCGTCGTGGCGGCCGGCCAGCCCGCGCGTGCCAGATAGGCGGGACTCGCGAGCAGACGCTGACGGCTGTCGCCGAGCTTGCGCGCATGCAGCGACGAATCCCTCAGCGTCCCGATGCGAATCGCAATATCCGTGCGATGCTCGATCAGGTCGATGATCTCGTCGCTGCTGTTCAGTTCCAGTTCGATGTCGGGATAGGCGGCGTGAAAGTCCGCCATCAGCGGCACGATCACATGCTGCATGAACGGCGTCGCGGCGTTGACGCGCAGACGCCCCGCAAGCTGACTGCGGCGCGAGATGGTTTCCGCTTCGGTGCGCTCGACCGACGCGATGATCGTGCGCGACTGATCGAGAAAGAAGCGTCCTTCGTCGGTCAGTTCGAAGCTGCGCGTCGTGCGCCGCATCAGCGTGGTGTCGAGCTTGCGCTCCAGGCGGCTCAACTGGCGGCTCAGCGCAGAAGTCGGCAGATGCAGCTTTTCGGCGGCGCGCGTGAGCGAACCCATGTCCATGATGGCGATGAACGCGGACATCTCGTCGAGCGTGATCTTCATGACGACGCTGCACTGAACGTGACGGAGCGACGAGTGACCATCGGCATGACGTGCATCTCACGACACCGCGACAGTCTGGCGCGCGCGCGACAGCGTGCCGAGAAACACGAGCAATCCGGCGGCAGTCAGCGCGAAGCCCGCCCACGCCGGCGACAGCAAGCCCCAGCCCGCCCCGATGGCCGCCCCGCCCGCCGCCGCGCCGAGCGCATTGGCGACGTTCAGCGAGGCAAGGTTCATCGCGCCCATCAGCGTCGGCGCTTCGGGCGCGAACAGCGTGAGACGGACCTGGATGGTCGGTATCGCAATCATCATCGTCAGGCCGACGCCGAACAACGCCGGCATCAATATCCATTCGCGGGAACCGAAGCTCGCGAGCAGCGCGAGCACCACCAGCGCGGACCCGAAGCCGACGATCAGTCCGGCAGCCGGATACGCATCCGAAAGACGCCCGCCCACCAGATTGCCGATCGTCATGCCGACGCCGAACAGCGCGAGCGCCAGCGGAATGCGCGAGCGGTCCAGCGAGGCGACGTCCGTCACCAGCGGGCCGATGAAGGTGTACACCGCGAAGATGCTCGACACGCCGAGCGCGGCCACGGTCATCACGGCCCAGACGCGCGGCTTGCGCAGCGCGCCGAGTTCCTGCCCGAGCGGGCCGCCGTCGAGCGCCCGGTTGCGTGGCAGCCATGCCCACGAAGCCAGCAGCGCGAGCACGGCGATTGCCGCTACCACCACATAGGTCTGCCGCCAGCCGAGATGCTGGCCGAGGAAAGTCGCAAGCGGCGATCCGACGATGGTCGCCACCGTCAGCCCTGCCATGACGATCGCGAAGGCCTTGCCCGACTGTCCCTCGCCGACGACATAGGAGGCCACCACGGCGCCCGCGCCGAAATAGGCGCCCTGCGGCAGTCCGCTGATGAAGCGCGCCGCCGCGAACATGCCGAGATTCATGGCCGCCGCGGAAAGCAGATTGCCGACGATGAACAGCCCGATCAACAGCAACAGCAGCGTGCGGCGGTTGAGCCGGCTCGCCATCAGCGTGACGACGGGTGCGCCGATCACGACGCCGAACGCATAGGCCGTGATGGCGTTGGTCGCCTGCGCGAGACTGAGGTCGAGACTCGCCGCGAACAACTGGATGATGCCCATGCTCGCGAACTCGGAGGTGCCGATACAGAAGCTGCCGAGCGCCAGCGCGAACAGCGTGAGCCCGCGCCGGTGCGCCTCGGCCTCGTTGGTGCAATGCACCGGCACAGCGTGGCACTGCGCCTCGAAGGCTTTCTCGTGCATGAGCGCGTTCCGGTCGAGTGAATGTCCCTCGACGATAGGCATCCCGGACGCTCCATGCACAGGACAATGCGAAGCCGCAAAGCGCGCGATCCCGCAAATGCGCGACGCATGCGTGTCATTGCAGGCAGATGGAACGGTAATCCACGGTGCGCCGGTAGACGCTCCTGCCCAGCCACGCAACGAAGGTGTATTCGATATAAGCGTTGCTTCCGACGAAGATCCAGTTCTGTAGCGCGGGGACCATGGCGACACACTCCTTGCACGGATGACACGACGGCGAGCGTCTCGCCATACAGGGAAGCTTAGGTTCGCGAAGGGCGCGTCGCAATCGTACCGTGGCATACATGCGCACTGCCGCCGGACAGCGGCGCTATACGTTGGTATGAAGACGCAACGGAAGGCCACAAACCGGACGCCTGATTTCTCAGACCCTTGCCGAACGGTTCAAGGCGAACCGGCAAAAAACCGGCATACAGGAAAGCAGCGCA
The DNA here is from genome assembly GCF_031451175.1 of Caballeronia sp. LZ035. NCBI lineage: Bacteria > Pseudomonadati > Pseudomonadota > Betaproteobacteria > Burkholderiales > Burkholderiaceae > Caballeronia > Caballeronia sp. LZ035. The sequence continues at coordinate 1,176,205 of NZ_JARUXS010000003.1, forward strand.
CGCGGTGCAGGGGCAATATCGCTTCACGCAAATGCGTGCCGTGTCTCCTCGGACAGAACCGTTTCTGTCCTTCGCGCCCGCTCACGAGCGGGCTTCTTTTTTTGCCCCCCATTGGCACACGCGCGCTCTTTCTCTCGCTGAACTCGTCGGAGGTGGAAAATGAAAGCGTTGAAACCTTTTACTTTCGTGCTGCTCGCCTGTTCGCTGGCCTCGACGGCCGCGCTCGCCCAGGCCCCCGCGCCCTCGTCCACGGACGCCGCGCCGATGCACAAGCATCATCCCTTCGGCGAACGCCGCTGGAACAGCGCGCCGGAAGAATGCGTGGGCCCCTCAGGCTACTGCGTGCCCTACTTCGGCAGCTGACCCCGAGCGCGCTTCTTTCACCCGCACCCGAACCTGTCCGGCAAGGAGACGCTCTTGGCCAAACCTGCTCTTTTCACGCCGATCCACGTAGGCAAGCTCGAACTCAAGAACCGGATCATCATCGCGCCGATGTGCCAGTACTCGGCCGTGGACGGCTGCATGAACGACTGGCATCTCATTCATCTCGGGCATCTCGCGCTCTCGGGCGCGGCGCTGCTGACCATCGAGGCGACGGCGGTGGTGCCCGAAGGCCGCATCACGTATGCCGACGTGGGCCTGTACGACGACGCGACACAAGCCGCCATGCGCCGCACGCTGGATGCCGTGCGCCATGTGTCGGATATGCCGGTGGCCATCCAGTTGAGCCATGCCGGGCGCAAGGCGTCCACCGAAGTGCCGTGGAAACCCAGTCAGCAGTTCGCGCCGGATACGCCCCACGGCTGGCAGACCGAAGCGCCCTCCGCCGTGGCGTTCGCAGACGGCCAGACGTTGCCGCATGCGCTCGACCGTGCGGGACTCAACCGCATTCGAAACGCTTTCGTCAGCGCGGCGCGGCGCGCGCACGACGTCGGTATCGACGTGATCCAGCTGCACGTGGGGCACGGCTATCTGCTGCATCAGTTCATCTCGCCGCTGTCCAACCGGCGTGAAGACGAATACGGCGGTTCACTCGAAAACCGCATGCGTTTCCCGCTCGAAGTGTTTCAGGCGGTGCGCGAGGCGTTTTCGCCCCACAAGCCCATCACCGTGCGCATCTCGGCCACGGATTGGGTGGACGGCGGCTGGAGCATCGAGGAGACGGTCGAATTCGCACGGGTGATGCAGAAGCACGGCTGCGACGCGATCCACGTCACCAGCGGCGGCCTGCATCCGGCGCAACAGATTCCCGTCGGGCCGAACTATCAGGTGCCGCTCGCGCGCGCGGTGAAACACGCGGTGGAGATTCCGGTGGTCGCCGTGGGCCTCATCACGGGCTATGAGCAGGCCGAGGCCATCGTGGGGACCGGCGATGCCGACATGATCGCGCTCGCGCGCACCATTCTCTACGACCCGCGCTGGCCCTGGCATGCCGCCGCCGAACTCGGCGCCCGGGTGCGCGCGCCCAATCCTTACCTGCGCTCGCAGCCGCGCCGCTTCAAGGATCTGTTCGAGAGCGAATAAAGCCAGGCCCGGTGCGTCACGCGCCGGGCTTCCTTGCTGCGGCCAGCCGCAGCTCGAACACCGCGCCCTGCGGCTCGTTCGGCAGCACGCGCAAGGTGCCGCCGTGGGCATCGACGATGGAACGGCAGATCGACAGCCCCATGCCCATGCCGGTCGCCTTCGTCGTGTAGAACGGTTCGAAGAGCTGCTCGACATTGGCCTCGTCGATTCCCCGCCCCGTATCGCTCACGGCGATGATCACGTCGCTCTCACCTTCGTCCAGGCGCGACACGATGCGCAGGTCGCGCGTCGTGTCGGACGTTTCCACCATCGCTTCGACTGCGTTCATCATCAGGTTCATGAGGATCTGCTGCAATTGCACGCGGTCTCCTTCTACCGGCGGCAAGCCCCGCTCCAGTTCCGTCTCGACGCGCACATGCTGCTTCGCCGCCTCGCCGCGCACGAGCGCGACGACTTCATGCACGGCATCGTTGATCGCGAGATGTTCGTGGCGCACCGGCGCCTTCTTGACGAGTTCGCGGATGCGGCGGATCACATCGCTGGCGCGCGTGCCGTTGTTGACGACGCGCGTGAGCGCCGCATGCACTTCGTCGAGGTTCGGCGGGCGCGCTTCGAGCCAGTGAATCGCGGCCTGGGCGTTGAACACGGCCGAGGCCACCGGCTGGCGGATTTCATGACTGATCGAGGCGGTCAGCTGCCCGAGCGTCGCAATGCGGTTTGCATGCGCCAATTCACGTTCGATCTCGTGAAAGCGCCGCTCGCTGTCGCGCGCAGTGGCCTCGGCACGCTTGCGTTCCGTCAGGTCGACGACGAAGGCCACCAGCTGCTCGGTCGCGTTGCCGAACATCGCGGCCCCCAGCAGCACCGGCACGCGGCTGCCGTCGGAGCGGATGTATTCCTTCTCCACGGGCTGCAACGCGCCGTTCCTGCGCAACTCGGCGATGCTCCGCAGGTCCTGCTCGTGCCACTCGTCCGGCGTGATCTCCATGCAGTTGACGCGGCCCGCCGCGAGGTCCTCGCGCGTGTAATCGATGATGCGCAGGAAGGCGTCGTTGGCTTCGTAGATGGGACCGCGCAGATCCCAGATGAACACGCCGACGATATTGGCATCCACCAGCCGCCGGATGCGGGCCTCGCGTTCGGCGAGGTCGCGATACAGGTGCGAGATTTCGAGCGAGGTCGCCGCTTGCGACGCCAGCAGTTTCAGCACGGCGACGCGGCTCGCGTTGAACACATGCGAGACCAGATTGTTTTCCAGATAAAGCAGCGCGATGGGCTTGCCCCGGTGCACCAGCGGCATGCAAGCCACCGAGCGCGCGTGATGATCGCGAAAGTAGGGATCGGCGGAGAAGTCATGCTGGCGCGTGGCATCGTCGACGATCACGTTCTCGCGCATCCGGAAGGCAAACTGGACGACCGAGATCGGCACGCGGCCGGAAGTCAGCGACGCGTTCTCAAGATTCACGCTGATGATGCCGTCCACGGTGCGGGCTTCCGCCTCGATGCGCAGACCGTTCTCGTCGCTTGCGATCAGCAGGCCGCGCTCCGCTCCCGCATGTGAAATCGCCGTGCGCATGACCGTGTGGATCAGGTTGTCGAGCACGATCTCGCTCGAAATGGTCTGCGACAGACGGATCACCGTGACGAGATCGAGATGCTCGACCGGCGCCTCGATGGCCTGCATCCCGCCACTCTCCCGATACCGGTGCGCAAAGCGCGGCAAGGCGGCGTCGATCTGCCTGACCTTGGCTTTCGCGCCCCAGCGCATGAACGCATCGCGCGCGTTGCGCAGGTACATCTGCGCGATTTCCGTCAGCTCCTGCGCCGCATGGAAGCGCGCCGCCGCCTGGCACGCGACGGCTTCGTTGTGAACGAAGCCGTTCGCCCGCGCCGAGCGGATCGCGAGGTCATAGAGCCGCTGCGCCGCCACCACGTCGCCGTGCAGCCGCGACCATTCCGCGCTCACCAGCAACGCGCGATTCTCGAAGTTCTCGGGACAGTGCCGCGCCCAGACTTCCAGCTGGCCGCGATGCGCGGCGATGGCTTCCGCATGGATGTGCCGGTCCTCGGGCGTGGCGGTGTCCCAGCAGGCCGCATGACTCAGCGCGCCGTAGAAGTGAAACTCGGCGGTCTCGAACTGCGACGTGCCGACCCACAACAGTTGCGCGGCGTGGTGCTTCGCCTCCAGCGCGTCCGCGAATTCATCGGCGAAGTAGCGCGCCTGAAGCTTGCGGACCCAGTAATCGAATGCCGGCAAGGCCAGTGTCGGCGATTGCGAGAAGTGCGCTTCGAAGGCGGCTTCGTTGAAGGTCTCGTCGTCGAAGCTGCCGAAGCGTTGCGTGAGACCGCACAGCGTGCGGACCAGGCCGCGATACGTAACGAGCATGTCGCTCACCAGACCGAAGCGCACCCGCTCCGAGATGGACAGCGCCACGTCGATCTCGGTCTTCACGTCGTCCAGCGGATCTCCGACCGAAACGTGGTTCTGAATCAGATCGCAGCAGGAATACAGCGTGTAGGTCAGGTCGCCGGTTTCGCTCGCCATCTTGAAGGCGCGCTGAATGGGCTTGCGTCCTTCGCGCACGTGCCGCGCCCACGGCACGACGATGTTGCCGAACGAAGTCGAGGTGCGTGCCCGATAGCGCGTGAGGCCGCGCTGTTCGACGAGTTCATGACCGAGACAGCCGAAGCGGTAGCCTGCTTCATATTGATCGAAGAACGGCCCGGTATAGGCCGCGAGCCATACGTAGGCATAGCAGGACGCGTCCGCGTTGCCGTGTTCCAGGCTCAGCCGCACCATCCGGCACAGCACCAGCGCGCAGAGGTTCGAATCCGTGAAGAAGGCGGGCGTCACGATCTCGCTCAGCACGTCGAGGGTGTCCTGCACGTCGGGGTTGTCGAGCAGCGGCAACCGGATGAGATCCTCGATGTCACGCCCGCCCAGCAGCGCGCCGATGCGCGCATATTCCTCGTGGACCGCCTCGCGCGATGGATGCGCCGACCAGTCCGTGCCGTTGCGGCGCAGATAGTCGAGACAGATGGCCACGCTGCGTTCGCTCAGGTCCTGCGTCGTGCAGAGCGTGATGCGCAGGCGCGTCACCTGTGCGACGTGATGCCGGGTGCGCGCGCGCTGTTCCAGTCCGGCGAGCCGCGCCTCGGCTTCCGACATGCGGGTGCACAGCAACTCGCATTCGGCACGCAGGAATTCGATCGAGAAGCTCAGCTCGTAGCGTCGATCCCAGTCCTCGTCCGTCAGCAGATCGCTGCCTGCGGCGAGATACGCCAGCGCCGAAGCGTACGCAGCCGAAGCCTTGGCGCGCCCGCCGGCAAGCAAGTTGAGCGCCGCGACCTGCTCGCGTTCGTCGTCATCCACGATCGACGAGGCCGCGCGATTGAACTGGCCGACGATTTCGAAGACCAGCTCTTCCCGCTGCCCCGGTGGCGTGTGTGCCAGCAGCAGCCGCGCGATGCGCAGATGCGTGGCGGCACGCTCGCAAGCCGGAATCAGCGCGTAGGCGGCTTCCTGCACGCGGTCGTGCAGGAAGCGGTAGGCGGTGCCCGTGCGCAGCACGAGCCCGGCCTGCACGGCGGCAGCCAGCGCCTCGCGGACGTTCGGGCCCGGCATCTCGCAGATGATCTCCAGCGACGCCAGCCGCGCCGCATTGCCGACGCACGCAAACTGCCGGAGCACGGCCTGACAGCCGGGCGGCAGGCGCGCGAGCTTCGCGACCATCAGATCGACGACATTCTCCGTATAGCCTTTCGCGTTGATGCGGTCGAGGTCCCAGGTCCACTGGCCGCTGATGTGATCGAACGCGACGAGCCCCTCTTCACCCAGCGAAGTCAGGAACTGATGAACGAAGAACGGATTGCCGCCGGTCTTCTGATGCAGCATGCGCGCCAGCGGCACGGCCTTGGTGGTCGGACAATGCAGCGCGTCGGTGACGAATTGTTCGAGATGCGCGCCGGCCAGCGGCCGCAGCGCGATCTCCTGCACCGCGACGCCCGCCGCGCGCAGATTCGCCAGCTTGCGCATCAACGGATGATCCGGGCCGACTTCATTGTCGCGATATGCACCGATCACCAACAGATGCCCCGACTCGTTCTGCATCAGCAGGTCTTCGAGAAAATCCAGCGTGGCCATGTCGAGCCATTGCAGGTCGTCGACGAACAGCGCGAGCGGATGATCGGCACGCGCGAAGACCGCGATGAAGCGGCGGAACACCATATGGAAGCGGCGCTGCGCATCCTGCGCGGACAGCACGGCGACAGGCGGCTGTTCGCCGATGACCTTCGCCAGGTCGGGCACGAGATCGGTCATCAACAGGCCGTTCGCGCCGAGTGCGTCGCGCAGCGCGGTGCGCCACGCGTCCAGTTCGCTCTCGCTCTTGCTCAGCAACATCCGCACGCCCGCCTGGAACGCCTTCGCCAGCGTGGCGTACGGAATGCCCCGGTTGATCTGGTCGAACTTGCCGGCGAGGAACAGCCCGCTGCGCGGCAACAGCGCCTTGTGCAGTTCGTTCACCACCGCCGACTTGCCGATGCCCGCATAACCCGACACCAGCAACAGTTCGGCGCGGCCGCGCTTCACGACGCGATCGAACGCATCGAGCAGCGTGTCGCGCTCGGTCTTGCGGCCATACAGCTTCTCGGGCACGAGCAGCTTGTCGGGCAGATCGACCTGACCCAGCGCAAAGCCCGCAATGCGTCCATGCGCGTCCCAGCGCGCCAGACACTGGCGCAGGTCGTGGGCCACGCCGCCGGCCGTCTGGTAGCGTTCCTCGGCGGTCTTGGCGAGCAGCTTCATCACGATCGCCGAAATGGCCGGCGGCACCGTGCCCAGCACATCGGCAGGCGGCGCCGCCTGGGTCGCGATATGGCAATGCATGAGCGCCATCGGGTCGGTGGCATCGAACGGCAGGCGGCCCGTCAGCAGGCGATAGAACACGACGCCGAGCGAATACAGGTCGCTGCGTGAATCGACCGAACGGTTCATGCGGCCGGTCTGCTCGGGCGCCATGTAGGCCGGCGTCCCGGCGATGAACTCCGGCGCTTCCGGCGACTGCATCTCCTGCCGCAGCGACGACGCAATGCCAAAGCCCGTGATGCAGACCGCCCCGGTAGAGCGGTCCATCAGGATATGGGTGGAATTGATGTCGCGATGCACGAGGCCTTGCGCATGCACCTTGCCGAGCGCCGACGCGATGCTCACGGCCAGGCGCAGGAACGCGGCGGCATCGAGCGGCGCGGACAGCGTCGTGAGCGGCTCGCCGTCGCAGTGCTCGAACACCAGCAGCATGCGGCCCTGCTCGCGCATCAACGCCACTGGACGCAGCGTGGACCCGCCGGCAAGCTTCGGCGCGAGCGCATATTCATGGGCGAGCCGGTCGATCACTTCCGCGCGCGGATGCTCCTGCACCGGCGTCATCAGCAACACCGGCTCGGAGCTCGCGTCATCGAGGCGGCGCCTGCCCCGGTAGACCATGTATGCCCCGTCCTCCCAGGCAGCCTGGAAAGGTTCGACAGCCACCGACTCGTGGTTCGACGTGATCAGGGTCATGGACAAGCTTCCGTGGCGGCAAGGGCTTTCGCGCGGGAGCATGGCAATGCTCGAGCGGCACAGTCATGGAGTGGGAGCCGTGGCGGTTCGCGGATCGATGCGCCGCTGGCGGCTGGTGGAAGCGCCGCAGCACGGCGTGACGTCGAAGGTACCTTGACGGCCGGCAATCCGCAACAAGGGCCGTCATCGCGACTTGCCTGGCGTCGTGCTCATGATGTCTTGCCGGCGGAAGACAGCCGCCGCCAGATCGGCACGTTGGCGTTCGCCGGCGATTTCCTGGCGCAGGACGCGGACCTCGGATCATGCGCTTCGGACCCGCTGACGGGCGACGGCGAGCCTTCGATATCGTTCAGCAACTTCTTCGCGATGCGCTGTTCCAGGGGTGAGAAGCCAAGCAGTTCGTGCACGAGGGCGTCGGTTGCGCGTTCGAGTTCGGTATCGACGACGAACTCGGTCGCCACGCCCCATTCGTACGCTTGCGCGCCGCGTATGTAGCGCGCGCGCATGACGATGTCCTTGGTCCTGCCGATGCCCACCGTCTTCAGTAACCTGGCCGCTGCCCCGGCCCCGCCGGACGCGCCCAGCTTGCGCGCGGGCAGCGCATACAGCGTGGTCTCGGTGGCGATGCGGAAATCGCAGGCCAGCGACAGTTCGAAACCCGTGCCGAAGCAATAGCCCCGGTTCGCGGCGATCACCAGCTTGCTGCACCGCGACGGCGCGTCCATGTGCAAGGCGAGTTGTGCGCGCTGCGCAGGCGTTGCATCGGCGACGCCATCGACGTCGCCGCCGCTGCTGAAATGCTCGCCCTCGGCGCGCACGACGATCACGCGCACCGCGGGGTCGGTGTCCAGCGCGCTGAATACCGCGCTCAGATGTTCGCCCTGACGCAGCGAGATCAAATTCAGCGGCGGCCGGTCGAGCACGATGTCCACGCGACTCCCGCCCTGGTTCGTCTCGACGCGAAAGCCTTCGAGATGGCCGAATCGGTCCGGACACGCCCCGTGGTCCGCAAGCGTCGCCATGATCATGTTCCTCTGCGTGCAGGTTTGGATTGCGCACCACTGCGCAATCGCCGGCATTCTGGTCCATGCCATGCTTGAATTATGACCGCGGTTCGGCGACGTTCGGATTAACCAAGGTTAAGCGTGGTAAAGATCGCCTGGCTATCGTCCGACGATAGGACGATAGCCAGTGAAAGCAGCCTTCAGCGTTCCAGTGCGGCAAGCAGCGCATTCGCCACCAGATGATCCGAACGCGGGTTCTGTCCGGTGATGAGTTCCCGGTCTTCGGTGAGGTGGGGATCGAACACCTTGGTGTTGCTCGTCACGATGCCGCCGGCCGCCTGCAACGCATCGCCGACATAGAACTTCATTCGGCCGTGCAGCAGTTGCTCTTCAGCGACCTTGTCCTCGTCGTTCGAGAAGATCGTCATCTTGTAGCCGGCGTAGGGCCAGCCGCCGCCCACCGCCTTCGCTCCGGACATGTCGTCGCGGTCGAGCGCCGCGCGGAATGCCTTCATCTGCGGCACCGCGGCGATCAGCGCAATCGGACCATGGCACAGCAGCGCGGTGGGCTTGCCCGTGTCATGAAAATGCCGCAGCACCGTGCCCATGTCCTCGTCCTGCGCCAGATCGACGATGGGTGCATGCCCGCCCGGCACGAAGACCGCCGCGTAACTGTCCAGACCCTGCTCGACCGTCGTGCGGAGCGTCACGGGATTGACCATCGCGGGATAGCTGTCGAAGAAGTCCAGCGCTTTCTGGAAGGCCGCTGCGTCGTTGTTGAAATGCGACGCATCGCGCGACACGGCGTCGATGACCGGTTTCTTGCCGTTTGGCGTCGCGAGCACGATTTCGTAGCCGCCCGCCACCAGCGCCATCGCGGGCACGACCAGTTCATTCAGATACACGCCGATTTCCGCGCGCTTGCCGCCCTGCAATTCCAGTGTGTCCGCCGACGACGAAACCACCAGTACTGTTCCCTTGCTCATAGCGCCTCCGGTGTGGTGTGAACCGGAATGATGGCTGCAAGTCCCGTCGGCGTCTTGTCGAAAACACCGGGTTTATCGACCGGGCACGCGTCGGGCGGGCTTCAGTGCGTTGCGGTTTGCGATGCGGTTTGCGATGCGGTCTGCGCCCGCAGCGTGATCGTGCAGGTCATGCCCATTGCGATATGGACGCCGCGCGGCACGCGGTCCAGATGGATACGCACCGGCACGCGCTGGGCCAGCCGCACCCAGGTGAAGATGGGATCGACGTTGGCAAGCAGTTCGCCCGAACCCGTCGGATTGTCACGATCGACGATGCCGCTCGCGATGCTGTCCACATGCCCGTCGAGAATCACGTCGCCGCCGAGTAGCCGGACATTCGCCTGGTCGCCGACATGCACGCCCTGGATCTTGGTTTCCTCGAAATAGCCATACACCCAGAAGGAATTCGAGTCGATCATCGCCATGCGCGCGACACCCGCGCTCGCGTAATCGCCCGGCCAGAGGTTGAGATTCGTGATGTAGCCATCCGTCGGGGCGCGCACTTCGCTGCGCACCGCGTCCAGACGCGCGGTCTCTTGCCGAACGAGGGCCGCCTTGAGCGCCGCTTCGGCGGCGGTATAGGCGGCGCGCGCGGCATCCGTCGCGGACTGCGACTGCTGCGCCTGCAACGATGCATCCGAACGCAGTTCCTCCGACACGACATCGCCCGAAAGCCGCGCACGGCGTGACGCCTGATCGCGCCGCATCCTTGCCTCGAAGCGGCTCGCGTTCACCAGCGACTCGGCCTGGCTCATCTGCGCCCGGGCGCGCGCCACATCGGCATTGGCCTGGTCCACGGCATAGCGGAAGCGGTCGGGATCGAGCACGTAGAGCACCTCGCCCTTGCGCACGAACTGGTTGTCCTTCACCCGGACTTCCTTGACGAGACCGGAGACATCGGTGGCGAGATTGATGACATTGGCGCGCACGCGGCCGTCGCGCGTCCAGGGCGACACCATGTAGCGCTGCCAGATCAGATGCAGCAGCACGAACGCGACCAGCAGCGTGACGAGCGTGACGACGATCCGGATCACAACCTGCTTGTTCATCTTGGTCCCGTGGTGTCGATGAAGAAGGCGGCCCCGCCTTGGGTTCAATACCGGTAGAAGAACAGTGACGTCCCGCAGAACAGCGCAATGAACAAGGCAACCCTGAACAAGCCCGGATGCCACGCGAAGCGATACACGCCGAGCTGCGCAAGCAGGAGGTCGAGAAAGATGTAGAACACGACGCATGCCACCAGCACCAGCAGCAGCACCGGCGCGAAGAAGCCGAACAGGTCGACGTCAACGGGGAACATCGCGGTCTCCTTCGCTCATGCGGGCAGGAATCGGCTCGACGTCCGCGCCGCCGCCCAGGTCCTTCATCAGCAGCACCCATGCATCGGCACGCTGGCCGTGCAGCAGCGCAAGCTCGCGCTCCTGTTGCAACATGACCTTCTGCGCGACCAGCACATCGAGGTACTCGGTAATGCCGCCCTTGTAGCCGCGATTGGCCAGGTCATACGCGCGCGTCGCCGACTGGAGCGCGGCCTGCGTCGATTGCTGGCGCGTCTGCAGCGATTGCAGCAAGGTCACCGTCTGCGCGACCGCCTGCATCGCGGACAGCACGGTCTGGTTGTAGCCGAGCACGGCGTCGTCGTATTCGGCTACCGCGACGCCATAGTTGCCGCGCCGGCGGCCCGCATCGAAGATCGGCAACGAGCCCGCGAGGCCCACGCTGTGCCCGGCCGCATCGCTGTTCAGGAAGTTGAAGAAGCCGCCGAACGGCGCAAGCGACGCCAGCGACGCGCTCGCCACGAGGTTGATGTTCGGATAGAAATCGGCATGCGCGGCGCCTACTTTCTTCGCGGCGGCGGCGGCGCGCCAGCGCTGCGCAACGACATCGGCGCGATGACCGACCAGTTCCGCCGGCAGCGAACCCGGCAGCGCGATGACGATATCCATCGGCAGCGAGGGACGCGTGAGGCTGTCGCCGAATCCCGGCCCTTCGCCCACCAGCAACGCGATCTGCAAGCGCGCAACCGCGATGGCATAGCGCGTGGCCTGGATATCCGTGATGCCGGCCTGATACTGCGTCATCGCCTGGCTCGCGTCGATCTCGCCGCTGATGCCCGCCTGCCGGCGTGCCGTCGTGATGTCCAGGTTGCGGCGCTCTTCCGCGTTGATCGACGCGTAGATGTCCAGCAGCCGGTATTGCAGGGCCATCTCGGTATAGGTTCTCGCCACCGCCGTTTCCAGCTCCACGCGCGCGAACTGCGCGTCGGCGGCGGTGGCCTGGACGGTATCGAGCGCGCTCTCGGTCAGCGAACGGTTCTTGCCCCACAGGTCGAGGTCGAAGGACAGCGCCACCGCCGCCGAGTTGTTCCAGACCGTCATGCCGCCCGGCGGCGACGGCGTGGCATAACGCGGAAAGCGGCTGCGCGCGAATGCGGCCGTGCCGTCGATGTTCGGCAACTCGTCGGCATGCAGCGCGCGTGCTTGCCAGATCGCCGCCGTGACGCGCGAGCGCACGATCGCAAGCGTCGGGCTGCCCGCGACGGCGCGCGTCATCAGGGCGTCGAGCTGCGGGTCGTGCCAGCTTTGCCACCAGGTGCCGGCCGGCCAGTTCGCGTCGCCGGCGGTCTGCCGCAACGCGTCGCCAGGATCGATCTGCGCCGGTTCGATGAAAGACGCCTCCGGCTTGATCCCGTCCGCGCTGATGCAGCCCGCCAGCGACACCACGGCCGCCAGTCCCGCGCACATGACGAAGCGCGCGCTCATGACTGCACCGGCCGGGCGTCGGGCGGCAAGGCGGACTGGCCGGTCAGCGCCGCACGGGTGGAATAGAGCTGCGCACGCAACGGGAACAGCACGCGCCACGCGTCTGGCGTTTCATGAGCGGCGGGCACGCGCAGCACCTGCAAGGCCCGCTCGGTCGCGGCGATGGCCTCTGCCGCGGTGTGTTCATCGTTCGATGCCGTCACCGCCGCCATCGCGCTCAGCCAGTCGCGTTGCGCGCCGCTCCAGGCCTCCGGCAACGCGCGGCCGCCCGCGTCGCCCAGCTTGCGCACTTCGAGCAGCGCACTGGCCATCCAGAACTGGCCGAACGCCCATTTCGCCGTGCGCTCGTGCTCCTCGGCGGAAACGTCCGGCACCGTCATGATGCGCACGATCAGATCGCGGATCGCACGGCCGGTCTCCACGGCGAGGTCCGCATCGATATCGCCGCGCGCGGCATCGACGAGCAAGCCGCTAATCCGCGCGCTGTACTTCCTGATTCGCCATTCGCCTTCGCGCGGCAGCACCAGCGAGAACGCGCTCGCCGCCACCGCGATGCCGAACAGCAGGCCGAAGCTGCGGTCGAGCAGATACGGCGGATCGTAGACGGCGACGTTCGCGGGCGTCAGCACATAGCAGAAGTACACGTTGAAGATCGCGCCCAGACCCGCGTGCTGCGGGAACGAATTCACATAGCTGCCGATGAAGATCACGACGGCGAGACACAGTGCGAACCACGCGATATCGCCCGCCACCGGCATCACGACGAAGTTGACGAAGAAGCCGGTGACAGCCGCGAAAAGACAGCCGACGAACGCCTGCCAGCTGCCCTTGACCGGCGTGGGGCTGAGCGAATAGAAGCCGCTCGTGATGCCGGCCGCCACCACCGCGATTGCGCCATTGGTCCATCCCGAGGCAATCCACGCGGCCCCCACGACCGCCATGGCCGTCGCGGCGCGCAGTCCGGATACCAGCGCCGTGACCGGGCTGGAGCGGATCGGCACGCGGCGCATGAAAGCAATGGCCTGCACCACCGACAGCGAGAAGCGGATCTTCGGCGGGTCCAGCAACACACGGCACGCGCCGCAGAATTCGAGCAGCGACGACGACGCCGAGTACACCTCCGCGCCGGCCATTTCGATGGCCGTACGGCCCGTCGCACCTGGCGGCTCGGTCGCGATGCCCTGTTCCACCTGCACGGGCAGCGCTTCATCGAGCACACGCAGACGGGCATGCAATTCATCCAGTCCGGCCTTCGTGTGCAGGCGGGCTTCGTCGATCGGTTCGGCGGCCTGCGCCAGCGCGCTGAACAGCCCGTCGATGCAGGCGCGCGCCTGCTCGTCCGGGTCCCCGGCCAACGCCGCCTGCCGCGCCCGGTGGATCGCGTGAACCCGCGTGATCGCGTCGAGGAAAGTGCGCTCCACTTCGATCAGCGCGTCGTTTCGCAGGCGCATCTCCGGGTCTTCGAACACGGCGGCGGTGCGCAGGTCTTCCATCGATGCACTTTCCCGCACGAGCTTGATATAGGCGTCGACGGTGTCGTCGGCGGTGTTGCCGAGCGCCGCCGAACGATACGCGCCCAGCAGCGCGATGACCGCCGACGCGCGCCACTTGACCAGCGCGGGCACGACCTTCTGCGGCAGCACGAGCGCGCTGATCAGGCTGCCCGTCGCCACGCCGATCACGACTTCGCTCACGGTGTAGATGATGTTCGTGGTGACATCGTAGGGAGTGGCCCACTCGGGCACCGTCGTGATGCAGGCCGCATAGCCAGACAGCACGAAGCCGTAGGACTGATAGTTCTTGTAGTACGACGAGCCCGCCACCGAGAATCCCACCCAGATGGCAAGGCCCGCGAGAAACAGCGGCGGCGCCTGCGCGAACTGACTGATGAGCAGGAAGCCGGCGATGCTGCCGCAGCAGATGCCGATGGTGCGATAGAACGCCCGCGCAATGGTCATCCCGCTTTGCTGGTTGATCATCACGATGACGGCCGAGACCATCGACGTGCCGGGCGAGCGCAGTTCGAGCAGCATGCAGACCAGCATGCTGACGATCACCGCCAGCGCGGACTTCGACGCATAGATGACGCGCGGGATTTCGTCGGTGCGATAGACGAGCAGCTCACGGCGGAAGTCCTGCAGGAGAGTAGACATGCCAGTTCGACCCCGACCCGGTGAGCTCGACTTGTGGGAATGCGCGGGACCGTGGCGCGATCCGATCACTCCGCCGCACAGCCGGTCGGGTACACGGTCGGCCTCATGTTAAGGCCGTTCACCCGTGCCGCTCTTTTCACAACGCACGATGCATTGCGCGATCCGCTGGGCGTGGCGCGGGAATGCCATCGAGTGGCGGCGGAGTATGAACAATCGGTGATCGGCCAAAAAAGCCGTTCATTCCGAAAAGACGTGTTCACGTTGGCTTTCTACACTGCGTGCAAACCTCGATGCGTCATCGAGGATCACGTTGACAAGGAGAGTCGCAATGTCTTTATCCAGGAGCCGTTTGATCGCCGCCATCATCGTTGCCGCCTCGGTGGGCATCGGCACGGCCCACGCGCAAACCGACGCCACGGCCCCCGCCCCCACCAGCAAGAAGGCCGCGAGAAAGCAGAATCATCAACTCGAAACGAAGGTCCGGCATACGCTCGGGTCGAGCAAGGAGATCGACACATCCGGGATCATGATCGTGGCCCGGGGCGGCAGCGTCACGCTCGACGGCACCGCAACGGATGACGCACAGATTCAACTGGCCGGCACGACCACCGCCAAGGTGCCGGGCGTTACGCGCGTGACCAACAACCTGCGCGTGCGTGAAGCGGGCCATTAGAGACTTGCGGACTTCGGTCCCGTAGCTTCAGCCTCCGCTCCGGGCGCCGCCGTTCTTCGGCCCGAAGCGGAGTCATGCATCCGCTGTCCGGAGTGCCATCGTGAAAAGAGTCGATCTGGTTTCATGTTTCCTCGCTGCCGCCACCGTCTGCACGCTTTCAACCGCGCATGCGGGCGGCTATGGGCCGGCGCCGTTCTATCGGCCTGAGACGGGCGCGCCGGCCTCGGAGCGCGGCATCAGCACGCAGACGCTCGCCGCCGAACAGGCGCAGCATCGCGCGTGGGGCGCGGAGGATGTCGGCGGGTCGAGGGACGATCAGTCGCAAGCCGGTTATCGCTTGCCTTCGCCGTTCGACCGCTCGCTCTTCAGGCATCACTGACGTGCGCCGGCAGCGGCCATCGGGCCGGCCCGTCCCGCGCTTTTCGCGGCGATGCGCGTAGACTCTGCCTGTCGTTCTTCCTGCTTGCGCGTCGAATGCCGGTAGCGTCGGCCAGGAAGTCGATTGATGATGTCAGCCGCGCACCGACGACCCCGCACCCGTTCGTCAACGCGCTGGGTTCGTTCCGCTACCGAGGACAGGGCGACATGCCGGGCGATCATGGCGAGCGCATTCCTACCGCAACAGCCGCGCCGCCATCCCGGCGTGACGCGCTCGACTGCGTGATCGAAACGCTCTTGCGCGTGGCGCTGACCAGTGCGGGCGCCACGGGTGCTCACCTGATGCTCGTGCGGCACGGCACGCTCGCGCCGTGCGCCAGAGCTCATCTTGAACACGACGTGATCGTCGAATACGAAACTGTCAGCGAGCCAGATTCGCCCGTGATGGCCGTGGCTCGCACGGTCGCGGAAGCCAGGCAGCCCGTATCACTGCACACGGAGCGCGCCGTCGAGCGGCTCTGCCGGACAAGCGGATGCCGCGTCCGCCGTCCGTGGTCCGCCTTCGGCATTCCGCTATTGCACGACGCGCGTCTGCTCGCCGTGCTGGTGCTGGAACACGACCGGCTCGACAAGGCATTCCCGGGCACGCGGCGCGCGCTGCTCGAACAACTCGCCCCGCAGATGGCCGCCGCGCTGGCCAACGCCAGTCCGACGCGCGCGCCAGCGGACACCGCGCCGTGCCACAACCCGGGCGAGGCCAGCAGGATCACAGCAATCGGCGAACTGGTCGCGTCGATCATCCATGAGATAAGCCAGCCGCTGAGTGCCATCGACGCGTCATCGGGCGCGGCCATGCGCTGGCTCAGGCGCGACGAGCCGAACCTTCGCGAAGCCATCGTCAGCCTCGAAAGCGTGCAGAGCTGCGCCGTGCGCGCGAAGGCGATCATCGAACGTCTGCGCACGCTGAACCGGCAGGCCAGGATCCCGTTCCAGGCGTTCGATATCCACGATGCGGTGCGCGAAGCCGTGCACACGGCACGTCCCCGTATCGACGGCGCCGGTGCCAACGTCCGCTTCGCCGGCATGCACGATGCCCGCAGCGTCATGGGCAATCGCGCGCAGATCCAGCAGGTCATCGAGATCCTGATCGCCAACGCACTCGACGCGATGGACGGCGTCACGGACCGCGCGCGCATCATCAGGATCTCGTCCCTGCCCCGAGACGATGCGCCGGTCATCTCGATCGCGGATTCCGGACCCGGCGTTTCGCACGAGCTAAAGGAGACGATGTTCCGTCCGTTCGTCACGACCAAGCCCCAGGGCATGGGCATGGGGCTGTGCATCTGCAAGCGGATCGTCGAAGCGCACGGCGGCACCATCTGGACCGAGAACATCAGTCCGTGGGGCGCGCGCTTTTCCTTCGAACTCGGACTGCCGCGCGATGCCGGCTGAATGCGCATCACCGAAGCGGACGGCTTACTCTTGCGCAGGCCGCGCCGCTTCTCCCACCGGAATGCCCAGCAACCGCGCCTTGCTGCGGAACTCGGCCAGGGTGCCCACGCCGAGCCGCTTCATGCCTTCGCCGCGGTACACCCGCACCGTGATTTCGCTGACGCCGAGTTCGTCGGCGATCTGCCGCGCGGGCACGCCGGAAGCACACCGGTTCATGACCTGCCGCTGGCGCGGCGTGAGTTCGAGCCAGCGTTCCTGCAGGTCCTGCAGCGCGGTGGCGTCGGCCAGCCGCACGCGATCCTTGTGCACGGCTTCGGCCACCGCGTCGAGCAGATCCTGATCGCGCAGCGGCTTGGTGAGGAAATCCACCGCGCCGGCTTTCATGGCCTTGACCGTCATGACGATGTCGCCATAGCCGCTGATGAAGATCACCGGATGCGCGATACCGCGGCGCGACAACTCCTGCTGCACCATGAGGCCGCTCAGCCCGCGCAGGCGCACATCGAGCACGATGCACGCCGGCCCCTCGCCGATCAGCCCTTCCTGCAAGGCCTCGATCAGCGCCTCGCCGCGCGAGAACACGCTCGCATTGAGTCCCGCGGAACTCAGCAGTTGCCGTAGCGACTCGCGCACGTGTTCGTCGTCATCGACCACGAGGACTGTTGGCGCAACAGTCTTGCGTAGTCCAGGCAGGTTGTCGTCCACCGTTTCGTCCTGTTCATGCAGCGTCTCTACTATAGCCTTGCAAAAAACGACCCGCTATCCGACGCCCGGCTGTCAGGCGCCGCATCTTTCCTTACGAGGAATCGCGGCGTCATCACGCCGTCATCAGGCTCAGGCAGGCGACGCATGCGAGACGAGCGCGCCAATCCGGTATGCATCGACCGGCTCGATAGCCTTCGGTATCGCCGCGTTGCGGTGCATCGACGCATTGCGCTCGATGGCGAGCTTCCCCCACGCCTCGCTCAGCGACGAGCCGTACTGCACGCATGCCTCGACAGCCGAAGCCAGGACCATCGCGGCCACGTTGCGCGGCACCGGACGCGCCGGACGCGGACGGAAGATTTCATCGCCGGGCGCAATGGCCGCGCCGCTCATCGCGCAGCGCCCCGACACCCGCGCCCGCGCCGCCACCCACAACTGGTCGCGGTAACAGCAGCGCGTGGCGTCGCGCCAGTCGAGCGTCACCGTGAAGGCGGTCGGACGGTCCACCACGCTCACGCTCAGGCTGCACTGGGCGTCGGCATCGGCGGGGGTCTTGCGGCGCGGCGCGTCGAAGTCCGCTTCGACACGCGGCTCCGGGTCCGCGGGCATGGAGAGTAGCGTGATGGTGCGCGACCAGGGATCGACGAGCTTCGCATCTGACAGCATCTGCGCCTCCTTGAAGGAACGGGGTGGCCGCGAGGAGCGGCGACACGGTGACTTCAAGGTAGCGCGACGCGCACCGCCGAGCCAACTCTACGATGGGCTGCGTCCGGAGGGGAAACAATGGGGGACCCTATACCTTGGTCTAGGGAAACGCCGGGATGCGCGACGGACGAGGCCGGCGCGGCACGCTTACTGGCGGCGCGACAACGCGCGCGGTTTCACGCCGAGGACTTCAGCCTGGCGCACGAGGTCCACCACGGAGCGCACGGCCATCTTGCGCATCACCTGCCCGCGATGCAGCTTGATGGTGATCTCGCTGACGTGCATTTCATCGGCAATCTGTTTGTTGAGCAGGCCGCCGAGCACGAACTCCAGCACCTCGCGCTCGCGCGGCGTCAGCGATTCGAAGCGCCCGCGCAGCGCGGCCGTCGACGATTCGAGCAACAGCCGCTCCGCATCGCGCTGCAGCGCCTGGGTGACGGCATCGAGCATGTCCTGTTCGCGGAACGGCTTGGGGAAGAAGTCGAGCGCGCCGGCCTTCATGGCCTTGACCGACATTTCGACATCGGGATAACCCGTGATGAACAGAATGGGAATGTGCGGCGCGATCTTGGCGATGGCCTGCTGGAACGCGAGGCCGCTTTCGCCGCGCAGCCTGACGTCCAGGATCAGGCAGCTTGGAATGTTCTCGCGCGCGAAATCCACGAATTCGAGCGGCGAGCCGAACACCTGCACGTGATGCCCGACCGAACGCAGCAGGCTGCCGAGCGACTGCCGGACGTCCTCGTCGTCGTCGATGATATAGACGATGGAAGGCGGCAGCCTGCCGTCATCCTGTCCCGAAGCCGAAGTCATCGTGGTGGTCATGCGACTGTCCCTCGTGCGGTGAGGTCATCTGCGAAGTGGCGCGGAATCGGGCGTGATTCGTGCGTGAATCGTGTGTGGCTGGAAACGAGCCGCCCGGAGCGTGCGTGCATTCGTGCTGTCGTGCTTTAGTGCTGTCGTGCATCAGGGCGCGCTGCCGCCGCGCGCTCCGCCGCCATTGTAGCGGGGAACGTCAACCCGGTTCAGGTCTGATTGCGCATGCCGGACGCGCTTTGCGGGAGACTCCCGCTTTTATACCTAAGTATGGTTATCCGGACCCGAACGACGATTTATTCTGTAAATCAAAATCAAACAACCCAAGGGCTGTCGCACATTAACCCGAGGGGGTTCAGCCGAGGAATCCCGTGAGTTCTGTCGCGCTCGTGTCCATAGTGGAAGACGACGAATCGGTTCGGAAGGCGACGGAAAATCTCATTCGATCCATGGGATGGGAGGTGCTCTCTTTCGATTCGGCCGAGGCATTCCTCGATTCGGGGGCCGTCGCGATAACGCGCTGCCTGATTTCAGACGTCACGATGCCTGGCCTGTCCGGCATCGAGATGCACGCGCAGCTGCTGGCGCTGGGCCATGCGCCGCCCACCGTCTTCATCACCGGCAATCCCACCGCGCAGGACAGCGCGACGGCACAGGCCAACGGCGCGCTCGCCTACCTGGAAAAACCGGTCGATTCGAATACGATCCTGCACTACGTGCAGCAGGCGCTGGGCACGCCCTGAAACGCCGCTCTCCATTCGGCGAATCGTCATTCGCCCGGGTGCTTCGAAGCGCGCCTTTCAGGGAAGGTTTTTCCACGAACCGCTAATTCGACATTCGACCTGCTCGAGCCGTGCTTTTTCGCCCCGTTCGAAAAGCGATAATCTCTTCGCGCGACACGGGTTGAAATGTCATCGGATTGAACATTCATTTATCAGTCAACGAAAACCGGTGTGGCGGCGTAATACGGCATCCGCGCAATTCATTGCCGCCGCTTTATTGAATCAACCGGGCAATTGTAATTCGATCTGAAATTAAGCCGGACATGGCGGCGGCACGGATTAATCAACGGGCTACAGCGCGCTGCACGCGCATCGCTGTCTCCCCCTACGACGGTATAGGGGCTGTGCGTCACACGGTTCCCGGAACATACCGCCGTACGATTTCGCCGCGCCGGCGTTCGCGCTACTGTGCTGTTGCCAACCCGCGCTCACCGGCGCCTCACAGCAGGGACTCCACGATGGATGCCAACGCGCTCGATCTGTCTCGACTCCAGTTCGCCTTCACGGTGTCCGTGCACATCATCTTCCCGGCGCTGAGCATCGGGCTCGCGAGCTTCATCGCGGTGCTGGAAGCGCGCTATCTGATCACCGGCAAGCCGCACTTCAAGGAACTGTGCGTCTACTGGTCGAAGGTGTTCGCCGTCGGCTTCGGCATGGGCGTCGTGTCGGGCGTCGTGATGGCCTATCAGTTCGGCACCAACTGGTCGGGCTTTTCGAGCTTCGCCGGACCCATCACCGGACCGCTCCTTACCTACGAAGTGATGACCGCCTTCTTCCTCGAAGCCGGCTTCCTCGGCGTGATGCTGTTCGGCTGGGACAAGGTCGGCCCGAAGGCGCACTTCGCGGCCACCGTGCTGGTCGCTGTCGGCACGCTCATCTCCACCTTCTGGATTCTCTCGTCGAACAGCTGGATGCAGACGCCGCGAGGCTTCACGATCGAGCATGGTCATGTGGTGCCGGTGGACTGGTTCGCCGTCATCTTCAATCCGTCGTTCCCGTACCGGCTCGCGCACATGACGATGGCCGCGTTCATCGTCGCGGCGCTGGTGGTCGCGGCAACCGGCGGGTGGCATCTGCTGCGCGGCCGCCGCGACCCGGAAGTCAAGACCATGTATTCGATGGCGCTCGGCCTGCTGCTGTTCCTCGCGCCGATCCAGGCCTTCGTCGGCGACCAGCACGGCCTGAACACACGCAAGTATCAGCCGGCGAAGATCGCCGCCATCGAAGGGCTGTGGGAGACGGAGAAAGGCGGCACCTCGCTGAACCTGATCGGCTTTCCCGACATGGACAAGGAAGTAACCCGCTATGCGATCAAGGTGCCGCATCTGGGCAGCCTGATCCTCACGCATAGCTGGGACGGCGAGATTCGCGGGCTCAAGGAATTCCCGAAAGAGGACCGGCCGAATTCGTCGCTGATCTTCTGGACCTTCCGCATCATGGCCGGTCTCGGCGTGCTGATGATCCTCACCGCGTTCGCCGGCCTGCTGCTGCGACGGCGTGGCACCCTTTTCGAAGCGCGCTGGTTCCAGTGGCTGACCGTGCTGATGGGGCCGGCGGGCGTGGTGTCGCTGATCGCCGGATGGATCACCACCGAAGCGGGACGCCAGCCCTGGGTGGTCTACGGCGTGCTGCGCACGCGCGACGCCGTCTCGCCGCTGACGGCGCAGAGCGCGGGCGTCTCGCTGCTGATCTTCGTCGTCGTGTACGTGCTGGTGTTCGGCACCGGCGTGTATTACATCGTCAAGCTGATCCGGAGCGGGCCGGGATGCGCGGCCGACCGCATTGCGCCGCCCGCGTCCGCTCCCGCGCCTGCCGCTTCCGTCGAGGTCAGCGGCCGCCGGCCGCTCGCCGCCGCAACCGACTGATCACCGCTACCGGAGCATCCGCATGGACGTCACCGTGATTTGGGCCGCCATCATCGCCCTGGGTCTTTTCATGTATGTCGCGCTCGACGGCTTCGATCTCGGGGTCGGCATGATGTTTCCCTTCTTCCCCGACGAAGGCGAGCGCGACATCATGATGCACAGCATCGCGCCCGTGTGGGACGGCAACGAAACCTGGCTCGTGCTCGGCGGCGCCGCGTTGTTCGCGGCCTTCCCGATGGTCTATGCCGTCGCGCTGTCCGGGCTCTATCTGCCGATTGTCTTCATGCTGGTCTGCCTGATCTTCCGCGGCGTTTCGTTCGAGCTGCGCGGCAAGGCCAGCCGCACGAAGAATCTCTGGAATCTTGCGTTCATCTGCGGCTCGGCCGGCGCGGCGTTTTTCCAGGGCGTGATTCTGGGCTCTTATCTTCACGGCATTCCAGTGAAGAACGGCGTCTTTTCCGGCGATCCCTTCTTCTGGGTCACGCCGTTCAGCTTCTTCACCGGCATGGGCCTCATGGTGACCTACACGCTGCAGGGCGCCACCTATCTGGTCATGCGTACCGGCGGCGAATTGCAGGAACGGCTGCATGCGCTTGTCTGGCCATTGACGCTCGCGTTGCTCGGCTTCATCGTGGCCGTCAGCATCTGGACGCCGTTGACCAATGCGCAAGTTGCGCTGCGCTGGTTCGACTCCTCGTTCCGCTATCGGCTGTATCCCATTCCCGTGCTGGTCGCGCTCGCCGCCTTCCTGATGTACCAGGCCGTCAAGCGCCGCTCCGACGGCGTGCCCTTCATGATGTGTCTCGTGCTGATCCTGCTCGGCTATATCGGGCTGCTCGTCAGCATCTGGCCGTATGCGATTCCCGCCAGCGTCACGCTGTGGGACGCCGCCGCGCCGCGCTCCAGCCAGCTTTTTGCGCTCGTCGGCGCCGTCATCATCATTCCGGTCATCATGGCCTACACCACGGCCGGCTACTGGGTCTTCCGCGGCAAGGTCCTGCCGGGCAGCAGCTACGAATGAAGGAGCACACCATGTCCGACACCACGCACGACACCGAGACCACCGTCGGCAAGCGCATGATGTGGTTCGTCATCCTCTGGCTCGTCGGCTTTGCGGGCACCATGCTGCTCGCGCTGCCGTTCCACTTTCTCGTTGCGGCGTCGATGCATCATTGAGCGCAGCGACGCGCGCATCAAACGAAAGCCCCGTTGCGCTCTTCCGGCGCAACGGGGCTCGTCTTTTCCGCTTCTCTCAGGCCCTGCCCTGCTTGCGCCCGGCGCGCAACGCCGGACGCCCTTCACTGCGATTCAACCGCCGTTCGCCATCGCCGCATGCAGCGCGCCGTGCTTGGCGCGCCACCGGTAAGGCGTGTCGTCGACGTGACGGCGGAACACCGTCGTGAAATGCGCCTGCGTCCGGAAGCCGACGCTGAAGGCGATATCCGCGACCGTCGAGCGGGTCGTGGCCAGCAGCGTCTGCGCATGCTGGATCTTGCGCCGCAGGATGAAGGTATGCGGCGAGGTGCCGGTCGCCGCGCGAAAACGCGCAGCGAAGTGCATCGGCGACAGCCCGACCGACGCGCCCAGTTCGGCAAGCGTGAGGCTCTGGTCGATGCGCTGGTCGATGAAATCCACCGCGATCTTCACGCGCCACGCTTCGAGCGGCGACACCGACGACGCCCGTGGCGGCTTCACCGCCGCACGCGCCGCGATGATCTCCAGCAGCCGCGCGAGGATGGACAGCACGATGCCGTCAGCGTACATGGAACTGGCCGACGCGCGGCCATGCACCGTGCGCAGCAGCGTGCCGGTCAGCTTGATCGCCACCGAATCGCGCACGTGCAGCGGCGCCTTGCCGAAGATCCCGGCCATGTCCGGTACGGTGCCGGCGTCGAGCCATTCGGTCAGCGTCGCGCAGGGCACGTGCACGTGCATGAAGTCGGTCGCCGTATGGAAGGTGCCGCGCACGTCGAAACCCGGCGGCACGACGATCATCGCGCCACGGTCGATCACGCCGTCGTGGAACGGCATCTCGTTCGCCGCCAGCGTCGCGAGCGATTGCCGCAGGCAGAGCGCGACCAGCAACTCGTCGGCGGGCACCTTCGCGCTCCAGGTGCGGGCGCCGTCGCTGGTCCAGCGGAACACGTCGAAGCCATTCGGCGCGGCGTCGTCCTCTACGCCCTTTGACGGCTCAGGCGGCTCCGCCTGAACCTTCGCGACGAGCAGTTCCTCGCCGGTCTCGCCGACGCCGCGGCGCGGCACTGCGGGCCATGACGGCGCTGGTGTGCTTTCAAGTGATTCGAACATGGTTCTATCCTCGGCCGTGAATCGGTCTTGCGACCGTGCTGCAAGCGGGAGTCCCGCGCGCCTGTTCCAGTCCCGCCGGAACGGGCCAGCTTACGGATCAACGATATCGCCCCGCGTGCGGCGTCGGTAGTCTACGGCGGTATGGACCGCGGACCGCACACGGTCCAACGCCCTAGACGAACGTATAGGTTCGCGCGACAGATCGGAGCAGCCCACCTTGTTCCAGCGAGGCGGAAAGGATCGTGCATTCCCGCAATACACAAACGCGCCCGTGGTGAACCATACCGATTGTCCCCGCAGCCCCATCGCGGTCACATTCAGGATGCGTCCATGGATAGTCTGACTCGCCGCCAGTTCCTCAAGCTCTCCGCCACCAGTCTGGCGAGCTCGAGCATCGCCCTGATGGGCTTCTCGCCAGACCCGGCGCTCGCGGAGGTCCGACAGTACAAGCTCAGCCGCACCACCGAGGTCCGCAACACCTGCACGTACTGTTCCGTGGGCTGCGGCATCCTGATGTACGCGCTCGGCGACAACGCCAAGAACGCGAAGGGCAGCATCATCCATATCGAGGGCGATCCGGACCATCCGGTCAATCGCGGCACGCTGTGCCCCAAGGGCGCGAGCCTGCTCGACATCGTGCACAGCGAGGCGCGGCTCAAGCTGCCGGAATACCGCGCGCCCGGTTCCGACACCTGGACGCCGATGAGCTGGAGCGACGCGTTCGACCGCATCGCGAAGCTCATGAAGGCAGACCGCGATGCCCACTTCGAGCACCAGACGCCGGACGGCAAGACCGTGAACCGTTGGGTGACGACGGGCTTTCTCGCGGCATCGGCGGCCAGCAACGAGGCGGGCTATCTGACGCACAAGGTGGTGCGCAGTCTCGGAATGCTGGCCTTCGACAACCAGGCGCGCGTCTGACACGGCCCCACGGTGGCAGGTCTTGCCCCGACGTTCGGACGTGGCTCCATGACGAATCACTGGGTCGATATCCGCAATGCCGATGTCATCCTCGTCATGGGCGGCAACGCGGCCGAAGCGCATCCGTGCGGCTTCAAATGGGTCACGGAGGCGAAGGCGCATCGCGGCGCGAAGCTGGTCGTGGTGGATCCGCGTTTTACGCGCACGGCGTCGGTGGCGGATTACTACGCGCCGATCCGCACCGGCACCGACATCGCATTCCTGGGCGGCGTGATCAACCACCTGTTGAGCACGGACCAGATCCAGCACGAGTACGTTCGCAACTACACGGACTTCAGCTTCATCGTGCGGGAGGACTTCGCGTTCAAGGACGGTCTCTATTCCGGCTACGACGCGCAGAAGCGCAAGTACGACAAGACCAGCTGGGAATACGAACTCGGCGCAGACGGCTATGTGAAGAGCGATCCGACGCTCGCGCATCCGCGCTGTGTGTATCGGCTGATGAAGGAACATTACTCGCGATACACGCCCGAGATGGTCGAGAAGATTTGCGGCACGCCGCGCGAGAAGTTCCTGCACGTCTGCGACATGCTGGCCAGCACGGCGGTGCCGGGCCGCGCCGGCACGCTGTTGTACGCCCTTGGCTGGACCCATCACACGGTGGGCGCGCAGATCATCCGCACCGGCGCGATGGTGCAGCTTCTGCTCGGCAACATCGGCATCTCGGGAGGCGGCGTGAACGCGCTGCGCGGCCACTCGAACATCCAGGGCCTGACGGACCTCGGGCTGCTGAGCGAGATGCTGCCGGGCTACATGGTCCTGCCGCGCGAAGAGGACCAGGACTATGCGGGCTATCTTGCGCGCCACACGCCGAAGCCCATGCGGCCGAACCAGCTGGACTTCTACCAGAACTACCCGTCCTTCTTCGTCAGCATGATGAAGTCGTGGTACGGCGACGCCGCCACCCGCGAGAACCACTGGGCCTACGACTACCTGCCGAAGTGGGACAAGACCTATGACGTGATCCAGAACGTCGAGCTGCTGACGCAGGGCAAGATGACCGGCTATGTCTGCCAGGGCTTCAATATCATCGCGTCCGCGCCGGACAAGGCGAAAGTGTTCGACGGGCTCTGCAAGCTGAAGTGGCTCGTCATCATGGACCCGCTCGCCACCGAGACCTCGGAGTTCTGGAAGAACCACGGCGATCTCAACGACGCCGATCCCGCGAAGATCCAGACCGAAGTGTTCCGCCTGCCGACGACCTGCTTCGCGGAAGAGAACGGCTCGGTGGTCAGTTCGTCGCGCGTGCTGCAATGGCACTGGAAAGGCGCGGACGCGCCCGGCGAGGCGCTGGCCGATGCCGAGATCATGTCGAGCATCTTCATGCGCATGCGGGCGATGTATCGCCAGGACGGCGGCGCGTATCCCGACCCGATCCTGAACCTGACCTGGCCTTATGTGAACCCGGAAGCCCCGACGCCGGAAGAACTGGCGAAGGAGTACAACGGCTCCGCGCTGACCGATCTCGCCGATGCGTCCCGCCCGCACGTTCAGACCGTCAAGGCCGGCCAGCAGCTGTCGAGCTTCTCGCAACTGCGCGACGACGGCAGCACGGCCAGCGGCTGCTGGATCTTCTGCGGCGCGTGGACCGAGCAGGGCAACATGATGGCGCGCCGCGACAACGACGATCCGACCGGCATCGGCCAGTCGCTTGGCTGGGCGTGGGCGTGGCCAGAGAATCGCCGCATTCTCTATAACCGCGCCTCCTGCGACACGGCCGGCAAGCCGTTCGATCCGACCCGCCAACTGATCCGCTGGGACGGCCGCGCATGGAGCGGCGCCGACGTGCCGGACTACAAGACGGACGAAGCGCCCTCGCTCGGCATGGGGCCGTTCATCATGAACCCGGAAGGCGTGGCGCGCTTCTTCGCCCGCGACGAGATGAACGAAGGTCCGTTCCCCGAGCACTACGAGCCGTTCGAAACACCGCTCGGCTATAACCCGCTGCATCCGGATCATCCGGACGTGACGAGCAACCCGGTGGCGCGCCTGTTCGATTCCGACCGCCGCAAACTCGGCCGCGCGCCCGAATTTCCGCACACCGCGACCACTTATCGGCTCACCGAGCATTTCCACTTCTGGACCAAGCATTCGCGGCTCAATGCCATCGTGCAGCCGGAGCAGTTCGTCGAGATCAGCGAGGAACTGGCGCGCGAGATCGGCGTGGTGGCGGGCGACCGGGTCAAGGTGTCGTCGAAGCGCGGCCATATCGTTGCTATCGCGGTGGTGACGAAGCGCATCAAGCCGTTGACGGTGGACGGCAAGCGCGTGGACACGGTGGGCGTGCCGCTGCACTGGGGCTACAAGGGTCTCGCGAAACCGGGCTATCTCGCGAACACGCTCACGCCTTCCGTGGGCGACGGCAACACGCAGACGCCCGAGTTCAAGTCGTTCCTCGTCAAGGTCGAAAAAGTGTGAGGCCCGTTCATGTCCCTGCAATCGCTCGATATCAAGCGTCTTTCCGCCACCACCGTAGTGCCGCCCAGCGACCGCAGGCCGGTCACCGGCACGGTGGCGAAACTGATCGACGTGTCCAAGTGCATCGGCTGCAAGGCGTGCCAGACGGCCTGCATGGAGTGGAACGACCTGCGTGACGAGATCGGCGACAACATCGGCGTGTATGACAATCCGCGCGATCTCTCGGAGCACTCGTGGACCGTCATGCGCTTCACCGAGTACGAGAATCCGAAAGGCGATCTCGAATGGCTGATCCGCAAGGACGGCTGCATGCATTGCTGGGATCCGGGATGCCTGAAGGCGTGTCCCTCGCCCGGCGCGATCGTGCAGTACACGAACGGCATCGTCGACTTTCACGAGGAGAACTGCATCGGCTGCGGTTATTGCATTGCCGGATGTCCGTTCAACGTGCCGCGTCTCTCGAAGACCGATCACCGCATGTACAAGTGCACGCTGTGTTCCGATCGTGTCGCCGTGGGACAGGAACCCGCGTGCGCGAAGACCTGTCCGACCGGCGCCATCATGTTCGGCACCAAGGAGGACATGAAGGCGCAGGCCAACGACCGCATCGTCGATCTGAAGCAGCGCGGCTTCGAGCACGCGGGGCTGTACGACCCGGCGGCCGTCGGCGGCACGCACGTGATGTACGTGCTGCATCACGCGGATCAGCCGTCGCTGTATCACGGCCTGCCCGACAAGCCGCGCATCAATCCGATGGTCGGCATCTGGAAAGGCATCTTCAAACCGGTGGGACTGGCGATTCTCTTCCTGACCATCATCGCGACCTTCTTCCATTACATCCGGATCGGGCCGAACAAGGTGCACCCCGAGGACGAGGAAGCCGCGCGTGCCGAGATGGAAGCGTTCAAGGAAAAGGAGAAACAGGATGGATCACACTGAAGGCGGCGAGGAAGTCCTGATCGAACGCTACAACGCCAACGAGCGCTCGATACACTGGGTCACGGCCATCAGCTTCGTGATGCTGGCGCTGTCGGGGCTCGCACTGTTTCATCCGGCGATGTTCTGGCTCTCCGCGCTGTTCGGCGGCGGCCAGTGGATGCGCATCCTGCATCCGTTCATCGGGCTGGTGATGTTCTCGGCGTTCTCATGCCTGGCGCTGCGCTACTGGCATCACAACCTGATCGACTGGGACGATATCAAATGGCTGCTGCATATCGTCGATATCCTCAATAACCGCGAGCAGGGCGTGCCGGAAGTCTCGCGCTACAACGCGGGCCAGAAGATGCTGTTCTGGACGCTGCTGCCTTGCATGATGCTGCTGCTGGCGTCCGGCATCGTAATCTGGCGGCGCTATTTCTCGGCGTACTTTCCCATCGATGTCCTGCGCCTTGCCGCGCTCGCGCATGCGCTCGCCGCGTTCGTGCTGATTACCGCCATCCTCGTGCATATCTACGCCGGCATCTGGATACGCGGCACGCTCGGCGCAATGCTGCACGGCTACGTCACGCCGGGATGGGCGCACAAGCATCATCCGCGCTGGTTCCGCTCGGTGGCAAAGGAACGGGCGGCGGCGAAGCCATCGACGGACTGACATGCCAACGGTTCAGGTCAGCCCTGTTACTCATAACCCAGGAGCCTTCATGAGCACACTCTATCTGCCGGTCAGCGCAATCGATCACGTGCAAGGAGCAAGCGACGCGCCCGTCACGCTGGTCGAGTACGGCGACTTCCAGTGCCCGTATTGCGGCGCGATGCATCAGGTCATCAAGGAGATTCAGCGCGTCATGGGCGCGAAGCTGCGCTTCGTGTTCCGGCATTTCCCGCTGACGGAACTGCACGAACACGCACTGCGCGCCGCTCGCTTCGCCGAAGCGGGCGCGACCGTGGAACGCTTCTGGAAAGCGCACGACATCCTGTTCGACAACCAGGCCGACCTGAGCGACGGCGCGCTGGACAAGTATGCAAGGCTGGCCGGGATTCCCGGCCCGGAACTCGCGGCCGCCTTCGAAGGCGCGCACGATGCGCGGATCCAGCGCGACTACACGAGCGGCGTGCGCAGCGACGTGCAGGGCACGCCGACCTTGTTCATCAACGAGGTCCGATACGACGGCGCGCATGACATCGAGAGCCTGCTCGCCGCCATGCAACGCGTCTGAGCGTGCTGAGAGTGCGACGCCTGTGAATCAGGCGTCGCCCGGAAAGACATCGACGGCCTTGACGACCACGGCCGTGCGCTCCGCGAGTTCGCCGATACGCGACAGATAGTGCTGGAAATGCGCCGTGCTTCGGTGCGAGGCGATGGCATCGTGGCTCAGATAGAGTTCGTCGAGCACGAACTGGCCGGCGTTGTCGACGTCCTGCCAGAGGTCATAGCGCAGATTGCCGGCTTCCGCGCGTGACGGCCCAGCCATGCCGCGCAACAGCGTGCCGAGTTCTTCCTCTCGCCCCGGCTTCGCTTTCAGGATGGCGACGACTTTCACATTCGAGGTCACGGGTGGTTCTCCTTCGCAAGGTGAGCGCGCGTGGGCGCATGACTATTTCGCTCAATGTACCTGATGCGCGGCCAGGAATTCATGAACCTGCGCGACGACGGACGCGCCCTCTCCCACGGCCGCCGATACTCGCTTGATCGAACCGAAGCGCGCATCGCCGATGGCGAACACGCCGTCCACGCTGGTTTCGAACGGACGCGGCTGCTGCTCGAGACCGCTGCGCGCCGCATTGCCGGTCAGCACGAAGCCCTTGTGGTCGGTATCGACGCTGCAATCCCTGAGCCAGCGCGTATTGGGTTCGGCGCCGGTGAACAGGAACAGATGCCGGACCTCGAAGCTGCGCTCACCCAGCGGTCCGCGCGTGTTGACGCCCGTGAGTCCGGCGGTGTCGCTGGACAGCGACTCAATCTCGGTGTCCGTGTACAAGGTCACGTTCGAGAGCCGCGCGATGCGATCGATCAGATATTGCGACATATGCTCCTGCAAACCATGCCCGCGAATCAGCAGATGCACCCGCTGGGCCCGCGACGCCAGATACACCACGCCCTGTCCCGCCGAATTGCCGCCGCCCACCACGACCACATCCAGTCCCCTGCATAGCTTGGCTTCGACGGGAGACGTGCCGAAGAACACGCCCCGGCCGGTCAGCTTGTCCAGTCCGTCGATATCGGGCTTCAAATAAGCCGCGCCCGATGCAATCACGACCGTATGCGCGGCCACCCGGCGGCCGTCTTCCAGTTCGACTTCGAGCGGTGAACATTCGCAACGCAGCAGTCTGATGCGCGTGGGAATGGAAATGTGAACGCCGAACTTCTGCGCCTGCACGAAGGCTCTTCCCGTCAGCGCCTGTCCCGAGATGCCGGCGGGAAAGCCCAGATAGTTTTCGATGCGTGCGCTCGTGCCGGCCTGGCCGCCAGGGCCCCAGCTGTCGAAGATCACCACCGAGAGCCCTTCGGACGCGGCATAGACCGCTGCCGCGAGTCCGGCCGGCCCGGCGCCGACGATCGCCATGTCGTAGGTATGCCGCGGATCGAAGCTCGGCAGCCAGCCGAGGCGCGACGCCACTTCGTTTTCATCCGGCGCGCGCAGCACGGTGCCATCGGGACAGACCATGATCGGGAAATCGGCGGGCGTCGCGGAGACGCGTTCGAGCAAGGAGAGCGTTTCGGGATCGTCCTGTGCATCGATCAGCGAGTAGGGATACGAGTTGCGCCTCAGCAGGTCCTGAAGCGAGAGGACGCGGGGATCGGTCGAATTGCCGATCAACACCGGACCGCTGCCCCGCTCGATCAAGCCCGCGCGCCGCAGGATCAGCGCACGCATCACCTTCTCGCCGACCTCCGCTTCCATGACCAGCAGCCGCCGCAGGTCGACGCTCTGCACGACGATCGCCACCGTGTCCTCGACCACCACGCCATCGCCGAGACAGGGATGCCCGAACAGTTGCGCGATCTCGCCCATGAACTGCCCGGTCCGATACTCGAAGATGCGGTGCACGCGGCCCACGGCATCGCGGCGGATCACGCGCACGCGTCCGCTGAGCATGATGACGAGACCGGGACTGGGTCGGCCCATCGTGAACATGGTCGCGCCTGAGCTCCAGCTGAGCGTCTCGCCGAAGCCACGAATGCGGTCTATCTCGCGTGCGGAGAGCACCGGGAACATCTGCTCGACGCGGCTGGACAGCGGCGAATACGCGCCGTCCGCGTCAGCGCGGGCGGCGGACTGCAGATCCGTGATGCCCGACTCGTCCGTTTGCAGATCCTCTTCCAGAGGAGATTCGATCTCCCACGCCAGCGTCGCCGCCGGCGTGGGGCGCGTGTTGCCGGAGTCACTGTCGCCGCTCATCGATGCCTCGTGGGAAAGCCGTTGGACCTCACGAATCTAATCCACGCGCGTTCGCCATGCGGGCCTCCGTGCGATGTCGACAAGTCCATGCGATAGCGTGGCTGGGTTCTTGCTGCTTCGCACGGTTTGCGCAGGCCAACTGAAAGCGGCACGTGCGACGGCATTCGCATAACGTCGGAGCGGTGTAAAGCGCGGCACCCGAGCGGCGCCGCATCCGGTCCACACAACGCATGGAGAGCGAATGTCATGCAGGATTTCAACGGCAAGGTCGTCGTCATCACGGGTGGCGCAACGGGCATCGGCTTCGCGCTGGCCAGGCAGTTCGGCCAGCAAGGGGCGCAATTGCTGATCGCCGGGATGAACCCGGCACGCCTCGAACACGCGGCGAAGGAACTCGCGGGTCACGCCTCGCGCGTCGAGATCTTCGAATGCGACGTGACGGACCGCAATCAGGTGGAAGCGCTCGCCGACTTCGCATGGGGCAAGTTCAAGCACGTGGACGTGATCGTCAACAATGCCGGTGTCGGACCCGTGCCGTCGAGCGTGATCGACGCGCGGCCCGAAGACGTGCAGAGCGTGCTCGCGGTGAACCTGTTCGGCGTACTGCACGGGGTCTCGGTGTTCGGCAAGCGTTTCATCGCGCAGAAGACGCCGTGCGCCATCTATAACGTAGGGTCGGAGAACGCGTTCTTCAATGCGATTCCCGAAGGCGCCGGGTATGTCGCGAGCAAGCACGCCGTGCTCGCCGTAACGGTGGCGCTGCGCGAAGAGGCGCCCGATTTCATGGATGTCGCGCTCATCTGCCCGGGACTGGTCCGCTCCGAGCTTGCGAAGGAAACGCAGGAAGGCATGGACACGGACAAGTACGCCGCCATCGTCATGAAGCAGATCAAGGCCGGGGAGTTCTACATCATGTCCCATGCGTACAACTTCGTGCGCATCAGCGCACGCTGGCGCGAGGTCGAAGCGGCCTTCACGAAATATGCGCCGCGCTATGAAGGCGACATCGAGTTCGACGTGCGCACGCTCGGCGCGAAGAATGGCTGGTATCCGCGCTATCCGGATGCGTCGGCGGACCTTCCTGTCTAGCCAGACGCAGCGGCGAGGCGCTCATGCCCTCGCCGTGCCGCTTCAGCTCAACCGTTGCCGCCGTGAAACAGGCCGAGCTTGTTGTTCACGGAGGTCACGCCCTTCACCGAACGCGCGACGTCGCCCGCTACCTGGATCTGGTCGCCGCTCCTGACCGAACCCGACAGCGTCACCGCTCCGCCCCGCGCGCGGACGAACACGCCGGAGACGTCGAACCCGGGTGTCTTCTGCAGCGCGCGCCGGACCGCCTTTGCCAGCGCGCGGTCGGCGCTCTTCTGATTCGTCGTATTGGCGCTCGTGGCGCCCTGATTCGCGGGTGCATCCGTCGTCTGCGCCATGAGTGCCGGCGGCGCCATCAGGCAGGCGCAGGCGAGCATCATCGATACGGTTCTGACTCTCATGCCAATCTCCTTCAGGTTGAGCGCCACGCCGGTCCAGCGCTGGATCAGCGTTTTCCACTAAGGCGCGCGGCTTCCTGACGCCGCTTCTCCACGACACGCGCCTGTGCGTCCTCGATGTCGTAAGGGAACCGGTGACTCGATGCCTGCGCCGGATGGTAGCCCACCGCAGCCAGTTCCTCGAGTTCCTCACGGGCCTGCGCGCGCGTCATCGGCTGATCCGGCGATTGCGCGCTCACAGCGGATGTCATCAGCATAGTCATTAGAAAGACAAACGTCAGTTGCGTCAGTTGCTTCAGTTGCCGGAACCTCATGTTCGCCTCCGTGCGGCCACGGAGAAAACGATACGGGCAAGGCGCAAGGCCCGCGCGTCGCCGTGGGTTTGCACAACGCGCATCGGGGTATTGGGGAAGCGGGATGTTCTGATGAATGCGTTCGGCAAGCGCTCGTTCGCTCCGGCAAGACATCGGCGCCGCTCGCCGTTAGCGTGAGCTTTCCGGGCAAGCAGGAGATGAGCATGGAAAACCGCATCGCGCCGTTTGCAGGCAAGACCTTCGAAGTCCGCTATCAGGGACTGACAGCCATCAACGCCTATGCGAGCGACGGCACGCACATGCGCTACGAGATCACCGAAGGCGCATTGAGCGGCGCGCATGGTGAAGTGGAATACGCGTGGAAGGAAGTGGCGAGCCAGGTCTTCGCGATCGTCTGGCAGGAAGTTGATCGGTCGACCGTCGTTCATGTCGACGACTTCGGGAAAGGCGTTTCGCTGTCTTACTTCACGACGCCGAAGAACGAGTTGGTTCGGTTCGAGGGGAGCTTGAGGGAACGGTAGGGATGGTATGGGCTTCGCGTTTAACGTTCAGGCAATGGACTCCAGGTGCCGTCATTCACGCGCTACGCGGCGCCGGTGGTCGCAGAAGGTTTGATCGGAGTCGCGTACAGCGCCATTTTCGCTACTTGCTTGAGCTTCGCGGCGCACTCGCGCGTCACCATGACGAATTCGCTCAGTGCTTGCTAGTTGTTCTTCCGTGGTGTGGCGAAAGCGCGTGACGCGCCCGTCGGCATCGGTACGGCTTGTCAACGCGGCCTTGCCCGGAGAAGCTAATGCGGGTGATATGGCTTGCGTCTTATCTATAAGAAGCCTTAGTTGTTGGGATTGGATGCTCTCAACTCTAATCACGGGCATTTTATTCCTAGTTGATCAGATAACTTACGACTTCCGAGTATGACAGTCCCAGTGGGTCAATCCAGCCGGCGAGACTAGGCGTCTGTTGATAGAAGCCGTAACATTCGCAGCCATATATCTACACTCGAATCATGGCAACCCAGTTTCGCCTGCCGAATTCGACTTCCTTGCCAACCACGCCGTCCTGGCCTGATTCAAACTCATCTCGTTTGCTCCTCCTTTATAGTCTGGATCAGCTGACTGGACAGGATCATCCTCCCATCCACAGATATCGCATATCTCGTAATCGCCACTCTCGCCAATCTCCAATGATTGGCAGCAAGGGCACGGTTTCAGGTCATCTGCAGTCATTGGTTATTCCAGTAATTTATTCCACCAGCCGGACGGAACATGGTTTTAGGGGTTCCATCGGCCAAACTGGAAACGAATGTGTTGTCGGATGGATTATAAAAGAGCCGATCTCCGGTGCCGATCCGCATCTTCATTAGAGTTCCTGCGGGAGGATTCTGAATTAATTCATGGGCCGCCTCTAAATATTGCTTCGCGTTCTGCAATTCGGGAAACTCAGCTCGATGTTTCTGCCAGTGGCCAAACGCATTCTCGGCAGGTGACTTTTTCTTGGTAGAACTCCAGCAACTCAACCCCCAAGGATCGATCCATGTGTTCGGATTGGGCGCGTATTGATAAGGATTGATACCGCCTTTGAGTCCAATGGGGTCTTGGCATACAAAGAAGCCTGTGTCGGGATCAAAGTATCTATATCGGTTGTATCTCAGCCCACTTTCATCGTCCTCGTATTGACCTTGCAAGCGAATCGGTTGCTCGATGCGATGCGTCCCGATGTGGTCGGCACTGCCGGTCACGCCGTAGTGTACTTCCCATACGATCTCGCCGTTCGCATCGCGCAAGCGTACTGGAGCGCCGTTCGGGTCGGTTTGATAGAAGTACAGCTTCTTCGATTTATTTTTGTCCGTCTGCATCGCCAGCGGTTCGAAGCTGCCCAGGTGATACGCATAGAATCGCGCTGAGTCGGGCTTGTCCGTAGCGCGCCGTATCTCGCCCGCCATCGCATCGCCGTCCCACAGGAACCACGTTTGCGCGCCCTGCTGGCTATGCCTCCCGTGCCACGCTTCAGTCGCCTGCTTGCCGATTCGTCGCCCCAAAGCGTCATAGCGATACGCCCAGCGCTCGTTGCGCGTGCTCTCGAAGCCCGCCAGCCTCCCGAACGCATCCCACTCGAAGCGCTGTACGCCATGTCCGCCGCCCTGACGGATTACCAACTGGCCCGCCGCGTCCAGTAGCCAGCGCGCGCCATCGGTGTGATCCAGTTCTCGGCCGCGTTCGTCGTCGCGTACAACCTTGAAGCGGTCGCCGTGGGCGTCGTAGGCGAAATACTTGAGCCTTCCAGTCGGATCGGTATGCGCGATGATGCGCCCGAGTGGGTCGTAGCGAAATTGATCGCTGCCTGAACGGCTGTCGCGGCGTTCGATCAGATTCCCGCTGATGTCGTAGCGGAAGTGGGTTTCGGCGTCGTTCAGGCCTGCGCGCCGGCTTGCATGGCGGGTCAGGCGTCCGGCTCTGTCGTACTCATACGCGTGTTCAAGAGTTTCAGTGAACCGCGTACCGGCCAGCCGCCCCGCAACATCGCGGGTGAAGCGGATCGGCGCGTTGTCGTCGATCTGGATCGACTGCGGCGCACCCAGCGCGTCATACGTGTACGCGAGCGTCTGCTCGAACACGGAATCAGACGTTTGCAGCGTGCGGGTTTGCTCAATCAGACGCCCCGCCAGGTCGTATGCGTACGCGAGCGTGCCGGTCGCATCGGCGTGCTGTTGTAGCTCTGTTGTCAGCCGTCCATCGGCGTCGTAGGTGCGCGTGACCGTTGCGTGTGCGTTCTGTGCCTTTGTCAACTGGCCGCGCCTGTCATACGCGAACACTTCGCTTTGATCGCTGCCTTCGACCGCGCGTCGCGTGATGCGCCCCAACGGATCGCACGTCACCGCCAGCGCGTTACCCAGCGGATCGATGCTCTGCGTCAGATGCCCCGCCGGATCATAGGCGTAGCGGCGCGAACGCTTGTCGTAGCCGACTTCTTCAACCAACCGTCCCGCCGCATCGCGCAACAGATGCCACGTTCCCCCCCGCGCATTGGTCACGCCAACCAGTTGTTCTTCCGTGTTGTAGTGATAGCGCGTGACGCTGCCATTGGCGTCGGTTCGGCTCGCTAGCTGGCCTTGCCCGTAAAAGCTGAAGCGGGTGATATGGCCTGCTTCATCGGTGTACTGCGTGAGGTTGTCCTCGGCGTCGTATGCGCAAGACACGTAGCGCAAACCTGGCAGCGTGCAGGTCGTGAGCCGCCCCTTGATGTCCCATCTATAGGTGGCCGCTTCCTCTCCCGGTGCACTTCGTTCAATCAGCTTGCCGCGCGCATCGTGCTTCAGGCGCGTGGTGCGTCCGAGCGGATCGGTCAGACCCGCCAGATAGCCCAGCGGGTCATAGGCAAGCGTCGTGAGTTGTTGCGCGGCATCGCGTACCTGCACGAGTTGGCCGCGATTGTCGTATCCGAACGCGGTGACAAGGCCCGATGGCGTGGTTTGCTCAACGAGATTCCCGCGCGTGTCCCACGTCTGTTTCCACTGCCCGCCTTCCGGGTCAGTAATGGCGATAGGCCGCAGATTATCGTCATACGCGGTGCGCGTCGCGCTACGATCCGGCAGCGTGTGAGTCAGCAGATTGCCGCACAGATCGTATTCCCATGTGGTTCTGTTCCCGGCAGGGTCCACTGCTTCAACGGTGCGTCCCAACCCGTCATAGCGATAACTCGACATGCTGCCCAACTGATCGATCAGCATGATCGGAAGCCCGCGCTGGTCGCATTGCAGACGCGAGAGACCACCGAGCGAATCCGTAATGCGCGTCTCGCGATAGGTCAGATCGTATTCAAAGCGATAGTCATAGAGACCATCATCGCCCCATGCGTGATCGACTCGCCACAGGCCGTCCTCATGCCATTGATGCGAGTAGTAAAACGACAAGCCGTTGCGATCGGTATGCCGCACCATGACGTGTTCGCCGGCATATTCGAAGCGGTACGGGTTGTCGAGCGCATCGTGGACCGCAATCAGATCGCTGCGCGCGTTCTGCTCATAGCGCACCAGCGGCCAGCATTGGCCTTGCGCATTGTGCAATGTCACCCTACCGATGCAGCCACTCACATCGCCCGCCGCACAGTGCACGATGCGACCCGTAGCCGCATCGCCTGACCATTCGATGAATCGCAATGCGCCTTCGCTCGGCAACTCGAT
Organism: Caballeronia sp. LZ035; assembly: GCF_031451175.1. Classification (NCBI taxonomy): domain Bacteria; kingdom Pseudomonadati; phylum Pseudomonadota; class Betaproteobacteria; order Burkholderiales; family Burkholderiaceae; genus Caballeronia; species Caballeronia sp. LZ035. The sequence continues at coordinate 1,213,636 of NZ_JARUXS010000003.1, forward strand.
ACGCCACGCATTGCCGTTCAGATCGTTGAACTGCTCGAGCCATGATCGAAGCGGCTGCTGCGGACTGGCGACGAGCGCCTGCTCGCGCCATCGCTCGAGCAGTGTGAAGCGGTATTCGATGCCTTCCCGACTCCGCACGATCGAATGCGCGCCGTCGAGATAAAGCGCATGACCACCGACGCCTTCGATGATGCGCGCCGCCCAACCTTCATCGGCGGGCATCTGGTCGAAGCACACCCACTTGTCGGGGAAATAGACAATGCTGCCGATTTCATCATCGTGCTCGAAGAGTTCGATGCGAATATCAGCAGGCGATTGCCAGCCGTAGCCCACGGCACCCAGGCGAACGTCGTGACTTGCGTAACGACGATCCCACACGAGCGGCAAGCGTCCCGGCACGATGAAATCGTGTTGCTGCACCACGACCTCACCTGTAATGCCGTTCACCGGTTCGCCGAAGGCCCATCTGGCGACCAGTCTGACGAAGTTGCCCCACCGTCCATCGCCCACGCGATCCTGAATCGCCCTGGACACGGTGCAGCCGCGCGACGGTCTGGACATACCGTACGAAAAGGCCCCGCGCATCGCCCGACCCGCCAGCGCCGCGATGCTGGGCACGGGCGGCCCGCCCACCAGCACCGGGCGAGATGCTGGAATCGGCAGCATGACCGAAGTCGGCAGCGACGTGCTTCCGCGCCGCGTGTGCTTGCTGTTGTGCGATAGCGAAAGCATTCCCGTGAACCAGCACGTCAACGCGGGCAGCACCGCATAGGCCATCGGATCGCCATTGGCCTGCACCGTCATGCTGCCGAGGACGGCTTCGCCATTGCCT
>NZ_JARUXS010000003.1:1214567-1267211 GCF_031451175.1 Caballeronia sp. LZ035
GATGCGGCAGCGGCAAGACGACGCCCGCAGGCGTCTGAATCATATGCACGTCCACGCCGACCACTGGCGTCAGGTGCGTGACCGCCAGCATGCCCACTAAGCTTGTTCCTCAAGACTATTGACCGCTTCGGGCGATACCGGCTCGCTTGTCTCGGGACAGTTTTCGCCATACCGGGCGCGTGGTAGTCGCGATGTCAGTTCGCTACGTTGCCCATAGAGGATTTCAACGCGGAAAAGCGCCTGCTGCGCAACGCGCTGGACCTTGCTGTTCGAACGCAATGCCGGATCGATCCCCAAGTCAAAATCGGGAGCACGGCTCGCCTGCCAGTCGAGCAGAGATGCGCGCGAATGACTGCGAAAACACAGCCAATCCTCACGCACCGCAATTAGCTGACGATCAACCCTATGGGTGAGTTGCCATGTCTGCATCGTGCACTCGAAGCCTCGTTGATCGAAGCTATCGAGCTTCCTGCATCCAGCACTGCAACGGAATGATTAAATTCCGAATTGTTAAGTCAAGGACGAGAAGCGAAAGCGCCGCATTCGGCCAAGAAGCGAACGAATCACGTCCATGCCGCCTCGCCTACTTTCAATGTTCGGACCTCGAAAAAAGACCCTTCGATCTGGCGCAGTGCGCTTGCGCTCCAGCCCCTCGTGCCGATACTCCCCGCCCCCAAACCGCCGCGCCCGGAACTCGGCGATACCCGCCCCTGCTCCGCCCGATGGCAGAGCAGGCGGCGATCACCTCACTTCTTCTTCGCCACTTCCGCAGCAAGCGCCTTCAATCCATCTTCGTAGATGCCCTTAAACAAACGCGACACTTCCGCGTCGCTCACGCCATTGGGCTGAAACCGCCCCGACCACTCGACACGCGAGCCCTTCGCGCCGAGGTCCACGACCTTGATCGTCGACAGATAGTCGGTCACCGGAAACGGCGCCTGGAGAATCGCGTAGCTATAACTCTTGCCGGCGTTATCGAAAGCGATGAGCCGTTCGACGATAGCCTCGCCATCCGGATTGGAGAGATGCCTCACGCGGCCGCCTTCGCTCAGTTCGCTCTTCGGTATGTAGGGCAGCCAGTCGGGCAGGGATCCGAAGCCGCCGATCAGTTGCCACGCCTGATCGGCCGGAAGATGGATATCGATGCTGGTGGATGCTTCAGCCATGACGCCTCCTTACTTCTTGTCGATGGGCAAGGGCGCGAGCGGCGACACCAGGCCCTGTTCCCGCATCTCGCGCCAGAAATCGTCGGGAATCTTCGTCTTGAGCGCCGCTGAATCTTCGGCGATACGTCCCGGATGACTCGCGCCCGGAATGACCGCCGCCACCGCCGGATGCGCCAGACAGAACTGCAACGCGGCCGCCTTGATCGGAATGTCGTATTGCTCGGTCAGCGTCTTGATGCGTTCCACCTTGGCGAGGATCTTCGGCTTCGCGGGGGCATACTCGAAGTGGCTTCCGCCCGCCAGTACGCCCGAACTGTACGGACCGCCAATCACGATATCCACCTTCTTCTCCAGCGCCGCCGGCATCAGGCGCTGCAAGCCGGTCTCGTGGTCCAGCAACGAATAGCGTCCTGCCACCAGCATGCCGTTCGGATGCGCGTGATCCAGTCCGAGCGTGAGTTCGATCGGCTCGACCCGGTTCACGCCCAGCCCCCAGCCCTTGATCACGCCTTCCTTCTGCAAACGCGACAACGCATGGAACGCACCCGTCCGCGCGATCTCGAACTGCGCGAGCCACGCATCGCCGTGAAAGTCTTGCGCGATGTCGTGAACCCACACGAAATCGATCCTGTCGGTCTGCAAGCGCTTCAGGCTGTCTTCGATGGATTTCAGCGTGCCGCTCTCCGTGTAGTCGTAGACGATCTTGTTCTTTCGTCCGTACTGGAACAGCGTGCCCTTCTCGCCGAACTCCTGCGCGCCCTCCACCACTTCATCCAGGATGATGCGGCCCACCTTGGTGCTGAGCACATAGTCGTCGCGCTTGCGCTTCGCCAGTCCTTCACCGACGCGCAATTCCGACAGCCCGCCGCCGTAGAACGGCGCGGTATCGAAATAGCGGATGCCTTGTTCCCACGCGGCATCGAGGGTGGCGAGCGCCTCTTCCTGCGGAATGTTGCGGAACATGTTGCCCAAAGGGGCCGCGCCGAAACCATGCGGGCCGCTCAACAAGCTGCTGCGGATACTCATGCCTGACTCCTGGATCGAGATGAGATTGAAAGTTTGAAATCGCATTGACGACAAGCGCGGCGCGTGGCGCCAGGCAATCGCGGAATGCCGTTGCTGTCTCCGCTGTCTCGTCTATTTCATTGTCCTTGGACCTTCCTGACGAGTCTTCCAATTTCAGACGGCCGATTGCCGCATTGCAGGCTCATGCTGAACCGCGTTGCCGGTCCTCGCTCCCGCCTTGAAGATGAGTTAAATCCAACACCGAATTGATTGAGTCGCGATTATCGAAATAATCGCGGCTATAAAACCCCGTTTAGGCGACTCGCTAAAAACTCGTAGTAATACGAATAGAAAAATAAATCGCGTTTTTATAGGCTTCACATAATCGGATTCATTCCCTTCGACAGGTTCCTCGAAACACGCCGTCAGGCTACGTTTCCTTAATCTTTAAGCGTTCAAGAAGCATCACTAAACAACCATTCACTTGTCAGCGTGAAGGTTTCAGCTCGGCGACCAGACGGAGACAGCATGCGGATCAACCGGGGATTGGAAAGTGCAATATTGGCGCTGTGCATTACATTGGCGTCCTGTGGAGGCGATTCGAATTCGCCAGGTTTGACGAGTGCGGCACACGGCACGCAAAGCACCGCGCCTGCAGCGTCATCGCAGACTGCTGTCGTATCGCCCGTATCCGCTCCTGCCGGATCGTCTTCCGTTCCCGTTTCCAACACCACTGTTCAGCCCGCTCCCGCCAAAACTTCCACACCGCCCGCCGCGACCGCACCAGTGTCCGCCGCATCCAGCCCCGCGCTCCCTCCGGACATGCAGCTCACCGGATTCGTCAACCCGTTGATCGGCACGGATTACGCAACAGACCAACCTGCCGATCCCGTAGGCTCCGGCATGGGCGGCGGCACCTTCCCCGGAGCGACGCTGCCGTTCGGCATGATGCAATGGAGTCCGATGACGCCAAACGCCCAATACGACGCCTCGATCGGAGCAGGTTCCGGATTCTCGGGAGGCTACTGGTACGGCGACTCTTCAATCACGGCGTTCAGCGTGCTGCACCTGAGCGGCACCGGCTGCTGGGCGAACGGCGGATATCTCAACGTGATGCCGCAACTCGCTCCCGGCGCCGCCGGCACGACCGCAAGCTTCAGTCACGCTAACGAGAGCGCGCAGGCCGGATACTATGGCGTCACGTTCGACAACGGCATCAAGGCCGAACTGACCGCCACCCTGCGCACCGGCTTTGCCCGCTTTAGCTTTCCGACGCTCGCAGCGGGACAGCAGGCCACCATCGCCATCGATCCCACCGTCCTGAACGACCGCGCACAGTCTTCGACGAGCGACACCGTCAAGCTTGCCGGCACCAATGCGCTGTCGGGCACCATCGCGGGCGGCGGGTTCTGCTGGGCCGGCCAGGCGGTGCCGCTGCACTACTACGTCGAATTCAGTCAGCCATTCGCGAAGACGCCCACGCTCAAGTCCAGTCAACCCTTTACGGTTACGTTCGCGGCCGGCAGCCAGCCGCAGCAAATCATGATGAAGCTGGGCATCTCGTTCGTCAGCGAGGCCAATGCCAAAGCGAATCTCGCCGCCGAAAACCCCGACAGCAATGCAGCCGGACAGACCAACTGGAACTTCGACCAGGTGCGATCCGCCGCAAGCGCCGCGTGGAACACACGTCTGAACGCGATCCAGGTGACAGGCGGCAGCGACGCGGACAACACCCGGTTCTACACCGCGCTGTATCACGCATCGCTGCATCCGAACGTGTTCAATGACGTGAACGGTCAATACCTGGATTTCTTCACGTCGAGCGCAACGCCGGCCACGCGGCAGGTCGCACAGGGCCGTTCGATGTATGCGAACTTCTCCGGCTGGGACATCGACCGCTCGTTCATGCAGCTCCAGGCACTGCTCGATCCCGTGCGAACCAGCGACATCGTGCAATCGCTGATCCTCGATGCGCAGACCTGCGGCGCGTTTCCGCGCTGGGCCTACTTCAATACCGAAACATCCGTCATGCCCGGCGACGCCGGCAGCAGCATCGTGGCGAATGCCTACGCGTTCGGCGCGACGCGCTTCGACACGCAAGGCGCGCTGTCGATCATGAAGAGCAGCTCGGTCCCGGGCGCCGCGTGCGCCGGCTCGCCGGTGATGGCCAGCCGTGCCGATTACAACCAGTCTGGCTACGTGCCCTCGTCGGGCACCCCGGACGACAATCAGTCCGCCTCGAATACCCTCGAATACGCGATGCGCGACTTCGCGGTGTCGCGCTTTGCCGCGGCAATGGGCGACACCGCGACCGCCGGCGCGATGCTCCAGTCGAGCGGCAACTGGCAGAACCTGCTCGATCAGGGTTCGATCGAGCCGAAAACCGCGGCCGGCAACTGGATCACGGACGGCACGGGTTTCATGGAAGGCAATGCCGAGCAATATACGTGGTACGTGCCGCAGAACTTCGGCGGGCTGATCGGCCAGGTGGGCGGCGCGGCATCGGTCGTGAAGCGGCTCGACACCTTCTTCACGCACCTGAACATCGGCACCGTTCAGCCGTATTTCTACGTCGGCAATGAAGTGACCATGGCGGTGCCCTGGGTCTATGCCTGGGCCGGCGCGCCGTCTCATACGCAGCAGGTTCTCCACACGTCGCTTGCGACCGAGTTCGGCACCGGCGCAAGCGGTCTGCCCGGCAACGACGATCTCGGCGCGATCTCGGCCTGGTATGTCTGGTCTTCGCTCGGTCTCTATCCGGCGGTGCCGGGTGTGAGCGGCGTCGTGCTGTCGAGCCCGCAGTTCGAGACGATCGACGTGCGCCTCGGTCAGCTCGACGGCAGCACCAGGCTGCTGCATATCACGGCGCCGGGAACGGGTTCGAGCAATAGCGCGTCGTACTACGTGCAGTCGCTGCAACTGAACGGCGCGTCGCATGCATCCGCCTGGATGCCGCTCGCCAGCTTCGCGACAGGCGCGACGCTCGCGTTCACGATGACCGCCAATCCGGCGACCAGCACATGGGGAACCGATGTGTCGGCGTTGCCTTCGTTCGCCGCCACGCCGGCCACGCCCGCCACTCACTAGCCGGGCGAGACGCTTCAGAACGTGCCCGGATAAGCACCGCCATCCATCAGGACGTTCTGGCCGGTGAAGTAGCCGGCGTGCGCGCTGCACAGGAACGCGCACATCGCGCCGAATTCCTGCGCCGTGCCGAAGCGCGCCACCGGAATGGCCTGCCGCTTCGCTTCGAGCACGGCGTCATAGCTCAAGCCTCGCGACGTCGCCGCTGCTTCGGTGGATTGCTTCAGGCGGTCGGTGTCGAACAGGCCGGGCAGCAGATTGTTGATGGTCACGTTATGACCGGCAATGCCCTTCTGCCGCGCCAGACCCGCGACAAAGCCGGTCAGCCCGGAGCGCGCGCCATTGGAGAGGCCGAGCACGTCGATGGGCGCCTTCACGGCCCCCGACGTGATGTTGACGATCCGCCCGAAGCCGCGCGCAGCCATGCCATCGACGGTCGCGCGCATCAGTTCGATGGCCGTCAGCATGTTCGCGTCGAGCGCCGCGATCCAGTCGTCGCGGGTCCAGTCGCGAAAATCGCCCGGCGGCGGACCGCCCGCGTTGTTCACCAGGATGTCGATGTGCGGCGCCGCGCTCAACGCCTGCTCGCGTCCCGTGTTCGTCGTGATGTCGCCGGCCACGGCAATCACCTGCACGTCCGGGTTCAGCGCCCGCAGTCCGGCAGCCGTGGATTCCAGCGCCTCCTGGCCGCGCGCCGTCACCACCACGTTGACGCCTTCGGCCACCAGCGCCTCGGCGCAGCCTCGGCCCAAGCCTTTGCTCGCGGCGCACACGAGCGCCCATTTACCTTCGATCTGCAAGTTCATTGCGTGTCTCCCATCAGATGACCGGTTCTTCGAGTTGCGCCACGGCCTCGGCCGCGCGCGCGTGATGAGCCTGCGTGACACGCGGCTCATGAAAGTTATGCAGCCCGATCTCGCCGATGGAACGCACCCCGGTGAGCGCCATCGTCACGTCGAGTTCGCTTCTCAGGATCTCGAGCATCCGCGAAACGCCGGGTTCGCCCATCGCGCCGAGCGCATACATGAAGGCGCGGCCGATCATCGTGCCCTTCGCGCCCAGCGCCAGCGCCTTCATCACGTCCTGCCCGGTGCGGATGCCGCCATCGACCCAGATTTCGGCGGCGTCCTTCACGGCGTCCACCACGGCGGGCAAGGCCTCGACCGTCGATGGCGCGCCGTCCAGCTGCCGTCCGCCATGATTGCTGACGACGATGGCATCTGCGCCCAGCGAAGCCGCCATGCGCGCATCCTCGGCGCACATGATGCCCTTCAGCACGAGCTTGCCGGGCCACAGACTGCGAATATGCGCGATGTCGTTCCAGTTCAGGCTCGGATCGAACTGCGATGCCACCCACTTGCTGATCGCGATCACATCGTCACCGCCCTTGATGAAGCCCGCGAGATTGCCGAAGTTGCGCCTGCCCGATGCCGCGCGCATCACCCAGCCCGGCTTGCGCAGGAAGTCCAGCAGGTTCGCGGCCGTCAGACGCGGCGGGACGGTCATGCCGTTCCTGAGATCCTTGTGACGCTGGCCGTTGATCTGCAGATCGAGCGTGACCACCAGCGCCGAACAGCCGGCGGCCTTCGCCCGCTCGATGAGCGACTGGTTGAAGCCACGGTCGCGCATCACGTACAGCTGAAACCAGAACGGCGCCTGCGTATGCCGCGCGACGTCCTCGATGGAGCAGATGCTCACGGTCGAGAGCGTGAACGGCACGCCGAAGCGCTCCGCCGCGCGGGCGCCCAGTATCTCGCCGTTGGCCCATTGCATGCCGGTTAGTCCGGTCGGCGCGATGGCCACGGGCATCGCCACCGGCTGGCCGAGCATCGTGCTTGCGGTGCTGCGTCCTTCGACGTTCACGCCCACGCGCTGCTTCAGCGTCAGCCGTGCAAACGCGCGGCTGTTTTCGCGATAGGTCGCTTCGGTGTACGAGCCGCTGTCGACGTAATCGTAGAACGCCTTGGGCACCCGTTTCTTCGCGATGAGGCGAAGGTCTTCCACACACGTGACTGTCCGCATTGGAACTCAAACTCCGACAGAAGATCTTTTCAGAAGGCCCGCAGGGCCAACATGGCGTTCGAATCAGGAAAGCGCGCCGATGGCGCTTTCCTCCACATCCTCCGACACCGCGACCGGCCGATGCACGAGCAGCAGATACGCCACGGCCGAGAGCAAGGCGATGACCGCGCTGACGATCAACGAAGCGACGAACGAATGCGTCCGGTCCACGACGATGCCGGTGACGATGGGCGCGGCCGAGCCGGCCAGAAAGCCGCCGAAGTTCTGGATGCCGCCGAGCGAGGCCACCGCCTGGCGCGGCGCGGCAATCGAGATCAATGACCATGCGCCGCCCGAGGCGAGGTTGATGAAGAACATCGCGCCCGAGATGTAGATCACGGCAAGCGTGGTGGAGGGCGTCAGCGCCGCCGGCACCGTGAAGGCCGCCGCGCCGATCAGGCCGACGCAGATCGGCCACTTGCGGCTCGTGATGGCCTGCATGCCACGGCGATACAGCCGGTCCGCCGTGAAGCCGCTGCTCAGCATGCCGAGCGTGCCGAAGACATAGGGAATCGAGACGACCCAACCCGCCTTCGCGATGCTCAGGCCGCGCTCGTGTTCGAGATACGCCGGCAGCCACGTCAGATAGAGCCACACGGTATAGATGACACCCATGAAGCCGAAGAAGATGCCGCATGTGGTCTTTTGCCGGAACAGGCTGCGCCATTGCGCACCGCTGAGCGGCTTGCTGTCCGCATCGTCTTGCGAGTCCTGGTTCAGGTACGCGGTTTCCTCTGCCGCGAGTTTCACTTCGTCGCGATTGCGATAGGCCACATACCAGCCGATTGCCACGAGAATGCCGAACACGCCCGTCGCGAAGAACATGTTGCGCCAGCCGAGTGCAAGCATCATGCCGGTGAGGATAGGCGGCGCGATCGCCGGCCCGATTGTCGTGGAGGCGACGAAGATGCCGGTGGGCGTGCCGCGGTCACGCACCGCGAACCATTCGCCGATGACCTTCGCGCCGGCTGGAAACTGCGGCGCTTCGCCGACGCCCAGACACACGCGCGCGATGAAGAACTGCTGGAGATTGCCGACCAGTCCGCAACACGCCTGCGCGACCGACCACAGGATCATGCCCCAGCCCAGCATCACGCGCGCACCGAAGCGGTCGAGCATCATGCCGACCGGTAGTTGCGCGAATGCATAGGCCAGCGAGAAGGCCGACAACAGCAGTCCCATCTGCGACGCGCTCATGCCCATCTCGCCGCGGATCACGCTGTTCGCGATGGACAACGCGCTGCGATCCAGATAATTGATGCTGCCCGCGAGAGTCAGAAAGAAAATGGAAATGCGCTGGATCCGTACGATCCGTTTGCTCTTGTTCATGCGGTGTCTCCGTCCGTGTCATGCGCGGACGCCTCGTTTGTGCGGGCATCCGTTCGTTCGTCGATGTGTCAGTACGACGCTTCCAGCAAGCCGAGGTAATCGGCTTCCGATGCTTCGCGCGGATTGGTCTTGTGACTGTGATCCTTCAGCGCGCCCAGCACGACGCGCGGGAACATGTCGCGCGTCACGCCCAGCGCCCGAAGGCCGGTCGGTAGGCCGAGACGCGCCGTCATGTCGCGCAGCGCCGCGGAGAGGTCCGTGTCGTGACGCAGGCGCATGGCGCTCGCCATGCGCGCCATCTTGTCCTCGTCGCGCATGGTCGGCGCGCTGCGGTTGAACTCCACGACCGCCGGCAGGAAGATCGCGTTGAGCGTGCCGTGGTGCAGGCGCGGGTCGATGCCGCCCAGCGCGTGGCTCAGGCTATGCACGCAGCCCAGTCCCTTCTGGAACGCGAGCGCGCCTTCCATCGAGGCCATCATCATGTTTTCGCGCGCGGCCTGGTCGGTGGGCTCGTGCGTGGCCCGCTCGATGTGCGCCCACGCGCGTCGCAGGCCGTCGAGCGCGATGCCGTCGGCGGGCGGATTGCGCAGCGGCGACATGAAGGTTTCCAGGCAATGCGCGACCGCATCCATGCCGGTCGCAGCCGTGAGCAGCGGCGGCAGGCCGATCGTCAGACCGGGATCGCAGATCGCGACCTTCGGCACGACATGCGGCGAGATCACGCCCACTTTGCGGCCATCGTCCAGGATCAGGATGGCGCCGCGCCCGACCTCGCTGCCGGTGCCGGCCGTGGTCGGCACTGCGATCACCGGCGCCGTCTTCGCGGTGATCCGGCTTGCGCCGCCTTCGATCACGGCGAAGCTTTGCAGCGGGCCTTCGTGCGTCGCGCAGACGGCCACGCCCTTCGCCAGATCGATCGACGAGCCGCCGCCCACCGCGATGATGCCGTCGCAGTCCGACTGCCGGTACAGCGCCACCGCATCGCGCACGGCGGCTTCGTTGGGATTCGGCGGCGTGGCATCGTAGATCATGTCGCCGTCGGCGCGCTCCAGCACCTTCAGCACGATGTCGAGAATGCCGGCAGCGCGGATGCCCCGGTCGGTGACAATCAACGGGCGTCGGATCGCAAGACGTTCGCATTCGCTCTTCAGCAGATTTACCGCGCCGAAGTCGAACTGGATCTGGGTTACGTAGTTGATGAGAGACATGATGAATGACCTTCGGTTATAGTTGACCGATGCTCGACGGGCGTTCGAACTACGCCGCCCGTTACCTGTAAATGGCCGAAGCGCACTGTTTTATGGGTTCTTTCGCCGCAGTATAGAGAGCCGCGCCAGGGAGCAAAATTGAGAAGTTTTTATGCTGGTATAACTCGCGCTCAAGTCACATGACGCCCACGCTCAACTCCATTGCCTCGCGCCTTCACCTCAAGCAGTTGCGGCTGCTGGTGGCGCTGAGCGACCACGGCTCACTCCTGAAAGCGGCCAATCAGGTCGGACTGACCCAACCGGGCGCGAGCAAGGCGCTTCAGGAAATCGAAACCACGTTCGGCACGGCGCTGTTCACGCGCACGCGGCGCGGACTCGAAGCGAATGAAGTGGGACACTGCGCGATCCGCTATGCGCGGCTGATCTACACGGACCTGTCGCACATGCGGGAAGAGATCGCCGGCATTCTGCGCGGGCATGGCGGACGCGTCGCGGTCGGCGTCATCATGGGCGCCGTGCCCTTGCTGACACGGGCCGTGTCCGCGCTCATCGCGCGTCAGCCGGAGATGTCGGTGGAGATCATCGAGGACGCCAGCGAGACGCTGCTCGGTCTCATCGACGCGGGAAGGCTGGACCTCGCCATCTGCCGAACCTCGGTGAGCCAGCATCCGGACATGTATGAAAGCCTCGTCTTGCAGGAGGAGACGCTCGCGGTAGTCGCGAACGTGCAGCATCCGTTACGCAAGGCGAAGAAGCTGACGCTCAAGGACCTGGCGGTGTACCGATGGGTCGTCTATCGCGCCAACATGCCCATGCGCGTGCTGCTGGAACGCGAATTCCAGCAGGCCGGCATCCGCTTTCCTTCGAGCCTGCTGGAAACCACGTCCGCCTTCGCGACGCTGAGCCTGCTCCAGGACAATCCTTCGTTCGTGGCGCTGGTGTCCATCGACGTCGCGCAGTTCTTCGTGCAGCACGAAGCCACACGCATCCTGCCGCTGTCGTTCACGTCCCGCAGCGAACCCTATGAACTCGTCACCCCGCGCGGGGCGCCGCTGTCGCCCGGCGCGCGGTTGTTGCGGGACGAACTGGTCGGCAAGGCCGAGGGGCAGTTTCGCTGAAGCCTTCAGAGCGGCGCAATCTGCAACACGACGCTGTTGTCAGGTGCGGACATGTAGAGCGTCGATCCGATAATCGCCAATCCGTCGAGAGACGGCAGCGGCTGCGGCAACTGGCCAAGGTTCAGCGCGGACTGGCCCGCGATACCCGCGAAGGTCGTCACCACACCCGCCGGCGTGATCTCGCGGATCGTCTGATTGAAGAAGTCCTCTGCATAGATATTGCCGCTGCTGTCGATTGCCAGGTCGTCCAGACCGTTGAAGGTAGCAAGCGCGCCGGTGCCGTCGCTCGCCCCGGAACTGACTACCGAGCCGGCAAGGAGCGTTGCCTGCCCCGCCGAGCCGTTGAGCGACACCTTGTACAACGCCCCTGCCGCGCCATTGATGTCGTCGTCGGAGATATAGAGATTGTTCGACGCATCCACCGCGAGCGCCTGCGGATTGATCAGCAGCACGGGGGCAGCCGAGGTGCTCGTCAGCGTGACCGGATTGACCGCGCCAGCAGGGGTGACCTGCGTGAGTTGCACGGCGCCCGTCGACCGATTGGTCATGAAAATATAGACGTTCGACTGCGCATCCGCGGCAATCGCCACGCTGCCATTGGTTTGCAAGGCCTGGCCGGTGGCCGGATCGATGATCGTGCTGACCTGGCCGGAGGGCGTGATCTTTCTGACAGTCGCCGCATCGGAATTCGGCACCCCGTCGGTCAGATATAGATTGCCGGATGGATCGATGGCCAGTTCCTGCGGCGCCTCGAACCGTGCCGCGGAGCCGGCGCCATCGGACGAGCCTTGCTGATAGGCCGTCCCGGCAAAAATCGAGATGCTCCCGTTCGAGATCTTGCTGATCGTTTCGGCACTCTCATCCGCGACATAGATGTTTCCGGATTTGTCAGCAGCGAGGCCCATCGGTTCGTCGAATTGGGCGTTGCTGAGCGAGCCGCCTGCGGAACCTGCCGTGTTGAGCTGCCCGGCGAAGACACTGACGGACGGCGCGCTGCCCGACGGCGCACCAGGCGGAGAAGATAACCCACTGTTGCTGTCAGAATCGCCGCAGCCGGTGATCAGGCCGGCCGTGAGCAAGGTGACGGATAAACCGGCCAGAGAGACGCTGATTTTCATGGAAGCTCCTACTGTTAAATTTCGATCGCGCAATAAACACTTTGATTGAAGCCGATTTGGTTCTCTGATTCTTCAAATGCCGAAAACGCCTTGAATGGGCGCATAGCCTCCGATCAAATAAGTGACGCACATGCAGCGATCGTTTAACGGTATTTATATTGAAAATCCGTCGCCTAAATTCCGAACCTGGATTTCGAAGAATTACAAATGCGTGATTGAAATTGAATCGCAGGCGGTGCGTGCTAATCGTGCGAATTGATTATTCGCCGAATCAGATCGCCGAATCCCGCAAAGAAAATTCTCGTTTCATTCCGGATAACGCCTGTCGATTTGCGCACGCCTCGTTCGTCGTATCGGCATCACCCTGGAGAACACGATGCGCACACTCACGGTTTCGGCATTCAGCAGTCTGGACGGCGTCATGCAGGCGCCCGGCGGTCCGAACGAGGACATCAGCGGCGGCTTCCGCCTGGGAGGCTGGATCGTTCCTTATGCCGATCCCGCCATCGGCGAGAACGTGCAGCGCTTGCTCGCGAAGCCCTTTGAACTGCTGCTCGGGCGGCGCACCTATGACATCTTCGCGTCGCATTGGCCGCACGTGCCGCCTGACGCCCCCAGTCATGCGCTCGCGGAGAAATTCAACGGGGTGCCGAAGCACGTCGCCACGCATCGGAGGAGCGGCCTCGGCTGGCATAACAGCCGCGCGTTGGACGGCGACCTGCCCGCAGCAGTCCGTGCGCTCAAGACGCAGGAAGGCGCAGACCTTCTGACCTTTGGAAGCGGCGACATGGTGCGCCAACTGCTCGCGGCCGGCCTGGTGGACGAGCTCAGCCTGCTGACCTTCCCGGTCATGCTCGGACGGGGCCGACGCCTGTTCGGCGACGACGCACAGACGCGGGCCTTCGAGTTGACGCACATGGTCCACACACCGGGCGGCGTGCTGATCGCGCGCTATGTGCGCGCGGGCGAGGTCCAGACAGGCTCGTTCGATGAACCTGCCCGGACCTGAAACCGCAAGGCATTACGCGTTGCCTCAGTTCACCAGCGGCGCCTGGCCGGGGTATGTTCCAGCGGGCGCAGCTTTGAGCATGGCGAATGAAGCGCAGTCGTTGCGCCCCGCGTAGGCCTGACCTGCGTAGTATTCGAGGAATCGATGCACCAGGAACAGGAGTGGATAGTTGGTGGGCACGCTGAACGCGTAAGCCGCGGCGTCATGCACCTGTTGACTGGGGAACAGGCTGACCTGACTTTGCAGCACCTGCACGGTGGCTCGTGCCTTGCAGAAAGACTGGATCATCCTGAAGTCGGTCGACGACGGGATCAGCGTATCGCCGATGTCGTAGTACACGAGCGTCGGCATATCGGGCGCGTATGCCGTGCCGTTCACGCTGTTGGCCGTCAACATGGCATTCAGATAGCCCAGGCCGCTCGCGTTCAAGGTGGGCAGAAAGGCCGGATAGGATCCTGTGGCAGAACAGGAAGACGGCGCGGCGGACGTGTCCATGCAACTGAACACGGTTGCAGCAGCGCCGGTCACGGCGCGTTTGAAGGAGGTGTAATTCACCGGATCGTACCGCCCCATGGCGACGATCGCGGCATAAGCGAGGCCTCCCTCCGCGGTCCCATCCAGTCCGGTGACGATCGTGGATAGATCAGAATTCGAGCTCGCTCCGAGCGCGGCGCCGACCACGTTGAGCCTGGGCGCATAGCTTCCGTGCAGCACCGCGGCCCAGGTCGAGGCGCCGCCGCCGCCGGAGTAGCCGAGCAAGCCTACGGGGCTCGTTGCCGTCAGCCCGCCTGCGGACGCGGGCGTGATGCCGGTGCAGCCTCCCGCTCCTTCAGCGCAGTTCAGAACGGCCTGTGCGCCGTCGAGGACGGCTGGTCCCATCTGTTGACCGACATCGAACTCGGAGTTCGGCCCCTCGTGATCGGGAAAGGCAATCGCGATGCCGCCGTCGAGCATCGGCGCGGCTATCGCGGCATATACGCTGGCCGGGTCCGTGTCGTTCAGAAGCACATAGGACGGCTGCGACGTCGTGACGAGATCATCCTCCGGATATTGGATGGAAATGAGCGGCGTGCCCTTCTTCGATGTCAGGCCGCCAAGGGCGCTGGCCGAAGCCGCCGGCGGCAGGACCAGCGTGGTGACGACCGTGACGGGCTTGCCGCCGGCGGTGGATTTGTAGAGCACCTGGTAACCGGTCGAACCGCCGGGAAATCCGTCGGGCAGGTTGATGGCCTTGACCGCCAGCGGGGTGCCGTTCGCCTGACTCATCCACAACGGCTGCCAGGTTGCAAAGTCAAAAGCGGCGTAGCTATCGGGCACCGCAAAATACGCATCCGTGTTCGATTGCGCCATCGCCGCGCCGCCATAAAGGATGCTCTGGCCGAGCAACAATCCGGTCATCCATTTCACAAGTTTCGATCGTGCTTTCATGTATTGCGGTGCCTCCATGCTTCCCTCATGAATGAAGTTTTCGCGTCATGTACCCACGTTGGTCACGACAAGCGCGGCCAGCTTATGGGCGGAAGCGATAAGGGAGCAACGAGATCAAACCGAAATGAACAGTCGGGCGGACTGTTCAGGAAATAGCGCGATCACCATCACAAGGCCGCGTGCGGCAAAGACGGCGCCGCACTCAACCGTCGACGAGTTGCCTGACTTTCTCGGCAAGCGTTTCCAGCGCGAACGGCTTGGTCAGAACCTGCATGCCGGGGTCGAGGCGGCCATTGCCGATCACCGAATTCTCCGCATAGCCGGTGATGAAGAGCACCTTCAGATCGGGCCGCGACGCGCGCGCCGCATCCGCCATCTGACGGCCGTTCATGCCCCCGGGCAGACCCACGTCGCTGATGAGCAGGTCGATGCGCACATTCGATTGCAGCACCTTGAGGCCCGCCACGCTGTCGGCCGCTTCAATGACGGTATAGCCGTGCTCTTCCAGCACGTCGGTGATGAGCATGCGAACGCTTGGTTCGTCATCGACGATCAGCACGGTCTCGCCGCTCTCCGCGCCCGAGATGGGCGTGGCGTCGTGATCGGGCAGGTCGCGCGCGACGTCGCCGTAGAAGCGCGGCAGATAGATGCATACCGTCGTGCCCTGCCCCGGCTCCGAATAGATGCGCACCTGTCCGCCCGACTGCTTCGCGAAGCCATAGATCATCGACAGGCCGAGTCCGGTGCCCATGCCGATGGGCTTGGTCGTGAAGAACGGATCAAAGGCCTTCGCGACGATGTCGGGCGTCATGCCCGTGCCGGTGTCGGTCACGCAGAGCGACAGGAACTGTCCTTCGGGCATGTCGTGAGTGTGCGCGGCGGTGTGGTCGATCCACTTGTTGGCCGTCTCCACCGTGATGGCGCCGCCGTCCGGCATCGCATCCCGCGCGTTGATGCACAGGTTGAGCAGCGCGTTCTCGAGTTGCCCGGCATCGACGAGCGCGGGCCACAGGCCGGCCGCGCCGACCGCCTCCACCCGGATGCCCGGCCCGACCGTACGCTGGATCATATCGGTCATGCCGTTGACGAGCGCATTGACGTCGGTGGAACGCGGGTCGAGCGTCTGCTGGCGTGAAAATGCCAGCAAGCGATGCGTCAGCGCGGCCGCACGCCGCACCGCGCCCTGCGCGGCCACGACGTATTTGTCGACGTCGGCGACACGTCCCTGGCTCAGGCGAATGCTCAGCAATTGCAGCGAGCCCGATACACCCGCCAGCAGATTGTTGAAGTCGTGCGCCAGGCCGCCCGTGAGTTGCCCGACGGCTTCCATCTTCTGCGCTTGTCGCAGTTGTTCTTCTGCGCGCATCAGTTCGGCGGTGCGCGCGGCGACGCGCTGTTCGAGCGTCTCGTTCAGCGCGCGCAGCGACGCGGCCGCGCGATCGCGTTCTGCTTCCACGGTGCGGCGCTGCTCGGCGTCCAGCAGCACGCCCGGGAATCTCAATGGCGTGCCGTCGGCACCGTGATCCACACGGCCATTTGCTTCGATCCAGTAATAGCGTCCGTCCGCGCGCTGCACGCGATACTGATACGCATAGTGACCGCCGCGTTGCAGCGCTTCGCTCAATGCTTTTGTGAGACCGTCGCGGTCGTCGGGATGCACGTTCGCAATCACTTGCGCGAGGCTCAGGCCTTCATATCCTTGCGCGGGATCGAGACCGAATGAATGCGCGAAAGCTGCGTCGACGGTAAAGCGGTCGCTCGGCAAGTCCCAGAACCAGGTGCCGATGATCGCGCCCGCTGCGAGCGCCAGTTGCACCCGCTCGATGTTCTGCCGCGCGAGCGCCTCGCTGGCGCGCAACGCGGCTTCGGCCTTCTTGCGCGCCGAGATGTCGCGAAACAGCACCGACACTTGCCGCAGGCTCGGCGGCTCGACGCGGGTCGCCGACACTTCGATGTGCCGTCCCGCGCTGATGAAATAGCGCTCGAACCGTGCGGGGATGCCGGTACGCAACACGCCGCCATACAGTTCGATCCATTGGTCCGCATCGGTGGGATCGACTTCGCGCAAGGTCTTGCCGACGATGTCCGCAATTCCCGTGTGCCGCTGGTAACCCGGGTTCGCCTCGATGTGCGCGTAGTCGCTCAACGGGCCATGCGGACCGTCGAAGAACTCGATCGTGCAGAAGCCGTCATCGATGGCATGGAACAGCGCGCCATACCGCACCCGATACGCCTCCGCGTCTTTCGTGGCGCGCTTCAGTTCCAGCGCCGCCATGGCCTGGCGCGCGAGCATGCGCAGCGCCTGCTGCTGGGTTGCGTCGAGACTGCGTGGCGCAGGGTCCATCACGCAGAGCGTGCCGAGCGGAAGTCCCTCGGCGCTTGTCAGGAGCGCGCCTGCATAGAAGCGCACGTGCGGCGCACCGGTCACGAGCGGATGACCGGCGAAGCGCGGATCGTCGAGGGCATCGGAGATCTGGAAAAACCCGGCTTCCCGCAGCGCCTGTGTGCAGAACGGGCTTTCAAACGAAGCCGCGTGCTCGCCGAGACCGACTTCAGCCTTGATGAACTGACGATCCGCCGCGATGAAGTTGATCAGCGCGATGGGCGCGCCGCAGATCGAGGCGGCGAGGCTGGCGATGTCATCGAAGGCGGATTCACGCGGCGTATCGAGCACGTCATGGCGCACGAGCGCGGCCATGCGTTGCGCATCAGAGTCGAGAGGCTGAGTCATCAAATGAGTTCTTGTTCCAGGCTTGATCCGGCGGCGCACGCGGCGGCGAACGGCCGTCTAGTTTAAGGCAGTCATGACCGTTCGAGTGCTGGAAAAGCAGGGATATTCCGCATGTGAAGCGGACAAAGAGTGGACGCTATCGTCCTTTGAAGCGCTGCGTTCAGCTCACGCCGGCAATCACATCGATGTCCGGCCGCGCCGCGTTCCTGTACACCTCGATCCGGTTGCGGCCGCGCTTCTTCGCGCCATACAGCGCGATGTCGGCGCGTGACAGCGTTTGCGCCGCTTCGATATCCGTGATCAGCATCGAATCGATGCCGATGCTCACGGTCATCGCGATCCGCTCATCGCCATGCAGGAGCGGCGTGGCGTGGAGCCGGGCCTGCAGGCGCCCGGCCAGCGCGCGGGCGGACTCGATGTCCGCGCCGGGCAAGAGCACAGCAAACTCCTCGCCGCCGATGCGCGCGACGATGGCGCCCTGCTCCACCGCCGCGCGCAAGAGTGCCGCGAAATGTGCGAGCGCGCGGTCGCCGAGCGAATGTCCCCAGCGGTCGTTCAGCACCTTGAAGTGATCGAGGTCGAGCAGCAAGGTCGATGCGCATGACAGCACGCGCTGCCGGAACGCGTCGAGCACGGCCTGGCTCTGGCTCACGAATTCACGCCGGTTCGACAACTGCGTCAGATGGTCCGTGGTCGCCAGCGACTGAAGCTCCGCCTCGATGCGCTTGCGTTCGGTCGCGTCCGTGATGAAGCCGTGCCATACGGTGCTGCCGTCCGCGCCGCGCTGCGGCCGCGCCTCGCCTTCGCGCCAGCGCAATCCCTGACGCGGAAGATTGACGCGATATTCGAGCCGCCATGGCGTCAGACTGGCGGCGGAGGCCCGCTGCGACGCCCGATAGGCGGCGAGATCGCGTGGATCGATCAACGCATCGATCGCGTGGGCGTCCCGCTGGAGGTCCTCGGGCGCCAGTTCGTAGATCTCGCGGATGCCGTCGCTTGCGTAGGAGAAGCGGCACTGGCCATCGGGCGACTGGTGCATCTGGAACACGAGTCCGGGCACCTGATGCGTGAGATTCGTCACCAGGTCGATGGAGTGCTGCAAGCGCTGCGCCAGTTCGCGCAGAGCGGTGATGTCGGTCGTCGTGCCGACCATGCGCAGCGCGCGGCCGCTGCCGTCGCGGCTGACTACCTTGCCCCGGCTGCAGATCCATTTGTAGCTGCCGTCCTTGCAGCGGATCCGGTGTTCGACGGCATAGCTCGGCGTGTTGCCGTCGAAATGCGCCTGCATCGCGGCCTTCACGTAGTCACGGTCATCGGCATGCAGACGCTCGACCGCATCCTCGATCCGGTTGCTCAACTCATGCGGTTCATAGCCGATCAACGCATGCCAGTCGGGCGAATAATGGATCTCGCCGGTCATGACGTTGCGGTCCCACACGCCCGTCCCGCTGCCCGAGAGCGCAAGCGAAGTCAGCTCGCCGTCCTCCTTCATCCTGCCGATCCGGCGGTGCAGCCGCTCGCCTTGTTCCGCCGTGGCGATCGCGTGTTCGGCGAGTTTCGCGAGATCGCGGAGGAAGGTCGTGTGGGTTGTGTCGAAGGTACGCGGCGCGGGATCAATCAGGGCGAGCATGCCCACGG
The DNA here is from genome assembly GCF_031451175.1 of Caballeronia sp. LZ035. Taxonomy (NCBI): domain Bacteria; kingdom Pseudomonadati; phylum Pseudomonadota; class Betaproteobacteria; order Burkholderiales; family Burkholderiaceae; genus Caballeronia; species Caballeronia sp. LZ035. Next base: position 1,233,463 of record NZ_JARUXS010000003.1, read on the forward strand.
CACGTCCCGAGGCATCGGTCAGATCGCATGAGGCGACGATGCATGTGGGTGCATTGTCGGTAGAAGCGTCGGGAAGTTGAAAGACGGGCGCGCCGTCGAAGACGAGGCACGTTTCACCGTGACGATCCTGATCCTGAACCGCAATGGCCACGCTGGCCACCTGGAAATGCGTGCGAGCCAGACGGCACAGGGTCTGCAGCGCGGAATCGCGCTGTTCTGTCAGCAGGATGCCGGAAGGATCGTCCGATACGGAGGTCGTCATACGCACGCTGGTGCCATCGCCGGTTTGTCATTAGTGTGACGCATCACGCTACAACGGCACAAGAACGTTCAAATTGAGCGCTTTCAGCACATTTTTTGCTAGTGGGCACATCGCTTGCTAATGGCTTTCTGTTCGCCGCCTCGTTCAGAGGCTCGTCAATTGCCCAAACGGAGACGCCGACACCTCACTTTTGGTTCAACCCTCGCCCAGCCTTGCTGAGCGGCGAGTGGCCAGCGCCTTCGCGCTCATTCTTTCCATTCCGGCTGTAACCAGCTCCCATTCGGCGCCCGCGTCTGTCGGCAGCGGCGCACGACGCAGCGTGTATTCACCACGCTCGCCCCTCGAACAAGGAGACCCTTTCCATGTCCCGACGCACTGTCCAAATCCTGGGCAGCCTGCTGGCAATCGTACTCGTGGCCGTGTTGCTGACGCGCGCCATCGACGCCAGTACCTGGCATAAATACTCCGGCGATCTCGCCTACTACACGGGCCGTCACCTACTGCTCGTGGGCATTTCGATGACGCTTGCCATCGTCATCGGCATCCCCGCGGGCGTGGCGCTCAGCCGCCCCGCCCTCGCGCGGCAGGCGGAAGGCTTCATGCAGATCTTCAACATCGGCAACACGGTGCCTTCGCTCGCGGTGCTCGCCATCGCGCTGGGCATCTTCGGCATCGGCGATACGCCCGCCGTCATCGCGCTGTTCCTGGCCTCGCTGCTGCCGATCACGCGCAACACCTACGAAGGCATGAAGAACGTGCCCGCCTCGCTGCTCGAAGCGGCGCGCGGCATCGGCATGACGGGCATGCAGTCGCTGATGCGCGTGGAGTTGCCCAACGCGATGCCGATCATCGTGGGCGGCGTGCGCACCGCGCTCGCGATCAACGTGGGCACGGCGCCGCTCGCCTATCTGATCGGCGCGGACAGTCTCGGCACGCTGATCTTCCCCGGCATCTATCTGAACGACAACCAGATGCTGCTGCTCGGCGCGGCGGGCACCGCGATCCTCGCGCTGCTGCTCGACGCCATCGTGTCCGCCGCAAGCCGGCGCTGGACCAACGGCAGCGAGGTGACGCCATGAGGCTTTCCCGCTTTCTCCGCACTGCGTTCGCCGCCGTTGCGCTGAGCGCCTGCGCGAGTGTGCCGGTGCTGGCGGCGAATCTCGTCGTCGGCGGCAAGAACTTCACCGAGCAGTATGTGCTGGCCGAGATCACATCGCAGTATCTGCGGGCGCGCGGCTATACGATCGACGCGCGCACCGGTCTCGGCAGCGTGCTCCTGCGCAGCGCGCAGGAAAACGGCCAGGTCGATCTCACCTGGGAATACACCGGCACGGCCGCGCTCGTCTATCACAAGCTGAAGGACAAGATGTCGCCCGACGAGATGTACCAGCGCGTCAAGGATCTCGACGCCAAGGAAGGGCTCGTGTGGCTGAACAAGTCGCCCTTGAACAATACGTATGCACTCGGCCTTCCGGCCGAAGCTGCGCGCAAGTCGGGCATCCGCACGATCTCGCAGTTGTCGGAGCAACTCAAGCGCGACCCGAAAGGCACGCGCCACGTGTTCGGCATGGATGCGGAATTCGCGAATCGTCCCGATGGACTGAAGCCGCTGGAAGCCGCCTACGACCTGCACTTCAGCCGCGCCGAGACAAGGCAGATGGATTCGGGACTGGTCTACACGGCGCTGCATAACAACCAGTTGACCATCGGTCTCGTCTACACCACCGATGGCCGCGTGAAGGGCTTCGGCATCGTGCCGCTCGAAGACGATCTTCACTTCTTCCCGCCGTACAACGCCACGCCTGTGGTGCGCGCGACGGTGTTGCAGCAGAACCCCAAGCTTGCCGAACAGCTGAACGCGCTGTCCGCCGTACTCGACAACGACGCGATGCTGGAGATGAACAAGCAGGTCGATATCGATGGCAAGTCGGTGCAGGCGGTCGCGAGCGAGTTTCTGCGCGCGCACAAGCTGCCTTGAAGACGGAGGAAATTGAACGATGAGTCTGACCGACTATCTGAGCGCCAACTGGCCCGAACTGCTGCAACTGACCTTGCAGCATTGCTATCTGGTGGGACTGGCCGTGGGCTGCGCGATCATCGCGGGCGTGCCGCTCGGCATTGTGATGAATCGCTATCCGTGGCTTGCCGGCCCGCTGCTCGGCGTGGCGACCATCATCCTGACGCTGCCGTCCATCGCGCTGTTCGGCTTGATGATCCCGGTGTTTTCGCGCTTCGGCGAAGGCATCGGCGCGGTGCCGGCGATCACCGCCGTGTTCCTGTACTCGTTGCTGCCGATCATGCGCAACACCTATCTCGCGCTGCGCAACGTGGAAGCGGGCATCAAGGAAGCGGGGATCGGCATCGGCATGACGGCGTGGCAACGGCTGCGTCTCGTGGAACTGCCGCTGGCCGTGCCGGTGATTCTCGGCGGCGTGCGCACCGCCGTGGTGATGAACATCGGCGTGATGACGATTGCCGCCGTGATCGGCGCGGGGGGACTGGGCTCGCTGATCGTGCGCGCGATCGGCCAGAGCAGCATGATGAAACTGCTGGTGGGCGCCGTGCTCGTGAGCCTGCTCGCGATCGTCGCCGACTTGCTGCTGCAGGCATTGCAGCGTGTATTGACACCGAAGGGAGTGCAAAAGACATGATCGAACTCGACCGCCTGACCAAGACTTTCACGCAGAAGGACGGCCAGAAAGTGAACGCCGTCGACTCGGTGAGCCTCAAGGTTGAAGAGGGCGAGATCTGCGTGTTCCTCGGCCCGTCCGGTTGCGGCAAGACCACGACGCTCAAGATGATCAATCGTTTGATCGAGCCGACTTCGGGACGCGTGCTGATCAACGGCGAAGATACGTCCGGGCTCAATGAAGTGGACCTGCGCCGGCATATCGGCTACGTGATCCAGCAGATCGGCCTGTTTCCGAACATGACGATCGAAGAGAACATCGTGATCGTGCCGCGCCTGCTCGGCTGGGACAAGAAGCGCTGCGCCGAGCGCGCGACCGAACTGATGTCGATGGTCGCGCTCGATCCGAAGCTGTACCTGAAGCGCTATCCGCGCGAGTTGTCGGGCGGGCAGCAGCAGCGCATCGGCGTGATCCGCGCGCTGGCCGCTGATCCGCCCGTGCTGCTGATGGACGAGCCGTTCGGCGCGGTGGATCCGATCAACCGCGAGAGCATCCAGAACGAATTCTTCGCGATGCAGCGCCAGTTGAAGAAGACCGTGATCATGGTGAGCCACGATATCGACGAAGCGATCAAGCTGGGCGACCGCGTGGCCGTGTTCCGGCGCGGCAAGCTCGTGCAATACGATCATCCGGATACCTTGCTGGCGCATCCGCGTGATGAGTTCGTGGGGCAGTTCGTCGGCGCTGACAGCACGCTGAAGCGGCTGTTGCTCGTCAAGGCCGGGGACGCCGCGACGCAGCCCGATACCGTGCGCGCCGAGACGCCGCTGGCCGATGCGTTCGCGCTGATGGATGAAAGCGATAGCCGCTATCTGACCGTGCTGGATGGCGAGCGGCATGCGCTCGGACTCGTGTCGCGGCGCGCGGCGCGTGGGGCGCAAGGCGTATGCGGCGACAAGCTCACGCAGTTTCAGGCGACTGTGTCGCCGGATGACAATTTGCGGATCGTGCTGTCGAAGATGTATCAGTTCCGGTCGTCGTGGATGCCGGTGCTGGATGCCGATGGGCATTACGTCGGCGAGATCACGCAGGATTCGATCGCGGATTATTTGAGTTCGGGGAGGTCGCGGCATCAGACCGGGCAGGGGCCGGTGGCGCGGGTGGGGGAGACGGTGGGGGTGTAATTGTCGCCCGCGTCGGGTCAGGGGAAACGATCACCTGATCTCGACGCGCTTCGCGCTCCCCGGGCACATTGCAGCAATGCAGCCACGCGCGGCACGGCGCGGGCCAGGCTCGGCGCCCGCGCAACTGCCCGCCCCGACACTCCAGTGGTTCCTGACGAAATCCGTCATGTGAACGTTGTAGCCCAGGCCCACCGGCGAGGTCGCTCCTTTTCCGGGCAGCATCTCGTCCCGCAACTCGCGCCGCTTGCTCTTCTTCACAAGCGACAGAAGCCTTTGCTTCGGATCCACGTCTGTTTCCGGCAGCGCTGGAAACAGATCCTTGCTCACGGCGGCAAACCTTGAAAAGCCGATGTGGTCGGCAAGCACCCAGGCCTCCGCTTCCTTGACCGCCAGCCGCATCGAAAGCCTGTTGCTGGCATTGGGTGGGAGCCATGCGTTGCGTTGTGCAACCACGCACGGTGCCTGATCCGCATCGGCCACCATCAATACCGGCATCACGTTCCTTGCCACCTCGTTCATCGCGGAGATCTTCTTCCGGAACGGAGCGGCGCCGCCCACGACGATTCTTTGCTGAACACGAGACGCTATCCCGCTCTGCGCGATCAAGGCATCCGCGAGTGCGCAGCACAATTCGTCTTCGCCTACGACAAACACGGAATGCGTCATGCGAATAACCCAAGCTGATCGATATCTTGCGGACGGGTCTTGGGCAATAAAACCTCTGCCGGAGAGAGTCCCTGTGACATCAGTTTGAGTTCGGTGTCATCCGCTACCCGGGCGACCGTGCCGTCGCTCGTTGGCTGCAATAGCAGAATGGCCCTGCCATCAAGCGGATTGCTCAACAAAGCCTTGCTATGGGTTGTGACGATCACCTGTCGTTCAAAGGCTTTCTGCTTGCGCAAGACTCGATCGATCATCAACGGAATGTGACCCACGATTGCGTCATTCAAGGAAAGCTCCGGCTCCTCCAATAACAGCAGCGAAGCGCTCTCCTGCAACATCCACAAAAGCCCCAACAGCCGAAGCGCTCCATCCGAAAACTGATCTTCTCGCTCCCATGCGCCGTGACTACGCCAATGCTGGTAAGACGCGAGCAGATGAGGATGCCCGGTGTTCTTGTCCTGTTCGTACTTGAGTTGATCGAACTGAGGAACCGCTTTTGCCAGAGACTGCGCTATTCGACGCAAACGCGCATCCCGTGTCGGCTTGGGTGTCTTTGCAATGCGCTGCAATAAACCCTGCCCGAAAGGATCGCCCTCGGCTATGCGTGCGCCAATCTCGTCATGCTTGAGTAACTGCGGGATCAAATGAAGATAAGTTGTTTCGCGGAAGAAATCTGCAACTTCGCGAAACTCGGAATTCGAATTGATTTGTTCGATCGCCGTTTGCGTCCGTCGCAGGACATCTTTTTTATCATCGATATCCGGCCGATTGAGAACAGGTGTGGATCGCCCTGCCCGCTTGACGATTTCCCGCGTAACCAGAACGCGATGCAATCCCTTGCCTTCGGGCTTGAACGCAAGCGTGTATTCCCAGATGGGAGTCGAATCAGCATCTTTCGAGATTTCCACATGGATCTCGACTTCATGGTCCGTACGCGCCTGAAGGCAACGGAGTTTCGTCAAGCCACCTCGATCTTCAATTGCCTTTTGCAGCCCACCGCCTGCGGTTTTGCAGATGTCTCCCATAAACCGCAAGACGTCCAGCAGGTTCGACTTTCCTGACGCGTTAGCGCCAATCACGAAAGTCCGGGTTCTCAGTGGAACGTCGACATGCCTGAAATTTCGCCAGTTCTTTAGTTCGAGTCGAGAAATGAGCATGGTCCGGGCGGCGATTGCTGACGCAGAACCACGGCTCTGCTTGGCGGATGGGAAAAACCTGCGGGAAGTATAGCGCGACGATTTATGCGTCAAGGATAGCCCTTCCGGCCAACTTGACCTGCTTCATTACTCGGGTTAACCCCATAATCACATTCTCACTGCCTGAGAAACCGATTTTTGTCCAGCGGGAGCCGCGTGGCATTCTCTCCCCATCGCCATCGCTTCAACCAACCATCAAAACCGTGAATAAGGAATCCAGCGTCATCGGGGCCGAGCGCCTGCTGCTCGTGCTGAGCGCACTCGCCAGCCACGGCAAGGCCATGTCCGTGAAGGACATGCTCGGCGCCACCGGTCTCGCGCAAAGCACGCTCTACCGGCAAGTCGCGCTGCTCAAGCGCTGGGGCTTCGTCTCGGAAGACTCCGGCTACTACGCGCCCGGTCCCATCAGTCTCCAGCTCGCGCTCGGCTTCGACGTCAACTCGATGCTCGTCGAAGCCAGTCGCGACAGCATGCTGCAACTCTCCCGCGCGACGCAGGAAAGCGTCGGCCTCATCGTCGCCGTGAACGACCAGGTGATCTGCCTGGAAATGATCGAGAGCACACACTCGCTGCGTTGTTCCTTCGAGAAGGGCCGTGCCGTGCCGCTGCGTGCGGGGGCATCGGCGAAATCGCTGCTCGCCTTCATGGCCGACAAGACCCGCGCCGAAACCCTCGAACGCCAGTTCGCCGACGACCCCGCCGCGCGCGCCGCCCTCGAAGCCGAACTCGACGCCATTCGCGCGCGCGGCTACGCGGTCAGCGACAGCGAGATCGATATCGGCGTCTGGGGCGTGAGCGCCCCCGTGTTCCGGCGTCCGACGCGCGGCAACAGCGGCGCGAGCGCATCGATCACGCTGATGGCGCCCTCCTCGCGCGCCGCCGGCCGCGAGCAGCAACTCGCCGACTGGACCGTACGCACCGCCAACGCCATTTCGACTCAATTGCAGTCCAACTGACCCGCTACAAAAACCGAACCACACCCGGAGCCCACACGATGAAACTCAAGACCCTCTTTACCGCCGCGAGCCTCGGCTTTGCGATCATGGCCGCCGTGCTGCCCGGCAGCGCCGCCGCAGACGACTCGAAGGTGCTGAACGTTGCCACCGACGCCACCTTCCCGCCGATGGAATTCGTCGACAAGGGCCAGCGCACCGGCTTCGACATCGACATCATGAACGCGCTGGCGAAGGCGATGGGCAAGACGGTCCAGTGGACCGACATCGACTTCAAGGGGCTGATCCCCGGTCTCGTCGCGCGCCGTTTCGATGCCGCCATCTCCGGCATCTACATCACGCCGGAACGCTCGCAGGTGGTCGACTTCACGCAGTCGTACTTCGCGGGCGGTCTCTCGGCGCTGGTGAAGGCCGATTCGCCGATCAAGACCCTCGCCGATCTCAACGGCAAGAGGGTGACGGTCCAGGTGGGCACGAAATCCGTGAACTTCCTGCGCGACAACTATCCGCAAGTGCAGCGCGTGGAAGTGGAAAAGAACCAGGAAATGTTCGATCTCGTCGGCATCGGCCGCGCGGATGCCGCCGTCACGGGCAAGCCCGCCGCGTTCCAGTTCGTGCGCACCCGCCCCGGTTTCCGCGTGCTCGACAAGGAGCTGACGACGGAAGCGTATGGCATCGCCGTGCGCAAGGACGAGCCGCAACTGCGCGACCAGATGAACGCCGCGCTCGCGAAGATCAAGGCCGACGGCACCTACGACGCCATCGTCAAGAAGTGGTTCAGCACGACCGCCACGACCGCCAGCGCCAAGTAAGCCCACGGACCTGATCCATGCAACTCGACTTCACTCCCGCCGTCGCCGGCTGGGCCGACATCGCGCACGGCGCGCTGGTCACGGTGGAAGTGACCGCCGCCGCGCTCGTGCTGTCGTGCCTGCTCGGGCTTCTGATCGGCATCGGCCGGCTCGCGCCGCAGCGCCGGCTGGTCTACGGTTTCTGCACCGCCTACCTGATCTTTTTCCGCGGCACGCCGCTGCTCGTGCAGCTGTTCCTGCTGTTCTTCGGCCTGCCGCAGTTCGATATCCTGCTGCCCGCGTTCGTCTGCGGCATGCTCGGGCTCGGGCTGTATTCGGCGGCGTATGTGTCGGAGATCGTGCGCGGCGCAATTCAATCAGTGGATCGCGGCCAGACGGAAGCGGCGCGCTCCATCGGCATGTCGTCCGGACAGGCGATGCGCGCGATCATCCTGCCGCAGGCCATCGTGCGCATGATTCCGCCGCTCGGCAACGAGTTCATCGCGTTGATCAAGAACTCGGCGCTGGTGTCGCTGTTGACCATCCACGATCTGATGCACGAAGGACAGAAGATCATCAGCGTCTCCTACCGGTCGCTCGAGGTGTATATCGTGATCGCGCTCGTCTACCTCGTGCTCACCCAGACGACCAACTACATTCTTCATCGCGTCGAGCGTCGGCTGCGCGCAGGAGGCATGGTGCAATGAACAGCGCTCAACCCATCGTCAGCATTCGCGAACTCACCAAGTCCTTCGGCACGCATCGCGTCCTGAACGGCATCGACTTCGATATTCAGCCGAGCCAGGTCGTCGTCGTGATCGGACCGAGCGGCTCCGGCAAGAGCACGTTTCTGCGCTGCTGCAACGGTCTCGAACAGCCGGAACGCGGCACGGTCGATATCTGCGGACATCGGCTCGTCGATCACGGCACGATGCTCAAGGAGCGTGCGCTCAACGCGTTGCGCACCGAAGTCGGCATGGTGTTCCAGTCGTTCAATCTGTTCCCGCATCTGTCGGTGCTGCACAACATCACGGTCGGCCCGCGCATGCTGCGCGGCGTGTCGAAAGCCGATGCCGAAACAGCCGCGCTCGCGCTGCTCAAGAAGGTCGGCCTCGAACACAAGGCGCATGCGATGCCCGCGAGTCTTTCGGGCGGACAGAAGCAACGCGTCGCGATTGCCCGCGCGCTCGCCATGCAGCCACGCGTCATGCTGTTCGACGAACCCACGTCGGCACTCGATCCGGAACTCGTCGGCGAAGTGCTGCAGGTGATGAAGCTGCTCGCCGCCGAAGGCATGACGATGCTCGTCGTCACGCACGAAATGGGCTTTGCGAAGGAAGTGGCGGATGTCGTCGTCGTGATGGATGGCGGCGAGATCGTCGAAGCGGGCCCGCCCGCGCAGATCTTCTCGACGCCCACGCAGCCCCGCACGCGTTCGTTCCTGCAAGCCGTGCTGACACGCGCATGAAGCTCTCCCTGATACGCGGCGATACGCTCGTCGCCTCGCCCTGGAAGAACGGCGGCGGGATCACGCGCGAAGTCGCGACGCATGCGCCGGCATGGCGCGCGAGCATCGCCGATATCGACCGGCCCGGCCCGTTCTCGCGCTTCGACGGCATCGACCGTCTGCTCGTATTGCTCGACGGCGCGGGTGTCGTGCTCGGCGAACACGTCGTCGAGGGCGCGTTCGAGTTCGCACGGTTCGCCGGCGAAACGCTCATCGACGCGCAGCTCATCGACGGCCCCGTACGCGTGTTCAACCTGATGACGCAGCGCGATGCCGCGCGCGCATCGGTGGACGTGTGGCAGACGCCGGGCACGCGTGTCGTGAGTGGCGCAACGGTGCTGCTGCACTGCGCGCGCGGCCCGCTCGACGTGCGCGTCGGGGAAACGCGCTTCAGTCTGACGAAGATGGACACGCTGCGTTTGGATGCAGCAGACGCCATCGAAGTCGGGATGCAAGGCGACGGCGCGCTGCTGTGCGCGACGCTCGAAACCGAAGTCCGATCATGAACTCATCGACCTCATCGAACTCATCGCTTTTTGCAGCGCATGCGCTGCTGCCGGACGGCTGGCGCACCAACGTGCTGCTGGAGTGGAACGACGCGGGCACGCTCGTCGCCGTGACGCCGGACATGCGCGAGGTACCCGCGAACGCGGCGCGCGCCGCCGGACCCGTCGCGCCCGGCATGCCGAACCTGCACTCGCACGCGTTCCAGCGCGCGATGGCGGGCCTCACCGAATATCGCGCGAACCCCGCCGACAGCTTCTGGAGCTGGCGCGACCTGATGTACCGCTTCGCGCTGCGCATCACGCCCGACACGCTCGGCGCGATTGCGCGCTGGCTCTATGTCGAGATGCTCAAGGCGGGCTACACGTCGGTCTGTGAATTCCACTACGTGCATCACGCCGAAGACGGGGCGCATTATGCGCATCCCGCCGAACTGGCGCTGCGCGTCGTGGATGCGGCCAGCGAGACCGGCATCGGCATGACGATGCTGCCCGTGCTCTATCAATACGGCGGCTTCGATGAACAGCCGCCGCGCGCCGACCAGCGCCGCTTCATCAACGCCACGGAAGACTATCTCGACTTGCTGAGCGGCTTGCGCACGGCGCGTCCCGAGCACGGCGCGCTGCGTTACGGCGTTGCGCCGCATTCGCTGCGCGCGGTGTCGAAGGCTTCGTTGCGCGCGTTGCTCGACGGTCTCGATGCCATGTCGCCCGGCTCGCCGGTACACATTCACATCGCGGAACAGACGGCCGAAGTGGACGCTTCGCTCGCGGCACTCGGCGCGCGCCCGGTGCAATGGCTGCTCGATCACTTCGACGTGAACGCACGCTGGTGCCTCGTGCACGCCACTCACGTCGATGCCGGCGAAACGCTCGCGCTCGCCCGCAGCGGCGCGATCACCGGGCTGTGCCTCACGACCGAGGCGAATCTCGGCGACGGCTTCTTCCCCGTCGCGGAGTATCTCGATGCGCAGGGCGCGTTCGGGGTCGGCTCGGACAGTCATATCGGCGTGGACTGGCGCGCGGAACTGCGTCTGCTCGAATACGGCCAGCGGCTTCAGCGGCGACAGCGCAACGTGCTCGCGTCTTTGTCGACGGCGCAGGTCGCCGACCGGCTGTTTCATGGCGCGCTCGAAGGCGGCGCCCGCGCGACGGGCCGTGCAACCGGCAAGCTCGAAGCCGGCGCGCGCGCCGACTGGCTCGTGCTCGACGCCGATCATCCGAATCTCGCGGAACAGACACCCGCGACGTGGCTGTCTTCCGTGGTCTTCTGCGAACATGGCGAAACGCCGGTGCGCGATGTTTTCGTGGGCGGTGAATGCGTGGTGCGCGAGCGTCGTCATCGGGACGAAGCGCGGCATTACGCGGACTATCGCCGGGCGCTTTCGCAACTGCTCGCCGACGCCTGAACGCAAGCCAACCCAGGACGCACGCTCATGAACGATCTCTTTTCCCTCGAACGCGGCGATGCACCGCTGCTCATCTCCATTCCGCACCTCGGCACGCAGATTCCGGACTCACTGCGCAGCCAGTACACGGACGTCGCGCTGACCGTCGCGGATACCGACTGGCATCTCGACCGGCTGTACAGCTTCGCCCGGGCGCTCGGCGCGACGATTCTCGGCGCGCGTCTGTCGCGCTATGTGATCGATCTGAACCGGCCGCCGAGCGACGAAAGCCTGTATCCCGGACAGACCACGACCGGCCTGTGCCCTGATCTGACCTTTCGCGGCGAGCCGGTGTATCGCGAAGGCTGCGTGCCCGATGCCGCCGAAAAGCAACGGCGCGTCGCGGCTTACTGGCAGCCGTATCACGACACCTTGCGCGCCGAGTTGAAGCGCCTGCGCGAGCGGCATGCAAACGTGCTGCTGTGGGAAGCGCATTCCATCGCGAGCGTGCTGCCCCGTCTCTTCGACGACAAGCTGCCCGACCTGAACATCGGCACGCAGGATGGACGTACGGCGGCGGCTTCGGTGCAACAGGAGGTGGAGCGCGCGGCAGCGGCGGGGCCGTTCACATGGATCGCCAACGGACGGTTCAAGGGCGGCTATATCACGCGGCACTTCGGCGCGCCTCAGGACGGTGTGCACGCGGTCCAGCTGGAGATGTGCCAGTCGACCTACATGAACGAAGCCGCGCCGTTCGAGTACCGGCCTGAAGTTGCGCAACAGGTCGAGCCGGTGGTCGAGAGCATGGTGAGCGGCGCGCTGCGGGCGGTTGTGGCGCTGAGCACGGCGGTCGATTGACGATGCGGTTTTGAATCAGGCGTCATCGAGGACCGCAACGGGTCGAGCCGGTGGTCGAGATCGTGGCGCTGAGCACGGCGGTCGATTGACGATGCGGGCTTGAATCAGGCGTCATCGAGGAGCAGGTCTCGCAGCGCGTCGAGCGCCGCCGAATAGTGGCCCTTGCGCCAGACCAGCAGCGTATCCACCTGCCCCAGTTCGCCGAGCGGATGGACATCGACGTCATCGTCCAGACGCGCCAGTTCCAGCACCGACCGCGGCGCCACCGCGACGCCCGCGCCCGCCGCCACGCACGCGATGATCGCGTGGTACGAAGCCAGCTCCAAAACCCGCGCCGGACGAATGCCCTGCTGTTCGTACCAGCGCATCGCATACGAGCGATAAGCGCAGCCGCGTTCGAATGCCACCAGCGTGAGCCCGGCCGGCTCCTGCGCCAGGGCCGTCGGATCCTGTCCGCGCGGCGTGACCAGCGTGAGTTCTTCGCGAAATACCGGCACGGTCTCGAACTGCGCGGCGGCGAGCGCGTCCGGTTCGATCGGGCGCGCCATCACCGCCGCATCCACCTCGAAGGTGCGCACGCTTTCGATCAGCGCGCGCGTGACGCCCGTCGCCAGTTCCAGCGTCACCTGCGGCCAACGCCGGTGATAGGCCGCCAGCACGCGCGGCAGGCGGCTCGCCGCAGTGCTTTCCATCGTGCCCAGGCGCAGACGCCCTTGCGGCCGGTTCTCGCTGACCGCATGACGCGCTTCCTCGGCCAGCGCGAGCAGGCGTTCGGCGTAGGGCAGCAAGGTCTCGCCGGCGGGTGTCAGCACGAGGCGCCGGCCATCGCGGACGAACAACTCCGTGCCGAGCGTTTCCTCCAGCTGGCGAATGCGCGTCGTCACGTTCGATTGCACCCGGTTCAGCTTGAGCGCGGCGCGCGTCACGCCGTTTTCGCGGACGACAGCCCGAAAGATGGTCAGCGCAGCCAGGTCCATGATCTTTCCCGAAGATTGATTCCATCTCGATTATTCATTTTTCAAGATGGATCGGTCAAGGTAGGATCAGCGGATCGTCGCTCCGATCTTCATGCTCATGGCATCGCCGCTGCCCGTTTCGTCCGCCTCCGCTCATCCCGCGCGCCATGCCGCGCTCGCCTGCGCCGTGGTGCTGGCGGTTGCGTTGGGCGTCGGGCGCTTTGCGTTCACACCGCTGCTGCCGCTGATGCTGCACAGCGGCGCGCTCGACATCCGTCACGGCGGCTGGCTCGCCTCGGCCAACTACGCGGGTTATCTGATTGGCGCGCTGTCGTGCGCGGCGATTCGCGTCGATCACGCCCGCATGGTGCGGCTCGCGCTCGCTTCGACCATCCTGTTGACCCTCGCGATGGGCGTCGTTCATCTGTTCTGGCTCTGGATCGCGATCCGCTTCGCGGCGGGCGTCGTCAGCGCGTGGGCGTTCGTGTTCGCGTCGCAATGGGGCCTGCGGCGGCTCGCGGAACTCGATGCGCACGGCTACGGCGGCGTGATCTATGCCGGGCCGGGCGTCGGGATCGTCGCGACCGGCCTGCTCGGCGCGGGCGCCGCCGCGTTCGCCGTGCCCGCGCCGTGGGTATGGGACGGCTTCGCGCTGTGCTCGGCGCTGGCCGGACTCGCCGTCTGGAAGAGCTTTACGCGGCAGGCACCGGCCGCGCACGGCCGCGCGACTCATCACCACAGCGGCGACACTGGCGCGGCGCGCGCCGATTCAATCGGACTGATCGGTCTCTACGGACTCGCCGGGTTCGGCTACATCATCTCGGCGACCTTCCTGCCCGTCATCGCCCGTCAGGCTCTGCCCGGTTCCGCATGGCCCGATCTGTTCTGGCCGGCCTTCGGACTCGCGCTGATCGCCGGCGCGCTGCTCGCCGCGCGTCTGCCGATGTCGTGGGACAACCGTCTGCTGTCGGCCGGGTTCTATCTGATTCAGGCGCTGGGCATCGCCTCCGGCATCGTCTTTCCCACCGCGCTCGGGTTCGGCATCGGCAGCCTGCTGCTGGGCTTTCCATTCACCGCGATCACGCTGTTCGCCATGCGCGAGGCGCGCCGTCTGCGCGGCGACGCAGCCGCCGGATTGATGGGCTACGCGACGGCGTCGTATGGATTGGGGCAGATCGTCGGGCCGCTGGTCGCGGCGCCTATCGCAGAACATACGGGGTCGTTTTCTGCCGCGCTGTGGATCGCGGTGGCGGCGCTCGCGGCGGGTGCGATCGGATTGATCTGGCTGGGGACGCGCGCTGCAGCCCGGCGCTAGGAAAGCGCGTAGAAGGGATCAGCAGGCCACGCTGTCGCGCGCCGCTTCAGCATGCGTCGCCGGTTGCGCGATTTCCACCCGGTCGCCGCCGAGCGACTTCGCACGGTACAGCGCGCGGTCGGCGATGGTCAGCAGATCGGTCAGCGCGCCACTCGCCGTGCCGCATTGCGCCAGACCAATGCTCACGGTCGCCCGGATCTCCACGCCCGCCGCGCCCGGCGTGCTCGACTGCGCGAAACGCCGGACCACGGCCTGCGCCGTCGCACGGGCGCGATGGCAGTCGCGTCCCGGCAGCAGCGCGGCGAATTCCTCGCCGCCGATGCGCGCAAAAATCGCCTCGGGTCCCAGCGCATCCTGCGCGATGGCCGCGAAGGTCTTGAGCACGGCGTCGCCGGTTTCGTGACCGTGGCGGTCGTTGATGATCTTGAAGTTGTCGAGATCGAGCGCGAGCAGGCAGACCGGCTGCCGGGCATCTGCGCGCCGGATGACGCGCACGCCTTCCTCGAAGAACCAGCGGCGATTGCCGAGCCCCGTCAGGTAGTCCGTCCGCGATTCCTTCAGCAGTTCGCCATGCGCCTCGTCGCGCACGAAGCGCAGCAGGGTCATCGGCAGGATGACGGAATAGAGCACGCCTTCGTACATCGTGGCCTTGGCAATCGCCGACAACATGCCCGGCCCGAGCGAAGCAGCCAGCCACGGCAGGATCAGCGCGCGCGCGGCGTAGAAGAGCGCATGAAAACCCGCGACGAATGCCGCGATATCGCGCGACTGCAAACGCCGGGCGCGATCGCCGCGCAGCAGCTCGCGCGCGGTCATGCCGCTGGCGAGAGCAATCGGAATGGCGCTGGCGTAGTTCCACATCGGCACTTCCCAGCGCACGCCCGCGATGACCCACGCGAGCGCCACGCCGGCCAGCACGCCGATGGACAACGTGCCGTAGCGCCGCCCGTTCATGATGGCGACGCCGCGCAGCAGCAGCAGATAGCCCGACACCATGATGAGGTTGCTCAGCGCCGATCCGATCGCGCCCGGCAATGCGTGGCGCACCGCGACGGCCGCGCAGCCGGCGGCGAGCGTCGCGTAGCCCGCGGCCAGCGTGCCCAGCTCCTGCCTGCGTCCGGCATGACCGCGGCGTTCCCACAGCGTCATCCCGCAGCTGGCGAGGAGCGTGCCGATGGCGAGCAGATAGATGGTAATTAGATCGACATGCATGCTGTCGCGTGCCTGATGTGCCCGGAAGACTTTTCCGTGCGACTGTTAACGGCAGGCAAACGTCAAACTTGAAGCCTCGCGACTTCCGACCTGTCGGACCAGCGGCAACGCAACCCGCGCATTCGTTTTGTCGCGGCCAACACACTGGCGCGTGACGAGACTGCAGGGATACATCGCAGCGCATTGCCTTTCCCTTTCTCTTCAACGACTTGCGCGATCTTTCAAGCGCCGATCCGGTTCCTGGCACAGCTCTCGCAATAGATGTCGTGAGCGCAACGACACGCGCTCCCCACCCAACCGGAACCAGGAGATTCACCATGAAGATCGACAACCTCGCTGTCACCAAAGACCTCGCCCGTGAAGAGATGGAAGCCATCGTCGGCGGCAGCGTTTTTGAGAACAACGCCATCAACGCCAACCTTCAGGCCGGTGGCGTCTCCTTCGCGAGCCCGCAGACCAACATCGCGCCCGTGACGCAAGTGGATGCATCGACGCACACGGACGTCGATCTGAAGGAAATCACGAAGTCGGTCTCTTCGGTGGGCAGCCTGATTCAAGGCATGAAGATCTGAAGCACGCGCTCCGGCCGGGAGAAGGATTCGGGGATCCTTCCCTCGCCGGGCGCAGCGCCGGACGCAACAGCCCTCAACGCGGCGCCGATATCACTTCCAGCGCGACCAGATTCGACACGTAGCGGCCCGCCTTGCCATCGCCGGGAATGACGAGCCGCGCAAAACCGGTCGTCGTCAACGGCGCACCGTTCATCTCATACGCGACGATGTCCGGCTGATTGCCGAAATCGGGCGACAGCTCGGCCAGCGACAGAATCACGCGATAACCATCGCTGCCCGTCGCGATCAGGTAGAAACCCAGCACATCGTTCTTGACCGTCGAACTGGTCTGGATGCCCGCCGCATTCAACAGATTCCACAGGCTCACGCCCGTGTAGGTCGTCGAGCCGACCGTGCGGGTCACGGCGGGAAGGGCCTGAAGCGCGGCAAGATCGAAGCTTGCCGGCGTCGCCACTGCGCCGGACAACTGGAATTGCGTCGTGGTCCCGCCGCCCGCGACGTGAACCGCCGATACCGCCGTTCCCACCTTGAGCGTCACGAGGTTCGACACATAGCGGCCGCCCTTCACGTCGCCCGGTGCGGTGACGCGCAGCGGACCGTCGGTCGAGGACAACGCGGCGCTGGTGCCGTTGATCGTCTCCGCATACGCCACCTGATTGCCGCGATTGCCGAAGTCCGGACTCAGTTCGCCCATCGCGAACAGTGCGCGATAGTTGTCGCTGCCGGTCGCGATCACGTACTTGGCGAGCACGTCGTTCTTGACCGCCGCGTTCGTCGTGATGCCGATCTGGTTCAGCATGCTCCAGAGACTCGCGCCGGTGTACACATGCGTCTGCTGACCCGTGCCGCTGCCGAAGGACACGGTTTGCGTCGTCGCGGGCTGCGCCTGAATCTGCGCCAGCGTGAACTGCGTCTGCGTGGTGACGTCGCCGGAAACCGACAGCACGGTCTTCGGCGGCGGCGGGGTATCGTCATCACCGCCGCCGCAAGAAGCGGCCGCGAAAGGAAGCAGGCTGAGCAGGATGAGCGGCGATGCGAGCCGCTTCAGAACAGGGGAAAGCCTCATTGTTGGTACTCCCTCCGGTCAGCGGATCGACGCCGTTCATGCAGCGCAGCGCGCGTGATATCCCGCTCGTTATGTTTATGTGGATACAGCGGCGATCACATTCGCAGAATCGCGTGCAAAAGGCAAGACAGGTTCGTGCGATGAACGGTTCAGCGCGGCGCGCGGCCTTCATGTCTGTCGAATGGGCGGAACACGTCGAGCGCCCAGTCGATGAACGCACGCATGCGCGCGCTGTCGTGCTTCGATTTCGCGAACACGAGATGCAGCGGTTGAGGCGGCCGCGTCCACTGCGGCAGCACTTCGACGAGATCGCCGCTCTCGACCCACGGCTGCGCCATGAAACGAAACGTCTGACCGATGCCGAGTCCGCTGACCAGGCTGGTCAGGTGCGCGGTGCTTTCGTTGACGGCGACGCCATGCACGCCGCGCGGATCGATGCGCACGGTTTCATCGCCCTGCTCGAACAGCAGTTCGAACACACGCCCGGTGCGTGACGAGAAGTAGGCGATCACGTCATGGTCCGTTAGCGCGTCCGGATGCGCGGGCACGCCGTGCGCGGCGACATAGTCCGACGACGCATACGTGCCCCATCCCAGCGCGGCGAGCGGCCGCGCGACGAGCGAGGTATCGGTGAGCGCGCCGCCGCGTATGACGCAATCGACACCTTCGCCGATCAGATCCACTTCGCGATCGCCCACGCCCAGTTCGAGCTGAATGTGCGGATGACGCCGGCGGAACGAAGGCAGATGCGGCAACACGATCAGGTTGGCCAGCGACGAGCCGACGTCGATCCGCAGACGCCCGCGCGGACCGCCGCGCGCATCGGCGAACAAGGTGTCCATCTCGTCGATGTCGGCGAGCACCTTGGTGGCATGGAGGTAGTAGGCCTGACCTTCCTCCGTCACGCTCACCCGGCGCGTGGAGCGTTGCAGAAGCTTCACGCGCAGATGCGCCTCGAGATCCTGGATCAGTTTCGTGACGGTGGGCTTCGGCATGTTGAGCGTGTCCGCCGCCTTGCTGAAGCCGCCCGATTCGGCGATCCGTACGAATACGCGCAATGCCGTCAGCTGATCCATGTTCACGCTCGTCGAAAGAAGAGCAATAAGTTTAACGATTATTCACGTTCATGAATAATCAATTAGTCATGGCGGCGTTTATTCCCGGTGTGGAAAAGCCTATCTTTCTTCCATCGACTCAAACACTCAATTGGAGGTCAGCATGAACAAGCGTCTCGAAGGGAAAATTGCACTGGTCACGGGCGGCACGAGCGGCATCGGCCTGGCGGCGGCGCAGGATCTCGCACGCGAAGGGGCGAAGGTGTACGTCACGGGACGGCGTCAGGCGGAACTGGACGCGGCGGTGGCAGAGATTGGCGGTAACGCTCAAGGCGTCCAGGGCGACGTCACGCGAGACGACGATCTCGACACGCTGATGGAGCGCATCCGCGCGAGCGAAGGCCGGCTCGACATCCTGTTCGCCAATGCCGGCGGCGGCAGCATGTTGCCGCTCGGCGAGATCACCGCGCAGCACGTCGACGACACCTTCAACCGCAACGTCCGCGCGGTCGTGTTCACCGTGCAGAAGGCGTTGCCGCTGATGCCGCGCGGTGCGTCGATCATTCTCACCGGCTCGATCACCGGTTCGAAGGGCACGCCGGCATTCAGCATCTACAGCGCGTCGAAGGCGGCGGTGCGTGCGCTTGCACGCAGCTGGGTGCTCGACCTGAAGGACCGCGGCATTCGCGTGAACGTGGTCAGCCCCGGGTCGACGCACACGGTAGGACTCGCGGAACTCGGCGGGGCATCGAAGGAAGCGCAGGATGGCCTGCTGACCTATCTTGCCTCGCTGGTCCCGATCGGTCGCCTTGCCGCGCCGGACGAGATCGCGAAGGTCGTGACCTTCCTCGCGTCCGATGATTCGAGCTTCATCAACGGCGCGGAGATCTTCGCCGACGGCGGACAGGCGCAGGTATAAGGTCAGATCGCCATGCCGCCCGATACCTCGATGCGCTGCGCATTGATCCAGCGATTGTCCTCCGACAGCAGCGACGCGATCATCGGTCCGATGTCGTCAGGCAGGCCCGGGCGGCCGAGCGCCGTCATCTCGGTGACACGCCGGTTGACCTCGGGGTTGTCGCGTACGATGCCGCCGCTGAAGTCGGTCTGAATGGCGCCCGGCGCCACCACGTTGACGGCGATGCGCCGTGGCGCCAGTTCCTTCGCCATGTACTTGGTGAGCACTTCCACCGCGCCTTTCAGCGACCCATAGGCCGCGCTTTCCGGAATGATGATGCGCGTGAGGCCCGACGAGATGTTGACGATCCTGCCGCCGTCGTTGATCAGCGGAAGCAGCTTCTGCGTGAGAAAGAACACGCCTTTGAAGTGGACGTCATAGAGCGCATCAAGTTCGGCTTCTGTCGTCTTCGCGATGCTGTTGTGATGCGACGTGCCCGCGTTGTTGACGAGATAGTCGAAGCGCTCGGCTTGCCAGCCGGCGAGCGTGCGGCGCACGTCATTGGTGAAGGCGTCGAATGCGCCGACGTTGCCGGTATCGAGTTGCAGCGCGGCCGCCTTGCTGCCCGTCTCGGCGACGAGCGCCAGCACCTTGTCCGCTTCCGCGCGATTGCTGTGATAGGTAAAGATGCAATCGACACCGCGTTTCGCGAGATTGAGCACCGTGTTCCGACCGAGCCCGCGGCTTGCGCCGGTCACGATCGCGATCTTGCTGGCAGACATGGCTGACCTCTCTGTGAAGTGAGCCCACAGGATAGCCATTTGAATACCGTCGAATAATCCGTGCGGCATTGCACGGGCTGTGCTGGCATGCGAACAATGCCGCATGCCAGCATGAGATCAAGGCGTGGGCGGCGTCCCTTCGCCCGGCTGGTTCGCGAGACCCGCGCGCGTCACATCGAACGCCAGCTTTTTCGTGCTCTCATCGTAGCGACAGCGCACCTTCGCGCCTTCGCTGACCTCGCCGCCGAGCATCTCCCTGGCAAGCTGGTTCTCGATCGACTGACGAATCTGCCTGCGCAATTCACGCGCGCCAAACTCGGGCCGATAACCGACCTCCGCGAGATGATCCACGACGGATTCGTCGAATTCAAGCGCGATGTCCTGGCTGTGCGCGAGACGCTGCACCTGATCGAGCATCAGCCGCACGATCTGGCGCACTTCGTCGCGGCCGAGCGACTTGAACAGGATGATGTCGTCGATCCGGTTCAGAAACTCCGGCCTGAAGTGTTGCTGCAACACCTTCATCACGCCGCTTTGCAGCGACGCATCCGCGTCCGATGCCGTGCTCGTGAAGCCCAGCACGCCACGCTTCTGTCCGGCGATCACATCGGAACCGAGATTGCTCGTCGCGATGATCAGCGTGTTGCTGAAGTCGACGACGCGGCCTTTGCCATCGGTGAGGCGTCCGTCGTCGAACACTTGCAGCAGCACGTTGTAGACATCCGGATGCGCCTTCTCGATCTCGTCGAGCAGGATCACGCTATAGGGCCGCCGACGCACGCGCTCCGTCAGCTGGCCGCCTTCGTCATAGCCCACGTAACCCGGCGGCGAGCCGATCAGGCGCGACACCGCATGGCGCTCCATGTACTCGCTCATGTCGACGCGCAGCATCGCGTCTTCGTCGCCGAACACGACTTCCGCGAGCGCCTTCGCCAGCTCCGTCTTGCCGACCCCGGTCGGCCCGAGGAACAGGAACACGGCAATCGGCCGATTGCGTCCCTGCAAGCCAGTGCGCGCGCGACGCACCGCATCGGACACGGCCTCGACCGCTTCGTCCTGGCCAATCACGCGCTTGTGCAAGCGCTCTTCCATCTGCAACAGGCGCGCGCGTTCTTCCTCGGTCAGTTGCGCGACCGGAATGCCCGTGAGCGTCGCGACGATCTCCGCGATCTGCGCCACCGTCACTGTCGATGTATTCGTGCCGACACGCTTCTTCCAGGTGTCGGTGGCTTCGTCGAGTTCCTTTTGCTTCTGTTCGAGTTCGCTGTCGAGCGCATGCGCGCGGTCGAACTGCTTGCGCGATGCCGCGTAGTCCTGCTCGCGCCGCAACTGCGCGTGCTCCGCTTCCAGTTCGAGGATTTCGGCAGGACGCGAAGTGGCCGAAAGATTCACGCGCGCAGCGGCCTGATCGACGAGATCGATCGCCTTGTCAGGCAGGAAGCGCCCGGTGATGTAACGGTCCGACAATTCCGCCGCGCCGACGATCGCATCGTCCTGGATGGTCACCTTGTGATGGGCTTCGAGACGGTCGCGCAGGCCGCGCAGGATGTTGATGGTCTGCGCGACCGTCGGCTCCGCGACCAGCACCGGCTGGAAGCGCCGTTCGAGCGCCGCGTCCTTCTCGATGTGCTTCTGATACTCGGCGAGCGTGGTCGCGCCGATCAGGTTCAGCTCGCCGCGCGCCATGGCCGGCTTGAAGACATTGGCGATGTCGAGCCCGCCTTCACCGCCGCCCTGCCCCGCGCCGACAATCGTATGCACCTCGTCGACGAACAGCAGCAGCGAGTCACGGTTCGCGCCGATTTCATCGACGACCTGCTTGACGCGCTCCTCGAACTCGCCGCGAAACTTCGCGCCCGCGACCATCGAGTTCACGTTCAGTTCGACGAGCCGTTTCTCGCGCAGCGACTCGGGCACGTCGCCGTTCACCATGCGCTGCGCGAGTCCCTCGACCACCGCGGTCTTGCCGACGCCGGGTTCGCCGATCAGCACCGGATTGTTCTTGCGGCGGCGCGCGAGCACTTCGACCATCGTCTCGATCTCGCGTGCGCGCCCGATCACCGGGTCGAGGTGTCCTTCGCGCGCGAGCGCGGTGAGGTCGCGGCTGAACTTGTCGAGGTTCGGCGTGCGCGAAGGCGGCGTGTCGCCGCCGCGCGGCGGTGCGCCTGCGCCGACCGTCTGCGCGGTCTGCTGCCTGAGCGCCTGCGGATCGACGCCGAGCTTGCCGAGCAGTTGGCCGGCGAAACTGTCGGGCACGTCGGCGAGACCGATCAGCAGATGCTCGGGCGCGACATAGCTGTGCCGCAGTTGCCGCGACGCAAGAAACGCGCGGTCGAGCGCGCTCTTCAGACGCGGCGACACCCCGATCATGCCGTCCGCCGGCGGCGGCGACGTGCCATAGCAACCCGGCGCGTTGGCGTCGATATAGGCGTGGATCTGCGCCGGATCGAGCCCGAGACTCTTCATCAGCGACTCGATCACCGCGTTGTTCGCGAGCTCGTAGAGCAGGTGTTCGGTATCGACCTGCGAACAGCCGGATTGCACGGCGCGCTCGGCCGCGCGCATCAGCATTTCCTTCGCGCCGTCGCTGAAATAGCGGTCGATGTTCGCGCCTTCGGCCTCGTTGCGCCGTGCGCTGGGGGTGGTGGCGGTATCAGCGGATGCGGGCGTCTCAGGCTGTTCAGGCGCGCCGCCGAGAAACAGCGATTCGAGCGGCGAGAGCGCGCGCTGATGCCGTGTCAGCTGGGCATAGTGAAAGTCGCACACGTCGATGACATGCCGCTGACCATTGCGCAAAACGGCCAGCCGCACCGTGGCGGGACGCGCGGCGCAAACGTCGCACAGATGAGCCATGTTCGGTTTCCTTTCATGAAGGGCGTGCGCCCGGGCAGGGATCGATGCAACCGTTATTCCTGATACCTGGCGTTGCACGGTCCGTGATGACATCGGGCAGTCATGGTACTGCGCAAGCCGCCCTGCATGCGGGAACGATGTTTGCAGGAGGCAATGCCCATTTTGCGGAGATACTCATGCACTGGATCGATCCGGACGCCTTGCCTGAAACGCGCGGCGTCGTTACGCACTTCCTCCTGAACCCGCACGGTGAACTCGACGGACTCGTCTTGCGCCCCGCACGGCAGGTGCACTTTCCACCGCATATGTCGAAGTGGGTCGCGCGGCATATCGCGGTCGGCGACCGCATTCGCGTGCGGGGCATCAAGCCGCGTGGCGTGGATATGATCGCGGCTGTTTCGCTCACCGCCAGCGACGGCGCAACGCAGGTCGATGAAGGACCGGATCACGCGGCGCATGCGCCACGCGCACAGGAGCCCGTGCACAAGCCGATGGAAGTACACGGCACCGTGCGGCTTTCCTTGCATGGACCCAAAGGCGAGTTGCGCGGCGCTTTGCTTGACGACGGCACGTCGCTGCGCGTACCGCCTCACGCCGGCATGGCCTTGCGTGAGTATCTGAGTCCGGGCGCGTCAGTCTATGCGTGGGGACGGGGTGTGAAGAATCGCTTCGGACGCGTGGTCGATGTCGATGACATCGCGCACTGGATCGACGCGCCGGCTTGACCTTGCTTACTCGCCCGCCGCCAGCGCCTTGATGCGTAGAGCCACCTCGGGGTCGAGCGGCGTGTAGACGATCATGCCGAGGTCAGGCCGGCCATCGACCGCGAAGGCCGAATACTCCAGCTCCACCGCGCCGAGCAGCGGATGCTGCAGGCGCTTGACGGCATGCACGTCTGAATGACCGAGCACATCGTTGTCGCGCCACAAGGCTTCGAACTCGGGACTCACGCTGCACAGTTCGTCAACGAGCTCGCTGGCTTCGGACACGATCCCCGCGCGCGCCACGTCCGCCCGGAACGCCCCGACGACAAAGCGCGCGACGTTCTCCCAGTCATGCTGCTTCGCGCGCACGGCGGGATGGCGGAACAGGAACTTCAGGATATTGCGCTGGCCCGGCGGCAACGCGCCATAGTCGGTCAGCACGACAGCCGCCGCGCGGTTCCACGCCACCACATCCCATGTGGCCGTCTTGATGAGCGCCGGACTGGCTTCGAGCGAATCGAGCAGACGCTGCAAGCGCGGATTCACGCCTTCCACAGTCTGATAACGGACTTCCGGCGGCCTGCCGAGGCCGAGCATGAACAGGTGCTCGCGTTCGGTATCGGTCAGCAGCAATGCGCCCGCGATGCGTTCCAGCACGTCCGGCGAAGGCGCGCCGCCGCGTCCCTGTTCGAGCCACGTGTACCAGGTCGGACTGATGCTGGCGCGCTGCGCCACCTCTTCGCGGCGCAATCCGGGCGTGCGGCGACGGCCCGTGAAGCCGAAGCTGGCCGGATCGAGACGGGTGCGGCGGCTACGCAGGAAATCGCCGAGTGAGCGCGGTGTGTTCAAGGTGTTAGTCGTTTTACTATGATGCCGTCACTACTTTAACGGGATAAGAAAACACAGGATAGTGCATGGGTTCGATCAAGGAGAACCACACCATGCGAATCTTTCTGACTGGCGCGACCGGCTTCATCGGCTCGGCGCTCGTTCCCGAACTCATCGCGGCGGGTCATCAGGTCATCGGCATGAGCCGTTCCGATGCCGGCGCGCAAGCCCTGGCCGATGCCGGCGCCGAAGTCCACCGCGGCACGCTCGAAGACCCCGCCAGCCTGCGCGACGGCGCCGCTCGCGCCGACGCCGTCATCCATACCGCCTTCGATCACGACTTCTCGCGCTTCGTCGAGAACTGCGAAAAGGACACGCGCGCGATCGCCGCGCTCGGCGAAGCGCTCGCGGGCTCGGACCGGCCGCTCGTCATCACGTCGGGCACGGGAATCGGCATCGGCGAACAGGGTGGCCCGGCGCGCGAGGATATCTTCAACCTGAAGCATCCGAATCCGCGCATCGCGTCAGAGATCGCGGGGCAGGCGTTGCTCGAGCAAGGCATCAACGTGTCGGTCGTGCGGCTGCCGCAGGTGCACGACCCCTTCCGCCAGGGACTCATCACGCCGCTCATCGGCATCGCGCGCGAGAAAGGCGTGTGCGCGTATGTCGGCGACGGCGCCAATCGCTGGCCGGCGGGGCATCGTTCGGATGTCGCGCGGCTGTACCGGCTCGCTGTCGAGAAGGCCGAACGCGGTGCGCGTTATCACGCGGTCGGCGAGGAAGGCGTCAGCGCGCGCGACATCATGGAATCGCTCGGGCGCGGCATGAAGCTGCCGGCCGTCTCGATCACGCCCGCTGAAGCAAAGGATCACTTCGGCTGGATGGCGATGTTCATCGCCCTCGACATGCCTGCCTCCAGCGCGCAGACGCAGGCCCGTCTCGACTGGCAACCCACCGGGCCGACCCTGCTCGCCGATCTCGATCAGGCGCGTTACCTCTGACAGCCTGCCCGCGGGTTGCGCGCGGAAAGTGGCTTGCGCTTATGATCGACCGGGCATGACACACCGTTGTCCCACCCTTTCGAGCGTGAATCCATGAGCGACTTTCCTTATCGCAGCGCGCTGATCGTCGGCGCCGGAGCGGGCATCAGCGCTTCGCTCACGCGGCGCCTGCGCGCCGAGAACATTCCTGTGGTGATCGCGGCGCGCAACGTCGACAAGCTGGCTTCGCTGGTGGATGAAACCGGCGCCATCGCCTTGCCCGCCGATGCCGCCGATGCCAGCCAGATCGACGCGCTCTTCAGCGAGACCGAAGCGCGCATCGGTGCGCCGGAGATCGTCGTGTACAACGCCAGCGGTCGCGTGCGCGGGCCGCTGGCCGAACTGGATGCAGCGGACGTGGAACGGGCCGTCGCGGTCTCCGCGCTGGGCGCCTTTCATGTGGTGCAGCAGGCGGCCCGGCGCATGACGCCGGCCGGCCACGGCGCCATCCTGCTGACGGGCGCGACCGCGGGCGTGAAGGGCTTTGCGCTGTCCGCGCCGTTCGTGATGGGCAAGTTCGCGTTGCGCGGTCTCGCGCAGAGCGCCGCGCGCGAACTGATGCCGAAGGGCATTCACGTCGCGCATTTCGTCATCGACGGCGGGGTGCGCGGCTCGCATCCCGACACCTCCGGACCGCCCGACAGCCTGCTCGATCCCGATGCGATCGCGCAGTCCTATCTCGATGTGCTGCGCCAGCATCGCAGCGCGTGGACGTGGGAGCTGGAACTGCGGCCGTGGGTGGAAAAGTTCTGAGTCGCCGCTGCACAGACAGGCTCCGCGATTTCGTCGGGCGCACGCCGACATATCCGCCGCGCCTGTAGGCCCGACAAAACCGCCCTTCCCTTTACTGACAAGGACTTCGACGATCTTCTGACGCCGCTGGCACAGCTCTCGCATAAGTAGCTGCGAGCGCAACGAATCATGCTCAACCAACCCAACCAGCCATTCAGGAGATTCATCATGTTGAAGATCGACAACCTCGCCGTCAGCAAAGAACTCGACCGTGCCGAAATGGGCGCCATCGTCGGCGGCAGCGTGTTCCAGAACAACGCCATCAACGCCAACGGGCAGTTCGGCGGCGTGTCCTTCGCCAGCCCGCAAACCAATGTCGCGCCGGTCACGCAAGTGGATGCCTCCACGCATACGGACGTCGACCTGACCAACGTGACGAAGTCGCTCACGGCGGTCGGCAGCCTGGTTCAAGGCATGAAGCTCTGAGCATCGCTGTACTGCAAGTACGAGCACGGGCACGAGATGGGACGGACTGCTCCGTCTCCTCTCCCGGAACCTTGGCCCCGCCTCACGCCGAGGTTCCCGGAGAGGGCTGCTGGCTTGCCGGCGGCCTCTCGTGCTGCTGTGCGTAGTGCGTCGGCGGCACGCCGACATGGCGCGTGAACGCGACGCTGAACGCGCTCGCCGAACCGTATCCGACGCGCTCCGCCACCTTCGCGACACTGCCTTCCTTCTGGCGCAGCAGCTTCCTCGCCAGCGCCATGCGCCACGACAGCAGATACTCCATCGGCGCCACCCCCACTGCACGGCTGAAACGTTCGAAGAACGCCGAGCGCGACAGCGCCGCCGCCCGCGCCAGCTCCACGACGGTCCAGGCACGCTCGGGACGCTCGTGCATCTGACGGATGGCCTGTGCCAGACGCGTATCGGCGAGACCGCGCACCAGCCCCGGCGATGCCGCCGTGCCCGTGGAACGCAAGGCCTCGATCAACAGCACCTCCAGCAAGCGCGCGAGCACCATGTCGCGCGCGGGCCGCTGCGCACGCGATTCCTCCCTGACGAGCTTGACGAGCGTGGCCAGCCGGCGCTCGCCGCGCACATGCACGAGTTCCGGCAGCAGTGAGACAAGCAACTCCGCATCCGGCGAACCGAATACGCAATGGCCCACGAGGATCTGGATATCGCGCGGCGTGTTGTCCGCACCGATTTGGAAGCCGCCGTCGGCCAGCGCGACCGGAACGGTATCGGGTTCGTCGGCATCGAGCGGATCGAGACTCGACATCGTGAACTCGTCGAGTTCGGGGACCAGCACGAAGTCGTCGGTCTGCAACGTGACGGGTTCGCGACCGTTGGCCACGAGACGGCACGCGCCTTCGAGCACCACGCAATAGAACGGCAAGTGGGCGTCGGAGCGCCGCACGCGCCACCGGCCACTGCCGCTCACCACCTTCGAGAACGCCGCGACCGGCTGCAACAAGGTGACGACGTCCGCGAACGGATCGATCATGGCCGGACTTCCTCGAATGAAAACTGGACGTTCGATTGTAGCAAGTCCGGCGTGAGCGAATTATCGTGGGAACTCGTTCACTCACCAGCGGATTTGACATGCCCACCGTATTGATCACCGGATGCTCGTCCGGTTTCGGCCTCGAGATCGCCCGTTACTTCCTGGAGCAGGACTGGCACGTCATCGCGACAATGCGCACGCCGCGCGAAGACATCCTGCCGAGGTCCGAGCGCCTGCGCGTGCTCGCGCTCGACGTGACCGATCCGCACGGCATCAGCGAGGCTGTCGCGAGTGCGGGACCGATCGACGTGCTCGTCAACAACGCGGGCATCGGCTTTCTCAACGCGCTCGAAGCCACGCCGATGGCCACGGCCCGCGAGATCTTCGAGACCAACACGCTCGGCACCATCGCGATGACGCAAGCCGTGCTGCCGCAGTTTCGCGAGCGCACGTCGGGCGTGGTCGTCAATGTGACGTCGACCGTGACACTGCGGCCGCTGCATCTGCTGTCCGTCTACACGGCCAGCAAGGCGGCGGTCAACGCGTTCTCGGAGTCGCTCGCGCTGGAGCTGGAACCGTTCGGCGTGCGCGTGCGGATCGTGCTGCCCGGCCGTTCGCCCGAAACCCGGTTCGGCGACAACGCCCGGACGCGCATGCAGAGCGGCTTTCCCGAGCCTTACGCGAAGCTCGCGCAGTCCGTGTTCGAGCGCTTCGAGAACGATTCGACCGTCACGTATTCGCGCGATGTCGCCGAGGGCGTATGGCGCGCGGCCACGGACCCGTCGAGCCCGATGCGCATTCCCGCCGGGGCGGATGCCATCGAGTGGGCCAAGGCGGGCTGAGGCCTGAGCAGGCTTACTCGGCGATCGCGACAGCCGGTTCAATCCTCTTCGCGAGCCGCTTCGAGCAGGCCTGCACGACCATCGCCAGCGCCGCCGACTCCGCGAAAGCAAGCACCGTCGGCTGGCGCGTCAGCGAGAACGACAGCAGCAGGCAGAACGCGGCGAACGAAAAGCGGCCGAGCACCATCCCGCGCAGCAGCGAGATCACGAAGTCCGGTCCATGCGCCCGATGCGACGACACCGACAACACGATCCCCAGCAGCGGAAACACCGCGAGCAGTCCGCTCCATGAAGCGCCGGCCCAACCGGACAGGGCGGTTACCGCCAGCGTCAGCAAGGCGCCGGCGCCCATCCGTCCGATCAGATCGGCCCGTCCGAGTGGGAGGCCCGCCGCGACCGCCGCACTGCGCGGCAGGAACGACTGCCCGAAGCAGACCGCGCCGAGCGCCACCGTGGCGGCCCATGTCGGCGATGCGGGCAGCATCGACAAGGCCCACGCCGAGACCAACCATGCGCCCAGCCCGGCGCTCAACGCGACCGGCCAGCTGCGCGAACGGCAGGTCCATGCATAAGCGAAGTTGAAGGCTTCCGACGCGAAGATCGCGGCAAGAGAAAGGATCGCGGCATGCGCGCCGAACGCGGGTCCATGCGCGAGCACGAGCAGATAGAGGATCGGGCCGGCCACCACCGGCAAGCCGGCGAGCCATCCCGCAATGGATGGCCCCCACCATCTTCCCGACATCGACACGATCAGCAGGAACAGCGGAACCAGTAAGAGCTTGAGCGCGAGCATGCCAGGCGGTGCGGAGATAAAGCCGGATCATACCCGTGCGTGTTCCTTATCGCGGCATCGCCTGGTCGAGCACCGACGCCAGGATCATCGCGCCCGCATTGGACGGCACGGGCCGCGAGTTCGGCGCATAGACCTGGTCGCCCGGCAGGATGGCGCCGCCGCTCATCGCGCACACGCCGGCCGTGCGGGCGCGCATGGCCCGCCACACCTGATCGCCGTAACTGCAACGCGTGGCATCGCGCCATTCGATCGTCGCGGTGGTCGTCGACTGCCGTTCGATCAGCTTCACGGCCACGCGCCGTTCGCCCGCCTGCGCCCCGTTGAGCCTGAACGGCGGCGTCTCGACACGCAGGCCGTTCAGTTGAAGATGGTGCGTGCCCATGGATCGACGGCGATTGCTGATGCGGTCATGTTCGGCTCCGGTTGGCTGGTTCGATCACGCCGCGTCGAGCGCGGACGTTTGCCAGGACTTCGGCGTCGCGCCGGTGAGGCGTTTGAAGACCGTCGTGAAATGCGCCTGCGAGCGAAATCCGCAACCCAGCGCGACGTCGAGCATGCTGTGCCGCGACGTGCGCAACAGCGCCTGTGCGCGCTCGATGCGCTTCTGCAACAGGAACTCATGCGGCCGCATGCCCGTCGCGCGCCGGAACTGCGCGGCGAAATGCATGCGCGTGAGGCCCGTGCTCGACGCGATATCGGCGAGGCTGAGATTCTCACCGAGATGCGAATCGACGAATTCAGCCACGCGGTTGATGCGCCATTGCGGCAACGCCGACGGCTCGCGTCCGCGCGCAACCGGCGCCGCAAAGTGACGCGCCACCAGCCGCGACACGATGGCGAGACTCACGCTCTCGACGAACATCCGCCCGGGCGGCGCGCTCTCGGTCTTGCAGACGCCGAGCGTCTGGCTGAGCCGTTCGAGCACGGGATCGCGAATCAGCCGCGGATCGCCGAGCACGATATCGCCCGGATGCGCGCGCTGGAACAGATCCTCGTAGCACTCCGCGAGCACCGCGTGCGGCACGAACAGATGCAGCACGTCGAGCGCCGATTCGAGCACTGCGCTCACCCGTACGCCCGGCGCGGTGACTTGCGCGATGCCCGCCGGCACACGGCCATGCAGCAGCGTGCGGCCGGCGTGATGGAAGGCAAGTTGCGCGCACCTGAGATTCAGGCCGATGCAATGCAGGTCGCCGCGGCCGTCGTGATTCACTTCGAGCGGCGCCTCGCCGTGATGCAGCCAGCGCGACAGGGTCATGCGGGCCACCGGCCGATCAGGCACGCGCCAGTGCGCTTCAATGCCGATGGGAGCCGAGCGCGGCGTCGCGGCGGGCGAAAGCAGAGTCAGGGTCATGGCGGTTCGGTCCGTAACAGGTGTCTTGCGATGCGCCGGAGAACCGGCGGCGGGATGACTCAAAGTTAGAGAACCAGAAAGCGCCCGGCTAGCCGTACATTGGGTTGACCATCCTGTCCAATGGTTGAGTCAACCTATATCAAGGTTTGATTCGTGTGCCTCGTTTGATGCGCCTGACATGCAGTCGGGCGATTCGGGAAAAGCGCGGGTCGCGCGCGGCGGATCACACCTTCGTATGAGCGTCCGGAACTTCCGTGCGACTTCACTCATCTGCGCGGCCCATCCATCCCCTCCTTGAGATGCGACAAGCGCCGCGACGCTCATGCGAACGTATCCACGACTGAACCTTGGTCAGCGCGCGCACGCGCTTTCGTAGAGGTGTTCGCGAGCGAAACGCGCTCCTACAGTGTGGTCACGGTCGCAATACGAAGCCAGATCACGACCGGAACCCAGCCTTCTGAAGGCTTAATCGTTCGGAACCCGGATCATTCAATCAAGGAGATGGTCATGAACCAGTTTCTCGCCTGCATCACGCTCGCCGCCGCCACGCTCGCGGCTCCTGCATTCGCATTCGCGCAATCGAACGGACCGGTGACGCGTGCCGAAGTACGCGCCGACCTGGTGGCGGTCGAACAGGCAGGCTATCAACCGGCACTCGCCAGCGACGCGGATTACCCGTCGGACATTCAGGCCGCCGAAGCCCGCGTCGCGGCGCATTCCTACGGTGGCGTGCAGACAGGCCGGAGCGCGTCCGGCGCGTCCACGCACACGGCGATGAAGAACGCATGCGTCGGACCTACCGACTACTGCCAGCCCTACTTCGGCAGCTGAGACGCGCTGAATCTCGTTCGATACAGGAGACTTCGATGAACCGCATCTTGCAAGCTGCTTCCATGCTGGCGCTGTCCGCTGCTGTATTCGCCGCGACATCTGGCGCCGCGATGGCGCACGCGCCGGTCCGCAACATCGTGCTCGTGCATGGCGCATGGGTCGATGGCTCGGGATGGAAACCGGTGTACGACATCCTCACGCGCGACGGCTATCGCGTCACGCTGGTCCAGGAACCGCTGACCTCGCTGCAAGCCGATGTCGCCGCGACCCGCCGCGTACTGGACCTTCAGGACGGGCCGGCCATCCTGGTGGGTCACAGCTATGGCGGCTCGGTGATCACCGAAGCGGGCGTGGATCCGCACGTGGCCGGGCTGGTCTATGTCGCGGCCCATGCGCCGGACGTGGGCGAGGACGAAGGTGCACTCGGCAAGCAACGGCCTAGCGATCTCGCGAAGCAATCCGGCGCGGTGGAGAAGACCGCCGACGGCTATACCTATCTGAACCCCGCCGTCTTCCCGCAAGACTTCGCCGCCGATTTGCCGCTCGCACAAGCGCGCTTCGAATCGCACTCACAGATGCTCACGGCGGCGCAGGTCTTCACGACGCCGCTGACCGCTGCCGCGTGGAAGACGAAGCCGAGCTGGGGGATCGTCGCGGGCAACGACAGGATCATCAATCCGGATCTCGAACGCTGGTACTACGCCCGTGCACACAGTCATCTGACGGTGATTCCGGGCGCGAGTCATTCCGTGTACGAATCGAAGCCGAAGCAGGTCGCGGCGGTCATCGAAGACGCGGCGCGCAACGCGCTCCATTGAAGAACCTGAAAGCGCACTTTCATCTGCCCATTCGTCGCCCTTGCCGCCTGCCCTGTCGATGCCTTATATAGTGAGTGGCCGCGCCTTGCGTACACGCGGCCGCCCCGTACAGGACAAGAAAGATCAGACGGAGGAACGCGATGGTTCGTCTCGTGATGATTCTGCTCGGCGTCGACTATCTGCGCTCTCGCTGGCGTTCGCTGCTGACGCTGGGCTTCCTGAGCATCCTGCTGGGCGGCGTCATCTTCACGGATGCGCTCGACGGCTCGCTCTACTTCCCGATCATCCCGTTCGCGCTGCTGATGCTGCTGGAAGGCATCGCCACGCTGGCTGTCGCGTGGACCGGCATGGGCGGACAGCGCACGCTGCGCTATGTCAAGGGCGCGACCTTCTGCCTCTCGGCGCTGCTCGTGCTGATCGGCGGCGAACACGGCAACTTTGCGCTTTCGCTCATCTTCGGCACGCTGTTTCTCGTCGATGGCGCGCTGCAGATCATCTCGGCGCGCGTGGTGCGGTATCGCCGCTGGCGGCTGGCGGCCGGCATCGGCGCCGTGGAGATCGCCATCGCGATCTTCTTCTATCAGCCGTATCCGGATCACTATGCGGGCACGGTGGCCTATTGCGTCGCGTTCGGGCTTTTCTTCGCAGGCTGGAACATGATCCTGCTTGCGTCGCGGGTCCAGCGCATGGCGGCGAATCCGGCCGCCGAAGGCGCCGTGCAGCGCGCGACGCAGAACACCACAAGCCCGCCCTCGTTCGCGAACGCCGTCTACGACGGCCCGCCCGCGCCTGACGAAGCGGCCTTGACCGTGCATGTGTGGACGCCCGTCGGCACGGCGAAGACGCAGGCCAAACGGCAATTGATCGTGGACCGCTATATTGCCGCCATCGACCGGAACGGCACCATCTCCACCGGCCACGCCGCGCTGGAAACGCCGGAGGGCGTTTATATCAGCCTGTATCCGGCGGTGGAGATCGACCGCTCGCCGAACGATTTCTCGCGCACGCTGCGGGCCACGCGCGAGAACGACGTCCCCGGACTGTTCCAGCCCGACTACGTGACCGAATCGACGGCCTGGTGTCCTTCGACCCAGCAGGTCCGCATCCGCAACTACGATCCGCAACGGCTGGCGCGTTTCTGGGACGAGTATCGCCGCGACGCGACCTACAACCTCACGTACCGGAACTGTTCGAGCACGGTGGCGCGTGCGCTGGAGGCGGCGATAGAAGGGGCCTCGGCGCGCGTGTGGGGCACGGGCGGCGGATGGCGGCCGCTCGTGCGCATCATGACGACGCCCGAGCTATGGGTAGCCGCGCAGGTGCGCAAGCGCGCCGCCACGATGGCCTGGACGCCCGGCCTCACGCTCGACTACGCGCGTGCGCTCAGCATGCTGGCGGACCCGCGGCCGTCGGGCTGGGTGAAGATGGCGCGCATCGCGCTGGCGACGATGTATCGCTCGCGGCAGCGTTGGCGCGCTGAGGAACATGCGGCGGCGCGGCACGGGTCGTGACGCGGCTGATGTTGATTGCTCGGCCCGCGCTGGCGACGATGTATCGCTCGCGGCAGCGCTGGCGCGCCGAGGAACATGTGGCGGCGCGCCACGGCTCGTGATGCGGCTGATGTTCATTGCTCGGCCCGCGCTCGCTACGCTCGCC
>NZ_JARUXS010000003.1:1267221-1444454 GCF_031451175.1 Caballeronia sp. LZ035
GGGGGGGGCCCCCCCGTCCCTTGGGGGCGCCCCCCCACGGCTCGTGATGCGGATGTTTTGCTTTGCTCGCCCCGCGCTGGCGACGATCTACCGCTCGCAGAAGCGCCGGCGCGCCGAGGAACATACGGCGGCGCGCCACGGCGCGTGACGCAGCCCGATGTTCATTGCTCGACGGGCTTCTCTTCGGACTTGCGCGAACGTCTCGCGCGTGACGGCGCGCGTGACGACGACTTGCGCGAGGACTTCTTCGCGGGGGCAGCTTCTTCGACGGGTGCTTCAGCAGGCGGCGCGCTAGCCTCGGGCGCCTGAGTTGCGATCGGTGCCTGCGGCGCTTCCGCCGCCGGCTGCCGGGCGGAACTCTTGCGCGGGCGACGCGGCGCGGCCGCCTTCTTTTTCTTCGCCTTGCCTGCGCTTTCGGCTGCGTCAACCTCGCTGACCGGAAGCGCTTCGTCCGCTTCCGGCGACACGGGCGACGGCGCAGCCACCGGTTCCGCATGCGTCACGGCCGGGACTTCCACCTGCCGCACATCGGCGGAAACGACCCCCGCCGAACGGAACACGAACGCGCCGGATTTGTCGTCGCGACCGACTTCGAGCAGCCCGCGCGATTGCGCTTCATCCAGCAGATTGCCAAACGCCTTGAAGCCATACTGGGTTTCGCTGAAGCCCGGCTTGCGGCGCTTGATCGCGCTCTTCAGCACCGATGCCCAGATCTTGCCGCTCTCGCCGCGCTCGGAAGCCAGCGCCTCGAAGGTTTCGACCGTAATGGCGATCGCCTGCGACTTGCGCGCGTCCGTTTCCTGTTTCGGCTCCGACGCGCGCTTCGGCTCGCGCGTCTCGCGCGACTCGCGCCGCGCGGCCGCGCGTTGCTGCTCGCGGACGAGGTCGTCGTAGAAAATGAATTCGTCGCAGTTCGCGACCAGCAGGTCCGACGTCGAATTCTTCACGCCGACGCCAATCACCTTCTTCGCGTTCTCGCGCAGCTTCGAGACCAGCGGCGAGAAGTCGGAGTCGCCGCTGACGATGACGAAGGTATCGACGTGCGACTTCGTGTAACAGAGATCGAGCGCATCGACGACGAGGCGGATATCCGCCGAATTCTTGCCCGACTGCCGTACGTGCGGAATCTCGATCAGCTCGAAACTGGCTTCGTGCATCGACGCCTTGAAGCTCTTGTAGCGATCCCAGTCGCAATACGCCTTCTTGACGACGATGCTTCCCTTCAGCAACAAGCGTTCGAGCACGGGACGGATGTCGAACTTGTCGTAATTCGCATCGCGTACGCCCAGCGCGACGTTCTCGAAATCGCAGAACACCGCCATGCTGACGCTTTCCTGAGGTCCAGCCATATGGTTCTCCGGCCTGTGCGGCACATTTTGCAATGCGCACATGATAGCTTGCCGGCGCGAATCCAGAAGCGCGCGCGTCAGATCCAGAGGTCGTTGGGCACGGTGCGGTCGCTGGGTGCATCGCCGGTATTCACCACGCCGCGCGGCTCGATCAGCATGATCTTCACCTCGCTCGCGGCATAGGGCTTGTGCTCCACGCCTTTCGGCACGACGCCGATTTCGCCTGCGCGCAGCGTCATCGCGCCGTCACGGAAGTCGATGCGGAGTTCGCCTTCGAGCACGATGAAAGTCTCGTCCGTCTCCGCGTGACGATGCCAGACGAACTCGCCTTCGAGCCGCGCGACCTTGAACTGGTAGTCGTTCATTTCGGCGATCACGCGCTGCTGCCAGAAGCCGTCGATGCGACGTGCCTTGTCGAGCGGATCGATGGCGATGCCTTGTCCGCGTGAGGAGGGAATGGCCTGCATGATGTTGACTCCGTGTTGTCGTGAGAGCGTAAGGAGCCTACTGTGCCCGCATGCGGCAGCGCGGTCTTGAACGATCGTGCAGGCGTCGATGCCCGTTACTGCTTCTCTGCGATCGCCCGCCAGCGCGCGGGCGGCATGCCGTATGCGCGCGTGAACTGGCGCGTCATGTGACTCTGGTCCGCGAACCCCGCTTGCGCGGCAACATCGGCGAGCGACGTGCCGGCGAGCATCAGGCGGCGCACGAGATCGAGACGGCGCAACGTCAAATAGCGATACGGACTCGTGCCGTAGAACTTGCGAAAATCGCGCGACAGCGCAAAGCGATCGCGCCCGGTGACACGTTCGAGTTCATCCAGTGTGATGAGGCAGTCGCAATGCGCAAGCAGGAAGTCATGAGCGCGCACGGCGCTTGCGTAGTCACCGGTGTCGTCGGCGAGGCGTGCGCCGGAAGCCTGCGCGAGCGCCAGCGCGAGTTCGGTCAGCGCATCGTGACGTTCTAGCGGTTCGAGCGGCGGCAACACGCCTTCCGTACGCTGCAACAGCGCTTCAGTGGCGCGCGACACGCGCGGGTCCGTGGTCACGCCGCCCTCGATGAACGGCAGCGCGCGGCCACCGAGCACCGCCTGGATCAGCGCCGGATCGACATACAGCATGCGATAGCGAAAACCTTCGCAAGTGCCGGCCTGGCCGTCGTGCGCTTCATCGGGATGCAGGACCATGGTCTGTCCCGCGATGCTGTTGCGCAGGCCGCGCCGGTAGTTGAAGCTCTGCACGCCCGCCAAAGTGCGGCCGATCGCGTAGGTATCGTGCCGGTGCACGCCGTACGCCTTGCCGCCGAACCAGGCTTCGATGCGCTCGATGCCCTCGCCCGGCACAGCCCGACGCACCCAGTCCGGCATGTTGTCCTGCCTGCGTCCGTCCATGTTCACTCTCAATCCAACGCTTGCGCTGATTCGCTGTCCAACTTCCGTGTCGAATACTAGCCGATGCGCACCGAGCCCGTGCATTGGCGCTTCCGTCTCAAGCCGCGCTTCAGCACGCCGACAAGCAGACTGGACGCGACATCGAGCAAGGAACCCCGCAATGAAACACTTGACTCTCCTTCTGGCCTGCATCGCAGCACACTCTGCGCTCTCCGCCCCGCTCGCCTACACCACTTCATGGCTCGGCAACACCTGGGGCTATGGCGACGGCAAATGGATGCAGCAGGATATCCAGGCACTGCGCGTCGCCGCTGATGGCACCGTCTACACCAACTCGCCGTGGGACGAGAGCGGTGCCGAAATCGCGGCGTATCGCAACGGGGACCGCTTGGCCGTCGCCGGCGCGACGCACGGCTGGGGCGCAGCAGGCGGCGATGCCGTGACGTCCAACGGCGCGTATCTTTATGCCGCGATGTCGATCGGCAATCAGAACGGCGGCCTCACCGGCGCGGACTATCCGCCGAACGGCTATACGTGGTTCGGCATCACGCGCCGCTCAACCGGCAATATCGCGCAGGGCGCGCCGTTCGCGGGCGGCGTGGGCAACAGCGCGAATGCGTCGAAGAACAGCTTCCTGATCGTCGATACGGTCCCCGCCGGCACCGATGCCGGCATTCGCGGACTGGCCGCGAACGACACCGAACTCTTCGTCGCCGATCAATACGCGAATCGCATCATCGTGTTCGACGCCGTGACGATGCGCCGCAAGCGTTCGTTCGATGTCTCGTCGCCGGGACGCATGGCGCTCGACAGCGACGGCTCGCTCTGGGTCATCACCGGCGCGCTGACGGGGCAGCCGGCCATCGCGCACTATGCGGCGAGCGGCGCCCTGCTCGGCGGCGCGCCCGTCCTGCCGGCCGGCACGGTGCCAGCCGACCTCGCGATCGCGCCATCGGGCGATCTGTATGTCGCCGACATCGGCCCCGGCCAACAAATTCTTCCGTATCGCAAGACGGCCACGGCGTTCCAGGCGCTGACGCCGGTCGGCACACTGAACGGCGTGAGTCATGCGACCGCCGGAACCATCGAGGCCGGCCGCTTCAACTTCATCACGGGCATGGGCTTCGACGCGTCGGGCAATCTGTACGCGGGCCAGAACGGCGAGGGCCCGCGTGCGCTGAATTCGGCGTCGGTCGGATCGGGTGCGGTCCTGCAAGCATTCAAGGGAACATCGCGCGCGTTGCTGTGGGAACTGGACGGCCTCGTTTTCGTCGACGGCGCCGACTTCGATCCCGGCGCGCCCGACACGATCTACACCGGCTCGAAGATCTTCACGATGGACTGGAGCAAGACCCCCGGCAAGCAGTGGAAATACACCGGCTATACGGTGGACCGCTTCGCGTATCCCGACGATCCCGAACTGCATATCGGCCGCGACGTGCGCGGCGAACCGATGGTGCGGCGTCTCAACGGCAATCGCCCGTATCTCTATACGCTCGATCCTTATTCGCACGAGCTGTACGTGCATCGCTTCGACGCGGCTCACGGCAATATCGCGATTCCATCGGGCATGTTCGCGGAGGGTTTCATCTCCGGCGGCTATCCGGCGAACCAGCCAGCCTATGGCGAATGGATGTGGCGCGACCTGAACGGCGACGGCCGGATGGACGATGGCGAATACACCGGCAATCCATCGACGAGCAGCACGGTGGGCAACAGCTTCATCTGGGTCGATGCGGCGGGCGCGGTATGGTTCGGCACGCCGACGAGCGGCATCCGGCAGATGCCGGTGCAGAGCTTCGATAGATTCGGCAACCCGGTTTATTCATACGCCGCAGCGAAGACCTACGCGATGCCGGCGCCGTTCACGCGCATCGGCCGGGTGCTGTATGTCGCGGCCACCGACACGATGTATGTCTCGGGCTTCACGCAGAACATCCCGTACGATGCTTCGCGCTGGAAAGAAGCCGGCCCGGTGCTCGCGCGCTACGACAACTGGAGCGGCGGCGCGCCGGTCATGACCTGGTCGATCGCGCTGCCGTGGAATACCGCGAGCACGCCACCCGTGACGACGGTCGGCGTCGCGACGGCGGGGGACTATCTGTTCGTCGCAGAGCTGTACACGCAGAAGGTCGATGTGTTCGACGCGCGCACCGGAGCGGCGGTCGGCGTGATGACGCCGGATGCCAATGTCGGCGGCACGAGCGGCTATGTGGACGTGGAACTGGGCATCAGCGCGACGCGCCGGGCCAATGGCGAATATGTCGTGCTCGTGGAAGACGATGCGCGCGCGAAGATCCTGATGTATCGGTGGACGCCTTGATGATGAACGCTATGCCGCACCATGGCGCGCGGCGAGCGTGGCGAGATCGCGGCGGACCCAATCCGCATCGGCGGCGAACTGTTCGTCGGACATGCCGGGCTGCTGGAACAGCGTGAGCAGCACCTCCGCGCCCGCGCCGTTCTGAATCACGCGCAAGGGCATGATGATTTCGTGGCCGTCGGGCAGCGTCACGCGATGATCCATCACGCCGAACGCATTATGCGCGGTGAAGCGGATCAGCACGTCGCCTTCGGGACCGCGTGCGCGCCAGTGATCACCCTCGGCTTCGAGCGTCGATTTTGCGAGTCCCGAAGCCCACGTCGAAAAGACTTCGGGACGCCAGATCGCCTCGTAGAGTTCGCGCCAGTCGCGCGCGATGGAAACACTGAGCGTCGTGGCCTGCATCGTCGCGCTCATGGCCGTGTCAGCCTTCGATCTTCGACATGACCGCGGTCGCCGGATCGTAGCGATAGCCCTTCTGCGCGAGCTGCTGCGACATCTTGTCTCCAATCAGCTTCTGCTGCGCCTCGCGGAACACAAGTTCGTGATCGGGTTTCATGCGCTCCAGTTCCACCGCCAGGCGTCGCATGAGCGCGACTTCGCCGGTGCTGCGGGCATCGATGAACAGGATTTTCTCGTTGGCCACGTCGAGACGCTGACGCAAGTCCTTCGCATACGTGACCCATTGCTCCGCGTTGCCGCGCAGTTCGTCGTAGGACTTCGAGTGCGCCTTGGCCTGTGCGGCCACCTGCCGCTGCAGCGACGCCAGTTCCGACTCCTCGCCCTGCTCTTTTTCGACGAGACGTCGCGCGAGTTCAGTGGCGTTCTTCTCGGCTGATTCGGCGCGTTCGCGCAGGGACGTGACCTCGTTCGACACGCGCGCGAGTTCGGCGCTTTCCGTTGCCCGCTCTTCCGTGATGCGGTTGAATTGCGTGCGCGCTTCTTCGAGCTCGCCGTGCAGGCGGCTCGCCTGCTCGCGCTGCGCCGATGCTTCCTCGCCACGCACCGACGCCGCTTCGCGTTCCGCCGTCAACGCGGCGCGCGCTTCGTTCAGTTCGGCTTCGAGGGCGGTGATGCGCTGGAGCGTCTCGCTGGCGCGCGCTTCGGCCGCTTGCAGTTGAGCGCTGGCTTCGTCGGAACGGACTTGCGACGACTGGCTGAGCGTCGCGTGGTCCTGACGAAGCGCGTCGCGTTCCTGCGCGATACGCGCCAACTCTTCATCCTTGCTGGAGAGGAACGCTTGAAGGTCTGCGTGATTCTGA
The DNA here is from genome assembly GCF_031451175.1 of Caballeronia sp. LZ035. NCBI lineage: Bacteria > Pseudomonadati > Pseudomonadota > Betaproteobacteria > Burkholderiales > Burkholderiaceae > Caballeronia > Caballeronia sp. LZ035. The sequence continues at coordinate 1,273,546 of NZ_JARUXS010000003.1, forward strand.
CCGACACGGGCGATTTCCTCGTCCTTGCCGGACATCAGCGCCTGCAGGTTCGCGTGTTCCTGACCGACACGCGCAAGCTCTTCATCCTTGCCCGACACCAGCGCTTGCAGGCTCGCATGCTCCTGACCGACACGCGCGATTTCCTCATCCTTGCCCGATACCAGCGCTTGCAAGCTCGCATGCTCCTGACCGATGCGCGCAAGCTCCGCATCCTTGCCCGACACCAGCGCTTGCAGACTCGCATGCTCCTGACCGACACGCGCAAGCTCCTCATCCTTGCCCGACACCCGCGCTTGCAAATTCGCATGCTCCTGACCGATGCGCGCGATTTCCTCATCCTTGCCCGCAAGCATCCCGCTGAGTGTCTCGTTCGTGCGGCGCTGTTCTTCGAGCGATTCCTTCACGGCCTGCAATTGCGACTGCTCCATCGACGCGCGCGCCTCGATCGCCTGCAACCGCGCGCTGGCCTGCGAGAACTCTTCCTTCAGCCGCGCCGCCGCTTCCTCTGCCGCGCGCAGCCGGCCGCTGGCTTCCTCGGCTTCCCGTCGATAGCTCGCGGCTTCATCGCCGGATTTCTGAATCTCGGCAAGCGCCTCGTCGCGATCCGAAAGCGCCGTCGCGAGCCGTTGGCTCACCACGCTCAGATGCTGCCCGGACAGGCGTTCGGTTTCGTCGCGCGAGACCGTCCACAGCCGCCGCGCCACGTTGACGAGCGTTTCGGCGAGGTCGTCGGGCAGGCCGCTCGGGGCCTGTTGCGGCGGCACCTCCGGCTGACGCGCCTCGCGCCAGCGTTGCAGGCCGGCCGCGACCGCGACGAGCGATGTGCCGGGCAGCTCCGCCCGGACGGTCAGCGGGGAAACCTTGCGGCCTTCTTCGGTGAGTCGAGCGGCGATGGACGCGATCTGCTCGTCGGTCATGGTGTCTACGTCGTTGGGCATATGCGCCTCGAAAATCAGTGGCGTCGCACGCAAACAATCTGCGATGCATTGTTACATTTGGCGAATTCGGCGCCGGAGGACATGGATGATACCGATTTTCCGTGAAGCCCTTGCAGTGCGGGGCAGGTTCGGCGGTGCGCGACGCCGCCTTTTACCGGTCCCGACATGCATCAAGCCCGGACGGCATGGGCCGTCCGGGCTTGATGAAAAACCGCCTGTTACTGCTACAGACGCTTACGGTCTGGCGTACACCGAGCCGAGACCGATGACGGCCGTGTCGCCCGACGAGACGTTGGCGCGCGCGCCCGACACCGCGCCGGTATCCGCCACCGCGCCGTATGCCGAACTGCCTTTCGCGGCGTTCAGGCGGGCTTCGGCCGCCTGGATGTTCTGCGGATATTGCGTCTGGTCGCTTGCCGGATCGTAGCCGGCCTGTTCCAGTTCGACGAGTTGCGCGCGGACTTCAGCGCGCGTCAGCGGCTGGTTCGACTGTGCGAACGAAAGAGCGGGGAGCGCGACAGCGGCAGCGACGATCAGCGACGAGATGAGTTTCATGACTTACCTCCAATGGATGTGTTGGAAAGAGCCTTGTTGTGATCCGCTGTGTGTTTCGGATCGCTTGGGCCTGGAGGTATTTGAACTGCGGGACGTATCTGGCGTGTTTCGCTGAAGAGCGGTTGTGAATCGACGTGTATCGTCGCGATGGACGGATACAGTGAGATACAAAAGAACGGCGCGAGAGACGCTTTTCAGTTCCTTGCAATCCGCTTCGTTCGGTCTATGCTAAGTCAGGTCATCGCCAGATTTCTCGTCCGCACCGGACTCTCTCGGCGCTTCCGACCGTTCGGCACATTTTCAGTTTCCCCCTGTATCCCCGGCTCGCCGCGACGAGCCCGCTCTTCTTTTGTCCTCTGAAACGGAGGACGGGCCATGCAATCAATACAACTCAAGCGATGGCTCGCGACAAGGAGAATCGACATGGCAATCGCTCCTTCAGGTTAGCGCCGCTTCCGCAGGATCACGCACGTTTCCCGTCCGCTCATGTTCGATCCGGATGAATGACGCTGCGCGCTTCAAACGAACCGCGAGACACGCGGCGTCATTCGCTGCGCCTTGCAGATGATGCATGTCCCCTGCTTCGAAGGAGACGAACGATGAACTCGGACCTTCTGTTTCATTCACGCACGCGTCACTGGCTCAGGCGTTTCGCCCATGCGCGTACTTTCGCGATAGCGGCAGCCATGGCCTTCGGCACGCTTGCCGCCGCACCCGCAGCCATGGCCGATGATGCGACATCGCGCGACACCGGCAACGGCGATTCCCGACGCACGGAATACATCTATGTCGGCGATAACGGCGACCCGAGCGATTCCACCGACGACGCCATCAAACGCGTGAACCTCGCTGACGGAACTGTGTCCGTGTTTTCCAGGCCGGATAGCCCCGCAGCGTTTCTCGGTATCAACGGGCTCATTTTCAATCATGGCGAGCTGCTCGCGGTCAATCAGAACAACTCGCTTCCCGGTGGAGGCAACGGCTCCGTGTTCCGGCTGAATGGCGGCTCAGGTGCATTCACGGACTACCTGATCGAGCCGCTGAACGCACCGTATGCGCCACAGGGCATTGTGTTCGGCGGCGGCAACCGGGACTGGCGTCACCCATGGCAGCCGGATCACTACTACATCGCCAATATCCTCAAGAGCGGCGAGACTTGCGAGAAGGTGGATGAAGGCGATGTCTTCGAATATGGCGAATGGGGCGGCCGCCCGATCCGGGTGCTGAATCACGGCAACAAACCCGCCCTGTTCAATGCCAACTTCTATCCGCGCGGCGTCGTGTTCGGCCCGGACGGCATGCTCTACGTTTCGGCGCGAGGCTGCCCCGCCGTGCCGTCGACGGACCCCCGAACCCTGCTCGCCTACATCCTTCGCTTCGATCCCCAAACCCATGCGCTCGACGCCGTCATCGTCACCAACGAAACCGTGAACGCCCAGCATCTTGGCTACAGCCTGCACCGTCCTGAAGGACTCGTATTCGACGATCAGGGCTATCTCTGGGTGACCAGCTTCATCGACGGGACGGCGGCGGCGAACCCGAACGACAGGAACAACGTCGACCGGATCATCAAGATCGATGTGCGCTCCCGCAAGGTGATCGATTCCATCCCGCTCTGGAAGGCGGGCAAGGACCGCGCGTCGGCGCAAGCGTTGATCTTTGGCCCAGGCGGAAAGCTCTATATCCCGATTTCAGGCAACACGCCCGATACCGCCGGCGAACTGCGCCGCTGCGACACGCGCACGAAACAGTGCGAGGCCTTCGTCAAAGTGGGCAAGGGACTGGTGGCTCCGTGGTTCGCGATCTTCAAGAACAGCGATCCGGCGACCTTGCGCTACGTGCCGCATTGAGCGCCCTCGCAGGTTTCATTGCGTCGCCACCCACCACGTCGTGCCCGCGGCGTCGCGAAAACCGCCGCGGAAATCATCGTCGGCACGCTTGCGGCCGGGCGCCTGCACGCTTTCCGCGCCCTGTTGCAGCGCGCGCTCGTAGACCGCCTGCGCGTCCCTCACGTACACGTGAACATGCGTTCCCGCCGACACCTGCCCGGCCGCCCCGCCGCCGATCATCACGATGCTGTCGTCGATGCGCACTTCCGCGTGCATCAGCGAGCCATCGGGCCGGTCGAAGCGGCGCACGAGCGTTGCCTCGAAAACCTGTTCCAGGAACTCGATGATGTTCTCCGCATGCTCGCACACCAGATACGGGCTTACGGACGGATACGTCGCCGGTTTCCATTCGCTCATGACCGCTCCTCGCTCGCGTGAAGAAGAGACCTCAGCGTAACGCAAAAACCGCCCTCACAAGCCGAGAAAGGCCAGCGCGTTATGACAGCGCCAGTCCTCGCGCACTTCGTCGGCCATCTCCAGTGCATCGAACTCTTCGAGCGCGCGTTCGACCGGCATCATCGGGAAGGCGGAGCCGAAGATCATGCGCCGCTTCAGCACGGTTCTACCGTATTGCAGCAAGGCCTCATAGCCCGAATGCGCGGTGGCCAGCAGCTTCGGGCGCACCGCCACCGTGCCGATCCACACGTTCGGATGCCGCCACGCCACCGCCAGCAGTTCCTGCACCCATGGCCAGCCCGGCGGCGACGCGCACACGCGCAAGCCGGGATACGCCATCATCACGCGGTCGAGCGCGGCCGGATGACCGTACATCATCGACGTATGGGTGGAGAAGTTCGCGCCGCAATGGATGTTCACCGGCACGTCGAGTTCCACGCACTTCGCGTACAGCGGAAACAGCAACGGGTCGTCGATGGCCAGCCGGTGTTCGAAACCCTGCACGTTCAGACCGCGCAAGCCGAGTTCGCGCACGGCGGTCTCGAACTCCGCGACGGCCGCCGCGCCCGCATGCGGATCGACGCCCGCGAAGCCGATATAGCGCTCGCCATGCGTGCGGCAGAACGCGGCCACGTCCTCGTTCGATATCTTCACGCCGAACGTGCTGGTCAGGTCGCGCGCCTTGAGCACGACGTGCCGCGCCCGGAGCCGCTCGTAGATCGCGAGGTAATCGGCGAGTGGATCGTGACAGACGGTGCTGGCCGCCTGCGCCTCCGTGCCTTGATACACGCGCCGGTAATTCGACAGATGGTCCGCAGGCCCGTTGAACTGCAACACGGGCGGACGACTCGAAAAGTCCACGAACATGAGAGACTCCTGCACGGATCAGGTCACCGCCAGCGCGCTTCCTGGCGGTCGTAGGTATTCACGAAGGGATCGGCCGTCTCGGCAATCAGCCGCTTCTTGGCGATCTTCCTCGAAGGCGTGCGCGGAAAATCGCCTTCCATGTACTGGAGATAACGCGGCACCTTGAACGGCGCGAGATGCCGTGCGCAATGCTCGAACACGGCGGCGGGCGTCACCTCCGCCCACGTGAGACCCTCGCGCAGCTTCAGGTATGCCTTCACTTCCTCGCGGCGCAGCGGATCGGGCACCGGCACGACCGCAGCTTCGTCGATGGCGTCCATGCTGCGCAGCACGGTCTCCACTTCCGTCGCCGAGACGTTCTCGCCCGCGCGCTTGATCATCTCCTTGATGCGGCCGACGATGTAGTAGAAGCCGTCGGCATCGCGCCGGAACAGGTCGCCGGTGCGGAACCAGTCGCCGTCGAAACTCTCGGCGTTGGCCTCGGGCCGCTTGTAATAGCCCCACAGGATGCCGCGTCCGCGTATCCACAACTCGCCGACTTCATCGACAGCGGCGGGGCTGCCGTCTTCACGGCGAACCTGCAACTCACGGAACGGCGCGGGCAGACCGCAGGTGCGTTCCAGCGCCTTCTCGCTCGCCCAGGCCGGCACGAGCGCGCCCGTTCCCACCTCGGTCATGCCGAAGCCTTCACGCGCAATCACGCCGAAACGCGCCTGCACTTCCTCGCGCGCCGGCCGGGTCCAGCCGTAAATGCTGATGTACTTCAGGCACACGCCGGCATCGCCCGGGCCGCGCGGATGCTGGCTCAACGCCGGCTCCGGGAAGATGCAGTAGTGAATGCGATAGTCGATCAGCCAGGACATGAAGCGCGTCAGGCTCATGCGCTCCGCAATGTACGCGGTGCCGCCGAGCTTCAGCGTCATCAGGAACTGCCACAGCGGATCCATGTAGAAGAACGGCGCCCAGATCAGCACGTTCTCGATGCCCGCGTCCGCGCCCCTGCGATGCCGCGCCGCCCCGTGACAGTGGATCATCCAGTAGTCGTGGCTCAGCATGCAGCCCTTCGGGAAACCGGTGGTGCCGGACGTGTACTGGAGGTTCAGCAGGTCGTCGCGGGAAACATGCGTGGGCGCCGCGAAATCCGCCCGCCCCGAGGCCAGCAGCGTTTCCCATTGCAACAACTCGCCGCGCGCGTCGTACGCGCCGCTCACGATCACGCGGTCCCATGCAAGCAGCCCGGGCAGTGTGTCGAAGCCTTCCAGACGCGGGACGAATTCCTCATCGATGACGAGATACTGGACGTCGGCGTCATCGAGCACGAAGCGCATTTCATCGCGCGTATAGGCGGTATTGACCGGCACCATCACCGCACCGATGCGCCCGAGCGCGATCCACGTCACCGGGAACTCGGGCGCGTTCTTCAACATCAGCGCCACGTGACAGCCCTTGCGCACGCCGAGCTTGACCAGCGCATCGGCAAGCTGCGACGCCGCGCGATCGAGTTCGGCGTAGGTCATGCTGACCCCGCGTTCGAACCACACGGCCGCGGTCTTGCCGCCATAAAGCGCGGCCTGCTCGCGCACGAACTGCCCGAGCGACTCGGGCAACGCGAGTTGTTCCTGGCGCTTTCGACGGACGAGTTCGTCCTCCACGGTCGGCGACTGTGTTGTCATCGTGTTCTCCTGAAACCCATCCTCGTAGCGCGGCGCATGGCATGCCGCGGGTCTGGCCCTGGCTGACGCTAGTCCTGCGCGATCACCTGGCAATCCTCCGGCGCCCAGTCGAGCATCACCGGCGCGCCCCGCGCATGGGCCGCGCCGTGCCGGCCGCCCTGTTGCTGCACGACGATCTGCATGTCGCCCGGCAGGCGCACGTGATGGCGCACCACGCTGCCGAGCGTGATCGAATCTTCAAGCGTGCCGGCGTGGCGCGGCTCCTGTTGCGCCTCCTCGCCGGATGTCGCCGGCAGCATGCGCACGCTTTCGGGCCGCACCAGCAAGTTGACGGCCGCGCCGCGCGACACGCCGTTCACGCCGCGCGTCGCGCGCAGCATGCCGAGCGCCGTCGACACCACGATGTGCTCGCCGCCGCTCTCCTGTACCGTTCCCGCAATCAGGTTCGCCGTGCCGATGAAGCTCGCCGCGAACGCCGTGCGCGGCGCGCGATACAGCTCGTCGGGCGTCGCGATCTGCTCGACACGTCCCTCGTTCATCAGCACGATGCGATCGGACATGGAAAGCGCCTCGTCCTGATCGTGCGTTACGTTCAGCATCGTGATGCCGAGCCGCGCATGCAGCCGGCGAATCTCGAACTGCATTTGTTCGCGCAGCTTCTTGTCGAGTGCGCCGAGCGGTTCGTCGAGCAGGATCAGCGCCGGGTTATAGACGATGCAGCGCGCCAGCGACACGCGCTGCTGCTGTCCGCCCGAGAGCTCCTTCGGCTTGCGCGCGGCCAGGTCGGGCAGGCGCACCATGTCGAGGACTTCGGTGACGCGGCGGCGGATCTCGTCCTTCGGCAGCTTGCGCACGCGCAGCGGGAACGCGATGTTGTCGAACACGGTCATGTGCGGCATCAGCGCATAGTTCTGGAACACCATGCCGAGGCCGCGCGCGCTCGGCGGGGCGTTCGTGATGTCGACGCCGCGCACGAAGATCTGCCCCGACGAAGGCTTCACCATGCCCGCGATCAGATTCAGCAACGTAGTCTTGCCCGAGCCGCTCGGCCCGAGCAGCGTGACGAATTCACCCTGCTTCACGCTGAAGTCCAGCGGCGCGAGCGCCTGCACGTCGCCGTAGCGCCGCGAGACCTGCTTCAGTTCGATCATGTTCATCGTCGGAATCCGCTGTTCGTTTGCTGCTCAGTGGCGCTCGCAGCGCATCACGACCTGCGCCGCGTTGTGCCCCGGCACGCCCGTCACGCCGCCGCCGGGATGCACCGACGCGCCGCACTGATAAAGCCCCTTGACCGGCGTGCGATAGTCCGCCGCGCCACGCACCGGGCGGCGGAAGAAGATCTGGTCGGCGCTGAGTTCGCCGTGATGCACGTGGCCGCCCGGCAGCGCGAAGATGCGTTCGAGATCGGCGGGCGACAGCACCTGCGCCGCGTCGATGCATTCGCGAATGTCGGGTGCGTACTGCGCCAGCGTATCCAGCACGATCTCGCACAGGCGCTCGCGCTGCGTGTCCCACGAACCCTCGCGCAACGTATAGGGCGCATGCTGGCCGAAGATGCTCATCAGGTGCTTTCCCTCGGGCGCGACACTCGGATCCACCGCGCTCGGACTCATCACCACGAGCGGCGGATGCGGCGAAATCTCGCCATACTTGGCGGCGTCCCACGCGCGTTCCAGATACTCGACCGAAGGCCCGATGCGCACCTGCGCCGGATAATCGAAGCCGGCCGCGCGCGCGTCGAAGTCCTTGAAAACAGGCAGGCGCTTCAACGCGAGATTGACCTTGAACGCAGTGGAACGGTCGCGGATCTGCGCGACGCGTGCGCGAAACTCAGCCGGCACATGCTCCGCGCCGACCAGTTGCTGGAACAGCACCTTGGTCGCCACATTCGAGATCACGCAGCCCGCCTCGATCAGTTCGCCCGATGCGAGCCGCACGCCGGTCGCACGCTCGCCCTTCACTTCCACCGACGCCACCGGCGCGTCGCAGCGCACTTCCATGCCGTGCGCCCTGCCCGACGCGGCAATCGCCTCCGAGATCGACCCCATGCCGCCGCGCACGAAACCGGCGGGCCCGGCGGGCGTCGTGTGGTCGCGGATAAAGCCACGCAGCAGCACATACGCCGACCCCGGCGAGCAGATGCTGGTGGCCGCGCCGCCGCAGGACGCGTAGAAGCCCATCGCCGTGATCATCTCGTCGGATTCGAACCAGCGCGCGAGGTAATCGCGCGCGGAAAGCGTCAGCACGTCGTAGAGATCGTAGAAGCGCTCGCCCATGTCCCGGAAGCGCCACGCAAAACCGAGCAGACGGCTTCGTGCGGAGAGTGCGCCATCGGCGGGATCGGGCGGGATTTCCCACAGCATGTCCGCCACCAGCCTGCCGAGCTTCGTCATGTGCGCGCGATATTTGCTGTAGGCGTCGGCGTCCTTCGCGCTGAAACGCGCGATATCCTCGAACAGACGCGGGCCTTCCGCACGCACGGTCAGGCTGCGCCCGTCGCCGTAGAGATGCGTCATCGGCGGCGGCACGATGATCTCGTAGCCATGCTTCGCCAGTTCCAGTTCCTCGATGATGCGCGGTTGCAGCAGCGCCATCGTGTACGACGCCACCGACACGCGATACCCCGGCCACACAGCCTCGCTGACCGCCGCGCCGCCGGCGAGCCCGCGACGCTCCAGCAGGCACACCTTGAAGCCCTTGCGCGCGAGATACGCGCCGCACACCAGGCCGTTGTGGCCCGCACCGATGATCACCGCGTCGTACTGGTTCGCCATGATGGTTGTCAGAGAGATTATTCGGCGGGCGCGTCGCGCCGTTGCAGGGCCATGATGCCGAGGCACACGGCGAGCGAGACGAGCGTCAGCAGCGTGGATACCGCAGCCAGCACCGGCGACACTTCCCAGCGAAGCGCGCTGTACATCTTCACCGGCAAGGTGGTCGTCTGCGGACCGGAGATGAAGTACGCGACCACGACTTCATCGAAGGACAGCAGGAACGCGAACAGCACGCTCACGGCCACGGACGCGCGAATCTGCGGCAGCACCACCTGGAAGAAGATGCGCACGCGGCTCGCGCCCATCAGCATGGCGACCGCTTCGAGCGCCGGGTCCGCGTGCTTCAGCCCCGAACCCACCGCGATCACGACAAATGGCACCACCAGCACCGCATGCGCGAGCGCAATGCCCCACACCGTGTTGACCAGCGCCAGCATGGAGAACTGCTTGTAGATGCCGAGGCCCAGGACCACGACGGGAATCAGCATCGGCGTGATCGCGAAGGTTTCCAGCACGCGACGGCCAGGGAAGCGGCCGCGCGCCAGCGCATATGCGCCCGGCACGCCCACCGCCACGGAAATGGCCGAGGCCAGCAGCGCGACCATCACGCTCGTGAGCGCGGAACCCCACCACGCGGGATCGGTCAGGAAGCGGTTGAACAGTTCCAGCGAAAAGGTCTTCGGCGGGAAGCTCAGTTCGCTGCCGCCGCCGAAGGACACCGGCACGACAACGAGACTCGGCAGCAGCAGAAACAGATAGCCGCACCAGCCGCCGAGCGTGCCGAGCACGCGCCACACGTCGCGCCAGTCGCGGCGGCGCGCTTCCGGCACAGTGAAGTCCTTGCTGGCACGGGCGGCGGTGGGCGTCATGCGAAGGCCTCCTGGCCGCGCTGCACACGTCCGAGCAGCGCGATCAGCACGCCGGACAGCACGAGCAGCATCATCGCGATCGATGCAGCGAGCGTCCAGTCGAGCGTCTGCCGCGTGTAGAAGTCGATCAGATTGGCGAGCATCATGTCGCGCGGTCCGCCGAGCAGCGCGGGCGTGATGTACATGCCCATCGAAAGCGTCAGGCACATCAGCACGCCGGCGATCACGCCGGGCATCGAGAGCGGCAGCGTGATGCGCGCGAAAATCAGCCATTGACCCGCGCCCATCATCTCCGCCGCGAACTTGAGGTTGCGGTTCTGCGCGGTGAGGCTGGTCAGGATAGGCAGCACCATGAAGGGCAGCAGGTAGTTGCTCATGCCGATCACCACGCCCGTACGGTTGAACATCAGGTCCGGATGCCACGCGTCGCCGCTGATCCAGCCCGCGAGCTTCGCGACGATCCCCGCGCTGCCCAGCACCACCGTGAACGCATAACTCTTGACGAGGATGCTGGTCCAGAACGGCAGCATCACCATCACGAGATACGGCGTGCGCTTCGACGCGGGCAGCCGCGCCAGATGCAGCGCGACGATATAACCCAGCACGAGGCTCGCCGCCGTCGCGGTCACGCTGATGACGAGCGTATTGCCGAGCACGCGATGAATCAGCGGATTGCTCAGCACCTGCGCATAGCCGCGCGCGGTGAAACCGTTTTCCCAGATGCTCGACCAGCCCACCAGGCCGAGCGGCCAGAGAAAGAACACCGCGAGCAGCCCGTAGAGCGGCAGCAACATCACCACCACGGACTTGAGGTTCAGCGAGTAGTTCATCGCGCGCGCCGGGGGCTCAGGTCAGCATCCAGGTGGTGAAGCGGTTCTGCAGCGCATCGTAGTGATCGCCCCACCACTGGTCGTTGATGACAATGCTGTTCGCATCGTGCATGTCCGGCATGCGCGCCTTCGCGGCGGCTGAGACGAGCGGCATCGCGGCGGCCGTGTTCGGCGCGAATTCGACCATCTCGCAGAACGCCGCCTGCCGGTCCGGACGCAAACAGAACGCCACGTACTGCATTGCGGCCTGCGTGTTCTTGCCGTACTTGGGCACCGCGAGATATTCGAGGCTGTTGAGCGTCTGCTTCATCGACATCTGAATGGACGTGCCCGCGCGCTGGGCCGGCAGCACGCGGCTCAGATACGTGTAGGTAAAGTCCAGTTCATTGCTGGCGATGAGCGTCACGGTTTCCGGCGTGGTCTCGATCCACTTGCGCACCGCCGGCTTGATGCGGTCCATCGCCTTGAAGGCGCGTTCGACATCGAGCGGATAGAGCTTGTCGGGCGCGACGCCATCGGCGAGCAGGGCCATCTCCAGGTTCTCGCTGACGCGCGGACGCAAACCGCGCCGCCCCGGATAAGTCTTCACGTCCCAGAACTCGGCGTAGGTCGTCGGCGGCTTGCCGCTGCGCTTCGGATCGAAGCCGATGCCGCCCGCATACGAATACGTGCCGACGAAATCCGCTCCGGTCTTCGTGATGAGACCGTCGGTCTTGACGATCGCCGGATCGAGCTTTTCCCACATGCCCTGGCGCGAGCCGGTGACGATCTGCGGCCCGATGCTGTCGAACACGTCCCACGAGACGTTCTTCGACTCCACCTGCACCTTCATGCGCGCGAGGTCCGCGCTGTTGACGAGCGTCACCGCGATACCGGTTTCCTTCGTGAACGGCTCGGCGAACGCGCCGCGTATCGCGGCTTCGTAGGCGCCGCCCCAGCAGGTCACGGCAATGCTCTTCGACTGCGCGCGCACGATGGCCGGCGCGCCGAGCAGCGCGGCCCCGGCGAGCGCCCCCGCCTGTTGCAGGAATACGCGCCTTGCGGGCGCCGGGGTGTCGGCATCGGCTTCGGGTTGCTGCGGGACTTGCGCTTTCATGTCGGTCTCCCTGAGTGGTCGGGTCGGGGCGATGCTTTATCCAGCGATCCAGATGGCCTTCCAGTCCATGTATTTGTCGAAGGCGTGCATCGACTTGTCGCGGCCGAAGCCGGATTGCTTGAAGCCGCCAAAGGGCGACGACATCGTGCCGCGGTCGAAGCAGTTGACCCACACGACGCCCGCCTTCAGCTGACGCGACACCTGCTGCGCGCGCGTGATGTTCGAGGTCCAGACGGCGGCGGCGAGGCCGTAGATGGTGTCGTTGGCGATGCGCACCGCTTCTTCCGGCGACTCGACGGTGATCGCCGCCAGCACCGGCCCGAAGATCTCCTCGCGCGCGATGCGCATGGTGTTGCTGACCTGGTCGAAGACCGTCGGCTCGATGAAGAAGCCGCCCGATTCCGTCCGCGCCGCGCGCCCGCCCGCGACGACCTGCGCGCCATCGGCCCGGCCGGCGTCGATATACGACAGCACCGATTCGTGCTGCACCTGGCTCACGATCGCGCCCATCTTCGTGGCGGGATCGAGCGGGTCGCCGGGCACGAGATCGCGCGCGATGGCCGTGACCTTCGCCAGCAGTTCATCGCGCACGGCGGCGTGGACGATCAAACGCGAGCCCGCATTGCACACCTGCCCGCTGTTGCCGAAGATGCCCGCCGCGACGGCGCGCGCGGCGGCGTCGAGGTCGGGGCAGTCGTCGAGCACGATATGCGGGCTCTTGCCGCCGCATTCGAGCCCGACGCGCTTGATGTTCGACTGCCCGGAATACTGCATGAACAACTTGCCGACCGCCGTGGAGCCGGTGAAGCCGACGGCGTCGACGTCCATGTGCAGGCCGAGCGCGCGCCCCGCCGTCTCGCCGTAGCCCGGCAAAACGTTGAGCACGCCGGGCGGCAGGCCGGCTTCGGCTGCGAGCGCGGCGATGCGGATGGCGCTGAGCGGCGACTGTTCGGCGGGCTTCAGGATCACCGAATTGCCCGACGCCAGCGCCGGGCCGAGCTTCCAGCTCGCCATCGACAGCGGATAGTTCCACGGCACCACCGCCGCCACCACGCCGAGCGGCTCGCGCACGATCATCGTGGTCATGTCGGGGGCGGCGGGGGCGGTTTCGCCATAGAGCTTGTCGATGGCCTCGCCGTACCACTGGATACAGGTCGCCGAACTGACGATGTCGCCGTTATAGGCGTTCGCGATCGGCTTGCCGACATCGAGCGATTCGAGCAGCGCCAGTTCCTCGCGATGCTCCATCATCAATTGCGCGAAGCGCAGCATCACGGCCTTGCGCTCGGCGGGCGGGCGGCGCGACCAGACGCCGGATTCGAACGCACGCCGCGCGCTGGCGACGGCCACGTCCACGTCCTCGCTGCCGCACTCGGCAATCTCCGCGATGACCCGGCCCGTGGCGGGATTCACGGTCGCGAAAGTCTTGCCGGAGAGTGCGGACACGTATTGCCCGTCGATGAACGCCCGCCCCTCGGGCCGGAGTGCCTCGGCGCGTGCGCGCCACACCGTTGCGTCGGGAATGCTCACAGCAAGGCTCCTTGAATGTCAGTTCGATTGGCTCATGCGTTCATGCGACTGAAATCAGTGTACGGTTTCAAAAGTATGAAAACCAATACATTCTGCTAAGCTTGTTCCTGCCGAAAAGTTATACCCTTTCCCGGTGTCCGCCATGCTCAAAGTGCGTCATCTCGAGATCTTCCGTGCGGTCGTGAAGGCCGGCAGCGTGTCGGCGGCCGCGCGGCTGCTGTATGTGTCGCAGCCCGCCGTGACCAAGACCCTGCGGATGCTGGAAGAAGAGATCGGGCTCACGCTGTTTCTGCGCGTGAAAGGACGGCTCGTCTGCACGCCCGAGGCCGAGGCTATCCTGCCGGAGATCGAACGGCTGTTCGGGAGCGTGCAATCGATTGCGGAAACGGCGCGCGAAATCCAGCAAGGGCAGCGCGGCTCCATTCGCGTCTCCACCGTGTCCATGCTGGCCACGACCATCGTCGCGCGGGCGGTCGGCGAGTTCCGCGAGACGCATCCGTCTGTCGAATTCGACATCCGCGCGCTGCCCACGCGGCATGTCGTCGAATACGTGAACAACAATCAGGCGGACTTCGGGATTCTCGATGTGGCCGCGCCGTCAGGCACGCTGGAGGTGGAGGAGTTTTGCAGCGCGGAGCTGCGCTGCGTGATGCGCGCGGGGCATCCGCTGGCGGATCGCAAGACCGTCACGCCGCGTCTGCTCGACACCGAAATGCTCGCCACCTTCGGCGAGGACACGCTGACCGGCTGGCGGCTGCGCGAGGCGTTTCGCGCACAGGGCAGGAGTTTTTCGAGCGCGTTCGTCTCGAACAGCACGCCGGTGCTGTGCGCGCTGGTGCGGGAAGCCAATGCCGTCGCACTGGTGGATCCGTTCGCGCTGATGGGCCGCTCGTTCCCCGATCTCGTCTCGCGGCGCTTTTCGCCGGCGGTGCCCGTGGAGCCGCGTTTCCTGTTCGCGCCGGGCAGGCCGAGATCGGTGATCGTCAATCAGTTCGTCGCGCAGTTGAAGGAGACCGCCGCGCGGATGGCGGCGGCCTGAGGCGCGCTTTTTCGGAGGTTCAGGCGTCGGCCGGCACGTCGTCTTCAAGCGGCTTCGACACCGCCTTCAGCGGCTCGGCCACGGCTTGCGGCGCGGCCTCGAAGCGATGCACGTCGTGGGTAACGAAACCCAGGTCGTGACTCGGAATCTCGAACCATTCCGGATGCCCGAACGACCGCCGGATATCTTCGAGCCCGCTTGCCCAGTGCTCGTCCATCGTGTCGTTGCTGAACTCGTAGTCCTTGTAGTGGCCTTCGAAGAACTTGTTCTTGTAGATCAGATGCACGACGTTCACCGCGCCGCCGTCCGCCACCTTCTGCGCCTCCAGCAACAGCGGATGCGAACGCCGCACCTTTTCCGGCACGTGTTCCAGCAGTTCCTTGATGAGCCGCGCGTGCTTCTGGTTGTGCGAGACGAAATCGGTAATCGCGCGGGTGCGGCTCGAATACTGGATGTCCTTGGTGCGCTCGCTCACGTCGAGGAAATCGCCGGGCAAGGTGCCGCGCGCGCTCCAGAGATCCACCTGGAACACGAGCGTGTCCTTGTGCTGGCTCTCGCGGATGATCTCCGTCAGCGGCGTGTTCGAGACGAGACCGCCGTCCCAGTAGAACTCGCCGTCGATCTCCACCGCCGGAAAGCCCGGCGGCAACGCGCCCGACGCCATGAAGTGCTCGGGCTCAAGGCGCATTTTCGTGTTGTCGAAGTACACGAGATTGCCTGTGCGCACGTTCACCGCGCCCACTGACACGCGCATGTTGCCGTCGTTGATGCGGTCGAAGTCGGCGAATTGCAGCAGCGTCGCGCGCAAGGCCGAGGTGTCGTAGAAGCTGACATTGTTCGGGAGCTTCGACTGCGCGTCCGGGACGAGCGCCGGCACCTGCACGCGCGGCGAGAAGAAACCGCGCTGGCCTTCGGTCAAGGCGCGCGCCGCCGCCCACATGCTCGAAAACGTCCGGCCCATGTTGGCAAAGCCGAACGCGGCGGGCACGAACGCGCCCACATGCCCGATCAGGTCCGCCGGCTGGCAGATCGTGTTCCAGAAGCCGCGCAGCGCCGCCACGCGATGTTCAGGCGCATTGCCCGCGACGATCGCCGTATTCAGCGCGCCGATGGAAATGCCCGACGTCCAGCTCGGCTCGACGCCCGTTTCGGCCAGCCCTTCGAACACGCCGGCCTGGTAGGAACCCAGCGCGCCGCCGCCTTGCAGCACGAGACAGACCTCGTCGTAGTCCGGCAGCGCGACGTGGTTCGCCTGCGTGAGTGAGTTGCGTTGACTGCGGCGCATGGATTCTCCTTGTCGTTGTGCCTGTTTTTACTGCATGAACCAGCCGTGACTCACGACCACCGACTGCCCCGTCAGCGCATTCGATTCGAAGCCCGCGAGGAACGCGACCGTGTTCGCGACATCGGCGACGGTGGTGAATTCGCCATCGACGGTTTCCTTCAGCATGACGTTCTTCACGACTTCTTCCTCGGAGATGCCGAGCGCCTTCGCCTGTTCGGGAATCTGCTTCTCGACGAGCGGCGTGCGCACGAATCCGGGGCACACGACGTTGGCGCGCACGCCGCGCGGGCCGCCTTCCTTCGCGACGACGCGCGCCAGACCCAGCAGGCCGTGCTTCGCCGTGACATAGGCGGACTTCAGCTTCGACGCTTCATGCGAGTGCACCGAGCCCATATAGATGATCGAGCCGCCCTTGCCCGACGCGTACATGTGCTGGATGGCGGCCTTGGTCGTGAGGAACGCGCCGTCGAGGTGGATGGCGAGCATCTTCTTCCAGTCCGAGTACGCATACTCTTCGATGGGCGCGACGATCTGGATGCCCGCATTCGACACCAGCACGTCAATGCCGCCAAGCTTGGCCACCGTGTCCGCGATGCCCGCGTTCACCGCTTCCTCGCTGGTGACGTCCATGGCGACGGCGATCGCCTTGCCGCCCTCCGCGACGATGCTGTCGGCCACTTTCTGTGCGTTGGCCAGATTCAGGTCGGCGATGACGACGGCCGCGCCGTCGGCGGCGAGCTTGCGTGCCGTCTGTTCGCCGATGCCGCTCGCAGCGCCCGTGACGAGCGCGACTTTTCCTTGCAGTGCCATGTGCCTGCTCCTTGTTCGATGAGGGTTATTGATTGACCGCGAGCTTCAGTTCGCCGGGCGCGAGATAGTCGTAAGCGACTTCGCCGATATCCAGCGTCAGGTTCGCGATCACGTGCCGCGCGCCGACCACCTTGCGCACCGGCAGATCCGCGACCGGCGCGAGCGCGTGCGCGTGCAGTTCGAGCGCGGCCGGGCCTTCCCATGCGCCGAGCACGCTGACGTCGCGCAGGAAGAAACGCACCAGTTCGCACACGCGCGCCGTGCCGTCCACGTGCGGCAGCACTTTCAGCAGATAGTTGGGCGTGTCGGCGAGCTTCCTGCGTTCGACTTCGAGGTCAAGCGGACGATACTTGTAGCCCATCGTGCCGGTGGCAATGCGCTGCGTGCCGTAGTCGAGCGTGCCGAGCAGCGTGTCCTTGCCATCCACCGAAAGACGCGGCGACGCCAGCTTCTTCGGAAAGCCCCAGATTTCCCGACCGCCCGCGATCGGGCCTTCGTCGTCGAGATACATCGCGTGGGTGTAGCTGGCCTTGGCGCCGTCCGGATCGATCACCGAGATCACCTGGCCGCTTTCGGTGTAGTCGCCGAAGCCCGATGAATCCGGCATGCGAATGAATTCGTAATGCACGAGCGCGCTGTCGACTTCGAGCGGCTCCGGCACCACGGCGCGCAGGGCATCGAGGTCCGTCTCGTACGAGATGATGAAGTACTCGCGATTGAGGAAGCGGAACGGCGGACGCGGGTACGCCGGGTTATGCACCGGCATGGCGAAGGCGTTTCTGCGGATGTCGTCTTCTTTCACTGGATCGTCCCTGAGTTGAGAGCAGGCACGATAGTAGATGCAGAAGATGACATTTGTCGCGGACCAGAGGCAGCTTGATGACCCTCACGCCAGCACTACGAACAGACAAAACGTTTGTTGCGTCAACAGCTTATGGATACCTACTGGATGATTGCATTTTTTTGTGCAATATACTGTTGCCTGAACGCGCGTCCTTCTCCAGGCGCCGCGCGGTCACATGAGAGCCGGATTTCGTGGTTGCGGTAGTGCTTGTGGTCTTGTATTTTCGGAACGCAACGCGGCGGGCCATGCGTTGCTTGCAGGTTCAGGCCATCTCCTAAAAAGCGAGTCTCTGATGAAAACGTCTTTGAAGAAGTCCCTCGTGCTCCTGGTGCTGGCGGCTTTTGCGGCGCCTACTCTGACCTACGCTGCGGCGGATTACCCGGACAACAAGCCGCGTCCCGCGTATCACAAGAAGGGACAAAAGCATAAGCACCACAAGAAGTCGTCGCCGCCCGCCGCGCCGGCGCAGTAACGCTTCATTTTTCGTCAAGGGAAGCACGCACGTCCTTATAGGGACGTGCGTGCTTTTTCGTTTCTGCACTATTCAATCGTTCGACCTGAGCCGGGCGCGCATCGCGTCGAGCCGCGCAGCGTCGATGCCACCGCGCGTCGCCAAGAGTTCCAGCGCCTGCAACGCCAGCGACGCGCCGTGGATCGAGGCGGCTTTTGCGTCGGCATCGAGTTCGAGCGTCGTGCAGCGTCTTGCGGCATGGGTGCGCCAGATTCTCCGCGACGCGAACAAGGCCAGCACCACACCGATGCCCGGCGCACTCACGCGCCACCATTCTTCCTCGGGCGAGGCCTCGAACAGCAGGCACGGCACCGACATCAGCGCCGCCATCAGCAACATGGCCCGCGCGAGGTCGAGGAGCAGGGTTCTGCGCTGCGTCGCATGTCCCACTTCATGCGCGATCACCACGTTCAGCAGCGGCTCGGGCAAGGCGAGCGTGGCGGCGTCGATCTCGATGCGGTTGAACAGCGCCTCGTAGCACGGCCCGCCCGCACGCGTCACGAAGCGCGCGCGCGGCGGCGCGACGTGCAGCACGGCGGCATCGGCGGCGATCAGCGCGCGGACGTGGGCGCGGGCTTCGTGCGGGTTCATCGGCTTGTGTCTCAGCCTGGGTTGTCGGTCCAGGCGCTGCGCTCGTGCCATGTGTCGATCTCGGCGGTAAGGCGCGCGAGCTTGGCGCGCACGAGTTCGAGACCCGGACCGCCGAGCACCAGATGTCCGGGCGGCTCGGGCGCGGTCACCGCCTCGATGATCACCTGTGCCGCGCGCGCCGGATCGCCCGGCTGCTTGCCGCTGCGCTCCGAAATCGCCGCGCGCCGCGTACCCGCGCCGGCTGCGTAGTCCTCGATGGGCTGACGCGTCTGCTTCAGCGAGCGCCCCGCCCAGTCCGTACGGAACGGGCCGGGCTCGACAGCGGTCACCTTGATGCCGAGCGTCTCTGTCTCGCGCGCCAGCGCCTCGCCGAGACCTTCGAGCGCGAACTTGGTCGCCGCGTAATAGCCGCTGCCCGGATTGCCGACCAGTCCGCCCACCGACGTAATGTTGACGATGTGTCCCGAGCGGCGCTCGCGCATGCGCGGCAGCACGGCGCGGATCATCGCCGCCGCGCCGAAGAAGTTCGCTTCGAACATCGCACGCACTTCGTCCTCCTCGCCTTCTTCCACCGCCGCGAGATAGCCGAAGCCGGCGTTGTTGACGAGCACGTCGATCCGGCCGAACGC
Source organism: Caballeronia sp. LZ035 (assembly GCF_031451175.1). Lineage (NCBI taxonomy): Bacteria > Pseudomonadati > Pseudomonadota > Betaproteobacteria > Burkholderiales > Burkholderiaceae > Caballeronia > Caballeronia sp. LZ035. The sequence goes on from NZ_JARUXS010000003.1 coordinate 1,292,672, forward strand.
TTCATGAGCCTGCGCGACGGCGGACTGGACCTCGTCGGCGCGTGTGACGTCCAGGCGCACCGCGATGGCGCGGTCCTTCGCGGGCGAGACGAGATCGGCGACGCTGTCCGGATTGCGCGCCGCGACGACCGCGCGCCAGCCTTTCCCGATGACCGCGGCGGCCAGTTCGCGGCCGAAGCCGGTCGAGCAGCCGGTGATGAACCAGACAGGGGTATCGCTCGTCGATGCGGACATTGCGCTTTCTCCATTGAGGTGCGCTGCATATCGGCTGATCGGTCGATGCTTCGATCCATGCCGGTACCGACGCGCACATGAGGTTGACCAGCGGAATCGCACAGAAGACCGCCTGGACCCTATGTTGAAGCAAACGGCGCAAGCGTGCTGCTCGTGGCTTCGTGGTCCGTTGGCGCTTGCCCGGAAATATGGAATGCCGATGACGTGTCATTCGATTATCTTGAATGTCACGCTTTATCTAATTCGACAACGAATTTTTGCAAGCGCCGACTTTATAATCAGCTTTCACCCGATTCACTTCTTCGCTGTTCCCGTTTCAACCTTCCGGGCAGGAGTTTCCCTTGAAGCAGCTGGGCTTTACTGCCGCTGTGGCGTTGCTGCGCGTCTTTTCCATTCTTCCCTACGGTCTCGTTGCAAGGCTTGGCAGCGCGCTCGGCGCGTTGTTATACAGATTGCCGAGCTCGCGCAAACATATCGTTCACGTGAACCTGCGTCTGTGTTTTCCGGGTCGGGAAGCACGCGAATACGAACGGCTTGCGAAAGATCATTTTCGCCACGTCATTCGAAGCTATTTCGAACGCGGCATTCAATGGTTCGGCAGCACGAAGTCGATACAGAAGCTCGTTCAGGTGGAAAGCCGAATCGATCTGCACAGCCATCAAACCGTGCCGACCATCTTCCTGGGTTTCCATTTCGTGAGCATCGAGGTCGGCTGCATTCTCTATTCCACGCGCTTTCCGGCCGCGTCTCTCTATACCCGCATGTCGGACGCGCGAATCTGCGCGCTCGCAAAACGGCAACGCGGCAGGTTCGGCGCGGAGATGATCGAACGTTCAACCAGCGCAAAAGCCATTGTCAGGCTGCTCCGCGCGGGCACGCCGGTCATGCTCGCCGCGGACATGGATCACGGCCCGGACAACTCGGTCTTCGTGCCGTTCTTCGGCGTGCCCACGTGCACGCTGACCTCCGTGTCACGGCTCGCACGGCTCTGTGGCGCCCAGGTCGTGCCCTTCGTTACCGAAGTGCTGCCGGGTTATCGCGGCTACAAGCTCACTATCTTCGAGCCCTTCGGCAACTTCCCGTCCGCGAGCGACACGCTCGATGCCGAACGCATCAACGCGTTTCTCGAAACCCAGGTGCGCAGGCATCCGGAGCAATACTACTGGGTGCATCGCCGCTTCAAGACACGACCGCCGGGCGTGCCAGGGGTGTACTGAGCGCCGCGCTTCAGCCTGCATCGCCCGCGCTGATCGCGGTCTGCATGCTCTTCAACAGCTTCGTCAAGTAACGCAGCAAGCCCACCGTATCGCCGAACTCCATGAAGCCGGGCTTCACGCCATCGCTGAACAGCAGCGTGCCGTCGAGCGTCGCATCGACGATCAGGCCGGCATAGGCGGCGTGCGGCATATAGGTGTCGGCGATGGCGAAGGTGTTGCCGTTCACCGCCGCGTCGCGCACCCGCATCAGGAACTGCACCTCGGGAGCGCGCGAGGCCGACAGCCGATGCACATCGAAATACTCGGCCACTGCAAGCAGCGCATTCGTACACGGCACGATCATCGCGAATGCAATGCGCTGGTCCGCGGTATCGAATGACGGCCAGGCAAGGTCATCGTCGGGGGGCGGCGCTTTCATCGGCGTGCCGGCCTCGCTATGCGTATGTGCCTCGGGATCAGAGCGCCGGCGTGCCATCAGTGTGTCCGCTTTTCTGAAATCGGGTGGTGGCGCGCCGCGCTCGATCCACTCCGACAACAACGCAGCGTAAGCTTGAAGCATGGTGACTTGCCCTTCGATGAACGCGACACCGATCCGGCATGCGTCCGGGTTGCTGTGCTCTGACATATCGTCTCCTCTTGAAAGCAGCTGACACAAAGCAGGCTATTACTGTTGCAACAAGCGCGCCTGTGTAAGGACGCAAGAAAAATCGACAGTTAGTTGCCGGATAACTTCGGAATAAACCTATCTATGTGACAGCCATGTGTAAGAAAGACTACAAACTGCATGGGCGATATTTACCGAACGCTGACGATCCGCTATATTCCGTTCGCTACAGCGTCAGTCATCGGCGGCAAGGCGCCGGGGCAACGCCGTCCGCCCGCTTGCATTCAAGGCGGGACATCAGCCCCTTCGTTTGACGACCTTTTTTTCTTAAAGCACTCGACCTTCGCATGCTCGTCTTGCGAAGCCGGGAAGATCGCGTTCGCGTGCCGAAAGCGCCGCGCCGTGCACTGACCACGCCGTGTCGAGCGGACAACCTCAAGGAAAACAACAATGAAGAAGCACATCGTAGCGGCCGCCGCGCTCGGCCTGTTCGCCCTGTTCGACACGGCAGCGCACGCGCAAAGCAGCGTCACGCTGTACGGCATCATCGATGCCGGCATCACCTACGCCAACAAGGTCGCGACCACGGGCGGTCATGACAGCGTGGTCAAATACGGCGACGGCGTGGCGCAAGGCAGCCGTTGGGGCCTGCGCGGCGCGGAAGACCTGGGCGGCGGTCTGAAGGCGATCTTCGTGCTCGAAAGCGGCTTCAACAGCGGTGACGGCACGCTGGGCCAGGGCGGCGCGGAATTCGGCCGTCAGGCCTATGTCGGCATCTCGAAGAGCGAAGTCGGTTCGGTGACGTTCGGCCGTCAGTACTCGTTCTCCACCGACTATCTCGGCGGCAACTACACGATGGGCAGCCAGACGCCCGCCGGCAACTACGCGTATCACATCAACGACCTGGACCAGCTGACGTCGAGCCGCATCAACAACGCGGTCAAGTTCAGCAGCGCCGATTTCCACGGCCTCACGTTCGGCGCGATGTACGGCTTCTCCAACTCGACCAACTTCGCGGGCTCGCCCACGACGGGCACCGGCGCGACCGCCGTGCAGGGTTCGTCGAGTGCGTATAGCTTCGGCCTGAACTACAAGCAGGGTCCGCTCGGCATCGGCGCGGCGTACACCAACATCCGCTTCCCGAACGGCGCGACGCCCGCGTTCAGCGTGAGCATCGCGAACATCAACACGACCGGTCTGCGCGATCTGGAAACCTTCGGCGTCGGCGCGCGCTACACCATCGCGGACGCGCTGATCTGGGCGAACTGGACGCACACGAAGTTCGAGCCGATCACAGCGGGTTCCTCGACGCTGAACAACTATGAAATCGGCGGCAAGTACGCGTTCACGCCGGCGTTGAGCGCGGGCCTCGGCTACACGTTCTCGGACCTCGACGGCAACTTCGACGGCCGCTGGCACCAGGTCAACGGCGTCGTGGACTACGTGCTGTCGAAGCGCACCGACGTCTACGTGATCGGCGCCTTCCAGAAAGCATCGGGCAGCAATCGCGGGGTTCCGGTGCAGGCGGAAATCGGTTCGGCGTCTTCGTTCGTCGGCAGTGCGGGCGCGAATACGCAGCTCGTGACGCGCGTGGGTCTGCGTCACCGCTTCTGATCGAACTCCGCTTCATCGAGGCGCGATGCTCGCAAGGGCATCGCGCTTTTTAATTGTCGGACGCCGCACGCGCATAGCGCGCGAGGAACATGTCCGCGGCGGCTTCGGCAACCTTCTTCTGCTCGTGCTTCGTCAGCGTGGGCTGGCCCATCGCCACTTGCGGCCAGAAGGCGAAGCCCTTCACGATGCCATGCAGTTGCTGCCCGGCGAACACGGGATCGGTGAGGCTCAGACGGCCATCGGCGGCGGCCTTCCTGATCCACACGGTCAAGTCCTCTTCCCGTTCGCCAATCCGCGCGACGATATCGCGCGCCCGTTCCGGCGAGTGAATGCCCGCCGATATCGCCATGCGCGCCACCGACAGGAACGACTCGTCGTTCATCAGCCGCAGCTTGCGCGCGAGCAAGGCCAGCAACTGCGCGCGCAAGGGCTCGCTGCTGCTGTAGGCGGGGGCGTCGCCGGCGTCGCTTTCGTCCCAGAGACGCAGCAGGATGGCCGCGAACAAGGCTTCCTTGCTCGGGAAATGGTTGTACACCGTGCGCTTCGAAACGTCCGCGCGCGCGGCAATGCGGTCCATGCTGGTGGCGTCGTAGCCGGCCGCAATGAACTCCTCGACTGCCGCGTTCATGATGGCGGCGCGCTTGCGGTCCGTCAGGCGCTGGGGAATGTCGTTCGAACTCATCTGTTTATTTTACACCGCACGGTTTACTTTTTTGGCGAGATTAAACTACACTGTGCAGTGTACATTTTGCGTCGGATGCCATTCTCATGAGTTCTTTCGCTGATCGCATCAACCATGCCCTCGGACTGGCCGCTGCCCGGCGCGGCCGGGAACTGTCGACCGCGTCGCCGCAGCATGACGGCACGCGCTTTCGCAATGTGAAGCCGCGTCCGTCGGAAGGATTCGGCAAGACCTTGCGGATCATGTGGAACATGCTGTTCAACAAGCCGCGCAACTCGGTGCCTGCGCAGGCGCCTGTCGTCGATACGCTCACGCGCGAGCAATTGGACGCCGCGCCGGATCGCAGCCTGTACCGGCTGGGTCACTCCACCTTGCTGTTCAAACTGCGCGGCGCTTACTGGCTGACGGATCCGGTATTCGGCGAGCGGGCGTCGCCGTTCAAGCGCGTCGGTCCGAAGCGGTTTCATGCGCCACCCATTGCGCTGGCGGACTTGCCGCCTTTGCGCGGCGTGATCCTCTCGCACGATCACTACGATCACCTCGACCGCGACACCGTGCTCGCGCTGGCCGCGACCACCGAAGTGTTCCTGACGCCGCTCGGCGTCGGCGACCGTCTGATCGAGTGGGGCGTCGATGCCGCAAAAGTTCGTCAGCTCGACTGGTGGCAAAGCGCGCAGATCGACGGTCTCACACTGACCGCCACGCCCGCGCAGCACTTCTCGGGGCGCAGCCTGTTCGATGGCAACAGCACGCTGTGGGCTTCGTGGGTCATCGTCGATGACGCCCTGCGCGTGTTCTTCAGCGGCGACACGGGCTACTTCGAAGGGTTTCGCGCCATCGGAGAGAAGCTGGGTCCGTTCGATGTCACCTTCGTCGAGACCGGCGCCTACGATGCGCAATGGCCCTACGTTCACATGCAGCCGGAACACACAGTGCAGGCGCATATCGACTTGCGCGGACGCTGGCTCGTGCCAATCCACAACGGCACGTTCGACCTCGCGATGCATCCGTGGCAGGAGCCTTTCGAACGCGTGACGGGGCTGGCCTTGGCGCGCGGCGTCGCGGTGTCCACGCCGCGCATGGGCGAGCGGCTCGATCTGGAAGCGCCGCATCGCGGCGAGCGCTGGTGGCGCGAGACGGCGGTTGATGAACGCGGCGCACCCGCCTGGCGGATGTGCGCGTCGCGTACGCAAGACGTCAAGTAAGTCGATTCCTGCGGCGTGCGGCCGCGTCAACGCCGAGCATCGCCAGCACCGGCCGCACCGCGCCTTCGAGCAGCTTGCGCTGCGGATTGACCCGCGCAAGCACGCGCAACCCCATCAACGCGGCGAGCAAGGTTTTGGCGATGTCGCCGGCGTCGAGATCGAGCGGAATCGATCCGTCTTTCTGACCCGCGCGCACACAACGCAGGAAGAATCCTTCCATATCCTTCAGCACGCCGTTCAACGCGCGATGAAACGAATCGTCGTGCGGCGCGAGTTCCAGCGCCGAGTTGACGACCATGCAACCCCGCCGATGCGGATCGTTCACCGAGAGCTTGATGATCTCGTCGAAGAACATCGCGATGGCATCGCGCGGCAGCACGTGGTGTTCCAGACGCTGCACTCGCGCGCGAAAGCCGCGCTCCACGTAGCGTTCGAGCACACGTTCATAGAGCGCGCGCTTATCGCCGAAAGCGTTGTAGAGACTCGCCGATGTCAAGCCCATGGCCGTGGCGAGATCGCGCACCGAACTCGCTTCATAGCCGCGCGACCAGAATTGCGTCATGGCCGCATCGAGGGCGGCATCCTCATCGAACTCACGCGGACGCGGCATACGCTGGCTTCCTCTCAGGCCGTCTTCGGAAAGTTCGACGGAAACAGCGAGCGCTTCGTTTCGTCGTCGTTGACGCTCTTGAACGCGTGCGTCTTGTTGACGGCGCGCGCACGGGCCACGGCAGGACGCGCGTCGATGTGCGCGAACCAGCGCTTCAGTTCCGGATAGGGACCGAGCGGATCCTCGCTGTTCTTGAGCACACGCGACGCGCGATCCAGCCAGCCCCATGCCGACATGTCGGCAATCGTATAAGCATTCCCGACGATGAACTCACGCCCCTTCAAGTGATCTTCAATTACCTGGTAATGCCGGTCCACCTCGCGGCGATAGCGGTTCACCGCGTAGTCGAGGCCTTCGGGCGCGGCGTACTGGAAATGCACTGCCTGTCCCGAGAACGGGCCAAGGCCGCTGGCGATGAACATCAGCCATGAAAGCAATTGCGGACGGTCTTCCGGCGCGCCGATGAACTGACCGCTCTTCTCGGCGAGATACAGCAGGATGGCGGTGGAATCGAACACGACCGCGCGCGTGTTGCCGGGTCCTTCCGTGTCCACGATGGCCGGCACCTTGCCGTTCGGATTGATGGCGCGGAATGCGGGCAGATGCTGTTCGCCTTTGCTTGTATCGACCGGTTTCAGCGTGTAGGGAAGCCCCGACTCTTCGAGAAAAAGCGCGATTTTCGCGGGATTGGGCGTCGGGTGGAAGTAAAACTCGATCATGCCGGTCGTCTCCTGGATTGCGCTTGATGGGTGCAGCCGGCGTATTTTAGATCGACTGATATAAAACCTGCAATCCGCCGCCCCGATGCTGCGCGAATCGCGGCGAGCGGGTAAGGTGGCGAGTTCCGCCTCAACCCTGCTTTCAAACGCAATGCAGCCCACCGATTCCAATTTCTTCACCCTGCTCAGCGAGAGCTACGCGCGCCTGCTGAACACGCCGCTGGTTCCCGACGCAACCCTGCCGGCCACCGAGGCCGCGCGCTGGCTCTATGAAGACGCGCCTTTCGGCATCCTTGCACACGACACGCAGGCGGACCCGGTCTTCGTGTACGGCAACCTCCAGGCGCAGCGCCTGTTCGGCTATACGTGGAACGAGCTGACCGCGCTGCCCTCGCGTCTCTCCGCTGAAGCGCCGGAGCGCAGCGAGCGCCAGGCGTTTCTCGAACAGGTGACGCGCGATGGTTATGTCGAGGGTTATCGCGGCGTGCGCGTGAAGAAATCGGGTGTGCGGTTCTATATCGAGCGCGCGACGGTCTGGCAGTTGTTCGACCGCGACGGCGTGTATCGCGGACAAGCGGCGATGATTCCGCAAGTCAGCGATATCGTCTGAAGCTCGCTTAGATCACGGTCAGCTTGCGAAGCACATCGACGAGCGGCGTCGTCCCCTTGACGATGTCCTCGCGATGCCCTTCGAAGTCGATCCAGCCTTCGTTGAAACCGTCGAGCATCCGTATGCGGGGCAGCGGGTAGCGCATGCCCTGACTCGTGAACAGCGCTTCCCACGTGTCGCGCGGCACGCTCTCCACACGCACGGGCTTGCCGAGCACATCCGAGAACGCCGCGGCGATATCGACGGGACGCACACGCGCCGGACCCTCCAGTTCCACCACGCGCGCACCTTGCCATTCCTCCTGCATGAGCCGCGCGGCGAGTTGCCCGATGTCGTCGGTAGCGACCATCGGAATCGCATGATCGGCGGGTTGCAGGAACGAGCGCACGATGCCTTCGTCACGCGCCGAGGCCACGTCCCACGCGCAGTTTTCCATGAACCACGCCGGACGCAGGAACGTGACCGGAACCGGCTGTTGACGCAGTGCTTCTTCCAGCAGCGTGCGCTGGGTCAGCAGATTGGTTTGCGTCGCTTGCGCGCCAACGGTCGAGAGACACACGATCCGTCCAGGCCGCGCACGCGCCACGGCAGCCACGATCGTATCGATCACTTCGCGCGCTTCCGGAAATCCCGGCTGCGGATCGAACTCCGAAGGCGGCAGCAGGAACACGGCTTCGGCGCCCTCGAAGGCGCGGGTGAGCGCGTCGGCGTCGGTCATCGTGGCGAGCGCGATCTCACAACCGCGCGCCGCCCACGCCGCGCCCTTCTGCGCGTCGCGCACCACCGCGCGCACCGCCTTGCCCTGCTGCAACAGTGCGTGTCCGAGCGCGCCGCCGACTTGTCCGGTAATCCCTGTGATGACGTACATGGTGTGACTCCCTGGTTCGTTTGACATCGATGAGTTGAATGTTAAGGAACGGGATCGCATGAATAAATGGCGCGGGGGTTATCGGATTAATGACGCGGCGGCATGAAACGGCGTGCTCCGTTCTGTTCGATGCGAAATTCACCTGGTGACAGCGCACATCATGAATTAGAGTATTTTTGCCACGCCCATCGCATGGAGGCTGGCTCCGCGGGTCAGAAGCGCGCGGACGTTCGTGCAAGCCTTTTCATCCCACTTTCCACTCACTCGTGCGCAGGGCCCCTGCGGCCCGATCGCCAGCCGTTCGTTATTCGTTATGCGTTGTTCGTTTGAGGACCGCTCCGGCCCGGATGAACAATCGAAGTCCTGTTCATCGGGTCAAGCATTCACCTTCAATGAAGGAGAAAACCATGAACATCCGGCATGCAGGCATCGTGTCAGCCATGGCGCTGGCACTTCTATCGTCCAGTGAGATCGGTCAAGCTCACGACCGTTGCTCGAATGCGTCGCTACACGGGCCGTACAGCTTCATTGGCCATGGCGTGATACTCGGACTGAAAACCGCCGACGGCGTGCTGCACCCCTACGCGTCCCCGTCGATTCTCGATGACGTCGCGCTCGTCACGTTCGATGGAAACGGCAGCTTCCAGCGTACCGACTTCGGCGTGATCGGCGGCTTGCCGAAAGGCGGCAGTACGTCATTCAATCCCGCCCAGCACGGCCTCTACACCGTGAACGACGATTGCACCGGCACCATGCAGATCTTCTACGACGCAGGTGGCTCCGTGCCGGCGGGCGTCGAAACCGATCTGAACATCGTCGTTGCAGCGGATGGCAACCTGGTCGAGTCCGTGGTCTACAAGGCGGTGACCGTGTCGGGCACGACCCTCGACAAGACAACGTGTCCGAGCAATTGCGAACAAGGCGTGCAGGAATACTTCGAGGGAAGAAAGGTGGCCACCTCGGGCTTCCGCGAGCCGAGATGACGGACGGCAGCACGCCATCGTCCGTCTTGCACCGCGCCTTCACGTTGCATACACGCTTATCATCGGAGTTCCGCCTATCGAATCAATCTCACGATCATTCGCCCCGGAGGTTTCATGCCGCCGCTATGCGCAATCCATCTGCTGCAAACGAAAGAAGGCTCACGCCTGCACGGCACGGAGCGCGACGCGTGGCGGCGCTGGGGCCCTTATTTGAGCGAGCGTCAATGGGGCACCGTGCGCGAGGACTACAGCGAATACGGCACCGCGTGGGACTTTTTTCCGCACGACCATGCGCGCAGCCGCATGTACCGTTGGGGCGAAGACGGCATCGCGGGCTTCGGCAACGACCCGCTCGACTGGTGCATCTCGCTCGGGCTATGGAACGGCCGCGATCCGATCCTCAAGGAACGGCTCTTCGGTCTCACGAACGAACAGGGCAATCACGGCGAAGACGTGAAGGAGCTGTACTTCTACGTGGATGGCACGCCCACGCATTCGTACATGAAGATGCTCTACAAGTATCCGCATGACGCGTTTCCCTATCAGGATCTGATCGACGAGAACCGGCGGCGCGGCGCGGATCAGCCCGAATACGAAGTGCTCGACACCGGCGTGTTCGACGCCGACCGTTACTTCGACGTCTGGGTCGAATACGCAAAGCACACCGCCGACGACATCGTCATGCGCGTGACCATCGAGAATCGCGCGAACGAGGCCGCCGCGCTGCACGTGCTGCCCCAGTTCTGGGCGCGCAATCGCTGGGCGTGGTCGGCGAGGCATGGAAAGCCGTCGCTGACCTTGCACGGCAAGGGCGGCCAGGACGAACACGTCGTCGCGCATCATCCGGCGCACGGCACCCTGCATGTGAGCGCCACGGCCGACGTGCCGCTCGAATGGCTATTCTGTGAGAATGAGACGAACGTTCGGCGCATCTTCGGCATCGAGGGCGAAGGACCGTTCAAGGACGGTATCAACGACTATCTCGTCGATGGCGACACCGCCGCCGTCCGCCGCGACCACGGCACGCGGGCGGCAGCGCACGCCTGTCTCGAACTCGGCCCGCATCAGCGCGCGGTGATGACCTTGCGCTGGCGTCCCGCCGATCAGGACGTGCCGCTCGACACGGATGCGCTGGTCGCGCGCCGGCAGGCGGAAGCCGACGAGTTCTACGCGACGCTGCAACACGACATCGACGACGCCGACGCGCGCCTCGTGCAGCGTCAGGCGCTGGCCGGCATGTTGTGGACGAAGCAGTATTACCAGTTCGACGTCACGCGCTGGCACGACGGCGATCCCGGCCAGCCCGAGCCGCCGAAGCAGCGCCGGCACGGCCGCAATGCGGACTGGCGGCACATGTGCAACGGTGATGTCGTCTCGATGCCGGACAAATGGGAATACCCGTGGTACGCGTCGTGGGACCTCGCGTTTCATGCGGTGGCCTTCGCGATGATCGACCCGGACTTCGCGAAGAAGCAGTTGCTGCTGCTCGTGAAGGAACGCTACATGCATCCGAATGGGCAGCTACCGGCCTATGAATGGGCGTTCGGCGACGCGAATCCGCCGGTGCATGCATGGGCCACGTGGCGCGTGTACGAACTCGACCGCGAGATGACCGGCATCGGCGATCACGCGTTTCTCGAAGTGATGTTCCACAAGCTGCTGCTGAACTTCGCGTGGTGGGTGAACCGCAAGGACGCCGACGATCGCAACATCTTCCAGGGCGGTTTTCTCGGGCTGGACAACATCGGCATCTTCGACCGCTCGCAGCCGCTGCCGACCGGCGGACGCATCGATCAGGCCGACGGCACCGCATGGATGGCCTCGTATGCGCTCGACCTGATGCAGATCGGCCTCGAACTTGCGCTGAAGAACGACGCGTACGTGGAGATCGCCGTCAAGTTCTTCGAGCATTTCCTGTATATCGCGGAGGCCGTCAGTTGCGGCGACGGCTGCATTACCGGCCTGTGGGACGGAGAAGACGAGTTCTTCTACGACGTCCTGCATCTGCCCGACGGCACGCGTGTGCCGATGCGCATCCGTTCCATCGTCGGCCTGATTCCGTTGTTCGCGGTGCATGTGCTGGAGGAAAGCGTCTATGGCGAACTGCCCGGCCTGCGCGAACGGCTTGCCTGGTTCCTCGATCACCGGCCTAATCTGGCGAAGCTGGTCTCCCGCTGGATGGAACCTGGCAAGGCCAACACAACGCTGCTGTCGCTGCTGCGCGGGCATCGGATGAAAGCACTGTTGCGGCGCACGCTCGACCCCGAGGAATTCCTCTCCGATTTCGGCGTGCGCGCGCTCAGCCGTGTGCATTGCGACAAGCCCTACCTGTTCGATCGCGACAACGTGCATCTGTGCGTGCGCTATCTTCCGGCGGAATCGGATTCGCGCGTGTTCGGCGGCAATTCGAACTGGCGCGGCCCGATCTGGATGCCCGTGAATTATCTGCTGATCGAGTCGCTGTACGAATTCCATCGCTATTACGGCGATGCGTTCCGTATCGAGGATCCGGCGCAGCCCGAACGCACCTGTTCACTGAGCGACATTGCCGACAATCTGTCGCGGCGTGTGACCACCCTGTTCCTGAAGAACGCCGAAGGCAAGCGGCCCGTGATGAGCGCCTATCCGCAGCTCCAGGCGGACCCGCGCTCACAGGACCTCGTGCTGTTCCACGAGTATTTCCATGGCGATACCGGCCGCGGCGTGGGCGCATCGCATCAGACCGGCTGGAGCGGACTGGTTGCGCTGCTGTTGCAGCCGCGTCTGATGAAGCTGGCGCATGCGCGACCGGAGGCGCCGGTCATGTCGGTGCGCTTGCATGAAGATCCGACGGCCGCGATGGCGCGTTAGTGCATCGACATCAGCGTTCCAGATTGCCGAAGCACACATACTTGGCCTCGAGATATTCCTCGATGCCGGAGGATGCGCCCTCGCGCCCCATTCCCGATTCCTTGATGCCGCCGAACGGCGCGACCTCGTTGAACACCAGGCTGTCGTTCACGCCGACCACGCCGCATTCCAGCGCCTCCATCACGCGGAATGCGCGGCTGATGTCAGCCGTGTAGAAATAGGCCGCGAGGCCGGTGCGCGTGTCGTTGGCGAGCGTGATGACGTCGTCCTCGTCGCGGAACGGCAGCACGCTGGCCACCGGTCCGAGCACTTCGTCGCCGCATATGCGCATGTCTGGCCTGACGTTCGTGAGTACGGTCGGCCTGAAGAAACCTGAATCGGAACGCACGCGGACGCCGCCTGCTGCGACCGTCGCGCCCATGCCCACCGCTTCACTGATCAACGCCTCGATGCGTGCCACCGCTTCCTCGCTGATGAGCGGACCAATCTGCACGCCTTCGTCGAGACCGTCGCCGACCTTCAGCACCGCGACCTTCGACACGAGCCGCCCCACGAACGTCTCGTACACATCCTCATGCACGAAGAAACGGTTCGCGCACATCGCTGCCTGGCCGGTATGACGAAAGCGCGCATCGAGTGCGCCCTTCACGGCGAGATCGATATCCGCGTCATCGAACACGATGAACGGGCAATTCGCGCCCAGTTCCAGCGACATCTTCTTGACCGTCGATGCACACTGCGACATCAACTGCTTGCCCGCTTCGATCGGTCCGGTGAACGACACCTTGCGCACCTCGGGATGCGCGAGCAGCGTGCTGCGGATCGGGTCGGCTTCGCCTGTCAGCACGGAAAGCACGCCCCGCGGCAAGCCGGCGTTTTCACCGAGCGCGCACAGTGCGAGCGCCGAGAACGGCGTGGAGGGATCGGGATGCAGGATGACCGTGCACCCCGCCGCGAGCGCCGCGCCGACGCGCCGCGCGACCATCGAAGCCGGAAAGGCCCACGACGTGATGGCGCCGCATACGCCCACCGGCTGATGCAGCACGCGGATACGTTGATTACGCCGCGGCGCCGGAATGTTGTCGCCGTAGATGCGGCGCGCTTCCTCGGCGAACCAGTCGAGATAATTCGCGGCCTGCGTGATCTCGGCGCGCGCCTCGTGCAGCGGCTTGCCCTGCTCGCTGCACAAGATGATGGCAAGATCGTCGCGATGATGTTCAACGAGACGGCCCCACTCGCGCAACACCGATGCACGCTCGCGGCTGCTCCAGTTGCGCCAGTCCTGCAAGGCCGCCTGCGCGCATTCCACGGCATGCGCCACCTGCTCCTCCGTCACCTGCGGCACCGAGCCGATGACGGCGCGCGTCGAAGGATTGGTGACCGCCACGCGCGGCAGCGCAGTCTCGTCCACCCATGCGCCGGCGATGTAGGCGGATTGCTCGAACAGACTTGGACACTGTAGTTCCATGGTGTGCTCCCATGCGTTGAGCGCTTCGTGCAAGCGTCACGAGCTTAACGCATTTTCCAGGAGCGTCCGCCCGCATCCGGCAATGGCCGGTATACGGGCGCATGGAACTTAGTGAGACGCGCCCTCCACCGCGCCGATGCCGGTTTCCGAGCGCACGGTCTGCGCGTCGAAGCCTGCCTGGTCGATGCGCGCCCGTGCCGACTTGTCCGTCACCGAGAACAGCCAGATGCCGGCGAAGCCGATCGCCATCGAGAACAGCGCCGGCGATGCATACGGAAACGGCGCGCTGGCGTAATGGAAGACATCGACCCATACGGCTTTGGAGAGCACTGTCAGCACGACCGCCGACAGCAGCCCCATGAAGCCGCCCAGCGCCGCGCCGCGCGTGGTGCAGCCGCGCCACAGTACCGAGAGGAACAGCACCGGAAAATTCGCCGACGCAGCCACCGCGAAGGCAAGCGACACCATGAACGCAATGTTCTGCTTCTCGAACACGATGCCCAGCACGACCGCGACGATGCCGAGCACGATGGTCGTCACGCGCGATACCTTGAGTTCGCTCTTGCTCGACGCCTGGCCCTTCTTGAAGACGGTTGCATACAGATCGTGCGACACGGCGGACGCACCCGCGAGCGTCAGGCCGGCCACCACGGCGAGGATGGTCGCGAAGGCCACTGCCGAGATGAAGCCGAGGAACACGTTGCCGCCCACGGCGCTCGCCAGATGCACGGCCGCCATGTTTGTGCCGCCGAGGAGCTTGCCGCCCGCGTCCTTGAAGGCCGGGTTGGTGCTCACCAGCACGATTGCGCCGAAGCCGATGATGAAGGTGAGAATGTAGAAATAGCCGATCCACGTCGTCGCCCAGAACACGGACTTGCGGGCTTCCTTGGCGTTCGGCACCGTGAAGAAGCGCATCAGGATGTGCGGCAGGCCTGCCGTGCCGAACATCAGCGCGATGCCGAAGGAGATCGCCGAGATGGGGTCCTTGATGAAGTTGCCCGGACCCATGATCGACGCCTTCATCGCGTGCACGTCCACCGCTTTCGCGAACAGCGCTTCCGGGCTGAAGTGGAACTGCCACAGCACCATGAAGGCCATGAAGGAAGCGCCCGCGAGCAGCAGGCAGGCCTTGATGATCTGCACCCAGGTGGTCGCCGTCATGCCGCCGAACAGCACGTAGACCATCATCAGCGCGCCGACGATCACCACCGCTATCCAGTATTCAAGCCCGAACAGCAGCTTGATGAGCTGGCCCGCGCCGACCATCTGCGCGATCAGATAGAACGCGACGACGACGAGCGTACCCGACGCGGCGAACGCGCGGATCGGTGTCTGCTTGAAGCGGTATGCGGCGACATCGGCGAAGGTGAAGCGGCCCAGATTGCGCAGCCGCTCGGCCATCAGGAAGGTGATGATCGGCCAGCCGACCAGGAAGCCGATCGAATAGATCAGGCCGTCATAGCCATTGGAATAGACCGCCGCCGAAATGCCCAGGAACGAGGCCGCCGACATGAAGTCGCCGGCAATCGCGAGACCGTTCTGGAAGCCCGTGATGCCGCCGCCGGCCGTATAGAAGTCGGCGGCCGAGCGGGTTTTCTTCGCGGCCCATTTGGTGATGAAGAGCGTCGCGATCACGAACGCGATGAACATGCAGATTGCGGTCCAGTTGGTGGGCTGCTTCACTGCCTGACCGAGATCGCCGCCGGCGGCGAACGCAGCGGCGGACGCAGCGAGCAACAGGCCCGCGAGCGCGAGCGATGAAAGTCGTGACGGCTTCATGCAGCCTCCCGCTTGATCTGGTCGGTGAGTTCGTCGTAGGTGCGATTGGCGTGGCGCACGTACAGCCCCGTGATGACGACGGTGAAGACGATCACGAACAGGCCGATCGGCATGCCCCAGGTCATCACGCCCGCGCCCATCTTCGCGGAGAGCAGTTCCTTGTTGAACGCGATCAGCAGCACATAGCCGTAGTACACGACCAGCACGAGCGCCGTGAGCGTCCAGCCGAGCTTCGAGCGCTTGCGCACCAGTTCGCCGTATGCGGCGCTCGCTCTGATTTGTTCGACGATCTTCAGGTCCATCGGTGTCTCCTGTTCGCGCGCACGAACGCCTGCGTCCTGCGTGGCGCGCGGACGGGCGGCGATGCGGTCGAGGTTGTTGCAGCGGGATGCTCCCCGGTCGGGGGTCGGCATGGGTCGCGCACGCGCATGCTTTTCAGGCGAGCGATGCGTGAGCTGCGCTGGAGACTAAGGTAAAAGGATCCGCTTACCTGTTTCTTACGGCATGCGGATTAATCGGCCGGGGTTTACGCGAAGCGTTGCGCTTCGTCATGCCGTGAAGGAGGGAGCACGACGCGAACCGCAGTCCGCGCCGTGAAGCAGACGTGTCACGCAGCCACGGCGTCTGCGCATCGCTCATACACCAGCGCGGCGGCGGCCAGGTCTTCCAGCGCGGTGCCCACCGCCTTGAACAGCGTGCGCTGCGTGTCGCCGGTGCGGCCGGGCGCTTCGCCGCGACACAATCGTTCGAGTGTCGGCCAGTGCTCGGGGCCCGTGACCACACCGCGTTCGAGCGGCCCAAGCAGGTCGCCCGATTTCTGGAACGCTTCAGCCGTATCGACGAACACGCGCGCGCCGGCAAAGCACGCATCATCGGCTTCGCGCATGGCCGGCGTGAAGCTGCCGATCAGATCCAGATGCGAACCCGGCGCAAGCCATTCGCCTTGCACGACCGGCTGCGTCGCGAGCGTTGCGCAGGTCACGACATCGGCACATGCCACGCTCGCGGGCAAATCCTGCACGACGCGCGCGCCGAAACCCAGTTCGGAGAGCCGCGCCACCAGACGCTCCGATGCCGCCGGATTCGCATCCCATACCTCCACTTCGCTGATCGGCAGCACGCAGCGGTAGGCCTCCGGCACGAGACTGCCGACACGCCCCGCGCCGAGCAATGTCATCCGCGTCGCGTTCTTGCGCGCCAGGAAGCTCGCGCCCAGCGCCGACGCGGCAGCCGTGCGGCGCGACGTGATCTCGTTGCCGTCCATCTGCGCGAGCGGTGCGCCGGTGCGCGCGTCGTACAGCACATAGGTCGAATGCAGTCCCGGCAAGCCGACCGCCGCATTGCCCGGATACACGTTCACGGTCTTGATGCCGAGATAGCGCCCTTCCTGCCACGCGGGCATGATGAGCACGGTGCCTGCATCGCTCTCCGTTTCGATCTTGTGGTTATGCCGCAGCGGCACCGTGCAGCCTTCGACGAACATCTCCCGCAGGGCCGCGATCAAAGCGGGGAACTCCAGCGCGCCGCCCGTCGTGGCGGCATCGAACATTTTCATGACATCACTCGCTTGTCGTTTCGGCTAATCAATTACTCAGGGCATGACCGGCGCGTGATAGGTCAGCGTCGGCGCAAGCACCCACAGCATGAACACCACCAGCGGCGTATGGATCACCAGTTGCGTGAACGTGAAACCCACCACGTCCTTCGCGCGCAGTCCGAGCACGCCGAGCAGCGGCAGCATCCAGAACGGATTGATCAGGTTCGGCAGCGCCTCGGCCGCGTTGTAGACCGTGACCGACCAGCCCAGATGCACCTGCAGCGCCTTGGCCGCCTCGATCACATACGGCGCCTCGATGATCCACTTGCCGCCGCCCGACGGCACGAAGAAGCCGAGCACCGCCGAATACACACCCATCACTGCAGGAAACGAAGCCTGCGACGAAATCGCGACGAAGAAATGCGCGAGATGCTCCGAGAGCGGCAAGCCGGCCGGCGCGGCGGCCTTGGTGAGGATGAACGCGATGCCGCCATACAGCGGGAACTGGATCAGCACGCCGGCCGTCGAGGGCACCGATTTCGCCACCGCATTCAGGAAGCGGCGCGGCCGCCAGTTGAGCAACATGCCCAGCAGGATGAACACGAAGTTGTACGTGTTGAGGTTCGAGATCGCGAGGAGCGGGTTCTTGGTCGTGAACTCATGCCCGATCCAGACGAGTCCGAGCGCCACCAGCAACACGGTCACGACAGGACTGTATTCGAGCCATTCGCCGGGGCGTGTGGGCTTCTCCATCTTGAGATCGATGTCGTCGAGCGACACGCCCAAATCCGCCGCCGTGCGCGCGCGCTCGCCGACCGGCGCGGAGAAGCCCGCGATCAGCAGCGAGGCGATCATCAGCACCGCGACCATCAGCATCGATTGCGGCAGGAAGATGGTTTCCGAGAACGGGATCACGCCGGTGATCGCGAGGAGTGTCTTCGGCAGGCTGTCCGGGTTGGCCTGCAACTGCGCCGCCGCCGAACTCAGGCCGAGCGCCCAGGTCGCGCCCATGCCGAGATACGCCGCCGCGCCCGCCGCGCGATAGTCCATGCGCATGTCGGTGCGGCGTGCGAGCGCGCGCACGAGCAGGCCGCTGAACACGAGGCTGATGGCCCAGTTGAACAGCGAGGTCGCGATACTGATGAACGCGACGAACATCACCGCGCCGCGTGCTGTCTTCGGCAGACGCGCGAGCGCCGCGATCATCTTCGAGGCCGGCGGCGACACCGCGACCACATAGCCGGAAATCGCGACGATGGCCATTTGCATCGTGAACGGAATCAGGCTCCAGAAGCCGTCGCCAAATGCGATTCCCACGCGTTGCACCGGCGCGCCGACCGTCATCGCCCCAATCGCGACGACGATCACCGCGACCGCGGCGAAGATATAGGCATCCGGGAACCATGCTTCGGCCCAGCGCGTGACGTTGGCCGCCATGCGTTCCATCAGGTTGCCCGGCCCGCCTTCGGGCCGTAGCGCTTTCGTCTGTGTGACCTGTTCCATTTTTTCCCTCTCCCCTGTTCGCGCGTTGGCGTGTTTAAGCAAAATCAGTTGATGACGCCGTCATGCATCGACGACGAGGTCCGACAGCGGAATCGCCTGGCACGCGAAGCACATGTCGGGTTCGTCGGGCGCGTGGCCCGACAGGTGATCGGTCGAACCGCGCGCAATCCGCACTGCGCAGCTCTCGCACTGGCCGACGCGGCAGCCGCTCGGCATCGCGACGCCCAGTCCTTCGGCGAAGGACAGCAGACTGCCGTCCACCGGCGTCCACTGCGCTACCTTGTGCGAGCGCGTGAATTCGACAGTGAAGCGCTGCGCCGCGTCGACGCGCGGCGCGGACGGCGAGCGGAACGCTTCCTTGAAGATGTCGAACGCGGGCACGCCACGCGCGACCAGGCCATCGGTCAGCGCGGTCATCATCGGTTCCGGACCGCAGAAGTAGAAGCGCGCGCGGCGGCGGATTAGGTCGTCACTCACGGCTGACGCGTCGAGATAGCCCGCGCGGTCGTAGTCGCGGCCCGCCATGTCCACGCCCTCGCGCGGATGCGCATAGCAGTCGAACACATGCAGGCCGGGCCACGTCGCGCGCAACGCGTCGATGCGCTCGCGGAACGCATGCGCCGCGCCGTGCCGGTTCGCATAGAAGAGCCAGACTTCGGGCCGCCGGCTGACGGGATCGATCGCCGCAAGCGATTCGAGATACGAGATGAACGGCGTGATGCCGATGCCGCCCGCGAACATCACCACCGGCTGACGCGAGCGCAGCGGCAGCACGAAGGTGCCGCCGGGCGCGCGCAGATCGACGCGATGCCCGATCTCCAGCGCCTCGTGAATGTGCCCAGACATCGCGCCTTGCGGCTGCTGCCGCACCGAGATGGTGTAGGTGCGCCGCGCCGGTTCGCTGGCGGCGCCGACGAGCGAATAGGCGCGCGTCGTGCCGCGTGCGCCGAGCGTCGGCACGTGTACCGTCACATGCTGGCCCGGCTGATAGTCCGGCAGCGCACCTTCGTCCTTCGCCGTGAAGGTGACCGTGCGTACGCCTTCGGCTTCGTCGTGCAGATTCGTCACGACGAATTCGCGCCAGCCTTGCCACGCGCGCCGCGTACGGTCGAATGACGGATCGGGCTCGATGTCGCACGCAAGCGCGCGCATCGGCATGGAGCCGCTCAGCGGATCGTGCCGCGCCGACGACACCAGATTGCTGAAGTTGCTGTTGATCTCGCCGAGCGCCGGAAAGCCCGGCATGCCGAGTTCGTCGCAGGCCTGCCACCAGCCGTATTCGGCGATCAGCACGTCGTCCGCGAGCGCTTCCTCGACGCGCGCGACGAAGCGTGCCTTGCCCTGCGCCGTGCGCAGGATGACCCAGTCATTCGACGCGACGCCCTTCTTCAGCGCCAAAGCGCGGCTCATCTCGACCAGCGGATACGGCGCGCGCTTGCGCAGACGTGTGACGCCGCGATGCTGGCTGTGACAGTAGTAGCCATTCTTGGTCGAAGTCAGCACGTAGGGATACGCGGCATCGCAAGCCGGAGCGGCCTGCGGCTCATGCACCGGCAGGGGCGGATAGCCATGGCGCAGCAGCTTTTCCGAATACAGTTCGACCTTCAGCGTTTCCGTACGGAAGCCGCGCACGCCGTCGGGCGTCGCTTTCGCGTATTGCTGCTCGCGCTGTTCGAGCGGCGGGCGGATGCCTTCCGGATGCGCCCGCAGCGTGTCCACATCGAGCCCGAGCGGCGCGAGCATGTGATTCCACCCCGCCTCGATGCTGCCGCCAAAGAACGCATCCTGCATGCCGAGCCGCTTCGCGAGTTCGAACACGATGTCGTAGTCGGCGCGGCTTTCGCCACGCGGCGCCACCATGCGCTGACGCAGTTGCACGAGTTCCACCGCGCGCTCGTCGATCTCGAAGCCGATCCGCAGGCCCTCGCGTTCCCACGGCGTGTTCACCGGCAGGAAGATGTCGGCGTAGCGCGACGACGGCGTTTCATACAGATCGCAATGCACGTGGAAATCCAGCGCGCTCAGCGCTGCGTGCGCGCGTTCAGTGTCGGGCTGCGACACCAGCGGATTGGTGCCGAACGCGAACAGCGCGCGCACCTTGTACGGCTCGCCTTCGATCATCGCGCGATACATGTCGCGCGCCGTGACCCAGCCTTGCGCGGGCGGTCCGAGCGGCCGCTCGGCCAGACCGAGCGCCTTCTCGCGCTGCTGCGGCGAAAGCAACTCGTAGGTGCTCACCGCATTGGCCGGCTGCTTGACGAACTCGCGGTTCGCACCGCGCTTGTCGAAGGCGCCGGTCAGCGCGTAGAGCGTAGCGATGGCGCGTTCGGTCTGCGTCGCGTTGGCCTGCTGGCCGACGCCGGACCACGCGTGATAGGCAATCCGCCGGCCCGGCGCGAGCAGCGCGGCGGCGCGCTTCAGGTCCGCCACCGCGACGCCGGTGAGCGTTTCGACATGTTCCGGCGTGTAGGCATCGAGCGCGCGCACATAGCAGGCGAAGGCCGGTTCGCATTCGACCGATGCCGTCGTGTACAACCCCGCCAGCGCGAAATCGTCGGGCGACGTGGCGCCTTCCTCGCCGAGCGCCTCCGCACGGCCGCGCGTGCCGTTCCAGATCACATAGCGGTTCTGCGGCGCGTGCGGATCGAGGTCGCGTTCGCGCAGGAACAGCCCAGTGTCGCGCCGCACGAGCAGCGGCGCGTTGGTCCACGCGCGCACGAAACGCGTGTCGATGTTCTGCGTCGCGATCATCTCGCGCGCGATGCCCAGCGCCAGCGCCGCATCGGTGCCGGGCCGCACGCGCAGCCAGACGTCCGCTTCACGCGCGAGCGCGGTCGGACGCGGATCGGCGACGATCAGCCGCGCGCCGTTGCGACGCGCCGCCGCGATCGCGTCCGCCTGCGCCAGCCAGGTGTTCGCCGGGTTCGTGCCCCACAGCATGATGACTTCCGAGTGGCGATAGTCCGCCGTCGGCATCCCGCAGCCGAACGTGAAGATGTGCGCGACGTCCTTGTGCCAGTTGCAGATTTCCGTCGCGTAGCAGATGTTCGGGCTGCCGTACGACCAGATAAAGCGCTCCACCCAGTCGATGCTGTCGCTCATCGGCGTGCCGCTCGGCGTGGTCACGCCGAACGCAACCGTCTCCGCGCCGTGCTCGCGGCGCAGCGCGTCAAGTTTCGTGGCGATCTCGTCCAGCGCCTCGTCCCAGCCGATGCGCACCCAGCCCGGATCGGCTGCACCCTTCGGCGCGGTGCGGCGCATCGGATGCAGGACGCGGTGCGGGCTGTGGACGAGTTCAGGCGCGGACTTGCCCTTCAGGCACATCGCGTGGCCGGTCGGGTGCTCGCGGTCGGGGCGCACTTCCGCGAGCATGCCGCCGCGCACGACGTTGACCGTGCCGCAACGCGAGCGGCACAGCGTGCAATAGCCCTTTTTTTCCTGAACTTCCATCTCGTCTCCGGATTTCATAGTCGCGATGCTATGGAATCAAAATGCAATGAAGAATTCATATTTCCGATTCAGCGATATAGAATTTTTAGATATTGCTCGCCCGCCATCACCGGATCGCCCCTATGCCTCGTCAGATCACCCTGCGCCAGATCGAATATTTCGTGTCCGTCGCCGACACCGGGCAGATCTCGCGCTCCGCCAACCTGTGCAGCGTGTCGCAGTCGTCGATGACAATCGCGTTGCAGAACCTGGAGGACACGGTCGGCGTAGCGCTGCTCGCGCGTCACGCCAAGGGCGTGCGGCTCACCGAAGCGGGCGTGCGCTTCCTGCGCCATGTGCAGCAGGCGCGGCAATCCGTGGACCACGCGGTGCTGGCGGCGCAGGAGGAACCGGGGCAGATCGCGGGGATGGTGCGCATCGGCGTGACCGAGACCATTTCCGCCTACCTGCTGCCCTCGATGATGGCGACGCTCACGCGCCGCTTTCGCAACCTCCAGGTGGAGGTGATCGAGCGCGAGCGGGAAGTCATCGAGCAACAGTTGCTCGCGGGCGATCTCGACATGGCGCTGCTGCTCGTCTCCAACACTGCGCTGCACGACGATCTCAAGGACGAGACCATCATGCGTTCGCCGCGGCGCCTGTGGACGCCGCCGGATCATCCGCTGCTCGACGCCCAGCGCGTCACGCTGGAAGACGTCGCGCGCGAGAACTATCTGCTGCTCGACATGGACGAGCACATCCAGACGGTTGCACGCTACTGGGGCAAGTTCGGCGTGGAGCCGCGCGTGCGCATGCAGAGCAAGTCGATCGAAGCGGTGCGCAGCCTCGTGGCGTTCGGCGAGGGCGTGACCATCCTGTCGGATCTGGTCTACCGGCCGTGGTCACTCGAGGGCAACCGCATCAGCAAGCGCGACTTGAGCGTGCCCGTGCCGACCATGGACGTCGGCGCCGTCTGGCGTCGCAATGATCCGCCCGGGCGGCAGGTGCGCACGCTGCTCGATGTCTTCAGGACATGGAAGCGCGCGGACTGACGCGTCGTTGCGAGCCTCTGCAAATTCGCGCGAACGCTATGGCGTTTTCAGCCGTCTTCGACTATTAGTAATTGGGTCACGCACGCCGCGTCCGTTTCAAACAGGACACGCGGCATGACGCATCATGCGCCGCTCTCTTACAAGCATTCGACCGACAACACCGGAGGCAGCCACGACCCATCACTTCCATCAGGCTCGCACGCGCTGACGTTGCAAGCTGGCCTGTCCAGCGCGTTCTCATCGCAAGGCGACACGGTCACGCACATGCGCATGGCCGGGATGACGTTCGCCTCCGCTTGAAGCGAAGCGGGCCGCCGTGGCGCACGTGTCATGGCGCGCCACGCCGCTCAACTGTCGGCCGTCCCAGAGGGGGAGGCGCCTATGGCGTTCGTGTCGGAACGGATACTGGACTGCGGCGGGTTGGCCCCACGGTCGCGCACCGGGCACGCCGTGCGGATGGCATCGCTTGCCGCGTGGGTGCTGCTGGCGCTGGCCGCCTGCAAGAAGCCGCCCCCCGAAGCACAGAAGCCCCCGGTCGACGTGACCGTCGTCACGGTCGCCGCCCAGTCCACGCCCGTCGAGTTCGAATTCACCGCGCAGACGCAGAGTTCGCGCGAGGTCGAGATACGCGCGCGCGTGGACGGCTTTCTCGAGAAGCGCCTGTACACCGAAGGCACGCTTGTCGCGGCGAACCAGATCATGTTCGTGATGGACAAGCGGCCGTTCGAGGCCGCGCTGCAAACCGCCAAGGGCGCGCTCTCGCAGCAGCAGGCGCGGCTCTACGTGACGCAGCAGAACCTGGCGCGCGTGAAGCCGCTCGCCGCGATGAACGCGTTGAGCAAGAAGGATCTCGACGACGCCATCGGCAATGAAAAGCAGGCCGAGGCCGCCGTCATCTCGGCGAAAGGCGAAGTGCAGACCGCCGAACTCAACCTGAGCTACACGACCATCCGCTCGCCGCTCAAGGGCCTCTCCAGCTTCGCGCGCGTGCAGGAAGGCAGCTACGTAACGCCGACGCAATCCGGCCTGCTCACCTACGTGTATCAACTGGATCCGATGTGGGTGAACTTCAGCATCTCGGAGAACGAGTTGCTGACGTATCGCGAGCAGATCCAGAAGGGCCTGCTGCGCTTTCCGCCTGAGAACAAGTTCGACGTGACGATCATCCAGGCGGACGGCTCCGTGTATCCGCAGACGGGTCGCATCGACTTCACGAATCCGGCCTTCAGCACCGATACCGGCACTTTCCTGGTTCGCGCGGTGTTCTCCAATCCGAAGGGCATCCTGCGGCCCGGCCAGTTCGTCAAGGCGCGGGTGTCGGGCGCGGTGCGGCCCAATGCCATCCTGCTGCCGCAGCGCGCCGTGCTGCAGGGCGCGAAGAGTCACTTCGTCTGGGTGCTCGACGAGCAGTCGAAGCCGCGTCAGCGCGTGGTGGAAGTCGGCGAGTGGCATGGCGACGACTGGTTCATCACGAGCGGCCTGCGCGCGGGCGAACGGGTGATCGTCGATGGCGCGATCCGCGTGTCCGCCGATTCGCAACTGCATGTGACGGGTGCGGCGCCTGCGGGCGCATCAGACGCGCAGGCCGCAGCCAGCGAGGCCGGCAAGTGATTTGATCAGACGACGTTCGGAAACTCGTCGCGCGGAAGAGGCCAATGAACATTTCACATTACTGCATCGACCGCCCGATCTTCGCGTCGGTCATCTCGATCGTCATCACACTGGGCGGCGCGCTGTCCATGCTGGCGTTGCCGACCGCGCAGTATCCCGACATCACGCCGCCGCAGATCACCATCTCCGCGACCTATCCGGGCGCAAGCGCCGACGTGGTCGCGAACAACGTCGCCGCGCCGATCGAGCAGCAGGTCAACGGCGCGGACAACATGATCTACATGAGCTCGTCGAGTTCATCGACGGGCAACCTGACGATCAACGCGTACTTCCAGATCGGCACGAATCCGGAACTCGCGCAGGTGGACGTGCAGAACCGCGTGAATCTCGCGCTGCCGCAACTGCCGCAGTCGGTGACCTCGCAGGGCGTGCAGGTGCAGAAGAAATCGCAGGCGTTCATGATGGTGATTGCGATCTATTCGCCCGACGAACGCTACGACGCCACCTACATCGCGAACTACGCCAACGTCTATGTGCTCGACGCGCTCAAACGCATTCCCGGGGCGAACCAGTCGAGCATCTTCGGCAACCCGGATTACGCGATGCGCATCTGGCTCAAGCCCGACCGCATGGCGCAACTCGGCATCACCGCCGCCGACGTGCAGCGCGCCGTCTCGAACCAGAACCAGCAGTTCGCGGTAGGCCGGCTGGGACAGTCGCCAACTGGCGCGCCCGTCGAACAGTCGTTCGCGGTGACGACTTCCGGACGCCTCACCGAGCCTTCCGAGTTCGAGAACATCATCATCCGCGCGCAGTCGGGCGGCGCGGCCATCGTGCGGCTGCGCGACGTGGGCCGCGCCGAACTCGGGCAGAAGGACTACTCCATCCGCAGCCGCTTCCAGGGCAAGCCCGCGACGGTGCTCGCCGTGTACCAGCAGCCGGGCGCCAATGCGCTCGATGTATCGAAGCTGGTGCGCGCGCAGCTTGCCGAGATGAAGAAGACCTTTCCGGAAGGCATCGACTACCAGATTGCGATGGACACGACGGAGTTCACGCGCGCGTCCATCACCGACGTCGTGCATACCTTCTTCGAGGCCGTCGTGCTGGTGGTGATCGTCGTGTTCGTGTTCCTGCAAAGCCTGCGCGCAACGCTGATTCCGGTGCTGGCGGTGCCGGTGTCGATTGTCGGCACTTTCATGGGCATGGCGGCGCTGGGCTTCTCCATCAACATGCTGACGCTGTTCGGCATGGTGCTCGCCATCGGCATCGTGGTGGACGATGCGATCGTCGTGATCGAGAACGTCGAGCGCAACATGACGGTGTTCAAGCTCGATCCGAAGACCGCCGCCAAGAAAGCCATGGATGAAGTGGCGGGACCGGTGGTCGCCATCGTGCTCGTGCTGTGTGCGGTGTTCGTGCCGGTGGCCTTCCTCGCCGGCATCACCGGGCAGATGTACAAGCAGTTCGCGATTACCATCGCCATCTCGGTGGTGATCTCGGGTCTGGTCGCGCTCACCTTGTCGCCGGCCCTCGCCGCGCTGCTGCTCAAGCCCGGGCATCACGAGAAAAAAGGCTTCTTCCGCTGGTTCGACCGTCAGTTCGAACGCATGACGCACGGCTATACGCGCGCGGTGCGGCTCGTGATCCGGCGCTTCGTGATCGGGCTGTGTATTTTTGCGGGCGTGATTGCGCTCGCCGTCGTGATGATGCGCGATATTCCCACCGCCTTCCTGCCGCCCGAAGACCAGGGTTATCTGCTGGGCGCGGTCATCATGCCGGACGCGGCCTCGCTCGACCGCACCGGCGCGGTGTCCGAGCGCGTCACCGATTACTTCATGAAGCAGCCGGCGGTGGGCAGCATCACGACCGTCGACGGCTTCAGCATTCTCGACAGCCAGAACAAGAATAACTCGTCGACGTTCTTCGTCGGCCTCAAGAGCTTCGACGACCGTTATACGTCCGCGAAGATCCGCACCGAGAACGCGCGCGCCGTGCTGATCGACGCTTACAAACATCTGTCGCAGATTCGCGAAGGCATTGTGATCCCGCTGAATCCGCCGTCGATCCCTGGTCTCGGCACGACCGGCGGCACCGAGATGTGGATCCAGAGCAAGGGCGATGCGCCGATCGCGCAGTTCGCAGCGCTCGTGCAGGACTTCGTCGAGCGGGCGAAGCAGCGGCCGGAACTGACGGGCGTGACGTCCACGTTCAACGCGTCGTCGCAGCAATTGCTGGCCGATGTGGACCGCGACAAGGCCGAGACGCTCGGCGTGCCGGTGGAGGACGTCTATAGCGCGATGCAGACCATGTTCGGCTCGCTCTATGTGTCGCAGTTCAACCGTTCGAGCCGGCTGTGGCAGGTGATATTGCAGGCGGAGCCGTCGTATCGCATCAAGCCCGACGATCTCACGCAGATCTTCGTGAAGAGCAAGACCGGCAACATGGTGCCGCTCAAGGCGGTGGTCAACACGCGCTATGTCACCGGCCCCGATCTCATCACGCGCTTCAACAACTTCCCGGCGGTGAAGATCACAGCGAACGCTGCGCCCGGTTATGCATCGGGACAGGTGATCCAGGCGCTCGAAGCCGTGGCGGCATCGCTGCCTTCCGACTACGGCATCGCGTGGAGCGGCGAGGCCTATGAGGCGAAGCAGTCGGGCAGCAGTTCGGCGCTGGTGTTCGTGTTCGGTCTCGTGATGGTGTTCCTGATCCTCGCGGCGCAATACGAGAAGTGGAGCCTGCCGGTCGGCGTGCTGATGGCGGTGCCTTTCGCGATCTTCGGCGCGCTGCTCGCGATCCTGCTGCGCGGCCTCAACAACGACGTGTACTTCCAGATCGGCCTGACGATGCTGGTCGCGCTCGCGGCGAAGAACGCCATTCTCATCTTCGAGTTTGCCGTGCTGAACCGCGAGGCGGGCAAGTCCGTGCTCGACGCCACCATGATCGCGGCCGAAGAACGCCTGCGCCCGATCGTGATGACCTCGCTCGCGTTCATTCTCGGCTGCGTGCCGCTCGCCATCGCGACGGGCGCTTCGGCGAACAGCCGGCATTCGATCGGCACGGGCGTGATTGGCGGCATGCTCGGCGCCACGGTGATCGCGGTGTTCTTCATCCCGATGTTCTTCTTCGTGCTGGAAACGATGTCGGAACGCTCGGCGAAGAAGAAAGCCGATGCGCCGCCCAAGGAACAGGGAGACTGACATGCGCCGGCTCCCCCTCGCCCTGTCGGGTCTCGTCATGACGCTGATGCTCGGCGGCTGCCTGCTCGGGCCGAACTATTCGCGCCAGCCGGTGGAAACGCCCGCGAATTGGCGCTTTGCCTCAGGCGAAACCGCCGATACCGCCAACACCGAATGGTGGAAGCAGTTTCAGGATCCGGTGCTCGACGAGTTGATCGACACGGCACTGGCGAACAACAAGGACGTGAAGATCGCGGCGGCGCGCATCGACCAGTTCATGGGCCAGTTCGTGACCACGCGCGCGGCGCTGTTCCCGCAGGTGTCGGCGGGCGCGACGGCCTCGCGCCAGCGTGCCTCGCAAGCCGGGCCGCAGCCTTTGGCCGGCTTCGGGCCGGTCTTCAACGACTACGAGGTGTCGGTGTCCGCCGCTTGGGAACTCGACGTGTTCGGGCGCAACCGGCGGCTGACCGAGTCGGCGCGTGCGAATCTGCTGTCGAGCATCGAAGGGCGGCGGGCAACGATTCTCTCGCTGGTGGCGTCGGTGGCTTCGTCGTATCTGAATCTGCGCAGTCTGGACAAGCAACTGGAAATCGCCAAAGCGACCACTGACAGTCGCGCCGAATCCGTGCATGTCTTCACGCTGCGCTTCGAGGGCGGCGAAGTCTCGCAGATGGAGCTTGCGCAAAGCCAGTCCGAATACGAAGCCTCGCTCGCCACGATTCCCCAGCTCGAAACGTCCATCGCACAGCAAGAGGACGCGTTGTCGATTCTGCTCGGCGACAATCCCGGTCCGATCCTGCGCGGCCGCACGCTCGGCGAGATGGCGACGCCGGTTATTCCAGCGGGCCTGCCGTCCGATCTGCTCGAGCGGCGGCCCGATCTGCTGCAAGCCGAACAGGATCTGGTCGCGGCCAATGCGCTGATCGGCGCGGCGCGCGCGCTGTACTTCCCGCAGATATCGCTGACCGGCCTGCTCGGCACGGCGAGCGGGCAGTTCTCGTCGTTGTTCACGGGGCCGTCGCGCGTCTGGTCGTTCGCGGGGCAGGTCACGCAGCCCATCTTCACGGCGGGCAACATCTCGGGACAGGTGCAGTCGGCCGAGGCGCAACAACGCGGCGCGCTGCTGACTTACCAGAAGGCGATCCAGGTCGCGTTCCAGGAAGTCGACGACGCGCTCATCGCCTCGACCAAGCTGCACGAGCAACTCGAAACGCAGGGCCGTCAGGTCACGGCGCTGTCCACCTATTCGCGCCTCGCGCGGGCGCGTTATGAAGGCGGCTACACGAGCTATATCGAAGTGCTCGATGCCGAGCGCAGCCTCTTCAACGCCCAGCTCTCGCTGACGCAGACGCAGGCGGCTGCGCTGGTGTCGTTCGTCACGTTGTACAAGGTGATGGGCGGCGGCTGGGTCGTCGCCGCCGACAAGCTCACGACGCAGCAAGGCGCCGCGCCGTCTGCGTCATCTACTCCGCAGACGGTGCAATGAACACGCCCGCTTCCGGCCGCGCGCTGATCGCCTGCCACGAATGCGATCTGCTCCAGCATGAACACGCGGTGCCGCCGGGCGGCACGCTGCGCTGCTGCCGCTGCCGCGCGGTGCTGTACCGCAGGCGCGAACCGGGCTTCGACCGCGCCCTCGCCTTCGCGCTCGCGGCCTGCGTGCTGTGGCTCATCTCGAACGCGTGTCCGATCGTCGGCTTGTCGGTGAACGGCGATCTCGTGGAGACCACGCTCATCGGCGCGGTGCGGGTGCTGTATCGCGACGGCATGTGGCCGCTCGCCGCGCTCATCTTCTTCACGACGATCCTGATGCCCGCGTTGCAGGCCATCGGCATGGTGTGGCTGCTGCTGCCGCTGTTCCTCGGGCGCGTGCCCTGGCGCGCGGACACCGTGTTCCGCCTGCTGCGCGTCGCGCGCGAGTGGGGCATGACCGAAGTGCTGATGCTCGGCCTGCTGGTCGCGCTGGTGAAGCTTGCCCATATCGCCTCGGTGGTGACGGGGCCCGCGCTGTGGTCGCTGGCGGCGTTGATGGCCTTGCTGGTCGCGGCGGCCTCGGCCTGTGACGAACGCGCCATGTGGATGCGCATCGACGGCGCGCCGCCCGGCCTGCCCGCCGGCACGCCGTTGCGCGGTCCCATCGCGGCGGCGAGCGGCATCTGCGTCTGTCACGACTGCGGCCTCTCTACCGCTGGCACGCGCAGGCACGAACGGCTCGTTTGCCCGCGCTGCGGCGCGCATTTGCATCTGCGCAAGCCGGGCAGCCTGTCGCGCACGTGGGCGTTTCTCAGCGCGGCGGCGCTCCTCTATATCCCCGCGAACCTGCTGCCGGTGATGAACACCAGCTCGCTGTTCGGCGCGGAGAAGGACACGATCATGAGCGGCGTCGCGTATCTGTGGCAGTCGGGCTCGTGGCCGCTTGCCATCGTCGTGTTCATCGCGAGCGTCGCCGTGCCGATGCTCAAGATCCTCGCCATCGGCTATCTTGCCGCCAGCGTCAATCTGCGTTCGACCCAGCGCAACCCGCTGCGCGCGCGTCTCTATCGCATCGTCGAGTTTGTCGGCCGCTGGTCGATGCTCGATATCTATGTCATCGCCGTGCTGGTCGCGCTCGTGCAGTTCAGCGCGCTCGCCACCATCGCCGCGGGGCCGGCCGCGATTGCGTTCGGCGCGGTCGTCGTGCTGACGATGTTCGCCGCGATGTCGTTCGACCCGCGCCTGATCTGGGATCCGCCGCCGGATGCCCGCGCGGAGGCTGCGCGATGAACACGCCGAACGACATGCCCGACGCCGAAGTCGTGCCGAGAAAGCGCTGGCGCATTCCATGGGTATGGGTGGTGCCGGCGGTCGCGCTGCTGATCGGCGTGTGGCTGGCCGCGCAGGCCGTGCTCGAAAAAGGTCCGACCGTCACCATCACTTTCAAGAGCGGCGAAGGACTCGAAGCAGGCAAGACCAAGATCAAGTTCAAGGACGTGGACATCGGCCAGGTGAAGTCCGTCACGCTCTCGAAGGACTACACGCACGTGGTCGCGACCGCCGATCTCACGCGCGACGCCGCCAACATGCTCGTCGAGGACACACGCTTCTGGGTCGTGCGGCCGCGCGTGGCGGGCGGCTCGGTATCGGGCATCGGCACGCTGCTGTCAGGCGCGTATATCGGCATGGATATCGGCAGGACGAAGCGCGACCGGCGTGATTATGTCGGACTGGAAACGCCGCCGGTGTTCGCGAGCGACGTGCCGGGCCGGCAGTTCGTCCTGAAGGCCAGCGATCTCGGCTCCGTGGATGTCGGCACGCCGGTGTTCTTCCGGCGCCTGCAAGTGGGACAGGTGACGTCGTTCGAACTGGATCGCGACGGCAGTGGCGTCACGCTGCATGTGTTCGTCAACGCGCCCTATGACCGCTATGTGAACGCCGATTCGCGCTTCTGGCAGGCGGGCGGCATCGACGTCACGCTGGGCACCGACGGCCTCAAGGTCAACACGCAGTCGCTGGTATCGATCCTGATTGGCGGCCTTGCGTTCGAAACGCCGGCCGTTTCGCTCAGCTGGGCCGAAGCGCCCGCCGATACCGTCTTCAATCTCTTCGCGACGCGCGCCGATGCGCTGCGCGTGCAGGAACGCATCGTCGAGACGTATGTGTTCAACTTCCAGGGTTCGGTGCGCGGGCTGGCCGTGGGCGCGCCGGTGGAGTTTCGCGGTATTCAGATCGGCGAGGTGTCGGCCATCTATACGCGCTTCGATGCGGCCACGAAGCAGATCAGCATACCGGTCGAAGTGAAGCTGTATCCGGAACGCTTCACGTCGCGCTTCGCGAATGCGCCCCCAAAAAGCGGCCGCATGGTCAGCGACCCGAAGGCGCTTGCGGACTTTCTCGTCGAACGCGGGCTGCGCGGGCAATTGCGCACGGGTAGTCTGCTGACGGGGCAGTTGTATGTGGCGATGGACTTCTTCCCCGCCGCGAAGCAGGCGAGCGTCGACTGGAACCGCACGCCGCCCGAACTGCCGACCACGCCGAGCGGCCTCGATTCATTGCAGGACTCGATCAACCGCATCATGACGCGTATCGATAAGCTGCCGATCGAGCAGTTGACCGCGAGCGCACAGAAGACGCTCAACGCGACGAGCCTGCTGATGCAGGGCCTCAATACGGATGTGCTGCCGCAAGCGGCAGCGACGCTCAATGCCGCCCGCAGCGCGCTCGATGCCGCGCACGCCACGCTTAGCCCGGATTCAGGCTTGCAGCAGGACACGGCCGAAGCAGTCCGCGAACTGACGCGCACGGCGGCCTCGTTCCGCAATCTCGCCGATTATCTTCAGCAACATCCTGAAGCGCTGCTGCGCGGCAAGCCGGAGGAGAAAAAATGATGCCGCGCGTTCTCATGGTGCTTGCGGTCGCGGTGGTCTGCGCAGGATGCGCGTCGCCGCGTGCGAGCTTCTATCGACTGAGTCCGGATGCGGCTTCGGCCACGGCGGGCGCAAGTCCGATTCAGCAGGCGGTGATCGTCGGTCCGGTGACGGTGCCCGAACTCGTCGACCGCCCGCAGATCGTCACGCGCAGCACGAACAACGAAATCGCGATCAACGAATATGCGCGCTGGGGTGAACCCTTGAAGAGCGGCATCGCGGATGCCATTGCCGGCAATCTCGGCCTGATGCTCGGCTCGGACCGTGTCGCTGTGGCGTCGCGCGCAGCGGCCGATGCGCGGGCGTGGCGCGTGCGCGTCGATATCCAGCAGTTCGAATCCGTGCCTGGCGAAGCGGTCGTGATCGACGCGCGCTGGTCCGTGCGCCGCGACAACGACGGCAGCACTGCAAGCAATGCCAGTGGCCGCACATTCGTGCGCGAACCGGTGAACGGCGGCGACACCGACGCGCTGATCGCCGCGCATGACCGTGCGCTGGCACAAGTGAGCCGGGATATCGCGGCGGCCATCCGCAACAGTCACTGAATCGTGTAGCCGCGTCCCTGCATGCACGCCGACCACGCGCGATAGTACGTCGACATCGCGCCCTGACTTTGCGATTGCGCGTTTGCCTGCTCGGCGCGCTTCGCCTGACGCGCACGCGCGCCGCCCGCCATCGTGCCCGCTACCGCGCCGGCGGCTGCGCCCTTGCCTGCATCGCCCGCGATGGCGCCAATGGCCGCACCACCCGCCGCTCCACGCGCCGCGCCTCCGAGACGCTGGCCGCCGTGCCCGGCTTGTGCGCTCTGCGAGCTTTGCGCGCCGGTCGTGGCGGGATTGGCCGGATCCACGCCCGTGTTGCTCTTTGCCCAGCTATAGCAGGCGCCGTCGTCGCTCTGCTGCTTCTGCGCGCTCTGCCCCTTGGCGGGATAGGCGATCGGCTTGCTCTGGGCGATGACATCGAGCGCGATCATGACCAGCACGATCGCGCAGCACGTCCGTACGTTCCTTGCTCTCATGGCGACTCCTTGCGTGAGTGGCGGAGGCTCGATGGTCTGTCAGGATGGGATGGATTGAACGGCGCGGCGGGTCGTGCGCGCCTGTGTGTTGTTGAACTGATAGTGCCGTGCGCCGCCCATGTCAATGGGCGACGCAGTGAGGTCAGCGCGCCATGCCGCGCGGTATGTGCACTGCTGCATGAGCGGCCACTTCGCAGCCCAGCACGAGATCCGCCTCGGACGTGTCTTCGATGAAATCGTGACTGACGCCGCCGATGCTCGGCACGAACAGCATGCACGCCGGAAGATGCGGCGCGATCACCTGCGCATCGTGCGACGCACCGCTCGGCATGGCCTCCCAACGCCCGGGCGCGAGCGCTTCGGCGGCATCGGCGAGTTGCGCTTGAAGCGCTGCATCCATCGTCACGGGATCTTCGGGCGGTTCGGTATCGAGGAATTCGACTTTTACTTTTTCCTTTGCGTTGAAGTCGCTTATTAGCGCAGCGAGTGCAGCTTCCATCGCGTGCAGACGAGCCAGGCTCGCATCGCGGAATTGCAGCGACAAGTCAGCGCAGCCGGGCACGATGCTGAACGATCCGGGATCGAGATCGATGCGGCCCACTGTCCACACGGTATCGGCATCGGCGAGTTGCCGGAACGCTTCGTCCATGCGCCCGATGAAGGCCACCAGTGCGGCGCCCGCGTCGCGGCGGATCGACATCGGCGTGGTGCCCGCATGGTTGCGCTGTCCGGTAAAGCGCAGCCTGAGTTCGCGAATACCGACGATGGTCGTCACCACGCCAATCGACTTGCCATGCGCCTCCAGTCGACCGCCCTGCTCGATATGCGGTTCCAGGTAGGCGCTGTGGCGCGTCTTGTTGAGCTGCACGCGTGGCCGGCCTGCGAGTCCCGCCTGTTCGATTGCATCGCGCAGCAGCAGGCCGTCGCGGTTGCGCGCGTGGTCGAGTGCATCGTCGATAGAGGCACCCACGAAACTGCGGCTGCCCAGAAAGCCCGAAAAGCTGCCTTCTTCGTCCATCCATGACGCGACATCCAGCGCGAGATGACGCGTGCTGTCGCATTCGGCCAGCGCCCGCACGATCTCCAGCCCGTAGATCACGCCGAGCGCGCCGTCGAGCCAGCCGCCGGTGGGCTGCGTGTCCGTGTGCGAGCCGATCAACAGCGCCGGGCCCGGATTGCGTGATTGCCCGAAGACGTTGCCGACGCCGTCGATGGTCGCGGACAGCCCCGCTTCCTCCATACGCCGCGCGAGCCAGCGCCGTGCGTCCATATCGATTGGCGACAGCGCCAGACGCACAACGCCCGTTCCCGTCGCGCCGAAGCTGCGCAGCCGTTCGAGATCGTCGATCAGCCGCTTGCCATTGATCTTCGGCATCAGCTTTGCCATGCGGCGCCGTCCGGATAGCGATGATGCGCGAGCGACTCCGCGTGCATCTCGATGCTATAGCCCGGACGCTGCGGCGGCATGTAGCGGCCGTTACGGATTACGACAGGATCGAGAAAATGCTCGTGCAGATGATCGACATATTCGAGTACGCGGTTTTCCAGCGAGCCCGACACGCAGATGTAATCGAACAGCGAAATGTGCTGCACGTATTCGCACAGTCCCACGCCGCCCGCATGCGGGCAGACGGGCACGCCGAACTTCGCCGCCATCAGCAGCACGACGATCACTTCGTTCAGTCCGCCGAGACGGCAACTGTCCACCTGACAGAAATCGATGGCCTGCGCCTGCAACAATTGCTTGAACAGCACGCGGTTCTGGCAGTGCTCACCCGTTGCCACACCGATGGAACCCAGCCGCCGACGAATCGACGCGTGGCCAAGGACATCGTCGGGACTTGTGGGTTCTTCGATCCACCATGGGTCGAACTCCGCTAGACGTCGCATGTTCGCCACGGCTTCATCGACTTCCCAGACCTGGTTTGCATCCATCATCAGCTTCGAACCGGGACCGATCTCTTCACGCAGGATGCGTGCGCGCCGCACGTCTTCTTCGAGATTGCCGCCGACCTTCTGCTTGAAATGCGTCCAGCCCTGCGCGACGCCTTCGCGCGCGAGGCGGCGAATCTTGTCGTCGTCATAGCCGAGCCAGCCCGCCGATGTCGTGTACCCCGGATAGCCTTGTTCAAGCATCTCCTTCTCGCGCTGGCCGCGCGTCTTTTCATGGCGTCGCAGCAACGCAATGGCTTCGTAAGGCGTGATGGCGTCCGTCACGTAACGGAAGTCGAGACAGCGCACGAGCTGTTCCGGTGTCATGTCCACCAGCAGCTTCCACACGGGCTTGCCTTCCGCCTTCGCCCACAGGTCCCATGCAGCGTTCACGACCGCAGCGGTGGCGAGATGGATCGCGCCCTTGTCCGGACCGATCCAGCGCAACTGACTGTCCGATGTGAACGCGCGCCAGAACGCACCCATGTCCGACGTGATCTCCTCCAGCGTCTTGCCGACGATCAACGGCGCAAGCGCCTGCACCGCCGCCACGCAGATCTCGTTGCCGCGTCCGATGGTGAACGTGAGACCGTGACCCATCAGGCCCTGGGGCGCATCGGTGGCGAGCGTGACATAGGTGGCCGAGTAGTCCGGCGCGGCGTTCATGGCGTCGGAGCCATCGAGTGAACGCGATGTGGGAAAGCGGATGTCCTGAACGGACAGGCCGGTGATCGTAGTCATCTGAAAGCGCTCCTGAGCGAAGACCTGAACGAAGACGAAGCGGAGGAACCGGATTGAAGCTGCGGGAAAACACCATGTATCGTGCGCCGAATCACCCGCTTTCCCAAACTGAGAGATGCACCATGACTTCGATCATGTCTTAGCGGGTTTATACGCATTCGGCACGCGTTGACAAGGCTGCTCCGGCTTCCTAGCATGCTAGCATCTTCATCGCAAAGCAAGCATGCCGTGAGTACTTCCTCCGATACCGCGAGCGTCATCAGCAATCCCTACGATGCCTTGCACAAGATCAAGAGCGGCGACCGGGGCAGCCTCACCGACGCCGTCGAGGCCGCGTTGCGTGAAGCCATCGTGACGCTTGCGCTGGAGCCCGGCTTGATGATCGACAAGCTCGCGGTCTGCGACCGCATGGGCGTGTCGCGCTTTCCGGTATCCGCCGCGCTGGCGCGCCTCGAACATGCGGGGCTCGTCGAAGTCCTGCCGCAGCGCGGCACGCGGGTGAAGCCCATCGCGCTGGAAGATATCCGTCAGCATCTGTTCATTCGCAGCGCGCTCGAAGTCGAGACCGTGCGCGGTGTCGCGAAGCTGCGCGACAGCGCCGTGCTCGATGCCCTCGCGCTCAATCTCGATCAACAGCGCAGCACGATTGGAAACGGCGAGCGTCTCGCGTTTCATGAACTGGACCTTGCTTTTCACGAGATCCTGCTCGACGCCATCAAGCTGCCGCGCGTAAAGGAAATCGTCGCGGTATCGCGCAGTGCGCTGGATCGCGCGCGGCAGTTGCTGGCGAGTCCCGAGCGTGTTGCGCATACGTTCGCCGAACACGAGCGCATCTTCGAAGCTGTTCGCAGCGGCAAGGCTGAAGCCGCCGGGCGGGCCATGCATGACCATCTGGATCAGGTGGTGGCCGAACTGCGGCGTTCGGCAGCGGAACGGCCGGACCTGTTCGCGCCGTGAGCCTGCATGAGCGCCGCCCTCGACGATGCCAACCGGAACAGGACCCGAAGCCATTCCCATGACACCCCCGCTCATATCGGTCAGCAAGCTCTGCAAGCGCTTTCCCGGCGTGCGCGCGCTGCACGAGGTTCAGTTCGATCTCAAGCCAGGCGAAGTCCACGCGTTGATGGGCGAGAACGGCGCAGGCAAGTCGACGCTCATGAAGATTCTCGCAGGCGTCTACACGCGCGATTCCGGCGACATGTTGCTCGACGGCCAGCCGGTCGAGTTCACGAGTCCGCGCGAGGCGCAGGCGCTGGGCATCGGCATCATTCATCAGGAACTGCAACTGATGAATCACCTGAGCGTCGCGCAGAACATCTTCATCGGGCGTGAGCCGCGCAAGTGTCTCGGCCTGCTGCTCGACGAAGACACGCTCAATGCCGCCGCGCGCGAGATCCTTGCGCGCATGCATGTGAAGCTCGATCCGCGCACGATCGTGGACACGCTCACCGTCGCGAGTCAGCAGATGGTGGAGATTGCCAAGGCGCTGTCGTTCGATTCGCGCGTGCTCATCATGGACGAGCCGACCTCCGCGCTCAACGATGCCGAGATTGCCGAACTGTTCCGCATCATTCGCGAGCTGAAGGCGCATGGCGTGGGCATCGTCTATATCTCGCACAAGATGGACGAGCTCAAGCAGATCTCCGACCGCGTCACCGTGATGCGTGACGGCGAATATGTCGCCACGGTTCACACGGCGGAGACGAGTGTGGATACGATCATCGGCATGATGGTCGGGCGCACGCTCACGGATCTGACCTCGTTCCTCGGCGGATCGGATCAGGGCGAGGTCGCACTCGAAGTGAAGCATCTGAACGCGGGGCCGCTGGTGCGCGACGTGAGCTTCACACTGCGCCGCGGCGAGATTCTCGGCTTCGCGGGCCTGATGGGCGCGGGGCGCACCGAGGTCGCGCGGGCGGTGTTCGGCGCGGATCCGATCCAGTCCGGCGAGATTGTCGTGAAGGGCGTGCCGGCGGCCATCAGGAAGCCGAGCGATGCCGTGCGGCGCGGCATCGGCTATCTCTCGGAAGACCGCAAGCGCTTTGGCCTCGCGACGGGCATGGACGTGGAATCGAACATCGTCATGTCCAATCTCGGCAAGTTTCTCAGCGGACGCGTGTTCCTGCGCCGCTCGAAGATCCGCAAGACCGCCGCGCATTTCATTCGCCTGCTCGCGATCCGCACGCCCTCGCCCACGCAACCGGTGCGGCTGCTCTCGGGCGGCAACCAGCAAAAAATTGTTATCGCGAAGTGGCTTGAACGCGATTGCGACGTGCTGTTTTTTGACGAGCCGACACGCGGTATCGATGTCGGCGCGAAGAGTGAAATCTACAAGCTGCTGCGGTCGCTGGCGCAACAGGGCAAGGCGATCGTGATGATCTCGTCGGAACTGCCGGAAATCCTGCGCATGAGCGACCGCATCGTCGTGATGTGCGAGGGGCGCATCACTGGCGAACTGTCTTCGGGCGACGCGACGCAAGAACGCATCATGGAACTCGCGACGCGGCGCGAATCTTTGCAAGCGGCGTGAGCCGCAAAGGGTCGATCACATGACACAACCAACGGATAGCGCCGCGCTCGCCAGCGAGGGACGCACAAGCAGCCTGCGCGCGCGGGTCTTCACACCCACGGCGCTGCAAAAGCTGCTGGCGTTCGCCAGCCTGATCCTGTTGCTGGTTTTCTTCAGCTTCGCGTCGCCCGCCTTCATGCAGATGGACAACATCCTCGGCATTCTCCAGGCAACGGCAGTGAACGGCGTGCTGGCCATTGCGGCCACCTTTGTCATCATCACGGGCGGCATCGATCTCTCGGTGGGCACGCTGAT
The DNA here is from genome assembly GCF_031451175.1 of Caballeronia sp. LZ035. Taxonomy (NCBI): domain Bacteria; kingdom Pseudomonadati; phylum Pseudomonadota; class Betaproteobacteria; order Burkholderiales; family Burkholderiaceae; genus Caballeronia; species Caballeronia sp. LZ035. Next base: position 1,331,344 of record NZ_JARUXS010000003.1, read on the forward strand.
GACCTTCACCGCCGTGATCTGCGGCGTGTTCCTCACGTACTGGCACATGCCGATGGCCATCGGCGTGATTGCGGCCATCATCACTGGCGCGATCTGCGGCACGGTGTCCGGCACGCTGACCGCGAAGATGAAGATTCCGCCGTTCATCGCGACGCTCGGCATGATGATGCTGCTGAAGGGGCTTTCGCTGGTGGTGTCGTCGGACAAGCCGATCTACTTCACCGACACCGAGAACTTCTACATGATCTCGCAGGACTCGCTGATCGGCTATTTTCTGCCGAGCGTGCCGATTCCCAATGCAGTGCTGATCCTGTTCTTTCTCGCCATTGTCAGTTCGATCACGTTGAATCGCACTGCGCTGGGACGCTATACGTTTGCGCTCGGCAGCAACGAGGAAGCCGTGCGCTTGTCCGGCGTGAACGTGGACCGCTGGAAGATCGCCATCTATGGGCTAGGCGGCGCCATTTGCGGCATTGCGGGGCTGCTCATCGCGTCGCGGCTGAATTCGGCGCAACCGGCGTTGGGCCAAGGTTATGAACTCGATGCCATCGCCGCCGTGGTGATTGGCGGAACCTCGCTTTCCGGAGGCTCGGGGACGATTCTGGGAACCATCATCGGCGCGTTCATCATGAGCGTGCTGACCAATGGCTTGCGCATCATGTCCGTCGCCCAGGAATGGCAGATCGTGGTGACGGGCCTCATCATCATTCTCGCGGTGTACGCGGATATCTTGCGGCGCAGGAAAAGCAGCTGAACTTTAATTGCCTGTCAGACCAACAAAGGGAAGCATCGAACCCAAGGAGGAGACTTACCATGCTGAAAAGAACCATCACCGGAGTGCTGGCGGGCGTATTTGCCTTGGCTGGAACGGTTGGCGTCGCGCAGGCGGACGAGCCGTACATTCCGCTTATTTCCAAAGGATTCCAGCATCAGTTCTGGCAAGCCGTGAAGGCGGGCGCGGAGCAGTCGGCGAAGGAACAGAAAGTCCGGATCACGTTCGAAGGACCGGAAACGGAAGCGATGGTCGACAAGCAGATCGATATGCTTTCGGCGGCGCTCGCGAAGAAACCGCAGGCTATCGGCATTGCGGCGCTCGATAGCAAGGCCGCGCTTCCGTTGCTCAAGCGCGCGCAGAACAACAAGATTCCGATCATCGCGTTCGACTCGGGCGTGGATAGCGATATTCCGTTGACTACTTGCTCAACGGATAACCTGGCGGCTGCGGCGCTTGCTGCGGACAAGATGGCCGAGGCGATCGGGAATGCGGGGGACGTTGGGGTGATCGTGCACGATCAGACGAGCCGCACGGGGATTGATCGGCGGGATGGGTTTCTGAATCAGATGAAGGCCAAGCATCCTGGGATCAAGATCGTTTCCGTTCAATACGGTGGAGGCGATCACTTGAAATCCGCTGAGATCGCTAAAGCCATGATTCAGGCCAATCCGAATATCAAAGGCTTGTTTGGGGCGAATGAAGGGTCGGCAGAAGGCGCGGCAATCGGCGTGAAGGAGTCGGGCAAGAAGCTCGTGCTGATCGGCTATGACTCCGGCAAGGAGCAGAAGGAAGACATCATGTCCGGGTTGATGTATGGGGCGATTACGCAGAATCCTGTTGGGATCGGCAAGTGCGTCGTGGATTCGGCCGTCAAGGCGATGAAGGGGGAGAAGCTGCCCAAGACGGTCGATACCGGGTTTTATTGGTACGACAAGGGGAATATGAACGATCCGAAGATCAAGGCGGTTTTGTATGATTGAGTTGGGTTGATCGTAGTCGGTCGTGCCGAGGGAACGCATCGGGGCCGACTGGGCTGATGAGATGGCCATCTCCACCCTGCAGGCGAGTCACGCTGCAGGGTGCTTTTCCTTCAAAAAAAGCATCGACAACACCTTGGCGCTCGACAGCGAGCACGCCTCGCTCCGGCTGCGTGGGCGGGCTCAATGTCCGTCGGAAGACCAATGAGGGGGATCGCCCGCGAACATGGCCTTCACCACGCCAAAGGTCTTGCCCACCTTCACGAGCTTGCGATTGGTACCGTCGCGCGGGCCGGAGTCGATCGTCACGCGTGTGCCATCGCCATCTACCAACGTGAGCGTGCCGGCCCAATAAATGGTCATATCGATTGCCTTGTGTTCGGTGTGCCGGCTATGCAGCGCCGGCTCCTTCGCGATGTCATAGGCATCGACCATGGCCTGTGCCGCTCTCTTCGACGCCGCCGGGTCGCCATGATCCCACACGATATCCACGCCTGACTGGGCAGGTACATCCTTCGGTTTCACCTCATCATGCGCGAGCGCGTAGGCATAATGCATCAGATACGCGCGTTCAAGCGGACGATATGTCGACGACACCTTGACGGTCGCGTGGCCGTCCTGCATCGACTTGATGAACGCGTCCACGCCGGTCTTGAAGGTACGTTCCAACTCCGCCGTGGATCGGCTGTCGGGAAAGCGCTTCACCCACTCGGGGCCGCTCAACTGCGGAAGAGTCAACGCGTCGGCGTCCAGGCCGTGGACGGACGCGAGTTGCCGAAGTATGGAATGTCTGACGCCCGCGAGTGTCGCCTGCTGGTTCGAAAGGCCCTTGCGTTGCATGAGGTCGTCGACGACACCCAGGCTCTCCAGAAGCGATTTTGAATCGACGCCTGCTCCAGGGCGCACCACGTCGATCCCGGAGGAGCGCTTCCGTGCGCCGGCACCACCAGCGCCATCGAGCGCGTTCGCCCCTGCGATTCCCGCCTGCACAGGGGCCGCGTTTGCGATCCGCTTGCTGGTGGCCATGATGATCTCCAATGCTCGCCCGTTTTCCCATACCTGCCGTCTACTCGATTCGCGATGACAGGTTTGCAATGACGAGGTCGGTTGATACTCTCGCCAGCAGATCGGAATCGATCTCGGCGCCATCGAGCGCGACCCTGACCCGGTTCGATCTTGCTGACAAGGCTTCGCTGGAAAGCAACGGTGTCTGCGTCGCGGCGGGCAGGTCCTCGTTGCCCATCATGCTGGCGGCGCTAGCGTCCAGCGTATCGCGCAGAACTCGCGGCGCATCGGACTCTTGCGACAAACGCAGCAGATAGCTCGCCGAACTCTCAGTGGCCGTAGAGCCCTTGAGCACGCCCGCTTCCTTCAACCTTCTGGTCCAGCGGGCGATCTCCTCGATATAGCCGACGATCATGCTCAGGCGATCCGACTCGATCAGGTCGTCAGACCGCGCGATCGCTTCGAACAGCTTCTTTCTGGGCTCGTCGGCGGCAACCAGGCTGCCTCCTGCAAGCGCCGCTTTCACTTCTTCCCACAGCGCATTGAACGGCAGGCGCGAGTCGATCGTGAAGACATCTTCGCATTGCGTCTTGCGATACTCGTACGCAACAAGCAAATAGTCGGCATCGTCGATCGTCGACACATCGGTGTCGTCGTGACGAACCTTGACGATGCCATTCTGAACAGTCAGTTCACCCGACACCCCCGGCAATGCCCCGGCGAAAATCTGATAGCCGCTCTTCCTCAACGCATTGCCGTCATACATGCCGAAGCGCGTGCTGACATCGTCGAGGCCAAGTACGTTGCCCAGCCGCTTGGCCATGTCCACACCTGACCGGGCGACCAGTCCGGCAGCCGGACCGCCGATCGTTCCCGCCGCATCCGACACGAGATCGAGCATGCCGCGCAACGGCCCGGTATTGCTGATTCGGCATAGCGCCGTGTACATGCTCACGCCACCCGACAGGAAGGGCGCATCCTGTACGATGTACTGATTGGAGAACTCTATGCGCTGCGCACCCCCCGGCACTGCCGGCTTGTCCTTGCCGCCGCCCTCTTCCGCCTCGGACAACTTCTTGCGTACTTCGTCGTAACTGACAATGTAAGGCACGTCACGGACGGAGTGCCCATACTGGTAGCGCAGAAAGCAGCTGCACATTGGGAGATAAGTCGAAAGATAGCTACCGATTTCCGCGAGCCTCACCTCGACGATTCTGACGCTGAAGTAACACTTGTTCGGTTCGAACACGTCGCCGCTCAACGCCGCATACTGAGGATCCGTTTCAGGGTCGGCCCGGATGATCTCGCTCCTGAAATTCCTTGGACGCCACGCTGGCGAGCCCAACGAATCGTGGGTCTTGTCACTGGCGCCCAACAGCCTTGCAACGAATCTCAGCATGTCAGCCTCCCAAGGCAAGCCTGCAACGACGCACTCATTCGTTCTCTACGGCGACCGCCGAAGCCCACAGCGGCATTCCGGAAAAAGCAGCCTTGGCGTTCTGGCAAGCGTCGCGATACGCCTCGCCAATCGAGTGCGACTCTGAATGGATGTCCCGCAGGTACACCTCGTAAAAGCGATCGAAGAACCGCTTGCACCCGGCAGCATCCACGTCCCAGCGAAAACCGAGCACGGCCTTCGCTCCGCCTCGAATCGTCTGGATCGCCGTCTGCACCGACGCGCCGCGACAAGAGGACAAGACCACGAGTTCGCAGCCCCCGGCCTGTACCCACTTTCCCAGTTCCGTAGCGGATATCGTGTACGCGGTCTTGTTCTCGCCAGGAAGGACAAGATAAGTGCTGCCGTCTTCCAGTCGCGTGGAATGCCCGGAAAAATGCAGAATCTCGAAGCGGCCCGTCTCCAGGAGGTGGCGTATTGCCTTCGCCAGTTCAAGCCCGGTTCTCGCGTTCGGTCCGCCGACGACGATAGGCCTCTTCAGCAATTTGTACTTGCTGCCTTTCGCGATGTGCTTCAGCAAGTCCAGTTCGTCATCGATATTCTTGAGTGGAGCAAGGTATTGTTCCTCGGTGCGCTCACCCGTCGTGTCATAGACGAACTTTACGTTGCCTTGTGCATTCGCCCGAACGAACAATACGCGCGGTGCGCGCCCCTGCAGATAGAACTTGTGCGGCTCGCGACGATAAATCTGCGCCAGACGGACCCGCCGCGCCATCGGAACCAGCGTGCAAAGGAACGTTTCCGCAGAGTCCAGGTTGGGACTTGCCAATTCGAAGGGCAAAACAAACAGCTTGGTATCGTCCGGATGATCGCCGTTGATCTCGAAGCGCAACTCGACTGCGACCTGCTGCATGTCGGTCATCGGCTTTGCAGCCGGAGGCGGCATGGTCTTGAGCATGGCCGCGATATGCGGGCCGATCGAATCATTGATCAAAACGTCGAACAGTTGATATCCAATCAGGTTCAGAGTTGACTTCCAGTCCGGCTGCAAGTCCCCGCCCCTATACGGATTGAATGCGCCGACGCTCTGGATCAGAAACGGAATGTGTTGCTTGTTGATATAAGGTTTCGCATCGGTGCAAAACTCTCCATACTCGGTCTTGAACCGGTAAGTGGCGGAATCCTGGCCCACATCGATCGTGATGCGACGCTTCACCCGCCGCTTTCCTGACACGAGATTCTCAAGCGCGTCACGGAACTCGCTGCTCGCGTCGTGTGCAAGATCGGGACGAGTCGAGAACAGGACGACATTGCGGCGGCTGAGCACCGCAAGCTCGAGCTTCTCGATCATCGTCGAGCTCAACACCATGACCGGGATCATTGGCGCCGCCGTCTCCAGCCAGTTGAGAAAGTGGCTGGCTGCCACACCGAGGCCGCTGTCCGTCGTACCCGCCTCGAAGTTCACCGTGCCGTCGACAATGATCAAAAGCGGTGCAGGACGTGCTTCACTGACGCCCTTCAGGTCCTCTTCCGCCGCATTCGTCGAGGATCGACGCTGCCGTTGCGCTCTGAAGATCTTCTGCAAAAGGGCCGGCGTCTCGTCTGTGACCGGAAGGACCGCAAAGAAGAGATCGAGCAGATCCGGCACGACATCCCGGTTGGTCACGACAAGGATCCGATCGAACCGGGGAACCGGGTCCAACGCCTGCACAATCTGGTTCATGGCTGGCCTCCGGCCCCAACGAGCGGAAGCTCGATGACGAACCACTTAACGATGGGAAGCGCGCCGGACCGCGTGGTATCCGGCGGCTCCCTGTCCAGCTTGCCATCGTGCGCATGGATGACATCCTCGATCGCCTCGAGTGACAGACTTACATCGCCGGTTGCAAGGCGCGACGCATTCCACAGCGGATCCTCCGGATCCGGACTGCCTTGTGATCCACCCTCTGAGACTGCTTCGTTCAGCGCGAACCTGGAGATCGCCCGTCCGCTGTCAGCCGCGATGTCGACGATCACCTTCGCGTTCTCCGCCGAACGGATGCGCAGCAGATAGCCGACGATCGACCGCATGACAAACGCAAGCCGGCCTTCATCGCCTTTCACGAGCAAAGCTTGCGGCGTCGAGGAAGTAAGCTCGATGCGCGACCGGTCTCGTTCCGGGAGCACGCCAACGATGTCCCTCAGACACCGGGGCAGATTAACCATGTCGCTCGTTCTCCTCGGTTCTTCCCGTATCGACAGCCCCTCCGCCAGTCGCTCGAACGTGATGTCCGCCTTGCAGATCTCCGAGACCAGACGTTCGGTCACCGAGCCAGGACCGCTGATCCGGCCCAGGGCGTCGCCCGATGCCTTGAGCAGTTGCGGTAGCTGCCGCGCGAGTGTCGAGGCGAGCGTCAGCGGCGCGCGTGTCTCCTGAGCCACCTCCGCGACGACCGAGCGCAGGAACCGCAAGTCCCGGGACCAATCCTCCTCGCGCAAATCCGTCAGCAACCAGATCTCGACGTCGAAGGCTTCCTTGAGGTCGTAGCGCGACGCCTGCACGGCACGCCGCCTGCTGCCGTCGCTTTTGAGCTCCAGGCGTTGCTTCTTCCGTACGGTTCTGCGCGCAAGGACATCGAGTGTGTTCTGATCGGTGTCGGACAAATACTGATTCAGGAAGATCGACTCGCTTTCCGCCGGACGGAGATTCTTCTCACCAAGTATCACGCCTGCGATGGGATTCATCTCGATGATGGAACCATCAAAGCCCGTGATGACGATGCCCTGCTCCGATGTCTTCAGCAACACCTTCTTCATCTGTACGAGCATCTGCGCGGTGAGTCCCTCTTCGATGATCGAGATGATGTCGACGATCTCATCGTGATCGGGGCCGCGAAAGGCATGAGCCGCCCGGGATTCCACATCGATCACCCAGCGCGTGCGCTTGTTCAGTCGGAGGGGAATGGTCATCGCCGAACGAAATGACTGATTCAGCGTGATGTAGTCGTACTGCTCCACATCCGGATTGCCGATCTCATCCACCACGAGAATCTTCGACTCCTTGAGCGTCCGGGCCAGCATGCCATCCGAGATGGGCTGCCGGAAATCGGGCTTGAGCGAAAAGCTGGCGTCGGGCGGCTGCTGGCTGACCAATTTGAAAAGCTCTTCGTGCCGGTTCACCCTGAGCAGACCAACATATTCCCAATGAAAGTGCTCGGCAATCCGGGTCACGATGGAAACCGCTTTCTCGGGAAGCGGCGTGGCCGACGCCAGAGACTGCTTGATTTCTTCCGCGAATGCTGTCTGTTCGTCTCGCATCTCCTGTTCGAAGCGCAGCAGGACGGGTTCGAGATCGAGTTCCCTGAGCTTCTTCAAATCCACTTCGTCGTACTTTCCCGCATGCTTCGAACATAGCGTTAGCGATGACGTGATCTTGCTCGATCCGAACGCAGGCAGTGTCACAGCGGAAGCGATGCCGTATCGCCGATAGCTTTTTACGATTTCGCTGTCACGCAGGACCTCATCACCCTGAGTGAACTCGTCCACGCTCGGAACCCACGTCTTCCCACTCGAAAGCCACGCCTCTGACCAGTGCGGCAAATCCATCCAGCGCGCAGGCCACAATTCGTCCTTGGGAGGCCTGATGCCTTTTTCTCCCGACTCGATTTCGACGGCTTTGAAGAGAAACGGATCGTGCGCGTAGACGCCGAGTATGGCGTGATCAAATTCAAACAAGCGCGCCAATTGCTGCACGACAGACGCGAATCTTTCTTGCCACTTCACGCGCGCGCCGTGTTCGCTGCCATGATCTGGTGAACTCGGCGCGATCATGATTCTGCGGATGCGGTCGCGCGCCAGATCAAGCGTAGTGAGCTTTATGACGGCCAGGACACCGAGCAGCCTGCGATCGGGCATCATGTCCGGCGTCAGAATCAGGCGTACGTCCCGCCACGGAGCGTCGACCGGCGCTTTGATCGTCACGTCGAGCGGCACGGCCGTCCTTTCCGTTTCGCAGCGCTGAAGCCCGTTCTCGATCGCACTTCGGTCGTCGTCCTCGAACATGTCGGTGAGCCGCTTGCCAATCAGACTGCCGGAGGTTGGACCCAGCGTCTGTTGCGCTTCGTCATTGGCGAAGCGAACGATACTGTCCGTCACCCGCAAAATCGTGTACGGCGTGGACTCGAAACGCTGCAACTCGCCTGCGCGGAACGGCGTGCCGTCCACGATCGCCACCAGCATCGCATCATTCCAATCCTTTACCCGATATAGGGGATGCAGGATCAATGGAACGATCTCACCCGTTGCCGATTCGCACGACCCGCATATCGGCTCACTGCGATCCGTGTCGAACAGCGTGGATCGATCCACGCCGAACACGGGCAGCGCCGCGTTGCTACGGGCGTGCTCGCCAATCAGACCGGTCAGGGCGTCATTCTGTTCGACGATGCGTCCGTCCCGATTGACCGCGACGAACGGCATATTCGACTTGAGTAGCTGGGTAGCCAAGACCGCATCGCACGATTGTGGCGGAGCATACGGCGTCCGCTCTGCGCGTCCAGTATCCAAGCCCATGTCTTCTCCCGATACGATCGGCACTTCCAACGGCAAGCCGGCTGTTATTCGAGTAAGAGTCACCGGATCACAACTTCAGTCGCGCGTATTGAAAGTGGATCGTTGCTGCCAAGCTCTATGGCCAGGCCGACTGAATGGATTCGCGAAGTATAGTCATTGAACAAGCGCTTATCGGACAAAGATCTGGACGGAAGTGACTGTCTGCACGCGGCATCTCGTCAAGAGAAGCGTGTGGTCGAGCCAGCGACAACGCTTTGATTGAGCGTGTTTATGGTCCGCGTCATGCAATGCTCAATCATTGCCGCTTCGGATATAAGAATGTGCCGGACCAGAAGGTCGCCTTTCAGCTCAGGCACGCTCGTCTGACGATTGACGGATCTTGCACTTCGCAAGGTCCTTTCCTAGATTGAGATGAATCGCATAACCAAGGTTCTTGAAAACCAGCACGACGCATAAATCATCCTTCGCACCCGCACCAAAAGGCCAAGAACATGAACGACTCGACCATGGCTTCGCCCATCAGGCATCTGCGTCTCTACTTCCAGGACGAGAACGCGAAGATTCCACAGAGTCTTTCGGCAGTCGAACAGATCGGACGATCGCTATGGCTGGCAGGCGACGAATCGCGCTCGGTAGAACGGCTAGTGGGAATGGACGAAGCAAACTTCAAAGATCATAGGAGCTTCGATCTGCTCCAGTACTTTCCGATGCTAGTCACGCAGGACGACGAAATCGATCTGGAAGGCCTGTGCTGGGACAAGACATCCAGCCGTCTCTGGCTAACCGGCTCTCATAGCTGGCGCCGCAAGCAGCCCAAGCCGGATTCCACAGACGAAGAGGCGTTCAGAAAACTCAGGACTGTGGATCGGCAGATCAATCGCTATTTGCTCGGATCGATCCAGCTCGAACCGGAGACGGCGCACCCGGACATCTGGGCGCCCGTGGCCGATAGCGGGCGCGCATTGCGTTTTTCCGAGAAAGGAAACGCGCTCACGGATCACCTCAGGGACGACCCCCTCTTCAAGCCCTTCATGAATATCCCGTCGAAAGACAATGGCTTCGATGTCGAAGGTATCGCCGTGAAGGACGGGAATGTCATGATCGGCCTGCGCGGGCCTGTATTACGTGGTTGGGCCAGCATTCTGCACTGTCGCTTCGAGTCTGGAGCGCAGCATGAGCTGATACCGCTGTCGCTGGGTACACGCCCGTACCTCCACCACATCCTCGATCTGGATGGACTCGGAGTGCGCGATCTCTGCGTCATCGACGACGACTTGCTGATTCTCGCAGGCCCGACCATGTCGCTCGACGGTCCCATGCGCGTCTTCCGATGGCATGATCCGTTCGGCCTCACCCACGACACGCATGTCGACGGCGCACGGCTCGAACGGCTTTTCGCCGTGCCGTGGGGCGAGCGTCTGGATCATGCAGAAGGCATCACGGTCTTCGAGCGCGACGATCGACCACCGCGCCTCCTGGTCGTCTACGACAGCCCCGACCCGGGCCGTCTGCACGGCGGAAGTTTCTTCGAGGCTGATCTGTTTCGCTTGCCTGAATGAGTTCACGCAGGCGCGACGTCTCTCGATACCTTGTCGAAGACACCGCTGACGAATCGGTTCAGGTATGTTCTTGCCGGTCCACGGCATCAAGAGGAGAGAACTCATGGCGACTTCGATTGGGAGCGTAACGGATGCGACGCCCGGCGCGCATGGTTTCGATTGCAATGTGCCGCTGACGGCGGCGACCGCAAAGGCGATGCGTCAGAAGGGGTTCGATTTCTGCGTGCGTTATCTTTCGCGACTCGCACCTGAGGGCGGCGGCGATCTCTCGAGCGCGGAGAGCAAGGCGATTCTCTCCGGCGGACTTGGGCTGATGGCGGTTCAGCACGTATCGCGGCCGCATTGGGTACCGAATGCCACGCTGGGTGAACAGTTTGGCGCGGGCGCCGCCGCAAACGCGCAGGCCATCGGTTTGCCGCAAGGTCTCATCCTGTGGCTCGATCTCGAAGGCATCAAGGACGGTGTGGCGGCGGGCGACGTCATCGCGTATTGCAACGCCTGGTTCGAAAAGGTGGAAGGCGCGCATTACAAGACCGGCGTATACGTCGGTGCGAACTGCATTTTGTCAGGCGAAGAACTGTTCTTCCGACTGACGACACAGCACTACTGGCGCTCTGGCAGCCACGTTCCCGATATTCCGCAACGCGGGTATCAGATGGTGCAGTTCATTTCGCCAACGCCGGACGTCGTGAACGGCATCGCCATTGACCGTAACGTCACCATGACCGATTCGTTCGGCGGCATGGTCAACTGGATCAAATGAAACAAAGATCTCTTCGATCGAAACCGCCGCTGAATCAAGCTGAGATCGTTGGGCGTCAGGGAGGCTTACGTGAACAAAGAGCCAAAACGATGGGGTGGCAACAAATGCACTTTTTTCTTGTGCGTCACGGTGGTGCTCACGATCCTGATTCCCGACCTGATGATCGTCCATAAGATCGGCGCCGGCCTGGACGCGAATCATAGATCCCTGACAGCGTGGATCATCGATATCGCGCTGCTGCTCTTCTTCTGCGCTGTCTGCGGCAAGGGTACCAGCGGGCGGCTCACAGGCGTGCTGATCGACAGCCGCAATGTCATGTCGCTCTCGCGCATGCAAATGCTGGTCTGGACACTGCTCTTCATTGCGACACTGATCGTCGGCCTGATGATCAATATCGAAGCCAACAGCGCGGAACCCGCGAAAGACATCCATATTCAGTGGGAACTCGTGACGTTGATGGGAATCAGCATCACGTCGCTGGTCGGATCTCCGCTTATCCTGAGTACAAAGAAGGAGCAGACGCCCGACGCCGGCTCGCTGGATACCATGCTGTTCGATCTCAAGGATCAGCCTGGCGCGACGCATGACGGGAAGATAGCGACCAACGCCACTCCCGCCGATGCGCGATGGTCTGATATGTTCACGGGCGAGGAAGTCGGCAATGCCGCCAACGTCGATCTCTCTCGAGTGCAGCTGTTTTATTTCACGGTGATCGTGGCGCTGGTGTACGCCGTCATGATCGGCAGCGAGCTCACGCGGTTGACTGAAAATCAGCCTTTCGAAGAATTCCCCGCCTTCCCGCAGATGTTGCTGGCGCTCATTGCCGTGAGTCACGCCGGCTACCTGACCGCGAAGACATTCCCGCACACGAAGTCCGCAGACGGCACGTCGGCCGACACGGACGCCGACGGAGCGGATACGACGCCGCCCGCAAACCCGTCTGCCAATGCCGTGGGGTGAAACGATGAGCCTTTCGCCGGAGTACACCATCGAGCAAGCCTATCTCACGCGGCCTTCGAAGCGACGCTCCGGTGAATTCATCAATCCCGGCGTGAAATTCGTGGTCGCCCATGACACAGGCAATCCCGGATCCACCGCGCGGGCCAACGTGAGCTATTACCAGAACTCGCGCAATGAGAAGAGTGCATCCGCACACATCTTCGTCGACGACAAGTCCATCGTAGAGTGCATCCCCGCCATGACCGGCGACCAGCCGGAAAAGGCGTGGCATGTGCTCTATGGCGTGCCGACGGACAACCGCCTGTTCGGCTTCGATGCGAATGACGCCGCAATCGGCGTGGAATATTGCTACGGCCCGAAGATCGACGCCGATGAAGCGTATCGCCGTTATGTCTGGGTGATCGCAAGCATTCTCCTGCGCTTCAGGCTGCCTTCGGACAAGGTTGTCGGACATCACTTCCTCGATCCGCATCGGAAGACCGATCCTGTCTCCGGCCTTGCGCGCAGCCGCCGCACCTATGACCAGTTACTTCGGGATATCGCCACAAAGCACGCCGCCCTCGCCGAAGGCACAGGCCCATTCGCTACGAACGCCGGCGAGACGCCCTTCTCGGCAACCGGCGGCAAGGCCGAGGTGCAGACAAGCGTGAACGTCCGCCTCAAGGATCCCACCCGTCTTGCTGCAGTGGTACGAACGCTCAGGCCGGGCGAGCAGGTGAGCTATACCGCGGTCGTGGACAGCGGTGAGGCGGTCAATGGCAACGCACGCTGGTTGCAGGACGTCGATGGCAACTTCCTCTGGAGCGGCGCCGTGAAGGCAGTCTGAGGGCCGGCGTCGCATCTTGATGACGGCATGACGGATGATGCGGCAAGCGATTCATCAAAACGTCAGCCACGACCCGCGTTTCCGCCGCCTCATCGCCGTTCGCTTCCACCTTGCCGTTGCGTTTTAAAAATCAGATTTCGTGCCTCAGGGATCTGGCACTCGCGAACTTTACGGATCGATCTCAACGCGGAGGTCATCATGCGACGGGCGATTTGTCTGGCGGCCTGCGGGTGCTTGGCATTTCTTTCAGCAACTCAGACGCTCTACGCGCAAAGCTCTGCGACTGCGCCCTCCGTGGCGGCATCGCAGGCGGTTGCTTCAACGACTGGCGCCGTACCCGCAACGACCGCTTCCGCTGCCTCAGCGGCTTCCGCTTACGACAACTGTGCAAACGCCTCGGGCAACTGCGCACGGACGACGGTCAATGCTTTGACACTCGGAAAGACAGCGGCGGGAACCGAGGTCAATCTGCATGTGATCAACGACGTCCGCGCGTTGCAGGACAGCTCTGCGGACGACATCCTGGTCAAGCTGGGGAAGGAGTTCCTGTGGCCACTTACTTTGATCATCGTGTTGATGACCATCATCAGCACGACCATCTCCTACGTTGCGGGAGAGCGAACCGCCAGTGCCGCTCGCGTCAACCTGCTCGCTACGTGTCAGAGAAGTTATTCGGACATTGCCTCTGAGTTGTTCGATCTTCACCTTGCCTACAAGAAGCAAAAAGACGTAGGACCGGTTTCGCTCGAATGGATCGAGGAAATGCAGTTCAAAGCGCGGAAGGTGCTTACCCGGTTATGGAGCCTTCAGCACGCGCAGTATCTCTATTTCGAAGAAGGTCTCATCAAGCCCAAAGTGTTCAAGAGCTGGCTTGAATTCAGGCACATGGAATACCGCTCGACCAATCGATACAACTTCGAGGGTGTCACGTTCCGCGAGACGTGGGAGGAATACCGATCCTATCTGCGCAGCACGAGCCGCTTCCGCGAACTGATGGAAGCGGCAATGGAAACTGACAAACCCGATCAGGCCGGCGATCCGCATGGTGCCTGCATCGCCGCCATGATGAAATATTTGACGCTCCATCATCCACGTCTCTCGACACGGTTGAAGTGGCGTCTATACGCGTGGTGGAAGAATCGAGCGAAGGCGCAGTGACGGATCTCGGCGCTCGGGGCAGAAGCGATGTCATGCAAACGACGATACACTCCTGCCGTGGTCCGCCGTGGTCTGACGCATCGCCGCGCAGTTCCACCCGCAATCTCCGCGACATCCCGGCGTAATGTCCAGCCAAGCCTCTGCACATTGCAGATCAAATCATGGCCGAAGCGCTTTCTCATTCCGTGGATCAGGACATCTAGCGCATTGCTTTCCACTCTTTACCACGTTCCCCTGGCGAGCACCGCAGGATCGACCAGCCGGTCATACTCTTCACCGTCGAGAAAACCAAGCGCAAGCGCGGCGGCTCGCGGTGTCACGCCGTCGCGCAACGCCGTCGCCGTGATCTGTGCGACGCGATCGTAACCGAGGATCGGATTCAGGGCCGTGATGGCAAGCAGTGACCGGTCGACATTGGCCGCGAGCCGCTCCCGATCCACTTCGATCCCGCACACGCAGCGCTTTGCGAACACGCGGACGGAATCAGCGAGCACGCGCAACGACTGCAGCAGGTTGTAGACGAGCACCGGTTTGGCAACATTCAGTTCGAAGTTGCCCGAAGCGTTGGCCAGGGTGATCGTCTGGTGATTGCCGATAACCTGGAAACACGCCTGCACGAGCACTTCCGCAATCGTGGGATTGCGCTTGCCCGGCATGATCGAGGAAGTCAGCCCGTCATCGGGAAGGCGCAATTCGCCGAGTCCACAGCGCGGACCGGAAGCGAGCAAGCGAATGTCGTTCGCGATCTTCAGCAGCGATGTCGCGATGGTGTTCAATGCGCCCGATAGCTCGACCAGCGCGTCGTGTGCCGCCATGCCTTCGAATTTGTGCGGGCTGGGAACGAACGGCAAACCGGTCGCCTGCGCGAGCGTCGCACAGAAGAAGCCGTCGAAACCCGCGGGCGCGTTCAGGCCCGTGCCGGCGGCGGTCCCGCCTTGCGGCAGAATCAGGAGACGAGGCAAGGCATCGTCGATACGGGCGAGCGCGTTCGACACCTGGAGCGCGAAGGTGCCGAACGTCTGGCCCATGGTCATCGGCACGGCGTCCATCAGATGGGTCCGCGCGACTTTCACGACGTCGTCGAAGGCGTGACTGCGTTCCGCCAGCGCCGCGCGGAGCTCGTCCAGCGCGGGGCGCAAGCGTTCGTTCATCTCGATCGCGGCCGCGACGTGCATGACCGTCGGAAAGCTGTCGTTCGACGATTGCGACCGGTTGACGTGATCGTTCGGATGCACCGGCGCCTTGGTCCCGAGCGGCTGTCCAAGCAACTCGTTCGCGCGGTTCGCGATGACCTCGTTGGCGTTCATGTTCGTCTGCGTGCCGGAGCCCGTCTGCCAGATCGTCAACGGAAAATGGTCGTCCCATCGGCCTTCGCGTAGTTCGGTCGCGGCCTTTTCGATGGCCGAGGCAAGCTCCGGCGCCAGTGCGCCGCACTGCACGTTCGCGCGCGCGGCCGCGTACTTGTGCAAGCCGAACGCACGTATCAGGACTGCCGGGAAGCGCTCTTCACCGATCTCGAACAGACCGAGGGCACGCTGCGTCTGCGCGCCCCAGTATCGATCCGACGGGATCTCGACGGGACCAAAGGCGTCATGTTCGATTCGCGAGTGTGTGGTCATGGCAGATTGCGGCATCGAGTGATGGGTTGAACGCAGCATGAAGACGTCAAAGCAGATCAGGGCGTGTTCCGCACGCCTTCGAGCCGAATGCCGTGAGGATGCGGATTCGCGTCGTTCGTGTCTTCGGGCAGGAGATTGCCGTCGGCGAGATACGCGTCGGCCTGCGCGGTATCGGGGAAGCGTTCGGGATACAGATGCCGCTCTGCGATGGTCTCATCGAAGGTCCGAGACCACTTGGCGATCACGACCGTCGCCAGACTGTTGCCGATGGTATTGCAGGTCGCGATGGCCATCGACATGAAGCGGTATACGCCGAAGATCAGCGCGAGTCCTTCGACTGGAAGAATGCCCGTCGACGTGACCGTGGCCGCAAAGACGACGAACGAGCCGCCCGACACCGTCGCCGCGCCCTTTGACGTCAGCAACATCAGCAGCAGAATGCCGATCTGATGATCCAGCGTGATGGGCACGCCATACGCATGTGCGATGAACATCACGCCCATCGACATGAAGATCGACGTGCCGTCCAGATTGAACGCATAGCCGGTCGGCAACACGAGTCCGACGGTTTGCTTCGCGCAGCCGAGCCGTTCGAGCTTGATCAGAAGACGCGGCAGCGCGCTCTCCGAAGAAGCGGTGCCGAGCACGATGAAGATTTCGTCCTTGATATAGCGCAGAAAGCGCCACAGACTGAAACCCGCAAGCTTTGCGATCACGCCCATCACCACGACGATGAACAGCACGATCACCGCATAGAAGCTCAGCACGAGTTGCGCGAGTGCGACCAGAACAGCCGTGCCGTTGCTGCCCACCGAGAAGGCGATCGCGCCGAGCGTGCCGAGCGGTGCGAGCTTCATCACGAGGTTGATGAACGAGAAGAGCACTTCGGAGATGAGATCGAGCCCTTCGTTGATACGCACGCGGCGGCGTTCCGGAATGGCGAGAATGCCGATGCCGACCATCACCGCGAGCACGACGACTTGCAGCAGCTCGCCTTTCGCGAACGCGCCGATGAAGTTGTCCGGCACGATATGCATGACGAACTCGGTGAAGCCTTGCGGCGCCGCCTTGGCTGCGCTCGGCGGCACGGCGCCAACCGTGACCGACGTCATCGCCTTGCCCGTCTGCAGCAGATTGCCCGCGAGCAGGCCGACGGCGAGCGCGATCGTCGAGACGACTTCAAAGTAGACGATCGAGCGCCAGCCTACGCGGCCCGCGCTCTTCACGTCGCCCGCCGAAGCGATGCCATGCACGATCGTGAGAAACACCAGCGGCGCGACGCCTGCCTTGATGAGCGCGAGAAAGATATCGCCGAGCACCTTGAGCTGGGCGCCGAACTTCGGAAACAGCAAGCCGACCACAATGCCGATGACGAGCGCCAGCAGCACCTGCATGCCGAGCTTCCGATACCAGGGCAGTGTCTTCTTCGCGGCGACGGTGGCGTCGGGCGACGGGTGTTCTTGATGCATCGCGTGCTCCTCCATGTGCTTATGGTCGCGTTCAGACTTCGCTCGACAGCGCGATGGCCCGATCCACCATCTGCGGCGCGAGGCCGAGATAGTTCGCGGGATCGGTCATGCGGTCGATGGCCGCGCGGTCGAAATGCTGCGTCACGTCGGGCAGCGCGGCGAGCGCGTCCGCGAGCGTGCCGCCGTGCTCGTTGACCGTGCGGCATGCGTCGTACACGATGTCGTGCGCCTGCTGGCGTCCGGTGTGCGGCGCCATGCTCATCATCACCGCTTCCGCGACGATCAGCCCACGGCTGATGCCGAGGTTGTGCTTCATGCGCGCTTCATCGACGATCAGACCGCCCAGCGCGAACTTGGCCTGATGCAGCGCGCCCGAGGTGAGGATGAAGCTTTCGGGAATCGCGATCCACTCGGCGTGCCACGGGCCGGTGGCGCGCTCGAAGTCCTGGACCATTGCATCGATCATCAGACCCGCGTGCTGGCGCACCGCCTTCGCCGCCGCGAGCATCAGTTCGCTCGAAATGGGATTGCGCTTCTGCGGCATGGTGCTGCTCGCGCCGCGTCCCTTCACGAACGGCTCGTAGACTTCCGCGAACTCGGTGGACGCCATGATCATGATGTCGAGCGCAATCTTCCCAAGCGATCCCGTAACCAGCGCGAGCAGGTTCACGGCCTCGGCGAAACCGTCGCGCGCGACGTGCCAGGTCGTGACCGGCACGCCGAGCTTCAGTTCTTCGGCAAGCGCCTTCTGCACGGCAAAGCCCTGGTCGCCGAGCGATGCCAGCGTGCCCGCCGCGCCCGCGAATTCGACGACGGCCACGCGTTCGCGCATCTGCGCCAGGCGCGCCTGATGTCGGTCGAACATCGCGAGCCAGATCGCGACCTTGTAGCCGAACGTCACGGGCAAAGCCTGTTGCAAGTGCGTGCGGCCGGCCATCGGCGTGTCGCGATGCTTCTTCGCCAGATCAGCGAGAATCGCGCGCAGTTCGCGGATATCGCCGTCGATCGAATCGAGCGCGTCGCGCACTTGCAGCGCGACCGCCGTGTCCATGATGTCCTGCGTCGTTGCGCCCCAGTGCACGTAGCGGCCCGCGTCGCCGCACATCGCGACGAGTTGATGCACCAGCGGCAGGATCGGATAGCCGACGATGTCGGTCTCTTCGCGCATGTGATCGAAGTCGATGCGCTCGATCGTCGACTCGCGCGCGATCACATCGGCGGCTTCGGCAGGAATCACGCCGACGCGCGCTTCCGCTTTCGCCAACGCAACCTCGACGTCGATGTAGCGTTGGATCAGTGCGTGATCGGAGAAGATCGCGCGCATCTTGGCGGTGCCGAAGGCGTCGCGGAACAGGATGGAATCGACCACGGTGCTGGCCATCGGAACGGCGGCTTTTGTCATGACAACCTCGGGAATTCGAACGAAACGGGCGGACAGCGGGAAGCTTCCCCTTAAATAAGTCCGGACATATTCAGATTAATATGTTCGAACATGTTCGGGCAAGCTATGATTTACCCCTAGCAGACCCAACACGACCTTTTCGAATAACGAGATGAGCAACCGACCTCACTTCGCGGACATCGCGCGCGAACTCACCGAAGCCATCGCTGCGGGGCGCTATCCCGTCGGGAGCGTTTTGCCGACCGAGCTGGAGTTGCGGGATCACTACCGCACGAGCCGTCATACGGTGCGCGCCGCCTTGCACGAACTTCAGCAGCTGGGTCTGGTTTCGCGTCGCAAGAACGCGGGAACGCGCGTCGAGTCATCGCGCCCGAGGAACGAGTTCCGTCCGACGCTGGCCTCGGTAGACGATCTGGCCCAGTTCGGTTCCGAGCATCTGCGGCTCGTTCAGTCCACGGAGGTCGTCGCCGCGGACCGCCATCTCGCCGGGACGCTTCAATGCGATGAAGGGACGCCGTTCCTGCGCATCTCGAGCTTGCGGATCGAGGGAGGAACAAGCCGGGCGCCGGTCGGATGGACGGACGTGTACATCGCGCCCGAGCATGCGGACGTGGCGGATCTCGCACGCGAACAACCCGACAGGCTGATCAGCGACTTGATCGAGGAACGTTACGGGCACAGCATCGCGGAAATCCGGCAAGGGATTCAGGCGGTGCTGGTGTCGGAAGAAATGGCCAAGCGCCTGCGTGTGGAGGCCGGAACGGCGGCGCTCGAAATCGTTCGGCGCTATCTGGACTCGGCGGGCAAGAGTTTCGAGACATCGGTCAGCATTCACCCCGCCGAGAGATTTTCAGTCGCGATGCGGCTCAAGCGCTCGAATAGCTGACGCAGTTCTTCATCGTTCGCAGGTTCGCGAATCGGCGAGGCGGTCCTGTCCAGCGCAACTGCGGTCGCACCGCCGCCGGTGGAAGGCTTGTCCAATTCGGATACTGGCCGTTTGGGTATGAACGCGCTGAGCAGGTCGTTACGGTGCTAACGCGACGCTGCCACAGTCAGCAATCCGCCAACCGTGCGCAACGCGCTGATGGTGGCCTCTTCCCCGCGTTCACGCTTCTGGTGTTGCGACAGCGATGGCTGCGCATTGCCACTGTCGCCCTGTTCATCGCCGGCATTGCGCTGATGTCATGCGCGTCGCTGAATCAGGGCGCCCAGAACGGACCGCTCGATATCGCCAACGAAGCGACCCTCTTTCCGCTGCTGCGTTGTCTGTGTGAATTTGGAATCGGCATGGCGGTCTATGTCGCGGCGAAAGATGCACGCATTGCGAAGGCGTGCTCCGGCAAGCGGGTATCGGTGTTCATCGTAATCGCGCTGTTCGCCTGCCTGCTGACGCCGGGAACAGATGTGATCGTGGTGCTCGCGACGCCTTTCGTCATCGTCATTGCGGCGACTTCCAAAAGAGCGCCCGTCAGCAGATTCCTGGGCTCTGCGCCGGCATTTTTTCTCGGCGAAATCTCGTACGCGATGTACTTGCTCCACTCGCAGTTCTTGCGGATCTATCGGCTCGGACCGCTGCTTCTCGAACGGCATCACATGCCGCACGCGCTTGCGCTGGTGATCACCATCGCCGCGTTGTTCGGCAGCCTGATCAGCGCGAGCTACCTGGCGTTTCGCTATCTGGAGGTACCGGCGCGCAATGCGATCCGCCGGCTCGAAAGCAGATTGCAACCGCGCGTGGCGAGTGCGGTCGCAGTTCAGTCCTGAATAGCGAAGCGCCTACGGAAAATCAGGTCACCGGCGCCGGATTGAACAACACCAGGGCGTTATGCAGCTTGAGCGCCTCGGCCTTGGTCTGCTTCTTTCCGCTGCCGACATCGAGCATCAGCCGGAACAGTTCCCAGCCCACGTCCGCGATCGTTGCCTCGCCGGTCGCGATGGTGCCCGCGTTCACGTCCATCAGATCATGCCAGCGGCGCGCCAGATCCGAGCGCGTCGCGACCTTCAGCACCGGCACTTCAGCCAGGCTGTAAGGCGTGCCGCGTCCGGTCGTGAAGACATGCAAATTGATGCCCGAAGCCAGTTGCAACGTGCCGCAGATAAAGTCGCTCGCGGGCGTCGCCGCGTAGATCAGCCCCTTCTGCTTGACCTTCTCCCCGGGAGACAGCACGCCGGAGATCGTCGAACTGCCGGACTTCACGATGGACCCCATCGCCTTCTCGACGATGTTCGACAACCCGCCCTTCTTGTTCCCCGGCGTCGTATTCGCGCTCCGATCCGCCCCGCCGCGCTTCAGATAATCGTCGTACCACTGCATCTCGCGGATGATCGCCTGCGCCACCTCGCCGTTCGCCGCGCGCGCTGTCAATTGCGCGACGCCATCGCGCACTTCGGTGACTTCGGAGAACATCACCGTCGCGCCCGCGCGTACCAGCAGATCCGTCGCGAAACCCACTGCGGGATTCGCCGTCAGCCCGGAAAACGCATCGCTGCCGCCGCACTGCACGCCCACCACAAGATCCGCCGCCGGACACGTCTCGCGACGCCGATTGTCCAGCCGCTTCAGATGCGTTTCCGCCATGCGCATGATCGAGTCGATCATCGACTGGAAGCCCACATGCTCCTCGTCCTGCAACACGACCGTGCCGCCGTTGCCGTCGAGCGTGTTGTCGCCGATATCAGCCACGTCTTCCGTTTGCGCCGAAGCCGCCGCGATGGGAATCGTGCCCGCCGGCATCAGCCGCTCCGGCTGCAGCTTCTCGCAGCCGAGGCTCACCATCATCACTTCGCCGCCGAAGTTCGGATTCAGCGCGATGTTGCGCACCGTGCGGATCGGCACCATGGCGTCCGGCGCGTCGATGGCCACGCCGCATCCATAGGTGTGACCGAGGCTCACGACATCGTCGACGTTCGGGTATTTCGGCAGCAGTTCCGCCTTGATGCGCGTCACGGCGTGCTGCACGACGTCCGCCACGCACTGCACGGTCGTCGTAATAGCGAGGATGTTGCGCGTGCCGACCGACCCGTCCGCATTGCGATAACCCTCGAAGGTGAAGCCTTCGAGCGGCGACTCGTCCGGCGCCTTGATGGTGGCGATGGGCAGGTCGTGCAGTTCGGGGGGCGTCGGCATGCGCGTGACGTGCTCGTTCACCCAGCTTCCCTTCGGCAGGAACCGCGTCGCGTAGCCGATCACGACGTTGTAGCGGATCACCGCATCGCCTTCCGCGAGGTCCTTCAGCGAAAGCTTGTGGCCCTGCGGCACGCGCTCGCGCAGCACGAGACCATCGGCGAACGTGGCGCCTTCGCCCAGGCCACCGTCGTTGACGACGATCGCGACGTTGTCGTCCGGATGCACACGGATATAAAGAGGGGACTGATTCATTCTGACGATTCCTTCAGCGGAACATGCCGCGCACAGCGGGCGGCGAGGAGTTATGTCATCCTACAACATAGCGCCTCCCGGTGGATAAGTATTTACCCTATTCCTTGATTCCATTGCGTTAAATTCATTGTTTGCCGTCATTTCATGTTGTACGATGACCTATAAGCTCGGCAACCGCCGGTCGCTGCTAACGGACATTCTCATGACGACTCCGCAAGAACTGAAGCACATCGTTTCCGAAGGCCTGCTCTCCTTCCCCGTCACCGACTTCGACAGCCAGGGCAACTTCCGCGCCGACACCTACGCTGAGCGCCTCGAATGGCTGGCTCCGTACGGTGCGTCCGCGCTGTTCGTCGCGGGCGGCACGGGCGAGTTCTTCTCGCTGACGCAACCCGAATACTCGCAGATCGTGAAGACGGCCACCGAAGTGTGCCGCGGCAAGGTGCCCATTCTGGCGGGCGCGGGCGGTCCGACCCGCACGGCCATCGCTTTTGCGCAGGAAGCCGAGAAGCAAGGCGCGCAGGGCATCCTGCTGATGCCGCACTATCTGACGGAAGCGTCGCAGGACGGCATTCGCGCGCACGCCGAGGAGGTGTGCCGCGCCGTGCCGAACATGGGCGTCATCATCTATAACCGCGCCAACTCGAAGCTCAACGCGGACATGCTGGAGCAACTGGCGGAGCGCTGCCCGAACCTGATCGGCTTCAAGGACGGCGTCGGCGAAATCGAGAACATGGTCACCATCCGCCGCCGTCTGGGCGAGCGCTTCTCGTACCTCGGCGGCCTGCCGACGGCTGAAGTCTACGCAGCCGCGTACAAGGCGCTGGGCGTGCCGGTGTACTCGTCGGCGGTGTTCAACTTCATTCCGAAGACGGCGATGGAGTTCTATCGCGCCATCGCCGCCGACGACCACGCGACCACCGGCCGCCTGATCGACGAATTCTTCCTGCCGTACCTGAAGATCCGCAATCGCAAGGCGGGCTATGCCGTGTCGATCGTCAAGGCCGGCGCGAAGCTGGTCGGCCACGACGCGGGCCCGGTCCGCGCGCCGCTGACGGACCTCACGGGCGAGGAAGTGGAGCAACTCGACGCGCTCATCAAGAAGCTCGGCGCGCAGTAACTCGACGTTGCGCCACAAGCAGACAGGCGAAGCGCGCCATGCCCGGACGCTTCGCCGACGAGGGCCGCGCGAGCGGCCCTCCTTGCATCAGCACGCCAGACACCGCGCAGCACCCACGCAGTACCCAATCGAAGCAAGGGGACGTTCATGTCGATGAGCCGCGCCGCGAATCCCGCGGACCTCATGAAGCGCAGCAAGACGCGCTATCTGATTCTGTTGCTGATCTTCGTGATCACGACCTTCAACTACGCCGACCGCGCGACCCTCTCGGTCACCGGCTCGGCGATGCGCGCCGAATTCGGCTTCGACGCCATCCGCATGGGCTATATCTTCTCGGCCTTCAGTTGGGCGTACGTGCTGTCGCAGCTTCCGGCCGGCTGGCTGCTCGACCGCTTCGGCGCGCGGCGCGTGTATGCGGCGAGCATTTTCCTGTGGTCACTGTTCACGCTGCTGCAAAGCTCCATCGGCTTGCTGGGCAGCGCGGCGACCGCCGTCACCGCGCTGTTCGCGCTGCGCTTCATGATGGGCGCGGCTGAAGCGCCCGCCTTCCCGGCCAATGCAAAAGTGGTCGCCAGCTGGTTCCCGACGAAGGAGCGCGGCACGGCATCGGCGATTTTCAACTCGGCGCAGTATTTCGCGGCCGTCGTCTTCACGCCGTTGATGGCCTGGCTCACGCACGCATTCGGCTGGCATCACGTCTATATCGTGATGGGCATCGCCGGCCTGGTGCTCGCGCTGACGTGGCTTTCCGTCATGAAAAATCCGGCGGATCATCCGCGCGTGAACCGGCAGGAACTCGACTACATCGAGGAAGGCGGCGGGCTGGTGCGCGGTCATCAGCGCAGATCGACGGGCGGCGCCGCCAGCGCCGGGCAGATTGGCTGGCCGGTCGTCAAGCAACTGATGACCAACCGGATGCTGCTGGGCGTCTATCTCGCGCAGTATTGCATCAACGTGCTGACGTACTTCTTCCTGACGTGGTTTCCGATCTACCTCGTCCAGGCGCGTCACATGACGATCCTGAAGGCGGGCTTCGTCGCGTCGTTGCCAGCCATCTGCGGGTTCGCGGGCGGTGTGCTCGGCGGTGTCATCTCGGATGCGCTGCTGCGCCGCGGCACGTCGCTGACGGTGGCGCGCAAGCTGCCGATCGTTTCCGGCATGCTGCTGTCGTCGTGCATCATCGGCTGCAATTACGTGGATACGGACTGGCTCGTGGTCGCGTTGATGTCGCTGGCGTTCTTCGGCAAGGGTATCGGGGCGCTGGGCTGGGCCGTGGTGGCGGATACGTCGCCGAAGGAAGCCATCGGGCTGTCGGGATCGATCTTCAACATGTTCGGCAACGTCGCGGGCATCGTGACGCCGATCGTGATCGGCTATCTCGTCGCCGAGACCGGCTCGTTCAACGGCGCGCTGGCTTTCGTCGGCGTCAATGCGCTGGTGACCGTGTTCAGCTATCTCGTGATCGTGAAGGACATCAGGCGCGTGGAATTGAAGATGTGAGGTTGTTCAGGCGCCAAGCCCGTTCTGTTCGCGACAGAACGGGCTTTTGTCTTTTCAGGCCGTGCGAATCACGTCGATGCGCAATGCCTCGCCGCCTTCGACAATCGCAAGCAGACGATCCACATTGGGATGCGCGCCGGGACGGCTGCGCGCGTCGGCGGTGTGTTCGCCGAACACGGCGAGCGCGTGCTCGGCGGCGCGGGCGTCGAGCGTGCCGAACGCCTGCTGCACGTAGTGATACACCGCCAGCGAGCCCTGTTTGCCCGGCTTGTTCTCGATACTCGCGACCACCTTGCCCGCGCCGTCCACGAGATCGAGGCGTTCGATGCCGTCGATGGCAGGCAGTTTGGCGAGGTTGTCCTTGAATACGTTGCTCGGTTGAATCACGGAAAGCACTCCACGTTGAGGGTCAAAGGCTAAGGCGCCGTATCTTAGCCGATCGTCGGGCGGGCGCTATCGTATCCGCTTGTCAGGTCCGCGCTTTGCTCGATAGCGAGACCCCTCAATAATCGGAGAACACCATGTCCCGCGATACCCAAATGAGTTCCGGCACGACCGCATCGGTCAAAACGGCGCGCAACGTCGACGCGACGAAGCTGCTCACCGAGGACCACCGCGCTGTACAGAAACTGTTCGATGCTTTCGAGAAGGCAGACGACAACGATCTGGAGGCAAAGGGCACGCTGGTCAGGCGCGCGTGCGAGGAATTGACGGTTCACGCGATGATCGAGGAAGAACTCCTGTATCCGGCTGCGCAGAAGGCACTGCCCGAGGACGAGAGGCCCGACGTCGAGGAGGCCTACGTGGAGCACTTCCTGGTGAAGGTGCTGATCGAAAAGTTCGCCACGCTGAAGCCTGGTCAGACAGGTTTCGACGCAACCTTCAAGGTGCTGAGCGAGATGGTGAAGCACCACATTGAGGAAGAGGAGTCGGAACTGTTTCCGAACCTGCGCAAATCCGGCGCCGACCTCGAAGAACTTGGCGGCAAGATGATGAAGCGCAAGGAGGCGCTTGAAGCGAAGATTCCGAAGGACGCCGGCGACAACACGATGCGCCTGCACTGACCCCGCGATGCGCGTTCCGGTCCTCTCGAAAGAGGACCGGCTTCGCCGCTACTTCCCGGCAGGGGACACGGCAGGCGTGACCACCGACCCCTGCGCGTCTTCCTCCTGCAAAGAAGTCTTCGCCTGCTGCCAGAATTCCTCGGCGCGGCCATCAGGACTGCCTTCGCGCTCCCAGATTTCATAGGCGCGGCGACGAATCCGGTCCTGCTCTTTCTGATCTTCCATGACAGTCTCCCAGTGACACGATGACGAGTCCGCCTGGCGCTTGCCCGGGCGTTCCGAATGCTCACTCGCACGAGCAACCTCCGTGCCTCGGAGCGTGCAATTGCGCAGGCGAATCCGGCATGTTGCTTGCGCGAATGAAAGCCCCAATCGTCTGTTCAAACAGGAGGCGTCATGAGCATTTTTTCTTCGATCATGGGCAAGATCTTTGGTCATCACGACAGCGCTGGCGCACCGCAACCCGCTTCAGCTACGCCGCCGTCCGGCGCCACCGCAGGCGCTGCCCCTGCGCCCGCCGCTTCCGCCCCGGCGCAGTCCGCGCCGGCACAGCAACCCATCGACGTCGAGGCCGTGCTCACGCAAATGCAGTCGAGCCACAGCGAGCAACTCAACTGGCGCACGTCGATTGTCGATCTGATGAAACTGCTTGGCCTCGACAGCAGCCTCGCCGCGCGCAAGGAACTGGCAGGCGAACTGCACTACAACGGCAACACCGAAGACTCCGCCGCGATGAACATGTGGCTGCACAAGCAAGTGATGCAGAAGCTGGCTGAAAACGGCGGCAAGGTGCCGGACGACCTGAAATAGGCATCGTAGCCCGGGCGGGTGCGCGCGGTGATCTGGCGCCGCCGCCTCGCCGCGCATCCGACGAATGGAACGCTCATTGCTGTTGTAGCCATTACCCGTTCCACGCTTCGGATTTCACCATGAAAGTCACCGACAAACCGTCCAGCTATCCCTTCGCATCCGGCGGATGGGGCTCGCTCAAGGCCGTAACCCAGATCGTCACGAAAGAGAAAGTAGCCCTGAAAGACGGCCCCATTCTGCTCAAGCAGAACAAGCCCGACGGTTTCGCCTGCGTCAGTTGCTCGTGGGCTAAACCGGCCCATCCTCACACTTTCGAATTCTGCGAAAGCGGCGCGAAGGCCACGGCCTGGGATACGACATCGAAGCGGATCACGCCCGATTTCTTCGCACATCACACGGTGACGGAACTGCTCGACTGGCACGATCACGATCTGGAAGAAGCCGGCCGGCTCACCGCGCCGATGAAGTACGACCACGCCACCGACAAGTACATCGAGATCAGTTGGAAACAGGCCTTCGACGAAATCGGCCAGGAAATGCGCACGCTCGATCCGCACAGCGTCGTGTTCTATACGTCGGGCCGGGCATCGCTTGAAACGGCCTATATGTTCCAGCTGTTCGCGCGCATGTACGGCTGCAACAACCTGCCCGACAGTTCGAACATGTGTCACGAAAGCACCAGCGTGGGACTGACGGAAGCGATTGGCGTGGGCGTCGGCACCATCGTGCTCGACGACTTCGAGAAGACCGACCTGATGTTCTTCTTCGGCCAGAACGTCGGCACCAACAGTCCGCGCATGCTGCATCAGCTACAGGACGCCCGCAAGCGCGGCGTGCCGATCATCACGTTCAATCCGCTGCGCGAGCCGGGCCTCGTGTCCTTCGCGAATCCGCAGTCGCCCGTGCAGATGCTGACGCCCGCCGAGACGCGCATCAGTACGCAATACCATCAACTGAAAAACGGCGGCGACACGGCCGCGATTCTCGGTATTTGCAAGGCCGTCATCGAAGCAGACGACCGCGCATTGACCGAAGGCCGGCCGCGCAAGATCGACGTCGAGTTCATCGAGCGGCACACGACGGGCTTCGACGACTTCGCCGCTCATGCACGCCGAACGGAATGGCGCGATATCGAACGCGTGAGCGGCCTGCCGCGCACCGCCCTGCTCGAAGCCGCCGACGAATACATGCATGCCAATGCGGTGCTCGCACACTTCGGCATGGGACTGACGCAGCATCGGCTGGGCGTGCAGAACGTGCGCATGGTGTGCAACCTGCTGCTCCTGCGCGGCAACATCGGCAAGCCGGGCGCGGGGCCTTCGCCGATTCGCGGGCATTCGAACGTGCAGGGACAGCGGACCGTCGGCGTGACGGAGAAGCCGGAACTGGCGCCGCTGGATCAACTCGCGAAGCAGTTTTCCTTCGAGCCGCCGCGCGACAAAGGCATGAACACGGTGGAGGCCTTTGAAGCCATGCTCGAAGGCAAGGTCAGCGCCGTGTTCAATCTGGGCGGCAATCTCGTGCGCTCCGTGCCGGACCGCAGTCGCACCGAGCCCGCCTGGAGCACGCTGCACCTCACGGTGAACGTGGCGACCAAGCTCAACCGCAGCCACCTCGTGCATGGTGCGAACGCGTATCTTCTGCCGTGCCTGAGCCGCATCGAAATCGATCGGCAGGCCAGCGGCGAACAGGCGGTCTCGATGGAAGACAGCACCGGATGCATGCACGGCTCGCGCGGCGTGACCGAACCGGCCAGCGACGACGCGCGCTCGGAGCCGTTCATCGTGGCAGGCATCGCGAAGGCGGCGCTCGGGCCGCGTTCCACGGTGGACTGGGACGCCTGGCGCGACGATTACGCCATCGTGCGTGACGAGATTGCCACGACTTATCCCGACATCTTCCATGACTTCAATGCGCGCATGTGGCAACCGGGTGGATTCCATCGGCCGTTGCCGGCGCGTGAGCGCGTCTGGAAGACGAAATCCGGCAAGGCCGGCTTTCTCGTGCCTGAGTCATTGGGCGAGGATCCGGACATGCCGGAGACCACGCCCGATGCGCTGCGCCTGATGACCCTGCGCAGCGACAGCCAGTTCAACACGACCATCTACAGTCTCGACGACCGCTTCAGGGGCGTGAAGGACACGCGCATGGTGATCCTGATGAGTCAAGCCGACATGGCGAAACGCGAGTTGCGCGAAGGTCAGGAGATCACCTTGCAGACGCTCTCGAACGACGGCTTCGACCGCAGGCTCGGCGGGCTGACCGTGAAGGCGTATGACATTCCGGAGGGCTGCATCGGGGGATATTTTCCGGAGTGCAATGTGCTGCTGCCGCTGTGGCATTACGCGAAGGAAAGCAAGGTGCCGGGCGCGAAGTCCATTCCGGTGCGCATCGTCTGACAGCCCGAGCCCGCGTGAAAGCAAAGGTCAGACGGCGCATCGGCCGCTTCGACGCGTTGCGCATGTGCGTGCAGTCGCTCATCGCGAGCGGACTGGCCTATGGCTGCATGCAGTTCATCGCGTCATCGAACCTGACGTGGGGCGTCTTTGCGAGCCTCTTCACGCTGCAAGTGAATTTCGACCGCAGCCTGAAACATGGCGTTGGTCAGATGATCGGCGCGGCAGTGGGAACGGCAGTCGGCCTCGCGGCACTGCACTTCTTTCCCGGCGCCGATGCAACGCTGCCGCGCCTCGCAATCGCCACGCTCGTCACCTGCCTCGGCGCGACGCTCTTCCCCACCACGAACTACAGCATCGTCGTGGCTGCGGCGTTGGCGCTCGAACCATCGATGAGCATCGACGGGGCCTTCTCGCGCGCGGAAGCCATCGTGCTGGGGTCGGCTATCGGCATTGCGGTGTCGGTGAGCGTGTGGCCGCAACTGGCCCGCTCGCGCGCGTTCGACATCATGGCCGAGTTGCTCGACGACTGCCGCGCCCTGCTCGCCACGCTGCCGATCCTTCATCCGGCCGAAGACCGGCAGACCGTCGACGCATTGCATGAACGCTTCCTGCGCCATCTCGTCGATGCCCGCGCAGTCTGCTCGGAGACGCGTGTACGCGCCCGTTTCGCAACGGGTCCCACGCTTGATGCCGCGCTCAACGCCTTCGAGACGCTGTGGCACGGACTGGTGCTGCTTGATCGCGCCGGGCAGGTGCAGGAGGGATTGTCAGCGTCCGAGCGGGAATCGTCGGCCGGGCAGATCCGCACCGTGAGCGAGTGCGCCGGCGCCTATCTGGAAGCGCTCGCCGGATGGTTGCGCGACGCTCACGCACAACCGCCAACCGAACGTTTTCTCACGCCGCTTCACGACGCCTCGGCGGCCATCAAGGCGAGCTTCTCGAACATCATTGCGACCTGCCCGCCGGATTCGCCGCGCGTGCAGCGACTCTCCACGCTGACGTTCGCGCTGGAGCAGATCGAGTCGAATCTCGCGAACATCGGCCGGGTGCTCGAGACGCGCTTCCATCCTTGACGTAAGACGGCATGCAACATGCTCGCGTCAATACCGACACTGAAAGGAGAAATCATGTTACGCGCCGCCATCTTCGACATAGACGGAACCCTGGTTGATTCCGTGGACCTGCATGCGTTGGCATGGCACGAGGCATTCGCGCACTTCGGCCACGATGTCGGTATCGATGCAGCGCGCAGCCAGATCGGCAAAGGCGGCGACAAGCTGTTGCCCGTGTTTCTTTCCGAGGACCAGATCCGCGATCATGGCGAAGCGCTCGAAGCGTGGCGCGGCAAGCATTTCAAGGCACGTTACCTGTCGCTCGTGCGGCCATTCTCGGCGGTGCCGGAACTGTTGCAGCGGCTGAGCGATCAGGGAACGAAGCTCGCCGTGGGATCGTCGGCGAAGAAGGACGAACTCGAGGTCTATCTCGACATCGCGCGCGTGGCGAACCGCTTCGACGTCACCGTGTCGTCCGAAGACGTGGAAAGCTCGAAGCCCGATCCCGATGTGTTCCAGACCGCGCTGCGCAAGCTCGGCGTGCAGGCCGATGAAGCCATTGCCATCGGCGACTCGCCTTACGATGCCCAGGCTGCCGGGCGAACGGGCGTGCGCACAATCGGCGTGCTGGCGGGCGGCTTCTCGGAGGCATCGCTGAGAGAAGCTGGCTGCATCGACGTCTATACTGGACCTGCAGGCTTGCTGGCCAGATTCGATGCCTCGCCGCTCAAAGCAATGGACTAGTCCTTTGCCCGATTCTTGGCCCTTCTGACTGAGTCATCGAGCCGGTATCGTGTGAGTCATGCAACGTGGAGAACACGCATGGACACGACAATCGATTTCCGGCATCTCGATTCACCTGATGAATGGACTCGCGCCTTTCCGGTCATGAAGGAACTGCGCCCGCATTTGACCGACGCCGCTGCGTTCGCCACGCGCATGCAGGCTCAACGCGAAGAGCGCTACCGCCTGCTTGCCGCCTGCGAAGCCAATGGCACAATTCTCGGTCTCGCTGGCTATCGCTTGCAGACGAACACGCTGTACGGCCGCTTCCTCTATGTCGACGATCTCGTCGTCACCGCGCGGCTGCAACGCAGCGGCGTCGGCGCGCAATTGATCGATCAGGTGCGCGACATTGCGCGCCGTTCGGATTGCGCGCATCTTGTGCTCGATACGGGCCTGCATATGGCGCTCGCGCAGCGCTTCTATTTCCGCAACGGTCTGCTCGCGCGCGGCATGCATTTCGTCGAGCCCCTGCACTCCACCTACGAGGAGGCCGCGCAATGAAAGTGCTGTTCATCAACGCGAGCCCGCACAGCGAAGCGAGCCACGGCTACCGGCTGGCGCTCGACATGATCGGCAAGCTGGGCAGGCGTGCGCGCGTGCAAATCGTCGAGCGCGATCTCGCCGCGCAGCCGCTGCCGCCGGTCACGGTCGACTACGCGCGCGCCATCACCTCGCGCGAGCCGGAGATGCGCCACTTCGACGTCTCCGAAGAGCTGATACGCGAAGTCGAAACCACCGACGTGCTCATCATCAACACGCCGATGCACAACTTCACAGTACCCGCCGCGCTCAAGCTGTGGATCGATTACGTGCTGCGCATTCATCGCACCTTCGCGTCCACGCCGGAGGGCAAGGTCGGGCTGATGCGCGACCGGCCGGCTTTCGTGATCGTCGGATCGGGTGGGCATCACAGCGGCGAGCTTGCGTTGCAGCAGGATTTCCTGACGCCTTACCTGCGCTATGCGCTGGGTTGCATCGGCGTGACGAGCGTGCATTTCCTGTTGCTGCAAGGTCTCGTGCGCGGCGACGAGGCCGTGACGGAAGCACTGAACGCGGCGCGCGACGAATTCGAGCAACACGCGCTGTTCACGTCCGACAGCGCCGTCACTCACTAAGCTCAACCGTCATACGCGCGCCGCAGCAGGCGCGCGAGCCGAGCCGCTTCGGCTTCGTCGGCGACGTTCGCGAACCCCAGCACCACGCCGCGCAACATGCGCTTCGTGCGTGCGCCGATATGCCACGCCGACAGCGCACTCACGCCCACTCCCGCCTCCTGGGCGCGGGCGACGATGGCGAGGTCATCGACGGGACCGGTGCGGCCGCTGTTGAACAGCATCACGAGATGCATGCCGCCCGCGGGCCGCTCGATGTGCACCTTGTCGCCAAACGCCTTCTCCAGCGCCCGCGCGCAGACCTCGCGGCGCTCCGCATAAAGTGCGCGCATGCGCTTCAGGTGCCGCGCGAAATGCCCTTGCGCGATGAAGTCCGCGACCGCCGCCTGCAACAGGTAAGGCGGTCCGGCGTTCATGCTCGTGGTGAGCTGCGCGAAGCATGCAATGGCCCGTTCGGGCGCCACTACATAGGACAGCCGCAGACCGGGAAACAGCACCTTGCTGAAGGTGCCGCAATAGATCACGCGATCGTCGACATCGAGACTCTTCAGCGCAGGCAACGGCCGCCCGGCATAGCGGAACTCGCTGTCGTAGTCGTCCTCGATGATCCAGCTGCCCGCCCTTCCCGCCCATTCAAGCAGCTTCATGCGGCGTGCCAGCGAAAGCGTGGCGCCGAGCGGACTCTGATGCGAAGGCGTCACGATGGCAAAGCGCGCGTGCGGAGCAAGCGCCTGTCCGGCATCGACATCGAGCCCGTCGCGATCCACCGGCACGGGCGCGAGCTTCAGCCCCGCCTGATCGAGGAAATCGCGCGCCAGAAAATAGCCGGGTTCCTCGAACCAGGCACTGTCGTCGGGTTTGGCGAGACTGCGCAGGATGAGTTCGAGCGACGCGCGATAGCCGCTCGTCACGAAGACCTGTTCCGGCGCACACTCCACGCCGCGCGACAGGCCCAGATACGTCGCGATGCGTTCGCGCAGCGGTCCGAAGCCGGCCGGGTCGGGATACGTGAGCGAAGCGAGATCCACGCTGCGCGCCCGATGCGCGATGATGCGGCTCCACACCTTGCGCGGAAACGCATCGAGCGCGGGCAATCCGGGACGCAGCGGCCGTGCTTCGTGACCGGGCCCGGCTGCGGGCGCCGGCTTCACGCGCGGCACGCCAGTGCGTTCGCGCCCCCGGCGCGCGGCCGGCTTCAGCACCGATGCCGGCAACGACGACGACACGAAGGTGCCTGCCGCGCCGCGCATCTGCAGATAGCCTTCGTCGACGAGAATGTCGTAGGCCATTTCCACCGTGCCGCGCGCCGTGTTCAGCTGCGTGGCGAGACCGCGCAGCGCGGGCACGCGGTCGCCGGGTTTCAGGTGACCCGCTGCAATCGCGGCCTTGAAGCGCTCGCAGATCTGCAAGTAGACCGGCAGCGCATGGCGCCGGTCGATGTCGATCTTCAGCGCCTGTTCCGGGTTCGGCATGGCAAGGTCCTTGGACTAGTCCGATCGTTGATTCTTGTCCCTTCTGGCTAAGACATGATTGTCACACAATGACTTCACTTTCACGAACCAAACGAGGTGTGTCATGAAGATCGTCGTCATCGGTGGGACCGGGCTGATCGGGGCGAAGACCGTGGCCTTGCTGCGCGAGAAGGGTCATGAAGCCATCGCTGCATCGCCGAGCACGGGCGTCAACGCCATCACCGGCGCGGGCCTCGCCGACGCGCTGCGCGGCGCGCACGTCGTGATCGACGTGACCAATCCGCCGACGCACGACCGTGAAGCCGTCACCGCCTTCTTCCGCGACGCCACGCGCAACCTGCTTCAGGCCGAACGCGATGCGAGCGTGCAGCATCATGTCGTGCTGTCGATCGTCGGTGTGGACCGGATGGAGGGCAATGCGTACTACGCGGCGAAATGCGTGCAGGAAGCGTTGATCGCGGAATCGGGCGTGCCCTATTCCATCGTGCGCGCCACGCAGTTCTTCGAGTTCCTGGGCACCATTGCCGACCTGAGCACCGTCGACGGCACCGCGCGCCTCTCGCCGCATCAGTTCCAGCCCATCGCCGCCGACGACGTCACGGCCATCATCTCGGAGATCGCACTGGGCGCGCCGCTCGGCGGCATCGTGGATATCGCCGGTCCCGAGCAGGGTGCGATGCATGCGTTCATCGGCACTTACCTGCGCGCCGTGCGCGATGGCCGCCGGGTCATCGCCGATGACAAGGCCACCTACTTCGGCGGCGTGATGAAAGAGCGTTCGCTCGTGCCGATGGGCGCAGCGCGGCACGGCCGCACGAGTCTTGGCGCCTGGCTGGACCGCGCCCGCCTGAAGCCGCTCGCCACCGCCTGAAGCATCTAGAAGATGTGCATCATGCCGACATACGCGCCGGTCTGCGATTCGCCCGCGAGCGGGCTGGTCGGGCTGGACGCGTCGCGCGGCGTCGCGAAAACGGAGAACGTGCCGTTCGCGCTGTTGCGCACGTAGGCCACCGTGCCGTACAGGAACGTGCGCTTGGTGAAGTTGTAGGTGGTGCCGAGCGCGTAGAGGGTGGCATGGCTCGCGGGATCGTGCGCCGCGTCGCCGCTGCCCGCGCCGACGTGGATATAAAAGCCCGCCGCCGTGACCGCCCAGGCGGGCGTCGCCTGATAGGTGGCGCCGAGCCAGTAGTGATCGGCGCTGTCGGCCACGCCCGCCGGCGAGTCGGGCGCGGCGTAGTGCGTGTAGGCCGCCTGCACCTTCCACTTGTCCACTTTCACATTCGCGCCGACGAAGTATTCCCGCGATGCCTGGAAGATGTTGTCGAGCTTGCCGTCCTGGCTGCGGAGTTCGTCATAGATGCCGCGCAGGTCGAGCAGCGTCGAGTGGTAGCTCAGCATGATGCCTTCCGAGCGGCCGAACTCGCCCGGCGCACCGCGATTGAACGCACCCGGCTGGTTGCCGAACGCATATTGCCCCTGCACGTCGATGCCATGGAACACCGGGCTGTGGTACTCGACGTTATTGCTGGACTGCTGCCAGTTGCGGCCCCGCACCAGTGACGCCGACGACACTGCCTCCTGGACGAACGGGTCGAATTCCCAGACGCCGTCGCTGTCGATGAAGAGATTACGGCCCGCCTGTATTTGCCCCCATGTCTTCGAATTCAGGCCGGCATAGGCGCGGCGTGACCAGAGGCGCCCGCCGCCGGTCGTGCCGTTCATGATCTGTATGGCGGTTTCCAGGTCGAAGACCGCGCTCAGGCCGCCGCCCAGATCTTCGTTGCCTTTCAAGCCCCACATGCTGGTGCCCCAGTCGCCGCCCTCCGCGCTCCAGCGCGAGGTGTTGCCATTGGCGCCGTTGGCAATGTGGTTCAGGTATTCGATGCCGCCGTCGATGCGGCCGTACATCGTGACGGTGGACTGGGCGAAGGCGGTGGAGGCTAACAGGAGGAGCGGTGTCGTGATCCAGACGTACGGTTTCATGAGCGATGCGTCTCCGTTCGAATTCTGTCCCTGGGTGCAGCGAGGAAACGGTTCACGCGAACATAGCACTATCTGGAGAATAGGGTTGAATTTGGTGCGGGATCATGCCTGGCCTGCGGCTCAGACACCATCCCGCTGCACCTCGATGGCGGGCACACGGTCGCCGGCCGTATATCTCGCCGACATCACCGCGATGGACACGCTGCCCAGCACCATCGGCACGGTCATCGCATAGAAGATGTGCGCGGGAAGCCAGCCGTGTTGCATGAGCAACCCGGGAAGCAACGGCCCGACAACCGCGCCGCTACGTCCGATGCCAAGCACCCAGCCGAGGCCCGCTGAACGAAGCATGGGCGGATAGAATCTGACCGCCAGCGCCGACACCCCTTTCTGCAATCCGCTGACGCAATAACCAAGACAGAATGCCGCGGGCGCGATCAGCAGCAGACCGGACGACAGCACCACGCCCAGAACCAGCACGAACGCAGCGCCCGCCACGAAATAGAGCATCACCACGCGCGCGTTGCCAAAGCGGTCCATCAGGAAACCGGTTACCACCGCTGCCATGCCGCCGATGTTGGCAAGCGTCGAAACCAGAATGGCGTCTTGCTGGGCAGCGCCTGTTTTCACGAGTATCAGCGGCATCCAGCTCAATGCGAAGAAATAGACCACCGCGTTGAGGCTGAGCGCGGCCCACAGCATCAGCGTGCCGAGAAGCCGGTCTTCCTTGAACAGATCGACCAGCGTGCCGCGCGAGATCTTCTGGAACGCGACATTCGCCGGCACCGGATCCTCACGTTCTGCGGGATAGAGTTTTCTGAAGACGTCGCGCGCGCGTTCGCGTCCGCGGCGTGCGCCGCTCAGCAGAAAATTCAGCGACTCGGGGCACAGCAGGCAGACCATCAACGCGATCAGAATGGGCGCGCATCCTCCGACGATCAACGTACCGCGCCATCCCCATCGCGGCAGAATGAGCCATGCCAGCGCGCCGGCCGACAGGATGCCGGACGTGGTGCCGAGGTACAGCGTCGACACCACCGCCGAGCGATGGCGCGCAGGAAAGTACTCGGCGACCAGCGCGAGCGTCGGTGGCACTACACCACCCAGCGTGAGCCCGACAGCGATACGCAGGACGATCAGCGACGTCGCTGTCTGGGCGAAGACAGTCGCCAGGTTGAGCGCGCCCATGCCGACCAGGCACACTGCCACGAGATTGCGCAAGCCGACTCGCGAAGCGAGCGGCGCAAGCGCGAGAAAGCCGACCAGCATCCCGACATAGCCCGCTGACAGCACACTGCCCTGACGCGTCGCATCGATATGCCATTCCGCGACGATCTGCGGCATCAGATAGGCAATGATCTGAAGGTCGAAGCCTTCGCACAGCAACACCAGCATGCCTATGGCGGCAATCATCACCTGGAATCGGCCTATCGGACGCTGGTCTATCAGCGCACTCCAGCTTGTCTCGGCCATCGTGTCTCCTCTTATCTGTTCAGGTCGGTCGTGCGAACGCCGATTCCCGATGCTCCATCGCAATCGGCGCCGCGCCGCCGTGCCGCGCGACGTCGGCGATCATCTGGATGAAACGTTGTTCTATAGCGGTGGGTTGCCAACTCCTGCGCGTGATGACCCCGACCGGACTCGTCGAATCCGTCAAGCCGCTGCCCACGCGCGCCAGGCGCTTCATCTGCAACGGAAGCTCGACCTGTCTCGGTGAAGCGAGCGTCAGAAACGGTCCTTGCGAGAGCAGATTGATCACGATCATCACTGACTCGCACTCGACCGGCGCGGCAGGCTTCGGCCCGTTTGCAAACATGCTTTCCCATTGCTGACGCAACGGCGTGCGCGGCGGCCCCACGATCCACGGATAACGCGCCAGCGCCTCGATGGAAGGACTCACTTCGCGCGCGAGCGGGTGATGGCTGCCGCACAGGATCGCCACTTCGTCGTCGGCGAAACGTTGCTGCGTGAGTTCCGGCAATTCCTCGTCTCGCACGGTGCCGACGATCAGATCGATCACGCCGTCCTGAAGCTGATCGACCAGATCGTGCCATTCCCCTTCTGCTACCGAGAACCTGACGCGCTCGTATTGAGCCGTCATGTGCGTGATGGCGGTCGGCAGGATGAAGGGCCTCGCAATGGGCAGCGCGCCAATCGAAACCGGAACGACCGTTCCGTCGCCGCCGAGTTCGCTGATCATCGCGCGCAGTTCCTTCAGTGCAAGCCGGAACGCGCGCGCCACGCGCCGGCCCGTGAAGCTCAGCAGCGTGCCCGTGCTGCGACGCTCGACGAGCGGCTTGTCGAGCCGGCCTTCGAGCTCGCCTATGGCCCGATGAACGGTCGACGGCGGAAGCCCCGAAATCAGCGACGCCGACGCGAAACTCCGTGCATCGGACAAGGCGAGCAGCGCTTGGACATGATGCATCGATAGCCCACGCGTCGAACGTGTGGCCTCGCCACCGATCCAGCGGCCGACATCGTCGAGATGAGTCAGCGCCGCACGCACGCGCTTGAGCGCCTGCGCGCCCGTCGCGGTGGCGCTCACGCCCTCGACATGACGGTCGAACAGCACACAGGCAAGCTGCCTTTCGACTTTCGCGACGGCCTGCGTGAGGGCCGATTGCGACAGACAGGCAACCCGCGCGCCAGCCGAAATACTCCCGCCGTCCTGCACGTCCAGCAGCGCGCGCAGGTGCCGCAGATTCAGCTCATAAGGCATCTGGATCATGAGCAGGCCGGGCGCGGCTAGGACCGCATGAACAGACCGCCGTTCACATCGATCGTCGTCCCGACGATAAAGCCGCTCTGCTCGGACGCCAGCAGCACGACGGCCTCGGCGATCTCATCCGGCTCGGCAAAGCGGCCAACGGGCACTTGCTTGCTGATTTCATCGAGCATGTGAGCCAGCCGCTCCTTCGCGCTCGCGACAGGGCCAGGAGAAACGGCATTGACGGTGACGCCCGTTCCCGCCAGCTTGCGGGCGAAATAGCGCGTCAGCGTCGCCGCGCCGCCCTTGGCTGCAGCATAGTGAGGCGACGCCACCGTGCCCCCGTTATGCGATGCCAGCGAAGTCACGTTGACAATGCGCCCGTAGCCTTTCTGCACCATCGGCTTCGACAGCACCTGGCAACTGAGAAACACACTGCGCATGTTGATCGCGACGATGTCGTCGAACTCTTCGGGTGTGATGTCGTCGATCGGCGTGCGCTTCGCATAGCCCGCGTTGTTGACGACAATGTCCAACTTCCCCCAGCACTCTTCGGCCACGGCCAGCGCCTGTTCGAAGTCCGCTTTCTCGCGCACGTCGAGCTTCAGCGCGACGGCTGTCGCGGCGGTGCTATCCAGGCTGCGCGCGACGGATTCCGCCAGCTCCACCGCCGTATCCGAAACGATCACCGTGGCGCCGCGTGCGTGCAGCATGCGGGCAATCGCCTCGCCGATGCCGCGCGCCGCGCCCGTGACCAGCGCGACGCGTCCGTCGAAGCGCGCGCCTTGCGCGGTCTGTGCAGATGTCTCCATGCTGTTCCTCTTCATTGTGGTTCGGGTTGCACTCAATGACTGTCTTCCTGCACCGGCTCGCCGGCGGGCCAGCGCTGCGCCTTTGCCAGTTCTCCGGCATAGGCATCGCCGAAGGTGACCGACGGCTCCGCCCAGAATGCGCCCGACCGTGCGCCGAAATAGACGGCCGGCGTCGTCGATCCAGGCGCTTCCGTCACGCCGTTCCTGCTCGCCTCGAGTGCCTTCAGCAGCCGGCGGCGCACGAAGGCGATCATCTGGTCAGTGGGCGCGAGGGTTTCGTAACTGTGGTCCTGGATCGGACCCATGCTTTCCGTGATGGACTGGTCCTGCATGGACGGGTTGTCGATTCCGGTGAAATGCACCATCTCGCGTTGCGCGTCGCGGTCGATGCCCCAGTCGTTGTGGATGCCGTCCACCGGCAGCCAGCGGTCGAACCAGCCGGTTCCGTTGGGCTTGCGACGAATCTTCTCGTACATGGGTTCGCCGTTTTTCAGCTTCGTCGTGAAGAAGGGATTGCCTTCGTCCACGCCGCCCGTGATGTCGAACAACATGACGTGCTCGTCATCCATCGGCACCCAGGCGCGTGCAATGGCTCGCGTCGCAAACAGGATGTTCGGCGTCATGGTCCAGAACGGGAACATGAATTGACCGGCACGCCATGAAAGGCTGCCGTCGTCGTCCTGGCGATAGGCGCCATACGTTGCACCCCATTCCGCGTTCTGCACGCGATATTCGGGCGCACGGTTCAGGACGGTCGGCCTCAATGGTGAGTCCTTCGGCAAGTCGTCGGGCTGTAGCGCGCCCACATGGAGAAAGCCGACATGACTCGTATCGATATCGCCTTCCAGCGCCTGCAGCCAGTTGCACTGGCGCTGCAAACACCAGATCTTGCTACCGGGAATCATGTTCGCTTCGATCTCCGGCAAGGGCGGCGGATTGCCCTGGTTCGCGCCCATATAAACCCAGACCAGGCCGTTGCGCTCCGCCGTCCGATAGGCCCGCGCATGAACCTTGTCCTTGAAATCCATGTGCGACGGAACGCTCGGCATGTCGACGCAGTTGCCATTCACATCGAACTTCCAGCCGTGATACACGCAACGAATGCCGTTCTCTTCGTTGCGCCCGAGGAAGAGCGACGCGCAGCGATGCGGGCAGCGATGATCGATAATGCCGACGCGCGAAGCAGTGTCACGGAAGGCCAGCAGCTTCTCGCCGAGGATCATCAGCCTGACCGGGTCGCCGTCCGTTTCGATCTCGCTCGAAAGCACGGCGGGCAACCAGTATTGCCGCATGAACGTGCCCATGGGGGTCCCTGGCCCGACACGGAAGAGGTCGGAGAGCTCGACTTTGCTCATCATGAATCTGTCCTTTTTATGCTGTCGTGTTGTGGAGAAACGGGCGCCTTGTCGGTCACCCGTGCAACGAGCAAAGTTTAAGTTCGCTGGAGACGCAGCCTTATTGGAACGATGGCGACGGTATTAGCGCAGTGGAACGCGCAGTGCGTTCCGGTCGACTCAAGTGACTGAATTGGCTTGGGATGGGCATTGGTGCGCGGGTTTCCCCCGAGCAGCATTGCGCGCCGCGTCCTGGATGATCATCTCGGACGCGCGCTCGGCGATCATGATGGTGGGCGCGTTCGTATTGCCGGCAATGATGTGAGGCATGACCGAAGCATCGGCGACACGCAGATTGGCCACGCCCCACACGCGCAAGGAGAGATCGACCGCCGAACAATCCGGCGCAGGTCCCATTCGGCAACTCGACGTGGGGTGGAAGTTGGTCGTGCAGTTCTTTCGCACGAACTGTTCGATTTCACGATCGTCGGTCAGGCGCGGAGACACATTGCGCACGATCTTCTTCAACGACGGCGCGTCAAAGAAGCTCAAGCCCAGCTTGAACGCCTTCACCTGCATGGCGAGGTCACCCGCCGCAGACAGGTAGTTGCCTTTCAATCGCGCCTTGTCGCTCGCTTTCGGTCCGCTGAGCAGCACCTCCCCGCGCGATTCCGGATATTGATGGCCGATCTTGAGCGCCATGCCGTCGGTAATCTCTTTGGGACTATTGTTCCCTTCTCGCTTTGCCTCATAAAACGGAAAGACGAAAAGCTGGGTGTCGAGTCTGCCGTCGCCATTGATGTCGAAATAGCCGCCGCCTTCGAGGACATTGGAGGACACCACGCCGTGCTGATTGAACGTCAGCCATTCGAGACCATTCGCGACTTTGGTCAGACCGACGCCCTCGCGCAGGAAACTGCGAATCCCCGGCGTCTCG
Organism: Caballeronia sp. LZ035; assembly: GCF_031451175.1. Lineage (NCBI taxonomy): Bacteria > Pseudomonadati > Pseudomonadota > Betaproteobacteria > Burkholderiales > Burkholderiaceae > Caballeronia > Caballeronia sp. LZ035. The sequence goes on from NZ_JARUXS010000003.1 coordinate 1,372,271, forward strand.
GCCGTGATCGAGACCGTCACATGATCCTGAAAATTCTGTCCGACGTGTCTGTTGTCGGCCACCCCCGCGATCCCGAACTCGGCAAGATGATCTGCAGGTCCGATACCCGAAAGCATCAGGAGCTTCGGCGTCTCGATCGCGCCCGCCGTCACGACGACTTCACGGTGTGCGGTCGCGTCGATCGTCGCATTGCCCTTGAGGGTGTAGCTGACTCCTCGGGCCACGCCGCCTTCGACCCGTATCCGCTCTGCAATCGCCCCGGTCACGACGGTCAGCAAGGGATTCTTCATGACGCGTTGCAGGAAGGCGCGTGCCGTGCTGCCTCGCTTTCCTTCGTGAATCGTGCGCTGCCAGAAACCGACGCCTTCCTGCCCGGTCGCGCCGCTCATGTCCGTGAGATAGGGATACCCGAGTTCCTGACCGGCCTTCAGATAAGCCATGGTCAAAGGATGGCGATAGCGATGCTCTGAGACCCACAGATTGCCCTCCGTACCGTGTCTCGGGCCGCTGACCACTTCGTTGCCTTCCGAGCGCACGAAGTACGGCAGCACATCGTCATGGCTCCAACCCGTACAGCCATGGACGCGTTCCCAGTCATCGTAGTCGTGAGCGGAACCCCGCACGTACACCATGCCGTTGATGGAACTGCCGCCGCCCAGCACCCGGCCCTGATGGATATGGATCGACGGTACGTCGGATCCCGGTTCGGCTTCACTCAAATAATTCCAAGAGTGCCGCTGAGCGTTGCGCATGCCTGCCGGCATGTGGATATAGATGTCCTTGTCAGGCGGACCCGCTTCCAGAAGCAGCACGGAATAGCCCGCTTCAACGAGTCGCGTAGCCACGACACAACCCGATGAGCCACCGCCGACAACGATATAGTCGTATGCATTTGCCATGCTCGTCATTCCACTAATCTTGTGTGCACTTTTCAAATGGAACACATCGCATCAGCGCCGGGGCCGATGCGACGGTAGTCCGTCGAGAAGAACAGTCTTCGTTTCCAGATAAGGCATCAGGCCTTCGACACCGCCTTCACGGCCGATCCCCGACTGCTTGAATCCACCGAATGCAATGCCGAAGTCGTTGCGAAACGCGTTGTGTGCAACGGTGCCCGTCCGGACCTGTCGAGCGACGGCGTAGGCCCGGTCGATGTCATTCGTGAATACCGCGCCGCTGAGTCCGTAGGGAGAATCGTTGGCGATCCGGACCGCGTGCTCCTCGCTATCGGCGGGAATCACGGCCAGCACCGGACCAAAGATTTCTTCCTGTGCCAGCGCAGAGGCGTTGCTGACGTTGCCGAACACGGTCGGCTCCAGATAGAACCCGCGCGGCAGATGCGCCGGGCGCTTGCCGCCCGTTGCAAGCGTGAAGCCGTCCGCCACACCCTGCGCAATGTACTTCTCGATCCGGTCTCTCTGGCGACTCGTGGCAACCGGTCCCATCCGGGTCTCGCGGTCGAACGGGTCGCCGATCTTCACGGCCGCGTAAGCCGCCGCAAGTGCGTCGAGCAGTCGGTCATGATGCTTCCTGGAAACGACAATGCGAGTCAGGCTCGCGCAGACTTGCGTCGTCATCTGACAGGACGCGGACGCAAGCGCTTTCGCCGCGACCTCCACGTCGTAATCATCCAGAACGATGGCGGCTGATTTGCCGCCGAGCTCGAGCGTATAGCGTCCTACTCGCTGAGCCATGACGCCGCCGATGTGCTTGCCCACCGCACTCGAACCCGTGAACGTGATCTTGTCGACGCCGGGATTCTGCACCAGGGCATCCGATGCTTCGCGATCCGCGGTCACCACATTGATGACGCCGGGCGGAATGCCGGCTTCCGCTGCGGCCTCCGCCACGATCAGCGCCATTCCGGGTGCCTCGGGCGAGGACTTCACAATGACCGTACAGCCCGCAATCAGCGCGGGCGCCAGCTTGTACGCAATGATCATGGCGGGCGCATTCCACGGAATGATTGCGCCCACCACGCCTACCGGCTCGCGAATCAGCAAGCCATTGCCGATGCCCGAACTCGTCGCGCGCTCTTCTTCAAAAGCGAACGTCTCGCCCAGATCCGCGTAGAAGTGGTAGATGCCGGGAACGCGTGCCATGAAGGCTTCGGCAACCGCGTGCGTGACGCCCATCTCGTTCGGCCAGATAGCCGCCATGTCAGGCACGCGGTCTTTCAACCGGTCAGCCAGCGCACGCATGAATCCCGCTCGTTCGGCGTGAGACATGCGCGGCCACGGCCCGTTGTCGAACGCGCGGCGTGCGGCAGACACAGCGCGGTCAATATCCTCTTTTCCCGCTTCCGCGACGCGCACATAAACCTCTTCGGTGTGCGGCGAGATGACCGATAGCTGCGTTCCGGTGGAAGGCGCGACCCATTGCCCGTCGATGTATAACGTGTCGGCGTGCTTCAGGGGCGCGCGAATCGTCGCCGGGTTTCCTCGATTTTCGGAGAGCATGAAAGATACCTCTGGTCCAACATTCAATGATAGAAACGACGTCGACTGACCTTCCGTTGCTAATGGGTCGATACCGTGCCGCCGATCTCGTCGTCGCGCGCTTGCTGGTGTGCGGGCGGGTAAAGGTAGGGGCCGAGTCGAGCGACGGCAACCGCCGCAATCGCCACGAGCCCGATAAAGCTATAAGCGGCGGGCGTATAGGTATGCATCACGTCGAAGCATCGGTTGAGGATGTAGATCCCGGCCGCTCCACCCCAGGCGAACGTCAACCAGATAGCGCCCGTCACCGATCCAAACGAGTAGATCGAGAAGTAACGACTCACCAGGAAGGTCAACAAGTCCCCTTCCGCGCCGAGTCCCAAGCCGAGCAGCACGGCTCCGCAGGTGAGCAGTGTCGGGTTATCGCTCTCTGCGACCATACCCATGCCAATGGCGGTCAAGACAAAGATCGCAGCAGTGCAGTAGGGAGCGAAGAACTTGTCCAGGAACACGCCTGAACACAAGCGTGAACAGATCGAACTGATGCTTGCAGCGGACATGATTCCCGCTGCGACCAGCGGCGTGATGCCGCGGTCGAGCATCATCGGCGTCAGTTGCGAAAGCATGCCGTAGGTCGCGAAGGAGATGCAGAAGATCGAGAACGCCAGCAGCCAGAACTGCTTGCTGCTGCGGAGTATTGTCCGCAGCGGGACCGTGGTCTTCGCTGCGGCCTTCCGCTCGTGCAGTCGCTTCTCGTCGAAGCCCTCCGGCAAGCGCACGAAGATCGCCAGCGCCAGCAGGGGAATCACCGCCGCTGCAATGCCCACGCCGATATAACCGGTGCGCCAGCCGTAATGCGAAAGCAGATAGTTCGCGTAGAACGGCATGATCGCGCCACCGAGGCCCGTGCCCGCATTGATGAGCCCGAGCACCCAGCCCCGGGATCGGTCGAACCATGCGGACACGACCAGCGCATACGGCATGATGGTCGCCGCCGCTGCAGCAAAGCCGATGACGGCAAAGGTCAGGAAATAGGCTGTCTTGCTCGGTGGCAACGCCGATACCGCAGCAAGCGAGAGCCCGAACAGCGAGATCATCGCCATCGTCACGCGCTTGACGCCCCAGCGGTCCATGGCAATGCCGAGGAACACCGTGCCGACACCATTCATGAGCGAAAAGACGGTCAGTCCCAGCGAGACCGTGGCCCGCGACCATCCGAATTCGACACTGATGGGCTTTGCAAAAATGCTGAACACATAAACGGCAATGACCCCGCCGCCCGTGGCGGCACCGAGTGCCCCTGCCACGGCAGTCCACCAACGATTGATGTTTCGTTTCACCGTGCACTACTCCTTTGAGAGAAGGCGAGTTGTGGTTCAGAAGAAGTGGCGCACACCCATGCTGATCTCCGCCTGTCCGACACCGGGCGCCGGCATGGCAGGCACGATGCTCGACGACGACACCGAGTAGACCGCATTCTTCCCGCTGTTATGCAGATAGCCGACCAGGCAATAGACAGCGGTTCGCTTCGACAGGTTGTAGTTGACCCGTGCCTCGCCCAGCGTGCCATTGGCGTCCTGATCGTGATTGCGTATATGCGATACCTGCGCGTCGAAGTTCCACGCGCCGTAGGGAAGAGAGGCGCCAAGGTAAGTCAGATCCGTATGGATCTTCTGAACATCACCCGAGATTTCTCGATGAATCCAGCCGCCCGCCACCTTGACCGAGCCGAGCAGAAAATAGCCGTTGGCCTGGTAGCGGCGGTCAGTTGCACTTGCACTGGAGAACGCCACGCCGGTGAGGCCCGGAATCACATTGATTGCCGTGGCGCCGGCACCACCGCGTTGTTCGTCGAAGATCAGCCCGATACCCCAGCGCGGATCGTCGTACTTGACCATCGCCGTAATGGCTCGGCACGAACGCATGTCGCCCGGCAACTGGCCGCCGCAGTTGCCGGCCGGTTGCGTATCGCGGCCGAACGAGTAGCTCGCACCCACCGTCACGTTGGAAAAGGTCCCCTTGTATTCGATGCTGTTGTCGGACCGTGCAGCCGACAGATAGCCATCGAACGAACCCATGCTGATATCCGCCGGGCCGATCACATCGGCGTTACCCATGCCCCAAATGGTCATGTTCATGTGACGGCCGAGCGTGACCTGCCCCCAGCCGCCGCTGAATCCGACGAACGACTGGCGTCCGAAGAGCCGGCCGTTCTGCAAGGACGTACCCGTTCCCGGCGCGAAGCCGGACTCCAGCGTGAACACCGCCTTGAGTCCGCCTCCGAGATCTTCCGAGCCCCGCAAGCCCCAGCGTGACGGCAGATCGCCCGCGCTGATGCTTGGAAAGCGAGTCAGCGTGCCGCCTGCTGGAGTCGCGTGCGTGATGAATTCGAGGCCGGTATCGACGACTCCGTAAAGCGTCACGCTCGATTGCGCAAGAACGGGCTGGGCAGCGCCGAGCGCAAGAAGCGCGGCGGCCGCCTTCAGTTGTTTCATGCTGTCTCCTCCATTGTTTTATATTTCTCGGCGACAAGATTGCTATGCCGGAATCATTTTCTTTTCAGGCGTCTAGTTGGCGACGCGTTCACCTGTCGCTTCAAGTCGCGCAGTGGTCGACCTGCTCTGCCTCGTTCACACCGCTCCAGCGAACCGCAGTTTTCAGTTGCGCGGCGTAAGCCGCTTCAAACTGCACGTTCGGGTCGTGCAGGAACGATCCGGCGCGCGCACCGAAGAAGATCTCCGGATCCCGTGCACCCGGCGGCAGAACATCTTTTTCGCGCATGGCGTCCACCGCCTGAATGAGGCGACGACGCGTCCGTGCGATCATCTGATCGGTAGGCGCCAGATGTTCGTAGCTGTGATCGACGATCGGCCCCATGCTTTCGGTCACGGCCTGATCCTGCATCGTGATGTTCGCGATGCCGGTGTATTGCGTGCCATGACGCTGCGATTCCCGGTCGATGCCCCAGTCGTTGCGGCTGTCGTCGACACAGCGCCAGCGGCCGAACCAGTCGGTGGTCCGCGGCGCATATTCGAACGGCGCAAACAAGGGCTCGCCCGTCTTCAGGGTCGACGAGTACGCCGGGTTGCCCTCATCCACGCCACACGTGATGTCGAACAGCATCGAGTGTTCGTCGTCCATCGGCACCCATGCACGCGCGATTGCACGGCTCGCGAAGCGATTGTTGGGCGTCTGGGTCCAGAACGGAAACATGAAATGGGCGACCCGCCAGGAACGGGCGCCGTCGTCGTTCGGACGATACCCGCCGTACATCGTGCCCCATTCCGTGTTCGACACGGCGTACTCGGGCGCGCGATTCAGGATCGTCGGACGCATCGGATGACCCTCGTCGAGATCGTCGATCGTCAAGGAGCCGACGTGAAGAAAGCCCACGTGCGAGGTATCGATGTCGCCTTCGAGCGCCTGCATCCAGTTGCAGTCGCGTTGCAGGCACCAGATCTCGCTGTCCTCGACCAGATTGGCCTCGATCATCGGCAGCGCAGGCGGATTGTCCTGGTCTTCACCCATATAGACCCAGATCAGCCCATTGCGCTCGGCCGTGCGATACGCCTTGGCATGGACCTTTTCCTTGAAACTCTGATGCGGCGGCACGCTCGGCATATCGACGCAGTTGCCGCTAACGTCGAATTTCCAGCCGTGGTACACGCAGCGAATGCCGCTTTCCTCGTTGCGCCCGAGAAACAGCGACGCGCAGCGATGAGGACAGCGGTGATCCAGAATGCCCACGCGTCCTTCGCTGTCACGAAAGCCGAGCAATTTCTCGCCGAGTATCATCAGGCGGACCGGATCGCCATCCGGTTTCAACTCGCTCGATTTTGCGGCGGGCACCCAGTACTGGCGCATCAGTGTGCCCATCGGCGTGCCCGGTCCAACACGAGTCAGATCTGCAAGAGTCGTCACTTCATATCCTTGACTTCAGTAACAAAATTCATCGGCTGTCAGAGCGCGGTGCGCTCGAACTGAAGACGCCGGAATACGACGGGTTTGCCGCCGTGCTGACGCTTCACCAGCCAGTGAGCCAACGCGGAATCCAGATGGGTGGCATGACCAGGAAACCATTCCGCCAAGGCCTCCGCGAACCGTCGAACATGAAAGCGGTCGCCTTCGTCGACGAGTTTCCGAATGTCTGTTGCCGAGCGCATCACGGCTGCGTGTTCGTCGACGTGACAGGCACGCGGAGGAAACTCAGTGGTTTCCATCAGCGTGTTTTCTTCGTCGAAATGCGCTCCGAGGTGCTCGATCAGGCGATCCAGCCGGTGCGGTATGTCGTCATCCGCGCACTGCTGCAAGTTGCCGACGCACTCCACGAACTCGCGATGCGTGTCGTCCATCGGCTCATAGCCGAGCACGTAGCCGTTGTCCCATTCCATCGTGGTTGTCCTTTTCACCGGTGCTGCCGTGTCGGCTCACTGAACGGCGGCTTCGCTCGCCTTCAGGCTGTCCAGCACCAGACGTGCTCGTGTCGCGGCGCCATCGCTCGCGATGCCGACGAAACGCATGTCTGGCGTGTCATTGATGCGCGCCTGCTGCGCCTCGAGCGCGCGTTCGTCTTCACAGATCGTCTCGTGGAACTGGTCGAACAACATCTCGGGCACGCCTGATGCAGCCGGCGCATTCGTGCAGATGGTCCAGATGTAGTGCGTCGTCGTGTCCGTTTCAGGCGTCACGCCATGAACATTCAGGAGCTGGAAGCCATTATCCCGACGCCCTTCGTACGCACCCGTTCCAACTTCGCAGGCGCCCGCGTTGACGCGCAGCACATTGCCTTTGATCGGTTCGTATTCGACCGTCTGCCAGCGATCGACATTGCCTTTGAAGCCACCGGCGCGGACGTAGGTTTTCGGCGGCACCGAATCCGGCATCCTGCGCTGCAGGGTCACTTTCGTGCCGTCGAAGCGTACGGAGGTATCGGCACTGAAGTGAGCCTGGGGATTGCCGCCGATCGTATTGGCGTGAATGTAGGCGACGTGCGTCAGGTCCAGGATGTTATCCACGAGCAGTTGCCAGTTCGACTTCACATGCATCGTGTAAGGACGCCAGCTCCACTGCGGGTCCACATGTTCCGGGTTGCCGAGGATGGCGGCCGGATCGGCCTTTGCCGGGTCGCCCATCCAGATCCAGATCAGTGCATCACGTTCGATGACGGGATAGGAACGAACGTTGGCGGCGGGCGGAATCCGGTCCTGACCCGGGATGCGCGAACACGCGCCAGCCGAGTTGAATTCCAGTCCGTGATACGGACATCGAATGATGTCGCCTTCCACATGGCCTTTGCTGAGCGGCATGGCCCGATGGCTGCAACGGTCCATCAATGCACTGATGACGCCCGACTCGGTACGGAACAGCACGACCGGTTCATTGAGAAAGACTCGGGCCAGGCACTTGCCCGGCGTGACGTCGGCCGAAAAGGCGGCGACGTACCACATGTTTCGCAGGAACATTTTTTGTCTCCATCGTCTCTTGCTTTGTTCTCAGGTGTTGCACGCTGAGTGGTGGGGAAGAGCAAGTTGGGGAATCTTAGATGGAGCCACGCGGAGCGTGATTCGAAGCACCCGATCGATATTCAAAAACCGACATCTTGTTTCGATCAGTGCTATAAACGGGCTATACAGCTAGCCGCTCGACATTGGAAATATGAACACTTCGGGAACGATTCAGCCCATGGAACTCGAAGCCATCAGCGTCTTTCAACTGAATTTGCGCCACCTTTACGCGTTGATGGCGATCGACGAACATCGCAGCATCAGCGCGGCGGCGACGGCCGTGGGCCTGAGCCAACCCGCATTGACTCAAGGCATCCTGAAACTGGAGAGCCAACTCGGGCTGGAGCTGTTCGAGCGTCGGTCCAACGGCATCGTGCCGACTTCCGCCGGCACGCTGATGCTGGAGCGCATTGCCGCCAGCATGGGGCATCTGAGCGCGGGCTGCCGCCTGGTCACGGGCGCGGACTTCGCACCCGAGCGGCGTCTCACCATGACGCAGTTGCGCGCATTTCTCGCGCTTGCGAAGACACGCAGCTTCGCCGCCGCGGCAAATGAACTCGGTTCGTCCCAGCCGGCCGTGCATCGCGCTGTGCGAGAACTCGAAGAGGCACTGGACCGCAAGCTCATCGAGCGGCGAACCCGGGGCGTTCACGTCACGTTTCATGGCGACCGCTTCGCACGGAGTTGCTGGCTTGCCATCAGGGAGCTGAAGGCGGCACTGTCGGAACTGGGCCTCGATCCCGAGAATCCCGTGCTGCTGATCGGCACCACTCCGCTTGCGCGCGCCTTTCTCGTTCCCGAAGTCATGTCCATGATGGTGGCCGAACAGTTTTCCGCCAACTTCCGCGTGCTGGAGGGCAGTTGGGCCGAGCTCGTCGAGTCGCTGCGCGACGGCGAAATCGATCTCATCGTGGGAGAGCAGCCCGAAACCAGCATGGCGGATCTCGCGTGCACACCGCTCTATACCGAAGCACCCGTCGTCGTCGCAGGTCATCAACATGAACTCGCGGGCAAGCGAAACCCGTCGCATCAGACGCTATCTTCGTATCCGTGGATCATCTCTCCCGAAGCTTCGCCGCTCCGCACCGAGTGGGAAGAACTGTTTGCGCGAAATCGTCCGCAGACGCCTGTGGAATGCGGCTCGATCATGATCATCGGCCGCATGCTCAGCAGCAGCAACATGCTGACGCTGGCCCTGCCCGACCAGGTCGCGCTTCAGATCCGCAGCGGACTGCTCACCCGCATCGGTGAACCGCTGGCCGCCAGTGCACTGACGATCGGCGTGACCATGCGGCAAAGCTGGCGTCTCACCGGCGCCCAGCGACGCTTCCTCGATCTCTTGCGCCAGGTCTCGCAGGATCTCGGCGTGCCGACCCGACGCAAGTCGATGATCGAATCAGCCTGGAACTGACGAAGCCGCACGGTCCCATGCACCGTGCGAGCGGAAAGAGCTTCGGCAATTGGTAGACCAATTTGGCAAGGCCAGTCTACGCTGTTCCAAACACCACCACAGTCCGTACAAGCCCTCAAGCAAGACTGCTTGTCAGGGTTCTCCGCGATTTGACAGCAGCACACTTGAACTTCTACGATTGGTCCACCAGTTTTGGTGGACCAATTTAAGAGGTCCAGTGTATTCTGCACGCATACCTACATTCAGAAACTCGACGGAGGAGACTTTGAGGAAGTTCACGCTCGCGGTAAGCGCATTAGCCGGCGTCACTGCATTACCGGCACACGCTCAGTCAGCAGTCACGCTCTACGGGCTCATCGACCAGGGCTTCAACTACACCAGCAACGTTCAGACAGGCCGCAGCGGGGGAGCGCTGGTCGGCAAGCATCAGTACGCCATGTCCGACGGAGCAACCGGAATCGGAGGCAGCCGCTGGGGACTGAGAGGAGCCGAGGATATTGGTGGCGGGTACAAAGCCGTCTTCACATTGGAGAACGGCTTCAACATCAATACGGGCGGCCTCGCACAGGGAGGCTTGATGTTCGGACGTCAAGCGTTCGTCGGCATGGACACGCCGCTCGGGCTCGTCACGGTCGGGCGTCAATACACGGTCGTGAGCGACATGCTGGCCTCATTCTCGGAGGCTGGCGAAGTCCCGGGCCATATGGGCGCAAATCCTGACGACTTCGATGATCTCGGCCATTCCATCCGCGTCAACAACACCATCAAGTTCCGGAGCGCCGATTTCGCGGGCGTGACGGTGGGCGGGTTGTATTCGCTCGGGGGCGTAGCCGGGTCGCCGGGCCGGAATCAGGTCTGGTCACTCGCTGCCACGTATAAGGCAGGCGCTTTCGGCGCGGGCGTCGGATATGTGAACGCCCGCGACCCCAATCTGTCCTTCTTTGGAACGAACGGAAACGCAGGCGGCAGCACGGTCAACAATATGGGCGCGGCCGGCTCGGCTACGACGGGACAAACCAACCCTGTCTATGCAGGCTTCGCATCGGCAAGCACGTATCAGGTTCTGATCGCCGGCGCCAAATATTATTTCGGATCGCTGACACTCGGTGGAACCTACACGCACGCAAGCTTCGATGGGCTTGGAAACACGACCGCGGGTCCGAACCCTCAGCGATACACCGGAACCGCCGTGCTCAATAACGGCGAGGTCAATGCCACGTACGCTTTCACGCCTGCTTTTATCGTCAATGCGGCCTATAGCTACACGCGCAAGGCAAGCGCAGGGACGTTCGGTGAGGCAAGCTATCAGCAGGGGACGTTGTCGGCGGCTTATTTGCTCTCCAAGCGCACGCGCCTTTATGCGCTCGCCATCTATCAGAAAGCGTCTGGAACAGACTCGCTGGGTCAGCCTGCCGTCGCTTCGATCACGCAGTTGACCGCATCCTCGAACGACTATCAGCTACTGGTGCGACTGGGGATACTCCACACCTTCTGAGGGGTTCGACACTTCCGAGGGACAAAACAAAAAGACGCGGCAGATCAATCGAACTGATTCAATCGAATTGATTCGCCGCGCGCTTGGAAGATGTTTTCCTGACAGCCTTCACGGGCGCGCTGTCTTCATCGCCGAGGATTTCATTCCACGCATCGACAGCGCTCGAAAAATGTCCTTCCATCAACGCGATGGCCTTCTTCACGTCACGCTTCTTCACGGCTTCGTACAGTTTGGCGTGATGTTCCGCCGACGTCGCGCCTCTCACCGGATCGGCGAACAACGCAAACCGCCGGCTCTCCGAAATGCGATAGAACGAGTTCAGCAGACGGACGAGCACTTCGTTATGCGCGCAGCGTGCAAGCGCCATGTGGAATGCGGTGTCCTGAACGGAGATGTTGCCCTTGTTGGACAGGACCGCCTTCGTCGCATCGATGATGGACAGGAGGCCGTCGAGGTCCGCCTCGGTGCGACGCTCGCAGGCGAGCTGCACCGCGCGAAGTTCCAGCGCCCACCGTACCTCGAGGGTTTCCTTCACCTCCTTCATGGAAGGTTCGGAGCCCATCTCGGTCAGCAGCACGATGGTCTCGAAGCTGCTGTCGGTCGACATCCGGCGCAGATAGATGCCGGAGTTCGGGCGGGATTCGATCACGCGCAACGCGCTCAGCGTGGACAATGCCTCGCGCAGCGCGTTGCGTCCGACACCGAAACGCTCGGCCAGTGCCCGCTCGGACGGTAATCGTTCGCCGCTTTCGTAGCCGCGCTCCTTGAAGAACGCGAGCATCTTCCCGACGAGCTCTGAGCGGGGCGTTGCCTCACGCGTTGCGGCGGACGTAGGTTCCATGTCGCTTACCGAAGGAGTTGCCATGTTGGTCGTGAAATTATACAGGCGGCCTCGTCTGAATCCCGCAGCTTTCAGGTCGCCATGGCCCAGTTGAGAAGGCTGTAAGCAGGCGTCGAATCCGGGTGATGTTCAACTACCCCGTTGACGGACGCACCTATCACGATCTCCTGGTCCGGGTCGCCCAACAGGTTTCCCAACATCCGGATATTGCCGGCTTCCGGAAGCTCGACCAGAACGACCAGATAGGGGCGATGCCCGACGAGCGCGGGATGCGACGGATGCCAGATTCGCTCCCAGCTGAAGATCTTTCCGCGTGGCTCGACTTCCTCCCAGACCGGGTCGAAGCGCCGGCAGACGTGACAGATCCACTCAGGCCCGAACTGCCAGGTGCGGCAGGCGGGACACCGCTGAACGAGGAGTCTTCCATTGCGCAAGCCGTCCCAGAACGGCGCTGAAACACCATCCGGTTCGGGAACCGGTACGGGCAGTCCTTGGGGCAAGTAGAAATCGCTCATAACGTTGCCTCCGAACCCAGAATCAGGCTGCTGGCAGGCGCGACCATCGGGCCGCCGATCACGAGCGCCACGTCCCGGTTCGCCGCCTGGCTGGTGGATTCGCCCCTGATCTGGCGCGCCGCTTCGATGACAAGCTGGAAGCCCTGCAAATAGCATTCGCCCAGGTTGCCTCCGCTCGTATTCAGCGGCAACGCGCCGGACGGCGCGCTGAGATTCTCCAGCGTCAGGAAGTCGTTGATGTCTTCCGGAGCGAAAAAGCCGTGTTCGCAGAGCGACATCGCGACGCCGCCCGTGAAGTTCTCGTAGGCCTGGACCGAGCCGACGTCGGCGGGCCGGACCTGGGCCATCTCGAACAGATCGACGGCCACCGACTGGTAGTTAGCCGAACCATAGGACGGGGCATTGTGCGGACTCGCGCCGGCACGCCACTCCGCACCGCTCGCGGCTCCGAGCAGAACCACCGGCGGCCGCGCGAAATCCCGCGACCTGTCCGCCGCGACAAGAATGATGGCGCCCGCGCCATCGTTCTCCATGCAGCAGTCGAAGAGGCGGAACGGTTCGACGATCCAGCGCGACGCGTCATAGGCGTCCTCCGTCAGCGGCTTGCCATACATGACCGCGCGCGGGTTCGCCTGTGCATGGCGATTCGATGCCAGCGCGATCGCCCGCAGCGCCTCCCGCCCGACGCCATGCTCGTGCATGAAACGCTGGACCCGCAGCGCGAACTTCTGCGGCGGCGCCAGCACGCCGTAGGGCATCTGATAGGCCATGTCTCCGGACACGGTCGTCTTCGGGGCAGCCTGACCGAATCGGCCGAACTGTCCCTGGGCAAGACCGCGATACACCACCACGCACTGCGCCAGCCCCGCATGGATGGCCGCCGCGCCGTTCGCCACCGCGCCAGCGCATCCGCCGCCCCCGCCGCCCCATTGCATGGTCGTCGAGCGCATGCGCTTGACGCCAAGCGCCGTCGCGAGACGAACCGCGTCATTCCGGTCTTCGCCGAATGACGCGAAACCGTCGATGTCGGTCGGATCGATGCCGGCATCGCTGCACGCGGCCAGCACCGCCTGGAGCACGAGCTTGAATTCCGGATGCGGCGACTTGCCGAACCGGAAGTATTCGCTCTCGCCCACGCCGACAACCGCTACGCGCCCACGAAGAGTCCGGTCGTCGCTCACGTCATCACCTCGCTTCCGCTCGGCGCTGCGTTCGCCGCAGGAACATGGGTCGAGCAACTGTAGACGGAACCGCTCCGAATCAAGGCGGCCGCGGTCTCCGCGTCGTAACCCAGCACCTCGGTGAGCACCGCCTGACTGTGCTCGCCGATACCCGGAGCCGGCCGGGGGTCCGCCACCGGCGTTTCGCTGAAGCGGAACGGCAGGCTCACGTTCGGCAGCCAGCCGAGTTCCGGATGCTCCAGACGCGTCACGAGCTTGCGCTCACGCGCTTCCATCGAACGGATGGCCTCGCCTACCGAGCGCACTTCACCGCACGGAATCGAGGCCGCTCGCATACGCTGCTGCCAGTGCGACCAGGGATGCTGCGCGAATGCCTTGTCGAGGATTTCGAACAGCTCCGCACGCCGCGCGATGCGGCCATTGCGGTCAGCAAGCACCGGGTCGTTCGCGAGCTCGGGCATCTCCAGGACCTGATTCGCGAGTCGCTGGAAGATCTTGTTGTTGCCGCAGTTGATATAGAACGCCTTGTCGGACGCCTTGAACACGCCCGACGGACAGGTGTCCGGACTGGTATTGCCGTGCCGCTGCGGCTCCGCGCCTGAAAACAGGTGCTGCAAGGTGGCATAGCCCGTCATCAGCACGGCATTGTCGAACAGCGAGACCTCCACGGCCTGACCCTTGCCCGTGCGTTCGCGCGAGACCAGCGCGGCGAGCATCGCATTGCTCGCCATCATCGCGGTACTGATATCCATCACCGGCGAGAGCGCGCGTACGCCGAGCCGGTCCGGATAGCCATTCATCGAAACGAAGCCGCTTTCCGCCTGCGCGATGGGGTCGAAGCCCAGGCGATCCGCGAACGCCCCTTCCCTGCCATATGCCGAGACCGAGCAATAGATGACCTCGGGATTGGTCTCCCGGATAGTCTTATAGTCGAGCCCCAGCCGCTCCATCACGCCGGTCGAGAAGTTTTCGGCGACCACATCCGCCGATGCAATCAACTCCCGGGCAATCCGGCAACCCTCTTCCGACTTCAGATCCAGCGCGATGCTGCGCTTGTTGCGATTCGACCAGAGATACGGTGCACCGAGACTCGGGTCGTGGGGATGCGCCGGCGGGTAGTAGCGGAACTCGTCGCCCCGGTTCGGCGCTTCGATCTTGATGACTTCGGCGCCGAGATCGGCCAGCATCATCGTGGCGAACGGCCCGGCAATGAAATGCGTGAAGTCAACGACCCGGATACCGGCGAGCGCCGTCGGAGCATTCGCGGGCCGAGCCTCATGCTCGGGAAAATCTTCGACAAACTGGGAAAGCATGCAGTCTCCTCACTTGACGCGCGTCTGGCCGCGCTCATGACGTGCAGTCATTTTTCGATTTACAGGTCGAGAACCAGCGTGGGCGACACGGACCCGGAGCAGCACACCATGATCGCGGTGTTGCTGGCCTTCTCCTGGTCGGTCAGGAAATCGTCGCGATGGTCCGGAACGCCGTCGATGACGACTGTCCGGCAGGTTCCGCACACGCCGGTCGAGCAGGCGTATTGAACGTTCACGCCCTCGTCCAGCAGCGCGTCGAGGATGGACTTGCCGGCGGAGACGGGAATCTTTCGGCCACAACGCTTCAGCACGACTTCGAATCCGCCCTCGGTTGCCGACTCGCTCGCCGCCGCGAAACGCTCGAAGTGCACGCGATCCTTCGGCAGCGCAGCACAGGCGTCGATGAATGCATCGACCATGCCTCGCGGGCCGCAGCAATAGAAATGCGTGCCGTCGGGCGCCTCATCGATGACGCGGCGCAGGTCCATCCGGGCACCGTCGTTTTCGAAGTGCATCGTCACGCGGGCGTCCGCTTCCGGCAGCAGGGCGAGGTCTTCAGCGTAGGCTGCGCGCTCACGATAGCGGGCGCCATAGTGCAATTGCCACGGCGCGCCCAGGCGCTCGAGCCGCCGGATCATCGACACGACCGGCGTGATGCCGATACCGCCGCAGAAGAACACCGAATGCGCCGCGCTTTCGCACAGCGGGAAGTCGTTCAGCGGCGACGAAATCGTAAAGCGGTCGCCGATGCGCGGCGTGCCATGCATCCACACGGACCCGCCGCGTCCGGACGCGTCGAGTTGAACGGCGATCACGTAGCGGTGCCGTTCGTGCGGGTCGTTCAGCAGCGAGTAGCTGCGCACCCGGTTGTCGGGAAGATACAGGTCGATGTGCGCGCCGGCTTCGAATGCGGGAAGCTCGGGCGAGTCGACCGGACGGAACTCGAAAGAGAAGACGTCTTCGGCTTCGAGCCGGATCTGAACGAGACGGACGTCGATTCGTTCGGCGTTGTGCTGTGACATGATGATTGGACGATGAATGAGCGAGTGTTACGGGGTATAGCCGAAGTCGGCGCCGAGACGCGCTTTCATGTGCTCGGCACCGTCGTCCATCCATGTAGAACCGGCCGGCAGCGTCAGCGAGACTGCGCGAACCATCCACAAGTCGGGGTTATCCAGCGGGAATGGTGGCGTGCGCTCGGCGCTCAGCTTGCGGATGTTTTCGAGCAACAGACGCCGGGTCATGGCAATGCCCGTATCGCTGATACCGAGGTTTTCCTTCCGCCGGTCGTAGATGGGCGCCACGCCCGACTGGCAGGCGGCGTCCTGTACCCACAGGCCGGGCAGCCCGGAGAACCAGGTTTTCTTTTGTGCGTCGTAGTTGAACAGGAAGCCCGACTCCAGATTGAACTTGGTCCAGTACTTCGCATAAGGCTGCGACACCGGACGAGGCGCGAACGCGTCCGTGCTCGCGTGGCCGGTTTCGCGACCGGCATAGCCCTCTTCAAAGACCTTGCGTGACTTCTCGTAGAGCGGCGTGGCCGGCGTGTAAGAGAACATCAGGCACAGCGTGTTTTCGTCGTCGAGGGGCACCCATGCGTGACCGCTCAACTCGGGATACTTCGACTGCGGTGGTACGAGGGTGTAGAACGGAAAGAGGAACTGATTCACGCGCCAGTAGTAGTTCGCTTCGTCCAGCATGCGGCGCGATGCAATGCTGATGCCGAAATCGCGGCGCTTGCATTCGAAGACCGGGCGCAGGTCCTTCTTCGCGGTCCAGTCGTTGATGGAGCCTTGCGCATCGATTCGTCCATGCAGGATCGGTGCGTGGGCGGAGTCGATTTCACCTTCCACCGCTTGCAGCCAGTTGCACTCCTGGACTCTGAAACTGAAGTGGACGTTCTCGAGCGGGACCATGTTCCATTCGAGCGCGGGCAGCGGCGGCAGCGCATCACGCGGAGCCTCGCCCATATAGGCCCAGACAATTCCGTTACGCTCCTGACACGGATAGTTCTTGATACGGACCTTCTCTTTCAGGCGGCTCTCTTCCGGCTCGGCAGGCGTATCCATCACGCGGCCGTCGACGCCGAACTGCCAGCCGTGATACACGCAGCGCAGACCACAGTTCTCGTTGCGGCCGAACACCAGCGGTGCGCCGCGATGCGGACACGCGTGATCGATGAGTCCGACGCGCCCTTCGCTGTCGCGGAACGCGAGCAAGTCTTCGCCGAGCAGCCTGACGCGCTGCGGTTCGCCGTCGACCTCCAGGTCGGAAGACGGAAGAAAGGGCAGCCAGAACAAACGCATGAACTGACCGGTGGGGGTGCCGGGACCGACGCGAACCAGCGTCTCGTTGTCTTCGTGGGAAAGCATTGCAGTCTCCGCTATCACTAAATTGGTGGGACCAATTTACGATAGTTTGCTGTGGCGGTCAACGGCCGGATTGACTGGGGGAGACAGATTTTGCTGGGGAGATGAGTGCCATCTCGACGTATCAAGTCTCGCTACATTGCTGTTTAAAAGCGTTATTTTCACGGTTAGCAACTCACATCCTGCATCCTTCGGGGATAACTTGGACCGAAGTAGGGATTTCCCGGACTTGGTCGAAAATTCGCCGCGACTTATATTTGCCCCTACCAATTTGGACCACCCACATACTAGAATATTCGGAGGAGACGTGTCTCTGTCATCACGAACGACCATCCAGGCGCCGGTCGACGACAGCCTGGTTGCCAGCACCACGGAGCGCGACGGCGCCCGCACGGTCGCGAAAATCGGGCGCAGATTGATGTGGTACCTGATCGCGCTGTACGTGGTTTCGGTTCTCGACCGTGGCAACCTGAGCTTCGCCTCGTTCTCGATGAACAAGGAACTGGGCCTGACGCCGCAGATGTACAGCATCGGCCTGGGCATCCTGTTCCTCGGTTACTCGCTGTTCGAAGTGCCGAGCAACCTGGCGCTGGCGCGCTTCGGCGCACGCATTACGCTGACGCGAATTGCCATGCTGTTCGGGATCGTCACCATGTCCATGGCATTCGTGACGGGGCCGGTCAGCTTCTATACCGTCCGCGCCTTGCTGGGCATTGCCGAAGCAGGCCTGACGCCGGGCGTCTTTCTCTTGCTGAGCTACTGGATCCCCGACAGCTATCGCGCCCGATACAACGCGATCTTTTCCTACTCGATTCCCGCTGCGTACGTACTGGCGTCGCTGGTGTCCGGCGCGATCCTGCAACTCGATGGAACGTTCGGCATTCCAGGATGGAAGTGGCTTTTTGTTCTCGAAGGATTGCCCGCCGTGATGCTCGGCATCTTCGGCGCGTTCTACCTGACCGATCGCCCCGATCAGGCCAAGTGGCTGTCGAAGGACGAAAAGATCTGGCTGGCGCGAGAACTCGATAGCGGCGCCACGGCACGGTCCACGACGCACGAATTGAGCACGCTGGCGGTGCTCCGGCAGCCCATGCTCTGGGTTCTCATCCTCGGCTACGTGGGCATCTTCTGCGGCAACGCGACGGTCGGCGCGTGGCTTCCGCAGATTCTTCACCTCCACGGCGTGTCGCTGAAGAGCATCGGGTTGATCGCCGCGCTGCCCCCGCTTGCCGGCATGATCGGCATGACGCTGTTGTCCCGTCGCTCGGACCGGCGCAAGGAACGCATCGGACATACGGTGGCCTGCATGATCATCGCCGCGTTGGGCTATGGCACGGTCGCGATGTCCGACGGCCTGGCGGGCGCACTCATCGGCTTCATGCTCGCAAATATCGGCGTGTATTCGTCGCTCGCCATTTTCTGGTCGATTCCGCAGACCTTCCTGCCCCGTCAATCGAGGCCCGCGATCATTGCGGTCATCAGCTCGATCGGGGCTATCGCGGGCGGCTGGATTGCTCCGCTCCTGATCGGACGCGTGCAACAGGTCACGCATAGCCTGCCGGCGGGCATGATCGTGGCTTCCGTGCTGTTCCTGTTCTCCGCGGTCTGCGTGCTGTTCGCCGGCCGGCACATGGCCGCACAAGCCCGTCAGGAGGCGCGATGAACCCGGCCGGCCCGCTCGCCGGACTCAAGGTCGTGGAGTTCGGCGCTATTGGTCCCGTTCCTTTCTGCGCGATGCTGCTCGCCGATTTGGGCGCGGACATCATTCAGGTCATCCGTCCGGCGGGTGTCGTTCGGGAACAGGATTTCATGCAGAGAGGAAGACGCTTCGTCCCGCTGGACCTCAAGCGAAGCGAGGACCGGGATGCAGCGTTGCAGCTCGTCGCGGTGGCCGACGTGGTGCTGGAAGGCAATCGTCCTGGCGTGATGGAAAAGCTGGGACTGGGACCGGACGTCTGCCTGGAACAGAATCCGAAGCTCGTCTACGGGCGCATGACCGGATGGGGACAAGACGGCCCTCTCGCGCTTCGTGCGGGTCATGACATCAACTACATTGCGCTGACCGGCGCACTCGATGCCATCGGCACGGAGAAAGGCCCGGTCGTACCGCTCAATCTCGTTGGCGACTATGGCGGCGGGTCGATGTTCCTCGCCTTCGGCGTGCTCGCGGCCGTGCATGAAGCCCGCAGCAGCGGCCAGGGTCAGGTGGTCGATGCAGCCATGGTCGATGGCGCGAGCTACCTCATGTCGTTGTTTTACCGGCTGCGCTCGCAGAACCAATGGCAGGACGCACGCGGAACGAACGCGCTGGATGGCGGCGCTCCCTGGTACGGCACCTATCGGACCGCGGATGACCGCTGGGTTGCCGTCGGGGCCATCGAAGAGCCGTTCTGGCAGGAACTGCTTTCCCGACTCGGCATCCTCGCTTCGGACCTGCCGCCACGTTCGGATACAGCGGGTTGGCCTCGGATTCGGGAACGGCTCGCGACGGTGTTTCACAGCCAGTCGCGCGACCATTGGGCTGCGTTGTTCGCTGACTCGGATGCCTGCGTGTGCCCGGTCCTGAGCATGGAAGAAGCGCATGCCCACGCGCATCTGAAAGCCCGGAATACGTTCATCGAGGTGACCGGAACCGTCCGGCCCGCCCCGGCTCCCCGCTTTAGCCGCTCTCCGGCGGCATGCCACGAAACGGAGTTCAGGCCGATCGATATCCAGAATGCCATCGATGCGTGGCGCTACGACAGACGCTAATCAGGCCATCAAACCCGCCTTCTCCGCCCCCAGTCCTCTTCGCTCATGACGATGCGAAAGCCCAGGTGCGACATGCTGTTCATCGGATCGGTGCCACGCCTTGCACTGGTCCGATAGCTTTGACAATACGTCTCGCTGCACAGAAACGAACCGCCCCGCGTCACGCGCTTCGGCGCATTCGACGGCACGCCGGGTTCATCGGGATCGAAGCTGTCGGACGGACCTGACGGATCGACCGCGGCTCTTCCTGGAGCACTGGCCGCAAGCTGCCGGAACGCGTCCGACCGATACCAGTCCGCCGTCCATTGCCACACGTTGCCTGCCATATCGTGAAGGCCATAGCCATTGGCGGCGAAAGTACCCACCGGCATCGTACCCACAGCAATCTTTTCGCTCGCCGTGGTCACGACCGGGAACGGTGTGCGCTCATCCCGCCAGACGTTCGCACGTGGACCGTTACGGGGTGGAGCATCATCGCCCCAGACGAAGTCAGCCTGCTCGATGCCCCCGCGCGCCGCGTACTCCCACTGCGATTCCGTCGGCAGACGGCCACCGGCCCACGCGGCATAGGCCACCGCATCACGATGCGACACCTGCACTACCGGATGCTGCTCTTTCCCCGCGATCGACGAGTCCGGCCCGAGCGGATGACGCCAGTCGGCACCGGGCATGTATTGCCACCATCGGCCGACATCCTGGAGCGGGACAGGCTCATCGGTGCCGACGAACACCAGCGCGCCGGGAACCAGTTCGCTCTCCGGCAGCCGCGGCGTGCCCGGCGGCAATTGCGGCGCAAGATCTTCCCAGCGTGGCGTCTGCTCTGCAGTCGTTTTATATCCGGTGGCCGCGACGAACGCGGCGAATTCGGCGTTCGTCACGTCGTTCTCGCTCATCCAGAAGCCGGTGAGCGTCACGGAGTGCGCAGGTCCCTCGTTGGGCATGGCGCGCCTCGATGCGCTTCCCATCAGGAACGTGCCTGCGGGCACCCACGCCATGCGCAGCGGCCCATGCATGCCGTCGCCGATCCGCACAGTCGCATGGCGCGTCTTCGAGTACGACCACAGCCCTCCGGCGCCGATCAGTGCGCCCGCCGACACCATGCCGAACACGAGACGTCTGCGACCTGCTGCGTGGTCCATCCGGTACCTCCCGAGGTCGACGCGCTCCGTGCGCCTATTCCTTCATCAACATGCGCTGCGCTTCCTTGTTGAGGTCTTCGTACTGCGCCTGCTCGACCGTGACGCCGACGCCGAATATCTTCCCACCCTTGAAGCGTGCGGGCGACGTGTATTGCGCGCTGACGGCGTCGCCGCTGTCATAGCCCACGCACAGCCCGTCTCCGCTCAAGGTGAACTTGCCGAGCTGGGTTCTCATCGGCCCTTGCGCCACCACCTGACCGTCGATGAACACTTTCGCCGATCCCACCGATTCGCCGTGCTCGCCGGTCTTCTCGCGCGTGAACTCCACGCCGATGGTGTGCTTGCCCGGCGTCAGTTCGACGTTCGATACGAAATCCTGCTCTGGCTTGATGCCAAGGAAGTTATAGACGTAGTGCACCTTCTTGTCCTTCACGAACAGCGCGTGTCCTCCAAAGCGCGAGCCGTGCGCGAAGATCACGCCCGATGCGTCCGCGTTCGTGATGTCGACGTTCGCGAGGATCTTGTAGGAGCGATTCCTGACGTTGACGGCTACCGCCTCGGGGACCGGCGCGGTGTCGGGGTAGTAGATGTAGCGATCATGCTTCGGTTCGTCACTGGGGCGTTCGAGGCCGAGGAGTTCGGGCGCCGACCGGTCATCGAGCGGAAGGACGTGATTCTTGTCGGCCTGATCGAACCAGGCTGTGACGAGCGCTCGCACCTTGTCAGGGTATTGCTTCGACAGATCCGTCGATTCAGCGCGATCCACATCCACGTGATAAAGCTCCCACGCATCCTGATCGAACTTGCCCCTGCCGGTCAGCGGCGCGTGAACCGACGCCACTTTCCAGCCATCTTCCCAGAGGCCGCGCGTCCCCAGCATCTCGTAGTACTGGATGTGCTTCTTGGTCGGATCGCCCGGCTTGGCATTGAACGAATACACCATCGATACCCCGCTGAGCGGGTATTGCTTCACCCCGTGATAGACCTGCGGCATCTGCAAGCCCGAGATCTCCAGGATCGTCGGCACGATGTCAGTGGAGTGATGATACTGATTGCGCATCTCTCCACGCGCGGCGATGCCCTTCGGCCAGGAGATGACGAGCGGATCCGCCGTACCGCCTGCGAACTGCGAATAGCGCTTGAACATCTGGAAGGGCGTCGAGAACGCGACGGCCCATCCGGTCGGATAGTGCTCGTAGGTATTCGGGCCGCCCAGCTCACCGATGTAACTCATGTTGTCCGCAATGGAATCCGGGAAGCCATTGAAGAACTTGTTCTCGTTGACGGATCCATTGGGCGTCCCTTCTCCCGACGCCCCGTTGTCCGCGGCATAGAAGATGACAGTGTTGTCGAGCTGACCGGTCTGCTGAAGATAATCGATGAGCCGGCCGATCTCAGCATCGGTGTACTCGGAAAACGCCGCGTAGACTTCGGCGAGCCGCGAGAACAGCTTCTTCTCGTCGGGGCTCAGGGTGTTCCACGGCCGCACGTAATCCGCCGGATTCGCCACGTCAGCCGGAAGCGGATTCAACGGCGTCAACTGCGTTCCTTTCGGCAGGACGCCCTTGGCGATCATGCGTTCAAGCACCCAGGAACGATAGGCTTCGTAACCGTCGTCGAACTTGCCCCGGTACTTGGCGATGTACTCCTGCGGCGCCTGATGTGGCGCATGGTTCGCGCCGGGGTTGAACCACATGAACCACGGGCGGGACGGATTCGTCGCCTTCTGGTCGCGCAGCATTTCAATCGCGTGATCGACCAGGTCCTTCGAAAGATGGTAGCCCTGCTCGGGGCCATAGGGTTGATCGACGAAATGGTTGTCCTCGACAAGGTCCGGATACCATTGATTCGTCTCGCCGCCGATGAACCCGTAATACCGGTCGAAGCCCTTTTGCAGCGGCCACTGCTTGCGCGTTGCGCCTGAGGCCACATCCTGCTCGGCCACGTTGTGATTCTTGCCGACCCAGAAGGTGCTCCAGCCGCCGTCCTGAAGAATCTGTCCGATCGTCGCGGCCTGATCGGGTATGCGTCCCGTCGATCCTGGAAAGCCGCTGGCCGACTCGGTGATCGACGCCATGCCGTTCAAGTGGTGATTGCGCCCGGTCAGGATCGTCGAGCGGGACGGTGAACAGAGTGCCGGCGTATGCCACTGCGTGTAGGTCAGGCCGTTCGCCGCGAGCCGGTCCATCGTCGGCATGTTGATGCGGCCGCCATATGGGGACCACGCGGCAAGGCCCGTGTCGTCGTAGAGAATGAACAGGAAGTTGGGTGCGCCTTGAGGCGCCCTTTTGGGCGTGAAAGGTGTCCAGTCGGATTTCGAATTACGTACGTCGAGGTTGATGACGCCGTGAAAATCCGGCACGTACTGCGGATTGGGATGCGGCCGAGGCGGATTGGGAAGCACGATCCCGACAGAAGACGCAGCGGGCGAAGGCGTGGCCGCGGGGCTCTCTCCTTGTGCTGCAAGTTCGGAAGCAAACCCGAGGCAAAGGGCAGAAAGGACCAACGCCACCGCTGACATCAGGTTCGCCCGCATGTTGCCTCCCGCAGCAGTTGAACGACCGTGCAAGATTACTGAAGCCGACGTCCACGGTGATCATTTTCTGCGTATGCACGGAGCAAATGATCCAGGCCTTGGGTAGCGAATGTTCGTGGCCCTTTGGAACAAAGCAATAAACCTTCGGTTCTGAAAAAGCAATGCTTTGTCGGGCCGGTGCGCGTCGCGTTGCGGAGCAGCCTGCGAATTTTCATGCGCACTAGGACCAGCTTGCCCGCAACGCAGACCAACACGGAGAGTGCGTGATGCGTGCGCTGTGACGAGCGCCATTCGAGCCCGTCACGCACCGTCGGGAAGTACCTGCAAGGCCACGCAATGTTCACGTCACACGATCCTGAGGATCAAGTCGTGCAGACTGCCGCCGAATGAGTTCACCAGGAAGCGTGACGATACGCGCACGCGTACCCGGTTTGAGCCGCCGCGACATCAGCAGGTCGAGCGCCTTTTCCGCCAGACGGGCCGTCTGCTGCCTGACAGTCGTCAAACCATACGTCGGTCGCGATGCCTCTGTCACATCATCGAAACCCACGACCGACATATCCTTCGGTATCTCGAGGGCAAGTTGATAGCGACACGCATCCAGTACGCCGAGTGCGAGTTGATCGTTCGCGCAGAAGATGGCGTCCACGTCCCGCCGTATGTGCGCAGCACGCGCCACCACGGCAGCGCTGCCTTGCTCGTAAGAGAAATCGGTGTGTATCGTGTCGAGCTGTGCCGCACCAAGTTCTCTCACACGCTTCGAGAAACCGCCGAGCCGAGTCTCGCTGACCGGCGCGCCTTGCGGGCCGGCAATGCAAAGATAGCGCCGGTGACCCGCATGGTGAAGCGCGTCGGCCAGGTCCCGGGCGGCGGTGTCGTTGTCGGTGGAAACGCAATCCACCCCGGTCGCCGCGACCTGCCGGTTCAGAAACACCACAGGGACGCCGAAGCGCTTGAATCTTTCGATGTCGTCAAGCGACATCGTCGCGCATGAGATCACGCCGTCCAGCGGAAATTCGAGCGCATTCTGAATGGTGGCGTGGTCGTCGTCATCGTCGGCGACGGTGATCAGCAGCAACGTCAGTTGCTGTTGCGCCAGCGCAGCGGACACCGCATGCAGCAGGTCCGGGTTGTTACGCAGCGTGTAATGGTTGACGATCACACCGATGGCATTCGAGCGGCCCAGGATAAGCGATCGCGCCACGGCATTGGGTCGATAACCGAGTCGTTCCGCCACCGCGATAACATGCGCCCGCGTGTCGGGCGAGATCGCGCTGTCTTCCTGAAAGCACCGCGACACGGTCGACTGCGCGACACCAGCGGCCACCGCCACGTCATACGAGGTCGCGCGGGAAGATTGTCTGTGCTTGGCCATGAACGAAGAATGCCGCTTCGGTAAAGCGGCGATTCTACCGTCTTCAATCGCGTGCTTCCTGGAGCGCAGCCACCTCTTGGCGCGTCTCGTAAGGCAACAGATGAAGCGGCGCGAGATAGCCATTGTGATCGGTCGCGAATCCCGCCGCTGCGGCGGCCGCGACGATCTCGCGCGACCATGCAATACGCTTGCGCTGATCGCCGCTCGTCATGACCGCAACCAACAGCGTCTTCGTGCCGACGCAACGCACCGAGCGCCATGTATCCGCCGGGACGGAATACAACGCCTGCTCGGGCACTTCGACATCGAGTTCGCCATCTGCCAGCGTGAGCGTCAGCCCCGCCACGCCTTCGAAGACGATCAACACCTGCTTGGCGTCGAGCATGTGCTTGCCGACGGCTTGCCCCGGCGCAACTCGCAGCCATTCGATGGAAAAACCATGCGGGTCCACCACCCCGTGCGCCTGGTCACGATCCTGCGACATGCCGAAACCCACCGCGCTCGCCATCTCGGACGCATGTCCCGGCAACACGCTGTCGAGCAGCGCGCGCGATGACCACGCCCGGTCTTCCACCTTCACCATGCGCTTGCGCATTTCATCCGGCGAGTAGTGCCGCAACGAGTCGATGGTCTGCTGATCGACAGGCTCGATCAGTTCCGCTGCCGACGGCTTGGGGGCGTCGCGTGCGGTATCGACGAGAATGTTCTCCTTCGTCAGATACAACCCGTGTCGCGCCGCCTGTTCGAGAATCGCCGGATGCCAGATGATGCCGCCGGTGTTGTCTCCCCCAAGCGCGGAAAAGATCCAGCCGTCGTCGTTGCCTTCGTTGCTGAAGCCTCGGAAGATCCACGTGGGAATGCTCAGCACATCGCCCGGTTCGCCAATCACGGTGCCTTCATCGCCGTTCGCGCCCCAGCGAAAACGCCAGCGTCCGCGGAAGATCATGAAGACTTCCGCCGTGTAGTGCAGATGCAGGTTGTTGACGACACCCGGGAGCATCGCGGCTACCCCCAGACTGAAGCCGTGGGGTTCCTGCAGGTTCACGACCTGATCCGCGCTTTGCGTGACGCCCGCGCCAATCAGCGAATAGTTCTCCTTCTGCTCCGAACCCTTCATCTTGCAGTCGATGAAGGCGATCTTGCACGGCACCATGTCCGAGCGTTTCACGAGTCGTTTCAGTGCGGCGTCCGAGTCCAGCGCGGGCATGTCTTTCTCCGTATTCGTCAGTTCATGCAGGGTTATGCATTCGAATGCATAGAATAGTCCGAGAGCGCTGACCAATGCAAGTCCCGCAAGACCGAATGGACTAGGACGATGAGGAATCGACATATCGCGCGGCTTCCGCCACGGCGATATCAATGAAGTTGTGCAGCGCCGGATTGGTATCGTTCTCGCGCCAGGCCAGTTCGAGAACGGCGAGCGGCACACGCTTGATGTCGAAGTGCCGGAACACCACGCCCGGATAGCGCATGTGCCGCGCCGAGGCAGGAACAATCGCCATGCCAATGCCGCTTGATACGAGCGCGACCACGGTATAAAGCTGAGTGGCTTCCTGCGCGATCGCCGGCGTGATGCCGGCATGATCAAGCATCTGCGCGACGATCCGGTAGAAGTAGGTCGAGTCCTTTCGGTCGAACAGAATGAGCGGCTCCGCTTCGAGTGCCTTGATCGGTACGCGCTCTGCCGAGGCGAGCGGATGCTGTTCCGGCAGCGCGAGCATCATCGGCTCGCTGATGAGCCGCAGCGTGCTCAGATCGCCCGGATCGTGCGCAAGCGGGCGCATGAGACCCACGTCCATTTCGCGCGCGAGCAAGGCTTCGCGCTGCGTGGCGGTCACCCCTTCGCGCAGATTCAGGCGCACTTTGGGATGCGTGGCTCGATACGCACCGATGCATCGCGGCAGCAGTTGCGGCAGCGAACCGCTCACGAAAGAAATGCCCAGACGCCCGCTCTCACCGCGCCCCGCGAGCTTGGCCTGGTCCACGACGGCATCGGCCTGCGCGAGCAGGCGCCGCGCACCGGCGAGCAGTTCGATGCCCGCGTGAGTGAGCTGCAGCGGACGTTTTCCGCGGATGAACAGCGGCGTTTCGAGGTCGGACTCGAGTTGCATGATCTGCTTGCTCAGCGGCGGTTGCGTCATATGAAGCCGGTTTGCCGCACGCAGAAAATTTAGTTCTTCGGCCAGCACCACAAAGTACCGCAGCAAGCGCAAGTCCACCATGCTTCATTCCCTTAAGATATGAAAGACGAACCAATAATATATTAGACAGATTAAATTAAAAGGTTCAAATTTCAGTCACATGAGCAGGGAACACGCATGGCGAACATCGGTCCCGTGCGTGACAGAGCGCCTCGACGCGCCACGCTCCCTGCGTGACGCTCGCTTCGAATCCCTGGTGGCTGGAGACAAGACCCATGTATCGTCGTGCTGTATTTGCTGTGTTGCCGCTTCTGCTTGCGCCGCTTTGCGAGCCGGGCTGGTCCGCGGACCAGACGGCTTCCGCGCCTGATGCCAATGCCGCTCTGTTGTCTGCCTCGCGGCTCAAGCCCGGACAACCGTACAAAGGCCAGACCATCAAGGTGATGGCCGTCAACACGCCGCAGTTCGTGGCATTGCAGAAGCGCACCGACGCATTCACGGCGGCCACTGGCATCAATGTGAAGTGGCTGTTCGTACCATTCAAGCCGCTTCAGGAGAAGGTCACGAGCGTCGGCGTGGCGGCCAACGGCAACGTCGATATCGTCAATTACCTCGACCAGTGGGGCGCAGCCTATGCGCACTGGCTGGTGCCGCTCGACCCGCTGGTGAAGCGCGACGGCTACGACCTGACGGACTTTCCGGCGCCGTTCCTGCAATCCGTCACGCACGACGACAAGCTCTACGGCATGCCCATGCGCAGCAACGTGCAGATGTTCCTGTACCGCAAGGACGTGTTCGCTGCGTTGCATATTGCGCCGCCGAAAAACTGGCAGGACGTGATCAACGCCGGTCCGAAGATTCGCGCAGCCTATCCCGACATGGCGCCGCTCGCGTGCTATTACGGTGCCGACGGCAACCGGCAAAACCTGTTCGCATGGGCCGATTTCGTCCGTGGAGCGGGCGGGAAGATCCTGGATGCGAAGGGCTTCCCCGCGTGGACGTCACCAGTGGCGTTGAAGGCCACGCGGGAATACATTGCGCTGCTCACGAAGCATGATCTGTGCGGACCGGGCGCCACGTCCAACGTTGAACAGGACGCACGCATCTCATTCCAGCAGGGACATGCGGCGATGCTGCCGATCTGGCAGTGGTCTTACGCCGCCGTGACCAACCCGAAGGATTCCACGCTGAAGCCCGAGCAGGTCGGGTTCGCGCCAATGCCTGCCTATCGCCCCGGCGACGCGCCGAGTACCGTCGTCAACACCATGCCGATGTCCATCTCCATGTACTCGAAGCACAAGGAGGCGGCGTGGGAGTATCTCAAGTGGCTGGCCAATGCGGACCTCGACAGGCGTAACGCAATCGAGCGGAGCGTGAACGGCTACGCGGTGCGCAATAACGTGGTGAACCGCTACTCGAGCATGAAGGACCCCGACGTCAACGCGGCGAACGCGGGCATTCCCCGCGCCGAGATCGAGGCGCTGTCGGGCAACGCGCATCCGATGCCGCAAGTGGTCTTCTGGCCGGAGGTCGCGGATATCGCTTCGATCGCTATCAATCAGGCCGTGACCGGACAGGACGTCGATGCGCTGATGATCGACGCCGCCTCCCGCGCGCATCGCGTCGTCGAACGCGAACTTCGCTAAACCCTTTCTGGAGCGTGCGTCATGTCGGAACGTTTCGCCAAGTATGGAATGGTCGCGCCGGGACTGTTGATCGTCCTTGCGACCGCGCTGTATCCGCTCATCACCACTTTTTATCTGAGCTTTCGCAACTGGAACCTGGGCCGGTCGAACGAATCGAGAGCGCTATGGACGCCGTCCGATGGCTGGTCGCAGATCGGCTATCTGTTCGACAACTACACCCGCGCGCTCACCGATCCGGCCATGTGGAACTCCGCTTTGATCACGGCGAAGTTCACCATCTTGTCGGTCGTCCTCACGGTGGCGCTTTCGCTTGCCGTGGCGGTGCTGCTGTTTCGCGGCGGTGCGGTGCGAGCCGTGCTTCGTTCCATGCTGGTGCTTCCGTTTGCCATGAGTCCGGCCTTGATCGGCGCGCTGTGGCGTTTCATGGCGAACGCGGATTTCGGTCTGGCGGGTGCGGTCAATCGCGCGCTGCATCTGCGCAGCATCGACCTGCTCGGCAGTCCGGCCGGTGCGTTCTGGCTCGTCCTGTCGAGCGACGTATGGCACTGGACGCCGTATTTCGCGCTCATCTTCATCGGCGCGCTGGCGTCCGTGCCAAAAGAGAGCCAGGAAGCGGCACAGATCGACGGCGCGAGCGCCACGCAGGTGTTCTTCTCGATCACGCTGCCGCAACTCACGCCCGTGCTCGCGGTGGCGATGGTGCTCAAGGGCATCTTCGCGATGAAAATCTTCGACCAGGTGGTGATGATCACCAATGGCGGCCCCGGACAGGCCACGCAAACGCTCACTCACTTCATCTACTTTCAGGGCTTCAAGTATCTGAACATGGGTTACGCGTCCGCGCTCGGCTGGCTCCTCGTCATTCCGATGATGATCCTGACGGTGCTGTATGTACGCCTGACCCAGCGCGCACGATAAAGGAATAACGATGACGACCAAATCGATCCCCGATGTTCTTCCTGACAACCCATCTTCCGTCACCACGAGAGTCCGTACGCCCGCCGCGTGGCGGGCAGGGCTCGGCACCTTCGGGCGCGGCGTGGCGCTTGCCGTGCTGTTCCTGATCATCGTGCTGCCGCTCTACTGGATTCTGTCCGCGGCGTTCAAGCATTATGTTGATATCTATCGGTTGCGCCTGACCTTCACGCCGACCCTCGGTAATTTCATCGAGATCATGCGCGAACCGTTTCGCGTACAGGACAAGCTGATCAACTCGCTGATTGTCTCGTGCTCCACGGTGCTGATCACGCTGCCTATCGCGACCGCGGCCGCGTATTCCTTCTCACGCTTTCGGCTCTTTGCGCACAAGTCGTTGATGGTCGCCGTGCTGGCCACGCAGTTTCTGCCGCCGGTGGTGATCGTCCTGCCGTTCTTCCTGATGTTTCGCGATCTCGGTCTCTATGACACGCGCACGGCACTCATCGTCGTGCAGACCGCGATGGTGATGCCCTTTGCCATCTGGATGATCAAGGGCTTCATCGACCAGATTCCGGTGGATATCGAAGAGTCGGCGATGATCGACGGCGCCACCCGCTTGCAGGTCCTGGTCCAGATGATCATGCCGATTGCGCTGCCGGGCATCGTCACGGCAGGCATCTTCTGCTTCATTCTCTCGTGGAACGATTTCATCATCGCCGTGATTCTCACGTCCGAGGACGCGGTCACGCTGCCGGTGGCGATTGGCCTCTTCAACCGCGAGGAAGGCGATCTGTGGCAGCTCATCAGCGCCACGGGCCTCTTCATCATGCTGCCGATGTTCCTGTTTGCATCGTTCATGCAGCGCTATCTCGTGCGCGGCACCACGGCCGGCGCCGTCCGCTGATCTCAAAGGGTATCGAAATGACCACTGTCACCTTGAACGGCATCAACAAGACCTGGGGCGGCTTCCAGGCGGTGAAGAACCTGAACATGAAGATTGCCGAGGGCGAATTCCTCGTGCTGCTCGGACCGTCGGGCTGCGGCAAGACCACCACGATGCGGATGATCGCCGGCCTCGAGGATCCCACCGACGGCGACCTCATGTTCGATACCCAGCGCATGAACGGCGTGCCGCCCCGTCAGCGCGATGTTTCGATGGTCTTTCAGAACTACGGCTTGTATCCGCACATGACCGTGTACGACAACATCGCCTATCCGCTCAAACTGCGCCATGTCGCGGCGGCGCAGCGCGACCGCGAGGTCAAGCGCGCCGCGGATCGTGTCGAACTCGGGCATCTGCTCGCACGCCGGCCAGCGGCGCTGTCGGGCGGTCAGCGCCAGCGCGTGGCGCTCGCGCGCTCGATCGTGCGCAGACCGCGCGTGTTCCTGATGGACGAACCGTTGTCCAACCTCGATGCGAAGCTGCGCGGCACCATGCGCGCGGAACTCAAGCACCTCGCGCGCGAACTCGCCGTGACAACCGTGTATGTCACGCACGATCAGGTCGAAGCGATGACCCTGGCGTCACGTGTGGCGATCATGAAGGACGGTGTGCTGCAACAGATCGACGCGCCCGAGCGGATCTATAACGACCCCGCGAATGCGTTCGTCGCCGGTTTCGTCGGCGCCCCGGCGATGAACCTGCTGCATGGCGAAGGACGCGACGGCCGCTTCGTGCTGCCTGATGGCGCCGAACTGGCGATCGCGCCGCCGCGCAATGGCGCCTTGTCATTGGGCGTGAGGCCCGAGGACGTGGCGATCGACGCGAGCGCATCGGCGGGCAGCTTTTCTGCGGATATCTTCGCCTTCGAAATGCTCGGCGACATCACGCTGGTCACGCTGAAGATCGGTGGTCAGTACTTCGTGGTGAAGGGCGAGAAGACCGTCCGTCATGCCGATGGCGAACGCATCCGCCTCAGACCCGACCCGGCCCGGGTCTTCTGGTTCGACGGCGAAACGGGCCAACGGATTACCACGGCAGGCGTCATGCCGCACCAGAACTAATGCCGCATTCAAGGAGAGCAAGCGACATGCGTCCCAATCTTTTGAAACAGAAATTCCGCGCCGGTGAGCCCATCGTCAATGCATGGCTGTCGATTCCGAGCAGCTATGCCGCCGAAGTCGTCGCGTCACAAGGTTTCGACTCGGTGACGGTGGATTTGCAGCACGGCATGATCGGCTTCGACTCTGCGGTCGGCATGTTGCAGGCCATCAGCATTACATCGGCGACGCCGCTCGTGCGCTCGCCGTCGCGCGACACCGCGCAGATCATGCGCTTGCTCGATGCGGGCGCTTACGGCGTGATCTGTCCGTCCATCGACACCCCGGAGATGGCGGCGGAGTTCGTGCGTGCCTGCCGTTATCCAGGCGCGGGCACGCGCTCGTTCGGCCCAGCGCGAGGCGTGCTCTATGGCGGAGCCGACTACTTCTCGCATGCGAACGACGAGATCATGGCCTTCGCGATGATCGAATCGCAACAGGCGCTCGACAACCTCGAAGCGATCCTGGCGACGCCCGGCCTGGACGGCGTGTATATCGGTCCGAATGATCTCGCCCTCAGTCTCGGCGCGATACCGTCCGCGCAGCCCGACGACGTGGTGGAACGCGCCATCAGCGACATTCTCGGGCAGACCCTTCGGCGGGGCCTCCTTGCGGGCATCTTCTGCAGCGATGGCGACATGGCCCGCCGCCGGGTCGAGCAGGGTTTTCATCTCGTCACACCCGGCAATGATGCGAACGCACTGGCGGTAGCCAGTTCATCGCGCGTGCTGGCAGCGCGAGGCGGCAAACTCGCCGTTCAGGGGAATGGTTACTAAGGCCATGAACACGCTCCCGCTCATTCTCCTGCCTGGGACCTTGTGCGATGCGTTCGTCTGGCGCGCGCAGATGGACGCGCTGGCGCCGGAACGCGAAGTGCGGGTGTGTGAACTCGGCACGCGGTCTTCCATGCGTGAAGAAGTCGCGTCGATGCTGACCAGGTTGCCAGCGCGTTTCTATCTCGCTGGTTTTTCGCTCGGTGGCATCGTCGCCTTCGAGGTGCTGCGCCAGGCACGCGAGCGTGTGGCGGGCGTGGCCTTCATCGCAAGCACCGCGCGGCCAGATCCAGCGGACAGTCAGACTCGACGTCGCGCGTTGCTTGCGCGGGCGCAGAGCGGCGATCTGGCGGGGGTCTTACATGATGCGCTGCTGCCGCACTACTTGTCGCCGTCCTGCGCGAGCCGCGAAGCATTGAGCACGCAATTGGTCGAGATGGCTCAACGCAGCGCGCAGCGCTTTGCCAACCAGACGAGCTACGCCAGCGAACGGCCCGATTCCCGCCCGATGCTTCCGTCACTGGATATGCCCGTGACGATCGTGTACGGCAAGGACGATCAGGTGATTCCGTTCGACCGGCAAGCTGAAATGGCACAGGCCATACCTCATGCAGTCAGTTGCGGGATCGAAGCATGCGGGCATTTTGTACCGCTCGAGGCACCGCATGCCTGCAGCCACGCGCTGAAAGAGATGATGACCTAGACGTGGCGCGCTGAGAGACACCGCGCAAAATAGCAACCGAAATCAAACCACCCAATTAGACAGGATGCCTTTTTAACAATCTAGTCTGTTTCAACGGACGAGACCCTGGCTGCTCCATCACCACACATAAACGGAACAGAGACATGAAACCCGCCCACGTAGTGCTCCCTCTGGCATGTTGCTTCATTACGCTTCAGGCGCAGGCGCAAAACAGCGTCACGCTATACGGCATCATCGACGAGGCATTTCAATACACTACGAATCAGGGTGGGGGCCATGCCTATCAGTTGCAAAGCGGCACATTGAGTGCATCGCGATTCGGCTTCAAGGGCCGTGAGGATCTCGGAAACGGCTACGCGGCGATTTTCCAGATCGAGAACGGCTTCAATTCGAACACCGGGAAACTGGGCCAGAATGGCCGCCTGTTCGGCCGGCAATCGTGGGTGGGCATCGCTTCGCCTTACGGTAACTTCATGCTTGGACGCCAGTACGATCTGAACACCGATTTCATCGGGCCATTCGAGTCAGGCTATATGTGGTCCGGTGGTCCCGGCACGCAACCGGGTGATAACAACAATTTCAACGGCAGCTACCGGCTCAACAATGCGGCGAAGTTCGTGAGCGTGCCGTTCAACGGCCTGAAGGTCGGCGCTGCGTATTCCTTCGGCGGCGTGCCCGGCTCGGCCGCCAACAACTCCGCCTATTCCGGCGCCGTTTCCTGGACGATCGGTGGATTCGCGATTGCTGGCTCCTACTCGCACATCGACAGGCCGAACACGTCGGTCTACGATGGCACGCCGACCACCACGGGCGTGGTGGTATCCGGATTAAGCTATTCGGGCTTCGTTTCCGCGCGGTCGTTGCAGATCGCGGCGGTCGGCGCGTCGTATGCGCTCGGCAACGGCGTGCTGGGCGGAACCTTCAGCAATGTAGCGTTCAAAGGACTCGGAAGCGGCGCGGGACCGAATCCTGAAGGGTATTCCGGCACGGGTGTCCTGAACTCGTTCGAAGCGAACTACCTCTACCGGTTCACGCCGGCCTTGCAGGTCGGAACGGCATTCATCTATACCCGGTCAAACTCGGTCAATGGCGCACCCGGCGCCATCTATCGACAGATCGATCTCGGCGCAACGTATAGCCTGTCCAAGCGCACCGACGTCTATCTCTGGGGCTACGGACAGACCGCGAGCGGCACGAATTCCATGGGCTCGCCTGCGCTCGCGCAGTTCGCGTTCACCACGGCTTCCTCGACGAACCGGCAACTGGCGGTCGTCACCGGCATTCGTCACCGCTTCTGAACCTTTCGACCAACGCATCTTCCAACAAGGAAACCGACGTGAGCATGGATCTTGGCCCGTACCGAACCGTTCCCGACTTCATCTACGGCATCACACGCGAGATTTGGGAAGACCGTGGCATCGGCGGAAAATTGCAGAAGTACTATGCCCCGGACATTCTCCTGCGAGCGGCCACCGGCTTCACCGGCAGTAACGAGGGCGTGACGGCGCAGACCCTTCAGACCTTGCATCAGTTCCCGGACAGGCAGCTTGTCGGCGAAGACGTGATCTGGACGCCCTACGAGGACGGCACGTTCCTGTCCTCGCACCGGCTGACCTCGGTGATGCGGCATACGGGAGACGGGATTCTAGGCGCCGCGCAAGGCCGCATGGTGCGTAGCCGCATCATCGCGGATTGCTGGGTGCGTGACCAAATGGTGGTAGAAGAATGGCTGGTGCGCGATCAGGCTGCATTCGCACGTTGCCTCGGATCGGATGCGCGCACGCTTGCACGCCAGATGACCGACCGCGAGTTGCGTCAGGGCGTGCCCATTTCGTTTTTCGTGCCTGCGCATGACAAGCCGAGCCGATATACACCCACCATGCAGGACGACGATGCGGCACAGGCGTATCTGCGCGGCATGAAGCGGCTCTGGCACGACAAGGAGACGGCCGCGATTCGCGACCTGTACTTCCATGGCGCGGCTTTTCATGCGCCAGGCGGCAACGTGCTCTATGGTCACAGCGATATCGACACCTTTGCGCTCGGCTATCTGGCCTCGTTTCCGGATGCGGTGCTGAAGATCGAAAGCGCGCGCGTCAACCGGGATCCCGAGCAGCCCGTGCGCGTGGCGGTGCGCTGGTCGCTGACGGGCACGCATACGGGATTCGGGCACTTCGGCGAGCCGACCGGGGCGCCCGTCTACATCATGGGCATGTCGCACGCGAACATGACCGCCGACAAGGTCATGACGGAATTCTTCGTGACCGACGAAGTCTCGGTCTGGAAGCAGATCTTCGCGCATGTTGAAAGCCGCGCGGGCGCATGATCTGCGCACCGTCCATGGATCACGTCATGAATGCGAGGTACCTCAGATGACAAGCGTCGAGCGTGACGCGGCGCGCAAGCGTCGTATCGTCGTGATGGGACTGGGAGGAACCATTGCGGCCAGTGCACCGGGTGCCGGGCAAACGCGCGGCTATACGCTGACCGGCACGCTGGCGAGCGTGCTCGACCAGGTTCCCCAGTTGGCGACGATCGCCGAGATAGAGAGTGAATCAATCGCCTGCATCTCGAGTCAGGAAGTCGACAATGTGCTGTTGCTGCAAGTCGCCCGCGCGGTTCAGGCGCGACTTGACGATGCGTCCGTGCATGGCGTGGTCATCACGCACGGCACGGATACGCTGGAGGAAACGGCCTTCTTTCTCAGCCTGATCACCCGGAGCGCCAAACCTGTCGTGCTGACCGGCGCGATGCGGCCGGCTTCGGCGCTCAGCGCGGACGGGCCGTTGAATCTCCTTCACGCCGTCAAGGTCGCGAGCGACGAAGGCGCGCAAGACCGTGGCGTGATGGTCGTGATGGACGAACAGATCATTTCCGCGCAGGCCGCAGCGAAGCTCCACACGAGCGCGACCAGCGCATTCAGCCACCCGCCGCTCGGCTGTCTCGGCAGCGTAAGCAGCGCGGAGGTGGTTTTCCGTGCCGTGCCGTCACGGCCCGAGGCGAACACGGTCGACCTGGCGGGCGAACCGCCTCGTGTGCTGCCGCAAGTCGACATCGTTTATGGCCATCAACATGCCGGCGAGCATTTCTACCGGTCGGCGATCGCCGCGGGCGCGCGCGGGATCGTGTTCGCGGGTACGGGTAACGGCACCTTCTCGGCGGCGGCCAAGGCAGGCGCCTCCATGGCGCGTGAACACGGCGTGGCGTTCGTGCGGTCCAGCCGCGTCCCCTTCGGCACGGTCAGTCCTTGCGAGGACGACATTCACTACGGGGCCATCGCGGCACATTCGCTCAATCCGCAGAAAGCGCGCATCTTGCTGATGCTCGGCCTCGCACGCGGCATGGACACCGCATCCCTGCGGCAATGCTTCGAGGTTTACGGTTAGCACCTTGGCTTCGTCCTTGCCGTACGAACCTGCTTCAATACTTCAACAATCCCCTACTCAAGGAGCACGACATGAATGAGCAACTCGACGACATCAATCCGGCTGCTTACGCGCCTTACCGCAACCCGCGCGAATACATTACGAGCTGGACCGACAAGATCTGGATCACGCGTGGCCTCGGGCATCTCAAGGACCATTACGCTCAGGACGTGAAAGTCCATACGTGCTACGGCGAAACGTACGGATTCGATCATGTCATGAAGAACTCGATTCAAAAGATGGTCGCGTTTCCGAATCGCGGCGGCGGCCACGACGACGTGATCTGGGAGCAGCGCGGTGCGAATGGATTCGTGAGTGCGCATCGCGTGTTCAATAATGCGACGCATCTTGGGCACTGGACCTATGGCCCGCCGACCGGCAAGGACTGGGTCAACCGCGGTATGGCGCATTGTGTGGTGGTAGATAACAAGGTGGTCGAGGAGTGGGTGATTCGCGACGAATATGCGGTGCTTCAGCATCTCGGCCTCGATCCCTACAAGATCGCCGCGCAACTCGCGGCCCACTCCCCGGTTCTGGGCAAGGCCATGGATGCCGGCGGTGAAGCTGCGCCTTTCGCAGGACGTATCGCGAATCCGGTCAAGGCCGGGATTTCGGGCGCGCGCCCGAATCGTTACGTGGCCGAATGCGAGATGATCGCGGAGATGTTCGAGAACGTCTGGAACGGCCGATTCTTCGACATGGTGCCCCGCTATTTCAGCGACACGATTGTCTGTCAGACCGTGAGATTGCGGCGGGTAATGGGCATTGCGCCGTATCAAATGGAGTTGATGAGCCTGCTCTCGTTCATTCCCGACGCGCAGGTGGAGATTCGCGATTTCGTCGTGCACGAGTCGCCTGATCTGGGTTTGCGCATCGGCACGGTGTGGCTCTTGCGCGGAACGTATTGCGGATCGCCCGTCTATGGCGAGGCCAACGGCGCGCCGCTCAACATCCTCGGCTCGTCGCACTTCGAAGTGCGCAACGGAAAAGTGATTCGCGAAGTGCGAATCTTCGACGAGATTGCCGTCATGGCACAGATCATCAAGGCGAACGGCGGAGCGATCGAGGCCGGAGCATGACACGGCGCATGCAGGGCAAGCGTGAAAGGACGATTCATGAAAGCGAATACTGAAAGCGACGCTCGCGTCGAGCGTGACTATGTCGGCGAGGTCAGCATCCCGCGTGACAGACTGTACGGCGTGAACACGGTTCGCGGCGTCGATAACCTAACGGTTTCTCCGTTGAGCATCGCTCACTATCCAGCCTTCCGCGATGCCTTCGCGCAGGTCAAATGGGCGGCGGCGCTGGCCAATCGCGACAACGGAGTGCTCACCTGCGAGCAATGCGATGCGATCGTCGCGGCATGCGGAGAAGTGATTGGAGGCAGCTTCGACACGTCGCTCGTCGTGGACCTGATGGAGGGGTCCGGCGGCACGTCGACCAACATGAACTTCAACGAGGTGATCGCCAATCGCGCCCAGCACCTTCTTGGGCATGCGGCCGGCAACTATGAGATCGTCCATCCGAACGATCATGTCAACCGCTCGCAGTCCACCAACGACGTCTATCCCGCAGCATTGAAGATCGCCACACACGCGATGCTCGGCACGCTCGTCGAGCACATCGCGGCACTCGCTGCCCTCTTCCGGCGCAAGGAAACCGAGTTCGCCGATATCCTGCATCTGGGCCGCACCTGCTTGCAGGACGCGCAGCCAATGCGTCTGGGCCAGCTTTTTGGCGGCTATGCATCGCTGACGTCGCGTCTCGCCGATGAACTGGCCGCGGTACGTGACAAGCTGCGCACCTTGCCGCTCGGCGGCACGGCCATCGGCACAGGCTTCGGCGCGCCGGCGGGTTATCGTGCCGCCGTGTACGCGCATCTTCGTCAGGTCACGGGCGTCGACTACCAGGCGCCGGCCAACTCTTTCGATGCGATGCAGAACATGGATGTGTTCTCGCGCGTCTCGGCGGAGTTGCGCACCTGCGCGGTTTCACTCGCGAAGATCGCCTCGGATCTGACGATGCTGTCGTCGGGGCCGGTCGGCGGACTCGGAGAGCTGACATTGCCCGAGGCGCAGGCGGGGTCGTCGATCATGCCAGGCAAGGTCAATCCGGTCCTGCCGATGGCGATGATCCAGTTGAGCTTCGCAGTGGTCGGCAATGACGTGGCGGTGGCGCAGGCGGTCCAGTATGGCGAACTCGAGATCAATCACTTCGAGCCGGTGGTGGCGTCACGGGTATTCGACAGTATCGCCATGCTGTCCCATGGCATCACGCGGTTCAGCGAGAAATGCGTCGCGGGCATCGAAGCGAACGGCATACGCAACGAGCAGCATCTGCTCGAATCGATGGCGGTGGCTACCGCGCTCGTGCCGAAAATCGGCTACGCGCGGGTGAGCAAACTCGCGCGGCAATCGGTGGCTGAAGGCCGGTCGCTGGTCGAGATACTGGAGACGTCCGGATTGCTTTCGCGAGATGAGACGCTGGCCACCATCCGATCGGCTTCTTATCCGGTATTCGATAGCTGATCTGTGGCCGCCCGATGGTTCGTGCACTTCTTGAGAGACGCCCGGGCTACCGGGCGTCGGGCGGCAGGAAGGAGGCTTGGAACCGTTCACTCCGTCAAAGTTTCGATCCCCCATCCACGCGCAAGGTATCGCCGGTGATCCATCGGGCCTCATCGGACGCAAGGAACGCCACCGCCGCGCCGATATCACCGGGTTCGGCCATGCGCTTGAGCGCCTGAATGCCGAGCGCGACATCCCGCCCCGCGTCCGTCTTCGCGAAACTGGACATATCGGTCGGCACGATGCCGGGGGCCACCGCATTGACGCGGATGCCGCGCTCGCCCAGCGCTGCGGCGAAATGTTTGACCAGCGTGTCGATCGCGCCTTTGGTCGCCGCATAGGCCGAAAGCGTACCGAGCGCCGCGTGCGCCACCAGAGATGACAGCAGCACGACGCTGCTGCCCTCGCACAGGACCGGCAGCAACTGCTGGACGATGAAGAACGGCGCACGTACGTTGACCGCATACAGATCGTCGAACTGCTGCACCGTGGTCTCTTCGATCGTAGCCGACCCGGCAATGCCCGCATTGGCCACCAGGATGTCGAGACGATCGCCGACGATGGCACGCGTGCGCTGCGCAAGCAGATGCGGGCCATCGGCGGCGCGCAGGTCCGCGGCGATCTTCTCCGAAGTGCCGCCCGCCCGACGGATCTCGTCGACCACCGCGTCGGCTTCCTGCTCGCCGCGGCCATAATGCACCAGCACCTGCGCGCCCGCCCGCGCCAACGCCAGCGCACTGGCGCGTCCGATGCCGCGCGAAGCGCCCGTCACCAGCGCGGTCTTGCCTTTTAGCGTTTGCATGTCTGCTCCTTGATTGCTCAGCCCGCGGTCTTGCCGCCGTCGACCGTGACGATCTGCCCGGTCACGAACGCGGCGCCGTCCGACGCCAGATACAGCACCGCCGCCGCGATGTCCTCGGGCGTGCCGATCCGCGCGAGCGGCACTCTGCTCGCGAGGGCTGCCTTGCGCTCGGCGGTGCCGGTAAAGCGGTCGAGCATGCCGGTGTCCGTCGGCCCGGGCGCGATCGCATTGACGCGCACACCCGTGCCGGCGACTTCCAGCGCCGCCGATTTCGTGAACCCTTCAACCGCGTGCTTGCTGCCGGCATAAATCACCGCATAGGCGGCGCCTTCATGACCATAGGTCGATGAGATGTTGATCACGCTGCCCGACCGTTGCGCGGCCATGACGCGCAGTTCGTGCTTGAGGCTCAGCAGCACGCCCAGCACGTTGGTGTCGAAGGTCGCCGCGTAGCTTGCCGGCGAGACGTCGGTGATCGGACCCGGCGTGCCTTCCGTGCCGGCGTTGTTGACCGCCACATCCAGCCTGCCGAAGCGGGCGATGGTCTGATCGACGAGATCGCGGACCTCGTCGTCGTGGCGTACGTCGGCCTGAATGAACAAGGCTTCAGCGCCGAGTTCGCGCAATTCGGCTTCGAGCGCGGCACCTTCGGCCGGACGACGGCCAGACACGACAAGCCGCGCGCCGGAGCGAGCGAAGGCGATGGCGGTAGCGCGACCGATGCCGGTCAACGCGCCAGTAATGAGAACAACGGGCTGGTTCATGGTGAAACTCCTGTAAGGTATCGCTGCGATGCATGACTCATGCGTTACGTTCGCAGCGGGGATCGGGTCTGACAGGAGTTAATTTAGGCGCCCGTTGCGTCGATGAGAAAGACTTTC
This sequence comes from Caballeronia sp. LZ035, assembly GCF_031451175.1. Classification (NCBI taxonomy): domain Bacteria; kingdom Pseudomonadati; phylum Pseudomonadota; class Betaproteobacteria; order Burkholderiales; family Burkholderiaceae; genus Caballeronia; species Caballeronia sp. LZ035. The sequence goes on from NZ_JARUXS010000003.1 coordinate 1,413,035, forward strand.
GAGGCGGGTGGGCATGCCTCGCAGGCATGGAGAACCAGGCGATGGAACTACGGCATTTGCGCTACTTCATTGCGGTCGCCGAGACCGGCAGCCTGACCGAGGCAGCCGCGCACCGCTTGCACACTTCACAGCCCTCGTTGAGCCGGCAGATTCGCGATCTCGAGGATCGGGTTGGCACCGCGCTATTGCAGCGCAGTGCGCGCGGCGTCGAGCTGACAGACGCAGGTCGCGCGTTTCTCGATCATGCGCGGCTCGCGATGGCCCAGGTGGACGCCGCCGTTGAAGCGGCGCGACGCGCGGCGCAGCCCGCCAAACCGCGCCTGGCACTGGGCTTTTTGACCGGTCAGGAGATGACCTGGCTGACCGAGGCCATGCATCTGTTGCGCGACGAATTGCCGAACATCGAGGTCACCGTCACGAGCGACTACTCGACGGAACTGGCCAGCGCGCTTGCGCACGGCAAGCTCGACGTCGCGTTCATGCGCGCCGAACCCGGCCACGGCCTCGACTACCGGATCATCGACCAGGAGCCGCTGGTCGTGCTGATGCCGAGCGATCATCCGTTGGCCGCGCGCAAAGCCGTGCGCCCGGAGGACCTGCGGCATCAGCCGTTCATCGCGATGGCGGACAAGGCGAAGGTGCTGGGGCAGGTCATCGACGGCTATCTGACGAAAGCCGGTGTTGAAGTGGAGGTGGCGCAACGGGTCGACAATCCGGCCATGGTGATGTCGCTGATCGCCTCGACGCGGGCCGTCACGTTGATACCGGCGTATGTGCAGAACCTGATGCCCTGGTCCGTGGTCAGCCGTCCGTTGAAAGGCGAAGCACCGACCATCGATCTGGTGGTCGGCACGAGTCCCGGCAACGCGGCGCCTATTGTCGAACTGTTCTTGTCGCGACTGGAGGAGTTGAGAGCGAACAGCGCGCGACGTGCGGAGTGAAACTGGCGTGGCGACAAGCCCATCGCAGCTCGACCGTCATTCGGGCACGAAGGCATCCGGAATCGCACGTTCCAGAAGCGTCGCCTGCCGGTACACGGACTGCATGAACACGCTCGCATTCCGCGACGGCGGCGCAAATCGCGAGTACACGAAGTGCGCGGTCAAGCCGATGGCTTCACGCAGCGGGCGAATGACCAAGGCGCTCCCCGTAGTCGCAAAATTATCGACGATCGTCACGCCCAGTCCGCCTTCCACGAGGGCAAGCGCCTGATCGGCGCGCATCACGTCGATCGTCGACCTGAGTTCGACGCCGGCTTGCTGACAGGCCTGCGCGATCACCGTGCCAAAAGGAATGTCGCGCTTGAACAGCACAACGGGCTCGTTGGCCAGATCCGCGAGCGACACTTCCTGCCGAGCCGCCAGTCTGTGCCCTTCCGGCATCGCGCAGACCATGTTGCCCACCATGAACGGAACGTTTTCCAGGTGCTCGTGCAGGACCGGCATCGCGGCGATGGCAACCTCCGCTTCCTTGCTGAGCAGTTCCATCGGCATGTCGGCCATCAGCGTGGTTTGCCAGCTCACCGTCAGCGCAGGCAGCCTTCGCTTCAATTCAACGAGCGCCGGCGCGACCACGCTCATCGCCAAGGATGCGCTGCACGACACGCGCAGCAGACTCGACGGCCCCAGCGCCAGTGCATGAGCGAACTCGTCCACGCGCACTGCCGCCTGATAAACCTGCTCGACCTCCCTGAACAGCGCATGCGCCTCGGCGGTCGGCACCAGACGGCCTTTCGAGCGCTCGAACAGGCGCAGCCCCAGCGTCGTCTCGACATGCGACACCAGCTTGCTGACGGCGGGCTGTGAGACGAACAGCAGCTTCGACGCCGCATTGATCGATCCGGTCAACATGACCGCGCGAAACACCTCCATATGGCGAAGCTTGAAGCGCATGGCGGCCGTCCGGACGATTAACCAAAAGTTATACGTTAGCTGACTTTCGGCATACGACAAAGCGGGCGTTAGTCCCTAGTATCGGTTCAAACGATGTCGAACTCTTGGAGACAGAAGGATGAACCAGCTGGATTTGCATCATCGCGTGTGTGTCATTACCGGCGGCTCGGGGGCGATCGGTTATGCGATCGCCGAGCGATTCGTCGCTTCCGGCGCCAGGGTCGTGCTGTGGGATATCGACGGCGCAGCCGCTCGGGCGGCGGCCGAAAACGTCCGTGCGGTTTCATCGGCTCAGGTGAACGTGACGGATGCCGCCAGCGTGGCCGTCGCAGCGAAGTCCGTCGCTGAACACTACGGCTCCATCGACGTGTTGATTAACGCGGCGGGCATCAACGGCCCGATCGGCCCTGTCGAAACGTATTCGGTCGATGCCTGGCGACAGGTCATCGACATCAATCTCACGGGCGTGTTCGTCTGCTGCCGCGAAACGCTGCCGTATCTGCGCCGTGCGCGGCATGGGCGCATCGTCAACCTGTCGTCGGTCGGCGGCAAGGAAGGCAATCCGAATCAGGGTGCGTACGGCGCGTCGAAGGCGGGCGTGATTGCATTGACCAAATCGTTGGGCAAGGAACTCGCGGACACGGAGATTCGCGTCAATTGCGTCACGCCGGCTGCCATCGAATCGGAAATGCTCCGCAACATGACGACCGACGCCCGCAATTTCGTGCTCGCCAAGATTCCGCTCGGACGCGCGGGCCGTCCCGACGAAGTCGCGTCGATGGTCGCGTGGCTCGCAACGGAAGAGTGCTCGTTCACGACCGGCGCCGCGTTCGATCTGACCGGCGGACGTGCGACCTACTGAGCCACAGGAACAGTGCAATGAAACGACTCTCCCTGGCTCATCTCACGGTGCTCGACGTCGGGCCGCCGGATCTGATTTCACTGGCGGCGCAAGCGGGATTTCGAGCTGTCGGCATCCGCTTGTGTTCTCCGGTTCCCGGCGGGCTTGCGTATCCGCTGCGCGCGGGATCGCCTGAATTGCGCGACACGCTGCGGCTCATGGAAGCGCACGATGTCACGGTCTCGGACATCGAAGTCATTCGACTCGCCGCCGATACTTGCATCGACGACTATGTCCCGGTGTTCGAAGCAGGCGCGGAACTCGGTGCACGGCGCGTATGCATCAATATCGATGACCCGGAGCGTACGCGCGTGATTGACCGACTGGGCGCGCTATGCGATCTCGCCCGGCCGTTGAACCTCGCGCTCGACATCGAATTCATGATCTGGCGCCCGGTCGCCCGTCTGGAAGACGCGGTCGATATCGTCAAGGCGTTGGACAAAGACAACGCCTTCGTGCTGATCGACGCGCTGCATCTGTTCCGCTCGGGCGGCACGGTCGAAGCGGTGGCGGCGCTCGATCCCGCATGGATCGGCAGCGTGCAGCTGTGCGATGCGCCGCTTGCATCGCCGGCGCGTGACGGGATTGTCGACGAGGCACGCGGCAACCGGCTCTTGCCGGGCGAAGGCGGCCTGCCCTTGCGCGAGCTTCTCGATGCGTTGCCGAAGGACGTGCCACTAGCGGCGGAGGTGCCGCTCGCTCGCGAACCGGATCCGACGAAGCGCGCGGCCCTCGTTCGACAGTCCACCGGCCGGCTGCTTCAAAGCAGCGCGTGGCCGCTGATTTGAAACTTCCAACAAATAAACGGAGACAGACATGACGACAAACACGATACGCACCGGCGACACGACAACGTCCGCACCGGCCGACAGCCGACGCCAGGCGAGAAAAGCCGCCATCGCCGGATGGATCGGCAGTGCGCTCGAATACTACGACTTCTTCATCTACGGCACGGTAGCCGCGCTCGTCTTCCCGCGCATTTTCTTCCCCCCCGGCGACCTGGCCGCCGCAACCCTCGCCTCGATGGCCACGTTCGGCGTCGCGTATGCGGCCCGTCCCCTCGGCTCGTTCCTGATGGGACACTATGGCGACCGTCTGGGCCGGAAAGTCGTGATGGTCGGCACTTTGCTCCTGATGGGCGTTTCGACGTTTCTCGTCGGCTGCCTGCCGAGTTATCAGAACGCAGGGCTGCTCGCGCCCGCGTTGCTCGTCCTGTTGCGCATTCTCCAGGGCATCTCGGCGGCCGGCGAACAGGCCGGGGCAAATTCGATGTCGTTCGAACACGCACCCGCGCATCGTCGCGGCTATTACACCAGCTGGACCTTGAGTGGAACGCAAGGCGGTCAGGTGCTGGCGCCGGCCGTCGTGCTGCCGCTCGCCGCGTTGCTGTCGGAAGATCAATTGCTCTCGTGGGGCTGGCGCGTGCCGTTCTGGCTGAGCGCGGTGGTCGTCATCGTCGGCTTCATCGTGCGTTCGCGGCTCGAAGAAACGCCCGCCTTCCAGAGCGAAGCGTCACATGGCGACGTTCCGCGCGCGCCGCTCAAGACACTCCTCACGACGTATCGCAAGGAACTGCTGCAAGTGTTCTTCGCCGCGCTGATTGCATCCGTCGGGACGACATTTGCCGTGTTCGCGCTGTCGTTCTCGCGCACATTCGACCATCACATCAGCACATCGACGATGCTGTGGACAGCGATCATCGGCAATCTGATCGCGGTGTTCACGATCCCGGTCTATGCGACGCTCTCCGACCGCATCGGGCGGCGTCCGGTGTTCATCGCGGGCAACATCCTGTGTGCGATTGCCGCCGCCCTCTTTCTCTGGTCGATCACGACCGGAAGCGATGCGCTCGTGCTCGCGACGGGCGTATTCCTGGGCGGCATCGTCTACAGCATCACGAACGCCGTCTGGCCGGCGACGTACGCCGAGCGCTTTCCTACGCAAGTGAGACTCTCCGGCATGGCGATCGGCACTCAATTCGGCTTCGCGATCGCCGGCTTTGCACCGCTGATCGAAACGGCGCTGGTGGGCAAGTTCGGCACCGCGCCGTGGGTGATGCCGGCGGTCTTCACGGCGTGCGTGTGTCTGTTGTCCGCGGTGTCGATCTATTCAATGAGGGAAACCTACGACGTTCCGCTGGAGCGTCTCGGGAAGCACACGGGCTGAAAGCACGCCCGTCACGGCCCAAAAAAAAGCGGGCGGGAAGCTCAGCTTCCCGCCCGCACAACCTCATCCAGCCTTCAAACGCCGCTTACTTCTGGACGATCACGGCCTTGTTGAACGAACCACCCTGTGCGATCGACGCCGAGTTGCCCAAGCCGCTCTGCGAGACCACGCCCAGGTTCGCATTGCCGACCTGCGTGATCGACGCGCTGTTATAGCCGCCGTCCTGCGAAGCATACGCGCCGTTGAAGTTACCGACCTGTGCCAGCGCCAGCTCTTCACGCGTACCCGACTGCGATGCCTTCATGTCGTTATGAAAGCCGCCTTGCCCGGCCAGCAGCGTCGACTCGAACGCGCCTTGCTGCGTGAGGTCCATCGTGTTGGTCGAGCCGACCTGCACGGCCAGCGCCGTGTTGCCGCGTCCATCCGTCTGATGCACGGCTGCCGTGTTGCGATCGCCGTCCTGGATCACAAGCGTGTGATCGTTGGCTTCGCGATACTGGTCCACATACGCCGTGTTGTAGGCCGAACCCGTCTGCATGATGGTCGTCGTTTCATTGACGGCGTTGCCCTGCGTGACTTGCGCGTAATGCGGTGCGCCCGCGCCGCTCTGGGTGATGGTGGTCGTGTTGCTGCCGCCGTTCTCCGAATGCACCTGGGCACGCGCGAAGTCACCTTGCTTGATCGACACCGAGTCGCCGATTTCCGAGATCTGCTCGATCTTGCCGTCGGTATGACCGCCCGTCTGCTCGATGCGCGCGCCGTTATAGCCGCCGCCCGTCTGCGTCACCGTCGCGATGCCGTTGTCCTTGCCTTGCAGCACGTCGACGCGATTGCCGATGGTATTCGTCTGCGTCACCGTAGCCTTGGCGCCATCGCTCGTGCCGGCGGTCTTGCCCGTGCCCTGGTCGATGTTCACCGTGTTGAAGCTCGAACCGCTGCGGGTGATCGTGGCCGAATCGTTCTTGCCTTCCTGCTTGACGGTATCGGTATCGAAAGCCGAGGCCGTTTGCGACACGGTCACGCTGTTGTCGTGGCCCGTCTGGCGCACCGTCGTGCGTTCGCCGATCGTCTGCTGTTGCGTCACGTCCGCGCTCAGGTTCGACGCGCCGTTTGTGCCCTGGCCGATCTGCTTGATGTCGGTGACGTTGCCGCCGCCGTTGCTCGACTTGACGTTGGCGCTGGCGCCGTCGGCGTTTTGCAGCACGTTGACCTGGTCATAGCTCGAAGCGGTCTGCTTCACGCCGGCCCAGTTGCCGTTGCCGTATTGCTCGACCACTGCGCTTTCACCGACCGAGCCCACGCTCGCAGCGAATGCCGACGTCGAAACCAGTGCTGCCAGACCCATAGCGATGACGATTGCCTTGACTTTCATTTTTATTGCCTCGTTGGTGTGTGTTTTGATGACTTACGGTCTCACGACTTGTTTTGAATCAACCCCCGACGACGGACAGCCCCTGCCATCCGCCGGTCCCGCTCCTCCTGCCTACTTCATCAGCACCGCCGCTCTTGCTCCGTTGCCGGTCTGCGTGACCGACAAACCCGAGCCATTGCGGTTCTGCAGAATCGAAACTTCGTTGTTGTTGCCGTACTGCGTGACTTGCGATGACATCGCGCTTCCAATCTGCGTCACCGTTGCTTCATTGCCGCTGCCGTTCTGTATCGCGATCGACCGGTTGAGCATGCCGGCCTGATACCCGGCGTACTGGTTGGCCGTGCCGCTCTGCTGCAACACCGTCCAGTTGTCATTGCCTGCCTGCGCGGTGGCGGCGGCATTGGCCACGCCCGCCTGGTTCGCCAGCAGCCCGTTCTGCCCCGTCTGAACGGCGCTCAGCCGGTTGCCCGCGCCGTTCTGCACGACGCGCGCCACTTGCGTCGCGCCGCCGAAGCCCGGCTCGGGCGGACCGAAGTCCGAGACCGGCGAGAGATCGGCCGCAAAGACCGCCAGCGACAGACTCACGATCGCGCTCAGCCCCGCACAGAACGCGATCTTGGATGCGCGCCACGGCGCACGCGGTGGATTCATTCGTGTCTCCTTCATGTTCGCTTCAGCCGCCCAGCGAGCGGGGCGGATCGATCTTCACCGGGTTGTACGGCGTGTTTGCGTCTTCCATCGTCTGCACGTAGCCCTGGTTCTCCTGCAGGTAGCGCTGCACCGTCGGGTCATACCAGTCCTTCATGTCGGCGAGCGACCACGACTGGTTCGCGACGCCCTGCACGATCAGATGCACCAGCGCGGATTCAATCGCCTCGTTCACGCACAGTTGCTGCGGCTCGTTGCGCGTCATGCCGAGTTCGGCCTGCAACAGATCCTTGAAGCCGATGAAGCGGTACACGCCGGTATCCACCTGGATCGAATAGATGGTCTTGGTGGTCGAGACGCTGTTGAGGATCGTGCCGTTGCGGATATCCACGGCGCGCAGGTTCACGGTCACCTGATCCACGCGATACTGCTGCGACGCCGAGATCCCGAGATACGCGACGCCCGCGCCACCGGTGCGGATATTCGTGTCGTACGCGACGATGCCGCCTTCGAGCACGATGCTCGCCGGCGCCAGCGCGCCGATCTGCGGCAGGTTCGAACCGGCGCGGTTCTTGTCGTCGGGCGTTTCCAGCGCACGCATGATCTTGCGTTCGGTGAGCAGGTCCTGCAGGTTCTCGCGCTCGACCGGCGTGAACCAGCCTGAATCGCGCATCGCCTTCACGAGGAAGGAGGCGCCGCCCTGCGTCACCTGCGACGAGAACGAGCTGTCCGGCGAAGGCTTGTACTGTCCCGTCAGATCGCGGAATCCGTACACAGCCGCGACGATCCTGCCCTTCGGCGGCGGCAGGTGCGTGAGGTCGCGCGTGATGCGGGTCGGCGGCGTGAGCGTGGCGTTGCTCGCGGGCGGCATCGGCGCGGTCACGCAGCCGGTCAGCAACATCGTGGCGATAACGGCGGCGCCCAGTGCGGTCTTCTTGATTGCGTTCGTGTTCATTGCTCGTGTGCCCGTCTCACTGTCCATTGCCGACGACGAAGGTCGTCGATGCGCCCGTGGTCTTGTCGGTCGTCGTCACCTGCAGGTTGCCGCCGGTGACCTGCGTGATCGCAATCGAGAAGTTGCCCGTATTGATCGTGCCGGGATGCAGCGTGCCGTCCGCACCGACGATCGAACTCGAGATCGACGACGCCACCCGCGAAAGAATCGCCTGCTGTAACTGGTTGTTGAACTGGTCGAGCGTGGACTGGCTCGAACCGAGATCGCTCAGCGACGGATCCTTGTATTTGTTCTGAGCGTTCGCTTCATTGAGCAGGTTCGTGCCGTTCAGCGGATTGCCGCCGAAGTTCGGATTCACCGGCTCGTAGACGAGTTGCGTGGCATGTGCCGCGACGAGCGGCAGCGTGAGCGCGCAGGCGAGCGCCGCGCTGCGGACAAGCGCATTCGTTTTCATCGTGTGTTCCCCGTATTGGCCTTGGAGCTTTTTTTAGAGTTCGTCGGTCGCCATGTCGGCGTCGCGAAAGAGCAGGCGCGTCAGGTCCGCCTGCATGACGTTTTGGAACGCGATCTGCGCGGCGTTTTCCGCCACCGGCCGCACGTTCGCCCGGGCGATGGGCAGGAATGCCTGGAAGACGCGGCGCTGCCCGAACTCCACCCACACGAGGCTGCCGTAGCGCGCCGAAGGCCGCTCGTGCACCGAGACGATGTAGCGGTCCGACAGCGGAATGCCGCTCCACGCCTGCGCGAACCAGGTGTAGAAGTCCTGGCCGGCGAGCGTGACGGTATCGGTGGTGACGACGCCGCCGAGCGCGTCAGTGAGCGGCTGCTGATTGGTGACGTCGGCGGTGCGCGCCCGGGGCGTGCCGGCAAGCGTCGCGCTCTGTTCGAGCGCGGCGGCGCCGTTGAGCGTGCCACGCGGCGTGAGCGGCGCGCCGTTTGCGGACGACAGCGGCGCGCTCCGGTTGACCGGGCTGGGCGTCGGCGTGCTCGGCAGCGAGATGAGCGGCTGAGCCTGATTTGCCGATTCCGCGTGGGCCGCGGCCGGCGTTTCAGCATCCTGGGCGTAAGCACCCGGAACCATGGTTGAAACTGCGATGCACACTGCGATTGCATGCCCGCTCGCGGGCAGGATCTTCCTTCGCTGCATGACTTCCCCGTATGCCTCGACCGCTTGTTGCGCGGCCTTGTCGGCGTTGTTTTTATTGGTCTGACGGGATGGATTGTGCGTAAAGTCAGCAAACGCTTATGTTGCGCGCGCCACATTCATCACATGAAATACGAAAGAATCGAAATGTCGTCTGAAAGGCACCCGAAACCGCGAACAGAGGTGCATTTAAGCAGAAGCGTAAAGAACCGCCCGCCCCTGCCGATAACGTGAAGCAAAGGGGGCCGGACGACCGTTCGACCCGATCCGCAGCGCTTTCAGGGAGAGAACGAATTGGTCTTCAGCTACAGGGACATGATGGTCACGCCGGCAGCGGTCCGGCACGGCGACATGTTTGCCGCGACGGCACGCATCCAGGATCTCGACGGCACTGAACGTTCCGTGCGGCTGCCGGGCGCTTTCCCGAATGTGGAAGACGCGATTCGTTTCGCGATTGCGGCCGGCTTCGAATATATCGACTGCGCGCCCCGCTGCGCAGCCGCTTGACCCTGATTCAGCCGCGCACACAAATCGGTTAAAATCCCCCCGCGCCGCAGCCCTTGCGGCGCTCTCCTTCCAGCTCCAGCTTTAGCCCCAGTCCAGACACCTATGTAGCGTATCGCGAGCCTCCTTCGTCACATCCATCTGACCGACAGGGGTTCGCGGACCTATGACGTGCGTCGCCGGCCATCGCCCATGCGAGCGCCGCGCAGCCCATGCATCGCTCTACCGCGCCCGCGGTCGTTGCATTCATTTCCCCATCCAGGTTCACCCATGAAGACCCACACATTGCGCGAGGAATGGTTCTCGAACGTGCGCGCCGACGTGCTTGCCGGCATCGTCGTCGCGCTGGCGCTGATTCCCGAAGCGCTGGCTTTTTCCATCATCGCGGGCGTCGATCCAAAAGTCGGGCTGTACGCCGCGTTCAGCATCGCCGTGGTCTCGGCGATCGCGGGCGGCCGGCCCGGCATGATCTCGGCGGCCACGGGCGCCGTCGCGCTGCTGCTTTCGTCGCTCGTGAAGACACACGGCGTCGAATACGTGCTGGCCGCGGGCATCCTCGCTGGCATCCTGCAGATCGGCGCGGGGTTCGCGCGGCTCGGCGCGCTGATGCGCTTCGTCTCGCGCTCCGTCATCACCGGCTTCGTCAACGCGCTGGCCATCCTGATCTTCCTCGCGCAGTTGCCGCAGCTGAACGCGCAGCCCTGGTACGTCTACGCGATGGTCGCAGGCGGTCTGGCCATCATCTATCTGCTGCCGCGACTGACCAAAGTGGTGCCGTCGCCGCTCATCTGCATCATCGTGATGACGGCCATCTCCATGGTTCTGCATCTGCAACTGCGCACCGTCGGCGACATGGGCCAGTTCCCCGACCGCCTGCCGGTGTTCGCACTCCCGCAGGTGCCCTTCTCGTTCGATACGCTGCGCATCGTGTTCCCGTATTCGGTGGCGATCGCCATCGTCGGGCTGCTGGAATCGCTGATGACGGCCGCCATCGTCGACGACTACACCGACACCCCGAGCGACAAGAATCGCGAATGCCGCGGCCAGGGTTGCGCGAACATCGTCGCGGGCTTTCTCGGCGGCATGCCGGGCTGCGCGATGATCGGGCAGACGGTCATCAACATGAAGTCCGGCGGACGCCAGCGTCTGTCCACCTTCGTCGCCGGCGCGTTCCTGCTGGTGCTGGTGGTGTTCCTCGGTCCGTGGGTCAAGCAGATTCCGATGGCCGCGCTCGTCGCGGTCATGATCATGGTGTCGATCAGCACATTCAGCTGGAAGTCGATCGGCAATCTGCGCACGCATCCGAAGAGTTCATCGGCGGTGATGCTCGCCACGGTGATCGTGGTCGTGGCAACGGGCAATCTGGCGATTGGCGTCGGCGTCGGCGTGCTGCTCTCGGCGTTGTTCTTCACGTCGAAGGTGCGACGCGTGCTGGCGGTGGAATCCACGCTCGACGAAGCCTCGAGCGAGCGCCGCTATGTGGTGCGCGGGCAGGTGTTCTTTGCGTCGTCGGAAGCGCTGGTCGCCGAGTTCGACTTCAAGGAAAGGGTGCGCGCGGTGCGGCTCGATCTGTCGCATGCGCACTTCTGGGACATCACGGCCATCGATGCGCTGGACCGCATCGTGAACAAGTTCCGCCGCAACGGGATTGCAGTGGATGTGAGCGGTCTGAATCGCGCGAGTGCGACGATGATCGAGAAGTACGCCACGCACGACAAGACGTCTGCGACGCACTTCGAACCCACGCATTGATGCGCGGGCAATGCAGCGAAGCGTGGCGCTTCGCTGCTTTCACAAGCCCGCTTAGCCGAGCTTGATCGAGGTCGGATCGGCGGTGAGATAACCCACCGCCGCGCCGAAGCGATCCTTGTAGTTCGCGCGGATCAGCGGATCGAGCGTCGCCTGCACCTTCGCATGCAGCGGCAGTTCCCAGTCGCCGGCGTGCTGGAAGTTGCTCATGATGTAGGTCCAGCCGTTGATCTCGTCGACGGCATGCAGGCCCGTCGATTCCGCGCCTGCCGGCGCCGAGAGAATCCGCGTCAGCGACTTCGTATCGACGTTGTACGCCCACAGGAAGTTGTTGACGTGCCGGCCGCTGTCCTCGCCGATAAAGAGCGTGCGCAGCTTCTCCGAGAACTTGAGGTTATCCGGATTCGCCACCTTGTCCGGATTGCCGATATTGCCAAGCACGTCCGCCGAAATGTCCTCGCCAACCAGCGCGGCAGGCGCGGCGATATCCACCGGCACCCATTCGCTGTCGATGGCCGCACCGCTCAGGTCGCGCTGGCCGCCCTTCAGGTTGAACGCATACACGGCGCCGGAATTGATGGCCTTGTCCACGGCGAAGTCGCCCGCGTGCGCATCGCCCTTGACCATCGACTTGACGATCTGCGACATCGCCGAATAGACGATTTTGTCCTTCGCATTGACGGTCGTGCCTTCGAGCTTCGTGAAGGTCATGCTCGCGCCGCGCAGCGCGGCATAACGGTGCGTCTCCAGAAACGCGGCCGCCTTCTCCATGCCCGGCTTCACGCGGATCCAGTTGAACGCGCCGTTGAAGTTGATGCGCGTATAGCTGGCATCCAGCGTCGCGCCGACGGTCGCGTCGCTGACCACGTCCATGATGTCGGCGAGCGTCAGGGTGTTGGCGAGGTTCTCGATTTCATCGCTGGTTGCGTGGCCGAGGTTGAGCCACGTGAGCGTCGCCGCGCCCGCGCCCGCCGTCGAGGTCTGCGTGCATTTCGCCACGTAGAGCGTGCCCGCCGAGAGATCGGCCTTCTTGTCCGCGACGAACATGAACACGCCGCCGTTGGTGGCGTCGTCGCCCATCATCACGGTGCGCTGGTCCGGCAGCACCTGGATCAGCTCGTGCGAGATACGGCCGAGGCAGTAGTGCTTCTTGATCGTGCCGGTGCCGTCCGGATTCACGGTGACTTCCGGCAGATGGCCGTAGTGATACGGACGCGCCTTCGTTTCGTCGCCGTAGAGGTTCTTGCTGTAGGCGAGGAACTGCGCGTCCTTCGTGCCCAGTGCCGCGTCCGGCTCGTACTCTTCGCTCGACAAATGCGTGTTCCACGGCGACAGGCTCGCGCCGCAGGTGATCCACAGGCCGTTCGCCTTCGACGTATCCACATTGGCATAGCTGACCAGCGAAAGCTTGCCGGTGGCCGGATCCTGATCCAGCGTCAGCACCGCGATGGGCGACGGCAGGCGGCCGTACATGCTGGCCGCGTTCTGGTCACGCGTGGTGTATTCGAACTGCACGACCGCAAACACGGCATTGCCCTTCACGCCCTTCACCGTCGGATTGTCGAGCTTCAGCAGCGAGGTGCCGTCCGGACAGTCCGAGAAGAACTGGCGTTCCTTGCCGGCCACCGAGCGGTCGATGATCGGCTGATTATTGATGTCGAAATAGCCGCCCGCGACGATCGTGCCGCCCGCCGTGTTCGGCACCGTGTCGCCCGTGACGAAGAATGGCTGGTAGGCGAGCTTGTAGGCGCGCGTGCTCCCGTCGCTGAAATTCACGGTCATCGACGATGCGACGCTCGTGGTGGCCATCGCGTTCGGTGCGGCCAGCGTGGGCGCGGCCATGCCGGTGAAGGCCGCCGTGGTGAAAGCCGCCGTGGGCTTGGGCGTGGGCGTGGCCGCCGTGCTGTCGCTGCCGCCGCAGGCCGTGGTCAGCAGCGCGGCGGTCGCGGCGCCGCCGAGCGGCAGCATCGGGGCGCCGGCGAGGATCTTGAGGGCTTTGCGGCGGGAAAGGTCAGTGGGCAGCGCCATGTGTGGTTTCGAGTCCTGGTGTGGGGTTGTTGTCATTGCATCGCGGACCGGATGCGGCCTGGCGTGCTGTTCGACGCGCTACTTTAGGAAAAGATTGTGAAATCAATTTGACAGGTTTTAGTAATTTTATTGCCTTGCATTCGAAAGAAAGGCGCGGCAGGCGCCACGGCAGGCCTTCACCATTCTCGAAACGAGAAGGCTGCATTCCGCGTCCGGGTCATTCCGCCGGGCGGCGCCGGCGCACAGAATGATGCGTACTGCGCCAGGGTCGGCGCCGCAACCGTACTGTCCGGCGCGCCGTGCTCGTAGCTCTAACGGCGCGCGGACCTGTTCGCCTTTCGAGGTGGAGGACTTATGAGCAAGCAGGCAATCATCGTGGTCGACATCCAGAACGACTATTTCCCCGGCGGCAAATGGGTGCTGGAAGGCGCCGACGCCGCCGCGGACAACGCGCGCGCCGTCATCGAGGCCGGCCGGGCCAACGGCGACTTCATCGTGCATGTCCAGCACGTGACGCTGGCCGAGGGCGCCGCCTTCTTCGTGCCGGACACGGAAGGCGTGCAGATTCATCCCAAGGCGGCGCCGCTGCCCGGCGAGCAGGTGATCGTCAAGCATCACCTGAATCCCTTCCGCGAAACCGGCCTGGCCGACATGCTCGTGGCGCACGGCATCGAGAAGGTGGTCGTGGTCGGCAACATGAGTCATATGTGCATCGACGCCGTGACGCGTCATGCCGACGATCTCGGCTACGACACGACAGTGGTTCACGACACGTGCGCCACGCATGACCTCGAATTCAACGGCGTGAAGGTGCCGGCCGCGCTGGTTCACGCGGCTTTCATGGCGGCGCTGGACTTCGGCTACGCGAACCTGATCACGGCGAAAGACTTCGTCGGGTCGCGCCAGAAAGAAGCCGCCTGACCGTTGCCATGGGCGGGCGGAGAGTCTCACGCACTTCTCATCTGCCCGTCATCTTCAGGCACCGAGCGCCTCGCATACTGCCTCTCAGGCTCGGCCAGCCGGCCGGCTGCACTCAAGGAGGCTCACATGAAGAAGTCGCTCATCACCGCCATGCTGATTACTTCGTCGATGGCACTGATGCTCGCATCGGGCGTCGCGTCCGCGCAGGGCAAGTCGCGCGATCAGGTCAGGCAGGAGCTCGTGCAGGCTCAGCATGACGGCGATGTGCCGTCGACCAAGACCCAGTACCCGCCCTCCGAGCAAATGGTCGCGCGCAACAAGGAAGTGCATGCATCGGCGGTGCATGCGGGCGAAAAAGCCCCTGCCGTCGATCATCACGACAAGCGCTGATTCGTCTCAGTCACTCGCGCATGCCGCGTCGGCTTGCACAACGGGATGCGCGGCGGGATGCGGGCGGCGCGGAAACGCCATCCAGAAGGTCGTGGATACGTGCGGCATGCTGCGCACGCCGCACGCTCCGCCGTGCCGTTCCATGATCGACTTGACGATGGCCAGTCCCAGACCCGTTCCTGCCGCCGAGTTGGAGCGCGCCGGATCGACGCGATAAAAGCGGTCGAAGATCCGGTCCAGATGCGGCTGCGCAATCCCCTCGCCGGTGTCCGACACACTGACCATCGTCATGTCGACGCCGTCCATCAGGCAGACCTCGCAATCGATCCTGACGACCGATCCCTGCGGCGCATGCGACAGCGCGTTCGAGAGCAGATTGCTCAGGGCCCGCTGGTAGAGCAGCAGGTCCGCATCGAGGGCCGCCGCGCCGCGTACGTCGATGCTCACGCACGCCTCCTCCGCCATCGACTCGTAATAGCCCGCCACGCGCTCGGCTTCGGCAACGGCATCCAGAGCACGCACCGCGAGCAGCGCACCGGCCTGCTCCGAGCGCGCCAGGAACAGCATGTCCTCGATCATCGTCGTGAGCCGGCGATATTCCTCGACGCTCGACTCGATCACCTCGCGATACTCGTTCGCCGCGCGCGGTTGCGACAGCACCACTTGCGCGGCCGCCTGCAGGTTGGTCAGCGGCGTGCGCATGTCATGCGCGAGGTCGGACGAGAACTGGCTCAGCAGCGTGAACGATTCGTTCAGCCGCCGCAGCATGGCGTTGAAGGCGCGTTCCAGTTCCGCCAGTTCGCCCGTCGCGCCGAGCGCCGGCAAAGGCTGCGCGAGCCGGTTCACGGAGATGGCCTCGGCATGCTCGACCATGCGCCGCAACGGGCTGATGCCGAGCATCGTGATGCCGTAGGCGAGCGCGGCGGCCAGCACCACGCCGAGCGCCTGGATCAGCACGATGGTCCGCGCCTGCGCGCGCAGCAGCGCGATATCGCTCGTGCGGTCATAGCGCACCACGACCTCGACGGACCGCGGCCCGGACCCGAGCGGCACCATGGCCGTCAGATAGCGGTAGCGGATCGTGCGGCTGTCCGGTTTCGCATCCTCAGGGCCGCGCCGAAAGCCTGGCGTCGAGACCAGCAGGCGTCCGTCGACACCGAGGATCGCGAGATCCACATTGGCCCGCCCATGGAGCGTTTCGGTCACGGCCGCGATACCGGCTTCGGGTATGCCGTAGGGCACGGCCTCCGCAAGATGCGCGCGCACTTCCTGCACCGTGCCCATCATCTCCGCGGACGACGTCGCTTCGAGCCGTCCCTTCAGCGTTTCATAGACCAGCACGCCGGTGGACGCGAGCACGAGCGAGGTCGAGAGCACGATCAGCACCGTCAGGCGCGCGCGCAGCGTGCGCGGCAGCAAACACGTCACTGGAAGCTCCGCGCTTCCAGCACGTAGCCCATGCCGCGCACGGTGTGGATCAGTTTCGGGTGGTAGTGGTCGTCGACCTTGGAACGCAGCCGGCGAATCGCCGAGTCCACCACGTTCGTGTCGCTGTTGAAGTTCATGTCCCACACTTGCGAGGCGATGGTCGCGCGCGGCAGGATCTCGCCCGTGCGCCGCATCAGCAGCCACAGCAGCGCGAACTCCTTCGCCGTGAGCAGGATCGTGTCGCTCTTGCGCACGGCCTTGCGCCGCACCAGGTCGAGCTCGAGATCGTCGACGCGCAACGTGGTGACCTCGCGCGGCTGGCCCCGGCGCAGAATGGACTTGACCCGCGCCAGCAGTTCGACGAAATCGAATGGCTTGACCAGATAATCATCCGCACCGAGTTCGAGACCCTTGACGCGGTCGTTCACGTCGTCGCGCGCGGTGAGGAACAGCACCGGCAGCGACTTGATGCGGCGCAGGTTGCCGAGCAGCGTCCAGCCGTCCTGGCCCGGCAGCATCACGTCGAGCACCAGCAGGTCGTAGTCCTCGACCTCGGCCTGATGCTGCCCGGCAATGCCGTCGCCGACCCAGTCGACCACATAGCCCGCCTCCGCCAAGCCCTTCTGCAAATACGCGCCGCTTTTCGGCTCGTCTTCCACGATCAAGATACGCATCAATCCACACTCCGTGCAGGCCCGGCGCGGCGCGCCAGCACGCCGGACAGAACACGCGCGAGCGCCGCGCGCAGCGATACCTGATGACTCAGGCGATACAACACCGGCAACACCAGCAGCGTGAGCGCCGTCGAAGAAAGAATGCCGCCGATCACCACCGTCGCGAGCGGCCGCTGCACTTCGGCGCCGGTGCCGGTGGCGAAGGCCATCGGCATGAAGCCGAGCGAGGCGATCAGCGCGGTCATCAGCACCGGCCGCAGCCGGGTGAGCGCGCCTTCGCGAATGGCGTCGTCGAGCGTCGCGCCCGAGTCGAGCAGATTGCGGATGAACGAGATCATCACGAGGCCGTTCAGCACCGCCACGCCGCACAGCGCGATGAAGCCGACCGCCGCCGTGATCGAGAGCGGCATGCCGCGCAGCCACAGCGACACCACGCCGCCGCACAACGCGAACGGAATGCCGGTGAACACCAGCAAGCCGTCCTTCATGTCGCCGAACATCACAAACAGCAGCACGAGCACCAGCAGCAACGCCAGCGGCACGACCAGCTTCAGGCGTCCGACCGCGCTCTGCAACTGTTCGAACTGGCCGCCCCACGCGAGCCAGTAGCCGGCCGGCAGGCGCACGCTGTCGTCGATGCGCGCCTGCGCCTCCGCGACGAACGACCCGACATCGCGGTCGCGCACATTGGCCGTCACCACCACGCGGCGCCTGCCGTTCTCGCGGCTGATCTGGTTCGGCCCCGCGCCGACCTCGACCTTCGCAAGCTCCGCAAGCGGCACATAGAGCGTGCGTGGCAGCGGCGCGTTGCTGCCGAGGCCGATGCCGAGGCCCGAGGCCGCGCTGTCGGCCGTTGCGCGCGCCGTCTGCGGCAACGCAACCGGCAGACGCTTGATCGCCTCGATGTCCGAGCGCAAGTCATCGGGGAGGCGCACGACGATGTCGAAGCGCCGGTCGCCCTGGAACAGCGTGCCGGCCTTCTGTCCGCCGACCGCCGCGAGCACCGTGTCCTGCACGTCGGCGACGCTCAGTCCATAGCGGGCGAGCTTGTCGCGCTCAAGCGTCACGCCGAGCACCGGCAGCCCCGAGGTCTGTTCGACCTTCACTTCGATTGCGCCCGGCACCTTCTGCAACGCGCCCGCCACCTTGTCGGCGTTCTCGCGCAGCACGCTCATGTCCTCGCCGAAGACCTTCACGGCGACGTCGCTGCGCACGCCCGAAATAAGTTCGTTGAAACGCAGCTGGATGGGCTGCGAAAACTCGTAGACATTGCCCGGGAAGTCGGCGAGCACGGTCTCGACGTCCTCGATGATCCGCGCATGCGGCTTGTTCGGATCCGGCCACGCGGAGGGCTGCTTGAGCATCACGTAGGCATCGGAGAGATTGGGGGGCATCGGATCGGCGGCGATCTCGGCCGTGCCGGTGCGCGCGAACACGCGCTCGACTTCGGGCACCCGCGCCTTCAGCGCCTGCTCGATGGCCTTCTGCATCTCCACCGACTGCGAGAGGCTCGTGCCCGGAATGCGCAGCGCCGCCACCGCCAGGTCGCCTTCGTTCAGGCTCGGAATGAATTCGCTGCCAAGCCGCGTGGCCAGCAGGAGCGTCAGCGCGACGATGCCCGCCGCGCCGATCAGCACGCCGCGCGGCCGCGCCATGAAGCGCGTCAGCGTGGGCTCGTAGACGCGCCGCACAGCCCGCAGGATCCGGCTCTCCTGTTCCTCGACGCGCTGGTTCACGAACAGCGCAACCGCCGCCGGAATGAACGTGACGGTCAGCAGCATCGCGGCGGCCAGCGCCATGACGACGGTGATCGCCATCGGATGGAACATCTTCCCTTCGACACCCGTGAGCGCGAAGATCGGCAGATACACCACCATGATGATGAGCTGCCCGAAGATCAGCGCGCGGCGCGCCTCCTGCGAGGCCTCGAACACTTCGGCGAAGCGCTCCTCGCGCGTGAGCGCCCGGTTCGCGACACCCTGTGCGTGCGCGAGCCGCCGCACGCAGTTCTCGACGATCACCACCGCGCCGTCGATGATGATGCCGAAGTCGAGCGCGCCGAGGCTCATCAGGTTCGCGCTGACGTGCGCGTTCACCATGCCGGCGAAGGTCATCAGCATCGACAGCGGAATCACCAGCGCGACGATCAGCGCCGCGCGCAGATTCCCGAGGAACAGGAACAGCACTGCGATCACCAGCACCGCGCCTTCGAGCAGGTTCTTCCTGACCGTGTTCACCGCCTTCTCGACCAGCCCGGTGCGGTCATACACCGGCACGGCGCGCACGCCCGGCGGCAGCATGCGGTTCACGTCGGCGAGCTTCGCGGCCGCGGCCTGCGCCACCGTGCGGCTGTTCTCGCCCATCAGCATGAAGACCGTGCCGAGCACCGTCTCCTCGCCGTTCGACGTGGCCGCGCCGGTACGCAGTTCGCGCCCGAGGTCCACGCGCGCCACATCGCGCACGCGCACCGGCACGCCGCCTGAATTGGCGAGCACGATGTTCTCGAGGTCCTCGACGGAACCCGCCTGACCCGGCACGCGCACCAGATACTGCTCGCCCCGCTTCTCGATATAGCCCGCGCCGACGTTCTCGTTGTTGCGCTCGACGGCGCGCACGATATCGGCGAGGGTCAGGCCGTAGGACATCAGCCGGTTCGGATTCGGCGCAATACGGAATTCCTTTACATAGCCGCCGATCGAGTTCACCTCGGTCACGCCCGGCACGTTGCGCATCTGCGGCCGAACCACCCAGTCCTGGATCTCGCGCAGGTCCGCGAGCGTGTAGCGGTTGCCGTCGGGCTTGCGCGCCGTCCCGCTCGCCTCGACGGTCCACAGGAAGATCTCGCCGAGACCTGTCGAGGTCGGACCCATGGCGGGCACGACGTTCCCCGGCAGCTTGTCGCGCGCTTCCTGAATACGCTCGTTGACCAGTTGACGCGCGAAGTAGATGTCGGTGCCGTCCTTGAAGATCACCGTGACCTGGGAGAGGCCGTAACGCGAAATCGAACGGGTCTGTTGCAGGTTCGGCAAACCGGCCATCGCGGTTTCGACCGGATAGGTGATGCGCTGCTCGGCTTCGAGCGGCGAGTAGCCTGGCGCCGACGTGTTGACCTGCACCTGGACGTTGGTGATGTCCGGCACGGCGTCGATGGGCAGTTGCCGGTAGCTGAACACGCCCCAGCCAGCCGCCGCGAGCGTCGCGAGCAGCACCAGCCAGCGGTGCGCAATGGCAAAACGAATCAGCTTCTCGAACATGCGGCGTCACTCCTCGGCGCTGGCCTTGCCCAGCTCGGCTTTCAGCACGAAGCTGTTCGCGGCGGCGTAGCGTTGGCCCGGCGCAAGCCCGCTCACGACTTCGACCGTGTGCTCGTCCTGGCGGCCCACTGTCACGGGCTGCGCGACGAATCCCTCGTCCGATTGCACGAACACCGACGCCGCGCCTTCCACGTCCTGCAACGCATCCTTCGCCACCGCCACCGAAACGCCGGCGCGGCGCGCTTCCACCGCGACGTTCACGAACATGCCCGGACGCCAGACGCCATCCGGATTCGGCAGCACCACGCGCGCCACCGCCGAGCGCGTTTCTTCGCCGAGCAGTTCGCCGACATAGGACACGCGTCCAGTCGAACTCGAATCGAACGCGGCGGCCCTGACCGTCGCCGCGCGTCCGATCCGCACCGCGTCGAGCTGTTGCGGGTTGACGGCCATTTCGGCCCATACGGTGGACAGATCGGCCAGCGTGAAGACATTGGTGTCGGCGGCGATGGCTTCGCCCGGCGTCACGTGCCGCTCGACGATGGTGCCGTCGAACGGGGCCCGCAATTCATAACGGTTGAGCGCCTGACCGCCCGGCGGCGCGCCGATCGCTTCGAGCTTCTGACGCGCGCCGCGTGCCGCGATCTCCGCCTCGCGCAACAGCACTTGCGCCTGCAGATAATCCTGTTCGGCCGAGATGCGTTCGAGCCACAAGGTCCTTTCGCGCTCGTAGGCGACGCGCGCGGCCGTCAGCCTGCGTTCCGTCGTCAGCAGTTCGCTGCGCCGGTCCGCCAGGTCGGTGCTGACGATCACCGCGAGCAACTGCCCCTTCGTCACCCGCTGGCCCACCGACACCGGCACCCGTTCGACCACGCCGCCGACGCGCGGCCCCACGTGCGCCGTCCGATCCTGGTTGAAACGGATTTCGCCCGGCAATTGCAAAGTGGTCACCACTTCGCCCGGACCCGCGCTCGCCAGTCCGATGCGCGCGGCGTTCACCTGCTGCGGGCTCAGCTTGACGAGGCCGTCCTTGCGCGCATAGACGAACGACGCCGACTGACCTTTCCATGAAGCCTTCAGCGTGGCGTCGAAGACATGCGGCCTGCCAACCGCCTGCGACGAAACCAGTTCCGCGCCGGAAGACCCCGACGCCACGAAGCGCAGGGACTGCGGCGGCGCGAACGGCCGCGCGAGCGAGCCGCTGACGCTCAGGCCCTGCGTGACGGGCTTGCCGTTGGAGAAGGCAGCGACGATCAGGCGCGGATCGCCCGCCTGTTCCGACAACCCGACCTCGATGATCAGACCCATCAGCCGATACTGGTCGAAGCCGGGGCGGGACGCGCTGCTTGAAGTGCTGGCCGTCGCCGGCTGGCCGTTGGAGTGGCCGGAGGAAAACAGCAGCGCATCGAGCACGAAGCCCGCGCCGATCCCGCCGGCCGCCAACGCGACATAGAGAAGTTTGCGCATCATGACCTGACCTTCAGGGAAGAACTGCAATCGGCAACGCGCCGGGCGATGCGGAGGAAGACGGCAGCGGCGTGCCTTCGAGCCGCCCGAGTTCCGCGTACGCCAGATGCGCGGTCGTCAGGGCCTGCACGTAGCGCGACTGCTCCTGGTACAGCGTGCGCTGCGCGTCGAGCACGTCGAGGAAGGCGAACTTGCCGAGCTCGAAGCCGCGCGACATCGCCACCAGCGTGTCGCGCGCGGCGGGCAGTACGTCGGTCCTGAGCCGTTGCGCTTCAGAGGCCGCGTTCTCGAAATTCGTATAAGCCGACGAGAGTTGCAGCCGCAACGTCGCCCTCTCGTTGTCGAACTCGGCTTCGGCCTGCTCCGCGTTATGCGCTGCTTCGAGCAGCGCGCCCTGGTTGGTGTCGAACAGCGGCAGCGGAATGGACACGCCGATCACCGCCTGGTTGAACGGCACGCCGCCCGTGACCACGTGCTTCATGCCCGCGCTCACCGTGATGTCCGGCACGCGCCGTGCGCGTTCCACCTGGATCGCCGCATCCGAGCGCAGCATCTGCGCCTTCGCGGTACGCACCAGTGGCGCGCTGTCCGTTCGCGCGACCAATTCGGCAAGCGAATCGGGCGTCGGCAGGCTTTCGATATCGCCCTCGATGGCCCGCTCGCGCACCGCGGACTCGCCGGTGATGGTCGCGAGCCGGTCGGCCTGCACGACGACTTGCGCTCGCGCCCTCTGCCACTCGATCTGCGCACCCGCTTCGGCCACGCGCGCCTTGCCTGCCTCGACCGGCGAAATCTTGCCGGCCCGCACGCGCTTGTCCGCGGAATCCAGCGTGCGGCGCGCGATGTCGGCGGATTCGGTCGCCACCTGCAACTGGCGTTGCGCCGCGAGCAGACCGTAGAACGCGTCGATGACCTGCGCCCGCAGCGCCGCGTCGCGTGCGTCGAGACGGGCGAGCGCGGCCTCGCGGCCATACGAGGCAACGTCCATGCGCGCCCCGCGCTTGCCGCCCAGTTCGATGCGCTGGCTCACCATGCCGGTGCTGGTCCGCTCGGACGGACCGAAGCCTTCCTGGAGCAACGACACATCCGGATTGGGCCGCATGCCCGCCTGGAGGAACGCGCCTTCGGTGGCATCGGCGCCGGCGCGCGCGGCACGCAGCGACGGATTCGCCGCGGCCGCCGACGACAGCAGCGCATCGAGCGTCAACGGCGCATCCGTTGACAGCGGCTCGGCGCCGGCGCGCGACAGGGCCATCGAGAGAACCACAAAAGAAGCAGTGCGCTTGAGCATGGAGAGCGAGACCGGTGGAAGTCCTGCATTTCAAGGTTTCACACAATGTTAGGGTGACTATGCAATCTGATGATGATCGTCAGATGATGTTTTCGTCATCTGGGTCGCGCTGCTTCGTTGTTTCTCTTGCGCGATGCCTGTCAGTTGCCCGTCTTCTCCGGTTCAATGGCGGCATCCTGGGGATGTTCGCTGGCATGTCGTTGCTTGTTGCGCGCAATGCTTGCCGCGGTAGGCGGATATTCGCGGTCGCGATGCGGCAGATAGCCGTCACGCCAGGCCTGCTCCAGCGGATCGATGGCCTGCGCCGTGGTCCTTCCCGCGTCCGGTCCGTCCTGATGCGCGAGAACCGGCGCGGACGCCGCGCCCAGCAAGCACGCCAGCCCGATGATCATGTGTTTCATGGATGACTCTCCTGGTTTCCGGCTCTTACTGAAGCCGCGTGCGCAGCAGCCGCAGCCCGTTGGCAATGACGATCAGGCTCGCGCCCGTATCGGCGAAGACGGCCAGCCACATCGAACCGTGGCCGCCCAGCGTCAGTCCGATGCTCACCACCTTGATCCCCACCGCCAACGCGATGTTCTGCAGCAGTGTTGCGTGCATCGCCTTCGACAGGCGGATGAACGCGGGCAGCTTGCACAAGTCGTCGTCCATGAGCGCGACGTCGGCGGTGTCGAAGGCGGCGTCGGTGTCCATCGCGTTCATGGCGAAGGCAATGTCCGCGCGCGCGAACGCCGGCGCGTCCTTGGTGCCGTCTCCGACCATGCCGACCGGCGCCCCGCGCCCGAGCGTCTCGATGACCCGCAGCTTGTCTTCCGGCAACAGCCCGCCTTCGGCCCGGTCGATGCCAGCCTGTCTCGCGATCGCGCGGGCGAGGTGCGGGTTGTCGCCCGTCAGCACCGCCGTGCGCACGCCGATGGCGCGCAAGCGGGCGACGGCGTCGCGGCTCATCGGCCTGAGCGTGTCGGCCACGGCGAAGAGCGCCAGCACGCCGCTGTCGCTGGCGAAGATCACGACGGTGCGCGCAGCGCATTCCTGCGCCTCGACGCGCCGCCGCAAGTCGTCTGCGTCGTGGCCGATCTCCGCCATCAGACGCAGGTTGCCGAGCCAGTAACGTCGTCCGCCGATGAAGCCGAACACGCCGCGCCCCCGCACCGAGCCGAAGCGGCTCACCGCGAAGCGCGGAATGTGTTCGTTGCGCGCAGCCTGCGCGATGGCGCGCGACGCGGGATGCGGCGAACGCCCCGCCAGGCTGGCCGCGAACGCACGCACGATGCTTTGCTCGAAGCGGGCGTCGAGCAGTTCGAAAGCAGTCTGCACCGGCGTGCCGTGCGTGAGCGTGCCCGACTTGTCGAGCGCGAGCCAGCGCAAACGCCGGCCGCGTTCCAGAAACGCGCCACCCTTCACCACGATGCCGTGACGCGCGGCGCGGGCCAGTCCGCTGACGATCGTCACGGGCGTGGAAATCACGAGCGCGCAGGGACACGCGATCACCAGCAGCACGAGCGCCTGATGAATCGAGGCGAACCATCCGCCGTCCAGCGCCAGCGGCGGCAGCAACGCGACGACGAGCGCGCCGATCAGCACCGCCGGCAGCCACGTGCGCACCACGCGTTCGAGCAGCATCTGGGTCGGCGCCTGGCACAGTTGCGCTTCCTCGATTGCATGCACGATGCGGGCGAGCGTCGACTCGTTGATGCCGCCGGTCACGAGCATGTCGAGCGTGCCGGTCTCGTTGAGCGTGCCCGCGAACACCGCGTCGCCCTTGCCCTTGGCGACCGGCCGGCTCTCGCCCGTGATCGGCGACTGGTTCACGGTGGAGCGGCCCCTGACCACCTCGCCGTCGAAGGGAATGCACTCGCCCGCCTTGACGCGCACGATCTCGCCCGCCGCGATGTCGTCCACCGCGCAGTCGCGCCACACGCCATCGGCTTGCAGGACGGCGGCTCTCGCCGGCAGCGACTTCAGCAGCGCCGCCGTGGCATTGCGCGCGCGTCGCAGCGAATTTTTCTCGACCCATTCGGCGATGGCGAAGCACACCGAGATCATGGCCGCTTCCGGCCATTCGCCGATCAGCAGCGCACCCGTGACGGCGATGCTGACCAGTGCTTCGATCGTGAAGTGCCCGCGGCAGAGCGCGCGCAGACCCGCGCGATACATCGTCAGGCCCGAGGCGGCGACGGCGCTCAACGCGAGCACGACGATGGTGCTGGTCTGCGCGTCGAACCAGCTCGCCGCCTGCGACGCCATCGCGACGACGCACGCGCCGCCGAGCAGGCAGATGGACACATGATCCGGCGCACCGGGTTCCGGCACGAGCCGCGGATCGAATCCAAGCGAGCGCAGGCCGGCAAGAATCGGCCCGAGTGCTTCGACTTCGTGTTCGACGATCAGCATGCGGCGCAGCAGGTCGAACTTCATCGACACGATGTCGCGCAGGCCGCCCAGCTTCTTGCGGATCAGCGCTTCCTCGGCCACGCACGCCATCTGTTCGATGTGGATCTGGGTGCGTGCCGTGCCGCGGCTCCTGATGCCGGACACGCCTGCTTCAGCCGGCCGGGCGCCCTGCATCGCGCTGCGTGAACCGAGGCGCGTGTTGCCGATATCTTCTGGCCGTAACATACTGACGTCCTTACTCGATCAAGCACCAAGTAGAAACCTTGGAGCCGCTCAAGAGTCAAGAAGGATCAGCACATGAAGATAGGCGAATTGGCGCGCATCGCGAAATGCACACCGGACACGATTCGTTTTTATGAAAGAGAAGGTTTGCTTCAGCAGGCGGAACGCACTGAAGCGAATTACCGCACGTACAACGCAAGCCACATCGAACGCCTGCGCCTCATCCGCAACTGCCGCGAACTGGACATGACGCACGATGAAGTGCGTGCGCTGCTGCGTGCCATCGATGAAACAGGAGATAGTTGCCAGCCAATCAATTCACTTGTCGACGAGCATATTCATCATGTCGCTGAACGCATCGATGAACTGATCGGATTGCAAACGCGCTTGCTCGCCTTGCGCGAGAAGTGTCAGGGCGAACAACTGGTGGATACCTGCGGCATCATGCACGAGCTGACTTCGAAAGAGGCCGCCAGCCGGAAGGCGAAGAAGTCGCATCTCGGCTAGCGGGTTTCATCGGCGGGTCAGGCTTTCATGCGGTCGGCGGCGACGATCGCATCCGCGAAGTCGCGCGGCGCTTCCTGCGGCAGGTTATGTCCGATGCCGCCCGTCACGTTCCGATGCTGGTACGGGCCCGTGAATTTCTTCGCATAGGCCGAAGGATCCGGATGCGGTGCGCCGTTGGCGTCGCCTTCCATCGTGATCGTCGGTACAACGATGGTCGGCGCAGCGGCCAGACGTTGTTCGAGCGCATCGTATTGCGGCTCGCCCTGCGCGAGCCCGAGACGCCAGCGATAGTTGTGAATCACCACCGCCACGTGATCCGGATTCCCGAATGATTGCGCTGAACGCTCGTAGGTGGCGTCGTCGAAATGCCATTGCGGCGAGGCGAGTTGCCAGATGAGCTTGTTGAAGTCGTGGCGATTCGCTTCGTAGCCGGCCTGGCCGCGCTCCGTCGCGAAGTAGAACTGATACCACCACGCGAACTCGGCCTTCGGTGGCAACGGCGCGCGATTGCCCTGCTGGCTGCCGATCAGATAGCCGCTCACCGACACCATCGCTTTCACGCGCTCCGGCCACACCGCCGCGATGATGTTCGCCGTGCGCGCGCCCCAGTCGAACGCGCCGAACACGGCTTGCCTGATTTTGAGCGCATCCATGAGCGCGATGATGTCCACCGCGACCACCGCTTGTTGTCCGTTGCGCGGGGTATCGGCGGACAGGAAGCGCGTCGTGCCGTAGCCGCGCAGATACGGCACGATCACGCGATAGCCCTGTGCCACGAGCAGCGGCGTAACGTCGGCGAAGCTGTGGATGTCGTACGGCCAGCCGTGCAGCAGGATCACGACGGGACCGTTCGCGGGACCGGCTTCCGCGTAGCCGACGTTGAGCGTGCCCGCGTCGATCTGGCGAAGCGTGCCGAAGCCGGCCTGCGGCACGGAACGGGTCTGGGTCTGGGCCTGGGTCTGGGCCTGCGCCAGATTGCCGAAGCCCGCTTGCAGTATGCCGATACCGGCGCTTGCCAGCGTGACGCCAAGCAAGCGGCGGCGCGACGTGTCGATGATGTCCGTCATGATGGGGTTCTCCTGTTTCGTTGTA
Organism: Caballeronia sp. LZ035; assembly: GCF_031451175.1. Classification (NCBI taxonomy): domain Bacteria; kingdom Pseudomonadati; phylum Pseudomonadota; class Betaproteobacteria; order Burkholderiales; family Burkholderiaceae; genus Caballeronia; species Caballeronia sp. LZ035. The sequence continues at coordinate 1,440,034 of NZ_JARUXS010000003.1, forward strand.
TCAAAAGGAAGCCGTCACGCGGCCGACGCGCGCAGCGCGGCGAGCGTCGGGCCCATCGGACGCACGCGCATGTGGGCGGCGAGGTTGCGCCAGGGCAGATCGGCGGGATCGGCGGCCATCGGGCCCGGCGCTTTCGCGACCAGTATGCGCGATGCAATCGGCTCGAAGTCCGCGCGGAAATGCACCGAGCTCTTGTTGACCAGAATCTTCATGCGCTCGGGTTCGATCCCCGCGACGCGAAACAGATTGCGGTCGAAGACCTGCATCTTGATGCTGCTCACCGCAATCCGCACGCCTTCGATACGCAGGCACGCCGTAGGACCGAGTTCGCCGCTCATGCCGTTGAGCATCGGTCCGTCGAAACGGAAGCGGCCGTCGGAAAGGTGTTCGACTTCGAACTCGCCTTCGAGCGGTGAATCGCCCGGCACGTTCGAGCCGCCGCCCAGCGCCAGCCGGATGCGCGCGCCCACACCCGCCCGATGCGCCGCGCGTGCCGCGTGCTCGTCCCAGATGACGCCGACGGCGGCTTCGCGCGCGCCGTGGCGCAACAGCGCGCGGACCATGCCCATGGTGTTCGAGTCGCCGCCCACGCCGGGGTTGTCCTGCGTGTCCGCGATGATCACCGGACCTTGTGCCGTGCCGCTTGCTTCGATTGCCTCGCGCGCTGCTTCGTCGGGCGACAGGAACGGTACGTCCCAGCGCGCTTCATCGTCAACGAGGTGGGTGTACAGCGCTTCCACCATGCGATCCGCTGCGTCCTGTTCATATGCATAACCCCAGATCACCGGCCCGCACTCCTCGAAGTCCGATGCCGGAAACCCCGGCGCGAACGACAGCGACACGACCTCATTCTCCAGCATGGAGAGTGCGCCGTACATGCTGCGCGCGGGTTCGACGAGCGTACACATGCCGTTCACCGGAATCAGGAACGGCACGCGGCGCACCGCGCGCGCCAGCGGCCTGCCATGCGCGATGCGCTGTGCAAGCAGATGACCCGCGCGCAATCCCGTTTCGGCCATGTCGACATGCGGATAAGTGCGATACGCGACCAGCGCATCGGCCAGTTCGACCATGCGCGCCGTGACGTTCGCGTGCAGGTCGAGGGAAACGACGAGCGGCATGTCGTCGCCGACGATCTGCCGCACGCGCGCCAGCAACTCGCCTTCGCCGTCGTCGAGATGCTCGGCGACCATGGCGCCGTGCAGGTCGAGATAGATCGCATCGAAGCCGCCGGCGCGCACGCGTTCGACGATCGCGCCCGCAATGCGCTCGTACGCGTCTTCCGTTACATGCGCCGATGCACTCGCGCCGGCCCAGATCACCGGCAGCAATGCGTGCCCTTGCGCTTCGGCCCACTGGATGAAGCCGCCGATCGGCACGTTCACGTCGCGCAGCTTGAGCACGTCGGCGTCGTGGGCCATCGGCGGGAAGCCTTCGCCCTGGATGAAGCTCTGGTAGCTGGCACGGGTCGGCGCAAAGGTGTTGGTTTCGTGCTGGAACCCTGCGATCAGGATTTTCATGTTGGTCATCCTTTCGTCTTCGATAAAAAGTCTTCAGGCCGCGCGCGTCTTCGTGACGGTCACGGTGCAGCGGTTCGCCAGGATCAGCACGCAGGCCAGCGTGGCCATGCCGGCCATCGCATACAGGCCACCGTTCGTGCTGCCGGTGGCGGACTTGACCCAACCGAACACCGCCGGTCCCCAGAACCCGCCCGACAAGCCGATGGTGTTGATCAGCGCGATGCCGCCCGCAGCGGCGGGGCCGGCCAGAACCTCCGAAGGAATCGCCCAGAACACCGTGTAGGCCATCCACATGCAGGCGGTGGCGAGCGTCAGCAGGGCCAGCGTCGCGGCCAGGCTGCCGGAGGCATACGGCGTCATCACCAGCAGCGCGGCTGCGGCGAGCGCCGGCAGCGCGCTGTGGTAGCGGCGCTCGCCGAGCGCGTCGGAACGGCGGCCCGCGCTGTACATGGCAAGCGCCGCGGCCACGTACGGAATCGCGACATACCAGCCGAGCTTCAAGGTGTCGTGCGCGCCCTGCTCCTTCAGCAGCGTGGGCAGCCAGAAGCTGATGGCGTAGATCGGAAAGATGATGCAGAAATAGGCGAGCGCCAGCACGAGAATGCGCGGGTTCCTGGCGATCTCGCGAAACGATGCGATCCGGTGCGACCCGCTGCCATGCACGCCGGCTTCGGCCGCGACGAGACGCTGCTCGTCCCGCGAGAGCCAGCGCGCTTCGGCGGGACCGTTGGCGAGCGTGAACCACACCAAAGCACCGAGTGCGATGCACGGCAGGCCTTCGACGAGGAACATCCACTGCCAGCCCGTCAGGCCGCCGACGCCCGCGAGCGAGGTCATCAGCCACGCGGACAACGGCCCGCCGACCACCCCGCCCAGCGGCCCCGCGACGAACACGAGCGCGATGGCGCGCGCCATGCGCTTCGGCCCGTACCAGCAGGAGAGGTAGTAGATCATGCCGGGCGCGAAGCCCGCTTCGAAGACGCCGAGCAGGAAGCGCATCGCGTAGAACGCGGGCACGTTGTGCACGAACAGCATGCAGGCCGACGTGATGCCCCACAGCACGAGAATGCGGCTGAAGGTGAGACGCGCGCCGATCTTCGGCAACATCAGGTTGCTGGGAATCTCGAAGAGCACATAGCCGATGAAGAAGATGCCCGCGCCGACGCCATAGGCTGCGTCGGAGAAGCCGAGATCGCTCTGCATCTGAAGTTTTGCGAAACCCACGTTCACGCGGTCCAGATACGCGAACAGGTAGCACGCGATGAGCAGCGGCAACAGCCGCCAGTTGATCCTGCTGTAGAGCGCCGAGAGGGCATCGCCGCTCTCGTTGAGTTGAATCGTCGACATCCGCGTCTCCTTGTGGTCTTCCCATCTCCGGGTGAAACCATGGTGAGCGCGTTCGACTGTGCCAGCAAGAGCAACCAAGTTCACGTATCGTTGCTCTGTGAGCAACACTCCTCTCATCCGTTCCGGAGCCTTCGACATGCGCGAAATCAATCAGCAACGCCTGCGTTACTTTCATGAAGTGCTGTCGCACGGCACGATGCGCGGGGCGGCGGACCATCTGAACACGTCGCCGTCGGTGATCGCGCGGCAGATCAAGCTGCTCGAAGACGAACTCGACACCACCTTGTTCGAACGCGAAGCGCGCGGCGTGAAGCCCACCGAAGCGGCCTTTCATCTGCTGGAGTTCTGGCGGGGTTATCGTTCGCAACAGGAACGGCTCGAAGATCAGTTGCACGCGCTCAAGGGCTTGCAGCAAGGGCAGATCCGGCTGGCGGTGAGCGAAGGCTATGTCGATACGCTCGTCGATGACGTGCTCGCGCCGTTCTGCGCGCGCTATCCGCGCCTCGAGATTGACGTGCAGATGCTTGCCGTCGACGATTTGCTCGACGAAGTCGCGCAAAGCCGTGCGCATATCGGGCTGGCGTACAACCCGCCGCCGCATGAGCGCATCGAAATTCGCGCGAGTTGCGCGCAGCCGGTCGTGCTGCTCATGCGGCGCGATCATCCGTTGGCGCGGCGCGGCGGCGCGGCGCAGATCCGCGATCTGCTCGATTACCCGCTCGCGCTGATGCCGCCGAGCTTCGGCATCGGGCATGTGGTCAAGATGCTCGAAACCACCGACGGCGTTGCCATTCGTCCTGCGCTCACGACCAATTCGCTCGGCGCGCTGAAGCGGCTCGTCGCGGCGGAGCAGTTCATGACGCTGATCGGCGAATTTGCGGCGTATCGCGAACTGGCGAGCGGCGAGCTGACGATTGTTCCGGTCGCGCATCCGCTGTTCGAAAGCGCGCAGGCGCGGGTGCTGGTGAAGACCGGGCGACCGCTCGCGGCGGGACCGCAGGCGTTGCTCGAATCGATCCTCGAACGGATGCCGATGTTTGGCAAGCTTGCGGGTAAGAAACCGCGCCGCGGAGCGAAGCGGTGACGCGGGTGCGCGATGTTCATCAAAGCGTCTGGTGCGACCGCAGGCAGGAAACCGCGCCGTAGAGCGAAGCGGTGACGCGGGTGCGCGATGTTTAGCAAAGCGTCTGGTGCAACGGCAAGCCGAGGCCGCGCTGTAGAGCGAAGCGGTAACGCGGGCACGCGATGTTCAGCAAAGCGTCTGTTGCAACGGCAAGCCGAAGCCGCGCCGTCGAGCGAAGCGGTGACGCGGGTGCCCGATGTTTAGCAAAGCGTCTGGTGCGACCGCAGGCAGGAAAGCCGCGCCGCGGAGCAAAGCGGTGACGCAGGCACGCGATGTTCAGCAAAGCGTCTGGTGCGACCGCAGGCAGGAAACCGCGCCGTAGAGCGAAGCGATGACGCGGGTGCGCGATGTTTAGCAAAGCGTCTGGTGCAACGGCAAGCCGAGGCCGCGCTGTAGAGCGAAGCGGTAACGCGGGCACGCGATGTTCAGCA
>NZ_JARUXS010000003.1:1444554-1701162 GCF_031451175.1 Caballeronia sp. LZ035
CCCGATGTTTAGCAAAGCGTCTGGTGCGACCGCAGGCAGGAAAGCCGCGCCGCGGAGCAAAGCGGTGACGCAGGCACGCGATGTTCAGCAAAGCGTCTGTTGCAACGGCAAGCCGAAGCCGCGCTGTAGAGCGAAGCGGTGACGCGGGTGCGCGATGTTCAGCAAAGCGTCTGTTGCATCCGCAAGCAGGGAACCGCGCCGTAGAGCAAGGCGGTGACGCGGGCACGCGATGTTCAGCAAAGCGCCTGTTGCAATCGCAAGCAGGGAACTGCGCCGTAGAGCGAAGCGGTGACGCGGACGCTTCGCCGCGTGATTCAGGCGCTTCACGCGCCCTCCGGCACCTCATCCAGCCGCGCCGCCGGCGACACCGCAATGATCGCCGCCTGCACGACGAAGCACAGGGCCGCCGCCACGAGGCACGGCCCGATGCCAAGCCGCGCGCTGATCGCCGCGCCCAGCAGCGCGCCGAGCGGACGGGCGCCATAGGTCGCCGTGCTGTTGAGCGCGGAGACGCGGCTCAGCATCGAGGCGGGCGTGATGGCCTGGCGCAGTGTCGTGGAGCCGACGGTCCACAGGATCGGCCCCGCGCCCAGCAGGAAGAAGCTCGCTGCCGCCAGCCAGAAGGACGGTGCGGCGAGCGTCGCGACCAGCATCAGCGATGCGGCCAGCCCGCACAGCGGCCCGACCATCAACATGCGTCCGAACGTGATGCGGCGCGCCACCGCAGGCGCCGCCAGCGCGCCGCACACCATGCCGATGCCATAAGCCGCGAGCGTCATGCCGATCGCCGATGCATCGAGACGCAGATGCTGCGCCGCGTACGACACATACACCGCCTGCACGATGAAGAAGCCGAGATTGAAAAACACGGCGGTGGTGAGCATCGGGCGCAGCAGGGCATCGCGCGCGACGAAGCTTGCGCCTTCGCGCAACTCGGCGAAGAAGCGGCGTGCGGCGGCGTGCTGGCGTGGCGGTTCGCGCAAGCGTGCGAGCAGCAGCGCCGCGCAGGCCGAAAGACCGGCTGCGCAACCGTACGCCCAGCCCGCGCCGATCCATCCGACGAGCAATCCGCCCACAGCCGGTCCCGCCGAATACGCGACGCTGCGTGCGAGTTCGATGCGCCCGTTCGCGGCGGCGAGCGCCGTACGTTCGACGAGCGCTGAAACCAGTGCGGGCGCGGCGACGTTATAAGCGACGGTACCGGTCGCGCCGAGAAAGCCGAGCACCGCGAGCAAGGGCAGCGTCAGCGCGTGCGAACGCACGAGCAGCAGAATCGACAACATGGCGAGCGCCCGGGCGCATTCGGCGCAGGTGATGAGGATGCGGCGCGAGCCGCGGTCAGCGATGACGCCGAGCGGGATCGACAGCAGCAGGAAGGGCAGCGTCTGGGCGCTTTGCAACAGGCCGGTATCGGCGGCTGAAGCCCCGAGCGCGAACACGGCGACGAGCGGCGTCGCCGCGAGGCCGATCTGCTCGGCGGACTGCGCAAGGAGGTTGGACCAGGCAAGGCGCTGGAAGGCGGCGGAAAACGGCATGGGCGGGCTCCGGAACGAGAGGATGGCCCATGGTCGCGGGTGAAGCGCGCGGCGGCACTCCGGGGCTTGCGCTGTGATTCGGGCGCTTAGGGCCCGCTACCCAGTTTCGCCTGCTCCGCCACGATCCGGTCCGCGATCTTTCCCGCCAGATCGTCCAGTGAAGACGCCCCTTCCACCTTGTTGATGACGAAACGCGCCGCCGCGCCGTAAGGCTTGGGCGCCGCCGCCGATTTCTGCCCCTTGAGTTCGTCGCTGGTGTCGATGCGCGCCGAAGCCTGACCCGCCGACGCCGACAGACTCGCGAGTTGCACGGTGACGTGGGTGTTGGGCGGCGTGTCGGAGGAATTCATCGAGGGGAGCGCAGCGCCTGGGCCGGTCGGGATGGACTCATCGAATTCGCCGGTCACGAGCCAGCCCGACGCGGGCAGCGCGCTCTGCGACTCCGCCCGGCATGCGTTGACACCGCGCGTCTGGAGCGCCTTCACGATGTCCTCCGCGAGCGCGGACGCGTTTTGATCGACCTTCATCGTGTTGCGCATCGAGCGCAGGCGGGACCCGGGAAGGCGCGACTCCCCGCCCTGATTCACCGCCGTGAAGTCGCGCACCACGACAGGCACGCCAGCGCCGCTGCATGGCAGCGGCTGCGCGTCTTGCGCGAAGGCGCCCGGGCCCATCATGAAACCGAGCACGATCAACAGCCATGACGACGATGTCTTCATCGCAGCCTCCGGCGATGCATCAACGGATCAACGGTTCTACCGCCCGGCGATGATACCGCCGCCCGCCGCACAGCCACGCGTTTCGTGCCCGAAGGTTTCAGGGCGCAGCCGCCATCTCCACCGACCCCGCCCGCTCCATCAGCACCGCCAGCGGAATCGGCCGGCTGAGCAGGTAGCCCTGTACCTTGTCGCAATGAACGGCACGCAAGGTATCAAGCTGCTCCTGCGTCTCGACGCCCTCCGCCACCACCGTCACGCCGAGCTTGTGCGCCAGATCGATTACGCCTTCGACGACGGTGCGCACCATCGCGTCGGTGGCGATGTTGTCGACGAAAGACTTGTCGAGTTTCAGCACGTCCGGACGGAAGCGCGCCAGATAACTCAAACTCGAATACCCCGTGCCGAAATCGTCGATGGCAATGCGCACGCCCATTTCCCGCACCTTCGAGAGCACCTCCTGCGCATCGTCGACGTTGTCGATCAGCGCGGACTCGGTGATCTCCAGCATGATGCGGCTCGAGTCGATGCACGCACGCTTGATCGCCTGCCGCAGCACATGCACGAGACGCGGATCGCGGAACTGCTTCGGCGACACGTTGAGCGCCACGGAACACACGGCCGGCAGCGCGCTGGCAAGCCGCGCCGCCGACTGCACGGCTTCGCGGATCACCCAGTGCCCCGCCTCGACGATCAACGCGCTTTCCTCCAGCACCGGCACGAACGCGCCAGGCGAGAGCATGCCAAGCGACGGATGGTTCCAGCGCAACAGCGCCTCGGCGCCCACGAGCGCGCCTGAATCGACGCGATACTGCGGCTGGTAATGCAGCACGAACTGATTGTCGCGAATCGCGCCATGCAGTTCGGATTCCAGATGCGCACGCGCCAGGTCGTCTTTCTCGCGCTCGCCGAACACGCGGAAGGTGTTGCGGCCGGCGCGCTTGGCGGCGTACATCGCCATGTCGGCGCTGATGAACAAGGCCTCGGGCGTGCGCCCGTGTTCCGGGTACAGCGCGACGCCGATCGAACAGGTCATCGTCACGCTCTTGCAGTCGACCTTGATCGGCCGGTGACACGCCACCGCCAGCTTGCGACACGCGCGCTCGATACTCTCCTGCTCGAACGGGCCGGGCAGGATCACCGTGAACTCGTCGCCGCCCGGACGGGCCGCCACCGCGCCATTCGGCAACGCCTCCTGAAGCCGCCGCGCGATGGTGCGCAACACGGCGTCGCCGGCAATGTGCCCGGCCGTATCGTTGATCGACTTGAAGCGGTCGATATCCACGAACAAGTAGGCGAACGCCGTGCCCGCTTCGCAACGGTCCACCAGCGTTTCCATCATCGCGTTGCGGTTGGCGAGGCCGGTGAGGCTGTCCGTGTTGGCCAGCCGATGCAGTTCCTGAAGACGCTCGCGCTCGTCGGTGGCATCCACGCACACGCTTACCACGCGCGACACCGCGCCGTCCTCGGTCACCGGATAGATATCCGCGCGCACCCAGCGGGTCCGCTCGTGCGGCAGGCACAGCCGGAAATAGCTTTGCGTCGCGGAGCCGGTCTGCACTGCGCTGCGCATTTCGACGCGCAACGCGCCGAGATCGTCGGGATGCACGCGCTGGGCCCACGAGGTCTGATCGGCTTCGAGCGCGGACATCGGCATTTCCCACATGCGTTCGAACGCCGAACTCACGTGCAGCAGTTCGCGAAAATCGTGCGTGGCGGTCCAGAACACCGCATCGACGTGATCTTCCATGTCCTTCTGCACGCGCGCGTTGCCGCGCAGTTCGTCGATGAGACTCACCTCGGCCGTGATGTCGCGCGACTTGCACAGCACGGCCGTCACGCGACCATGTTCGCCGTAGACGGGCGCGAAGGTCGAGGTCCACCATTTCAGCGTGCCGGTCATGGTGCGGCACGCGCCGGAGAAAGAGGTCGATTCACCGGCCTTGGCACGCTCGAAAGCCTGCCGCGCGTCGGGACCTTCCCAGAGCGCGAGCCAGTCGATGTCGATCAGCGCATCCGCGCATTCCGCCTCGATCAGATTGCGGCCCACGTCCGAAATGCACATGATGCGGCCGTCGAGACTCAACAGCTTGAGGCAATCCTCGGCGATGGCAAGCAGCGCGTGCGCAACCTGACGGGCGACGAAAATCTTCCGGTGCGCGGCCTGCATGCGATGCACGACCAGCGTCAACGTCAGCACGAGCGCGGCCAGCGCGATATTCCACGGCATCGGCACGAAGAAGGTGCCGCAGGCGGCAATCAGCACGCCCAGCGGAGCCAGGCCGAGGCCATCGAAACGGCGCGCGTATTCGAGGTACGGCAACTTGCTGGCAACGTTCTCGCCAATGGTTCCGAGAAAGTCGGTCGGTTCTCTCTGCACCGCTTTGACCCTGTTCTGCTATTAGTATGATCGTTGTTTATCGGCGCAGCACCGGGGGTCTTTAGTGCGGCAGAGCTAAACGAAGCCCGCCGCTGCGGTAAGTGTTACGGCACGCTCAGCCATTCAAAGCCGCCGCGATCTCGCGCGCCAGCATCTCCGCCCGATACGGCTTGTTCAGCAGCGTCACGTTCGGCCGGAGCACGCTGTCGCGGGAAATCATGTCGCGGGTATAGCCCGACGCGTAAATCACCGGTACCGGACGCGCCTGGGTGAACGCCCATTCGGCGAGGTCCGCGCAACTCACCTTGCCCGGCATCACGACGTCGGTGAGGATCAGGTCCACATGCACGCCGCTTTCGAGCACGCTCATCGCGGCGTCGCCGTTAGCCGCGCGCAGCACGGTGTAGCGCATCGCTTCCAGAATCGCGACCGTCGAGGACAGCACCGAAGGATCGTCGTCGACAACAAGCACGGTCGCGCCGCCGGTCTGCGCCAACAGCGCATCGGCGCGCGGCGTCGCGGTTTCGTCGTCGTGGCTGCGCGGAAAGAAGATCTCCACGGTGGTGCCCACGTCCACCGTGCTCGACACCGCGATATGCCCGCCGGACTGCTTGACGAAGCCGAATACCATCGACAAGCCCAGCCCCGTGCCATGGCCCTCCGGCTTGGTCGTGAAGAAGGGTTCGAAGGCGCGTTCGAGCACCTCGGGCGGCATGCCTGACCCGGTATCCGAAGCGGACAGCTTCACGTATTCGCCCGGCCGCAGTTCCTTGCCTTCGCAGGCCGCCGCGTCGAGCACTTCGTTCGAACTCGCGAGCATGAACTTGCCGTCGCCCCGCATGGCGTCGCGGGCGTTGATCGCCAGGTTCAGCAGCGCGTTTTCCAGCTGATTCCGGTCGACGCAGAAATTCCACGGCTCCTCGACGATCATCGTGCCGATCGCCACCGACGCGCCCACCGCGTGCTGGAGCAATTCGCGCAGTTCGTCGAAGAGCCGGCGCGGATTGATCACCACCGGCGATTGCGGCTGCCGCCGCGCGAAGGACAGCAGTTGCGAGGCGAGCTTCGCGCCGCGCTGCACCGCGTCCATCGCGGCCTGCAGGCGCTCGGGCACGCGCTTGTCGGTGGGCGGCAGATATTGCAGCAATTGCAGGTTGCCGCTGATTGCCTGGAGTGTGTTGTTGAAGTCGTGCGCGACGCCGCCCGTCATCGCGCCGAGCGCTTCCATCTTCAGGCTCTGGCGCAGTTGCGCCTCGACCGCCGTGCGCGCCGCCACCGCCTCCGCGATCTTGTCTTCCAGGTCGCGCGTCAGTTCCTTGAGCTTTTCCTCGGCCACCTTGCGGTCGTGAATATCGATGATGACGCCGGGAAACCGCATCGGACGGCCCGTTTCGTCGTATTCGCAGCGGCCCGACGCCATGATCCAGGTCCAGCCGGACTCGGCGGTGCGAATCCGGTACTCCGCCCGGTACGACGTGTTCTCGCGCACCGTCCGCGCGATCAGCGAGGTGATGCGCTCGACGTCGTCGGGATGGATGATGTCGAACGCCCGTTCGATCGGCAAACCGTCCGTCACCTGCTTCAGCGCGAACAGGAAAGTGCGCGCAAAGCGCTCGTCGCCCTTGACGCGATTGCTCTGAATCTCCCAGACGAAGGTGCCGAGCACCGCGCCCGAGTTGAGCGCGAGTTGCAGGCGTTCGTCGGCCGCACGGAACGCCGCTTCGGCCTCGGCGCGCGTGCGCTCCAGCGTCACCCGCCCGGTGGTCTCCACGACGACCGCCAGCACCCCGACCGGCACGCCTTCGTCGGAGGCGATCGGGCTGTAGTGCAAATCAAGCCATACGTTGGATTCGCGGCCCGCGCGCGGCAGCACGAAGTCGATGTCCAGATAGGACAGCGTTTCGCCACGCAGCCCGCATTCGACCACATTGCGATTGAACGCCGCCGCTTCCGGCCACGCGCGTTCGATCGGCATGCCGAGGATCTCCGGATGGCGGCCGCCGGAAAAGACCGCGTAGGCGTCGTTGTAGAGCAGCGTGCCTTCCTCGCCCCACAACACGGCCATCGGCAATGCATTGCGCAGCATGAGCTGCACGGCGGAACGCAACACGTGCGGCCATGCGTCGATAGGGCCGAGCGGCGTCGTGCTCCAGTCGAAGTCGCGTATGGCGCGCGCGGATTCCCCCATCCATGAATCGAGTTGGCGGGGGTCGGCGATATTCGAAGTCAAACAGCGGTTCCTTGTTGGTCGGGGCGTACGGCGCACGACACGGCGCCCAGCGGCATCAGGGTTCGGCAGCCGTTTCCATCGCGCCGGAGACCCCACTTCCGCTATTTTGCTCCACCCAGCAAGGAACCGGCCCGCCTCTTCACTTGCGCTTCGGCCGGCGTACTGCACGAATTTTGCCGGTGCGCCCGCCGCCGCAGAAAAAGCGCTCGCCGCCGTCCGATTCGAGCCCCGATACCGCCGCGCCCTCGGGCATCTCCAGCCGCTCCAGCACCTCGCCGGATTGCGGGTCGATGCGCCGCAGTTCGCTTTCATCGCCCTCCCAGGTCGCGTGCCATAGTTCTCCGCCGACCCACGTGACGCCAGTGACGAAACGGTTCGACTCGATGGTGCGCAACACCTTGCCGTCTTGCGGATCGACCTGATGGATCTTGCGCGCCTTGTATTCGCCGACCCAGAGCGTGCCTTCGGCCCACGCCAGGCCCGAGTCGCCGCCGTTGCCCGGCGCCGGAATCGTGGCCAGCACGCGGCCGGTCTCCGGATCGATCTTCTGGATGCGGTCCTCGGCAATCTGGAACAGGTGCTTGCCGTCGAAGGCGGTGCCGGCGTGCGCCGCAATCCCGAACGAGCGGCGCGGCTCGCCGCTGGCGGGATCGAACGCGTTGAGCGACTCGCCGGCAGCGAACCATACGTTCTCGCCATCCCATGTGACGCCGTGTACGCCTTCGACGCCGGCAAACGGCCCGTATTCGCGGATGATTTCCGCCTTCGCGCGTTTCATGTCGATGTCCTCCCGATTGATTGAATGAGCGACGACGGCTTCATCCTAGTCATTCGCCAGCGCCGCAGGGAGTAACAAGACCGTCGTGAATCCGGGCATCGGCGGCGTGGTCCAGCGGCGCGCCCGGCCGCGCCCGAAGGATTGCACCTTGCCGGCGGCGGCGAGCGCGTCGAGCGCGCGTTGCACGGTGCGCTGGCTCGCGCCCAGCGCAAGCGCCAGCGCGGAGCTCGACCAGGCTTCGCCGTCGGCCAGATGCGCGAGCAGCGGCGCGTGTTCGTCCTCGACCGGCAGCGCGAGCACGGCCACCTCCCGCGCATCCAGCAGCTTCAGCGCGAAGCCGCGCGGCGTGGCGTCGATGCGCGCATGCGGCCGCAACAGCGCGCGCAACCGCCCCATCTCCACGCGCAAACGCGCGCGATGCGTTTCGTCGGCCTCGCGGAGGCGGAACGCGCGGGCGATCAGCGCATCGCGGGGGACATCGCTGGGCCACGCATGCGCGAGCATGCGCACAAGCGTGAACAGCACCGGACGCGTCGCCAGCGATACCACGCTGCCCGCTTCGCGCACGCACAGACGGCACGCATCGACGACGAAGGTCTGCGAGGCGAACAGCGCCTCCACTTCATCGAGCAGCAGGAGCCGCTCGCCGTCGCGCGTGATGAGGCGCGCGGCCGGCGTCCGCAACAGACGCCATGCGCTCTCGACTTCCGCCGTCAGCGCCGGAATGCCCGCCTGCTGCGCGGCAGCCTGCGCGCGCGCGAGGGCGTCGCGTGCGTCGCGCGTGCGCAGACGGCGCAGCGCAAGTCCCGCTGCAAACAACGCGTGCGCGGTGCGCAGCGCCGCAGGCAGCGCAGCGGGATTCAGGCTGGCGAGCATCTGGCCGGCTTCATCGAGCTTGCCGAGGAGCAACGCGCGCCGCACGTCGAGATAACGCGCGTGTGCGGCGTTCACGCTGTCGCCGTGTAATTCGAGGATGGCGCGGGCCTGATGCAGCGTTTTCTCCGGCCAGCCGAGATCGCGCGACGCCAGTGCGATCTCCGCTTCCGCGACGACGCAGCGCGAGCGCGCCAGCGCCTCTTTCGCGCCGAAGGCCCGTGCCGCGCGCCTGACGAGCACCCGGGCGCGCGCGAAGTCGCCGAGCTGCGCCATGGCGATGCCGCGCAACGCGAGCGCGCCGGCATCTTCGCGCAACGCGATGCGGTTCAACGCGCCGAGCGGATCACCCGCCGCGAGCGCACGCGCTGCGGCGGTGATCAACGAATCCATGCGAATGCGGGCACGCGGGTCACTCCCGGAGGTAGATGTCAGCGCTCAATCTACCATCGTGCCGCGCCCGGCTATCTCCCCAGCAAGCCGAATACGGCCACCCCGCTCTTGGTGCCCACATACACCTTGCCGTTCGCGATCATCGGCGTGATGAACTTGTTGCCCGGGCCGAACTGGTCGCGGCTGCCGGCGTCGTTGCTGCTGTAGAGCGCGTTGCCGAGATTGGTCGCGTCGTACGCGCGCAGGACGCCCGTGGCGCCGTTTTCCGCCGCCCACAAAACGGCGTTCGCCGTGCCGTTCGCCGAAATGGCCGGCGTCGCACCCGGATAGCCGAACGTGTAGTACGTCTGGCTCGTCGGCGTCCGCGACAGCGACGCGTTCGAGATCGAGAACGCCTTGATGCTATCGCCGACCGCGCCGAAATAAACCGTGTTGTTAAAGTAGGCGGGCGCGCTGAACACCCCGCCGCTGATCTGACCGACCAGCTCCTGGTAAATGTGATCCGCGTTCGAGTCGAACTTGCCCATCGAGAAGCGATTCACGACATAAATGGTCGCGTTCTTGCCCGCGCCCACCGCGAGATGACGCACCGTGCCGTTCACATCGACGAAATCCGGCAGGACCATCGCGCCGCCCGAACCGAGGTCTTCATCCTCGTTCGTCAACTGCATCGTGTTCGACGGCTGGAAATAATCCTGCACGCGCAGCGGCGACAGATTCAGCCTCAGGAAGCCGTTGCCATGGTCGCCGTTGATCGGCATTTCGTGCTCGTTCTGGGTGGGATCGAAGGTGCCGTTTCCATCGAGCAGATAGATGGCCTCGCCGTCCGATGCCGGGCCCGCGCCGCTCATCCAGATCGCGCCCATCTGGCCGTTCGGCGTGACGTTCAGCACGCTCGCCTGTTGCAGCGTGTTGGCGTCATAGCCCATGACCCAGCCGGTGTACGGCAGGAAATCGCAATGCGACGTCCACGCGGTATAGATGACGCCGTTCAGCAGCAGCAGGGACGCGCGCTCCACGTACTGGCCCGGATCGAAGGTCAGCGTGCCGTTCACACTGCCCGATCCGTTGCCGGGATAGGTCGCGCGGATCTCCGTCGGGCCGTTGAACAACTCGGCGCCGGTGGTGAGGTCGAGCGCGTGGATGCGCTGGTGATAGGCGCCCGCCCCATCCTTCGAGACCCCGACGACATAAATCACGCCATTCGGCCCGCGCGTCCGGTCGATGACCGGTGTCGCCGTCACGCCGATGCGCGGCGTGATCTGGTTGCAGTTGTGGTCGTCGCTCGGATTCTCGCCGCTGCGCAGCGTCGAGACGCGCCAGAGCACCGTGCCGCTGTCGGCGTCGAAGGCATAGACGCTCGCGTTCTCGGTGGCAACGTACACCACGTTATGCGTGCCGCCCGCGATGTTCACGCTGGCAAGAAAGAGCGGCTGGGCATCGACGGCGCCATCGGCGGAAAAGATGGCGAGCTTGCCGAAGGTATTGGAACGGACGTTCGCGGGCGTCAGGACTTTCTCGGCCAGTTGCTGGCCCGTGCGTGCAATGTCGTTATGCCAGGTGAGGACGTCCATGGGATTGGCGGCGGCATTCGTGCTCGCTTTTGAAACGCTGGCGGGCGCCTTGACTGCTGAAGCCGGGTCGCCGCCGGAGTCGCCGCCGCTGCACGCGCCGATGATTACCGTGATCAGCACGGCGCCGAGTGCGGCGGTACAGGCGGATAAACGCGCATTCATTTGCAATCTCCTTCAGCGGAAGGCATGGACAGGTCACACGACGTCGAGCGACGACGGTGTCTGAGTAAAGCAATCGTAATGCCCCGTGTCTTTGTGTCCTGATCGATCCCCGCAATACGCGATGGTGTACGAAAGCCGGTGATTTCGCTTCGCCGAACGTTCGGTTTGAATGGAGCAGGCGCTCGTGCAGCGCGCCGGATCCGATACACATTGCTCAGGCACCCAAATCGAATGTGCCCGAGTGCACATAATTCTCCATTCAATTCGCTTACCGAACGGTTAATCCGTTTGTGGATTGCTAACCTTCGATCCAGAGTCTTTTCAGCACGTCTCGCGCTCATCAGGCTGGTCTTTCGAAAGTCCCTCCGCCCCGAGTTCTCTCGACGGGGATCGTGAAGCCGTCGACCAAAACGGCTTCGGAAAGTCAGCCAAGGTGCGAAATCAAATGGATTCCGGCGTGCATGCGTGTGCTCCCTCGCGGACCCGACGCTCCCTGCTGTGGAGCGTGGCCGCACTCGCTTCGGGCGTCACACCTTCATTCGTTCATGCGCAACACGGCGGCCCCGGACTCGTCACGCCGCCCGTTCGCCTCGACGATATCTGGCTCGTCGATCAGACCGGCGCCCGGCGCCGTCTGAGCGACTGGCTGCGCCCCGGCGTCACGGCGCTGCAAACGGTCTACACCGGCTGCGGCACGGTCTGTCCGCTGCAAGGCGCGCTCTTCAGCGCAGTACAGGAACGGATTCCGCGAATCCAGGCGCCTCGCCGCGTGCAATTGTTATCGATAGGAATCGATCCGCTCTCCGATTCACCCGCCGCGTTACGCGCCTGGCTTGCCCGCTTCGAGGCTGGCCCCGCGTGGAATGCGGCGACACCGGCTCTGGCGGATGTGGACCCGATGCGCGCGACGCTGTCGGGCAGCAAGACGCCCCTCGGCAACCTCGCGGACCATTCGACGCAGGTCTATTGCTTCGATGCCAACGCGACACTGCGCTGGCGAAGCGCGGACCTGCCACGCGTCGATGACGTCTGCGACGTACTCGGCGCACTTGCACGTGCATAGCGCATTCATCCCAACAGGGAGCAGATCATGCGAGACCTCCGTTCGACGAAGAGCGTGTTGAGTTGGCTCCGGCGCTGCATGCGCGTGCTGCTGCCGGTCGTGCTGCCGCTGGTCCTCGCATGGCTGCCGGCCACGGTCCGCGCGCAGACCTATGGCCCGCTCACCGTGAATGGCACCAACCTGTGCGCCGATGTCAGCGGCGCATCTGTCACGCAAGGGGCGGCCGTGCTCTCGTGGACCTGCTGGGGCGGTGCAAACCAGCAATGGCTTCCGTCGGCCACCGGCACCCGCTACAACCTCATCAACCGGAACAGCAACCTCTGCATGGACGTCTCGGGGCGCAGCCTGAATCCCGGCGGAGTCATCATCCAGTGGCCGTGCAGCGGCGGTCCCAATCAGGCCTTCTCGATGGTGCCGCAAGGCGGAGGCTATGCGATCGTCGTGCAGCAAAGCGGCCTGTGCGTGAGCACGTCGAGCACCACCACGCAGGGCCCGCAGTTGACCCAGCAGATATGCGACGGCAGCGCCGGGCAAACCTGGAAAGTCGGCGGCTTGCCGACGCAGAAGCCGCCGCTGGTTTCGAAGTGGACGGCGCCCATCACGCTGCCGCTCGTGCCGGTGCAGGCCGCCAATCTGCCCGACGGCACCGTGCTGGTCTGGTCCGCCGACAGCGCGCTCAACTTCACCACCGGCGAAGTCACGCCGGGCAAGACCTACACGGCGATCTTCAATCCCTCGACCGGCAAGAGCCGGCAGGTGATCGTGACCAACACCGGACACGACATGTTCTGCCCGGGCATCGCCAATCTGCCGGACGGACGGATTTTCGTGACGGGCGGATCGGACACGCGCAATACGAGCATCTATTCGCCTTCGACTAACTCGTGGTCGTCGAGCAACCTGATGAACATCCCGCGTGGCTATCAGGGCAGCGTGACCCTCAGCAACGGCAACGTGTTCCTGGTGGGTGGATCGTGGAACGGCGGCCTCGGCGGCAAGACCGGCGAGACGTGGACTTCGGGTTCGGGCTGGCAGGTCAACGGCGCGATCACCGACGACGTCATCCTCACCAACGACGCCGCCGGCATCTTCCGCGCCGACAATCACGCCTGGATGTTCGCGGTCGGCAACGGCCGCGTGTTTCATGCGGGCCCGAGCCGCGCGATGCACTGGTTCGATACGGCGGGCAACGGCAATGTCACCGCGGCGGGCAATCGCGGCAACGACAACGACGCGATGAACGGCAACGCGGTGATGTACGACATCGGCAAGATTCTCGCGGTCGGCGGCGCGCCGAGCTACGACCAGTCGCAGGCGACGTCGAATGCCACGCTCATCGACATCAGCAGCGGCACGGCGGTGACGCGCGCCATCGCGCCGATGAGCTATCAGCGCGCCTTCAACAACAGCGTGGTGCTGCCGAACGGGCAGGTCGTCGTGGTCGGCGGACAGACCTTCGCGGCGCCGTTCTCGGATGACAACGCCGTCCTCACGCCGGAGATCTGGGACCCGGCCACGAACGCCTTTTCGCCGCTCAATCCGCAGGCCGTGCCGCGCACGTATCACAGCATCGCGCTGCTGCTCAACGATGGACGCGTGCTGAGCGGCGGCGGCGGTCTGTGCGGCACCTGCGCGACGAATCACACCGACGTGGAGATCCTGACGCCGCCGTATCTGCTCAACGCCGACGGGTCCGCCGCGTCGCGTCCGAGCCTCACGTCCGTGCCGACCGACGCGCAACTCGGCACCACGATCGTCGTCAACGCCAGCAAGAGCGTGAGCGCCTTCGCGCTGATGCGTTCGTCGTCGGTCACGCATTCGCTGAACAACGAGCAACGGCGCGTGCCGCTGTCGTACAGCGTGGGAACGGCGGGCGAATTTCAGTTGAACATTCCCGCCGATCCGGGCGTCGTGGTGCCGGGCTATTACATGCTGTTCGCGCTGAACGCGAAGGGCGTGCCGAGCGTCGCGCGCGTGTTGCGCCTGCATTGAATGAGGCGGCGATGCGGTGGCATGGCGAGCGGTCTTGCGCTCGCTTGCCTCGCCCTCTCCGTTCATGCGCAGCAAGCATGCGGACCGGGCGACCTCGGCTGTGCGATCTTCACCGGCGAACATCCGCTGGCGGCGCATCTGCGCGACGACAGTCGTGCGTTGCCTTCGTCGACGACCCGTTGTATCAATTGCCACGCCGCGACGCCGGCCTCGGCGAGCTTCGCGCCGCCGCTGACGCATGACGCGTTGCTCGGCGAGACGCGTCGCCGGGGCGGACCGCCGAGCCACTATGACGCGACGGCGTTCTGTCGTACGCTGGAAAACGGCATCGATCCGGCTGGCGTGATACTGCGCAAGGCCATGCCGCGCTATCGGCTGAACGATGCCGAATGCGCGGCGCTGTGGCGTTTCGTCACGAGCCGATGAGTATGAATGCGTTCGACCGCGCTCCAGCCGCATGGTCCGTGGCACACGCTTGCAGAAGGAGTCCATCATGCATGCAATGTTCACCGCCATGCGCGTGATACTGCTCACGCTGTGCCTGTCGAGCCTCGCCTGGGCCGATTCCAACCCGCTGCTGGGCACCTGGCGCCTGAAGTCGTTCGTGCGCGAGGTGGCAGGCACCGGCGAACGATATAACCAGATGGGCGATCATCCCGACGGCTATCTCACCTATTCCCCGGATGGCCGGATGCTGGCGCTCTTCGTTTCCGGCGAGCAGCCGCGACCCAAAGCCGAGCCATCCGCCGAAGAGCGCATTGCACTTCACAAGGCGATGCTGGCCTACGGCGGCACGTACGACGTGTCACCGGCCAAGGTCGTCCATCACATCGACATCGAATGGGACGGCCGGCGCATCGGCACGGATCAGGTGCGCTTCTACACGCTCTCCGGCGACACCCTGACCATCAGGACCGAACCCAACAAGAGCCCGGTGGACGGGCGCGAGGGAATCGGCGTGCTGATATTCGAACGGGTCCACGCTTCACAAGCTCAATAAATCCCATCAGTCTTTCGGGCCATTTTTTTCTCATTATTTTTCGTCGTCTTTCTTCTACCTTGCTGACATTAGCGAAATATTTCGCATGATGAAGCGTCTGCTGAACAAGGACGCGTCTTCAGCCGGATAACAAAAGACGACGAGGGACGACATGGCCAGCACACCGACCGTTTCCATCTGCCTGCCAAGCTGCGACCGGCCGGAACTGCTCGTCGAGTGTCTCGATTCGTGTCTTGCGCAGACCTGGCCGCACATCGAGATCCTGATCGGCGACGATTCACGCGACGACGCCACGCAGCGCTTGATCGACACGCGCTATGCGGACGACGCTCGCATCCACTACGTCCGCAACGATCCGCCGCTTGGCCAGGCGCGCAATGTTGCGAGCCTGTTCGAACGCGCGACCGGCACGCTGGTCATGCTGATTCACGACGACGATTACCTCGCGCTCACCGCCGTCGAACGGCTGGCGTCGTTGTGGGCGCTCTACCCGCATCTCGAAGTGGCGTTCGGCGATCAGCACGAAGTCGATGCCTCCGGTGTCATCGACCCGCAGCGCGGCGCCACGCTCAATGCCGCGTTCCATCGCACGCGGGCCGCGCGCGGGATGCAGCCGCTTCCCGGACGAACCGGCCTCGTGCAGATGTTTCCCAACAATGGCTGGATGGCGCTCGCGGCGCTGGTCCGGCGCGTCGGGTATCGCGAAGAGACCGCGGCCTGCTGCGACTTCGTGTTCGGCGTCGAGTTGTGTCTCGCGGCGTCGCATGTCTATTACTTGCACGAGTACGTGTCGTATTACCGCAAGACCGCTGTCTCCATCTCGAACAGCACCCGCCTGTCGCCGCGCGCGGCCGCGCTGGTCGCCTATTCGTTCGTGCTCGGCCTGCCGCTCGATGCCTCGCTCGAACCCGCTCGCGCCATGGCGTTGCGCAGGCTCGCGCCGATCGTCGTGTCGCTGCGTGCGCGACAGGATGCGCCGCGCGCCGCGCTGCGTACCGCGCTCGCTCATCCGGACGCCTACGGTTACGGGCTCAGCCCGCGCCTCTACTACCATCTCGTGCTGATAGCGCGGGCGCTCCTTGCACGGAGCGTGCGGCAGCGTTCGGGCGCGCCGCGCTTTCCCTGAGAACGTCCCGCATTCCGAATGACCGTGCTGAACATTGTGCAAGGATTCCCGCCGCGCTTCCGGGCAAACCCTGATGAAAACAAGAAGTCCTTGTTAACAAGGACCTTTTCAGCCGGCTACAAATTCCCGCGCCATCGTGTCCTAAAGGGCATCGTTTCGCTGTCGATATATAAGCGGCTGATGAACAACATCGGCCGCGCGACGGGCGAGCCTCTTCGTCCGCCATCGCGCCCCGCGCCCAACGATGCAGCCCACCTAGAGATACCTATGTTTTCGACCATCAAAGGCCGTCTGGCCTTGGCCATGACCATGCTGAGCGCGCTTCTGATCGCGATCGGCGTGGTCGGACTGATCGGCATGAGCCGCTCCAACACGGTCACGCACGACCTGTTCTCCAATCAGATGCCCAGCGCCGTATCGGTGGGCAACGCCGAAATGTTCATGGCGCGCGAGCGGCTGAGTTTCGACCGCGCCGCCCTCAATGTCGGCACGCCCGCGGCAGAAGATGCCATCGACCGGGGCGCGCTGATGCGCAAGATCTCCGACGACGCCTGGGCGAAGTACGCCGGCCTGCCGCAAGGTCCGGGCGAAAAGCCGCTCGCGGACAAGTTCAACGACGAGCGCGTCTCGCTGCAAAAGCTGATCGACCATGGCTACGCCGACATTCGCGCGAAAGACCAGGCGAAGATCATCGACGATGCCAGCGCCATGCAAGCGTCCTTCAACCAGTTCGCGAAAGCGGGCGTCGATTTGCGCAAGCTCCAGTTCGAACAGGCGAACCAGGCGTACGACGCAGGCCAGTCGACCTTCGACCTGTTCCGCACGGTCAGCATCATCGCGATCCTGGTGGGCGTGGCCGCCGCGTTTTATACGTGGATCTCGCTGCGCAGCCGCATCTCCCGTCCGCTCGACGCCGCGCTCGCACAGTTTGACGCCATCGCGTCCGGCGACCTGCGCCGCAGCGTGACCATCACGTCGAACGACGAAATGGGCCAGTTGCTGCGCGGTCTCGCGGCCATGCAGTCGAGCCTCATCGATACGGTGCGCACGGTGCGCGGCGGCAGCGAGTCGATTGCATCGGCGACCAAGCAGATCGCGGCGGGCAACATCGATCTGTCTTCGCGCACGGAGCAGCAGGCCTCGGCGCTTCAGGAAACGGCATCGAGCATGGACGAGCTGACCGGCACCGTGAAGCAGAACGCCGACAACGCACGTCAAGCCAGCGTGCTCGCGGCTAACGCGTCGGATATCGCCGGCAAGGGCAGCCAGGTGGTCTCGCAAGTCGTGACCACGATGGGCGAGATCAACCAAAGCTCGTCGAAGATCGCGGACATCATCACGATCATCGAAGGCATCGCGTTCCAGACCAATATCCTGGCATTGAACGCTGCGGTCGAAGCGGCGCGCGCCGGTGAAGAAGGACGCGGCTTCGCCGTGGTGGCAGGCGAAGTGCGTTCGCTGGCGCAACGCTCGTCGGCGGCGGCGAAGGAGATCAAGGAACTGATCGACAACTCGGTGGAACGTGTGCAGTCGGGTACGGCGCTCGTCGATGAAGCCGGCCGCACAATGACCGAGATCAGCACCGCCGTGCAGCGCGTGACCGACATCATGGGCGAGATCGCGGCGGCGTCCGAGGAACAGAGCAGCGGGATCGATCAGGTGGCCCGCGCCGTCACGCAGATGGACGAAGTGACGCAGCAGAATGCGGCGCTCGTCGAGGAAGCGGCGGCGGCGGCGCAATCGCTCGAAGACCAGGCCGGCGCGTTGCGCACGGCGGTGGAAACCTTCCGCCTGCAGGACGAAGGCATGCGCGCAACGGCCTGAGCCTTTCCCTTCAAGCTGTGACACGCGGCTCGCGTTCCTTCCGGAACGCGAGCCGTGTTTCGTTTCAGACCTTGAGCACGCGCTTGCGCTTCGCTTCGCACTTGATGACCGGCACGGAGACGCGCTCCCGCAGATACTCCACCGTGCGCGCGCAACGTGCGGGCAACGGCCATTCGGCGCGGTGAATGAGCCACAGCGTATCGATGACGGGCGCGCCGCACTCCACGACACCGATCTCGTCCGCCCGTCCAAACGCAATGCGCGCATAACGCGGAATCACCGTAAAGCCGAGCCCGCGCGCGACGAATTCGGGAATCAGGCTGATCTGGTTGCTGAAGCCCTGCCGCCGCAAACTGCCGACGCCGGGATTGCCCGGAAAGCGCCGACTCAACAGACGGCTGGCGGTGGCGTGCGCTTCGGGATAGTCGATGAAGCCGAGCCGCTCCAGATCACTCCATTCGTGCACCTCTTCATGCGCGGGCACGACGAGTTCCAGCGGCTCCTCGATGAATCGGCTCGCAGCAAGACGCGGATCGTCCGGCTTCAAGGCGACGATGCCGAGGTCGTAGCGGCTTTCCAGCACGGCTTCGAGCACTTCGGAATCCGGCGCGAAGCGATGCCGCATTTTCCATTCGGGCCGTTGCTGCTGCAGGTCGAGCAGCAGCGGGAACAGCACGAGTCCGATACTGCCGGGCGTAATCAGCCCGACCTCGCCTGCTTCGTCTTCCGGGTCGGAGAGACGCGACGTGAGCCGTCTGTCCGCCAGTTCCATCTCGCTGCAATAGTCGAGCAGCGCGCGGCCCGCCGGGGTCAGCTCGATGCCGCGCGGACGGCGCACCACCAGCAAGCCAAGCTGGTCTTCGAGATGACGCAGATGCTGGCTGACAGCGGCTTGCGTCAGATCGAGCCGTTCAGCCGCGCGCGTGAAGTTGCCGAGTTCGACGAGCGCGAGAAAGGTGCGAAGCCATTGCGGATTAAGCATCACGAAATCTTATTGAACCAATAATTAGCAGATAGTTTTAATTATAGCGATGTAAGGGTAATCTCTGATGCCTCAACTCACTCGACCGCTTTCAGGGAACTCCGGATGTCAGCACTTTTTACCCCGTTCACATTGAAGGACGTCACGTTGCGCAACCGCATCGCGATCCCGCCGATGTGCCAGTACAGCGCCATCGACGGCTTCATCAACGACTGGCACCTCGCGCATTACACGAGCCTTGCACGCGGCGGCGCGGGCCTCGTGATCGTCGAGGCGACCGCCGTGTCGCCGGAAGGACGCATCACGCCGGGCTGCACCGGCCTCTGGGACGACGCGCAGATCGAAGGCATGAAGCAGATTGCGTCGGCCATCAAGGCGGCGGGCGCGGTGCCCGGCATCCAGATCGCGCACGCGGGCCGCAAGGCGAGCGCGAACCGTCCGTGGGAAGGCGACGACCACATCGAGGCCGGCGATGCGCGCGGCTGGGACACACTCGCGCCGTCGGCGGTGGCGTTCGGCGGCGGTCTGCCGAAGGTGCCCGCCGCGATGACGCTCGACGACATCGCGCGCGTGAAGGCGGACTTCGCCGCCACCGCGCGCCGCGCCCGCGAGGCCGGCTTTGAATGGCTCGAACTGCACTTTGCGCACGGTTATCTCGCGCAGAGCTTCTTCTCCGTCGATGCCAACCAGCGCGACGATCAATACGGCGGCGATCTTGCTGGCCGCAGCCGCTTCATCGTCGAGACCTTCGACGCCGTCCGCGATGTCTGGCCCGAGAACCTGCCGCTGACGGCGCGCTTCGGCGTGATCGAATACGACGGCCGCGACGAGGTCACACTCGCGGAATCGATCGAACTGACAAAGACGCTGCGCGGCAAGGGACTCGACCTGATGAGCGTGAGCGTGGGCTTCTCCACGCCGGATGTGAGCATTCCGTGGGGTCCGGCTTTTCTGGGGCCGGTGGCGCAACGCGTGCGGCATGAAGCCGGGATTCCGGTGGCGTCGGCATGGGGTTTCGATTCGCCGCCGAATGCCGAACACGCCGTCGAGTCGGGGCAACTCGATCTCGTGATGGTCGGCCGCGCGCATCTCTCGAATCCGCACTGGCCGTATCACGCGGCGAAGCAGTTGAAGGTCGAGAAGCCGTCGTGGTCGCTGCCTGCGCCGTATGCGCATTGGCTCGAACGCTACGCTGTCGCCGAGTGACGGCAGCTTCGGCTAGCGTGCCTTGCGGATCGCGGCGCGGGCCGCCTGCGCCGCAAGGTCCGCGTACAACTCGGCCCACTTGCCGAGCAGCGTGCTGTCGTTGGTAAGAAAGAGCGGCGCCGTGACCCAGGCGTTCACCGTGCCGTCGTGCGCGCTGTCTTCGAACACGCGCAGATCGCGATCCTCACTGACGCCCGCCCGCGCCAGTTCGGCGAACGACAACGCCTCTTCCACGCGCGATTCGTGCAGCGGCACGTCGCGCAGCATCGATAACGCGGTGCGTGCGCGGCGCGTCGCGCTCTCGCGGTTCTCGGCAAGGATGAAGATCACCAGCGCCGCAGGCGTTGCCACGCGCAACCGGTAAAGCTGCGCGCGACAGCGTTCGCTCAGTTGCGTGCTCATCGGACGGGTTCCATGCCGTGACGCGCCTTGACGGCATCGGCTTCGGGGGAAGCGGCATAGGCGAGAAACTCGCGTGCGAGTGCGGGCGCGCTCGCCGTGGCCGCGACTGCGCCCGTGAAGACCGTGAGCGTCTGGATGGACGGCGGCAACATGCCGAGCACATCGATGCCCGCCATCCCGATCATCTCGCTCATCTGCTGGAATCCCAGTTCCACTTCGCCGCGCGCGATCAACGTGCCGACTGCGACGCCTGGCTGTGCCTGCACACAGCGCGCCGCGATACGCCCGGCAATCCCCCAGCGCTCGAACAATTGCGTCAGATAGACGCCGCTCGGACCGGTCGAATAACCGATGCTGCGCGCCGCCAGCACCGCTTCGCGCACGGCGGCTTCATCGTGTATGTGCTGATGCGGCGCCCCGGTCTTCACGGCAACCGCTACGCCCGAGCGCGCGATGGCCACGCGGCTCTGTGCATCGACGTGACCCGCCGCAGCGAGTTGATCGATCACGTTCGACGCCAGCACGACGATATCGCACGCCTCGCCGGCCTCGACGCGCTTGCGCGCCGCCACGCCGCCCACGGACTCAATGGAAACGCGCCGGCCCGAATGCCTCGTGAAAGACGCGGCAAGCTCGTCGAGCAGACGGCGCGTGGCCATCGACGAGAGTCCGTTCAGTGCAACATCGGTCATTGCTCGAATCAGTCGATATAGCGCAGACCCGCCCGTTCGAGCGGCTCGCGCATGCTGTACATGTCGAGCCCGAGTATGCCACTCGCGAGCTTCTCGCGTTTTCCGGCTTCGAGCGCCTCGCGCGCGGACGCCTTGTCGAGCACCTGACGCGCCGATGCGGCCGGCACGACCACGACGCCGTCGTCATCCGCGACGATCACATCGCCCGGCGTCACCAGCGCCCCCGCGCAGACCACCGGCACGTTCACCGAGCCGAGCGTCGCCTTCACGGTGCCCTTCGCCGAAATGGCCTTGCTCCAGACCGGAAAGTTCATTTCGGTCAGCACGCGCACGTCGCGCACGCCGCCGTCGATGACGAGCCCCGTCGCGCCGCGCGCCTTGAAGCTGGTGGCGAGCAGGTCGCCGAAGAAACCGTCCGTGCAGTCCGCCGTGCAGGCCGCCACCACGATATCGCCGGGACGGATCTGTTCGGCCGCGACGTGCAGCATCCAGTTGTCGCCCGGCTGCAGCAGCACGGTCACCGCCGTGCCGCTGGCCTGCGCGCCGACGAACACCGGCCGCATGTACGGCTTCATCAGGCCGACGCGCCCCATGGCTTCATGCACGGTGGCCGAGCCGAGCGCGCAGAGCTTCGCGGCTGCGTCCGCATCGGCGCGTTCGATGTTGCGATACACCACACCCAGTTCAAACATGATCAACGTCCCTTTGCCTTGAGCGCCGCATCCAGACGCGGATATACACGGCGCGCGTTGCCTTCGTAAATCTTGTAGCGCGCTTCGGGCTCGATTTGCGCGGCCTCGACATAGCGCTTCGTATCATCAAAATAATGCCCGGTTTCCGGATCGATGCCGCGCACCGCGCCGATCATCTCGCTCGCGAACAGGATGTTATCGACGGGAATCACGCGCGTCAGCAAGTCGATGCCCGGCTGGTGATACACGCAGGTATCGAAGAACACGTTGTTGAGCACATGATCCTTCAACAAGGGCTTTTTCAGTTCCTGCGCGAGACCGCGGAAACGGCCCCAGTGATACGGCACCGCGCCGCCGCCATGCGGAATCACGAACTTGAGTGTCGGGAAATCGCGGAACAGGTCGGAGGTCAGGCATTGCATGAATGCCGTGGTGTCCGCGTTCAGGTAATGCGCGCCGGTCGTGTGGAAGCACGCGTTGCAGCTCGTGCTGACGTGAATCATCGCGGGGAGGTCGTACTCGACCATCTTCTCGTACAGCGGATACCAGCTGCGATCCGAGAGCGGCGGGCTGGTCCAGTGCCCGCCCGACGGATCCGGATTCAGGTTCACCGCCACATTGCCGTACTGCTCGACGCACTTCACCAGTTCGGGAATGCACGTCGCGACATCCACGCCCGGGCTTTGCGGCAGCATCGCGGCGGGAACGAACGAGTCGGGAAACAACTGGCTCACGCGATGGCACAGCTCGTTGCAAATCGCGGCCCACGTGCTCGACACTTCGAAGTCGCCGATGTGATGCGCCATGAAGCTCGCACGCGGACTGAACACGGTGAGATCGAGGCCGCGCTCGCGCATCAGGCGCAGCTGATTGCTTTCGATCGACTCGCGCAGTTCATCGTCGCTGATGCGCAGTTCGGAGACAGCGGGCTTTTCCGCCGGACTCTTGATGCCGGCAATCTGCCGGTTGCGCCAGGCTTCGAGCGCCTTGGGCGCAGTGGTGTAGTGGCCGTGTATGTCGATGATCATCCGTTATAGCTCCAGGGACTAGTGTGCTGCGGTGGTCTGCGCATGCGCTTCGTCAACGTGCGTGCGTTGCGCGACCAGAATCGAAATGGCGGCGAGCGTGGCGGGCACGGCGAGCATCGCGAGGATCGCGCCGAATTCCCAGCCGAGGCCCAGCAGCGCGCCGCCGAATGCGGAACCGAAGATGCTGCCGAAGCGGCCCACGCCGAGCATCCAGCTCACGCCGGTGGCGCGCGCGACAGTGGGATAGCGGCTCGGCGCGAAGGCGTTCAGGCCGGTCTGCGCGCCGCTCATGCAGAAGCCGGCCGCAAACACCAGTACCGCGAGCGACGACGACAGCGCGCCGATCCATGCAAGGCCCAGCACGCAGACCGCTCCGCCGAGATAGGCGGCGCTGATGACCGGCGCGGGGCGCGCCCGGTCCATGATCCAGCCGACCAGGATGGCGCCGATCGTGCCGCCGATCTGGAACATCGCGGTGACGTTGGCGGCCGCCGAGACGGTGAGGCCCGCGTCCTTCATCAGCGTCGGCAGCCAGCCGGTCAGCAGGTAGATCACCAGCAGGCCCATGAAATACGTGACCCACAGTGCGGCGGTCAACAGTCCGTAGCCGTGCGAGAACAGCACGCCGATGGGCCGCTTGGTAGGCAGCGGCGGCTCTTGCGACACGAAGGTTTCGTTGCCGTCGAAGCGCGCGCCGCACACGCGGCCCAGCACCTTGCCGATGCGCTGCGCCGTCGCGCCGCGCACGGCGAGCAGACGCGCGGACTCGGGCAGCAGCCAGATTTGCAGCGGAATCAGCGCGAGCGGCAACGCGCCGCCGAAGATCAGCACCGAGCGCCAGCCGTGTACCGGAATCAGCGCACCGGCAACGAAACCGATCAGTGCCGAACCGAGATTGAAGCCCGTGAACATGATCGTGATGAGCAGCGCGCGCTTGCGTTGCGGCGCGTACTCGGAGAGCAGCGTGGTCGTGTTGGGCATGGCGGCGCCGAGGCCGATGCCGGTCAACAGGCGCAGCAACGCCATGCTCGCGGGCGAGTTCGTGAACGCGGTCGCGATGGTGAACACGCCGAACAGGAACACCGAGGTAATCAGCACCCACTTGCGGCCGATGCGGTCCGAAGCTGGTCCCGCCGCCAGCGCGCCGATCACGAGGCCCAGGGGCGCCGCGCTCATGACGAGCCCGAACGCCGGTCGCGAGATGTGCCAGTCCGCGATGATCGACGGCGCGACGAAGCCCATGATGGCCACGTCCATGCCGTCCGCCGCGACGATGAGAAAGCACAGCGCCACCAGCAGCCACTGGTACGCGGAGATCGGGCGCTCGTCGATGAAGCGCTTGATGTCGATGGTTTTACCGTTTGTCATGTCTGTCTCCTCCACGTGTCGTTCAGTTCTTGCTCTTGTCCCAGTCGAGCTTGTCGGCGCTCTTGCCCGCGACCGAATACAGCGCACCGGGCGCATTGCGGGTCTTCTGGAATTCTTCGAGGGTTTCGCCGCGCATGGCGGCATAGATATGCAGGTTCGATACGCCCGTCACCGCGCCGAGCTTTTCGAGCATGAAGAAGATGACGCCGTAGTGCAGCAGGCCGCGCCAGTCGCGACGGCGGATCAGGTCGCGTTCCTGTTCGGAAAGACCGGCCGCTTCGAAGCTCGCTTCTTCATCGGCCTTGAAGGCGTCCCGATGCGCGGGCTCCACCATGCGATGCAGGTAATCGTTGATTCGATACGCGCGCACGGCGGTTTCGATCGAGAACGGATAGGTGCCGTCGAGCTGCTCGACATCGGTGAGCTGCACCGCCATCTTCTGGCGATGACGCTCGATGATCGCGGGCTTCGTCTCGCTGCCCTCGCCTTCGTAAATCGCCGTGGCGATGCCGGCCATCGACGGCAGGTAGTAGCTGCGGTGCTTGCACACGACAGTCGACGACAACGCGCCGCGCATCGTGAGCCACATGATGACTTCAGCGCCTTCGTAGCCGCCGAGCGTCGCGTACTCGGCGAGCGTCATGTCCGCCAGTTGCTCGGGATCGCGCTCGAAGAGATCGAGAAAGCGCGCGTCCCACTCCGTGTTGTTGAAGCCCGCGCGTTCGCCGTGAACCTGATGCGAGAGACCGCCGGTCGCGAGAATTGCCACCTTGAGGTCTTCCGGATAACTCTCGATGGCGCGGCGCAGCGCCTGCCCGAGTTTGTAGAAGCGGCGTGCGCTCGGCACCGGCAATTGCAGCACGCCCATTTGCAGCGGCACGAGCTTGACCGGCCAGGCGGGCTTGTGCGGGCACAGCATCGAGAGCGGCGAGAAGCAGCCGTGATCCAGCGGCTTGTTCTGGAAGAACGACATGTCGAACTCGTCGCTCATCAGCGACGTGCCGATATGCGCGGCCAGTTCCGGATGGCCCTTGATCGGCGGCAGATCGCGCGCGCCGCCGCCTTCGTCCGCGACGCTCCATTCAGGACCGACACCCAGCGTGAACGCCGAGTAATGATCGAAGAAGAAGGACGTGACGTGGTCGTTGTAGATCGAGATGATGACGTCGGGCTGCTTCTCCGCGATCCAGTCCGCGAGCGGCGCGAAGTTTTCGAAGATCGGCGCCCAGACGGGATCGTCGCGCTTGTTCTTGTCGAACGCGAAACCGATTGTCGGCGTGTGCGAGGCGGCAATGCCTCCAATGATCCGTGCCATGTGCGCTACTCCTTCGAAATGCGTCGCCGGGCGGGCGTGCTTCAGGGAAAACTGAAGTCGAAGGGTAGCGGAGATCGCGCGTTGTCAGGGACTACGCGTTAACCAGAAGATAGCTTTTATGGAAGGGGCGGGGTGCAGCTGGAAGGCCGCTACGACAAGCCTCGGCGGCAGTGGCTCACACGCCGTTCGCCGCGTGCCGCGATAAACAAAACAGATGACAGGGGAAGCAGGACGCAAGGAGGGCCGTGGAATCGCCATCCGCGCGCCTCGTGCGGGTTCCAGCAATCAACGAGCGATCGACCCCGCCTGCGACACACCATTCCAGTCCGCGCCATATCCACCGACCGCAGCCTGATGCGCTGCCTTGTGAAATTCCGCGGCCTGCATTTCGCCTTCGGGGAAATAGGCCCAGGCGGTCGGGCTGTAGCCGGCCTTCTCGGCCTGAACCAGGTCGGCGCGTACCTGCGCGCGGGTCAGGGGCGGTGAATCGGCCTGCGCGAACGTGATGGCCGGAGCCGCAACAGCCAGCGCAACGACGACCCTGATGAGCGATTTCATGGCAAACCCCTGTGTTGCGGCGCGCTGCGCCCACGTTGTACTTCACTCGTGGGAAAAGCTTAGCAGCGCGCCTGGACAGGGTAAATGCCGGAGCGGGTGATCGGGATCGCTAGTGAGTCAACCGCACCGGGAAGTCAGCGCGGTGTCATGCGGTCGATCTTTCGCGGACAGATTCGCGACAGCATTGCGCGACTTCAGAAGGTATGCCGGATCCCCGCAATGATCGAGATCTGGCCGCCGCCGGCGGGCGGACTCGCGGTGGGCGACAACGTGGTCGCCGCGAGTGCGAGGTTGCCCGAGTTGTTGATGTGTTCGCCGGTCAGATAGAGCAAGGTCCGCTTGGACAACAGATACTCGCCGCGCAGCACTTCGATGAGCGCCTTGTTCGGTGATTGATCGTATCGGAGCTGGGCCACCATGCCGTCGATATGAAAGAACGGATTCACCGGCACGGTTCCCGACACCCAGAACAGATTGCTTCTCGGCGTGGCGATGCCGTCGTCGAGGCGACGTATCCAGCCCACGCCCAGCTTGGTCCCATGGAATTTGACATATCCGCCCAGCGTGATGCGGGCATCGGCCTTGTCCGGTGAGGTGAGCCCGCCCCAGGTCGCCGCCGTGCCGCCGTAGTTCCGCTCGTAGGAAGTCGCCACGCCCCACGTATGCGCGTCGTACTTGAGCAGCGCCGACCATTCCCGGCACTGATTCGACGGCGTGGTCTGCCCCGGGCAATTCGTGGCGACCGAACTGTTGCCCGCCACGGCGTCGCGGCCGAAGCTGTAGTTCACGCCGCCTTCGAAGTCGCCGAGGAAGTAGCGATAGCTCACCGAGTTGTCGGCCCGCGCATTGGCAATGCCGTTGTCGAGCGTCGTGATGCCTTGCGCACCCGTGCCGAACGGGTTGATGAACGACACGCCATAGAAACGCATCGTGTACTGGCGGCCGAAGGTGAGCCGTCCGTATTTCCCGTCGATGCCCACGTAGGATTGACGCCCGAACAGACGGCCGCCCTGCCGCGAGGCGCCGTTGGTCGGCTGGAAACCGCCTTGCAGGTCGAAGATGGCCCGCATGCCGCCGCCGAGGTCCTCGACCCCGCGAATGCCGAAGTAGGACGTGGCGGTGCCGTCGCCGGTGCGCCAGCTGTTCCTGGTGGCGTTCTTGCCGTTCGCCACGTTGTTGACGAACTCCAGGCCCTGATCGATCAGGCCATACATGGTGACCGAGCTTCCGCCCAACGGCAGAGGTGCGCTCGACGTCTGGCCTTCAGCATTCGCCCACGCGGGAACGATGCTCATCAATGCTGCGCAGGCCCACGCTGCGTTCCGGTGATTCATGATCGACGCTGTCTCCTTGACGGGATCCGTACTTGACCCCGCAGGCGCGACAGCAATCGCCTTCAGGTGTGGATCTCGTTCTTTTCATGTGTGTGTGTAACGCACACAAATTCTGCCAGCAGGAGGAGGCGTCGATATTGAATAAAACTGCGTGCCGATTGAAGGAATGGTTAAGGCAGATTCCGGCCTGGGGGCCGGCGCCGATCTACAGGTCGTTCAAGCGGTTTCCACCGCCTGGGTGAATTCCAGAACGATGAACTCGGCCGGCCGCACCGCCGCCAGGCCGATCTTCGCGATCATCTTGCCTTGAGCAATGTCGTCGGCCGACATGGTGATGTCCTTGCCGATCTGCACGAAGTAAGCCTCGTCTTCAGACGCGCCGGCCAGCGCACCCTGCTTCCACAACTGATACAGATAACTGCTGATGGCCGATCGCACCTTTTCCCAGGTCAACGGCGCATTCGGTTCGAACACCATGTTCTGCATAGCGTTATCAACATCGCGTTCGACGCTGTTGAACAGACGTCGTACCGAGATATAGCGCCAGTTGTCGCTGTCTTCGAGCGTACGCGCACCCCAGACGACGGGTCCAGTGCTGTCGAATGAGCGAATCATGTTGATGGCACGGCCGCTGGTGTACTGCGCCTGAAGGTCGTCCGTCACGTGATGAATTGGCGTATAGCCTGCCGGCAAGGGCATGTTGGCCGGCGCCTTCCAGACACCTCGCTGGCGGTCGTTCTTGCAGTAGAGGCCGGCCATGACGGCGCTTGGAGCAACGTCGGCTACGCTCCACGGCGTCTTGATGTAGGGATAGTAGACCGCTTCACAGGCTTTCGACACGTAGCCTGCCGCTGCCGTCGCGTCCTTGATCTCGTCGTGGGGTCCATCGAGAATCCTGAAAACAGAATCCGGCAATCCTGCGACGTGTTCCTGAAACGCAGGCATGGCTCCATCATTCGCGACCACCAGCGTAATAGCTGAACCCAACTGCTTCGCGGCTGGGACAAGGTTGTTGTAGTTGACCGCATAGCAAGGCCCACCGCCCACTTCGAAATAAGCCTTCAGACCCGCATGCTTCGCTGCGGTCAGATCAATTTTTCCCGAATAATAGGCGAGCACATCGAGCCAATTATTGAACCGCACGGGCTCGCTCGGGAAACCGCTAGGCATGGTGATCAACGGCACCGCCGTCGACAGCATACTGACCGATGCCGCAGTTGAAGCATCTTCCTTGATATAAACACCGGGGTAAGTTGTTTCGACGGTCATCGGGTCGGTCTCCGCGTGAAGTGATGACTTCCATTATGCGAAGCTCCCCAGAAAACTCTTAACCGACATTACAAAATGACCTTTCGGTGCAGAACGTTGATTCCCCTTCCTATGTTCGAACGGAGTTGAAGCACAACCGAAAGATTTCAACCGGCATAGCGAAGTGCCGCATGCCGGTCACTGCGCTCACCTCATCCCCATACCTCATCCGGCACGGGCAAGCCTTCCAGATCCGCCCTGGTCAACGGACCATCAGGCGTCACGCCATGCGTCTCCAGCATCAGCATGATCTGCCGCGTGTGCTGCGTGGCGTGCCATGCCGTGCGTTCCAGCACTTCGTGGAAGGGTCGCGTGCCGTAGTAGGTCGACACCGTGTAGTTCACCTCGGGGTCCGGTTCCGCGGCCCACCACGCATCGAAGCGGCGATGCACGTCGTCGCCCCAGCGGGCGATGTCGTCCGCCGTCCACGTCTCGGGGGGCACCTCGTCGAAGCTCTCGAAGCGCAGCAGCAGCCCTTGCGACGCTTCCATGCCCATCTCCGCGATGCGGTACACGTGGTAGCACAACTGCGCGGGCGTACGCCGCCGGTCGCGAAACGGTTCGTGCAGATGTTCCGGCGCGAACTGGCGCACATAACGCGATACCGCACTCATCACCGTGTCGAGCCGTTGCACCAGCATGCGCGGCGGCAAGGGCTCGGCGAGCGTCGTGCGCAGGTCGAGAAACTTCACCACGTCCTTGAGCGATTGCGCGAACGTGTAGCGCGCGCCGATGGACACCACCGGCACGCTGCGCACGCCGAGCGCGAACAACTCGGCCTGCGCTTGCGGGTCGTTATGCACGTCGCGCGATTCGAACTCGACGCCCTGCTGCGTCAGGAACTCTTTCGTGCGCAGGCACGACGAGCAGCCCGGCTGCCAGAAGACCTTGATGCGCGCACTCGTCGCGATATCGGTCATGAGTCTCCTCCGTTGCGTTGCATTGCATCGCGCGAGATCGAACCACGCGCGCTAGTCGTAAATGCGCATCGCCATGTCGTGATGCGCGGCGATGCGCGCCTCGAACGCGCGCGTTGCCTCCGTGATGTTCACGCCGCGAAAACCGCCGCGCACCGCCTTGCTCGCCACGTCCTTGTAAGTCGGCAACAGGCCCGGCGCGAGCGGCTGCGCATCCGGAATCGCCAGCCATAGACGATACAGCAGACGGCGCCGTCCCGGTTCCGGCCAGTCCTCGTAGCTGGTGCGCGAATGCAGTTGCGTATGGTTGTTGAGGAACTGCATGTCGCCGGGTTCGAGATGCATCGCGAAGCGCACATCCTCGCGGGCGAGGATGGCGTCGAAGAGATCGAGCGCCTCGGTCTGCGCCTGCGTCAGGCGCGGCAAGTCGGGAAAGCCATCTTGCGCGCCCTTGATATGGTTGCGCACATGACGGCACGCGAAGTGGCCTTCCGTGACCGAGAACACCGGCGACTCGTACCACAGCCCTTCTTCCGGCGCCTGCTCGCCCTGCCGGCTGAAAATGAACGGCTCGTACAGCACCGCGACGAGATCAGGGCGTTCCTGAAGCATCACGTTATGCGCATGCACCGAACTCGCGATCAGACTCTCGCCGCCGCGCTTCGCCGCGTTCACGCACATGAGTCCGACGATATCGGCGTTGTCCGCATGGAAGTCGAGCTTCGAGTTCGTGTTGTAGCCGCGGCCCGTGGTGCTGCGATAGGTTCCGCCGGCATCGGTGACATCGGACATGAACTGGCTCTGCTTGCCTTGCGGACGCGGCACACCCATATGCAGCCCGAGCCCCCAGAACAGCAGACGCAGATGCGCCGGCTCATGGCGCGCCACCGGAAAGCCGCGCAACACCATCACACCGAGTCCCTGCTGGGTCTCGTCATGCACGACAGCGAGCGCGGCGCGGCCGGCGGCGCCGAGCGGAAAGTCTTCCACGCCGAGATCGAACAGCGTCTTGCCCGATGCCACCGCTGTGCGCATCGCCGTTTCGAAATCGGCGATGGCGTCGTCCGACAAACGATGAAACCACGCCTCGGTCTGCGCGAGGTCCGGTCCTTTCCAGCCCGCGCGGCTTGCAACCTGCTGAATCATGAAGCTCGTCTCCTATATCGGTCTACGTTCGCTCAATGCTCGATCTGTGCCGCACGGTACGCGTCCTGTTCGGCGTCGAGCTTCGCGAGCCGGTCCGCATCCATGCCGAGCATGCGCGCCGGATTCTCGCGCACCATCTTGCGCACCGCGGTCTCGGACATGCCCAGCGCGAGGAACGTGCCGATCAGCATGCGCATCGTCTCCGGACCCGGCGGCGACCATTCGAAGAAGTAGTCCGTCGTCAGGATGACCTTGTCTTCGCCGATATCGCCGACCACATCCGCGAAGTCCTTCGGCTTCATGCGCATCAGCGGCGGCAGGCAGCCGAGCGCACAGAACTCGCACACCGCGCCGAGCGCGCACATGTCGCGGATTTCCTGGCGGTTCGCGCCCACCGAGTTGCTGTCCGGATGCGAGAAGATCACTTCGTTGATGCCGTAGTCTTTCGCTTCCAGCGCGAGCGCGATCGACTCCGTCGGCGAAACGTGTCCCGTGCAGATGGTCATGCCGTACTGGCGCGCGCAGTCGAGGCACTCGCGCGTTTCCTGCAGCAGCTTGCCATTGGAGCCCGTCAGCCGGATGCCCTTGCCCGGCCGCAGCGTGCCCTCGGCGCGGTCGAGAAAATGCCGCAGATGCCGGCTCATGCCGCCGCGCTCGATGTCATGCTCGGCGCTCCAGGTCGGCATGAACACGACTTTCGCGCCCTGCTTCGCCGCGCTTTCGATCGCCAGCGGATTGAGCCCGCCCACCGCGTAATTCAGCGTGATGCTCGGGAAGATCTCGATGCCCGGCACCATGTTGCTCAGGTGATACGCGCGGCCCACGGTCGGGAACATGTGTGACTTCAGCACGATGCCGAGCATGCCGGCATTGCGCGCGATCGACATTTCGTCGATGTCTTCCAGACGCGTCTTCGCCTCGAAGCTGATCTCCGGGAAGCCGTGATGATGCAGGTCGATGGCGCCCTTCAGGATGCGGTCCGTGACGGTCGCGCCGCCCGGCGGATACGGATAGTAGTTCGATGTCATGCGTGGGGTCTCCTGTATCTTTCGCTACGTTCGTTAGTCGAGACGCTTCTTCACGTCCGCGAGAATGTGAGCTTCGAACTCGCGCATCGTCTCGATGCCGAGCGCGCTGTTGGTCTCTGCGAGACTCGCCATGCGCTCGACCCACGCGCGCGAGTCGCCGCTTTGCTTGAGATCGGCGAGAAAGTCCTCGACGATGCGCACGGTCAGCCGCACCGTGCTGCTCGGGAACAGCGCGATCGCAAAGCCCAGTTCCTGCAGTTCCGCCGCGGAGAGCAACGGCGTCAGTCCCGATTCCGACATGTTCGCGACCAGCGGCCCGCCCGCCAGTTCGCGTCCGATGATCTCCAGTTCTTCAAGCGACTGCGGCCCGTCGACGAACACGACATCCGCACCCGCATCGCGGAACATGCGGCAGCGTTCAAGCGCTTCGTCCAGTCCGTGCGGACCGCGTGCATCGGTGCGCGCGATGATCACGGTGTCCGGATTGCTGCGCCCTTCGAGCGCGGCGCGCAGCTTGCGCAACGCCACCTCGCGCGACTCGACGATCTTCGCGTCCATGTGGCCGCAGCGCTTGGGCCACGCCTGATCCTCGATCTGGATCGCGGCCACGCCCAGGCGCTCCATGCCCTGCACGGTGCGAATCATGTTGGTGACGTCGCCGTAGCCGGTGTCGCAATCGACGATCAGCGGCACGTCGGCGACGCGCGTCGTGGCGAGCACGGCGTTCTCGATCTCGCCATACGCGACCAGCCCGATGTCCGGCACGCCGTAGCGCGACGCCGCCGTGGCATAGCCGCTGAGATAGGCGGCCTCGAAACCGGCGCGCGCGATCATGCGGATTTCCAGCGGCGAGCCGCCGCCCGGCACGACGACGATGTCCTTCCGTTGCAGGCGTTCGCGCAACACGCTGGCATGCGATGCAGATTTCATGACTTGTTTTCAGGTTGGGGATAGCGTCGCGACGCGATCCGTTGCAGGAAATTGACGAGCTGGTCGAGGGCCACCGCGAGCACCAGCACGAGCAGCACGCCAAAATAGACGTTGGGGGTGTTGAAGAGCGTGCGGTTCTGCGTGATGACGAAGCCGATGCCCGAGGTCGCGGCCATCATCTCCGCGACCACCACGCCGATGGCCGTCATCGCACTGCCGAGACGCATGCCCGACAACACCGAAGGCACCGCGGCGGGCAGCATCACGTGACGCACCAGCTGCATGCGGCGTGCGCCCATGCTGCGCGCCGCCACGAGCAGTTGGCGGTCCACCGTGCGCACGCCCGCGGCGGTGGCGAGCAGCATCGGAAAGAAGCCGTAGACCGCGCCGAACACGATCTTCGATTCCATGCCGATGCCGATCCACGCGGTCAGCAGCGGGTAGAGGATCACGAGCGGCACCGCATACAGCGACGACGCCAGCGGCAGCAGCGTGTCGCGCAGCGCGGCCACGCTGCCGAGCAACAGCCCGCACGCACCGCCCACCACGAACACGATGGCCAGCGCGGCCGCCATCTCGGCCACTGTGGACGCGAGGTTCAATGCGAACATCGGACCGTTGTCGAAACCGGCCACGAGCGTGGACGACAGCGGCGCGAGCATCACCTCGGGCACCCAGCCGAGACGCGGCGCCAGCTCCCAGAAGACGAGCAGCAACACGATGCAGACCAGCCGCAACGCCGATGCGCTCAGCGCAGGACGACGCGGCGCGCGCTCGGCGGCTGCTTCTGCGGCGGCGGGCGCGTGCTTCGTGCGGACCAGGGGCGGCGAGATCATGCGTGCTCCACCGTGCGGATGAGTTCCCAGATCTCGTCGCGCAGTTCGCCGAAGCGCGCGGTCGCCATCGTCTTGAAGGTGCGCGGACGCGGCAGGTCGATCTGGATGCGCTTGATGATGCGTCCCGGACGCGCCGCCATGACGACCACTTCATCGCACAGATAGACGGCTTCCGTGAGGCTGTGCGTGACGAACACCACGGTCTTGCGATGCTGCTCCCAGATGGACAGCAGTTCGTCGCCGAGCGAGAGGCGCGTCTGTTCATCGAGGGCGGCAAACGGCTCGTCCATCAGCAGCACGCGCGGGTTCTGGCAGAAGCCGCGCGCAATCGCCACGCGCTGCTTCATGCCGCCGGACAGTTCGTGCGGACGGCGGTCGAGGAAATCCTTCAGTCCGACGCGCGCCAGCATCTCGCGCGCGAGCGGCCGGCGCGTCGCCACGTCGATGCCGCGCAACTCCAGCGGAAACTCCACGTTCTCCAGCGCGGTCTTCCAGGGAAGAAGACTCGACTCCTGGAACACGACGCCGATTTCCTCCGGCTCCGGCTGCGTGATACGCCGCTCGCCCACGCGGATGCAGCCCGCGCTCGGCGCGAGCAGGCCTGCCATCATCATCAGCAGCGAGGACTTGCCGCAGCCGCTGGGACCGACCAAGCCGATGAACTTGCCGTTGTCGATGCTGAACGATACGTCGTCGAGCGCGTGGACCGGCCCGCTCTTCGATTGATAGGTTTGCGACACGCCGTCGATGTGCAGCGCGGCGGTCTCGTTGCGAGAGAGTGCGTTCGGTGTGCTCATTCGAATTGTGTGTTGTCGTGGGGTTGTGCAAACATCGTCAGCCGCGCCAGGCGCCGACCCGATGCTCGTACCAGCGCAATGCTTCGTTCACCATGATCGACACGAGGCTCGCGAGCACGATGCCCGCCAGCAGACTGACGATGTCGAAGTTCATGCCCCAGTTGGCGATCAGATAGCCGAGCCCGGCGCGTGACACGTACATCTCCGCGAACAGCACGCCGGTGATGTTGAAGATCATGCCGAGGCGCAGGCCTTCGAGAATCACCGGGAGCATCGCGGGCAGATACACATGACGATAGATCTGCGCGCGCGTCGCACCGAACGAACGGGCCGTGCGCACGTAGTCCACCGGCACGCTCTCGGCCGCCGCGATGGCCGCGACCACCAGCACGAAGATCGCCTGGAACATGCCGAAGGCCACTTTCTGCGAGAAGCCCATGCCGAGCGCGAGAATGAAGACCGGCAGGAACACCGACTTCGGCACGCTCGACATGAAATAGAACAGCGGCCGGAACGCCGCGCCCCAGTACGCGTTCTCGCCGAGGAACAGGCCCAGCGCAATGCCCACCGGCGTGACCAGCACCACCGCCAGCATCACCTCGCCGAGCGTCACGCCGAGGTGATGCAGCGACTGCGCATCGCCGAGCAGATGGAGCATGCGGGCGAAAACTTCGGCCGGTCCGGGCAGCAGCATCGGATCGACGAAGCGGCCCGCCACCGTCAGGTGCCACGCGAGCACGAAGCCCGCGATGATCGCCGCCTGCGTGAAACGTCGTGCCCAGGGGCTCATGGCGTCACCGCTCATGGGGCCACCGTTTTCACGGGCACGAAGCGCGTGGTGAACAGGTCCTTTGCGGGCGGCGTGTCGTTCATGCCGGCGAGCTTCGCGAGCTTGAGCGATTCCTCGACCCACTCGGCCTTGATCGAACCGTCAGGCGAGAGGCCCTTGATGGTGTTGTCGTATTCGAGCTTGGCGATTTCCGGCGGCAGACCGGTCTGCTTCTGGATGAAGGCAATCGTCCACTCGGGGTGCGCCTGCATGTAGACCACCGCGCTGTACAGCGCCACCAGCGTCTTCTTCACGCCGTCCGGGTTC
This sequence comes from Caballeronia sp. LZ035, assembly GCF_031451175.1. Lineage (NCBI taxonomy): Bacteria > Pseudomonadati > Pseudomonadota > Betaproteobacteria > Burkholderiales > Burkholderiaceae > Caballeronia > Caballeronia sp. LZ035. Next base: position 1,479,836 of record NZ_JARUXS010000003.1, read on the forward strand.
TTCGCGAGGATCTCGTCGGAGGCCATCCACACGTCGGGCACATTGGCGGGCATGGCCTTGCCGAAATCGACCAGACTGCGGCCCGTGCCCGCCTGCAACATCTTGTAGCTGAGCGGCGGATACGCGACGATCGCGTCCACGTTGCCCGACAGCAGGTTCGGCACCATGCCCGGACCGCCCACCGGAATGCGGTTCACCGGCGCACCCGCTTCGTTGGCCGCCCACAGCCCGAAGAAGTCGGTCGTGGAGCCGGTGGCCGAGATGCCCACCTTCTTGCCCCCGAGATCCTTGACGCTCTTGAGCGGCGAATCCTTCTTGACGATCACGTCCCAGCCGCGCGGCGTCAGCGAGTCCGCGCCGACGATGGTCGCCTTCACGCCGCGCTTCTTCGCCAGCGCGAGGCCCGGCGGAAAGAAATTGACGATATCGACTTCGTTGGCAGCCAGCGCCTCCATGCAGGCCGCGCCGCCCGGAAAGCCGGTGAACTGCGTCTGCACGCCCACCTTGTCGAATAGTTTGAGCTCCTGGGCGGCCATCACGGGCAGCACCGGCCCGTAGTTGCTCGTCCCGCCGATGCGCACCACATCCGCCGCATACGCGCCCGCCGCGCACATCCACCCCGATACCGCCAGCGCCACCGCGCCCAAGCGCATCAAACCCTTCATGCTGTCTCCGATTGTGTAGTGTTGTGGATCAAAGTGTCGAACACTTTTGTTTGAATTAAATGTTAAAACGTATGGCGCGTCAACGGAAACTATTGGACAATCCGCTCATGGACTTCCCTCATATCCCTGTTTCCGCTGACCTCGAAGCCGACATCGAAAGCGTCGGCCGCTCGGGCGAAACCGTCGAGCGCATCGCGGCCGAACTGAAGAACCGCATCCTCGAAGGGCGACTCGTGCCCGGCCAGCGGCTGATTTCACGCGATATCGTCGAGCAGCTCGGCATCAGTCGCGGCTCGTTGCGTGAAGCGTTCCGGCGGCTGGAAGCGGACGGTCTGATCGATGTCGTGCCGAATCGCGGCGCGGTGGTGCGCAGTCTGTCGGCGGCCGAGGTGGCGCACGTCTATCAGATTCGCGAGGCGCTCGAAGGTTATGCGGCCCGCGTGGCCGCGCAGAACATCGATGTCGGCGACAACCGCGCGCGCTTCGTCGCGGTGCTGGAGCAGGGCCGCGTACACAACGATCGGCCGGACTTCCAGCGCTTCATCGTCGACAACCGTGCGTTTCATCAGGAAATCGTGCACATGTGCGGCAATCCGCAACTGGGCGAACTGATCGACAAATATCAGCTGCCGGTGTTCATGATCCAGTTGCGCCAGCAGATCGGCAGCGCGCAGATGATGAAGAACGCGCTCGCGGAACATGAGGACATCGCCGAGGGCATCCTCGCGGGCAATGCGGACATGGCTTATCAGGCCATGAAACGCCATCTCTGGCATTCCGCCGACCTGATCCTGCAACTGCCCGCGCTCGCGGGCCTGGGTGCGCCGCTGAGCTGAAATTGCGGTTTGAAGGAGGAGACAGTCATGACATCCCACATAACAACTCATCAGGATGGCGAAGAATGAGCGCGCAAACGATGTTCGACAAGGTCTGGAACGCGCACGTCGTCGAGGAATTGAGCGACGGCACCACGGTCCTGCATATCGATCGCCATCTGCTGCATGAACTGACCGCCGTCGAAGCGATCCGCGTGCTGGAGCGGCGCGGGCTCGGCGTGCGCGACGCGAAGCTGACCTTCGCGACGCCGGATCACGTGATATCGAGTGTGCCGGGACGCCGCGCCGGCGACCAGCCGTGGGCCACGGAAATGGTCGAGGCGTTCCGCGAGCAGACACAGCGTCTGAAGATCGAGCGCTTTGATCTGGACGACGCGCGCCAGGGCATCGTCCACGTCATTGCGCCGGAACAGGGCCTGACCTTGCCCGGCACCACACTCGTCTGCGGCGACAGCCATACCTGCACGCATGGCGCATTCGGTGCGATGGGCTGGGGCATCGGCTTGTCGGAACAGGTGCAGGTGCTGGCGAGCCAGACCTTGCGCCAGCGCAAGCCCGCGCGCATGCGCGTGACGCTGCGCGGCACGCCCGCGCGGCGCGCGACGGCCAAGGACGTCATCCTGCATGTGATCGGCAAGCTGGGCGTGGCGGGCGCGGTGGGTCACGCGCTCGAATTCGCCGGCGACGCGGTACGCGGCTTCGACATGGAAGCGCGCATGACGCTCTGCAATCTCGCGATCGAGATGGGCGCGCGTCTCGGCATGATCGCCCCCGACGATGTCACGTTCGACTATCTGCGCGGCCGTCCTTATGTGCCGCAAGGCGATGCGTTCGATACCGCCGTTTCCGCATGGCGGCAACTGGCGACGGACGCCGACGCCATCTTCGACAAGGACGTGGACGTGGATATCGAAGGCATCGATGCGCAGATCACCTGGGGCACGACGCCCGAGCAGGTGGTGTGCATCGACGGCTATGTGCCCGATCCCGCCGCCGAGCCGAATCCGCAACGGCGCGCACAGTCGGAAGCCGCGCTCGGCTATATGCAACTCAAGCCCTTGCAGCGCATGGAAGGCACGCGCATCGACCGGGTGTTCATCGGTTCATGTGCGAACAGCCGCATCTCCGATCTGCGCGCCGCCGCGCAAGTCGTGCGCGGCGCGCGCGTGGCGAAGCACGTGAACGCGTGGGTCGTGCCGGGCTCTCTGCCGGTGCGCGAACAGGCCGAACGCGAAGGGCTCGAACAGATTTTCCGCGACGCGGGCTTCGAATGGCGCGAGCCGGGCTGTTCGATGTGCGTCGGCGCAAACGGCGATCTCGGCGCAAGCGGCGAACGCTGCGTGTCGACCTCGAACCGCAATTTCGTCGGACGGCAGGGACCGGGCGTGATGACGCATCTCGCCAACCCGGCAACGGCCGCCGCATCAGCGCTTGCAGGCGAAATCCAGGGGGCCGCATGAAAGCCTTCGACGTGTGTACGGGACATGCCGCGGTGATCGACCGCAATGATGTCGATACAGACCTGATCGTGCGGATCGAGCGCATCTCGCAACTGAAGCGCGGCGAGTTTCAGCCTTGGGCGTTCGAGACGCTGCGCTATCGGCCGGACGGAACGGAGAACCCGGAGTTCGTGCTGAACCAGCCGCCGTTTCGCGACGCACGTATTCTCGTGACAGGCAAGAACTTCGGCTGCGGCAGTTCGCGCGAAATGGCCGTGTGGGCACTCGACGAGTTCGGCATACGCTGCGTGATCGCGTCGAGCTACGGTGACATCTTCTACAACAACTGCTTCCAGAACGGCGTGCTGCCCGTGCGTCTCGCGCCTGAAGAGATTGCCGCCATCATGCCGGTTGCGGCGCGCGGCGAGTTGCTGACGGTGGACCTGCACGCGTGTGAGGTGCATGTTCCGGGCCTCGAAGCGTTTGCGTTCAGCCTGCCCGAATCGCAGCGCGTTGCATTGCTGAACGGTCAGGACGATGTCGATCAGGCCGTGGCCCGAGAAGCGCGTGTCGCCGAGTTTCAACGCGCGGACCGCGCGCGGCGGCCATGGGTTTATGCTTCGGCGTGACCCTCACGCACGCACCGACACCATGACACCGGAAGAACTCTCGGCAATTTATCGCGCGTATATCGACTGCCTGAATGCGCAGGACTGGGACCATCTCGGCAACTTCGTCGACGAAACCGCACGGCACAACGGACGTGCGTTCGGCCTGGCGGGTTATCGGCGAATGCTGGAGCAGGACTTCCGCGATATTCCGGATCTGCGCTTCAACATCGAGTTGCTGGTGGCGGAACCGCCGCGCATTGCCAGCCGTCTGCGCTTCGACTGTTCGCCACGAGCGGACTTCATGGGCCTGAAGATCGACGGCCGCCGCGTGACGTTCTGCGAGAACGTCTTCTATACGTTCCGCGACGGCAAGATTACCGAGGTCTGGTCAGTGATCGACAAGACCGCGATCGAAGCGCAGCTTTAGGCTCTAAGCGCTATCCGTGAAGAACCGGCCGACGATCTCGTCGCGCAACCGGCCGACGCCCTGATCGCCCGGCTTGCGCGGCCTCGGCAGCGTGACGTCGATCACATCGCCGATACGCCCTGGCCGCGCCTCCATCACGACAATCCGATCCGACAGCAACACGGCCTCTTCGACATCGTGCGTCACCAGAACCATCGTGATGCGCTCATGCGCCCAGATGCGCTGCAACTCGGCTTGCAGACGCGAGCGCGTGAGTGCGTCGAGCGCGCCGAAGGGTTCGTCGAGCAACAACAGGCGCGGCCGGTTGACGAGCCCGCGTGCAATCGCGACGCGCTGCGCCATGCCGCCCGACAACTGATGCGGATAGTGCCGCTCGAATCCTTCGAGACCGACGAGCGCGACATGCTCCGCGACCGCACGCGTCTTCTCCGCCCGGGTGAGCGGCGCATTGCGCAGCGCCACGGCCACGTTCTGCGCGACATTCAGCCAGGGAAAGAGCCGATGATCCTGGAACACGATGCCGCGTGACAGATCCGTCGTCACGACGCGCTCTCCGTCGAACTCGATCTCACCGTCATGCGCGGGATCGAGCCCGGCGATGAGGCGCAGCAGCGTCGATTTTCCGCAGCCGCTGGCGCCGACGATGCTCACGAACTCCCCGCTCGCAATCGACAACTCGATGCGATCCAGCACCGGCGGCGCGGTGTCGTCGTTGAAGCGCTTGCTCACGTGCCGCAGCGTCAGGCCGCTTTCCTGTTCAATCAGGCTTGTCATGTTCATTCTCCTCAAACCGCGCGCGACGCGCCGAACCAGCGGCGCTGCACGCCGCGCGCAAGGGCATTCAACGCCCATCCCGTGATTCCCACCACGATTACGCCGAACACGACGAGATCCATGCGGAACTGTTCGCTGCCGTCCACGAGCAGATTGCCGATGCCACTGCCCGCCACGAGCAGATACTCCGCGCCGAGCGTCGCGAGCCACGAATAGATGAGCGCGAGATAGACGCCCGTGAAGATGGACGGCAAGGCGGCGGGCAGCACGACGAACGCCAACGTCTGCAAGCGGCCATAACGGTAGGCGCGCGCCACGTCGAGATACGTGGGCGACACAGCGCGAATGCCGTCGCTGGTGTGCACGACGACCGGCACCAGCGCGGCCAGCGAGAGAAACACGACCTTCGCGACATCGCCGAGCCCGAACCACACGGAGATCAACGGGATCCACGCGAACAGCGAGACCTGCTTGAACGTATTGAAACTCGGCGCGATGGCGCGATTCGCCAGCTTCGACACACCGAGCAGCGCCCCGAGCACGAGTCCGAGCGTTGCACCGATGGCAAAGCCCGTCAGTTCGCGCGCCAGCGAGGCCGAGAGCGCACGCGTCAGTGCCCCGCTGCGGGTTTGCTCGACGGCCGTCTGCCATACGCGCCCCGGCGAGACGAGGATGCCGTGATCCGCCTGTGCGTGACGCGTGAGCCACCACCACAGCGCGAGTCCCGCGACGGGCAGCACGGCGCCGCGCCATGAGCCTTTGACCGCGATCTGTTCCTGTTCCAGCGTAGACATGTTCTTATCCTCAGTCGACGCGGCCGCGCTGGAGCCTGCGTTCGAACGCCGTGAGCAATCGATCCGCCGCGTAACCGATCGCGCCGACAATCAGCACCGAAGCCAGCACGAGATCGAGCTGAAACAATTGCCGTCCATAGACGATCAGATAACCGAGCCCTTCCGACGACGCGACGAGCTCCACCACCACCAGCGTGAGCCACGCTTTCGTGAACGCGAGCCGCACGCCAGTGCCGATCACTGGAATCGCGGCGGGCAGCGTGACGCGCGAGATCACTTGCCAACGTGTATAGCGATACGCCGCTGCCACTTCCCGCAAACCGCGCGGCGTGTTGCGAAAGCCTTGCAGCGTGGAGAGCGTGACCGGCACGAGCGCCGCGTGGCCGATCAACAAATACTTCAACGGCTCGCCGATGCCGACCACGATCATCAGGAACGGCAGCCAGCCGAGCACCGGCACCTGCACGATGGCGTTGAAGCTCGGCAGCACCCAGGCTTCGAGCGTCCGCGACAGACCGAGCGCGCCGCCCAGCAGCACGCCGAGCGCCACGCCGCCGCCGAAGCCCACTGCCGCGCGCGTCATGCTCGCGGAAAGATGCATCCATAACTCGCCGCTCTTCACCAGCGCGGCCAGCGTGTCGAAGACGAGCCCGGGCGGCGGGAGCACTTGTGCCGAGATCCATCCATAGTGCGATCCCAGCACCCACAGCAGCGCGCAGCCTGCGGGCAGGAGCCAGGGCAACGCGGTCCAGCCGGCAGCGCGCAGCGCGTCGTTGGAAAGCGCCCGGTGCGCACGTACGCTGGGCAACGCTACACGAGTCAGGGTACGGGCCATCTTTACAGGTCTCCTCGAACCATCAAGCGATGGGTTTGCCCGCCGCATCGAAACGCGGCCAGTAAGCTTCGAGCTTCAGCGTCTTCAACGCCTGATCGAGATACTTCGGCTCGAACCAGCCGTTCACGCTCACGGGCTGACGGATCAGGTTGAGACGCAGCGCATCGTCGGCGACGGACTGATAGCGCGCCACCAGAAACGGATCGATCAGCGGCGACATACGGTCCTTCAACGGCTGCTTCGCATACTCCGCTTGCCACGATTCGGTCGGCACGCCACTCTTTGCCCACAGCGTGAAGAGCGCATCGCGGTTGGCTTCGTCGGAAGACCATTGCGCCGCCTGCACGACCGCCGTCACCACTTTCTGCACGATCTCGGGGTGCTTTTGCTCGTAGTCGTCGAGCACGAGCAAGTGAGCCTGCCGCGTCAGTTGCACGCCGTCGTCGCGCGATGCATAGACGATCTTCGCCAACCCCTGACGTTGCAGCTTGAACAGCGAGTAGTCGAGGAACACCGCATCGACACCCTTCGATGCAAGCGCCGCCTGCGCAGCCGCCGTGTCGAGATTGATGACGCGCAGATCGCGCTCGCTCAGGCCGTTTTCCTTGAGGACGTTGTCCGCCACCAGTTGCAGATTGGTCCCGCGAAACACGCCGACGCGCTTGCCCTTCAGGTCCTTCACGCTCTTGATGGCGGAATCCGGCGGCACGGCCAGATACACGCCCGTGCGCACGTTCGACGCGAGCAGCAGATGCGTCTTCAAGCCATTCGCGCGGCCCAGCACCGAAGGCAGATCGCCTTGATAAGCAAAGTCGATCTGCTGGTTCGCGAGCGCCTCGTTCACGGCCGGGCCGGCGCCCTTGAAGAACAGCCATTGCACCTTGGCCTGCCCGGACAACGCATCTTCCACGCGATGCTGCAACTGCGCGGTCGCGGCCGGTGACCCGCCGAACGTGGGCGGATCGCCGCTGCCCTGTTGCGCCACGCCGATACGGACCACGGTGGGATCGGCTGCTTGCGCAGGAGTGTTGAGCGCGACGAACAGCGTCGCCGCGAAGGCGAGGAACTTGAATCGTGAGGTCATCTTGCTCTGGCTGAAGAAGGGTTGACGCCGCTATAGCGCAAGGAGAAGCGCGTCAGGCGGCGCGCGTTTCCTGCTTGACGATGCGGCTGCGGCGTCCGTCGATGCCCACAGGCACGTCGCCATGAACCGTCGCGCGGCGCACGACGCGATGCGCATCGCCATAGTCCGCCACCGCGTAATGCTGGGTCGCGCGGTTGTCCCAGATCGCGACATCGCCTTGCGTCCAGCGCCAGCGCACGGTGTTCTCCAGCCGCGTGACGTGATCGTGGAAGAGTTCGGCCAGCCGGTCCGAATCGCGCTGCGACAGCCCGACAAAGCGCTGCACGAAATGCCCCAGCACGAGCGTGCGCTCGCCCGTTTCCGGATGCACGCGCACGACCGGATGCTCGGTCTCATAGAGCGTCGACGTGAACTGCTTGCGATACGCGCGCTCGGAATCGGTGTCGGGCACGTTGCGCGTCGCGGCGTAGTCGTAGGTATTGGAATGCAGCGCCCATAATGCGTCGGCGAGCGCGCGCAGCGGTGGCGGCAGGTTGTCGTAGGCGGCCGCCGTGTTGGCCCAGACCGTGTCGCCGCCGGCGGGCGGAATCACCACGCCGCGCAGGATGGAGATCTTCGGATAGGCATCGACGAAAGTGACGTCGGTATGCCAGGAGTTCGCGCGTGTGCCGTGTTTGGAATCGAGTTCGAGCAAGCGGCTGCTGCCGGCAAGCGATGGCACCGTCGGATGCGCGACGGTTTCGCCAAAACGCGCGGCGAAGGCTTCCTGTGCGGCGTCGTCGAGATGCGACTGGCCGCGAAAGAACAACACCTTGTGCTTGAGCAGCGCCTGATTGATTGCGCCGATGGCGGCATCGTCGAGGTCCGCGGACAGCGTCACGCCACGCACTTCAGCACCAATGCGTCCGCCTATGGGACGCACCTGGAACGGTTCATTCGACGTGACGGGTTCGCGCGCGGCATCGGCGGCGAGTGTGGGGCTCGTGGACATCGGGACACTCCGTTGGTATGCGTTTGTCGGATGCAGCCGCGTTCAGCGCGACGGAATCATTGAAGCATCGACAGCACATTCGACCAACGAAGCGTTTCGACTAAGCTTTACAGCGATCAGCGCGATTCATATTGACGCAGGCCCGCGATGCTTTCCTGCAACTCTTCCTCGAGCCGCGCCATCAGTTCGGCTGCCGGCAGTTCGCGCACCAGCGCGGCCGCCTGTCCAGCCCATTGCGCGCCATAGCCGAACTCACCCTGCGCCTTCGCGGCCGCATGGAGCGCCTTGCCGGCGTCGTAGGTGACCGGATAGTCGGGAATCGCGGGCGCCTGCGCGCTGCGGCCGAGTTCCGTGAAGCGGTTGACGAGGCTGCGCGCCTCGCGGCCCGAGATCGCGGTGGTGAAGGTCGTACGGCGCGCCGCATCGCTTAGCAAGGCACGCCGGTAGCCCGCATCGATCGCCGTCTCCTTGCACGGCACGAAGGCCGTGCCGAGTTGCGCCGCCTGCGCGCCCAGCGCCAGCGCCGCTGCAATGCCCGCGCCGTCCATGATGCCGCCTGCGGCGATCACGGGAACATCGAAGGCGCGCACGAGGAGCCGCGTGAGCGCCAGCACGCCGAGCCTGTCGTCCTCTCCGGCGGGATCGAACAGGCCTCGATGTCCGCCTGCCTCGATGCCCTGCGCGACGATGGCATCCACGCCCGCCGCTGCCACCTGTTCGGCTTCCCGCACATTGGTTGCGGATGCAATCAGTTTGATGCCCGCGCCGCGCAATGCGTCGATCGCACGCGGCGACGGCAGCCCGAAGTGAAAGCTCACCACCGCCGGCTTCTCTTCGACGAAGACCTGGAGCATCGCTTCATCGACGACAAAGCTCGTATAGATCTCGCTCAGCGTGGCGGGCGGCGTCGCGCCGTATTGCGCGAACACCGGCGCGAGCCAGTCGGTCCATGCCTTTTCCACGGCCGCGTTGGCGGTTGACGGTGCGTGACAGAAGACGTTGACATTGAAGGGTCGGGCGGTCAGCGCGCGGGTCTCGCGAATGACCTTGCGTGCGCCTTCGGCGTTCATCGCACCGACGCCGAGCGAGCCCAGCCCGCCCGCTTCCGATACGGCCGCGACGAGCGCCGGCGTGCTGACGCCGGCCATCGGCGCCTGGATGATCGGCGTCCGGATGCCGAGTCGCGATGTCAATGGGTTCGTGCTCATGGATGATCGTCCCTTGAAGGTTGCATTCAGCGCGTGCCGAGCTTCTCGACAACGAAGTCGACAAACGCCCGCACGCGCGACGACAGATGCCTGCCGTGCGGATAAAGCAGGATGAACGGCCGGCTGCATCCGCCGGCCTCAGTCAGCACCTCGACGAGCGTGCCCGCGCGCAGTTCCTTGTCCACCACGAAGCGGTAGGTCTGGAACAATCCCGCGCCATGCAGCGCGAGCGGAACGCCCGCGAGCGCGTCGCCGGAGGTGCCGTAGACGGCTTCCACCACCAGTTCCACCGCGTCGCCGTTCTGCATGAAGCGCCACGGCACGGGCCGGCCGGTACTCGGCATCTCGAACTGGATGCAGTCGTGATGGCTCAGGTCTTCGATCGTGCGAGGTGAACCCGCCCGCTCCAGATAAGCAGGCGAAGCCACGATCACGAGTTCCGCGTCCTCCAGCTTGCGCGCGATCAGGCCGGAATCGCGCGGCGCGCGGCCGCGTATCGCGAGATCGAAGCCTTCCTCGGCGAAGTCGATATTGCGGTTGCTCAGATGCGCTTCCACCGTGACATCGGGATAGCGCGCGCGGAATTCCGCGAGGATGGGCAGCATGCGAAAGTGACCATAAGGCGTCGGCATGCTGATGCGCAACACGCCCTTCGGCGTGGTCTGCTGGCCGGTGGCTTCGCGCTCGGCTTCGGCCAGACGATTGAGCGCGTCGCGGCATTGCTCGAAGTAACGGCGGCCGGCATCGGTCAGGCGGATCTGGCGCGTGGTGCGCACGAACAGCCGCACGTCAAGACGCTTTTCCAGCCGCGCGACGGAGCGGCTCACGGCAGCGGGCGTGACGCTCGCGGCCGTCGCGGCCAGCGTGAAGCTGCCGAGTTCAGCCGCGAGGCAGAACAGCTCGATGCTGCCGAGAAGAAGGTCGTCGAATTGCCGCTGCATGATGATGGACTATACGTCCGGGTTCGCTGTGCTGCATCTTCGCCATGCGCGGCGCGCGAGTCAATCGACGCGCAGGCATTTGACTTGTGACGGCGTGGAACAGATGCGCCGCTTCAAGTCGGCTCGAAAAAACGCCCGCTTTTCCGGTCAGGAGAAAGCGGGCGCTGCTTGCAGGCGTGCCATCGGGATGGCAGGCGATGCCTTACTTCGCGGTCGGCATCGCGAACTCGGCGCCCTTCTCGGTGCTTTCGGGCCAACGCTGCATGATCGACTTCTGCTTCGTGTAGAAACGCACGCCTTCCTCGCCGTACGCGTGCATGTCGCCGAACAGACTGCGCTTCCAGCCGCCGAAACCATGCCAGGCCATCGGCACGGGAATCGGCACGTTGATGCCGACCATGCCCACTTCAATGCGGCGTCCGAACTCGCGTGCGATGTGGCCATCACGCGTGTAGCAGGCCACGCCATTGCCGAACTCGTGCTCGTTGACGAGCTCCACGGCTTCGCTGAAGTCCTTCACGCGCACGCAGGCGAGAACCGGTCCGAAGATCTCTTCCTTGTAGATGCGCATCTGCGGCGTCACGTGGTCGAACAGCGTGCCGCCCGTGAAGAAGCCGTCTTCGTGACCCGGCACCTTGAAGCCCCGGCCATCGACGACCAGCTTCGCGCCCTCGTCCACGCCCATCGCGATATAGCCTTCGATGCGCTCCAGCGCCTGGCGCGTGACGATCGGGCCCATTTCGGCATCGTCTTCCATGCCGTTCTTGATCTTGAGCTGCTGCGCGCGCTCGGCAAGACGCGGCACGATCTTGTCCGCGACATCGCCCACCAGCACCGCCACCGAGATGGCCATGCAGCGCTCGCCCGCCGAGCCGTAGCCCGCGCCGATCAGCGCATCGATGGCCTGGTCGAGATCCGCATCCGGCATCACGACCATGTGGTTCTTCGCGCCGCCGAGCGCCTGCACGCGCTTGCCGTGCTTTGCGCCCGTCTCGTAGATGTAGTTTGCGATCGGCGTCGAGCCGACGAAGCTGATCGCCTTCACTTGCGGATGCGTGAGCAGCGCATCGACGACGACCTTGTCGCCCTGCACGACGTTGAAGATGCCGTCGGGCAAACCGGCTTGCTTGAGCAGTTCCGCCATGAACAGCGACGCCGACGGATCGCGCTCGCTCGGCTTCAGGATGAACGCATTGCCCGCTGCGATGGCGACCGGGAACATCCAGCACGGCACCATGCACGGGAAGTTGAACGGCGTAATGCCCGCGACAACGCCGAGCGGCTGGCGCGTGGTCCAGTTGTCGATGCCGGTGGACACCTGTTCGGTGTAGTCGCCCTTCAGCAGTTGCGGAATGCCGCAAGCAAATTCGATCACGTCGATACCGCGCGACACTTCACCCTGCGCATCCGAGAACACCTTGCCGTGCTCGGCGGTGATGATGGCCGCGAGTTCGTCGCGATGCTTGTTCATCAACTCCAGGAACTTGAGCATGACGCGGGCACGGCGGATCGGCGGCATGTCGCGCCAGGCCGGAAACGCCTGCTTCGCACTGGCCACCGCAGCGTCGACGTCGGCGGCTTCGCCGAGCACGAGCTTGCGCGGACGTTCGCCCGTCGCGGGGTTGAAGACCGGCTGCGTGCGCGTGGCCGAGCCGTTCGTCCGTTGACCGTGGATGTAATGGACCACGTCGGCGGTGTCGTTGAACGCTTGCATCTCGTCTCCTTCACTGAATGTTTGGGCAATGGTCACAGTGTAGGAAGCATCGGGCCGCGCGCAAAGACGCTATGATTGAACTCATTGTTTATTCTGGCAAACAATGAGCAGATGGAAGAGCAAAAGATCGAGGCTCTCTGGACCCATTTGCACTGGCTCACGGTGCTCGCGGAACAGGGCAGCTACACGGCGGCGGCCGCGCGCCTGAATGTCTCGAAGGCGGCCATGAGCCAGCGCATCGCGGAACTGGAGCGCGCAGCGGGCGTGCCGCTCGTCACCCGCACCACGCGCAGCGTGCGTTTTACCGAGGCAGGCCGCCGGCTCGTCGATGACACGCGCGAGCAATACCAGCACATCGCGTCGAGCTTTCTGAGCGTAAGGGAAATGGCGGGGGTCGCGCGCGGGCTGATCCGGCTGACCGCGCCGATGGCGTTCTCCCGCCAGCAACTCGTGCCGAAGATGTCGGGGTTCCTGCATGCGCATCCGGACGTGCGCGTGCAACTGGAAGCCGCCGACCGGCTCAGCTCCATCGCCACCGAGGGTTTCGATCTCGCAGTGCGTCATAGCGCGCAGGTGCCGGACACGCACGTCGCCTGGAAACTGTGCGACACGTATTCGGTGATCGTGGCCACCCGCGCCTATCTCAAGCGGCGCGGCACGCCGCAAAACCCGAACGATCTCGCCACGCACGACTGCCTCGTCTATCCGCGCGCGCAGTCGTCGAGTATCTGGTCGTTCCAGCGCAAGGGCAGCCGCAAGAGTTCGGCGGGGCCGACCACACTGGCCGTCAGCGGGCCGTTCGAAGCGAACAACAGCGAAGTGTTGCGCGACGCCGCCCTCGATGACCTGGGCATCGCGTTGCTGCCGGATTTCACCGCGCAGGCGGCGGTGCAGACGGGCAAGCTCGTGGTGCTGCTGCCGGAGTGGCGGCCGGTCGGCGCGTTTGCGGATCAGCTTTTCGTGGTGCGGCCGTATTCGCCGCATGTGCCGCGAGCCGTGGCGCTGTTCATCGGTTATTTGCGGGAGACCTTTTCGGGCGGGTTTCCGCTTTGATTTGCAGGCCCAGAATGCAAAACGCGCCCGCATGAATGCGGGCGCGTCGCTTGAGGCGCTGCTGCTTGCTTAGTGATGCGCAAACGTCGACGTCACGTCGTTTTGAATCGTGGTGATGCGTGCGCCCGATTGCGAGTTGCTGTCCGCCACACCGCCGTAGGCACTTTGCGCGGCGACACGCGCTTCAGCTGCCTGGATGTCGGCGGGATACGTGGTGTCGTTGACGACGCCCGGGTTGTAGCCTGCCTTTTCCAGTTGAACGATCTGCGCGCGGACTTCAGCGCGTGTCAAAGGTTGGCTGGATTGCGCGAAAGATGCGACCGGAGCGGCAAAAGCAAGAGCGATCGCTGCAATACCGATGAGCTTGTTCATGATTCATTCCTCCGTACCTTCAGTTTTTGGGTTGTCGCTCACGTTGCCTTGCTGCCTGGCCTTGCTGCTTCGTTTGCGACCGTTGAGGCAAGTTTAGGGATCGACTCATCTAGGGTAAATACCTAATCTGCGAAATCACTTTTGGCGAAAATCCGACTAATCCGGGCACACGCGAAGCCGGACGATAGCGGTCCGTATCGGCTATAAAGAAGAACGAGCGTGGTCTTTGGCGCGAACGATCGTTTGGACAGGAGAATCGCCTTGAAGCGCATCCTGGTAATCGGCGCGGGTTTCGCGGGACTGTGGAGCGCGCTGTCCGCCGCGCGCAAGCTCGACGAAATGGGCCCAGCCGCCGGGCAAACCGAAGTGGCCATCATCAATCCGGCGCCGTTTCACAGCGTGCGGGTGCGCAACTACGAACAGCCGCTCGACCCCACGCTCGTCCAGCTCGACACCGTGCTCGGCCCGGCCGGCGTGCGCCTGATCCAGGCGAAGGCCACGGACATCGACAGCGCGAACCGGCGCGTGACCGTCGCGCATGACGGGACCTCCGAGACGCTCGACTATGACCGCCTGATCCTCGCTGCGGGCAGCGTGCTGGTACGCCCGCCCATTCCCGGACTCGAGCACCATTCCTTCGACGTCGATACCTACGCCGGCGCGTGCCGCTTGCAGGCGCATCTGCTGACGCTGCCCGCGCTGCCGGATACGCCCGGCCGCTACACGGCGGTCGTGATCGGCGCGGGTCTGACGGGCATCGAACTCGCGGCGGAACTGCCTGCGCGGCTGCGCGAGATCGTCCCGGAAGGCGAGCGCGGCCGCGTGCGGGTCGTGCTCGCGGATCGTTCGACGCGCATCGCGCAAGCGATGGGCGGCGCGCAGCCGGTCATCGAGAACGCGCTGGGTGCGCTGGAAGTGGAGATGCGGCCGGGGGTGTCGCTGGAAGCGCTCGATGAACGGGGCGTCACGCTTACGAACGGCGCCACGCGCGAAACCATCGAAGCCGCGACGGTCATCTGGTGCGGCGGCATGCATGCGAACGCGCTGGCGGCGCAGTTACCCGTGACGCTGGATCCGCTCGGCCGCGTGCCCGTCGATACGTTCCTGCGCGCGGAAAACGTGCCCGGCGTATTCGCGGCGGGCGACTGCGCGCGGCTGTTGATCGACGGCACGCGGCCTTCGGTCATGTCGTGTCAGCATGGCAGGCCGATGGGTCGCTATGCCGGCCACAACGCGGTGTGCGATCTGTTCGGTATCGAGATGTTGCCGCTGTCGATCGACTGGTACACGACCATCTGCGATCTCGGGCCGTGGGGCGCGGTTTATACGGAGGGATGGGACAGGCAGCTGGTCTCGCAGGGCGAGCCGGCCAAGCAGACGAAGCGCACGATCAACGGCGAGCGCATCTATCCGCCGAGGAACGGCTCACGCGAGGCGCTGTTCGAGGCGGCGGCGCCCGTGGTGCAGACGCCGCCGCCGACGCATCGCAGCTGACTCGCTACGATGCCGTGAAGCTGCGAAGCGTCAGGCCTTCTGAACGGACGCGTCGTAGATCTCGTTGATCGACTGTTCGAGCGTCTTGTCGAACTCGCTGTCGCTCATCGACTTCTTCAGCTCGTTGATGAGCGCGCGCGAGAAGCTCGCGATCATGCCGTGGTTCTGCGCGAGCTTCTTGCACGCGTCGGTGCGCGTATAGCCGCCCGACAGCGCCACCACGCGCACGACACGCGGATGCTCGATCAGCGGACGGTAGAAATCCGCCTCGTCCGGGATCGTCAGCTTGATCATCACCTGGCTGGATTCGGGCAGCGCGTCGAGGCCCTTGAGCAGTTCGTCGCGCAGGATCTTTTCTGCGCCCTTCTTGTCCGGGCTCTTGATCGAGACTTCGGGTTCGAGGATCGGCACGAGACCGTGCTTGATGATCTGTGCGCCCACTTCGAACTGCTGTTTCGACACAGCGGCAATGCCCTTTGCGTCGGCCTGATGGATCACCGAGCGCATCTTCGTGCCGAACACACCGAGCTTGGCCGCACGCGCGAGCAGGTCGTCGAGACCGGGGATCGGCTTCATCACCTGCACGCCGTCCGCTTCGGCTTCCAGACCCTTGTCGACCTTCAGGAACGGCACGATGCCGCGGTCTTCCCAAAGGAACGTGGGCACCGGCTTGCCGCCGGCTTCACCATCCATCGTGCGCTCGAACAGAATGGCGCCGATCACTTTCTGGCCCGTGAACGAAGGCGCCGTCATGATGCGCACCCGCATCTCGTGCATCAGCTTGAACATTTCGGCGTCGCCGTTATAGGCGTCTTCCGGAATGCCATATTGCTTGAGCGCACCTGGCGTCGAACCGCCGCTCTGATCCAGAGCAGCGATGAAACCATTCTTCTCAGCCATTTGCGCGAGCATCTTTTCGTTAGCCACGAACATTTCCTCCTCGAAGTTCAAACACCAGGTTCGGCGCATTCGAATTCACGCCTTTACCCGGGCTTATGGATCAGCTTCCTCAAGTGTAATGGTTTTGACGGATATAAAAGGCGCGCAAAGCCGCGTTTTGCGAGCAAAGCGGCCGCGAATGGGCCGCTATCGTGCGTTAGCGCACTTGCTGCCGCGAATAAACCGCTTGATGCAGCTTATGACGTGGCGGACTCGAGATCGCTTGCGCCGACAGGCTTGACGCCTGTCCGCCAGAACCGCAGGGCCCGACGCAGCACGGAAGGCGCGTGGGCGAAGTCAGCGGCTTGCGGGAGTTCCGCATGATCGTTCGACGTGATGCTGGAAGTTTCGCTCGATGGCGCTGGTGCAGTCACTTCAGGTTCGGGAAGCGGCGCGAATCTCTCTCTGGCATCGCCACAACGCGCATTCAACTGGCGGCGTGTTTCGGGGTCATCGATCAAGGCCTGCGCACTCAACATGCCGCGTTCGAATTGCAGCGCATAGGCGATGTCGGTGAAATTTTCATAGCGGCCGGTATCGGCCAGTTCGAAGGCCAGTTCCGCGGTGCGGCGGCGCTTCCATGCTTCGAGATCGTCTTGGCCCGTGCTCACGAATGTCCTCTCCTGAGCGATGAGGTGCCGATGATGTTAGCCCGCCGCCAAACGTTTTACCGTTGTCGCGTCACAACAAGCAGACGAAAGACGCTCAACAAATCGTACAAAAAATGCTTGCCTTGCGCATGGGATTCGCTTAGCCCGCGCGTAACGTGCGCTCAGGGACACTGTTTCTGCTGCCGGCATGTTGTATTGCTTACAATTGCGCCAACCGGAGCGGCATCATCCGGGCGTCCATCAGTTCGCTGCGGTCTTGCGAGCCTTACCTTTAGCAACCATCAAGCGAATGGAACACGAGTCGAGAGAACTGATCCTGCGGGATCTTGGCGCGGTGGCCCGCATCAACGCCGTACCGTCGATGCTCGAGATGATCTGCAGTGAATCCGGCATGGGATTCGCCGCGGTTGCGCGCGTCAGCGAGCTCACCTGGACCGCTTGCGCGGTGAAGGACACCATCAGCTTCGGGCTCCAGCCCGGCGGCCAGCTCGACCTTCACACCACGTTGTGTCACGAGTCGCGCGAGGAGCGCGTCGCCATCGTCGTCGATGATTTCGACACGGATACGCGCTACTGCGGACATCACACGCCGACCATTTACAAGCTGCGAAGCTATATCTCCGTGCCGATCGTGCTGCCGGACGGCGAGTACTTCGGCAATCTCTGCGCAATCGACACCCGGCCCATGCACGTGTCCGATCCGCGCGTGGTGCGCATGTTCGAAGTCTTCGCCAATCTCATCGCGTTGCAACTCGACAGCGACAAGCGCCAGTGGTCCACCGAGAACCTGTTGTCGAGCGAGCGTGAGAGTTCGAAGCTTCGCGAGGAATTCATCGCGGTGCTTGGCCATGACTTGCGCAGTCCGCTGGCGGCGATCAGCGCGAGCGCCGACTATCTGCGGCTGAAAGCGGACACGCCCGACATGACCAGGGTGGCGAAGCGGCTGACGTCGAGCGCGTCCCGCATGTCGAAGCTCATCGACGACATCATGGATTTCGCACGCGGCCGGCTGGGCAACGGCATTCCCGCGCGTATCGAGCGAGTGCAGAATCTCGGCCCGTACCTGCAAACGGTCGTCAACGAGATCACGCAGGCGAACGAAGACCGGAAGATCTTCGCGACCTTGGCTATCGAGCGTCCTGTCGATTGCGACCCCACGCGCTTGCAGCAACTGCTGGCGAATCTGCTTGCCAATGCCGTGACCCACGGAAGCGCTGACGAACCCGTGCGCGTGTCGGCCATCACCGATGCTTCTCATCTCGTCATCGAGGTAGCGAATCAAGGCGATTCCATCGCGGAGGAGTCGCTCGCGAAAGTGTTCGAGCCGTATTGGCGCGCTGCGAACAAGACGCCGAGCGAGGGCCTGGGCCTCGGGCTGTATATCTGTCAGCAGGTGGTCAACGCTCACAAGGGAACGATCGAGGCGTGCTCGTCGCAGGCAGACGGCACCTGTTTCACCGCGCGCATTCCGCTGGTCGCATGATGGCTGGATCAGGTCCGAACCATGCGCTCATGCACGATGGATTGATTCTGCATAACGACAGTGAGATGAGGACACCACTCAGCATGAACGGCCTGGTCGCAAAAGCCCAATGCGTCGTCTGGACGCGCCGGAAAAAAAGTGCGCTCGATGCCCCCCGCGTGCTCGTGGTGGACGACTTCACGGATACCGCGGACGCCATCAGCATGGTGCTGGCCATTGGCGGTTTCGATTCGAATGCCGTCTACAGCGGACGCCGCGCGATCGACACAATCGGTCAATGGCACCCGCAGATCGTCCTGCTGGACATCTGGATGCCGGATATGTCGGGACTGGAAGTGGCCACGCATCTGCGGGCCAATGCGAGCACATCGGATACGGTGCTGATCGCGCATTCGGCGGCGTCGTCGGAGTCCGACCTCGAACGCGCGAAGCAAGCGGGATTCGACGCGTTCTGCGCCAAACCTACAGACTCGGCGATTCTTGCGCCGCTGTTGCGGCATTTTGTTCCGGACGCTTAGGCGAACCGGATCGTAACGCCGCAAAGTCGGGAAGCTACAGATCGACGCGTTCGCGCGGCTCGTGCATCGGACAGCCGTTGCGCTCGCCGCGAAAGCCCGACGACATCTCGTACGACATCCGTCGCGAACGCATCACGCCGCCCAGCGGCCGATGCGCCGCCACGCCGTGCCACGGACTGAAGGCCATGCCGTCGTCGATGCCGCGCGCCCGCTCCGGGTTCCACGTGCTCTGCGGCGCCACGCGAATGCGCGCCACGGTCACATAGGGACTCTCGTCTTCCGGCCACTGCACCGAAGCATCCTCGACAGGCATCTTCTCGATGTCGGTCGCCAGTTGCACGCGCACTTCCCATTCGGCGCCGTTCGCCGCGAAGAAATCGCTGACGGATTCGCGCAGGCCATCGGGCCGGTCCCTCAGATCGACTGGCGCATCCGTCAGCGCCGTCAGTTCCGGCGATACAGGCGCGACGCTTACCTTGCCGAAATATCGGCCATGAAGAAGCGGCACGGCCGTATAAAACGTCTCGCCAAGAATGTTCGTCTCAGGATGACCGCCCAGGCTCTTGATCATGCCGCTTTCGCCGCCCAGCTTCTCGATCAGCGCTTCCGTGCCGCGCAGCATCGCTGAGAGCGCCTTCTTGCCGCCGGGCATCTTGTCGGTGGTCTTGGCGAGCAGCTTGAGATTCGCGAGGAACTTCTTGGGCGTCGCGGCCGTGAAGGCCGGCGCGTTGATCATCACCAGATCCTGCGTGCGGTCGCCTTCGCTGCCCGGCAAACGCTCGCCCTCCACGCCGATGATCTTCACAGCGAGTCCGCGCGGCGTCGACACGTTGTCGTCGAGCACGTCGCCGGGATTCGTCGACAAACGCAGCACCACGGGAAAGCTTGCAGCCTGCGCGAAAATGCCTTGCGCGAGTTCAGGCGGCAGGCCGGCGCTGACCTGCATTTCGCCGATCAGAAGGCCGTGGCTTTTCGCGTGGACGCTGCGGATCGCGTGTCCCGAGTCGGCATACGTCTTCTCGGTGATGCCGCGCATGGTTTCCGCGAGTTCTTTCGTGGTCTCGGCTTCGTCGTCGGGGATCTGTTCGAAGGTGGGGTCAAACGGCAGCGCGGGGATGGGCATGGAAGCTCCAGGTTGTGGGTGTTATGAACAACACCCAGCAACCGATGTGCCGCCGTGCGTGGATAGATCAGGAAGCGTCGCTCACCACGCTCCGGCAAACGCCAGCACCGCGCGATTGAACGCACCCGGACTCGCGACATTCATCCCATGCGACGCCCGCGCGATCGTCTGGCGCTCGGCGAACCCGATCCACTCCGTCAGCTTCTCGACGTTGTTGCGGAACATGCGCGGGCTTTTCTCGCCGTCGATCAGCAGCGTGCGGCACTTGATATCGCGCGCCAGGTCCCGCGTGTAGGCGGGCAGCGGATCGCGGAATTGCTTCGGCAGGGTCAGCGCGTTGTCGAGCGCCATGCGGCGGAAGCTCGGCGTGCTCTTCTTCCAGAAGCCCGGCATGCTCACCGAATCAACGAACATCTCCAGGCCGCGGTCGAATTCGCCCTGTTCGATCAACTCGGCCACGCGCGCACGCAGCGCGTTCGTCGCGGGCGGCAGCGCGGCCGGTGCAGCCTGAGACTTCGTTTCCAGTTCCAGCGGACCGCCCGGATCGGCCAGTGTGAGCGTCTTCACGAGGCGCGGAAACTCGCGCGCCAGATGAAACGCAATCGCGCCGCCGCGCGAATGCCCGACGAGATGGACGGGTGCCAGTTCCAGCGTCTCGATGAACGCCGCCATCTCCGCCACGTGCGCTTCCCAGCCGAACTCGCCCTGCACGAAGGCATCGACGGCCGGCCAGTAATGCGACAGGCTCGGCACGATCACGCGGAACTGCTTCGCCAGCGGCAGGACTTGCGCCTCCCAGTAGCGGTAATCGCACAGCGATCCGTGGATGAGCACCATCGGCTCGCCTTCCCCACACTCGATATACGGCACGGAAATCCCGGACGCGGTCGTGGCAAACGACGGTTCAGGCAGGCCTTGCACGGCGGTGAGGACGGAAAGATCGGTACGGGCGTTCATGGATGGGCTCCTTGACTGCATGATGCGCCCCGCTCAGGTAAAAGAAAAATGCATAATCTTGATAGAATCGTTCAGATTTTCTGATACCACGCCTGCCCCGACCATGAAAGCACTCGACCTGGATGTCCTCGCGATGATCGTCGCCGTGGCGGATACCGGCAACATCAGCCGCGCGGCGGAACTCGTGCATCGCTCGCAATCGGCGGTGAGCATGCAGATCAAGACGCTGGAAACCGCGCTCGGCAAGCCGCTGTTCGTGCGCAAGCCGCGCAGCGTCGTGCCCACGCAGGACGGCGAGGTGCTGCTCACCTACGCACGCCGCATGATCGCGCTGCGCGACGAGGCATGGGCGGCGGTCGTGCGGCCGGACGTGACGGGGCGCGTGGTGATCGGCGTGCCGGACGATTACGCGTCGTCGCTGTTCCCGCCCATTCTGAAGAAATTTTCCGCCACCTATCCAAAGGTCGAGATCCAGGTGGTCGGCCTGCCGAGCGTCGCGCTCGCGCCGATGGTGAAGGACGGTTCGGTGGATCTCGTCTGCGCGACGCGGGTCAAGGGGCTGTCCGGCGACTTCGTGCGTCACGAGCCGATGGTGTGGGCCGCCGCGCCCGGCGCCACGGATATCTGGAAAGAGCGGCCGCTGCCCATCGCCGTGTTCCTGCCGGGCAGCGTCGCGCGGGAGAACGCGATCCGCAGCCTGGAGCACGCGCGCATCGCCTATCGCACGTCCTATGAGAGTCCGAGTCTGCTGGGTCTGCTGACGATGGCCGAAGCCGGCCTCGCCGTCACGCCGCTGGCGAAATGCGCGGTACCTGCGCACTTCACGCTGCTCGGGCCGCCGCAAGGTTTGCCGGATATCGGCACGCTGGAAGTGGTGCTGGCGAGAAGCGCGGCATCGAGACGCCCGCCGTGCGACTTTCTCGCCGAACGCATCATGGCCGACTTGCGGCGCTGATCCGTGCTTCTATCGCTTGCATGCGCTTCGCGCTCCAGCTGCGCAGCGCACCGTCCGATACGACCATCGGCAGCGACGCCGCGATGATGCGGTAGACCTCGTTGCGGCGCACCTTCGAGATTCGCGCGGGATCGAGCCACGCGTCGTTCTCCGCGAGCAGCACCAGCGTGTCGAGTCCGATCATGATCGGCCACAGGCAGGCCAGCCGCAAACGCACGGCGCCCGCCGGAATGGCCAGCGTGTAATCGACGGCGTCCTGATACAACGAAAGCGATGTGCGCAACAGTTCGAACAGCACAGGCCGCGCGCGCATCGACGCCTGCGGGTCCAGCAAATCACGCGGCGCGAGGCCATGACGCGCGAGCATCGCTTCAGGCAGATAGCAGCGCCCGATGCGCAAGTCGCGCGCGCAATCGCGCAGCACGTTGGTCATCTGCAAGGCCTTGCCGAAGCGCACGCCGAGCGTCAGCATGGTGTCGAGCGGCGCCTTGAGCATGCCCGGCTGGTGCGCCGCCGTCATGCGCGTCCAGAATTCACCCACGCACCCCGCCACCAGATATGTATAGCGATCCAGTTCGTCGAAAGCATGCAACGCGGCGATCTGCCCGGACGTCTCGTCGGGAAACGTGCGCAGGTCGAATTCCATGCCGGTGCTGAGCGTCGTCACGATGTCGCGCACCGCCGCGCCGTCCCGCGCATCCAGTTGCGGCAGGATCGCGAGCGCCGCGCCGAGCGCTTCGAGCAACGCGCGCTCGTCCGGCTGCGCCTGCTGCTGCGCCACTTCGCCGGCAATCCGCGCGAGCGCGCCGTCATCGGCGGCGCCGTTCACCTGCGCGCGCAATGACAGCAAGAGTTCGAGGCGGCGTTGCGGCGGGATCAGCGAGGTATCGGCGATGGTGTCCGCCGCGCGCGCCAGCAGATACGCGAGCCCGATGGGATCGCGCATGCCGGCGGGCAGGATGCGCAGCGTCAGGTAGAACGAGCGCGACACACGCTTGAGTAGCGGACCCAGCAGGACGGTCCGTGATGAACGGTTCATGACGTGATGGACGGAAAAGCGGACGAAGAAACCCGCCGCATTGTATCCGTCCACGGCGGATCGCGAGCCGGCGCACCCGTCGGCTCACGTCGACACGGACTCCGCCTCGCTTCTTTCCTCGCCGATCAGTTCCGGCATCAACGCCCACACTTCCGCGCGCAGGTACTGCTCGAAGTCCTTGCGCACTTCGGGATGCTGCAACGCGAACTGGATGGTCGCCTTGAGATAGCCGAGCTTGCTGCCGCAGTCGAAACGCGTGCCGAAATAGCGATACGCGAGCACCTGTTCCTCGCCGAGCAGCGCGCCGATGGCGTCGGTCAGCTGAATCTCGCCGCCGGCATTCGGCCGTGTCGCGCGCAGATGCCTGAAGATGCTCGGCATCAGCACATAGCGTCCGACCACGCCGAGATTCGAAGGCGCGAGCGCGGGCTGTGGCTTCTCGACGATGCCCGACATCTTGATGACATCCTCCTCCCATTCGCGCCCTTCGATCACGCCATACGAAGCGCTGTCTTCGCGCGCAATGCGCTCCACGCCGATCACCGAGCTGTGATAGTGATCGAAGACTTCGACCAACTGCTTCATCACGGGCTGCGGCGCATGCAACAGGTCGTCGGCGAGCATCACGGCGAAGGGCTGCTCGCCGATGAGCCGTTCCGCGCACAGCACCGCATGACCGAGACCGAGCGCGGACGGCTGGCGCACGTAGAAGCAATCGACGTTCGCGGGCTTGATGCTGCGCACGGCGTCGAGCAGGGCTTCCTTGTTACGCGCCTCGAGTTCGGCTTCGAGTTCATAGGACTTGTCGAAATGATCCTCGATGGCGCGCTTGCCGCGGCCCGTGACGAAAATCATCTCCGTGATTCCTGCGGCGACGGCCTCTTCCACCGCGTATTGAATCAGCGGCTTGTCGACCACCGGCAGCATTTCCTTGGGACTGGCCTTGGTCGCCGGCAAGAAACGCGTGCCGAGACCCGCGACAGGAAATACGGCCTTGGTCACCTTGAGCATGAGTCTTTCCTCCAGATCGAAACTCGTGATTGAGACGGCCCCGAACCCGGCGGCTCGTTGCTTGGCGCCCGGGCGTCGCTTACTCCGCCTCGTCCATCTGAGGCGCCGGGACACGATTCGAGCCGCGCTTGCGCAACGGGCTCAGGGGGTCGTTGCGCAGTGCGTCCCGATAGGCCGAGGCGGCCACCAGCACGAGCAGCACCGCCACGCCGGCAATCGCATGCATATCCATGATCCGCATCCATTCGACGTTAGACAGGCTTCGACCGTAACAGAAAAAAATCGATAAAAAATGGACGCCAGTGTCGCGAATTATTTCGTTATTCGTGCCATTTCTGCTGGCCTAAGATCGACGCATTCTTTCTCGCGCGATCCTTCACTCCATGAGCGACTCTTCCCTCTTCGCGCCCGCCGCCGCGCGTCATGAAGGCCTCCTGTCCGACCGCCAGGATGTCGCCATCGACGCGTGGCGTGGCGCTGCGGCACTGCTCGTCGCGTACTTTCATTGCCGGCAGGTTACGTGGGTCGGCATGCAGCAGTTCCATCGCACCCTGCATGGCTTCGATGCGAATGCGCTCATCAGCTACCTGACCTTGCCGATTGCCTGGGGCTCGGCGGGCGTGCCGGTGTTCTTCGTCATCAGCGGCTATTGCATCCATCGCGCGATGGCCCGCAAACTGATTGCCGACCCGCTCGCCTCGTTCGATAGCCGCAACTTCCTGCTGCGTCGCTTCGTCCGCATCTATCCGGTGCTGATCGCCGCGCTGCTGCTGACGCTCGCGCTCGATGCGTTGAGCAGCACCTTCCTGCCCGTCAGCCACAAGATCAATCCCTTCGACCTGCGCGCGTTCATCGTCAATCTGTTTTCGTTGCAGGGCATCGCGGGGAAAACCTTCGGGTCGAACGGCGCGCTGTGGACGCTGTCAGTGGAAGTGCAGTTCTATCTCGTGTATCCGCTGCTGATCGCGCTGCGGCGGCGCATCGGCATGCGCGGCGTGATGGCGTGTGTCGGCGTGGTGAATGTCGTGTCTGCGCTGGTGTTCGAGCCGCGCGGCATCGTCGTGTTCACGTCTTATTGGTTCGCGTGGGTGCTCGGCGCGTGGATCGCGGAAGCGAAAGCGCGGGGGATCGAAGCGCGGCCGCGCATGGGACTGCTGGCCGGCGTGCTCGCGCTGGCCGGATGCGGCGCATTCAGCCTCGCGCAATATGCGGCGTTCCAGTTGTGGGCATTCGCTTTCGCCCTCTACCTGCACGGCGCGCTCGACACGCCGATGCGCGCCTCGCCCGTCGTGCGCTTCCTGTCCTGGCTCGGCACGTTCAGCTTCTCGCTGTATGTCGTGCATCTGCCCATTTTCGTGCTGCTGGGATCGGTGCTGTTCAGATCCGCGTTGCAGGCCGATATCTGGGCTTCGTTCGGCTTCACTGCGGTTGCCGTGTGCGTGGCCCTGGTCTTCCATGCCGCCGTCGAGAAGCCCGCGATGACGTGGTCGGCAGCGCTGCGGCGCACGGGCCGCAAGCGCTGACTCGAGGGCTGACTCGAGGGCTGACTCGAGGCCTGACTCGAGGCCTGACTCAAGCGCGTTTGCGCGAACGCTCCGCCACGTCGACGAGAATCTTTTCCACGCTCTCGACATAGCGCTCCGTGCCGAAGCGTCGCGTCGCATTCTCATAGCCCTGTTCGACGAGACGCTCGCGCAAGGGCTGGTTCTTTCTCAGGCGGTCGAGAATGCGCGCCAGTTCGGCGGCGTCGCCGGGTGAACAGAGGATGCCGTTTTCGCCGTCCTCGACGATATCCATCACGCCGCCCGCGCGCGTCGCCACGACGGGACGCTTCGACAGCATCCCTTCGATAATCACACGCCCGAACGGCTCCGCCATGATCGAGGTATGCGTGACCACGTCCACCGCTTTCATGCAGGCGGCAATGTCGTCCTGAAAGCCCAGGAAATGCACGCGGTCCTGCAAGCCATGCTCATCGACATAGGCGCGCAGTTCGGCTTCGTAAGCGTCTTCGCCAAACAAAGCCGCGCCGACCAGCACCGCATGCATGTCCGGCGACTCGCGCAGCGCTTCCAGCAGCACATGCTGACCCTTCCAGCGCGCGAGCCGGCTGAAGCAGCCGACCAGGAAGGCTTCGCGCGGCAAACCGAAGCGCGCACGCAATTCGTGTTGCGCGACGGCTTCGATATCCGTGAACGGCTCGGCCGAGATGCCGTTGAACACGACATCGAGCCGTTCCTCGCGCAGCCGCGTCAGCGCCGTGACGGCAGCGGCCGAAGCCGTCGAATTGGCGATCACGTGTTCCAGCATCAGCTTGGTGCACCATTTGATGACCGCTAGTTGCGTACGGCCGAAATGTTCCTCGCTGACGATATCGCGCAGATGCCAGACCACCGGCCTTCGCGAGATCAGCCCCGCAATCGCGCCGATGACCATCGCGCGCTGCGTGTTCACGTAGATCACGTCAGCGTTGCGCGAGCGTTCCAGCGTGCCGCGCAACAGCTTCAGCATGCCGCCCAGCATGTTCATGCCGGGCCGCGCCTTGCCGTCCTTGCGCATGCCGTCGAGCGCCTTGCCGTCGAGCACATCCACTTTCACGCCGACCGCTTCCAGCGCGATGCGAAACGGACCATCGTCGAACAGGACGGTCTGCACGTCGCCGCGCATGTTCTTCACCACTTCGAGCATCGACAACTCCGCGCCGCCCAGCGACCCGCTCTGATCGACGGCCAACACCTTCAGGCCGGACGGCGGCTCGTCGATGACAGGCGGTTCGGGCTCTACGTCGACCGGCAACGGCGGCAACACGAACTGCGGCGCGATCCGCGAAATATGCGCATGCAGCGCCTCACGAAAGTGTTCGTTAGAGAAGCGCTCGGCGTTCGAGCGGCAATCGTTGGGGCTGAAGGTGAATGCGCCGCTGTCGAAGGCATCGACGGCGTCGATGATCGCCTGCGGCGTCTGGCTGGCGAAGAACATTCCCGTGGGCCGTTCGTGCGTGGCGTCGAGCACCGTTTCCAGCGCGCCGCCCTTGCCGTACGCGATGACCGGCGTGCCGCACGCCTGCGCTTCCACCACCGAAATCCCGAAGTCCTCTTCGGCAGCGAACACGAAGGCTTTCGCGCGGCGCATCCGGTCATGCAGCACCGCGAACGGCTGATAGCCCATGATTTCCACGTTGGCGGTCGCCTTGGCGCGGATCTTCGCCAGGTCGGGGCCTTCGCCGATCACGACCAGCTTGCGCTCCGGCATGCGCGCGAACGCTTCCACGATGAGATCGATTTTCTTGTACGGCACCATGCGCGAAGCGGTCAGATAGAAATCTTCCTTCTGCTCGCACACTTCGAACGAGGCCACATCCACCGGCGGAAAGATGACCTTGGACGTGCGCCGATACACCTTGTGAATCCGCCGCGCGATGAAGTCCGAATTGGCGATGAAGTGATTCACCGAGTTCGACGTGCGGATATCCCAGTTGCGCATGTAATGCAGGATCAGCCGCGCGAACAGGGACTTCGCGCCCGCGGTCAGATTGGATTGCTTGAGGTACTGGTGTTGCAGGTCCCACGCATAGCGGATCGGCGAATGCACGTAGCTCACGTGCACCTGATCCGGTCCGGTCAGCACGCCTTTCGCCACGGCGTGACTGCTCGAAATCACGAGGTCGTATCCGGACAGATCCAGCTGTTCGATTGCGAGCGGCATCAGCGGCAGATACGCGCGGTAACGCGTGCGGGCGAACGGCAGCTTCTGGATGAACGACGTGGTCGCCTGCTTGCCGCGCAGGAAAGTGCGGTCTTCGAGGAAGTCCACGACGCTGAAGATATCCGCATCCGGAAAGCACGCGATGATCTGTTCCAGCACGCGTTCCGCCCCGGCATACGTGACGAGCCAGTCATGCACGATTGCCACGCGCGGAATGCCGGGCTGAACGGCCACGCTGCGCGCGCGCGGCGCGGGCGCGGGCGCGAGACCGTCGTCGCGCAGGAGGTGACGTGTCTTTGCGCGTCCGATGAACGCGTCTTCGAATTCGGTGCTCATGCGTCACGCCTCGCTTTCAGAGGTGAAGGGGTCCGGCCGATAAACTTGCGCGCCAGGGCCAGCGTCAGCGCGCGCAGCGAAGACTGGGTCGCCACGGACCATGCCGCGTTGAAAAAGGCGAAGAGCGCCGCCGCCGCGACGGCCTGGAAGGGATGCGCCATGGCATCGATCGCCATGGCGGCGGCCAGCGCGGCGAGCAGAAATGCGAGATGCGCGAGCATGTCGAGCGCGATGGGCCGCGCGCGAATCCGCGACATCCAGAGGAGGACCGCATAGTCCGCGAGCGCGCGGATCGCGACCACGCCTGCCGCGCCAACCGGCCCGTATCGTTCGATGCCGAACCAGAGCAAGCCGACGAAGAACGGCAGTTGCGCGAGTCCCGCGCGCGCGGCCCTGGCGGGATCGACCTGCGACTGAATCAGGATGCGCGTCACGCCCGCCTGCCCGACGAGCCACACGGCGATCACGAGAATGCGGCCCACCGGCGCGCTTTCGACCGCGAGATCCGCGCCGATCCACAGATGCAGGAACGGTTCGAGCACCAGCATCGCGAACAGCGCGAGTGGCGTGAACACGCCGTTCAGGAACGTGAGCGAGGTCGCGGCCATGCTGTTCGCGTCGCTTCGATCGATGGCCGACAGACGCGGAAACAGCGTGCGCACCATCGCGTTCGGCAGCATGTTCAGGCGCGTGACAAGGTTCTGCGGCACCGTGTAATACGTGACGAAGCGCGCGCCGAGATGCGCGCCGAGCAGCACGCGGTCGAGCGAGTCGGTGAGCATCGTGGTGATCGACGACACGAGCATCCAGCCGCCGAAGCGGAACAGGCCGCCCGCGACCTGGCGCGTCGGCCATTCGATGCGGCGGATCTCGAGCAGCCTGAAGCTCGCGCGGGCGAGCAGCAGCGCAGCAAGCAGACGCGCCAACACCGCGGCCGCGATCACGGTTTGCAGGTTCGGCGCGATCCACCACGCCGCGCCCAGCGGCAGGAGCTGAAACAGGAAGGTGCCGAAGGTCTGGTTCGCGTTATAGACGCCAAAGCGCTCCATCGCGTTGATGGCGCCCGCGAAGACCCACGAGACGTTGGCAAGCGGTATGGCGAGCGCAAGCCACGGCAACGCGCGATAGACCTCCTGCTGCAAGGCCGGCGCCGAATGCGCGACATAGGCCGTGTAAGCGAAA
Source organism: Caballeronia sp. LZ035 (assembly GCF_031451175.1). Classification (NCBI taxonomy): domain Bacteria; kingdom Pseudomonadati; phylum Pseudomonadota; class Betaproteobacteria; order Burkholderiales; family Burkholderiaceae; genus Caballeronia; species Caballeronia sp. LZ035. The sequence continues at coordinate 1,508,933 of NZ_JARUXS010000003.1, forward strand.
GCGCCTGTGTAGATCGCCAGGCCGCCGAGTACGCCGGTCGCGAAGTTGAGCCATACGGCGCTCCAGAACACGCGCGTGCGCTGCGCGACATCGCCGGCCGCCTGCGCCTTCGCGATCTGATGTTGCGCGGCCATGCTCATGCCGAGATCGAGGATGCTGAAATAACCGATCAACGTCCACACGAGACTGATCACGCCATAACGCTCAACGCCCACGAGCCGGATATACGCCGGCACCGTCGCGAGCGACACGAAGGTCGGCAGGATCAACCCGATGAAATTGATTCCCACGTTCCGGACCATGCTTCTTTCCATTCGTCGTTCCTCGCGCGTTCAGCTTGCCGGGGTCCAGCGGTACATCGTGACCTTGCCGCGCGCGTCCTCTTCGACGAACACGAGGTACTCGCCGTTGCCGCGCCGGTGTGCACTGATGCCGTTGGGCACGTCCACCCAGCCGGACGCACGGCCTACTTCCGGCCCGGGACGGATCACGCCGACTTCCTTGCCCGAGTCCTTGTCGTACACATGCACCTCGCCGACCGGTTCCACCGCGAACACGTACTGCCCTTCCACGGTCACGCCGATCACGGTCGCAAGCGGCTTCGCCTGCGTGTCCCACGGCAGGTCGATCGCATAGCGCAGACGCGCGCCGTTCGACCAGTTGTCATAGCGCACCAGACGACGGCCCACTTCCTTCCAGTAACGGCGGTCGTAGGGCGCGTCGGCCGTGTAGCCGGTGATGTACATCGTGTCCGTGGCCGCGTCGTACACCGCGCGGCGCAGTTCCGTAAAGGGCGCGGGCACCGGATAGGTCTGCATGCGCGCGTAGTCGTAGATGGGATTGCCGTGCGCGTCGAGGCCGCCGAAGCGGATGCGGTGAATGCCCTTCACGTCGCTGGTGCGCCAGATGTCGCCCTTCGTATCGACCCACCAGCCCCATCCGCCGGTGATGCGCGCGACACCCGGATTGCGCTGGAACTCGCCGGCTTCGAAACGGCCATCGCCGTCGAGATCGCGCCAGATCCATTCGCCGCCTTCCGGCCGGTTCGGTACGTTCTGCACCGGACGCGGCCGCCCCGCGATGAAGCCCGAAGGAATCGCCAGTTCGCCGTCGTGCTTCGCGTCGAAGCGATAGATCTTCAGGTGATCCGCGTACATGTCCGTCAGGTACAGGAAGGTGCGGCCTTCGAGCCGGCGTGCGATCGGCAAGCCCGGCCATTGATCGACGTGAAACACGGGATCGTCGGGATATCTGAAGCGGTCCGACAGAAAGCCCGCGTAGCGCCATTCCTGTCCCGGCGGCTTCGACAGATCCAGCTCGAAGCGCTTGTTGCCCGTGTACACGCTGTCGGGCCGGGCGGGATCGATCCACGCGCCATCGACGAACAGCAGGCCCTGCATCTGCCAGCGCAAGGCACCGGACGGGGAATAACTTTCGAGCGTTGCGCCAAGACCTGCGCCGATGCTGCCGTCGCGCGCACCGATGCCGTTGCCCGACACATAGACGTTGCCCGATGCATCCACGCCGACGCCTGTCAGGCCATTGAAGCGCTGCGGTCCCGGCTTGCCGGGCACGCCCGAAAAGATGCCGCCGCGTTCACCCAGCGCGCCCGTTTCGCGATACGCGCCGCCCTGCTTCGAGAAGAACAGCACTTGCTGGCGCGGGCCGTTATCGGCGACGAGCAGACGGCCTTGACGGTCGAGCGCGATATCGACGGCAATCGTCTCTTCGGCGAGACGCGGTGCATCGTCGAGCAACGCGCCCGAAGCACTGAAATGCGCGATGCGCGGATGCGCGCCGAGACTCTCGACGATGCCCCACAGCGACCCGTCCTGCGCCAGCGCGATGCGCCCCGGCTGCGGTGCGCTCCATTGCGACTTCCGCTGCATGGCGCGCGCGTCGTAGCTTGCGATCCGATCCTGCGCGGTATTGGCCACATATAAAAGCGCATCGTTTGCCGCAAGCCCGCCGATGTCGCCGCGCGCGGCATCGTCCGTGGTGTCGTCGATCTTCAGGAAGCTGCGCGCGAGCGACGCGGCCGGATCCCTGGCGCTGACGAGCGCGCGATCCGCATCGGGGCCGGCATCGAACGGCATGGCGCGCTTCGGGTCGTCGATGTCGCGCCGCGACACGCCAATCCAGTGCCGTCCCGCAGGCGGCCACACGCCTGATCTGACGAGCCGTCCCTTTTCATTGCCGACGCCCACCGCGACGAACACGCTGCGCGCATTCACCGCCACCGCGTTGCCACCGGATGCGCCCCAGCCATGCGTGCCGCCCGCATAGCCGAGCATCTTGCCATCGCGATACACGCTCGCTTCGGCGCCGCTTTCGTCCCACGGCGCATTGGTGAACACGCGGCCATCGGGCGCAACGGCAATCGCGGTGATGTTGATCTGCGTCCAGGTGCCGTCGCCGAAACCGGAGGTATTGCCGATCCACGATGTCCTGGCGTCGAGCACGCGCGGCGCCGCCGCCCCGGCATGCGACCCGGTCAGTGCCGACGCGATGCAGAGGACCGTGCAGATCAGTTTCGACGACACAATGCGCGGCAATCTTCCCTCCCCTGAGCACGGCCTGGACGACCCGTTTCGACGACTGGAGGTTAGAGGCCAAATAAAGCTAAAAAAACGAAAATATTGTCCGCACGATCACACCCGCTCTTAGCCGTTCCGCGTATCGCCATGTTCAAAAAAAGATCCCGCGCAATTAAAAAAACACGCCTGCCGCAAATGAAAATCTCGCCGATATTTTTTCGATTTCTTTTCCCTAGAATCGGCTCATGACATCTTCAGGAGCGGAACTCATGGCCTCGCAACTCAAAGCGATCATCACCGGCGTGTCAGGACAGGACGGCGCGTATCTCGCCAAGCTCCTGCTCGACAAGGGATACGAAGTGGTCGGCACGTATCGCCGCACGAGTTCGGTGAATTTTTGGCGCATTGCCGAACTCGGTATCGACCGTCATCCGAAACTGAGCCTTGTCGAACACGACCTGACCGATCTCGGCTCCAACCTGCGCCTGCTCGAAACGGCCGAAGCCAGCGAGTTGTATAACCTCGCGGCGCAGAGTTTCGTCGGCGTGTCCTTCGACCAGCCTTCGACGACGGCGGGCGTTACCGGTCTCGGCGCACTCAATCTGCTGGAAGCGATCCGCGTGATCGATCCGAAGATCCGCTATTACCAGGCGTCCACGTCGGAGATGTTCGGCAAGGTGCAGGCCATTCCTCAATGCGAGGAAACGCCGTTCTATCCGCGCAGCCCTTATGGCGTCGCCAAGCTGTTCGCGCACTGGACCACCATCAACTATCGCGAGTCCTACGGCATCTTCGGTTGCAGCGGCATTCTGTTCAATCACGAATCGCCGTTGCGCGGCCGTGAGTTCGTGACCCGCAAGATCACCGATACCGTCGCGAAGATCCACCTCGGCAAGGAAGAACTGCTCGAACTCGGCAATCTCGATGCGAAGCGCGACTGGGGCTTCGCGGCCGAATATGTCGAAGGCATGTGGCGCATGTTGCAGGCGAGCGACCCCGATACCTATGTGCTCGCAACAAACCGCACGGAGACCGTGCGCGACTTCGTGCGCATGGCGTTCGGCGCGGCGGGCTATCAACTGGAATGGGCGGGCAAGGGCGAACGCGAGCGCGGCATCGATGTCGCGACGGGCCGCACGCTGGTGCGGGTGAATCCGAAGTTTTATCGTCCGGCTGAAGTGGATCTGCTGATCGGCAGCGCGGACAAGGCGCGCGACAAGCTCGGCTGGCAGCCGAAGACCACGCTGGAGGAACTGTGCAGGATGATGACCGAGGCGGACCTGAAGCGCAACGAAACCCAGACCGGCTTCTGACGCGCCATGGCAAGACGCGCACTCATCACCGGCCTCAACGGTTTCACCGGCCGGCACATGGCCGCCGTTCTGACGCAGTCGGGCTATGACGTCTGGGGCACGGTCACGTCGTCGCCGGAGGAAGACGTGCCGAACGCCATCGGCATATCCGTCGATCTGCTCGACATGGACGCGCTCAAGTCCTTCGTCGCCGATGCCCGTCCGGACGTGGTCGTGCATCTGGCCGCCGCCGCGCATGTCACGGCCAATGCGCCGGGCAAGACCTATATGGTGAATATCGTCGGCACGCGCAATCTGCTCGCTGCGCTCAGCACGCTCGACAAGAAACCGCGCGCGGTCTTGCTGGCGAGCACCGCGAACGTGTATGGCAATGCGGCGGTCGAGACCATCGACGAAGAAGTGTCGATCCAGCCCGCCAACGATTACGCCGTCAGCAAGCTGGCGATGGAACACGCGGCCCGGCTCTGGCTCGACCGCCTGCCGCTGGTGTTCGTCAGGCCATTCAACTACACGGGCGTCGGGCAGAGCGAGGACTATGTGCTGCCGAAGATCGTCGGGCATCATGCGCGGCGGGAGGCGCGCATCTCGCTCGGCAATCTCCACGTGAGCCGCGATTTCTCGGATGTGCGGGATGTCGTCGCGACTTACGCGAAGCTGCTCGAAGCCGCGCCCGCCGGCCAGACCTTCAACGTCTGCTCCGGCCACAGCCATTCGCTCGGCGAGATGTTGCAGATGCTCGCACGCATTGCGGGCTATGAGATCGACGTGTTCGTCGATCCGCGTTTCATGCGGCGCAATGAGATTGCGCGGCTGGTCGGCTCGAATCGCAGGCTGCGGCAGGTGATCGGACACGTACCGCATACGCCCATTCAAGACACGCTCGAATGGATGTACGACTCGATGAGCGCACAGGTCGCGGCTTAGCGTGCTTCAGGCTTCACGCTTCAGGTCGGCCTTTTTGCAAGGCCGGCCTGAAAACATCAGTGCACCGGTCCTTCCTCAATCGCTTCCTCATAAACCGCCGCCACGCGCTTCGCGATCACCGAGCGGTCGAAGTGCTCCCACGCATAGCGCCGGCAAGCCGCTTCGTCAGGCAGGTCGAGCGTGCCGTCGAAGGCTGCGATCAGGCCGTCCGCAATCGCATCGACGCCTGTGGACCCCAGCACCAGATCTTCCGACAGTCCTCGCACCGCCTCCGGCAAGCCGCCCACGGGCGTCACCAGCACCGGCGTTCCCGAAGCCAGTGACTCCACCGTGATCAGCCCGAAGCCTTCGAGCGCAACCGTCGGCACGATACTGAGGTCCGCCGCGCGATACAGCGAGGCCAGATGCTCGTCGGGCACGAAGCCGAGCAGGCGGACGTTATTGTCGAGACCGGCGGCATCGATGCGGGCCTGCAACTCTTCCGCGAGCCGCCCCTTGCCCGCGATCAGCAGCAGCACGTCGGGCACCTTTTGCTTGACGCGCGTGATGGCTTCGATCAGCGTTTCGAGCCCCATGCGCCGCACCAGCCGCCGCACGGCGAGCACGATCGGCCGCCCCGCCGGCAACTGCAATTTCCGGCGCGCTTCCGAGCGGCTCAGTTTCTGGTCGAACTGCGCGACATCGACACAACCTGGCACCACCCGGATCCGTTCTTCCGGCACGCCATACCGTGCGTTCAGGATCTGCCCGAACGCTTCCGACAGCACGATCAACCGCGACGAACGCGCATACACGCGCCGCTCCAGCATGAGCTTGGCGCGCTGACCGAGCGTATCCGCGCCCTCGACATGACTCTCGTCGGCCCACGGCCCCTGGAAGTGCGAGACCTGCGCGATGCCGCGCGTCACGTCGAGGCCAGGAAACGTGTACAGCGCGAAGTGTGACGAAACGACGTCGGGCCGCTCCATATCGAGACTGGCGCGCAAGGCGCTGCGCGCGTTCATGAGGCGGCGCGGCAGCGACTGCGCCGCCGGGCCGAAGCCGCGGATGGCGCCGCCCGAATCGACCGCCACGCGCGGCGAGCCGGCCACGACGCCGCGCACTTCGACGCCCGCCGCCGGCAGCGCGCCGACCAGCGTGTAATACATGCGGTCGAGGCCGCCCGCGCGCTCCGGAAACCAGTGCATGCCGATTTGCAGAGACTTGATGGATGGGGTGCTCATGGCTGTTTCCTGTTCGTGTTGAATTCAGACGCGCGATTGCGCTGACGCCGCGCTCAACGACGTCACGGTGTCGTTGCGCTCATGCCGCGCAAAGCTGCGATAGAGATCGAGGTAACGCCGCGCCATGCGCGCCCAGTTGAAGTCCGCCGCGAGGACGCGCGCGGCCACGCCCATGCGCACGCAGCGTTCGCGCGAGCCCGCCAGTTCGCCGATGGCGCCCGCCAGCGCGACGGCGTCGTCGGGATCGGTGAGCACGATGCCGCAGTCCTCGCCGATGATCTCCGCGCCGCCCGCCGTGCGCGCCGTGATGACTGGCAGGCCGGCCGCGAGCGCTTCCAGCAGCGAAAGACTCATGGCTTCATAGCGCGACGGGAACACGAAGGCGTCGACGGAATGCATCAGCGTCGGCATGTTCTTGACGAGCCCGAGAAAATGCACACGATCCGCAATACCAAGCGCGCGCGCCTGCTCCGGATAGGGACTGCCCGCCAGATACCCCGCGACGACAAGCTGCACATGCGACGGCAGCGACACCAGCGCGTGCAGCACCGTTTGCAGGTTCTTGCGCGGCGTGCGCAGGTCGCCGACGAACAGCAGCAGGAACGCGTCGTCCTTCAGGTTGAACGCCGCGCGTTCGGCGGGGGCCGCCGCGAACGCCTGCGTGTCCACGCCGTTGTAGACCACCTGCACGCGCTGGCTTTCGATGCCGCCCGCGCGGATCTCCTCCGCCACCTTCTCCGATACCGCCGCGATCACCCGCGAACGCCGGTACGCCCAGCCTTCGAGCCACGCATTCAGGCGGCTGTAGATCACCTGATACGCCGACCACGCGCCGCCGCGCAGCCGGAACGGGTAATACGGGCTGCGGGTCCAGCCGCCATGCACGAAATGCGCGGTGTTGACCTCCGCGCGCGCCCAGGTAATGAAGCCGTTCACGTGCAGCACGTCGTAGGCATCGCGGTGCGCGCGCAGCCACAGTGCGCTCTTGATCGCGAAGACCTGTTGCTTGACGAGGCGCGTCGGCCAGAAGCGCCCGGCGATCACCGGCACCCAGCGCAGCCGAGCATGATCGAGCAACTCGGGCGCGACGTGCGATGCCACGAGAATCACCTCGTGCCCCTCGGCCAGCGCCGCGCGCGCGATTTCATAGTTGACGCGGCCCTGGCCGTCGTTATGCCGCACCACGTGAGTGACGATCGCGATTCTCATTGGCTAGCCTTTGATGTTGAAAGAAGAGAGCTTCGCGGCGGCGCACGAGCTTCGCATGATGGCGCGCGGCGATGATCGCAAACAGGCTCGTGAACAACAGCGATCCGCCCGTGCTGACGAAGGTGTTGGCGAACAGCAGAATGCCGATCATCGAAAAGGCCAGGCTCAGCGCGGCCTGCGCGAACTTGTCGTCGCGCAGCGAGAACGACGCGCGCCACGCCCGCACCAGCAACAGCACCACGCCCGCCATGTAGAGCAGACCGCCCGGCCAGCCCAGCACGAAGGGCACGTTCATGACGCCGCTGTCAAAGCTGCCGTATTTGCCGAGATCGCCGTTCGCACTCGCCAGCTTGGTCGAGGTGCCGGTTGCGCCGAAGCCCTCGCCCGTGACATCGGTGAAGGCGGTCACCATGAAGTTCGTGTAGAACTCGTTGCGCGCGGCATAGCTGCTGTCGTTGCTCAGGTTGGTCATGGTCTGGAGGCGTGTGCCGAGCTTGTCCGCCACCGGCCCGATGGTCAGCAGCGGCACCGACAGCCCGACCAGCACCACCGCGCCGAGCACGATGCGCAGCCGCACGCGGTTGCTCGCCTTGAGGAGCTGGAGCAGCATCGCGATGATCCAGCCGCCCCACGCCGAGCGCACCATCGACAGGGCGAACGAGACGAAGCCGAGCGCGCCCGCCAGCCAGCGCGCGCGCTGCGTGCCGGCCATCACGAAGGTCAGCCCCGCCATCACGACGAGCGCGAACGGGCCGGACGAGTTCATTGTGCTGAAGACGCGCACGCCGAGCGGCACCGGTTCGCCCTGCGAGGCCATTTGCGAGCCGATCATCCACATCGCGTCCCATGCCGGCATGACGAAGAACTGCACGATGCCGTAGGCGCCCATCAGCAGCAGGCCGTAGACGAAGGTATCCAGCAGCACCTTGCGGTACTTTGGATACTCGTGCGCGTTCACCATGATGTGGAAGCCGATCAGCACCGGATACAGCCAGTTCGCGAGGTCGTAGGTGGCCGCCATCGGGCCGCTGGACGCCACGCCGATCAGGTACGCATACGCGATGCCGAGCAGCATCAGCAGCATCGGCAGGCCGCGCCGCTGCGCCAGCACCTTGTATTGGCGCAGCAAGGTGAGGCCGCAGATCATCGTGACGACGAGCGGCGCGATCTGGATCAGGCTCGTCGGCGTGAACGCGCCGCGGCTCCAGTCCGCGAGACGCCGCACTTCCGGGCTGAGGAACCAGACCCACCACATGAAGCCGACATAGCGCGCCGGGCTGCGGAAGTACAGGTAGAGCGCCGCGAACGTCGCCAGCAGCGGAAAGGCCAGCGTCAGCACCGTGCCTTGGCGCGCCAGCACCAGCAGCGCGGTCAGCCCCCAGACGACAGCCTGCGCGGTCCATTCGGGCGGTCCCTTGCGCGCAGATTTGGCACGGCCGGCCAGGTCGCGTGGCACACGAGGCAGCGGCGCGGCGTTCATCTCGTCAGCTCGCGCGGCGCGAACACCGTCTGCCCGTTCGGCGCGGCATCGCTCGCGCCCTGCGCATGTTCCAGCGCCGCGCGCGTCAGCCGCACATGCTGGAGCGCAAACTCGCGGGTCGTGTAGTCGCGGGTCTTGAAGTGGCGCATCGCGGCCTGTGCCCGCGCCAGCGCGAGCGCCGGGTTGCCGCGCAGTTCGTCGAGCGCGCGGCGCAGCGCCGGCGCATCGTGCGCGGGCACGTAAGACACATGTCCAGTGCCGAAATAATCGCGCAGCCCGCCCACATCCGTGACGATCACCGGCTTGCCGAGCGCGACGGCTTCGAGCAGCACCGTCAGCCCCGAAGCATGCGTGTTCGCGCGCAAGGGCACGACGATCACGTCGGCCCAGTCGTACAGTTCGCGCGCCGCGTTCAGCCCGATGGCCGGCGCAATGCACACGTTGTCCGCGTGCAGCGAGGCCGGCACGCGACGGCGCGTCGCGATGCGCACGTCATAGCGCGCGTCGTCGCGCAGCGCCGTGGCGAGCGTACGCCAGTCGCGGTCGCGGTCATTGCCGATCGCCCCGACCCGCAGCGGCGCGTGCGGCGTCCATCCACGCGGCTCGGCGAGCGCGAAGTCCTGCAGGTTCAGGCCGTAGAAGACCTGCGCCGCCTCGCGGCCGAAATACTCGCGCACCAAAGCGGCATTCACGCTGGAATGCGTCGTGAGGATATCGGCACGGGCAATCAGCCTGCGATAAGCCCAGCGACGCACCGCGCCATAGCCCGGCCATCTGTCGAGCAGCCAGATCGATTGCGCGAGCAGCAACGGCCTGCCCTTCGCGCGGCCCTTGAGCAGCAGCAACAGCGCCGCGGACAGATACTCCTGTTCCGTGTGCGTCCAGATGGCGTCGCAGCCGAGTAGCGCCTCGCGATTGCGCCACGTATGAATCAAATCGAAACCGAGCGCGGCCTTCAACGCGCGGCGCAGGAAGCGCATGGGTTTGCGCTCGTCGGCGTCGCGCGAGTAGGTCAGCGTGAATTCCGCCGACTCAGCATGGTGATAGCCATACAGGCAGCCGATGTTGTCGCCCTGCCGATAGCGCGCCGGATCGGCGCCATGAAAGAGATGCACATGCACGTTCGTCATAGTGTCCTCGCAGCAGGAAGCGTCGGCGCAGCAGCCGTGCGCGCACGGCGGGCCTCGCGGCGCGCCTCCCCGGCGCCGCGGCGCACCGCGCGCCAGCGCCGCCATGCATGTCCCGCGCCGCCGCGCAGCGCGAGCAGCGCCTGCGCGATGCCCGGATAGACCTTCGTGCCGACCAGCGCATACCACCACCACGCCAGCTCGCGATGACCCGCATCGAGCTGCTCGCTCAGGATCAGGTGGAAGTTGTACGCGGCGTCGCTCAGTGCGCCGAGGGTCTGCGCGTCGCGCCGGTCGTCATCGAAACGCTCGGCGGGAAAGTGATCCACCGCGACCCGCGGGTCGTAGCGCACCGTCCAGCCCGCGCGCCGCACGCTCATGCTGAACGCCATGTCGTTGTGAACCTGCGCGCCCGCGCCGCGCAATCGCGTATCGAAACGCAGCGCGCACACCGCCGCGCGCCGGTAGCTCATGTTCGCGCCTTTCAGCATGCGTACCTCCCGCGCCGGTCCGACGCCGAGATGATGGTTGCCCACGATCCGGCCCGTGCGGCGCACCGCGCCCACTTCGTGGCGCGCGCCATCCAGCACGCGGCCCTTCTCGTGGACCCAGTCGCGCCCGCCAAGCGCACCGAGGCGCTCGTCCTCATCGAATGCGCGGGCAATGCGCGCGACCCAGTCGGGATGCGGCGCGGCGTCGTCGTCGGTGATCGCGACGATCTCGCCTTGCGCCGCCTCCAGCCCGCGATTGAGCGCCGCCACCTGACCACCCGCGCCGGTCTCGATCACCCGCAACGCGAAGCCTTGCGCGCCCTTCAGTTCGATCGCCAGACGCCGCGCCGTTGCTTCATCTTCGGGACGCGCGATCACCAGCACTTCCTCCGGCATGCGCGTCTGCGCCCGCAGCGCCGCCAGGCAGCGCTTCAGGTCCGCCGGCCGGCGATAAGTCGGCACCACCACCGAGACGCTCAAGCTCATGGTCTGTTCTCCCTCAGTGGCCCGCATACTCTTCCACCGCTGCGTAATGGGCGCGCCCGTAACCGCGCGCGCGTTGTGGCGTGCCGTTCAGGATCGCGCCCTGCACGGCGATGCCCGCCGTGCGCAGACGCCGCGTCGCCTCGCTGATCTCGCCTTCGTTGTGTGCGCCCGAACGCAGCACGAGGAAGTTCGTGCCCGCCAGCTTGCCGACGATCAGCGCGTCCGTAACCGCGAGCACCGGCGGCGTATCGATCAGGATCGCGTCGTACTTGCGGCCGAGCGCGTCGAGATAAGGCTGAAGCCGCGGCGACATCAGCAGTTCCGACGGATTGCCAGGACGCTTGCCCGCCGCGATGAAATCGAGCGAGGGAATCCGGGTCGCGCGGATCGCTTCCTCCACGCCAATCGATCCGGCCAGCAGTTCCGCAAGCCCCGGCTCGCGCCCGCTGCTCAATGCGCGTTCGAGCTTGCCGCGCCGCATGTCGCCGTCGATCAGCAGCACGCGCTTGCCGGTGGCCGCGAGCAGCACGGCCAGGTTGGTCGCGAGAAAGCTCTTGCCGACGCCCGAGGCCGGCCCCGTCAGCATCACCACGCGATTGCGCGCTTCCATCAGCGAGAACTGGATCGAGGTGCGCAGGCTGCGCATGATCTCCACGCAGACGTCGTTGGGACGCAGCATCGCAAGAATCGGCGCTTCGGGGTCGTCGTGGCGGCGACGCTTCACATCGGTGTCGAAGCGGGTTTGCTCGGCGCTGTGCGGCACGAGCGCGAAGATCGGCAGCGAGGAGACGCGTTCGAGGCGCTCCGGATCGTCGATGCCCTTGAAGATCGCGCGGCGTGCGAACACGAAGCCCGTGCCGAGGATCAGCCCGAGAATCACCGCCGCCGACATGATGAGCACTTTCTTCGGCTTCACCGGATCGCCGGGACGCAACGCGGCATCGACGATATGCACGTTGCCGCCCGTCCCGGCCCGCTGCACCGACAACTCCTGCACGCGATTCAGCAGCAGCACATAGATGTCTTCCGCCACCTTCGCGTCACGCTGCAACGCCACCGCCTTCACTTCCGATTGCGGCAGATCGCGGAAGCGCGACGCATAGCGCTCGCGTTGCGTTTCGAGTTGGGCGAGTTGCTGGCGCGCCGTCGTGAGCGCGGGATGCAGATTGCCGTAACGCTGCTCGAGCGTCGTGATCTGCAGGCGCAGCGCGGAAATCTGCGCCTCGTAGCCGATGCTGCCTTCGAGATAGACCTTGGCTTCATCGCTTGCATTGATGACGCCCGCCTGCCGCTGATACTCGGTCAGCGCCGCTTCCGCATTGTGCAGGTCCGCCTTGAGCCGCGGCTCCTCGGTGCGCAGGAAATCGAGCATCTTGCCTGCATCGGCCTGCTTGGTCTCGATGTGCTGACGCAGATACGACTGCGCGAGCGCATTCGCGATCTCGGCTGCCTTGTCCGGACTCTGGTTTTCGAGCGAGATCTGGATCACGCCGGTCTGCTTGCCCTGCTCCGTCACCGTGATGCCCGACTGGAAGCTTGCAATGGCCGACAGATCGTTCGCGCGCATCACCTTGAAGCGCGTGCCGGGCCGCGCCACGAGTTGCTTCACGAGCAGCGTGACACCCTGACCGCTCGCCTCGGTGCCGGCCTGTCCCTGAAGCAGCGCGTGTCCCTGCGGATCCGCCAGCGCATAGCGCCCGTCGCCGAGCGCCGTGAGCATCAGTTCCTTGCCTTCCCACTGCGGTTCGACGTCGATCGAATCCAGCTGGATGATCTCGCCGCCCCACGCATACGACGCCATGCCGAACCACGGCTTCGCGGGCACGCCGGGCGTCGCGAAGCGCGCCGCGAGGCTGCCGAGCAGCGGCAGCGTCACGGGCGCGACGGAGAAGTTGAGCTTGCATTGCGCCACGACCGGCGCCACCACGCCGCGGCTCTTGATGATCTCGATCTCCGCGTCGGTGGGCAACGCGCTCGAACCGGAGTTGATGGCCTGGCCGGTTTGCGTCTGCGTGAGCGCCTGCGACGTGTTGTCGTTGGTTTCCACGCGCACGTGGGCATCGGCGGAATACACCGGCCTTGCCAGGTAACAGTACACGGACGCGCACAGCACCACGAAGGCGAAGACGCCGATCAGCCAGCCGATGTCATCGATCACGGCCTGGATCAGATTGCCGAGCACGACGTCTTCCTCGGCAGGCTTCTGCATGAAGGGATGCACTTGCATGTTCACGATACGACTCCCTTTTTCGATGCCCGCTAGCGCGTCAGCTGCTTCAGATAGAAGAGCGTCTGCAAGGTCGGCAACACCTGGTTGATCAGGCGGTTGAACTGCACCGCGCCCGCCGTGCCCACATAGACCACGTCCTGCGGACGCAGCTGGAATTGCGTCGAGAGCAGCAGCGAGTCCGGCTGCGACATGTCGAGCCGGTAGATGTCGGGCCGCGCCGGATTGCCGCGCGCGCCGCGCACCACATAGATCTGGCGCACGTTGGCGTCGGTGTCGAGCACGCCGCCCGCCAGCGTCAGCGCATCGGCGACCGACGCGCGGCCGCGCACCATGTTCACCGGCATCGGCGTCTTGACTTCGCCCATCACGAAGATGCGGCTGTCGTAGCGGTCCGGAATGTTGATGATGTCGCCCGATTGCAGCATCACGTTCTGCGAGATGTCGCCGCGGTCCAGCACGCTGTTGGCGTCGAGCACGTACAGCTTGCCGCCGCGCGTCAGGCGCACGCGCTGGAGATCCGCCTCGGACGTGGTGCCGCCCGAGCGCGTGATGGCGTCCACGAGTGTCAGCGGCACGTCGCTCACGGCGAGCGGACCAGGCTGCTTCACTTCGCCCGTCATCGCGATCTTCTGGCTGCGATACGCCAGCACGCGCACGTCGAGTTGCGGGTTCTTGATGTACGGCGCCAGCGCGGCCGCCAGTTGGTCGCGAATCTCCCCGGTCGTCTTGCCCGCCACACGCACGCTGCCAATGAACGGAAAGAAGATCGTGCCGTTCGGCGACACAGTCTGACCGTACGGGTCCGCCTGTCCCGGCAGCGCCTGCGTGTAGGGCTGCCGAAGCGCGCCCGCGACCGTCTGCGTGGTATTGCCGCCGGTGGAGAGCGTGCTGCCTTGCGGTGTCGTCAGTTCCGGGTGATCCCACAGCGTCACGCCGAGAATGTCCTGCGGTTCAATGCGATAGACGTACTGCGCTTCATCGGCGAAACGCGCGGGCGGCAGCGGCTGCGCGGCATCCGGCGCGGCCTGCTCCTGCGCGATGACCTCCGCCGTGATGAGATGCACCGGATAGGTCGCGGTGGGCGTCGGGTCCTTGTCTTCGAGCCGCGAGGTATTGAGAAAATTGCCTGGCGCCGTGCTGCACGCCGACAACAGCGCCGACATGAAAGACGTCAGCAAAAGAACACGGGGTATCAGCATATTTTGTCGAGCCATCCAAGCACCAGCCGTTCGATCAATCCAAAGCTCTCGCGATAGACCGCGTCATGCGCGCCGTAAGGGTCGGCGACTTCCGCGTCTTCCCATTTGCCAAGCAGGTGCACCTTGCCGCGCGTGGTCGGCGCGAGCTGCGCGACCGCATGCAACTGGCTGCGCTCCGGCACGAGGATCAGGTCCGCGCCGCGCGCCATGCCGCGGTCGAAACGCCGCGCGCGATGCTGCGAGGAATCGAAGCCCTGTTCCGCCAGCAGCTGCTGCATCGCCGGGTCGATGTCCTCGCCTTCGTGGGCGTAGAGCCCGGCCGAACGAAACTCCATCGGCCGGGCTCTACGCCGCGCCAGATGCGCGCGGAACAGCACCTCCGCAGTCGGGCTGCGGCAGATGTTCGCGTGACACACGATCAGGACGCTTCCGAACATCGGCTGGCTATGCCAAGCCCGCGACGCTTGCCGGCACGGCAGCGTGACTCATGCGCGTGCCGCGACCGATCGCGTGATACTCGATGCCCATCTCGCTCAGCGTCTCCGGCTCGTAGAGATTGCGGCCGTCGAAGATGACGGGGTGCCGCAGACGGCGCTTGATCGCGTCGAAATCCGGGCTCTTGAACACCTTCCATTCGGTGACGATCACGAGCGCATCCGCGCCGTCGAGCGCGTCCTTGTGATTCGCCGCATACGAGAGCCGCGCGCGCGCTTCCGGCTGGCCTTGAAGGTCGAGTGCGAAGACCCGGCGCGCTTCGTCCGTCGCCACCGGGTCGTACGCGACCACCTTCGCGCCGCGCGCCAGCAACGCGGCCGCGAGCACGCGGCTCGGGGCGTCGCGCATGTCGTCGGTATTCGGCTTGAACGCGAGGCCCCACAGCGCGAAGGTGCGTCCCGTGAGGTCGTCGCCGAAGCGCCGCACGATCTTGTGCGTGAGCGTGTCCTTCTGCGCTTCGTTCACGTCCGATACCGCCTTCAGGATGCTCATGTCATGACCGAACAGCGACGCCGTCTGGATCAGCGAGCGCACGTCCTTCGGAAAGCACGAGCCGCCGTAGCCGCAGCCCGCATAAAGAAAGTCATAGCCGATGCGCGGGTCCGACCCAATGCCACGCCGCACCGCCTCGATGTCGGCGCCCACGCGGTCCGCGAAATTCGCCAGCTCGTTCATGAAGGAAATGCGCGTCGCGAGCATGGCGTTGGCGGCGTACTTGGTGAACTCGGCGGACTGCACGTCCATGTACAGCGTGCGCTCGTGATTGCGGTTGAACGGCGCATACAGGCGCTTCATGCGCTCGCGCGCGCGTTCGCCGGGAACGTCTTCGTCGCAACCGATCACGATGCGGTCCGGGCGCGTGAAGTCCTCGATCGCCGCGCCTTCCTTCAGAAACTCCGGATTCGATACGACCGAGAACATGTGCTCCACGCCGCGCGCTTCGAGCTCGTACTGGATCACGGCCTTGACGCGC
Source organism: Caballeronia sp. LZ035 (assembly GCF_031451175.1). Lineage (NCBI taxonomy): Bacteria > Pseudomonadati > Pseudomonadota > Betaproteobacteria > Burkholderiales > Burkholderiaceae > Caballeronia > Caballeronia sp. LZ035. The sequence continues at coordinate 1,524,620 of NZ_JARUXS010000003.1, forward strand.
CGCGCGGTGCCCACGGGCACGGTCGATTTGTCGACGATGGTCTTGAAGCCGTTCATGTAGCGGCCGATATCGCGCGCCGCCGCGAGCACGTATTGCAGGTCGGCGGAACCGTCTTCATCCGAAGGCGTGCCGACCGCGATGAACAGCATCTCGCCGTGTTCCACGGCATGCTGCACGTTGGACGTGAACGCGAGCCGGCCCGCCTCGCGATTGCGGTCGATCACGTCCTGCAAACCCGGTTCGTGAATCGGCATGCCGCCACCGTTGAGAATGGCGATCTTGCGCTGGTCGAGGTCGAGACACAGCACGTCGTTGCCGATGTCCGCGAGGCATGCGCCCGTCACGAGCCCCACGTAGCCGCTGCCGATGATCGTCAGTTTCATGATCCAACTCCAGGTGTTGATGATTTGGCCGGTTGCACGGACCGGACTCAGTAGGCGTTCGCGCCCGCGAAACCCTTCCACAGCGTCATCGCGACAATCTTCATGTCGAGACCGAAGGTCCAGTGCTGCATGTAGTAGAGATCGAGCTTCACGCGGCCCGACATCTTCTCGATGCGGTCCGTCTCGCCGCGAAAGCCGTTGACCTGCGCCCAGCCCGTGATGCCCGGCTTGATGCGGTAACGGTGCATGTAACCCTTGACGAGGTCCTTGTAGATGTCGTCGTGCTCCAGCGCGTGCGGGCGCGGCCCCACTACCGACATCTCGCCCTTCAGGACGTTGATGAATTGCGGCAGCTCGTCGAGGCTCGTGCGGCGCAGGAACGCGCCGATCTTCGTCACGCGCCGGTCGCCGCGCTGCGCCTGCGTGATCTGCCCGGCGGCTTCGTGATGAACCCGCATCGAACGAAACTTGTAGATCCTGAATTCACGTCCGTCGATGCCCTTGCGCCGCTGTCGGAAGAACACCGGTCCCGGCGAGGACAGCTTCACGCCAATCGCGATTGCCGCCAGCAGCGGCGCCATCGCGATCAGCACGCAGGCGGCGAAGACGCGGTCGAACACGCGCTTGGGCAGCACCTTGACGTCCGTGATGGGCGAGGCGGCGAGGTTGATCGCGGGCACGCCCAGCAGATCGACCACCGCATGACCGAAGAACGACAGGCTGCGCACGTCGGGGATGAAGCGCACGTTGACGAAGTCGTCGCGGAACTCGGTCACGATGCGGTGAATCGTCGGCTCCTGCGAGATGGGCAACGCGAGCCACAGTTCGCGGACGCCGCGCTCGCGCACGTGTTCCGCGAGCAGGCCGAAATCGCGTTCGATGCGCACGCCCAGCAACGCGTCGCCTTCCATCGCGGCATGCGAGGCGGCGGGTCCGAAGGCCGGGTCGAACACGCAGACCGGGCTGAAGCCGGCGTCGGGACGGCCGCGCATCTGTTCGATCAGGAACGTCGCATACGGCGCCGAACCGATGATCGCGACCGTCTTCGGAGTGAACCCTTCACGCCGCCGCCACGTGAGCGTGGTCTGCGCCCGCGCCTTCGAGACGATCAGCAGGCCTACCGTGCACGCCGCCCAGTACGCAAGCCAGCCGCGCGACAACGAGTCCGCGCGATGAATGCTGAACGTGAGCAGCACGCCCGCGCTTTCCACCAGCAGCCACGCGAAGGTCGCGCGCAACAGCAGGTCATAGACCGGCTTGCCGCGCCATGACTGATAGATCCCGAGCGCCGGAAACGTCATGATGCTCAGCACACAGGAGAAGCCGAGCAGGGTGCGTTCGACGTCGTCGAGCCAGACGAACTCGCCCGCTGCGAGCGCGGCGGCAAGCAGCGCGCCGAACACCGCCATGGCCAGATCGACAACTCTCGATATCACACTCAGCATTGCATTCCCCTCGGAACGAAAGCACACGTTTATCTGTTGTGCGCGTCATGCCATGCCGCATGACGCAGTGCATAGGTGATATGGAACTGGAATAAATATGGCGCTGCAACACACAAAATATGCGGCTTTAATCGAGTGGATTTATTTGCGGTTTTTTTATGCGTGAGCGCCTTTGTCCGTGGCGCTTGCGGGCGGGTTCGGCATGCCGGAGAAATAAATCGGCCATGCACACGAGAGGTTCAGGTGCATCTGAAGCCGCGCCGATTTTTGATTCGTTTTTTGCTTTTGATGCGCGGTTTTCTCCATGCTAAATATGGCGGGTCCGCTTTTGCGATCACGCGCCAGGAGGCAAACCATGAATGCAACAGACACCGCGCTTGCGAGCGCATCCACGATCGACGCCGCCGTACGCCTGAGCATTCAGCCCGTGATTCTCGCGGGCGGTTCCGGCACCCGCCTGTGGCCGATGTCGCGCGAACACTTTCCGAAGCAGCTCATTGGCCTGATTGGCGAGCAGTCGCTGCTGCAGGCCACCGTCAGCCGGCTCGACGGTCTCTCCGCCGTTGGCCTGCGCGTGGCCGATGCAGTGGTTGTCTGCAACGAGGAACATCGCTTCACCACCGCCGAGCAGTTGCTCGGCCAGGGCCGTCGTGCGCGGCTCGTGCTCGAACCCGTGCCGCGCAATACCGCGCCTGCGCTCACTGTCGCCGCCATGCACGCGCTTCGTGACGGCGAAGACACCGTGCTCGTGGTCATGCCGGCCGATCATGTGGTCGCCGATCAGGACGCGTTTCATCGTGCCATCGGCGAAGGCGCGCGCTGTGCGGAAGCGGGCGCGATCGTCACGCTGAGCGTCGTGCCGACCCATGCCGAAACCGGCTACGGCTACATCAGGATGGGCGCCGCGCTGCCCGGCGAGCGTGCATGCAGTCTCGAACGCTTCGTCGAAAAGCCGCATCTCGAACTCGCGCAGCACTATTTGGCTTCCGGCGAATACGGCTGGAACGCGGGCATTTTCATCGTGCGCGCCTCGACCTGGATCTCGGCCATCGAGCACTATCAACCGGCCATGTATGCAGCCTGCGTCGCGGCGTTCGAAGGCGGCGACGATGACGGCGACTGCCTGCGTCTCGACCGCGCGGCATTCGCGTCCTCGCCGTCGGATTCCATCGACTATGCCGTCATGGAGCAGATTGCCAGCGAGCGTGGCGACGACCACTTCATGGGCGCAGTCGTGCCGCTGGATGCAGGATGGTCGGACGTGGGCTCGTGGGACGCCATCTGGAACATCCTGCCCAAGGACGATGCATCGAACGTGGCGCGCGGCCGCGTGATGTTCGAAGGCGCGACGTCCACCTACGCCCATTCGGAAGGCCGGCTGATCGCCTGCGTCGGCACGCGCGATCTCGTGGTCGTGGAGACGGCGGACGCCATCCTGGTCGCCGACAAGTCATGCGCGCAGGACGTCAAGGCCATCGTGGGACGCATCAAGTCGGAACAGGGCCGCGAGGCCGCCGATCATCGCAAGGTGCACCGGCCGTGGGGGCATTACGATTCGGTGGATCAGGGCGACCGGTTCCAGGTCAAGCGCATCGTCGTGAAGCCGGGCGCGCGCCTGTCGTTGCAGATGCATCACCATCGCGCGGAGCACTGGATTGTCGTGCGCGGCACCGCGCTCGTCACACGGGGCGGCGAGACCTTCATCCTCGCGGAGAACGAGTCCACTTATATTCCGATCGGCGTGCAGCATCGGCTGGAGAACCCGGGCAAGATGCCGCTCGAAATCATCGAGGTGCAGTCCGGAACGTATCTCGGCGAAGACGATATCGTGCGTTTCGAGGATACGTACGGGCGTCAGTGAAGTGACTCCCTGAGGACGCGCGGGGGCGCGTCGGTCAATGCGGGTTCAATGCCCGCTTTCGGCCGCCACGCGCTCCTCGCCGACATGGGCTTCGCGCGCCGCCCGCGCCACGTCCGCGCGCGTGGCTTGCGCGGCGATCCAGCGCCGCGCCCATTCCAGCGCATAGCCCCTTGCCTCGTCCCTCGACTTGAAACGCGGTCCGATGAGCCCCGAACGCTCGACGCGGCGACCATCCTTCACGATCTCCGCCCAGCCGCGATACAGGCCGCCGGACACGTCGCGCGCGATCGGATAGATGCTGTAGCCGCGCGGGTCGCCGATGGGCGCGCAAGCCGGCTCGAACGGCGCCGGCGTTTCATACGGCCGTGCGGGACGCGGCGCACGCACGCGCGGCACGATGCCCGGCGAGGCGTTGGCCTGGGCGACATCGCGCGCTTCAGGCAGACGGCGCGGCACGCTTGGCCCCCGGCCGGGCGGCAGGACATCGCGCGACTGCCACGATTCGGGGTTCTGCCAGAACACGCCTCTCAGACGGTCGCAGTCGTAAGCCGGCGCGACCGGGCGCGGCGCGGTCTCCACCACCGGCTGACGCGGCACATAGGCGAAGGAGCGGCCGGCATTGGCCAGCACCTTGACGATTTCGATCAGCGTGCCGTTCATCTGCCAGTCGACAAAGCGACGCCGGCACGTGGGCACGGTCGGATAGTGGCTGGGCAGCTTCGACCAGGTTTCGCCTGTGGTGAGGATCCACAACACCGCGTTGACGATGGTTCGCGGATGAGCCCGGGGCCGGCCGCGACGGTGTTCGCGCACCTCGCTTTCACCGATCAGAGCCGAGACCATCGCCCATTCGTCATTGCTGAGTTCATTGAAAAACATTGCTTTGCTCCATGCAGTCGGACTTCGCTGCGGATATCGGACGTCGCGCTGATGAAATCAAAGGAAGGCCGCACAAAGCCGGCTCCCTGCACACTCTGCCCAAGGATCTCGAGGGTCTCGCAAACGTTTGCTCAAACAACAAAACGGTGCATCTGGTGAATTGTCAATCTCTCATGGTGCAGGAGTTGATTCAATCCGGCGCACGATGCCTGGTCTCGCTCGTGTATGAAGATATAGTGCAGGAAGCATACCATTACTAAGGTTTGCCCGAATATGACAAACACCTAGGTTTTTGATGACGTTAAGCTTTTTTTCGCTTAGCAATATTCTTTAGCGAATAAGCGAACCGGGACGGGCCTCGGCGGGCCCGTGGTCTTGCGCCGGGCGACGGTTCTTGAGCCGCAGGACAGGCTCTTCGATGAAACGCCAGGACAGTCTGGCAAGCATCAGCGTAAGCAGGAACGAAGCGGCGAAGCTTGCCACATGCGCCCATCCCGGAATGCCGGACGGTCCGAACATCGCGGCCAACCGGGCGTTGCGGGTGAAGTCCGGCATGAAGCCGTGATACAGATAGAAGCCATAGCTGATCTTTCCCAGCGCCGCCAGCGGCTTCCATTCGAGACATCGCAGCAGCAGGGCGCTCCGGCTGCACGCAACGGCGCACACGAGGGCTGCGATGGCTGCGCCATAGGTCACATAGAGCATGGTGAAGCGCACCGGGTCCGCCACGCGCTCCCACGCGGGCTCGACGCCGCACGCGAGCGCGATGCCTCCAGCCAGCACCAGCACCACGGGCAGCGAGCCCAGCCAGTGCCTGACCGTTGCGTTCCGGCGCACCCATGCCCCGCCGATGCCGCCGAGCGCGAACAGCCAGAAGTTCGCGAGCGGATGCGTGTAGATCACGATGTCCGGCGTCTGCGTCGCCTTCATCCATAGCAGCGTGACGACGCCCGCGGCGAAGATCGCGCCGCAGATCCGCGTGTGCCATTGCGCGCCGATGGCCAGCAGCAGCGGCGCGAAGAACAGATAGAACTGCTCTTCGACCGACAGGCTCCACAGATGCGAATAGCGTCCGGGCCAGTAGTGCAGAACATCGGCGATCCAGAAATTCGACAGATAAGCGAAATGAAACGGCATGCCGCCCGCGAGTTCGGGACCGGCCAGCCCGGCCGTCATCAGCAGCGCCAGCGTGACGAGCAGCAGATAGTAGACCGGGAAGATCCGCAGCGTGCGCCGGTAGAGGAAGCGCTTGAGTTCGGCGCGGAAGGAACTCGCGCCGGCGTCGATGCGCCGCCGTTGTGTCGTCAATATGTCCGCGATCAAAAAACCACTGAGCGCGAAAAAAATCCACACACCGAGATGTCCAAGGCCGCTGTCCGCCGCCATGGCCTTGTGATGGATGAAGACCAGCAGGACGGCAAGCGCGCGCAGGCCGTCGAAGCCGCGAATTCTTTCGTTCATGATTGCGCCCGGTCGATGATGTCAGACGCGGCCGCCAAGGCGGCTTCGCGAGCGCCCTATGCTAGATCGTGCAAAACAGAAAAAAAATCCTTGGCGAATTTCTTTAGCGCGCAAGGCAAGCGGCTTAGCGCTCGCCTTGAGATATTTTTTAACGCCCTGAATCATTTTCTTTGCAAAGTTTTTGACGGAGACTCGATTCCCTCAAGCCGGCACGCGCTGAACGCCGCAACCACTCATTGGAAGGTTTTTTGATGAAAAATCATGTTCAGGAACTGACCGGATTGCGCTGTGTTGCGGTGATGATGGTGGTCATGGGTCATGCGCAGCACATGATTCCGGGCGGTTATCGCGGCGCGCTCGCGCCCTTGCGCCTGTTCTCGGACGGGCGTCTCGGCGTCATGATTTTTTTCGTGCTCAGCGGCTATCTGATCACCGGCCTCCTGAAGGCCGAATGGCAGGCCAGCGGCACCTTGCGCTTGCTGCCGTTCTATATGAAACGCGCGCTGCGCATCTGGCCGGCGTTCTATACCTATCTTGCCGTCATTGCGTTGCTGTCGTTCGCCGGCCTGGTCGATGTCGATCGCAGCCAGTTCGCGGTCGCCGCACTGCATGTCTGGAATTTTTCCGGCGTCGCCGGCATGAGTTCGATCAACGCGCTACACCCGGACGGCGCCTGGTATCTCGGCCACTTCTGGACTCTCGCGCTCGAAGAGCAGTTCTACTGGTTCTGGCCGCCCCTGCTGTTTTTCATTCTCGGACGCGGCAGCCAGCGTGCGCTCGTCGCGCTGCTCGTGCTCGTGCCGCTCGTCAGGATCGGCACGTACTTCGCCTGGCCAAGCCTGCGCGGGCAGTTGAGCATGATGCTGCACACGGGTATCGATCCGATCCTGATCGGCTGCTTCGTCGCCCTGAACCGCGATGCGCTGACAGCGCGCGTCGCGGCGCTGCCTTGGGGCGCGCTGCTCCCGTCCGCCGCGGTCCTGTTGCTGCTCTTCGGCATGCCCGTGCTGCATGAGCGGCTCGGCGGCCTCTGGAGCGCAACTTACGGCGCAACGGTGGAAGCGGCGCTGGTCGGCTTCGTGATCGTCGTGCTGATATCGCGCAAGGCGTTCTGGTTCTCGCGCTTGCTGCGCAGCGCACCGTTTGTCTACATCGGCACGATTTCGTTCAGCCTGTATCTGTGGCAACAGTTGTTCAGCAACATCCACTCGCCGGTGGCGTATCGCTTTCCGCTGGGCATCGTCGGCGCGCTGGTTGCGGCAAGCCTCAGTCATGTGCTGATCGAAACACCCTTCCTTCGCCTCAAGGATCGCCTGACCCTACGCAAGCCCGCCGACGTCTTCCCCGCCGCGCAATGAGTGGCGTGTCACGCCAGGGCCGTCACACGCGTCCCGCTCAGCGGCTCATTGAACACGTCGTACGCGAACACCCACGCCGGATCTTCGTTCGAGCGCAGCCACGTGTTGTTGTGCGAGACCCGTTGCACCTTCGACGCCCGTTCCGCACGATTCGCCTCATACAGTTCGAAGGCGGCCGTGTAGTCATTCACGCCGGTTTCATCGAGACAGCGCGTGAGCATCGCGGCGTCCTCGATCGCCATGGCCGCGCCCTGCGCCATGTGCGGCTTCATCGGATGGCAGGCATCGCCCAGCAACACCAGACGGCCGCCGTTCCAGAGCGGCAGCGGGTCGCGTTCGAACAGCGCCCACTTGCCGACCTCCTGCGTCGCCTCGACCAGCTTGCGCAGCGTCGGATGAGCGTCCGCGAAGTGCTCGCACAGTTCCTCGCGGCTGCCTGGCACGACCGACTGCTCGTGCGGCCACTCGTCTTGCGGCAGAATCGCCACGCAGAACAACTCGTCACGCGCGCTCGTCAGGTAGTAGACCATCATCTGCCGTTGATCCGACCACCATTTCGTGAACAGATCGAGCGCTTCGGCGCCGACGCGCGACGCGGGAAACACCGCGCGATGCGCCGTATGACCCGTGTAGCGCGGCCGTTCCGCGCCGAGCAGATGGTCACGGACGCGCGACTTGAGGCCGTCCGCGCCGATCACGATGTCGGCGGTGTCGACCGTGCCGTCCGCGAACGTGAGACGCACGTCGTCGCCGGTGTCTTCGATGTGCTCGAGGCGCTTGCCGAACGCGACGGTGCCCGGGTCAAGCGCCGCCGTCATCTGCGCGTGAAAGTCGCCGCGATGCACCGTGAGATACGTCGCGCCATAGTGTTTCAGCGCGAACGCGCCGAGCGGTATCCGCGACAGTTCCTCGCCGCTTTGCCAGTCGCGGCTGATCCAGCAATCAGGATGCGAGCCCATGCGGATCAACGCATCTTCGCAGCCGATGCGCCGCATGACCTTCATCACGTTCGGACCGAGATGAATGCCCGCGCCCAGGCGCAGGAACGCGGGTGCCTGCTCATACAGCCGCACGCGATGACCGGCGCGCTGCAACAGGCACGCCGCCGCAGTGCCGCCGAGGCCCGCGCCGATGATTGCGATACGAGATTGCGTCATGAAAGTTTCTCCAGGTTGAACGCTCGAACAGCGCGCTCAAAGTCTAGGCCGGAGCCCGGACAGCTTCCCGGATCGCGTTTCGCGCCGTGCAACCTTCAACGCAAAAAAGCACCTTCACGCACGCTCATTCGCGCGGACCGTAATCCAGTTTCGGATACCAGTCCTTGCCGCGTCCTTCTGGCGTCATGTCGAGGACGTTCCACAACGGCATCAGGTCGGGCGCGCCGCGCGGATCTTCGCCGGGATCGACCGTGTCGAAATCCATCTCGCCGCTCCAGAATTGCCGAATCACGCCTTCGCGCCGGGTAAACACATGGAGCGCCGGTTCATCGCCGCCTTCCTTCGACAGCGCGAAATAATCCCGGCTGAACGCGCCGTTCAGATCCGAGAAGAGACGCAGGTCGCGCCAGCCGCGCTCCTGTGCGAACGCAGCGAGCCGCGCATACGGCGAGCGCGCGATCACCGCGAGCGCAATCCGCTGGCCGATGTCACGCGCCTCGCCTTCCCATGCGGACAGCAGCGACGTGCACATCGGACAGGGCCGCTCGCGTTGCGGCCCGAACATCCAGCTATAAGTGACGAGCGTGTCCTTGTCGCCAAACAGCGCGGCGAAATCCACCGCGCCCTGTTTCCCTTCGAAACGGTAATCGCCCTTCACTTCGCCGCCCGGCGGCAATGCGCGGCGCATCTGCGCGACGCGCTCGATCTGCCGCCGCAGTTCGATCTCCTCGGCCAGCAGCGCGGTGCGCGCCTGGCGATACTCGGCGCTTTCGTTGGGAATCCGCATGGAGGCGCGCTGCGCGAGTTCAGCGGCGGGAATGAGGGTGCTTGCCGTGCTCATGTCGATCTCCTTGTGAAAGAATCAATCGCGATCCGGCGCGCCGAGCGGAAACAATCCGCGATACGGCCGGGCTTCCTCCACCGCGCACGCAAACGAAGGCCGCGCCAGCAGCCGCTTGCGATACGCGATGACGTTCGCCAACCCGGCGTCGATGCGATGCACCCAGTCCGCGTAGAACAGGAACGGCGCGGCGCCGCAATCGGCGAGACTGAACGCGTCGCCCGCCGCCCATTCGCGCGACGCCATCAGGCGGTCGAGGTAGGCATAGGACGTGTCGAGCATCGCGCGGGCATCGGCGACGCCGCACGCATCGCGCTCGGGCGCGGCCCGCATGGCGTCGAAGACGATCTTCTGCTGCGGCGTCGCCACGTAGTTGTCGAAGAAACGGTCCATCCAGCGCACGTCGAGCGCGGCGCGCGGATCGGCGGGAAGGAGCCGCACCGGCCCGGGATGAAAGCATCCCAGATATTCGATGATCACCGTCGCTTCCATGACCGGCCGTCCGTCGTCCACGAGCAGCGGGAAGCGCTTCATCGGCCAGAATTCCGCAAGCTCGCGCATGGACTGCGGACGCTCCGGCGTCAACGCGCAATAGTCGAACGCCGTGCCGTTCTCGTACAGCGCGGTCAGCACCTTCTGGCAATAAGAGGAAAAGGGATGGGCATACAGTTGCAAGGTCATCGGCTGATCTCCGGGCAGTTGGGCATGCTTACTCCTACGACGAGCATGCCGCGCCGTAATCGACATCGATCTGGAATATTTTGTGATGCGACGCAGCGCTGAACCTTACGTTTCGCCGCGTCTGCCGCGCCGCTCAACGCACACAGCCATTCCTGCATGGCAGCGATCCGGGTTGACCGATGTCACGAGCCCCGACTAAAATCGCCCAACTTCAAAAAGCCCAAGGTGATCCTTTGGATACCTGCAGTAGTCGATCTTCGAACTGTTTCGCCGCCTGAACGCAGGACGCCGCTCCCCGCTTTTCTTCAAGCTCAGCCGCCGTCTTGCCATCAGGCAGACGGTGCGCGTCGTGGTTTCTTTTCCTCGTGCACCCATACGTCAGCGCCACCGGACGCGATATCGCGACTCGCGCATGACACGCGTCGCCGTATCGCTGCGCGTGTGCTTGCGTGCGCCGCTCTTGCGTCCGCTCTTGCGTTCGCTCTTGCGTTATTCGCAAGACTGAACGCGTACGTCCGTAGTCATCCTTCGCGGATCGCCGTGCTCCACGCGGGCCGACGTCCGTGAGGCCGCTCGTCGCGAGCGTTTGCCCTGGCGGTCCACCCGACCGCCCCTACGCGCCCACCACGGCGCACGGAGAAAACCATGAACCTGCTGCTGCTTTCGGACCTGCCGCGCGTCGAGGAATCCCGTCCACATTACGACGCCATGCTCAACCTCGAACCCCGGGAAACGCGCGGTCAGAAGCTGACGCGGTTCTTCCGGCGCTTTACGTCGCGCCTGTTCCGGCGCGCCTAGTCACACCGCCGACACGCTCGCGTGCGATGCTTGCCGGTTTGTTCCCGGAAAGCATCCCGCCTTCTGACCGATGCATCTCGACTTCACCTTGCGGCTGCTGGCCGCGTTCGCCTGTGGCGTCGCCATCGGATTCGAACGGCAACTGCGCCAGCGCACCGCCGGCCTGCGCACGATCACGCTCGTCGCCAGCGGCGCCTGCCTGTTCGTCACGCTCGGCGTGCTGACGGGCAACGGCGTCGCGGGCGTCACGCAGATCGCCGCGTATGTGGTGTCGGGCGTCGGCTTTCTCGGCGGCGGCGTCATCATGCGCGAGAAAGGCTCGGTGCAAGGCATCAATACGGCGGCGACGCTGTGGTGTTCGGCGGCCGTCGGCGTGTTGTGCGGGTCGGGACATTACGGGCCGGCCATCGAGGGCACGGGCATCGTGCTCGTCACCAACACCGTGTTGCGCGAAGTGAGCCGCATGATCAACGCGACGCCGGTGTCCAGCGCGGACCTCGTGCGTGAATATGTGCTGACCGTCATCGGGCGGCAGGATGACGAGATTCATATCCGCACCCAGCTTTCGAACGCCATGGATGCGCAGCCGCTCTCCTTCCTGAGCCTGACGAGCGAAGACATCGACGATGCGCCGCCGCGCGTGCGCGTGACGGCGACCGTGCGCATGCATCCGAAGGATCAGGCCAGGCTTGAACGCATGGCGAGCCGCATGAGCATGGAGCGCGGCGTGTCGAGCATCAGCTGGGCGGGCAAGAGCGTGGAGACGGCGCCGGAATGATCACGGCGAGCGGCTCTGTCCCATGCGTTCGCGCATCGCGTGACAGTGCTCGACGAGTTGGGACTGCGCGGCGACGAAGCGCTTGAGCGGCGTATCGATGTCATAGAACAGAATGTTCGCGACGAAGCCGTACACGGCCGCGTCGATGCTCGCGGGCGCAGCGCCGAACATGAACGGTCCGTCCGCCAGCCGGTTCGTCACGGCCTGCAAGTCGCCGATGCCGCGCGCATATGCGTCATCCGGCTCGTAGCGGCCGATCCCCTGATAACGGTAGCGCTCGAAGTTGTAGTGTCGCGCCTGCTCCAGCACGTCCGGGTCGGCGTCCGGCAGCGCCGCCAGCAACGCGGCGCGGAACAGCGGCCAGTAACGGTCGTCGCGCCAGCGCGAGTAGGACATCACCCAGTAGAGATCGTCGAGCGTGCGGCGCATCAGCAGGTCGAGATCGTGTTGCGGGGGCGTCAGCACGTCGTCGAGCGTCAGCGCGTAGCGCCGCTTCAGGTGCGCGATGATGCTGTCGCTGTCGCCGATGGTTGCTTCGTCATCGACGAGATACGGCAACTGGCCGCGCGGCGCGGCGCTCGTATCGATCACATGACGATGTTCGAAGGGCAGACCTGACAGCTTCAGGAACGCGAACACCTTCAGTCCGAAAGGATTGTTGTCTTCCAGGCCGAACAGCCCGGGATACGAATAAAGCGTGATCATCGGCGTCTCCGCACGCGGCTTGAGCAAACGGACGGGCTGGCTCGCGATGCCCTGCACGGACGCGCCAAGTCCGCTACGATGCCTGACTGGCCTTCGCTTCCCGTCCCACGGGCGCACGGCGTGCGGCATCTCCGCTCCCCGCGCGCACTACGCACAACACGCTCGAAAAATACTATGCCCACGCCGCCTCATGCCATCGGTTTTACACTCGATCCGCTCGACCGCGTGTCGGAGAAGCGTGACGACGACGCCTTCGTCGCCACGCTGCGCGACGATGCCGCCACGCGCTTCCTGCTGTTCGTGAACAACGTGCCGCTCTTCAAGCGCGCGAACGGACACGATCCCTTGTTCGATGCCCGCGAGGCCGCCCGCTTTGGCACGCCGCTGCAAAGTGTGTTTCTCGGGCGTGAGGCGGACCGGCGCTCGCTGTTCGCGCTGTCGTTCGAAGAAGGCGCGGCGGGGTTGGCGGGCGAAGGCGTCGAAGCGGTCGAACTGCGCCCGGTCGCGATGCAGGGACTCGTTGCGCCGCCGATGATCAGCGCCCTCGGCGAAGCGCGTTCGATGCTCGACTGGCATCGTCGCCACGGGTTCTGCGCCAACTGCGGCCAGCCGACCGATTCCGCCGGCGCCGGCTGGCGGCGCATCTGCGGCCATTGCCATGCGCAGCATTTTCCGCGCGTCGATCCTGTCGTCATCATGCTCGTGACCGACGGCGAACGCTGCCTGCTCGGCCGTCAGCCGCAGTTCCTGCCCGGCATGTATTCGGCGCTGGCGGGTTTTATCGAACCGGGCGAAACCTTCGAGCATGCGGTCTATCGCGAAGTGCTGGAAGAAGCGGGCATCCGCTGCACGGACGTGCGCTATTACGCGTCGCAGCCCTGGCCGTTTCCGTCGTCGCTGATGATCGGCTGCTTCGCGCGCGCGACCGAAACCGGGATCGTCGTCGATCAGAAGGAACTCGAAGACGCGCGCTGGTTCACGCGCACCGAAGTGGCCGGCATGCTCGACGGCACGCATCCGCAAGGGCTCTCGGCGCCCAAGCCTTTCGCCATCGCGCATCACTTGCTGAAGGCTTTCGCCGCCGGCGAACTGGACTGAGCGGCGGGCAGGTTCGCGGCGCGCGTCGGGCGTTCGGTGCAGAATGCCCGAGGCTGCGGCGCGGCATGTAGAAGCGCGAGCGAGGACATTAATCAGACACCGGGTGAACGACATGAACGTGAAAGACGGCGTCCAGATCTGGCTGATCAGGCATGGCGAAACAGAATGGAGCAAGTCGGGCCAGCACACCGGCACAACCGACATCGCGCTGACCGACGAAGGCCGCAAACAGGCAGCCGCGCTTGCGCCGGTCCTGGCATCACAGCCTTTCGATCTCGTGCTGACCAGCCCGATGAGCCGTGCCATCGAAACCTGCAAGCTCGCCGGCCTCGGCGAGCACGCGCGGGTCGAGCCGAACCTGCACGAGTGGAACTACGGTGTCTACGAAGGCCGCAAGACGCCGGATATCCGCAAGGAGATTCCGGACTGGTCAGTATGGAACTCGCCGATTCCGCAGGGCGAGAATCTCGCCGATGTCGGCCGGCGCGCGCAGGCGCTCATCGACACGCTGCTCAGCGGCGGCGCGCGCCATATCGCGCTGTTCTCGCATGCGCATTTCTCGCGCGTCTTCGGCGCGCAATGGGCGACGGGGTCGCCGTCGCTGGGCGCGCATCTGACGATGGACACCGCCGCGATGAGCGTGCTCGGCTTCGAGCGCGACGTGCGCGCCATCGTTAAATGGAATCTGTTGCCCTAGCCTGGCCGCGCTGTTGGCACCACTCGCGATACGCGGCGAGCGTCGCTTCGTCGGGCGGGTAGGTGCCGCGCAACACCGCGCCATCCGCCACTCGCGCTGCGAGAAACTCTTCCAGACGCTCCTGTTCGGCCGCGTCGCGTGCGACCTCCTCGGCCATGTGACGCGGCACGATCACGACGCCGTCCACATCGCCGACGACGATATCGCCCGGATACACCGCCACGCCGCCGCACGCCACCGGCACGTCCATGTCCACGGCGTGATGCTTCGCGAGATTGAGCGGCGCGCTTGCGCCCGCGCAGAACAGCGGCAGGCCGATATCGCCGATCGTGCCGCTGTCGCGCACACAGCCGTCCGACACCATGCCGGCGACGCCGCGCACCTTGAGACGCATCGTGAGAATCGATCCCGTCGACGCAACCCCGCGCTCGCCACGGCAATCCTGCACCAGCACGCTGCCGGGCGGCGCGCTTTCGACCGCCTTGCGCTGCGGATGATCCGGGTTCTGGAACACGCCGACATGATCGAGATCCTCGCGCGCCGGAATATTGCGCAGCGTGAACGCCGGGCCGACCATGTTCGGCGCGCCGTTCGCGGGCTTCGCCAGCGGCGCGACGCCTTGCAGGAAGACATTGCGCAGGCCGCGCTTGAAGAGCTGGGTGGTGAGCGTTGCGGTGCTGACATGGCGCAGCAGGTCGAGCGTTTCGTCTGAAATGGCGATGGTCTGAGTCATGGCGGGGTCAGTGAATGTCGGGTTCGTCGGGCGTGACGGGCAGTTGTTCCAGGAAGTCGAAATCGCAGCCCTTGTCGGCCTGGGTCACGTGCAGTTGGTGCATCACGCCGAAACCGCGCTCGAAAGGCCGCTTCGGTGCCCGCCACGCGGCCCGGCGCGCGGCCAGTTCGTCGTCGCTTACAGCGAGATGCAGGCGCCGCGCCGGCACGTCCAGTTCGATCATGTCGCCGTCGCGCACCAGCGCCAGCGGCCCGCCGACAAACGATTCAGGCGCCACGTGCAGCACGCACGCGCCATAGCTCGTGCCGCTCATGCGCGCATCGGAGAGGCGGACCATGTCGCGCACGCCCTGTTTCAGCAGCTTCTGCGGGATCGGCAACTGGCCCCACTCCGGCATGCCCGGCGCGCCCACCGGCCCCGCGTGTTGCAGCACGATCACCGAATCGGCGCTGATGTCGAGCGTTTCGTCGTCGATGCGCGCGGCCATGTCGGCGTAATCGCGGAACACCACCGCCGGGCCGCGATGCCTGAGCAGGCGCGCTTCCATCGCCGCCGGCTTGATCACCGCGCCATCCGGCGCGAGGTTGCCCGTCAGCACCGCGAGGCCGTCGCAGGGCACAAGCGGGTTGTCGCGGCGGCGGATCACGTCGTCGTTGAAGATTTCCGCGCCCGCGAGGTTCTCGCCCAGCGTGCGGCCATTCACCGTGCGCTGCGAGCCGTCGATCAATGGGCCCAACTCCGCCAGCAAGGCGCGCAAACCGCCCGCGTAGAAGAAGTCTTCCATCAGATACGCGCCCGCCGGCCGGATATTGCCGAGCACCGGCGTCACGCGCGCCAGTTCGTCGAAACGGGCGGTCGTGAGCGGCACGCCCGCGCGCCGCGCAATCGCCACCAGATGCACGATCGCATTGGTCGAACCGGACAGCGCCAGCACCGTGGTCACGGCGTTGTCGAATGACTTCGGCGTGAGCAGGTCGGACGGCTTCAGGTCGCTCCACACCATCTCGACAATGCGCTGCCCCGTCAGCGACGCGTGCTGCGCGTGGCGCGAATCCACCGCCGGAATCGACGCATAGCCCGGCAAGGTCAGGCCGAGCGCTTCGGCGGCGCTGGTCATCGTCGAGGCGGTGCCCATCGTCATGCAGTGTCCCGGTGAGCGCGCAATGCCGCTTTCGACGCCCTTCCACTCGTCCTCGCTGATCTTGCCCGCGCGCAGTTCGGCCCAGTATTTCCAGGTGTCCGAGCCGCTGCCGAGCGTGCGGCCCTGCCAGTCGCCGCGCAGCATCGGGCCGGCGGGCAGGAAGATGGACGGCAGGTTCATGCTGATCGCGCCCATCAGCAAGCCGGGCGTGGTCTTGTCGCAGCCGCCCATCAGCACGCAGCCGTCGAACGGATAAGAGCGCAGGACTTCCTCGGCTTCCATCGCGAGGAAGTTGCGATACAGCATGGTGGTGGGCTTCTGGAACGGTTCGGCGAGCGTCATCACCGGCATTTCGACCGGAAAGCCGCCCGCCTGCCACACGCCGCGCTTCACTTCCTCCACGCGCTGGCGAAAGTGCGTATGGCACGAGTTGATCTCGCTCCATGTGTTGAGCACGCCGATGACCGGCTTGCCCATGTAGTCCGACGGGTGATAACCCATCTGCGCGGTGCGCGAGCGATGACCGAACGACCGCAGATCGTTCACGCCGTACCAGCGATGGCTGCGCAGTTCTTCCGGCTTCTTGCGATGCGTGGTCAAGCGCTGTCTCCTTTTTTGCGGCGATATCCCGTGAGCCGTCTAGTGAAGTTTGAGCGGCACGGAGGCGAGCAGTTCGGAGAGTCCGAGCCAGAGAATCTGCACGCCGATGCAGAAGATCACGAAGGCGAACAGCCGCACGGCCACTTGAGTGCCGACCGTGCCGAGCAGCCGTTCGAGATGCCCGGCGAAGCGCACGCACACATAGATGCTCGCGCACAGGATCAGCAGGCCGAGGCTGACGCCCGCCAGATGCACCGGTTGCAGGCCGTGGCGCGGCGAGCCGGTGCCCAGCGCGATCGCGACGGCGATCGCGCCCGGTCCGACGGTAATCGGCAAGGTCAGCGGATAGAACGCCTTGGCGCGCAAGGACGCGCCGCTGCGCGGCTTGGGGGCGGTGTCGGCGGGATCGTCGGGGTCGGCGTCGGGGGCCTGGAGCAGCGTCCAGCCCGCCATCGCGACGACCAGGCCGCCCGCCACGCGCAGCACCGGAATCGAGATGCCGAAGAACGACAACACATAAGCACCGATGGACAGCGAAGCCAGCAGGATCGCAAAACTGTTGATGGAGATGCGCCGGGCGAGTTCGGCGCGGTCGGCGTCGTTGATGTGCGGCAGCATGCTCAGCACGACGAGCGCGGTGGCCGGCGGGTTGATGATCGGGAACAGCCCGGCGACGATCACGAGAACCGTCTTGGCGAATTCGTTGAGCATGGGCGTCGTGGTCCGCGTGTGTGTTCGTTATGAATCACGCTCGTGCAAGCCGGGACATTGTGCACGTCGAACCACGGGCCGCGCCAGACAAACGTCCGCCGCCGGAAAACTCAGTCGAGATTGAAGGCGGTTATTTTTACGTCGGACTGCTTGCACGCCTTGTCGCGACAGACACCGCTGAACCAGATTTCGCCATTGCCGATCATCGCGCCCTGGTCGCGCACGAAGAGCGCCGCGTACTTTTGCTGCGCGACGATATCGACGAGTTTCGGCGTGAAGATGGACGGATAGTGCGCGATGAAGTCGCGCCTGGTGCGCAGCGTGGTCTCCGTGCCCGCGCGATGCACCGCGACCGGATACGACACCAGCTCAGCGACGGCTTTCTTGTCGCCGGCCGCCACCGCGCGTTGCAAGCGCTCGAAGAACGCCCGATACGGCTCGTGCGCTCCGAACAGCGCGTCCATGCGGGCATCGACATCGGTTTCGGTTTGTGCGCCTTGCGCGAAGGCCGCGGCGGGAAGCGCTAGTGTCGCGACGACTCCCATTGCGGCGAGAAGCCTGGTCCAGTTCATCGAGTCTCCGTGGTCAAGCGAACGGCGCCATGAGGACCAGCGCGCATTCGGTAAGAAACGAGCCGAGCCCCACGCCGATCAGCACGCGCGCGATGACCGTCCAGATGCGGTTGTTGACGTTGCCGGCGCAGCGCCACGCGAGCACGCACCACAGGAGATACAGCACGGAGCAGGCCGCGAACAGGCCCAGCATGGCGGGCCAGAACCAGACTGTCAGCAGCAGGAAGGATTCGGGAGAGAGACCGCTGGCCCAGAGATCGAGATAGACGAACCACCACGCGAGGTGAATGGGCACGCCCAACAACCACCAGATTTTCCAGAAGCGCTCTTCTCCGCGCCAGGCTCGACGAAGCATGCGTCGCGTCAGAGGGTAGGGAGGCACGCATTTTACCAATGGATGCGTGCCGCGCCCGAAGCGGGCCCCGAAAGATCGGATCAATCAGTTCAATCGGATCAATCAGGCCGACAGACTGCGGCGCCGGGCTTCCATCCGCGTGATGAGCCGCTGCAATACGCTTTCCGCCGCGCCCGAGAGCCGTGTGAAGCGGAAGCCGACGACATAACGCACATCGCCGCGCGGCGTGGTCACACTGCGCGGCGAGACGAGTTCGATGTCGATGGACAAGGTCGTGCCCGGCCCCGGAAACAGCACGACGTCCTGAAACACGGTCCCGATCTCGGTCTCCGCAAGACACGGCGAGTCCATGCGCAGGGCGATGCCGCCAAGCGACAGGTCGTGTACTTCGTAGCGGAACGCTGCGCCATCGGCGAAAGCGCCTTTCGCGTAGTAGGGATCGAGAATTGGCGTCGGCACTCGGAAATATTCGCGCCGCTGGAAGTGATAGAGCTTCTCGGGTAACGAGACCTCGAAGGCCTGACGCCCTTCGTATTCGACAGCGCGCGCCGCCTGCGTCGTGAACTCCACCCGCACGCCTTCGGGCGCGGCCTTGAAATACAGTTGCTTGGCTTCGAGCAGCGCGCGGTTGTCGGATTCGACGCCGCCCCAGTCGAACACGATGCGCGCCTCACGCGCGTCCACTTCGAGCAGTTGCGTGACGATTTGCCCATGCGCGCTGGTGACGGTGAGCATGTCGCGGCGCAACACGAGATTGCGCAGGACGACGGAAATTTCGGCGGGAATCTGTCGCGCGAAGCGTTCGTGGTCTTCGGCGAATTTCTCGATGTCGGATGTATGCGGCAATGACTCGGCGAGCATGGTGATCCAATCTAGTTATCGGTGTTGAGACAGCGGACAGCATGCTACTGCGAAACCCTCATGCGGCATATGGTGCACTAAAAAAAACGCGGCCAGAAGGCCGGTAACAAGTAGATTTCACCGCCAATTCAGCGTTTTGCGGTTTCGCCAAGCCTGATTCTTACGACTTGCTTTCGTCAATGAGAAAGGCCGGGCGTCGTGCCCGGCCTTTGCATCACATCAGCTTGTCGACTTCGCTGGTCAGCGCGCGGCGCCGCAACGGCGCGAGTGCTGCGCCAAGCCGTTCCCCGTGTGCTTCGTTGATGACGCGACCGAGGATTTCGCCGAAACGCGGTTCATCGACGCCCGACACGATGTACTGCCAGCGATACGCATCGAGCAGACCCGCATGCACGCGCGCTTCTTCATCGGAGGACAACGCGCGGTCCAGTTGCGTCATGAAGTAGTGCGCGTCGGCGGCGGCCTGCGCCTGCAACATGCCGTCGATCGCGCCAACCAGGTCGATCAGGTCGCCGATCGCGGCATCACGTTCCACCGCACCGATGCGCGCGTCCTCGCGCATCCATTCCAGTTCGTCGATGATCGCGTGCTGCGACTCCTCCTTCCAGTGAAACAGGAAGATGTCCTTGAAGAGCGGCGACAGGCTGCTGTCGCTCTCCATGCTTTGCCGGTAATGCACCTGCGTGACGATCTCGATGCAGCACGTCAGCGCCAGGATCGACCAGGTGGATTTGCCGAGCACGAAGCGCGCGACGTCGTCCGCATCGGGGACGAAGCGATAGCCGGGCGGGAGTGCCTCGGCCGCGAGCGCCTCGACGCGGCGGAACAGTTCCTGATGCTTCAGTTCCTCGTCGGTGAAGCGAACGATCGCTTCGAGCGCCGTCTGGTCCGCAAGCGCATGCTCGCGGCCGACTTCGAGCATCTTCGCGCCGATGAAGCGCTCGATCATGCCGAACATGTTCGCGTAGGTACGGCCCTGCACCTGCGACATCAGCCGGCGTTCGGACGCGCTCAGGAACGGCAACCGGTACACCTCGCTGAGGCCGTGCGGCATGAACGTATGGGCGGGATCGAAATGACGTCCGCGCAGTACGTCCTGATCGATATCCCAGCGGATGCGGCGGGACACTTCGATGCACTTCGCATAGCGCTGTTGCGTGCTGCGGGGCATAGCGTGTTGTGAGACTTCGTTCAGAACGGCATTCATGTGTGCGGACTCCGGATGATTCAGCGTCGATCAGGGCAGGCAGGCGGCAGAAAAAAGCAGCCTGGCGGGGATGAACAGATCGGCTGGTGGAATCGTGGATCGTCGCGTCTCCGTTCTGTGAAGCATTCTCGGCAGACGGACGCAGTTGCACATGAGGCGCAGGTCCCGGTCAGCGACCGGGAAACACGGCATGGGACACGGAAACCCGGGACCGGTGTCCCGGACCGGTCAGGCGGCGGGGGCGTCGAAGCCTGCGCGGCGCGCCAGCACGATGGCCTGCGCACGGTTCTCGACTTCGAGCTTCGCGAAGATGCTGGTGATGTGATTGCGCACGGTCTTCTCGCTCAGCGCGAGACGCGCGGCGATCTGCGCGTTGTCGCGTCCGCCCGCCAGCAGTTCGACGATATCGCGCTCGCGCGGCGTCAGCGTCGCGAACGCGGGATCCGCCGCCGGCGCCGACGGCAGGAAAGCCCGCACTTCCTCGCGCCAGCGCCGCCAGGCGGCATCGGTTTCCAGCACGAGATGGTTTTCGCTTTCCAGCGGCACGAAGCGCGCGCCGGGAATCTGGCCGGCGAGCAGACGGCTTTCGTCGAAAGGCACGCGCGCGTCATTGCTCGCATGCAGCACGAGCGTCGGGCACTGCACGCGCGGCAGCAGGTCCACCACGTCGATCTCGTTGAACACGCGCATGATGCGCGCCGCATTGCGCGGCGTGGTCGTGAGCCGTTCGAGTTCGTTGAACCAGTGATGCTGTTCCGGCGTGCCGCCCGGGATGAACTGCGTCGTGAAGAACTGGCGGAACGCCGGATTCTGCTTGCCCCAGCCCAGTTCAGCGAGCTTCACGAGCATTTCCGCTTCTTCTTGCTGCGCCGGGTCGCGGGTGCGCTTGAGCCGGCCGCGCGCATAACCGCCGTGCAGCACCAGATGCGTGACGCGCTCCGGATGCGCCACCGCATAGGCAATCGCGATGGACGCGCCCTGCGAGATGCCCAGCAGCGGAAAGCGTTCGAGACCGCTCGCGTCGACCACCGTTTCCAGATCGCGCAGCCACGCATTGAAGGAGATTTCGCCGACGTCGCGGTCCGAGAGGCCGCAGCCGCGCTGATCGTAGCGGATCAGCGTATGACGGCCGCACAGTTCGACCATCAGATGGCTCCAGACCGGACTCGCAAAATCCAGTTCCAGATGACTGAGCCAGTTCGCGGCCTTGACGATTGGCGGACCCGAGCCGCACACCGCATAGGCGATGTGCACGCCGTCGCTCGCGGTGCAGAGACGGATGTGCTGGCGGGGCGTGGGCGGGCGCGTCACCATCGTTCGAAAGTGTAAGTAGGGACTACGTACAGGCACGAACGCCGCGCCAAACGCGCGACTGTCCATGCTTGCGCGTAATGGAATGGAAAGTCAAGAACGTAAGGCAGCGGACGGCGTGCAACAGGATTCAAGACCTGGCCGTTCGGGACGCGGCATGATCCGGGCTTTATCGATGAAAGAGGACTGTTCGTGACGGAAGCCAATCATTCGGATCAGCCGGCGCGCCCGCAGCGTTGCGTGATCGTGGTCGACCAGGACCTGCCCGCGGGCAAGGCGGCCAATGCCGCGGCCGTTCTGGCGCTGACGGTCGGACAGCGTCATCCGGCGCTGGTCGGCGAAGCGCTCGTCGATGCCTCGGGTTGCGCGCATCCCGGTC
This sequence comes from Caballeronia sp. LZ035, assembly GCF_031451175.1. Taxonomy (NCBI): domain Bacteria; kingdom Pseudomonadati; phylum Pseudomonadota; class Betaproteobacteria; order Burkholderiales; family Burkholderiaceae; genus Caballeronia; species Caballeronia sp. LZ035. Next base: position 1,546,632 of record NZ_JARUXS010000003.1, read on the forward strand.
TCATTCCAATCGGCATTGCGGTGCTCGGGGCGGATCAGGACACGTTGTCGGCGATCCGCGACAAGGCGGTCGCCGCCGCGTGCGACGTCGTCACCTGTCCAGTGCAGGGGCAGCAAACGACCGACTACGGCGCGTTTCGCGAGGCGGTCGCCGGCGTGGTTACCGGGGAGCTTCGCTATGTCGGACTCGCGCTGATCGGCGATCGCAAGCCGGTGAGCAAGGCGGTCGCCAATCTTGGTTTGCTCAAATAGCGTCAGGTGCGCGTGGCCGTCTTGTAAGCGCCGGGCGTCACGCCGAGCATGCGGCGGAAGGTACGCGTGAGATGCGCCTGATCCGCGAAACCGGTTGCGGCGGCGATATCCGAGAGCGCGCCGCCGTGACGGATCATCTGCATCGCGCGGCGCACGCGGGCCTGGCGCTGATATTCGTGCGGCGTCATGCCGGTTTCGCGGCTGAAGGCGCGGAACAGGCGAAACGGCGGCAGTCCCGCCGCCGCTGCGATCTCCTCCAGATGCAGTTGCTCACCGATACGCTCGTCCAGAAAACTGCGCGCCGCAGCAACGGCGCCCGGCTCGCGCGGCGTGGCAGCGACGCCAGCGCCCTCCTTCAGATGCCGGCCGACGAGCCGCGCTGCGAACGCCAGATAGCGTTCGTCGCGTTGCAGCGACGGACCGTGCAGTTCGGACGAGCGATGCACGTCGAAGAGCGCCGCGCACAGCGCAGGATCGCGGATGATCGGCCCGACGACGCCGCCCGGCCGTCCCGCCGCGCGCGCGTCGCCGGTGAGCGCGCGGAGATGCGCGACATCCACGTACAGCGTGCGCTGCGTCCAGCCCGCGTCGTCCACCGGCCAGCCGGCGTGCGCTTCGTCGGCGTCGATGGCGTACAGGTCACCACGTTGCGCGACGAACTCCGTGCCGCGCATGCGGATGCGGATCGCACCGCCCGTCAACAACGCAAAACACGCGGTGTCGTGCGCGTGGACGTCGTAGGAGAAGTCCGCGAAGCGACCGCGCAACAGTTCCGCCCCGAGTTCGGGCGCGCGCCAGATTTGCGTGTCGGCTTTGGGCGTTGGTTTCATGAAGGTGTTCAGCGCTTCGCGCGCACCGGCAGCGTGCCGATGAACTGATCGATCGCGGCGAACAGCGCCGGCTTGCGCACACCGTCCTGCGCCTGAATCGACAAACCGGCGAACAGCGTCATGCACAGCGCGGCGAGCGCGGGGACATCGGTGCGGGCATCGAGTTCGCCGGATTCGACCGCCTGCGCAAGCCGCGCCGCGACCGTGCTCGCGACCTTGCGCCGGAGCTTCTGCAACTCGGCGCGCAACTGCGCGTGTTCCGCGCCCACCGACATCGCGCCGAGAAAGATCATGCAGCCACGCGGATGCGACGTGCCGGTGAACAACTCGGTGCTGGTGCGGAACATGGCGCGCAGGCCGTCGCGCACGGATTCATGCGCCTGCAGATTCCGCAGCGCCGCGCCGCCCTCGGCCGCGACATAGAGCTCGACCGCCTCGCGGTACAGATCTTCCTTGCTGCCGAACGCCGCGTAGAGACTGGGGGAGTTGATGCCCATGGCGTCCACGAGATCTGCCATGGAACAGGTGTCGTAGCCCTTCGACCAGAACACTTCCATGGCGCGCCGGAGCGCCGTCTCGCGGTCGAAGCTGCGCGGACGGCCGCGCGTCTTGAGATGCGTTTGATGAGCCAGTGACGACATGTCTCGCTCCGCTGATTCAACCGGATGGCCCCGCGCGTCATTCCTGCGCGCAGCGCAATTCTGAATTATGTGTCGATCATAACAAAATAGCTGGACGCCGTCCCGTCCGGATGCTCAAATATCTGTATCGATCGTTACATAATCAGCCGGTTCAAATTTCAGGAGTGTGTCGTCATGAAAAAGTCCTTGTCCACGCTTGCCGTTGCGTTGCTGGTCGCGAGCCCGTTCGTTGCTGCGCCCGCCTTTGCCGAAAACAGCGGCGCGCCCGCGCCCTATTCCGTCTTCGTCGATCAACCGACCGGCTATACCTTCGTCAAGCTGCCCACCGGATGGAAGTTCGTTGGAGCGGTGTCGAAGGAAGAAGCGCAGCATGTGCCTTCGAACGTGTTGACCTCGGTGATGCCGGCCGAGTCCGCGCGCTCGATCAACACCGCTTCCGCCAAGTAAGTCTGTTCAGCGGTCCGCGTCGGGTTAAACACGCCTTTCACGCGGCCGCAATCGACACACTGTCCGGCACGGCCGTCCGCTCGGCGCAGATCGCGTCGACGACGTACTGAGCATCGCGCGCAACGCCCGAGAAGCGTCCCGATCCCCACGTATGCAGCCACGGCAAGCCGACGAAGTACAAGCCCGGCACCGCCGTCACGCCGCGCGCGTGCGACGGATAACCACGGCCGTTGAACACCGGCGCATCGAGCCAGCCGAAATCCGGCGTGAAGCCGATGCACCAGACAATCGACGTAATGCCGCTTGACTCGAGGTCGAGTTCCGCACGCTCTTCGTTTGGCTGCCAGAGCGGCACATACGGTGCGGCAGGCGGCGCCTCGATGCCATGCTTCGCGATAAAACCGTCGATACTCGCGTTGATGCGGTTATAGATATCGTCCGCTTCGTCGAGATTCTTGCGCAGGTTGGTCGCGAAGCGCAGCGTGCCGTCGCGGAAATCTTCCAGCCGCCCGAACAGTTCCATGCCTTCGCGCGCGAACCGGCGCAAGTCGATATCGCGTCCGCCATCACGTCCGGTGACGTAATGATTGGTGTTGTCGCGCACGCCTTCACGCAGCGGATGATCGGTCACCGGCATGTCGTAGTAGCGCATGTCCGCGAGCCAGTCCACCACGTCACGGCCGCGATGAAAGCGCGCACAGCGCGGCGCTTCTCCCACGGCAAGATGCACCTTGCGGCCTGACAGATGCAGATCCTCGGCGATCTGCGCCCCCGACTGTCCCGAGCCGACGACCAGCACCGCACCGGGCGGCAAGGCATCCGCATGGCGATATTCCGACGACTGCACCTGCGCGATGCCCGGCGGCAAGCGCTCGGCCATGCGCGGCACGATGGGCGTGTGATAGCCGCCGGAAGCCACCACCAGTTGCTCGGCGGTGAAGTCGCCGCGCGTGCTTTTAACCTGATAGCGGCCATCCGCAGCGCGCGTCACGCGCGTGACCGCCGCGCCTTCCAGCACCGGTGCATTGACCTTCGCGATAAAGGCATCGAGATAGGCGATGATCTCGTCCTTCTTCATGAAACCGTGCGGATCGCCGCCGTCATACGGATGGCCCGGCAGCGCGCACTGCCAGTTGGGCGTCACGAGACAGAACGTGTCCCAGCGCTGCGTGCGCCAGGTATGCGTGACGCTGTGCTTCTCCAGCACGAGATGATCGATATTCGCCTGCTGCAGGAAGTGGCTGACCGACAAGCCGGCCTGCCCACCGCCGACGACGATCACGCTGACATGCTTCGGCGCAGCGCCGCCTGATTCGATGCTGGACATGGTGCATCCCCTGAACGAAAGCGTTAATCGAGCGCGAGCACGGTGACCTGTGCTTCGTGCGCATCGTGGAAACGGCGCGCATCGTCTTCGATGCGTGCAAGCTGATCGAGCGCGGCAGAGCACGCAAAGCCGTATTTTTCGCGCACCCGTTCCGACCCGATGTGCAAGGCTTCACGTGAACGCGCGACGAAGTCATCGACGGCATAGCGCTGGCCCGCCGCGAAGAACTCGCTGACGACTGTCGAAGGCGAATAGCAGTTCGCTTCGACGCCATCGGGCCAGCGAATCAGGAAGTGCATGACGGGCATGTCAGGGCTCCGCTTGAAGGTTGATCGGTTTCGAGCCACGCGCGGTAGAGGTCGAGATGACGCGCGGCACTCGCTTGCCACGTGAAGCGCCGCAACAGCGCGGGCACGGCTTGCACGAAGTCGATGCCGCTATTGCCGTGTATTGCATAGGCGAGCGCAGCGGCGATCGATGACGCGTCGTATGGATCGGCGAATGTGCAGGTGCGGTCGTCGAGATATTCGGTGAAGGGCGCGATGCGCGACACCACGACCGGCCGTCCGCTTGCGAGCGCTTCGAGCACCACCAGGCCGAAGCCTTCGCGAAGCGAGACCATCGATACCGCATCGGCGAGACGGAACAGCGCGGGCATTGCGGCGTCCGGCAGCGCGCCCGTCACGATCACCGGCGTGCCCCGCGCGCCGACTTCGAGCCCCAGCGCCGCCGCTCGCGTCAGGAAACGGCGCGTGTAGTCATCGTGGTCGAGCAGACTGGCGCCGCCAGCCAACACCAGTTGCGCGCCGGGCCGCCGTGCGCGCAGCAAGGCGAAGGCTTCGAGCAGCATCGACGTGTTCTTGCGCTCCTCGATTCCGCCCACCGCCAGCACCACCGGTCCGCCGCCGATGCCAAAGCGCTCGCGCAGCGCGTGCGTGTCCGCGTCGGCGCGAACGCCGTAGCGTGTTGCGTCGATACCGTTCGACACCGTGTGCGCCGTGATGCCATAGGTCGAACGCATGATGCGCGTCCAGGCATCGCTCACGCAGAACACGGCATCCGCGTCCTGCCAGGCGCGGCGTTGCCAGTGGTCGAGTTGCGGGTCGTCAAAGCAGTCGAGATGATGCACCGTGCGCACGAAACCACGAATCGCACACTCCTCTTTCAGCTCCGCGAGCGCATTCCCGCCGATGCTGTCCTGCGCATGCAGCACGTCGAAGCGGTCCGGGCCGACGTCAACGAGCGCGCGCTTCAACGCGCGAATGCGTTGCGCGACCATGCCGGTCAGCCCGGTCGCCTCGCCTTCGATACACGCCAACGCGATCCGGCACGGCGACGCGCGAAACATCGACTCGCCTGGCCGCGCGGGCGCAAAGACAGTGACCTCGTGTCCGGCTTCGTGCAGCGCGCGCGCCAGTTCGAGCGTATGCACGACGCCGCCGCGCGGATTCACCGAATGCGTCAGCAGTCCGATTCGCAGTGCGTTCAGCGCGCGCATATGAACGGCTCCTCGCGAAGATTCCACAGCAAGGCCGCTTTGTCGCCGCGCGTCACGACCACTTCGCGCGACGCGTCCACCTCGCCGATCACCGCGCTCGCAATATCACGCGAAGCAAACCGCGCGAGCACGTCGCCGACATGCTCCTTGCGCACCGAAAGCACAAAGCCGAAGCTTGGAAACGCGGTGAGCCAGCGCTCGAATTCCACTTCCGGGGGACGAGGCACCGCGTCGAGATCAATGCGCGCACCGACGTTCGAGCATTCGAGCAGCATCAGCGCCGTGCCGAGCGCGCCCGCCATGCTGATGTCTTTCGCCGCATCGCAGAGACCGTCTTCGGCCAGCGCGGGCAGCAGTTCGAAATCGCCGCGTGCGCGGCCTTCTGGCGCACCCACCGACGCATTCCAGAACGGATACGGTTCCTCGAAACGCCCGCGCAGATCGACGGCCATGACGAGCGCATCGCCAGGACGGGCATCGAAGCTGGTCAGCAGCCGCTGCGCCCGCCCGACGATGGCCACTGCGAGCTGCGCCCCTTCGCTGCGCACGTTGCTGTGCCCGCCGACAATCGGCACGCCATACGCCCGCGATGCCGCCGCCATGCCCGCCAGCACCTCGCCTGCGGCCTGCGCGCTGCCGCTCCACAGCGCATCGACGACGGCGAGCGGGCGGCCGCCCATCGCGTAGATGTCGCTGACGTTCACCATGACGCCGCTATAGCCGGCGAACCACGGCATCGTCTGGATGAAGTCGCTCACCAGACCTTCGATCGCGAACAGCAGGAAACCGTCGCCATCGGGAATGGCGGCGCAATCGTCGCCGATTGCCACATCGCGTGCGCCTGCCGGCAAATGCGCGAGCACCTGCGAGATATCGCGCTTGTGGTGAAAGCCCCGGCTTTCTCTCAGTCGCTCGACCAAACCCGCCAAACGCGTCACGGCAACCTCCGCGCGAGCGCAACAAAACCGCTTTGCGGCGTGAGGCACGGCGGATAGGCATCGAGCTGCGCGCGCATCAGATGATGCGCGCGACCGAACAACGTTTCCTCCTGCTGCGTGTCCCAGCGCAGCCGCCGGAACAGCGGCACGTTCTGCTCCTGGACGTGCGCGAGAAACGTCTCGCAGCCGAGCGCATGCGCGCTCGACACGGCCAGTCGAATAAGCGTCGAGCCGATCTTGCCTTGTGAACGGAACGCCGCATGCACCGCCAGCCGCGAGCCGAGCCACACGCCCGGCTCGCGCTCGTGAATCCTCACCGTGCCGACGACCTGATCCGGCATGCCCGCGACACAGCTCAACGCGACCAGCAACTGGCCGCGCGAGTCGATCTCGTCGCGATCATCCCCCACGAACACGCCCTGCTCGATGCAGAACACCGCGCGGCGCAGCTTGTACGCTTCCTCCGCTTCCCAGGGCAGCGTCGCCCATTTGACGCGGTACTCGACCGGCGTGTAGTCGAGATCCAGTGCATCGCCTTCCATGGCTTCGACGAACATGGTCAGCCCTCGTACGATGACAGCGACGAACACGCGCCGCATTTGCCGCAGCCCGCCTTGATGTCGGCGGAACGCATGCCTGCTTCGCCAAGCATCGCGCCGATGGGCGCCAGCACCGCACGCATGAACTCCGGCGCGGGCGCGGGATGATCTTCGAGCGGCGTGCCGCTGATCGGCACGAAGGGCACGACGAACGGATACACGCCGAGCGCGATCAACTCGCGCGCCATGGCAACGATGGCCTCCGCGCTGTCGCCCAGTCCCGCGAGAATGTAGGTGCTCACCTGGCCACGACCGAACACCGCGACCGCCGCCCCGAAGGCTTCCATGTAGCGCTTCATCGGCACCGTTGCCTTGCCCGGCATGATGCGATCGCGCACGGCGGGCGTAACGGCTTCCAGATGCATACCGAGCGTGTCGATGCCGCTCGCCTTCATGCGCTCGAACCAGCGGTCGTCGTCGGGCGGCTCGCATTGCGCCTGAATCGGCAGGTTCACGGCGGCCTTGATCGCGAATGCGCTCTCGCACAACACGCGTGCGCCGCGATCTGGAGTTGGCGGCGTGCCGGTCGTCAGCACCATGTGCTTGACGCCGTCCAGCAACACCGCCGCGCGCGCCACTTCGGCGAGCTGCTCCGGCGTCTTGTGCGCAATCGTGCGGCCCGCCGCCAGCGACTGGCCGATCGCGCAGAATTTGCACGACTTGCGGCGGCTCTCATAACGGATGCAGGTTTGCAGCACGGTGGTAGCGAGCACATCGGCGCTGTGCAGCGTCGCGATATGCGAATACGGCACGCCGTCGAGCGTCTGCATCGCGTAGAAACGCGGCGCTTTCGGAAAACTGATGCTGGCGATCGGAATGGCGTTGCGGGTCAGCGCGCTGATGCCGTGCGCGTCCGGCTGACCCGCGACGAACGGCGAATCCCACGCGCTGCTGGTATGCACGGGCACCATGATGGTCACGCCGTCCACCGTCACGGCCTTGTGGTCCGACGGCCCCGCGCCGCCGCGCCGGCTCGACACGCCCGCGCGCGGATCGACCAGCCGCAGGCCGGCCGACTGCAATTCAGTCATCAATTGCCGGCTCGATGCCGGCAGGTTCTCGCGGGCGTTCATCGTCGTGGGTGTCCTTGAAAGAGGTGACGGGCGATGCCGGGCGATCGTTGATCGCGAGGCTCAGCAACTCGGGCCGCGCGTAGTGACCGACCGAATCCATCATGCGTTTGCGCTTCGTGATAAGCGCCATGTCGAGGTCGGCGATCACCATGCCTTCGCCCTCGCGCAGCGGCTCGGCGAGATGCTGGCCTTCCGGCGAGACAATCGCGGTATTGCAGCCGCCGCGCAGCGCGCGTTGCAGGTTGGGATCGGGCGTAATGGCTTCGATCTGCGACTCGGTCAGCCACCCGGTCGCATTGACGACGAAGCAGCCCGCCTCCAGCGCGTGATGGCGGATCGTCACTTCGATCTGCTCCGCGAAGATCGGACCGACCAGCGAGCCGGGAAACTGGCTGCAATGGATTTCTTCGTGCTGCGTCATCAGCGCGTAGCGCGCGAGCGGGTTGTAATGCTCCCAGCATGCGAGCGCGCCCACGCGTCCCACGCCGGTATTCACCACTTTCAGGCCCGCCGCGTCGCCCTGGCCCCAGATCATGCGCTCGTGAAAGGTCGGCGTGATCTTGCGGCGCTTGAGACGCAGCGTGCCGTCGGAATCGAAGACGAGTTGCGTGTTGTACAGGCTGCCGTGATCGCGTTCGTTCACGCCGAGCACGACGACCATGTTGCACAGCCGCGCGTGCTCGGACACGGCCTGCGTGACCGGGCCTGGCACCACCACGGCCTGCTCGTAGAGCTTCATGTGATCCGCGCCCGATGCCACCGGCGCGCGCACGAACGAGAAGTACGGGTAGTACGGCACGAAGGTCTCGGGAAAGACGATCAGCCGCACGCCCTGCGCCGCGGCTTCGTCGATGGCCGTGCACACGCGGTCGAGCGTGCCGTTCGGCCGCTCGAAGTCCGGCGTGATCTGCACGGCCGCCGCGCGCACGACGCGCGGTGTCGAAAGGGCATCGGGCATGATCGTCACACGGTCCAGGTATGGATGATCAACGCGTTGTCCTTGCGATGCAGCAGCTGAATATCCAGCACGTCGAGCGGATTGATCGGGCGGATGCCTTCGATCAGCGATGCCTCGCCGTGTCCATACAGCGCCTGCAACGCGAAGCGGCAGGCGTAGACCTTGCCGCCTTCGGCCATGAACTTCTGCAGTTGCTTGTTGAAGTTGAGATGGCCCGGGAAGGCCTCGTCGCCGAGCGTCGGAAAGCCGCGTTGCAGGCCGAGCGTGACGCCGGGGCCATACAGCAGCACGGAGGTGTCAAAGCCCTTGCGTTGCAGACGCGTGGCCTGCAACAGGTTCACGAAGCCGATCGACCCTTCGAACGCGACCGTGTGAAACGTGACGAGCGCCTTCTCACCGGGCTCGGCCTTCACGTCCTCGAAGACTTTCTCTTCGTAGTCGACCAGATAATCGCCGTTCTTGTGAAGCGGTTGATTGACTGCGGGCATGACATTCTCCGATGAGTATGAGGTTCGATGCCGGCGCGCTCATTCATGAAGCGCGTCGACGAGCCCTCAAACGCAACGGGTATGCCAATGATTGGCCCGCGAAATGCAATCACTCTGCAATCAAGCAAAACGAACTTGCTCGACGGAACCGAAATTTTTTTGCTGGAGCCTTGCTGGAAGGCCTTTCGCAGGGCAAGCACGGGAAGGTGCGCTCAAGCCGCGCGCACGGTTTCAGCGCAGACGGGCGTGGGCATGGTGCGTCATACACCGAAGGCGTGCATCGGTGCGATCAATGCAATCAAGTCCAATCAGGCGATGCGATCTTTTTTTTCGATTGCTTTGACATGTTTCGAGGATCATCGCGGTCATGAGTCAGCCGGCACATCACTGGATCAGGAAACTCGAAGAAAGCAGGAAGCCCGCTTATCTGACGATTCCTGACTTGATCGAGGAAGATCTGGCGAGCGGCCGTCTGCGACCACGCGACCGGCTGCCCGGTCTGCGCGATCTCGCGGGCCTGCTGAGTCTCAACTACACGACGGTCGCGCGCGCCTATGCCGAAGCGCGCAAGCGCGGCCTGCTCGACGCCCGCGCGGGCAGCGGCACCTTCGTGCGCGGCAGGACGCAGACCTTGCCGCTGGCGGGTGGCGGGAGCGTCGAAATGTCGATGAACATGCCGCCTGAGCCACCCGCGCTCGCGGCGCGCTTGCGGGCTTCGGCCGCACGGCTGATGGAACGCGCCGATCCGTTCCAGCTGCTGCGCTATCAGGATTTCGGCGGCTTGCCGGCGGATCGCGCGGCGGGGCGCGACTGGCTGCGCCCGCGCGTGCCTGCTTGCGAAGCCGATACCGTGCTCGTGTGTCCGGGCATTCACGGCGCGCTGGTGGCGCTGGTGTCGCAACTGGCGCGGCCGGGCGAGATGATCTGTCTGGACTCGCTGGCCTATCCGGGCATCAAGGCGATCGCCTCCCAACTGGGCGTGCGTCTGCAAGCGCTGGCACGCGACGACGAAGGACCGCTGCCGCACGCGTTCGAGGCGCTGTGCAGGACGGAGAAACCGGGCGGCTTCTACTGCAATCCGACCTTGCAGAATCCGAGCACGCTGACGTTGACACGCCGGCGGCGCGAAGCCCTCGCCGACGTGGCGCTGCGCTACAACGTGCCGATCATCGAGGATGAGCCCTACGGCATGTTGCCGCCCCACGCGCCGCCGACCCTGGCCGAACTCGCCCCCGAGTTGACCTATCACGTGACCGGGTTGTCGAAGACGCTCGGTGCGGGCTTGCGCGTGGCTTACCTGAGCGCGCCGACACCGCGGCAGACGCAGCGGATTGCAGGCGCATTACGCGCGACGTCGGTGATGCCGAGTCCGTTCACCGTGCTGCTCGCGACGCAATGGGTTAGCGACGGCACCGCCGCCGACGTGCTGAACGCGATCCGCGACGAAGCCGCCGCGCGGCAGGCAATTGCCCTGGCGGAACTGCACGAATTCGCTTTCGATGCCAACCCGCACGGTTTTCATCTCTGGCTGCCGGTGCCTTCGGTCTGCGACTGGAGCGCGCCGGAACTGGCGTTGCAGTTGCGTAGCCAGGGGATTGGCGCGGTGGCGGGTGCGGCGTTCTCCACGGATGGCAATCCGCCGAATGCGTTGCGTTTATGTCTCGGCGGGCCGCAGGACCGGGAGGATTGCAGGGAAGCGCTGCGACGCGTGGCGGATATGCTGGGTGATCCGCATCATTTGCATATGCCGATGTTGTGAGGGGGAGCGAGGTTATTCAGGAGACGGAGGAGCAGCGGTGTCAGACCGTCCGTGTCTGATCTTCGGCGCCATGACGACGACTTCCTCGAAGAGACGATCGACCGTGGCCTCGACATGATCACCGGAAGTATGGAAGCCCGGCGAAAGGCGCAAGGTGAAGGAATCGAAACTGACTGCCTGGATGGGTATCTGCCTGGACGCAGCGCGGCGCAATGTGCGTGACGCATGTGCCATGATCATCCGTATGTCGCGCGGCGGAAATGAATCTCCGTAGATATATTCCAGATATTGGTAGTCATCCAGCAGCCGGAATCTCAAAGAGTCCTCCGAAGGCTGCACGACAACGCCTACGCTGAAGGACTGTGGCACAAAGACGTCCGGTTGCAGTTCGACCGTGCACCAAAGTGCTTCGGAGAAAGAGCCGACGATCTTCGGGTCTCTGAAATGCTCCGGGCAATCAAGTGAAGCAGCCATGTTGGCTTCACGAAATTCTGCTATACGGGCTTCATACCACGCGGAGCTATCGAAAATAGGAAGGGGCATTGCGGACTACCTCAGACATCCTGAAGACTTGGGGCTTAAAGCATGGCGAACCGCCATTGAGCTTTGACAGCACTCAATCTAGCATGCCGACACCCCGCGCCACCCCCCATCCGCAACGTCCCGAATAAATTCAGATTCTTCGCTCCGCACTCGCTTATCAACGCTTCGAGTAAGCATCCAGCAACTGCTGCACGAGTTGATTCGACACATAATGCGGACCATCGAACAAATAGATCCGATAACCCCGATACGCATCGATCTGCGGCTTCAGTTCCGCCACCGTAGCCGCCCGAAAGCCGCCCCCGACCTGCGGCCGGAACGCCTCCGTGATGATCCTGACGCGTGCCCGCCCCAGCTTCGCCGCCAGTTGATCCGCATACTCCCGTGCGATCTTCGGCTCGCGCGCATACACCCCGCAGCCGTCCTGCAGCAGCACGCCGACGTCGCGCGGCAGCCATTCGTCGAGCCATGCGGCCAGCGCCGTGCCGCCCACGTTCGCGCGATCGTAGACGCTGATCCACAACGGCCGGGGCAGCGCATCCAGCATCGCGCGCAGCGCGCCGGCGTTCTGCCAGGTCGGATCGATCTCGACGGGAAAGTAATAGCCCGTGACATGCACCGGCGGACGCGCATCCACGAGCTGCATCGATTCGTTGAACAGCTGCGCCATGTTCGCGCGCGCCGCGGCTTCGTCGAAGCGGCCCGCCAGCCCGATGATCACGTCGCGGGCCCACGGCTCCTGTCCGATGCGCTCCCAGTCCGGCATCCGCGCCGCCGCGCGCAGGCCGGTTCCCGGCAGGAACGAGAGACCGTCCACCGCCGTCCACTGCACGATGAGTTCGTGCGCGCCCAGTCTGTCCCAGTCGCCGTGCGGGTCCGCATGGGCGTTGTCGGGTTGCCAGACCATGCCGTGCACCAGCCGTGTCGGCGGCGCGTCGGCACAAGCGCAGGAAAACGCGCAGCACGCGGCGGCCAGCACGGCACAGCGCGCGGCCATCAGCGGATGGAATTGCAGAAACGGGAACATGGCGCGAGAAAGCAGTGGCGTCAGTACGAGAATACCGCACCGAAGAACACGCCTTTCGCGCGGTCGTCGCCGGCGACCCGGAAACGGTATTGCACCGATATATCGACGAACGAGCGCGGCGCGTCATATCTGCCGCCACGAAACGCGTAGCGCGCCGACACGCCCGCGCCGACGCCCACCGGCACGCTGTGATCGATCGCCGAGTCGTAGTCCATGCCGACCACCGCATGCGGAAACACGGTCAGGCGCGGACTGAGCGCATCCACGCGATAACTGCGGCCGAGGCGCGCGTTGGCCGTCGCGTAGCTCGAATGATTCGCGATGTAATGCCCCGCTTCGCCGTACACCGTGCCGGTCCACCAGCTCGGCACGTCGAGCCGGCGCGCGTCGCCGAAGCCGTTCGAGTAGGCAGCGCGCGCCAGCCAGTCCGAACGCACGTCCGAACCGAGCGGCAGGATTTTCTCAATCGCGAAAATCGCATTGGCCGACGCGAACGGCTTCACCCGCGCGCCGAACGCCGCCTGCCACGTCGAGGCTCCGGACGGCCCGCCGCCCTTCACGCCGAAGTTCTCGTAACTGCGCGCATAGACTTCGAACATGCGGTCACCGAGACTGCCGAACGGACGCCAGTACGCCTCCACGCCCGCTTGCCAGTTGTTCGACACGCCCGGCACTGGCGAGAACGCCACGCCCTGCTGCGCGCCATTGCCGCGGTAGTTCACCGCTGTGCTGAAGCCCCAGTCGCGTGTGGCTTCGGCATGCGCCGAGCGGGCATCGTTCAGTGCCTGCGCGGAGAGCGCTTCGTCGGCGGGACCGTCCGCGCTGCGGTCGATCGCATGCTCCAGATAGCGCGCGCCCTCGCCTGTGCGATGCATGCCGAGCGCCGCGTAACCCGCATCGGCTTGCGCGGATGCAGGCAACTTGCCGTCGCGGTCCGCACGCGCGAAGTAATGCAGCGCGAGAGCATTATCCCCGGCGCGTTGCGCGACGAAGGCCGCCTGCACGTCGGTGAGCGCGTCGAGCAATTGTGCGTCGATGACGGCACGCGCCGCCTCCGACGCCTCGCGCGTACGGCCTTCTGCCACGAGGTCGTCGATCAGCGCGATACGCGGTTGCGGATCGTCCGGCACCGCGGCAATCGCCGCGCGCCATTCCTCCGCCGCCGCCCCGCGCTCGCCGCGTTGCTCCGCCAAACGCGCCGAGCGGGTCGCAGCCAGCGCCGGATCGTGCGCGTAGACATCGCACGATGCGCCGAATTCATCGGCACGGCATTCGAAGGTCGGACGCGCCTGTGGATCGACTTGCGCGGTTTGCGTCAGGCCGCGTTGTGCCAACGCCTGCGCGCGATGGCGACGCAAGGCGATGGCGGCGTCGGTGTCGTCCGCTGCCGACGGGCGCGCCGGAGGCAGCGCAGCGAGCGCGCCTTGCGCGTCGCCCTGGGCCAGTCTCACGTCCGCAACGATCGTCCGCGCCACGCGTGCGTCGCGTTCCTGCCGTTCATCATCCGGTGCAACCGACGCTGACAGCACTTCGGCGAAGTCCCCATCCACGCCCCGCGCCGCACGCGCATAACCACGCAGCGCCCACGCGAGCGCATCGTCGCGATTGCGTGCAATGGCGTCATCGGCTACCGCTTCCACGCCCGCCAGATCATCGCGCGCGAACATCGTCTCGATCAGCTGCATGCGGAAATCCGCGCGCCCCGGCGCATACACCAGCGCCTGCTGAACGCGCCGCTGTGCTTCATCGAGATCGCCCCTCTCACGGGCCGCAAACGCCGCCCGCGACTCGGCCGGTGCAAGCCGGTCGCCGATGAAACGCCGCCGCGTACGCAAACCGTCGCTGTCGCCGAAGCGCGCCGTGGCATCGACGGCGGCGGTCCACGCGGCTGCGTCGTCGCCGCTCGCCGCAAGGGAATCGATCAGCAGAACGCGCAAGCGCTCCGCCTGTGGCGCAAGCCGCACCGCCTCGCGGCTCGCGCTGACCGCGACCGCATAGTCCTTCCGTCCATAAGCCTGATAGGCAGCCCGCGCGGCCTTGAGCGCCGGCGCCGGCAAATCGCTCGGCACGCCGCTCATGCCGCCCGACGCAATCAGGATCTCGATCTGCCGCCGCCGCGCCGTCAACGCGGGCGTCGGCCCGAATTGCGCGACGGCGTCATCCAGCACGTGACGCGCGTCCTTCAGACGCCCGCGCGCCGCCAGCGCATTCGCCAGCAGCAGACGCAATTCGGGCACGTCGGGCCGCTGGCGAATCGCTTCGCGCGCGCCCGCGACGGCGTCGGCGTAACGGTGTTGGTCATAGGCCACGAAGGCCTCGCGCGCCACGCGATACGACGCGCCGCTCAACGGCAGCGGCAGGTTCGCATCGGCGTGAACGGCGGCGGGCGCGCAAGCGGTCGCGGCAGCCCATGCCGCGATGCCCAGGCGACGAGACAAGCGCGCCGTCACGGCTTGGATGTCCGCGCGCGATGGCGGCGGCGCTGCTCGCCAATCGCGACGGTCAACGCTTCGTGCGTGATCACGCCTTCCGCCACCAGATAGTCGCCGATCCGCCCATGCCGCTCCGGCCGATACTGCTGCAACGCCGTCTCGAACGCGCCACGCGTGACCAGTCCCATCTCGATCATGATGTCGCCGAGCAGCGGCACGCCGTCGGCCACGGGTTCATCGGCGGGGTCGGGAAAGCGCTCGTCATCGGCCGCTTCGGGATGAACCAGCCGTCCGACCGCGCGCAGCATCCGCAGCCCCGCCGTGATCTCGCTTTCGCGCACCACCTGCAAGCTCACCGGGCGGCCCGCCGCCGTACTCAATTCCGCGAGCGCGGCATTGTCGAGCAAGCCCGCGCAGACGAACAGCGCGTGCCCGTTAGCGTCAGTGCCTTGAGGCAGCGCACGCAGCCGCACGAGCGTATCCGGCGTTGCCACCAGTGTGAGATCCATGCGCGCCAGATCGAAGCGCCCGCGCGGCAAGTCCGCCTGGAACGCGATGGCTTCCGCGAGCGTCTCTTCGTCGAGCCAGCCGCGCGTGATGAGCACACGCCCGATCGGCGCCTCGCGCGCATGTTCGGTGCGGCGCGCCTCTTCGAGCCGCTCGGGATCGATCGCCTGCCACGACACGAGCAGTTCGCCCAGTTCCTGACGCGTGTCGCGCAGGCCTTCGTTGCTCGGGAAGTCGTGCATCGTCTTGTCCCACGCGAGCCTGCGCCCCGTCAGCGTGTGCACGATGAACAGCCGCCACGCGCGCGACACCGCCATGAAGTTGATCACGTTGCCGATCACCATGCGCGGCACCGCGAGTACGCCGTGCTCCCAGCCGTACAGGCGCGTCGTGAAGATGATGCGTTGCGTGACGCGCAGCACGAGCGCAACTGAATTCGCAACCAGCAGCGCCTGGAGCCATCCCGAATCGATGAACGGCGACGGAAAGAAGCGCGTCGCGATACGAAAGTAAGACGCGGCGGCGAACAGCATGAACTGCCCTGCGAGCAGATAAGCAAGCATGCCGACGAAGGCCGTCACGACGCCCTTGCGATCGCGCAGCAACAGATAGCGGTTCGCCAGCGAGCCGCTCCAGCCGGTCAGCGCCCAGCCTTGCAGGCCGATGCCAAGCGTCCAGCGCGCGCGCTGGCGGTAAGCGGTGCGGAAGGTATCGGGGAAGAACTCGCGCACGCACAGCGGCATGGTCATGCGGATCTCGCGTTCGGGGCCAAGCCCGAACCAGCCTTTGCGACGCGTCGTGAATTCGACCGGAAACAGCGGAAAGATGGACTGCATGCCGAGCTTGAGAATGCGCGCGCCGATGTCGTAGTCCTCGGTGAGGCTCTCTGTATTGAACGGCTGCTGCTCCGTCTGCTCGACCAGCGCGCGCATGGCGCGGCGCGAGAAACACGTACCCACGCCCGCCGACGGCACCGCGCCCGCCAGACTTTCGCGCACGACCAGATCCTTGCCGTGCCACTCGGCGAACTCGTCCATGTAGGTGCCCGCGACGAGTTCGAACCAGTGGCGTTCCAGCGACGCCACCGGCAGCTGGATCATGTCCTTGCGCGGCAGGAGATAGTTGAAGAACTTCAGCTCGACGGGATGCAGCACGTCTTCGCTGTCATGCATGACGATGCCCGCGAACTCGATGCCCGCCTCGAACTCGTAATGCATGATGGCCTGCACGAGCCAGTTGAGGCAGTCGGCCTTGCAGGTCGGGCCGTCGTGCGGCACTTCCACGCGATGCAGATGCTTGTAGCGATGCCGCATGCGCTCCACTTCGGCGATCGTCGCGGCGTCGTTCTGATAGGTGCCGACGAACACCGTGTACGCGCGGTAATCCAGCACGCGCACGAGATCCTCGATCATCGCGGCGATCACGTCGTGCTCGTGCCAGGCGGGCACCATGATGGCGATGGGCTGTTCGTCGCGCGCGTAGAGCTGCTCGACCGTGAGCGGCGCGTAACGGCGCTCCACCGTCACGCGCCGCCAGAGCTTGCGCGTCCAGTACCAGACGTCGATGAAGAGATCATCCACGCTCGACAGCAGGATGATGGCCGCAACCGTCGCGGCCATGTACTCCAGTCCCTGGTAGTAATCGGCGAGCAGGATGCCGCCGTACCACCTGAGCGTCTCCAGCATCACGCGCCGTCCTCGTCCTGCGCGCGGCGCTGCTCGTTCTGGTGTTTGCGCCGCGCCCGGCCCGCCAGCACGATCAGCGCCAGCAGCAGGACCACCAGCACGGCCGGAATACCCCAGCGCGCCCAGTGATGCGTGACCCAGTCGGTGCTGCTCGCGGGTTCGTCGGAGAGGTCGTCGGGGTTCACGGTGTCGAACTGCTTGAGCACACCGCTGCCGTCCACCACCGCGATATTGCCGCGCGAAAGCTGGAGTTTGTCGGTCAGCACGGGCGCCGCGCCCGCCGAACGATAGACGATGCCGCTCTGCCCGCCCGCGCTCGCCACGCTCACCACCGCGACGCGCGAGAGACCCGACATGTCGAGCAGCGTGTCGCCGGAGGGCGAGCTCAGCGAAAGACGCTGCGCCGAATACAGCGCGGGGTTCTTCTCGCCGTCGAAGCTCACGTCCGCGGCGAGGAACGGGCCGTCCGGCTGCATGGACGCCTGCGAGGACGCCACCGCGAACTTCGCGGTGGCCGGCGCGATGCCCGCCGCGCCGGTCAGCACGGCCAGACGGGGCACGCTGACGAGTGCGTCGTCGAGATAGGCGCGCGGCACATACACCGTCGCCGACGACGCATAGCGCGCCGCCATGCCCGCAAAGCTGTCCTCGGGCGTGGCCTTCGCGAGCCGCCGAGGGCTCGTCGGCAGCACCGCGACCGGATACGCCTGACGCGCCTGGCACCCGGCATCCGGCTGACGGCGGAACGACACGCGCAATTCGTTGGTGCGCGCGAGCGCATAGCGCGGAATCGACGCGATGAGCCGCTGGCGCGCGCCATCGACATTGATGAGGCGCGCGCCGATCATCACGTCGTTGAAGTAGACGGTGGCGGTCGCGCCGCCGTTCGAGAGCGTCGGCGACGCTGCCAGATCCAGCACCACCTGCGCCGGCAGGCGTCCGTTGCCGGAGGCGGCGGCCAGGTCGAAGCGCGCCACCCACGAGGCGTCGGTCTGCACGTCGATGCTGCGCGGATCGCCGCCGAGATCGGACAACGGAATGTTGTCGCCGCGCGCCTGCTGCTCCACGTCGATGCGATGCACGATCACCCGGTCCGATACGTCGATCGGCCGCCAGCCGTGCGCCAGCGCGCCGATGCCGCGTGTGTCGCCCACCACGATCAGCGCCCGTCCGCCCACATGCGCGACGCGCACCTCGCCTGGCGCGAGCGGCGCCGTCAGTTGCGAGGCCGTCTGCTTGCGCCAGGTATCGAAGGCGGCGAGCGCGTCGGCGGATGTCGCGGTCACTTGCAGCCGCAACGCGTCGAGCGCCGCGCCGAGCGTGCGCCGCAGGGGTTCGTCGGCGACCACCACGTCAGGGCCGAACGCCGTACGCGGACTCAGCGCGACCAGCGCGCCGAGTTCCGCCTGATTCGCGAGCACATGCTGGCCGCCGCCGGCCAGCGCGGCGAACGCGGGGATCGCGCGCAGCGGCGCGGGAACGTCGAGCGTGCCCAGATCCACCGTGTCGCCCGGCGCCGGCAGCGCCTGCATCACGGGCCGCTTGCCGTCGCGCTGCAAGAGCGCGTCGATGCGCCACGCGGTGTCGTAGGCGCTGCTCGCCAGCTTGCGGCCCGAGACCGCGAGCACCGGCGCATACGGCAACGCGCTCCAGGCGGTGCGCAGGTCCTGCACGTCGGCGGGATCGAAGCGGAACGTGAGCCGCGTGGCCGGATCCACGCGCAAGACATTGCCGATCGCCGTCTGATCCGTGCAGTCGTTCTGATTGATCACCGACGCAAAGCCCAGCCCCAGGCGCACGAAGCCCGCGTTGCGCGGCGCGCCGTCCACGCCCAGATTCAGCGACACGCCGCCCGCGTCCTGCGTGAAGGCGCGCGCCAGCACCGGCGAGCCGTCGAGCGAGAGCAGCATGGTCACGCGGCCGCCGTCGCCGCGCACATAGCCGCCGTCGAACTGCAAGGCGGCGTCCTTGAGCGGCACGCCTGCGGGCACCGGCAGGAAGAATTCGCGGCGCGTATCGGGCGCATTGAGCGCGACGCTTTCGAGCAGACCGAGTTGCCTGAGCGTGACGGTGCGCGTTTCCTGCACATCGGCGGCGAGGTGGGAGAACGCGTCCGCGAGGCTCGGGTCCGCTGGCGTCGCGGCGGACACTACGCGCGGCACGATGCTCGCAAACAGGGCGCACGCGGCGATGAAGGTCCTGAAGGTCCGTACGGTGCCTCGTTGATGCCGCTTGAAGTTGTCGTAGATCAAATTACTTGACTCGTATTTGACGCGATGCGGCGCAGTGGCGAGGTCAATGCGTCACCGACGCCCGGTCGATACCGGTTGCCGTCGAACGTGAATTGACATGCGCGAACGCCGCGATAGCGTGAGACCCGAATTCCGGCGGAATGACTCAGTGCTGGGTGTTGCTCGAAAGAAGCGTCGCGGAAAGCAGCAAGGAGGTCCTTGCCGACATGAATGGCGAAGCGCTCCGATCAATACGCAAGAGCGCGGCAGTCCCGTTTTTTTGGGAATGCCAACCGCAAGCGCACGGGCAATCCGCAACGGCGCTGCATGTCAACGGGATAGACGCCCGGATGGATGTCGGGCGATGACGGCGGGCCACGCATGCCACGGAACGAATTGCCGGCTGCTCGCTCCGCGCCCTCGTGCGCGACCCTGCCTCGACGGCTTCGGGAGATATCCCGAAGCCGGATCCTTGCGTTGTTGGCTTCGTTTTCATTGTCCAGACGACGACACAATCTTTTGACAAAACGGATTGTATTCAGACGTTTAAAGACAGCCAGACAACAAAAATGTAAAAAAGTCTAACGAGAGCTTCAGGGCCTGTATTGGCTATTTTTTGTCTATCGTCAGACAGTGTTTTTTACTGATTTTGGCCAGAATGGTTAGTTAGTCCCATGTTCTGAAGATGCATCTTGCATGCGTATTCAATCCATCCGACAAATGCCTGGACAAGCTCAAGCGGGCGCTTCGATCTCGATGTCGAGCAACGCGGCGCTCACCGACTTGCCGTGCGCATCGAGCGCGAGGGACCGCGTGACGCCGCCGCCGAGGGCCTGATTCAGCACGAAGTTGAAGGCATGGAGATTCGGCAGTTCATGGCGCACGACTTCGCCCTTCACGACATCCGCGAGATGCGCCTTGACGCGCTCCGGCGTCACTTGCTCGCGGACGTGCGCGTAGTGTTGCGGGTCGAAGCAGATCACCGAGACATTGAGCGTGTTGCCCTTGTCGCCGGTTCGGCCGTGGGCCAGTTCACGCAGTTTCATCGCTTGTCTCCACGAATTCGAAAGCCGGGTTCACGTGCTCGCACGGCAACAGTACCGACTGCACGGCGATGACTTCGCGCGTCGCCTTCGTCACCCCGCCGCCGCCCGCCGGGCCGTTGGTATACAGCGTCTCGACCTCGTTGCCGATGCGCGCTGCTTCGCGCGCCTTCGCCGTGCGTCCCGCCACACGCACGCGGACTTCGTACGGTTCCGTGTGACCGGCGGCCAGCGCCTCGCCATACAACGCGTTCACGCCGATCACGTCGAAGCGCAATTCGGTCGTCTCGACGCCGGTAAGCGCGAGCCGCTCCCGCACGATATCGAGTGCAAGCCGCGCGCGTGCCAGCGCGCCCGGTCCGCCATAGGAAATCTGTCCTTCACCAATGAAGCCGTCCACATACGCCACCGATACCTTGAGCGTCCCGGTGCGTTGATGGCCGCGCCCGCCCGTCACGCGCACGCGGTCCGGCGCTTCCTGCGCGACGCGGACCTGGGTGAAATCGGCGACCACGTCCGGCTGGAGGTAACGCGCCGGATCGTGGATTTCGTAGAGCAGCTGTTCCTTGCAGGTCGCTTCAGTCACCGCGCCGCCCGCGTGCGGCACCTTCGTCACGACCACCGATCCGTCCGCGCTCACCTCGCCGATCGGAAAGCCCAGCCGTGCCAGCGCGCTCACGTCCTTGTACCCGGGATCGGCGAAATAGCCGCCTGTCACCTGGCCCGCGCACTCGAGCAGATGACCCACGACCGTCGCCTGGCCGAGCGCGGTCCAGTCGTCCATGCGCCAGCCGAATGCGTGGATCAGCGGCGCGGCGAACAGCGACGGGTCCGCCACTCGCCCCGTCAGCACGATGTCCGCGCCCGCTGCAAGCGCATCGACGATCGGCGCCGCACCCAGATACGCGTTCGCCGACACGATGCGCCCGGCATAAGCGCCGACCTCGTCGCCCGATTCCTCGAAGCGCAGCGGCGCACTCAGCACGACGTCCAGCACGTCGTCGCCGGTCACGGCCGCGATTTTCAGCGACAAGCCCAGGTCGCGGGCGATTTCGGCTGTCCTGCGCGCCGCCGCGTGTGGATTGGCCGCGCCCATGTTCGAGATGATGCGCACGCCGTTCTTCGCCGCGACAGGCAGCACGGCGCGCATGCGGGCCTCGAGCAACGGGTCGTAGCCGGAAGCCGGATCGTGGCGGCGCGACTGTTGCGCCAGTGCGATGGTGCGTTCGGCGAGACACTCGAACACGAGATAGTCGAGCGCGCCGTGCTCCGCGAGTTCGACGGCCGGCTCAATCCGGTCGCCCGAATAGCCCGCCCCTGCGCCAATTCTGATGATGTCCTTCATGACCTCGTCCAGTTCGGGTTAAAGCGGAAACACGCCCAGCAGCACGCACGCAAGCGTCATGACGAGCGATGCGCCGAACAGCAGCGGGAAGGTGAACTTCTGATGGTCCGCGAGATCGATGCCGCACAGCCCGACAACGAGAAAGGTCGCGGGCGTGAGCGGGCTCACGGGAAAGCCGGTCGTCATCTGACCGAGCAGCGCCGCCTGGCCGACGTGCACCGGCGCGACGCCAAGTTGCGACGCCACCTCGGCGATCACCGGCAGCACGCCGAAATAGAACGAGTCGGGATCGAACAGCATCGAGAGCGGCATCGACAGCACGCCGAGCACGACGGGAATGTGTCCCGCCATCGCGGGCGGCACGAAGCCGACTGCCGCCTGCGCCATCGCCTTGAGCATGCCGCTGCCCTGCATGACGCCGGTGAACACGCCCGCCGCGAGCAGGATGCCCGCCATCATCAGCGCGGCGCGGGCGTGCGCGTCGATACGCTTGCGCTGCATCTCGACGTTCGGATAGTTCACCATCAGCGCGATGCACAGGCCCACCATGAACATGATCGCGGGCGGAATCTTCTCGCCCATCACGACCATCGTTCCAAGCACCACGACCGTCAGCACGATGTTGAACCAGAAGTTCTTCGGGCGGCGCAGCGCCTGTTCCTCCGGCGTCAGTTCGCGCGTCGGCAGCGGCACGGAACCGCTCGCGCCGGAATAGCCGAGGCGCTTTTCCTCGCGCCGTCCAAGCCACCACGCCATGCCGAACACAAACACGAGACCCACGGCCTGCACCGGAATCAGCGGATTGAACAACGCCGAGATGGGCAGATGCAGCGAGGCGGACGCGCGGATCATCGGTCCGGTCCATGGCAGGAAGTTGATGCCCGCCGCCATCGAGACCGCCGCCGCCAGCACGCGCTTGTCCATCTTCAGGCGTTCGTAGAGCGGCAGCATCGCCGGGATCGTGACGAGGAAGCAGACCGCGCCGGAGCCGTCCAGATGGATCAGCAGCGCGAGCAGCGTCGTGCCCATGACGATGCGCGTCGGCTTCGTGCCGACCGCGCGCAGGATGCGGTCGATGATCGGATCGAGCGTGCCCGCGTCGGTGATCGTGCCGAAATACAGGATCGCGAACACGAACATGCCGACGACCGGTGCGAGACTCTTCAGGCCGTCGATGACGAACTTGCTGGTCTGCAGGCCGAAGCCGCCGAGCAGCGACGCCGCAATCGGCACGATGATCAGCGCCACGAGCGGCGACATGCGTTTTGAGAGGATCGCCCCGAGCAGGACGACGATGGTGGCCAGGCCGAGCAACGGCAGCATGAACGTGTCTCCGAATCTTGTTTTTTGATGACGTTCAGCGTAAGTTCGATGCAGCGATAACACAATTGAAATGATTTGATCGCAGCCATCACATCTCATAATGGATCTGAATCTTCGCGACATCCGGGCGCTGGTCGCGGTGGCCGACACCGGCAGCTTCACGCGCGCGGCGCAACGGCTCAATCTGTCGCAGCCGGCGCTGACCGTGCAGATTCGCCGGCTGGAAGAGGCGGTCGGCGCGCGGCTGTTCGACCGCAATAGCCGCAACGTCGCGCTGACGCCCACCGGGCGCGAACTGCTGCCGCTGCTGCGCAAGTCGCTGAACGACATGGAGAACGTGCTGCGCGACGCCCGTGCGCTGGGCGAAGGCGGCAGCGGCACGATCCGCCTGGCGTGCCTGCCCACGTTCGCGGCGAGCATGCTGCCGGAGTTGATCATCAGCATGAAGCGCGAGGTGCCGCGTGTGGCCTTCCAGATTCGCGATGTCGTGGCGAGCGCCGTCAACGCGCTCGTGCGCAGCGAGGAAGCGGATATCGGGCTGACGGGCGGCGAGGTCGCGGACCCGTTGCTGGAGGTGCTGCACGCGGGCGTCGACCGGCTCGTGGCGGTGTGTCCGCGCGGGCATGCGCTGGCGCGGAAGCGGCGCATCGGTCCGGCCGATCTCGCCCGCGAGCCGCTCGTGCTCACCGCGCCGGGCACCAGCGTGCGCGCGGTCGTCGATGCCGCGCTTAGCGCCACGGGCGAGACGCTCGAGATTGCGTGCGAGCCGACTTACATGATGACCGCCGTCGCGATGGTGCGCGGCGGCCTCGGCGTGACGATCCTGCCCGAAACGGCGCGCGAGGTGCGTGCGGAGCCGGGGCTCGTCGTGAAAGCCATCGATGACCCGGCCTTCGTGCGGCCGGTCGCGCTCATCCGGAAGAAAGGCCGGACCTTGCCGGCCGTGACGGAGCGGTTTGTCGAAAGACTGCGCGCGGCCATCGCGCGGTGATTCCTGTTTGTGCAGGCGCGGCAGCGAACGCCGCGCCTGCCATGACAACGTCGCTCAGCTCGGCATCGTCGACATGTCGATCACGAAGCGATACTTCACATCGCTCTTCAGCATGCGCTCGTAGGCGTGATTGATTTCGTCCATGCGGATCATCTCGATGTCGGACGTGATGCCGTGCTTGCCGCAGAAGTCGAGCATCTCCTGCGTCTCCGCAATGCCGCCGATCAGCGATCCGGCCAGCGCGCGCCGCTTGAAGATCATGTTGAACACCGCCGGCGACGGATGCGGATGCTCCGGCACGCCGACCAGCGTCATGGTGCCGTTGCGCTTGAGCAGCACCATGAACGGATCCAGGTCGTGCGACGCGGCCACCGTGTTCAGGATGAAGTCGAAGCTGTTGGCGTGCGCGGCCATCTGGTCCGGGTCCTTCGAGATGACGACTTCATGCGCGCCCAGGCGCTTCGCGTCCTCGATCTTGCCCGGCGACGTGGTGAACAGCACCACATGCGCGCCCATCGCGGCGGCGATCTTCACGCCCATGTGTCCGAGCCCGCCCAGCCCGACGATGCCGACCTTCTGCCCTTTCTGCACGTTCCAGTGACGCAGCGGCGAGTAGGTCGTGATGCCTGCGCACAGCAGCGGCGCGACAGCCGCGAGGTCGAGATTTTCCGGCACGCTCAGCACGTAGGCTTCATCGACGACCATGCTCGTCGAATAGCCGCCGAAGGTCACGCCGCCGGACTGGCGGTCGGGCGAGTTGTAGGTCTGGATGAAGCTGTCCGGACCGTCGCAGAACTGTTCGAGGCCTTCCTTGCAGGCGTCGCAGACACGGCAGGAATCGACCATGCAGCCGACGCCCGCGAGTTGCCCCACCTTGAACTTCGACACGTCCGCACCGACCTCGACCACGCGGCCGACGATCTCGTGACCCGGCACGATCGGATAGTTCGACGCGCCCCATTCGTTCCTGGCCATGTGCAGGTCCGAGTGGCACACGCCGCAGAACAGGATGTCGATGCGAACGTCGTTCGCCCCGACCTCGCGCCGTTGAATCTCGTGCGGGCCAAGCGCTTTGTCGGCTGCGGCGGCGGCAAAGGAATACGCTTTGTACATGGTCTGCTTCCCTCCGGTGTTTGAATCTTTTGCGAACGAACGAGCATCTTTCCACGATGGAAAAACGTGACCGTTGCAAGGTGACAGGTGGATGTTATGTGCGACAGCGAACGTTCGCCGTGGTGCTTCGTGCTTCCGGCGGACGCCGTGCGGATCGCGCCGATGTTTCGGCGGCCATCCGCAACGCCAGTACTGTATGCCTAAAGGGGAGTTTCTGCCGGGACGGTCTTGCATTCGCGGCGCGGCTGGAGAATCCGGCAATCGCGCCCCCGGGTCCGATCCCTGCTAAGGCGGGACTGGCCGTTTCGACCGTTGTGGTTCAGAGTGGTTTGCAACGAGAAAGAAAACGCGCCGGGCGACGACGAAGCAACGCACAGAGAGAGACCAAAAGATCATGAAAGCAAAAGCCATCACGGCGAGCATCGACATGCCGGGGGGCGCGGTGAGCGCCGAATTTCACATCGATACGGGGCGGCTCAGAATTTTCGAGCGCGGCCTGTTGCGTGTCGAACTGTTTCAGCCGCAATCGTGGTTCGCGGTGGCGTCGGTGGCGGGCAACAGCCGCTGGGGCACGCGGCCGTGCGAAGCGGACCTCAAGCTCGTGGTCGAGAGCTTCATCCTGCAACGCTTCGGCATGACGGCTTACCGGCGCGAGGCGCCGCGCGTGCGCGAGGTGCAAGTCTCAGCGTGAGCGTGAACGCCGCGTGCGCTGATAGAAACTGTTCGGCTTGGTCTTCACCCACTCGACAAACCCGCGCACCGCTTCGTGCGCGAGCAGTGCCTCGACGGTCGAATAGCGCTGCGCCAGTTCCTTCTCCGTGAAAAGCGCATGCAATTGCCGATGGCAGATGCGGTGCAGGACGGCGGTCTGCCTGCCGCCCTGCGACTTCGGCACCATGTGATGCAAGTCGCGCTGTGCGGGCGGCACTTGCCGCCCGCACAGCGCGCAGACTTCATCCGCTGGCGGGTGATACCACGGTTCAGGCGTGCGTCGGGCCATCGCGTGACTCGCTTCGATCGCTATTCATGAATCGAGTCTACGCTTCGATGCCTGTTCGCGCGTCCGGCCGTTTTAATTTGCGCGCGCCCGTGGCACCATGAAGACGCTGTTCACCGTCCACGCAGTGCCTGAGCCGGGAGAAGCCATGGAAGTGACCATCAGCGAATTGACGGGCATGCTTGCAGAACTCGAACGGGAAGATCCGGTCGACTACGGCGACCTTCCCTTTGCAGAACCCGAACTGCGCAGCCTCGTGATGACCGCGCTCGTGGACAAGCATCGGCAGCTCCAGGCCAGCGGACTCAATCCCGGCGACGTCAATCTCACCTACATGCTCACCACGGCCCTGCTCGTGCTGGAGAACCTCGTGCTGCATACGCGGCTGTTGCTGCTTCAGGGACAGCGCATCGACGTGAATGCACTGTTGCGCAAGTATTCGGGCGGCTGACTCAGGAGACCGCGGGCGGCGTTTGGGTCGCCCCCGTCAGCAGCACCTCGATCAGATCGCGCACGCTGCGAATCGCCGCGCCGAACGGCAGCCCTTCCTTGCCGCGAAAGAACAGCCCGTTGCCCACGTCGCCGCGCAGCGCCGCAGCCAGACGCGTGTCGATGCAGAAGTGCCCGAACTTCTCGATGCCGTCGCGCAGGCCGCACGCACTCAGGCAGTCGAGCGCCGTCGGACAGGCCTGCGGGCGCGCGCCGATCTTCGTCCGGATGCGTTCTTCGTTGCGCAGATAGCGCATGAGCCACGGCGTCTTCACGGCGCGCGCGGGCAGACCGGTCACACTCACGAATTCCACGATATCCTCCGGCCGCGCTTCCGCCAGCACGCGCTTGAACGCCGGATGCGCGTCGCCTTCCTCGGTGACCGCGAACGGCGTGCCGAGCTGAACTCCGTTCGCGCCCGCGCCGAGCCATGTGCGCACGGCTTCGTGTCCATCGATGCCGCCCGCGACGATCACCGGCACGTCCACGCGCGCCAGCCCGAGCGTGGCGAACGACGCATCCAGTTCCGCCAGCACGCGCTCGAAGCCGAAGCGTTCGTCGTGCATGTCGTCGACGCCGGCCACGCCGAGATGTCCGCCCGCGTGCGCCGGATGTTCGATCACGACGGCGTCGGGCAGCCTGCCCTTCTTCATCCATTTCCGGAGCACGAGCGTGACGCCACGGCTATCGGACAGAATGGGGATCAGCGCGATGTCATGACCTTGCGTGAGATCGGGCAGATCGAGCGGCAGACCTGCGCCCATCACGATAGCGTCCGCGCCGTGCTCGCATGCGGCGCGCACGTAGTCGGCATGCGCGCTGACGGCTTTCATCACGTTCACCGCGAGCATGCCGCGCCCTTCCGACAAGACACGCGCCGCGTCGATCTCGCGGCCGAGCGCCGTCAAGTTGGCGCGTTCCAGCGTGGCACGCGATGGATCCGCGCGGCACATCGCCAGCAGGTCTTCATGGTGATGACGCAAGTCGATGCTCGCGATGGTGCCCATTGCGCCCTCGCGCGCCACGCTGCCCGCGAGCCGATGCGCAGAGACGCCGACGCCCATGCCGCCCTGCACGATCGGCAGCAGGCTGCGGCCGCGTATCACGAGCGGGGCGAAGGAATGGACGTGAGGGGTCGGGGCGGCGTCGGGATGCAGGTTCATGATGAGGCGATGGCGGCAGGATGCTGCGGATCGTAGCCGCGCGGTGTTCGTCGCGGCAAGCCAGCGCTGGACACATCTCTTGACGTTCATCAGAGGCACCGTGCTTCGCCCGAATATTTTTATTACACCTGCGCGCATCGAAGCGCGTTGTAGACTCGCCTCTGTTTCGCAAAACGTTTCGAAGGTCCGCGACACCCTGTCGCATCCCTTTGATCTGAAACAAAATTTCAACCATTCGCGCCATCACGGGAAACCGTAAGTGGCATGATCCTGACGCGGCGCAATGCCGTTCAACGGCGTTCCTCCAACGCCTCGATCATCGAAACAAGCGAATGCAATGAATGACACTACTCAACGTTCCGCTGTACCCGCGCTGACGGCGTTGATGCTCGGCGTCTGCCTCTCGGGATGCAAGCTGGAAGTCCTCGATTCCAAGGGCGTGATTGGCGTGGCCGAGTCCTCGCTGATTGCCACCGCGACCTACGCCATGCTGCTCGTCGTGATCCCGGTGATCCTGCTCACGCTGTTCGTCGCGTGGCGTTATCGCGCGTCGAACACGAAGGCCACGTATGCGCCCAAGTGGGCCCACTCCACGGCCATCGAAGTGGTCGTGTGGGCCATTCCCGCGATCATCATCCTGTATCTCGGCATCCTGACGTGGAAGACCACGCACGAGCTCGACCCGTACAAGCCGCTGGACTCGCACATCAAGCCGATCAACGTCGAAGTGGTCGCGCTCGACTGGAAATGGCTCTTCATCTATCCGGACCTGGGCGTGGCTTCGGTGAACCAGCTGGCGTTTCCGGTGGGCACGCCGGTGAACTTCCGGATCACGTCGGATTCGGTGATGAACTCGTTCTTCATCCCGCAACTGGGCAGCCAGATCTACGCGATGGCCGGCATGCAGACGCGCCTGCATCTGCAAGCCGACCATGCCGGCGACTACGCGGGCATCTCGGCCAACTACAGCGGCGCGGGCTTCTCCGACATGAAGTTCCGCGCACTCGCGCTGTCTCCCGCCGACTTCGACAAGTGGCTGAACAAGGTCAAGACCGCGCCCGAAAATCTCAGCATGGACGTCTATGCGGGCGTCGCGCGTCCGAGCGAAAAGGTAGCGGTGCGGTACTTCTCGACCGTCGATCCGCGGCTCTTCAACAACATCGTCGGCAAATACAACGACGGCCGTTTCGACGTGAACGGCAACTACTGCGTAACCAAGGGGTAAGCCATGTTCGGCAAATTAACGCTCGAGGCGGTCCCGTACCACGAGCCCATCATCATGGGGGCGACCGTCTTCATGGCGATCGCGGCGCTCGGCACGGCTGGCCTCATCACCCGGCTCGGCAAGTGGGGCTGGCTGTGGCGCGAGTATCTGACTTCGGTGGATCACAAGCGCATCGGCGTCATGTATCTGGTGGTGGCCGGGCTGATGCTCGTGCGCGGCTTCGCGGACGCCGTCATGATGCGCATCCAGCAGGCCATCGCGCTCGATTCGCCGGGCTACCTCCCGCCGCATCACTACGACCAGATCTTCACCGCACACGGCACCATCATGATCTTCTTCATGGCGATGGCGCTGCTGGTTGCGTTCTTCAACCTGATCGTGCCCTTGCAGATCGGCGCGCGCGACGTGGCCTTTCCGTTCATCAACTCGCTGTCGTTCTGGATGACGGCCGTCGCGGCCATCCTCATCAACCTGTCGCTGTTCGTCGGCGAGTTCTCGACCACCGGCTGGCTCGCCTATCCGCCGCTGTCGGAGACGCAGTTCAGCCCGGGCGTCGGCGTGGATTACTACATCTGGTCGTTGCAGCTCTCGGGCGTCGGCACGCTGCTGACTGCCGTGAACTTCTTCGTGACCATCGTGAAGATGCGCGCCCCCGGCCTGACGTGGATGAAGCTGCCCGTCTTCACGTGGACCGCGTTCTGCTCGAACGTGCTCATCATGGCGACGTTCCCGATCCTGACCGTCGCGCTCGCGCTGCTTGGCCTCGACCGCTATGCAGGCATGCACTTCTTCACCAACGACGGCGGCGGCAACCCGATGGTCTACCTGAACCTGATCTGGGCCTGGGGGCATCCCGAGGTCTATATCCTGGTTCTGCCGGCGTTCGGCATCTATTCGGAAGTGGTCGCGACGTTCTCGAAGAAGCCGCTGTTCGGCTATCGCACGATGGTCTACGCCACCTGCTGCATCATGGTGCTGTCGTTCCTCGTGTGGCTGCACCACTTCTTCACGATGGGCTCGGGCGCGAACGTCAATGCCTTCTTTGGCATCATGACGATGATCATCTCCATTCCCACCGGCGTGAAGATCTTCAACTGGATCTTCACGATGTACCGCGGCCGCGTGCAGATGACCTCGCAGATCATGTGGACCATCGGCTTCATCGTGACCTTCACGCTGGGCGGCATGACGGGCGTGATGCTCGCGATTCCCGGTGCGGACTTCGTGCTGCACAACAGCCTGTTTTTGATCGCGCACTTCCATAACGCAATCATCGGCGGCGTGGTGTTCGGCTACTTCGCGGGCGTGTCGTACTGGTGGCCGAAGGTCTTCGGCTTCAGGCTCGATGAAAAGCTCGGCAAGAAGGCCTTCTGGTGCTGGTTCGTGGGCTTCTTCGTGGCCTTCGTGCCCATCTATATCCTCGGCTTCATGGGCGCGACGCGCCGCCTGAATCACTACGACAACCCCGCCTGGCAGCCTTACTTCACGGTGGCGGCGATCGGCGTGGGCATCATCGCGCTGGGCGTGGTGTTCCAGGTCGCGCAGATCGTCGTCAGCGTGCTGCGCCGCAATCAGCCCGCCTATCGCGACGTCACCGGCGACCCGTGGGATGGCCGCACGCTCGAATGGACCATGAGTTCGCCGCCGCCTGCGTACAACTTCGCGCGTCTTCCTGCGGTGCGCGCACTGGACGACTTCGCCGACGCGAAGGAAAGTCGCCGCGTCGATGTCCGTCCGTACGGCGACATTCACATGCCGTCGAACACGAGTGCGGGTTTATTCATCGGCCTGTTCTCGCTGATGTTCGGCTTCGCGGCGGTCTGGCAGATCGTCTGGCTGGCGGCGGCGGGCATCGTGGGCGTGGTGGCGATGGTGATCGGCTACAGCTTCCGCGACAACGCCGGCTTCATCATTCCGGCGGCCACGGTCAGGTCGATCGAAGAACCGAACGCGCCGCGACCGCCCGTCAAGGCCGGCGCGGAGCGGGAACTGGAAATGGAGGTGCTGTAAATGTCGCAATCGACACTGTCCGCGCACGCCGCGCACGACCACGGGCATGAACATCAGTCGCACTCGGTGTTCGGCTTCTGGGCTTACCTGATGACCGATTGCGTGCTGTTCGCGTCGCTCTTCGCTACCTTCGCGATGTTCGCGATGCAGACCGTGGGCGGGCCTACCGGCAAGGATCTGTTCAACCTGAACGACGTGGCGCTCGAGACCAGTCTGCTTCTGACGAGCAGCCTGACCTTCGGTTTCGCGATGATTGCCGCGACGCGCCAGCGCATCGGTGCGGTGCTCGGCTGGCTGTTCGTCACGTTCGCGCTCGGCGCGGGATTCTTGTGGCTGGAGCTGAACGAGTTCGCGCACCTCGTTGCGGAAGGCGCGGGACCGCAGCGCAGCGCGTTCTGGTCGGCGTTCTTTACGCTGGTCGGCACGCACGGCCTGCACGTGACGGTCGGCTTGCTCTGGCTCGTGGTGCTCGTGGTGCAGATGCTGGGCAAGCGCAAGCTGAGCGAGCGCGACCTGCGCCGGCTCGCCTGCCTGAGCCTCTTCTGGCACTTCCTGGACATCGTCTGGATCTGCGTGTTTTCTTTTGTCTATCTCGGGAGCATCGTCTGATGGCTAAATCGCACGGCAATTCAAGCGATTTCCCGCACGTCACCGCGCGCGGGTATCTGATCGGCTTCGCGCTGGCGGTCGTGCTGACCGTGGCGTCGTTCTGGGCCGCGACGTCGGGTGCGTTCAGCGGGGAGAAGGCGATCCTCATGCTGGCGGTGCTGGCCGCCGTTCAGGTGATCGTGCATGTGGTGTTCTTCCTGCACGTCAATGCGTCGAACGGCCAACGCTGGCATGCGATGTCGTTCGCGTACACCATTCTGATGTCGCTGATTCTGATCGTCGGCACGGTGTGGGTGTTGCATAACGTGCATGCGCTGATGATGGCGCGTTGAGGTTCCGGGCATCTGCCATCTGGCGACAACTGACATTGCCAATTCCGCTCTGCCGACCAAGCTGGCATGATGCTGACAGGCCACAAGATCGTGGCGATGTTCATCCCGACGACACGCTGGTGCGGGACGCGGCCGATTCGGGGCGAACCGGCGGCTGGCAACTACGCGGGCATCCAGTTCGTTAGAGGTGGTGGCATGACAAGGAAGAAGCAAATGCCGACGGGCAAGCCTGCGGCCTTACCGGCTGGCTATGTCGGCATCCACAGCGGCATTGTAGAGTTGCTGGATGCCGCGCGTCAGGCAGCGGCGCGCAGCGTCAATGCGCTGATGACAGCCAGCTATTGGGAGATTGGCCGCCGGATTGTCGAAGCCGAGCAGAAAGGCAAGCGGCGGGCCGGTTACGGCGACCAGTTGATGGAGCGGCTGTCAACCGACTTGACCGCAAGGTTCGGGCGCGGGTTCAGCCCCGACAACCTGGAGAACATGCGGCGCTTCTTTCTCATTTACCCGCTGGCTGCAATTTCCGAGACAGTGTCTCGGAAATCTGGAGAAAGACTGCCCGCAAAGAATCCCGAGACAGCGTCTCGGAAATTTGACCTCTCCCAACTGGCTCACGTCTTCACGCTGCCGTGGTCGGCTTACGTTCGGCTGCTTTCGGTCAAGAATGACCATGCCCGGCAGTTCTACGAGACCGAGGCGCTGCGCGGTGGCTGGAGCGTGCGCCAGCTCGACCGACAGATCGGCAGCCAGTTCTATGAACGCACGGCCTTGTCCAGGGACAAGGCGTCGATGCTGGTCAAAGGGGCGGCGGCCAAGCCTGAGGATACCGTCACGCCCAATGACGCGATCAAGGATCCTTATGTGCTGGAGTTCCTCGATCTCAAGGATGAGTATTCAGAATCAGATCTCGAAGCAGCGTTGATCCGGCGACTGGAAGACTTCCTGCTGGAACTGGGCGAAGGATTCACTTTCGTCGGGAGACAGCGCCGGTTGCGCATCGATCAGACCTGGTATCGCGTAGACCTACTGTTCTTTCATCGCAAGCTGCGCTGCCTGGTCATCGTCGACCTGAAGCTGGGCAGCCTGACCCATGCCGACGTCGGACAGATGCACATGTACTGCAACTACGCCAGGGAACATTGGGCCTACCCGGATGAGAATCCGCCCGTGGGCCTGATCCTGTGCGCCGACAAGGGTCATGCCCTGGCACGCTATGCACTGGATGGCCTGCCGACCAAGGTGATGGCGGCCAACTACCGGACGGTGTTGCCGGACGCCGAGTTGCTGCAAATAGAGCTCGAGAACACACGGCGTCTGCTCGAATCCCGCGGAACGCTGTGCCTCAAGAACGACAAGCCCTAGGCGAGCTTGACGGGCTCTCCGCTGAAGGGCTTGCACGTTGCGCCCCCGCAGGCTCAGCCATCAGGCTGTTCAGTACTTGCCGACATCGGTCCGCTCTTGCGACGTAGCCAATTCACAAGCTGCTCCGCAACTCCGCGATAAACGCGCCGATCACCTCCTCATTGCGCGACACGATGATGAACTGGCCCACATGCCGCGCCACGAGCAACCCGGCCTCGATCATCGCGGCGACATGCGCGGAGATGGTCGACTGCGACAAACCGCTGCGCGCCTGAATCGCCTTGATCGGCAGGCCGGAGCCGAACGCGCCTTCCGGCTCCTTCAGCCACGTCAGAATCTCGCGCCGCACCGGACTGGCGAGCGCTTTGTGGATCAGATCGGCGTTCATCATGTTCCAGGCTCCGCGTCAGAACATGTCGCTGGGAGAGGCATCTGCCGCTCTCTCCAGACGCGCATGCGGATCCGAACGCGACGGAATGAACGGTCCCGTAATCATGGTTTCATAGGTCTGCCCCGGACCGACCATCGGAAACACATCGGCATTCTCGTCGATCATCACTTCGAGGAACGCGGGACCGTCGAATGCCACAAATGCCCTGAGCTTCTCGTCCAGTTCATCTTCCCTCTCGACGCGGCACGCAAACCCGAAACCATCCGCCTGCGCCGCCAGCACGAAGTCCTTGCGATGCAGCGCCTTGTCGCTCACCGACAGGCGGCCGTCGTAGAACAGACGTTGCCATTGCCGGATCATGCCGTCGCCGCGATTGTTCAGCAGCAGCACTTTCACCGGCACGCCATAGGTCGTCGCCGTTTCCAGTTCGCCCATGTTCATGCGGATGCTGCCGTCGCCATCGATGTCGATCACGAGCGCGTCCGGCCGTGCAAACTGCGCGCCGATTGCCGCGGGCAGGCCGAAACCCATCGTCCCCATGCTGCCCGAGGTGAGGAAACTGCGCGGCGCGACGAAATCGAAGAACTGCGCCGCCCACATCTGATGCTGGCCGACACCCGTGCTGATGACCGCGCGCCCGCCGGTGATCTCGCCCAGCATTTCGATGACGCGCTGCGGCTGGAGCGCCGGATTGCGCCGGTCGTAGTTCATGCCGTGATCGCGCCGCAGCGCGTCCACATGCGCGGCCCAGCCGGACGCAGGACGCGCGGCCGGACCGTCCGACATGAGCGCCCGCAACGCATCCTTTGCGTCGCCCACGTGGCTCCATTCCACACGCCTGACCTTGTTGATCTCGGCTTCATCGATATCGATATGCGCGACCGCATGCGCCTTCGACGCGAATGCTTCCGGGCGGCCGCCCGCGACGCGGTCATCGAAACGCGCGCCCACGGCGATCAGGAAATCGCAGTCTTCGACCGCATAGTTGGCGCACGCCGCACCGTGCATGCCAAGCATGCCGAGGTTCAGCTCATGCCGCGCGGGCAGGCTGCCGAGCCCCATCAGCGTGGTGACGACAGGAATCTCGTAACGCTCGGCGAACTGGCGCAGCTCGGCGCTCGCGCCCGACGCGATGATTCCGCCGCCCGCATACAGCAGCGGCCGCTGGCTGCGCGCGAGAAGCGCGAAGAACGCGGCGCGCTTTTCGTCGTCGAGCCGGGCGCCCTTCGCGACCAGCCGAAGACGATCCGAATAGCCGCGATAGTGCAAGGTGCCGTGCCCGCGCCAGGCACCCTTCCAGTTCTGAATGTCCTTCGGCACGTCGATCACGACCGGTCCCGGCCTGCCCGTGCGGGCAATCTCGAAGGCCGTCCGCAAGGTTTCTTCCAGCTTCGCGGGGTCGGTGACGAGAAAGACCTGCTTCGCGCACGCCGACATGATGTTGAACACCGGCGCTTCCTGAAACGCGTCAGTGCCGATGGCCGCGCGCGGCACCTGTCCGCAGATCAGCACGACGGGCACGGAGTCGCCGTTGCAATCGGCGATCGGCGTGACGGCGTTGGTCGCGCCCGGCCCCGACGTCACCATGAACACGCCCACCTTGCCGCTGGCGCGCGCGTAGCCCGCGGCCATGAAACCGGCGGCCTGTTCGTTGGCGGGCACGACGAGCTTAATCTGCCGGTCGGGACGGTCCGCATGCGTTTCGTTGAAGCGAAACACGGCGTCATAGGTCGGAAGGATGGCGCCGCCGCTATAGCCGAACAAGGTATCGACACCTTCCTCGGCGAGCACACGAAGAATGATGTCTGCGCCTGATATGAGTTCGGCGTCGCCCTGCAAAGGCTCGCTCGGGCGCTGTGTAGTCACTGCCGGATTACGGGTCATGTCAGCCTCACTTCGTGAATGCGCGGGTCAGCGCATCGGTTTGCCGTGCCACGTGGGCGGCGTGATGACCTGGCGCAGTCGATGCGGACGCTCGCGGCCCGACATACGACAGATCAGCGCCTGAAGGCAGAAGCTCGCGCAACTGCGGTTCGGCATAGGTCCATGCACCCTGATTGCGCGCTTCTTCCTGACACCAGATCACACGCTTCACGTTCGGGTAGCGCGCAAGCTGCGCGGCGATCTGCGAGGCCGGAAACGGATACAACTGTTCGACGCGCATCACGCGTGCGTCGTCCATGCCGTGCTTGCGCCGATAGTCGACCAGGTCGTAGTAGAACTTCCCGGACGTCACGATGACGCGTTCGACCTGTGCGTCCTGCGCTGCATCGGCGTGGGCGTCGGGCAGCACTTCATGAAACGCACCTTGCGACAACTCGTCCAGCGTGCTGACGGCTTCCGCATGCCTGAGCAGCGACTTGGGCGTCATCACGACCAGCGGC
Organism: Caballeronia sp. LZ035; assembly: GCF_031451175.1. Classification (NCBI taxonomy): domain Bacteria; kingdom Pseudomonadati; phylum Pseudomonadota; class Betaproteobacteria; order Burkholderiales; family Burkholderiaceae; genus Caballeronia; species Caballeronia sp. LZ035. Next base: position 1,582,643 of record NZ_JARUXS010000003.1, read on the forward strand.
CTTCCGTCGAACGCAAGCACCTGCATGCGCAGCAGATGGAACAACTGCGCCGGTGTCGTCGGCTGCACCACGCGCATGTTGTCCTGTGCGCTCAGTTGCAGATAACGTTCGAGCCGCGCCGAGGCGTGCTCCGGCCCCGCGCCTTCCTGTCCATGCGGCAGGAACAGCGTCAGGCCGCTGCGTTGCCCCCACTTTGCCGCGGCGGCCGCGATGAACTGATCGATCACCACCTGCGCGCCATTCGCGAAATCGCCGAACTGCGCTTCCCAGATCACGAGCGCGTCGCGCTTCACCGTCGAGTAGCCGTATTCGAACGCCAGCACGGCCGCCTCGGACAGGATGCTGTTGGTCACCGTGAAGCGGCCTTGCACGTCGTGTACATGATCGAGCGGGATGAACACGCCATCGCTGCGTTGCGTGCGCTTCTGGTTGTGCAGCACCGCGTGCCGATGATTGAACGTACCGCGCCCGCTGTCCTGTCCGCTCAGGCGCACATCGATCCCCTTGCCGAGCAGCGACGCGAAGGCGAGATGCTCGCCCATGCCCCAGTCGATGCGCTTCTTGCCGCTCGCCATGTCCCGGCGCGCGGCCATCATCTTGTTGACGAGCGGATGAAGCTCGTAGCCCTCGGGCACGCTGGCGATGCGCCGCGCCCAGACGCTCAATTGCTCGTGAGACGGTGCTTCGTAGCGGCCGGTCTGACTCGCGCCCACTTCGGCTTCGATAAGCAGCGACTCGCCGCCGCGCGCGCCATCGAATGACGCACGCTGCGCGTCGGCATAGGCATCGACCTGCTCGGGCGTCGTGACGCGTTGCCGGATCAGTGCCTGCGCATACAGCGTCCGCACGCCCGGATGCGCGGCAATCGCGCGATACATCAGCGGCTGCGTGATGGCGGGCGTGTCCTGTTCCTGATGACCGTGCTTGCGGAAGCACACGAGATCGATCACGACACTGCGCCTGAACTGCGTGCGATAGTCCACCGCGAGATGCACGGCCATGGCCACCGCTTCCGGATCGTCGCCGTTGACGTGAAGCACCGGCGCTTCGATCATCTTGACGATATCCGTCGCGTAGAACGACGAACGCGTATCGCGCGGGTCGGACGTCGTGAAGCCGATCTGATTGTTGACCACGACATGCACCGTGCCGCCCGTGCCGTGGCCGCGCGTATAGGAAAGGCTCAAGGTTTCCATCACTACGCCTTGTCCCGACATCGCCGCGTCGCCGTGGATTTCCACCGGCAGCACGCTGCCGGCGTGGTTCGGGCCGAGCGCGTCGGCCTTGGCGCGCGCCATCCCCTGCACCACCGGATTGACGATCTCCAGGTGCGACGGATTGAACGCGAGCACGACTTCCACCGGACCTTGCGCGGTGTCCGTCACGGTGCTGAAGCCCTTGTGATACTTGACGTCGCCTTCGGGAAGCGGGTCGGCATGCTTGCCGTCGAATTCATCGAACAACGCATGCAAGGGCTTGCCTGCGATGTTCACCAGCACGTTCAGCCGTCCGCGATGCGCCATGCCCATGATGACCGAGCGCACGTCTTTCGCGGCGCCGTAGCGCACGAGTTCGTCCAGCAACACGATCAGCGATTCGCCGCCTTCGAGCGAGAAGCGCTTCTGCCCGACGAACTGCGTATGCAGATACTTTTCGAGTCCTTCCGCCGCGGTAAGGCGGTCGAGAAAGCGGCGCTTCTCGTCGTTCGAAAATGAGGGTGCCGCGCGCGACGATTCGAGCCGCATCTGCCACCAGCGCCGCTCGTTGGCATCCGAGAGATGCATGAATTCCGCGCCCAGCGTGCCCGTATAGGTTTGCTCGAGCGCCGCGACGATCTCGCCGAGGCTTGCGTCTTCGTCGAAGAAGTAAGTGTCCGCGGTGCTGAAGCGCGTGGCCATGTCGGCCGCCGTCAGACCGTAGTATGCGGGCGTGAGCTCCGGCAGCGCGCGCTGCGGCTCCCATCGCAACGGGTCGAGATTCGCGCGGCGCGTCCCGATGCTCCGGAACGCGGCAACGAGCGATTGCACCGCCACTTGCTTCCGCGCGAGCGCAAGCGCGCTGTCGGGTTGGGCGGCAACCGGGTGCGGATGCCGCGCGAGTTCGACGAAACCGGAGACCACCGGCGTGTGCGGTTCGTCATCGCGGTCGCTGCCGTCGACAGCGGGCGTTTCGCGCAATGCGTCGAAATAGCCGCGCCATTCGTCGGTCACCGAGGCCGGCTCGGCAAGATAGCGTTCATATTGTTCTTCCACGTAAGGCGCGTTGGCGCCGAACAGGAACGAGTTCTGGCGTTGTTCGATCAACATGATGAATGTCCTTCTTGTCTCATACGGCCCGGTGCTCTCGCGCTACCGCATGCCGTGGTTCTTCGGAGACAGACCTGTCTACCTCATGCAACAAAGTCTAGTCAGCCGCGTCACGGAGGGGGCGCACATCTGGCGTCGTGGCGGGCCATTCGGCGTCGAATTCGGGCCACGCCGAAGGGAACACCTTGCGGGAGGCAAGAAAACGCGCTTGTTACACGGACGCAAAAGTCATTTACCGGACAAGGTGTCACTCGCGCGCGAGGGCTGGGATAGAGTGGGGCAATCGGTCTCAGTCGGCCGCTTTCCATCAAGAAGGTCACGGCATGAAAGTCGCCCTAGTTCTGTTCGACGGTGTCCAGGCACTCGACGTTGCCGGCCCGCTCGACGTATTCGCGGAAGCCAACACGCATCTGCCGCCGGATCAGCGCTATGAAGTCTCGCTGGTCGGACGCGAGGCAGGCCTGGTCACCTGCTCCAATGGCATGCAACTGGTCGTGCCGGTCGGCTATCTCGACTCGGACGTGCAATACGACCTGTTGCTCGTGGCCGGCGGCCCGCAGTTGCCCGACTGGAACCCGCCTGCCGAATTCCTCGCCTGGCTGCGCAGGCAGGCGCTCGGCGCGGCCCGCTTCGGCGCGGTGTGTAACGGCGCCTTCGTGCTTGGCCATGCCGGCCTGCTCGACGGCAAGCAGGTCACGACGCATTGGGCCGACGCCGGGCGCCTCGCCAAAACCTTTCCGCAAGCGCGCGTGCAGCCAGACAAGATTTTCATGCGCGACGAACAACTGTTCACTTCGGCGGGCGTTTCAGCGGGCATCGATCTGTGTCTCGCACTGGTAGCCGAAGACTGGGGCCACGAACACGCGATGCGGGTGGCGAGACGCCTCGTGGTCTACATCCAGCGCGAAGGCGGACAGTCGCAATACAGCCCGTATCTCGCCGAAGTCACGGAGGAAGCGCCGATCATCGCCCGGGTGCATCGCTATGTCACCGAACATATCGCCGAAGCGCTCTCAATCGAGCAACTGGCCAACGCGGTGTCGGTGAGCCGCCGGACCTTCTCCCGCGTGTTCGCCCGGTATGCGCAGGTCACGCCGTCGGCGTTCGTTGAACAGGTGCGCGTCGATACCGCGAGAAAGCGCCTCGAATCCAGCGACGCGCCGCTCAAGACGATCGCATTCGAATGCGGCTTTCATAGCGCGACGCACATGCGCACCACCTTCGCCCGGCGCCTGAACGTCACGCCGAAGCAGTACCGTGCGCGCTTCCGGGATGCGCCGATGGCTCAGCATGTTGCGAGCCGTTCCGATGTGATCGATTCCGTCTCGTTGACCGAACTGGAAGAACTGGCGGAGGCCGCATAAGCTTGCCAACGATCCAGTCGCTTCCGGACATTCTCGAACCCGGCCTGAACGTCGTGTTTTGCGGCATCAATCCGGGCCTGCTCGCCGCATCCACGGGGCACCACTTCGCGGGCCGAGGCAACCGCTTCTGGCAAACGGTTCATCTCGCGGGCTTCACGCCCGCGTTGCTACGCCCCGAAGACGGGCGCGCGATCCTTCGATACGGATGCGGACTCACGACTGCTGTCGCGCGCCCGACCGCGCGTGCAGACGGTCTGTCGCGCGCCGAGATCGCCGACGCGGCGGCAGCGTTCGAATTAAAAATGCGCGGCCTGTCTCCAGGAAACATCGCGTTTCTCGGCAAGATGGCGCTGTCCGCCATGACCGGCCAGCGTGATATCGCCTGGGGACCGCAACAGCACAGCCTGGGCGGCGCACGCGTCTGGGTGCTGCCCAATCCCAGCGGCCTCAACCGCGCCTTCAGCCTCGAAGCGCTCGTGCGCGCCTATCGCGAGTTGCGTGTCGCCGTTGAATAGCCGAGACAGGTTCAGCGTCGCGCGGCCATCGTCCTGGCAACGCATTGCAGATGCGCGTTGCCGCGCAAGGCCTCGGTCACGAATTCGAGGAACGCGCGAATCTTTCCGCTCCCGCCACGACGCTCCACATGCAGCAGACTCACCGGCACCGGATCGGGCTCGAAGGCCGACAGAATCGGCGTGAGCGTGTGGTCCAGCACTTCCGGTGTCGCCTGATAGGAAAAGAGTTGCGTGATGCCGACGCCGTCGCTGGCCGCAGTGATCGCGGCGGGCGCGAGATCGACGATCATGCGCGGATGGAGACGCACCGCCAGGCGCGCGCCGCGCTCGGCGAACACCCATTCCAGCGGCTGCGTCACGCCCGTGTACGACACGCAGTCGTGCTGTGTCAGTTCACGCGGATGCAGCGGTTCTCCGCGCGCTTTCAGATAAGCAGGCGACGCATACGTCCTGCGTCTCACGAAACCGAGCGGCACGGCAAACGTCGTCGAGTCGCCGAGATGACCGATGCGAATCGCGACGTCGACGCCTTCCTCCAGCAGCCGCGTCGTGCGATCGACATACACCGCGTGAATGGTGATGTCCGGATAGCGCTTCGCAAAAGCGTTGATCAGCGGCGCCACGAAGCGCTGGCCAAACAGCACCGGCGCCGACACCGTCAGCGTGCCGACCGGCTTGACATGCCAGGCGCCGAGGCGCGCCTCCGCATCCGCGACGGCATCGAGCACGTGTCGGCAGGCATCGAGGTAATCGATACCCGCGTCGGTGGGACGCACCGAGCGCGTCGTGCGCGCGAGCAATTGCGCGCCAGTGCGCGCCTCGAGTGAATTCAGCGCTCTCGATACCGCGGCCGTCGACAACCCGAGCCGCTCCGACGCACTGGTGAAGCCACCGCTATCCACGATGGCGACAAAGACTTCCATCTCACGCAACCTGTCCATTCCGTTTCCCACACCGCGAACATCCGCTTCGAGATTCTAGGCGGCGATGGATGACGCGTAACCGCGCTTGCAGCGCATTGGCCCGATTCGAGTGCGGATTGGCCCACAAGAAGCACAGGACGCGTGCAAGGGTTCGACGCCGATCGCAATGGCCCGCGCGGCACATTCATTGTCCCGATTCCGGCGCAGCCCGGACTTCAACCGCGCAGCTTGCTCACCGACAATTCATCCAGCCCGAAGCCATTCGACAACGAACCAAGGAAGAGCCTGTCATGTTCTCTGCAATGCTGGAAGTCAATCCCTTTCGCGATCAGTTCGACGCCTATCTCGGCATGGCCAACATGCTGCGCCCCGAGCTGCAAAAGATCGACGGTTTCGTCGACAACGTGCGCTACGCCAGCCTCACGCGCGATGGCTGGCTGCTGTCGCTGTCCAGCTGGCGCGATGAGAAGTCGCTGGTGCGCTGGCGCACGACGAGCCGCCATCACAAGATTCAGGAAGCGGCGCGCGATCGGGTATTCGAAGACTATCGGCTGCGCATTGGGCAGACCGTCGCAGATACGCAAATTCCAGCGGGACACGTTCTGCTCGAACAGCGTCTCGACGTGACCGAAGTCGGCGCGGGCAAGGCCGTGACGCTGCACGATGCAAGCCGCAAGCCGGACTGGATCAAGGAAGCCGGACCGCAGGCGGTCGCGGCATCGCTGGGGCTCGATATCGCCGCGCCCGGTCTCGTTACATGGGATGTGTTCGACGCGCTGCTTTCGCCGGGCGATGTCATCGCGGTAGCAACGTGGCGCGATCAGGCCGCCGCCGATGCGTACGCACGCGAAGCCACGCTCCCGAGCGACGTGCGCTCGCGCCAGATTCGCGTGATTCGTGAATACGGCATGTTCGATCGTCGCGAGGCGCCACAGTATTTTGAAGAGGCGCGTAGAAAGGCATGAGCACGGCAGAGCTTTCCATCGCCACGGCACCGCCGCATGCCAAAAGCGCCGCGCTCTCGCTTCGTCTTGCCACGGGCCTGGCCGGCATGCTGCTCGCGTCCTTGCTGGCGATCCTGAACGAACAGGTCACGGCCATCGCCATGACCGATGTTCAGGGAGCGCTATCCATCGGTCACGACGACGGCACGTGGCTCACGACGCTCTTCGAAGCGGCCAACGTCGCCACCATGGTCTTCGCGCCGTGGTTCGGCATGACGTTCACGCTCAAGCGCTTCACGATCGGCGCGGTGCTGGCCACGATGTTCTTCGGCGTGCTGTGTCCGTTCGCGCCGAACCTCGCTGCGTTGTACGGGTTGCGCGTGTTGCAGGGGATCGCGGGCGGCTGTCTGCCGCCGATGCTCATCATCGTCGCACTGCGTTATCTGCCGCCGAAGGTCAAGCTGTACGGCCTCGCCGGCTATGCGATGACGGCGACCTTCGGGCCGGCCCTGGGCACGCCGCTCGCCGCGCTGTGGACCGAGTATGTCAGCTGGAAGATGGCGTTCTGGCAGATCGTCCCGCTGGGCGCGCTCGCGTGCGCGGCGATCCAGTACGGCCTTCCCGCCGATGCGTTGAAGCTCGACCGTCTGCGCGCCTTCAACTGGACCGGCTTTCTCACGGGCAGCCCCGCCATTGCGATGCTCGTGACGGGTCTGCTGCAGGGCGAGCGGCTGGACTGGTTCGAATCGGATTTGATCTGCACGATGTTCGTCGGCGGCGGGGCGTTGCTTGCCGTGTTTCTCTTGAACGAATGGTTTCATCCGCTTCCGTTCTTCAAGCTTCAGCTTCTGTCGCGCCGGAACTTCGCGCACGGCCTCACGACGCTCGCCGGTGCGGTGATCCTGCTGGTCGGCGTCGCCGCGATCCCGGGGCAGCATCTCGCGCGTATCCACGCTTACCGGCCGCTGCAGAGCGCGCCGCTCTCCTTGCTGGTGGCGTTGCCGCTGCTCGTCGCGTTGCCGCTGACAGCGGCGCTGCTGAACCTGAAGCGGGTCGATTCCCGCTGGGTCATGGCGACCGGACTCACGCTGATGATCGCCACCTGTCTGATGGGCAGTTCGATGACATCCGAATGGATCCGCGACAACTTCTACCTGCTGCAAGCCTTGCAGATCGCCGCGCAGCCCATGGTGATCCTCGCCATCCTGATGGGCGTCACCACCGGCCTGCCGCCGACGGAAGGCCCGTTCGCCTCGGCAATGTTCAACTCGCTCAAGACCTTCTCCGCCGCCGTGGCGACCGCGCTCATCGAAGGTGTCGGCACCGCGCGCGAACACTATCACTCGAATGTGCTGGTGGATCAGATCGGCAATCGTCCGCTGGTCGCGAACCCGAGCCTCGATGCCGCCGGCGGCCTGGGCGAACTCGCGCATCGCGTGCATGAGCAGGCGCTGGTGCTGATGTCCGCTGATCTCTATCGCGTCATGGCCTGCATTGCCATTGCGTTGCTGTTACTCATTCCGGTGTTACCCGTGCGCATCTATCCGCCGTGGAGCACGACACCGCCCTCTTCACACTAAGGGACGCCTGTCATGTCATCCTCAACCCCTTCCCAAGCCTCTTCCCGTATCGTTCGCATCGCCGTGCCGACGGTTGCACTCGCCGTCATCGCGGGGCTGGGTTTCAAGCTTTCGTCCGACTCGGGCACCGAATCCACCAACGATGCCTACGTGCAGGCCGATTTCACCCTCGTCGCGCCGCGTGTCGCCGGTCAGATCGCCGATGTGATGGTGCAGGACAACCAGACCGTCAAGGCGGGGCAACTGCTGTTGCGCATCGACGATCGCGATTTCCACGCCGCGTTGATGAGCGCCCAGGCGGATGTCGTCGCGGCCCACGCCGCCGTCGCCAACTTCGATGCGGAAATCGCGCGGCATCCGTCGCTGGTCGAGCAGGCACGCGCCACGCTGCGCTCGGATGACGCCGCGATCGAGTTCGCGCGCGCCAACGCATCGCGCTATCACAACCTCTCGGAGACCGGCGCGGGCACCACGCAGGAACAGCAGCGCGCATCGAGCACGCTGGCGCAACAACTCGCGCAACAGGCCCGCGACCACGCCGCGCTGAGCACGACCGAACAGAATCTCGCCGTGCTGCACTCGCAGCGCGACAAGGCCGCTGGTGCGCTCGCGCGTGCCGAGGCCGCGCTGGAGCAGGCCACACTCAACCTGTCGTACACGGAGATCCATGCGCCCGTCGATGGCAAGGTGGGACGCCGTTCCGCGCGCGTCGGCGCATTCGTGACGCCCGGTGCGCCGATGCTGGCCATCGTGCCGCTGCGGGACGCCTATGTCGTCGCCAACTTCCAGGAGAACCAGATCACGCGGATGCGGCCCGGCGAAAGCGTGCGCATCAAGGTCGACAGCTTCCCGGGCCGCGTCATCACGGGCCATGTGGAAAGTCTCGCGCCGGCGACCGGCGTGAGCTTCGCGCCCATTGCGCCCGACAACGCCACCGGCAACTTCACGAAGATCGTGCAGCGTGTACCGGTGAAGATCGCGATCGACCGTCCGCAGGAAGCCGCCGATGCATTGAGCGTGGGCTTGTCGGTGGAAGCGGAAGTGTCGGTCGGCAGGCAGCGCGAAACGCTCGCCCTTGGAGGTGACGCCAAATGAACCCGAATGACATGCCGCTGCGCACGCTGGCGCTCGCCGTCCTTGCAAGTTTCGTGATAACAGGATGCACGGTCGGCCCCGATTTTGTAGCGCCGCAGAGCGCCACGCCCGACGTGCTCGAACGGACGCACAACGCACAGGCGCCGAGCAAGCCGGTGCAGGCCGACTTCAATCCCGACTGGTGGACGCTGTTCGACGACCCGGTGCTGAACGCGCTGCAACAGCGCCTCGCCGACGCCAACCTCGACGTGGCTGCGGCATCCGCGCGCTTGCGGCAGAGTCGCGCCACCCAGCGCGTGGCCGGTGCGGCCGCGCTGCCGACGCTCGATGGCGCGGCGTCCTACAACCGCGAACGCGGCAGCGAGACCGGCGTGCTGTCGCTGCTGGGCGTCACGCCGACACAAAGCCAGCCGCAGTCCGCGTCGGGCAGCGCGCCGCTCGGCGTGGCGGGCATGCCGGGCGCGAAGGGCTCGCCGGCCTACGATCTCTATCAGGCGGGCTTCGATGCATCGTGGGAACTCGACATCTGGGGCCGCGTGCGACGCGGCGTCGAAGCGGCGGGCGCGTTGTCGGAGGCGTCGTTCGAGGACCGCAATGCCATTCTGCTGTCGGCGCGCGCGGAACTGGCACGCGACTATATCGACTTGCGCGACACTGAATCGCTGCTAGACATTGCCCGGCAGAACCTCGACATCGCCCGCGATGCGGTCAGGCTCACGAAGATCCGGGTGCGCGAAGGTGTCACGACGGACCTCGACGTCGCCAATGCATCGGCGCAGATGGAAAACATCGAGAGCCTGATTCCGACGCTCGAAGCGCGGCGCGATACCACCATCAACGCGATCGGCGTATTGCTCGGCGAGCAGCCGGGCGCATTGCGCGATGTACTCGCCGATGCCCGCGACCTGCCGAAGCTGCCAGAACAGGTGCCGGTCGGTTTTCCGTCGGAACTCGCGCGGCGGCGGCCGGATATCAGGAAGGCCGAGGCGCAACTGCATGCGGCCACCGCTTCCATCGGCATGGCGAAGGCCGACTTCTATCCGCGCATTTCGCTCAACGGCAGCGCGGGGTTTCAGAGCCTGCAACTCTCCAGTCTCGCCGACTGGGCGTCGGGGCAATTCGTCGTCGGGCCGTCGATCACGTTTCCGATCTTCGAAGGCGGACGGCTCAAAGGCACGCTGCAACTGCGCGAGGCGCAACAGGAAGAAGCCGCGATCGTCTTCAAGCGCACGGTGCTCGAAGCCTGGCGTGAAGTGGACGATGCGTTGCTCGTCTACGATGCCGAGCAGCGTCGGCGCGAACGGCTTGCTTCCGTGGTGAGCCTGAACCAGCGCGCGCTTGCCGTGGCGGAACAGCGTTACAAGGCCGGCGCGCTCGACTATCTCGACGTGCTCAACGTGCAGAAGCAATTGCTCGACGCACAGAGCAATCTGGAACGCGGCAAGGCCACGGCCGCCGAGAATCTGATCACGCTGTGCAAGTCGCTGGGCGGCGGGTGGGAAACGACTTACGATCATCGTTACGCCAGTCGTTGAGGGCTCTGGCACGCCCGGCGTGCCATTCCTGTTGCTTCATGCGCCCGCAGCACAAATAAGATCGCCGGCTCATCACTCGAACGCTTCGAGCGACACAGCCGGCGATGGCTCGCAAGACCACGCTACGCTTCAAGAATCTTCACGTCATAGTCTTCGTCCGCAAACGCGACGATGAACTCCTCCGGCATCAGCCACGAATCGACGCTGACCGTCTTCGCGCCGATATCGACCTGGACCTGCGCGTCGGCATCGACGGTGCGCATCGCGTGTTCGAGCGCGGCGATGTCTTCGGAATGAATCTCCTGCTTGACTGAGAATTTCATGATGTTGCTCCAGTAATGGAAGGATCGGTTGAACCATCCGCAGCGCGGATCCGTGCATCGAAACCAGACACCTCAGTGACCTCCCGCGCCCGCCGCGCCTGCGCCCGCGCCCTTGCCCGGCTTCGTCAGCCAGATGAGCGGCACGATCGCGATGAAGATCACTCCGGACAACCAGAAAATGTCGTTGAGACCGAGCATCGCGGCTTGCGTCGTCAGCGAGCGCTCGAAGAACGCCAGTGCCTGCGACGGATTTCCGCCCAGCGCGCGTTGTATCGAGCCGATTGCATCCGTGAAAAGCGGGTTGTGCACGCTCGCTTGTTCGACGAGCTGTGAGTGATGCAGGATCGTGCGGTCGTTCCAGCCCGTGGCCGCGAGCGACGTGCCGACCGCGCCCGCGAACACGCGCGCGAAGTTCGACAGGCCCGCCGCCGCCGGAATCTTCGAAGGCGGCAAGCCCGACAGGATGATGGCCGTCAGCGGCACGAAGAACAGCGCGGTGGGAATGCCCTGCAGCAAGGTCGGTACGACGAGCGTCCACGTATCGACGCCGGTCGTGTAGTGCGAGCGCATGAAGAACACGGCGGCGAAGCCGAGGAACGCCAGGGTGGCGAGCACGCGGGCGTCGGAGCGCGGCATCAGCTTGCCCATGACCGGCGCGAGGATCACGGCGAAGATGCCGAGCGGCGCGGTGGCGAGGCCGGCATCGACCGAACGATAGTCGAGGTATTCCTGCATCCATTGCGGCAGCAGCACGAGGTTCGAAAAGAACACCGCATAGGCCACGGAAATCGCCACCGTCCCGCCCAGGAAATTGCGCCCGGTGAAAAGCGTGATGTCCACCACCGGGTTCTTCTCCGTCAGTTCCCAGATGAGAAAGAACACGAAACTGATGAGCGCGAACACACCGAGCGCGACGATCACCGGCGAATTGAACCAGTCGAGGTCCTTGCCCTTGTCGAGCATGATCTGCAACGACGCAACCCACGCGATCAGCGAGAGCAGTCCAACCTTGTCGATGGGGATGCGCTTCACCGGCGTCTCGCGATCGCGATAGATCGCCCAGGTCACGCCCGCCGCGAACAGCCCGACCGGAATGTTGATGTAGAAGATCCATGACCACGAATAGCTGTCGGTGATCCAGCCGCCGAGTGCGGGCCCCGCAATGGGACCGACGGTCGCCGTCATCGCCCAGAGCGCGAGCGCGGTCGAACTCTTTTCTTTCGGATAGGAGGCGAGCAGGATGGCCTGCGACATCGGGATCAGCGGGCCCGCCACCGCGCCTTGCAGAATGCGCGCGGCGAGCAGCACCGGCAGATTCGGCGCGATGCCGCACAACCACGACGAAATGACGAACAGCAGGATCGACCAGACGAACAGCCTGATCTGTCCGACGCGCTGCGTGAGCCAGCCGGTCAGCGGGATCGAGATGGCGTTGGCGGCGGCGAACAGCGTGATGACCCATGTGCCTTCATCGACGGACACGCCGAGATTGCCCGCGATGGTCGGTATCGCCACATTGGCGATCGACGAGTCGAGCACGTTCATGAAGGTGGCGAGCGCCACCGCGAGCGTGGCGAGGACGAGCTTGCCGCCTTGCAGCGGAGCCGGTTGGGATGTCGGGTTCATTGCTTAACCTGTTTTGTCTTTCACTGACGTGTCAGATAAATGGCCACAAAAAAGTGCGTTAGCGGGCCGTCACGTTGTCCGCGATGATCCGCTCGATCTCCGCGTCCGCTTCTTCGCCGTAGCGGCTGAAGACATCGGTCTTGTATGACGTCGTCGTGGCCGCGCCGAGTTGCGTGCCGGACCGGTCGCGCGTTTCGACTTCCGTTTGCATGGAGAGGCCGATGCGCAACGGATGCGCGTCCAGTTCTCGCTGGTCGAGCCGGATGCGCACCGGCAGACGCTGCACGACCTTGATCCAGTTGCCCGTTGCGTTCTGCGCAGGCAGCACCGCGAAGGCCGCACCCGTGCCCGCCGAGAAGCCTTCGACATGACCGTGATATTTCACCTTCGAGCCGTAGGCGTCGGCGCTGAGCGTCACCGGCTGACCGATCCGCATGTGCGCGAGCTGCACTTCCTTGAAGTTGGCATCGACCCAGACGCCGTCGAGCGGCACGATCGCCATCAGCGGCGCGCCGGGTGCGACGCGCTGCCCCACTTGCACCGAACGCCGCGCGACATAGCCGGTGACCGGCGCGGGCAGCGTGTTGCGTGCGTACGCCAGCCACGCGTCGCGCACTTTCGTGGCGGCTGCCTGGACATTCGGATGCTGCGCGATGGAGGTGCGGTCGGTCAGCGCGTGATTCGCCTCGGACTGCTGGCGCGCGGCGTCGAGCGCGGCCTGTGCGGCGCTCACGGCATCGCGCGCATGGGCGACGTCTTCGCCCGACACCGCACCGGTTTCGGCGATCGAGATGCGCCGCTTCAGGTCGGCTTGCGCGCGCGTGAGATCGGACTGGCGCTGGGCAATCGTCGCGCCGTAGTACGCATTGTTGACGTACAGGCTGCTCACCTGCCGTACCGTTTGCGCGAGCGTCGCTTCGGCATTGCCGAGCGCGACTTTCGCGTCGGCGGCGTCGAGCGTGACGACGGGCGCGCCCTGATGCACGATCTGCGTGTCGTCCGCATTGACGGCGACCACGGTGCCGCTCACTTCCGGCGTCAGTTGCACGAGATTGCCGCTGACATAGGCGTCGTCGGTGTCTTCGAAGAAGCGGCCCGTGGTGTAGTAATAGCCGCCCCAGCCTGCGCCCGCCAGGGCCACACTCGCCGCAAGCAGCGTGAGCAGCAGCTTGCGCTTGCTGCGCGGTTTCGTCTCGGCGGCGGAGCCGGATCGATCCGCCTCGCTGCGTTCCTTGATGATGGTGTCGCTCATGTCCCTGCTCCCGTTCTGTTCGTGATGTCGCTCAGCGTGCGGCGATGGCGTCCGCCTGCGTGTCCGTGTAGCCGCCGCCCAGCGCGGCCGCGAGTGCGATCTGTTGATCGCGGCGGTCCATCTTCAGGTCCGCCACCGCACGTTCGGCCGCGAGCGCGTTGGTCTCGGCGTTCAGCACGGTCAGCTGATTCGTGAGTCCCGCGCGATACTGCGTGAGCGCGAGTTGCTGCGCGCTGCGAGCGGCGTCCTGCGCGCTCGTGGCGTCGACGAGTTGCGCGTCGGTCGAGCGGATCTGCGAAAGGCCCGTCGCGACATCGCTCAGCGCCGTGACGAGCGTCTGGTTATAGGTGGCCACGGCGTAATCGAAATCGGCGTAACGGCCTTTCAGTTGCGCACGCAATGCGCCGCCGTCGAAGATGGGCAAGTGAATCGCCGGTCCCGCCGACATCGTGCGGCTCGCCGCCGTCAGCAGCCGGCCGAAGCCGAATGCATCGAGCCCGAGCGACGCGCTCAGGTTGATGTCGGGATAGAACTCGGCCTTCGCTTCCTTGATGTCATGCGTCATCGAGTCCACGCGCCAGCGCGCCGCGACGAGATCGGGGCGGCGGCTCACGAGATCGGCGGGCAGATTGCCGGGCAAACGCACTTCATCGCCGATGCCAAGGCGCGGACGGTCGATCGACAAGCCACGATCCGGGCCCTTCCCCAACAGCGCCGCAATCTGATAGCGCGTCGCGACGATGCGGCCATCGAGCGCCGACAGCGTTGCGCGACTCGTTGCGAGATTGGCGTCCGCGGTCTTGCGCTCGACTTCGGTATCCAGCCCGTTGGCAATGCGGCCCGCCGTGATCCGCACAATCTGCTCACGCTGGGCCACGTCGCTCTGCGTGATATCGCGTAGCGCATAAAGCCGCGCAAGCTGGTTGTAAGACCGTGCGATCGATGTATCGAGCGCGAGTCGCACAGCCTCGGCATCCGCCTGGCTGGCCTGCACCTGGGATACGGCGGCGCGCAGCGCCTCACGATTCTTGCCCCACAGATCGAGCTCATAGGACGCGGACAGCAGCCCCTTGTTCTCGGATTGCCACGATCCCGCATAGGGCGGCGGCACGAGCGCGTTCTCCGAATAGCGTTGCCGCGTCCAGGAATACGACGCGCCGACTTGCGGCAGGGTATTGGCCCTGGCGGTCTCGCTGTACGCCGATGCCGCCGCGATGCGCGCACGCGCCTGGTCCAGGGTCGGACTGCCCGCGATCGCTTCGTCGAGCAACGCATGCAATTGCGCGTCGCCGAATTGATCGGCCCAGTCGGGCGCGGGCCAGCGGCCACCATCGGCGGCCGGAAGGCTCTGCGCTGTCGCGTAGCTTTGCGGCTCCGCCATGTCCTTGTCGCTATGGATGCCGGCGTAGTTCGCGCACGCTGTCAGCACGGCAGCGAAGGCCAGCGTGATGCTGGTTTGCGCGAGCCTCGAAGTGAGGCGGTCATGATTCACTTGCTTGAACATTTTCTGACCTGTCAGATAAATGAGCGAAAAAATACACGGCCGTCAAACGCCGTGCGTTCAGTCTTCGAGGAACTTGCTCAGCAGGCGGCGCAGTTCGTTGAACTCGGCCCGCGTGAATTTCCTCAGACGTTTATTGAGTACCGCCGGCGCGATATGCGGCAATTCATCGGCGATCTTCTCGCCCTCGGGCGTCAGCGTGAGATTAACGACGCGTCGATCTTCCAGACTGCGCGCGCGTTGCAACAGTTGCCGCGCTTCGAGCTTGTCGAGCATGCGCGTCATCAGGCCGGTGTCGATGCCCAGCAGTTTTGAAAGTTCGAACGGCGTCTGCGTCACCCCGCCGCGCATGGACATGAGAATGCCCATCTGCTGCGTGGTGATGCCGAGGTCCTTCAACGCCGCGTCAAGTTCCGCGACCAGCAGGTTGCGCGCCTTGTTGACGGCAAAACCGACGCTCTGTGTCAGCGTGAAGTTCTTGTGGGAGTAGTGGTCCATGGAGTTTCTCCAGAGCGGCCAAACTTCAATGGACTCAACTTTACTGCAAAGTCAGATTTTGTCATAGTCTGTTTTTGGAATGATCTATTGCAGGAACGCTCGGCTCAGGCATGACGCGCTCACGGTTGTGGTGAAACGTCGAACGAAATGCGTCCCGCCGGCAGAAAGGTCAGCGAGATCACCGCGCCGCCCTTGACCTCCGGGTAGTGGCGGCTTCCAGGGTCCGGCGAGGTCCAGCCGCCATGGCACCAGCCGTTGAGACCGCGAAGCGCGGCGCCATCGTCGAGCGGAAACACCATGTTGAATTCGCCGTACGGATGCGCGTGGAAGTGCCCTCTGAAGCTGTCTTCCGGATGTCCCTGCGTATTGCCGGCGCTATCCATCAGCACGACCGTGATGCTGAAGAAGCAGGTCTTTTCGCAAGGCGCACTGAGCAACGAGCGGCGATAGCGCGGTCCATCGATCTCGAGGTTTGCCGCCCAGCCGTCTTGCACGCCACGCTTCACCCATTGCGCTATTTGCTGGTAGAGATCGCTCTGCACGCCATATTCCCTGTTGAGCCATTGCTCGACCTCCGGACTTGCCGTCCTGTCCTTGATTCCTTCGAGCAACGTGAAGAGTCGCGCGAGCAATGGCTCCTGCGGCGGCGTCGCGTCCTGGTTCGTTTCGGGCATGGCGGTCGTGTCCTCGTTCGAAGTTTGGGGCGCAGATGAAAGCACGGATCGCCTTCGACAAGTGCACGTTGGCCAGAAACCGCACGCGAATGGCCAAGGAAACACCTCGTTCTTCGAGATGAGGAAGGTCTGCACGCAAACTGCAACCGCGATTTTCCGCGCGTACACTCGACGCAGTCCAACATGACATGCACGAGTCGTCGCAATGGGAACCCTCGTGTTCCGTTGCGTGCCCCTGGCGTACAGGCGGTTGACTCAACCCGGTGTATTAGCAGCATGAGGAAGAGGTTTCGTTCTCCCGGACCCGCGATGCCGTGATGCGTCGTCCCGGCATGCGATGTCTGACCGCGCACGCGCAACAGGTCAACCTTCATGAATATCGCCGACGTCCACGACAACAGCCGCGCAAACACGGACGCTCCCGCGCCGCAAGCGCCCATGCTGTCGCTGCGCCTTGCGGTGGGATTGATTGGCATGCTCGGCGCCTCACTCCTCGCGATCCTGAACGAGCAGGTCACGGCGGTCGCCATGGTGGATGTGCAGGGCGCCTTCTCGATCGGCCATGACGATGGAACCTGGCTCACCGCATTGTTCGAAGCGGCCAACGTCGCCACGATGATCTTCGCACCGTGGTTCGGCATCACGTTCACGCTCAAGCGCTTTACGACAGGCGCCGTGCTCGCCACGATGCTCTTCGGCTTCCTGTGTCCGTTCGCTCCATCGTTGATGGCGCTGTACGTCCTGCGCATCCTGCAGGGCATTTCAGGCGGCTGCCTGCCGCCCATGCTGATCATCGTCGCGCTGCGTTACCTCCCGCCGCAGATCAAGCTGTACGGACTCGCCGGCTACGCGTTGACCGCGACCTTCGGACCGGCGCTCGGCACGCCGCTCGCCGCGCTCTGGACCGAGTACGTCAGCTGGAAGATGGTGTTCTGGCAGATCCTGCCGATGGGCCTGGTGAGTTGCATCGCGATTGTGTGGGGCCTTCCCGAAGATGCGCCGAAGCTGGAACGCTTTCGCTCGTTCAACTGGATCGGCTTGATCACCGGGCTGCCGGCGGCGGCGATGCTCGTGATTGCGCTCTTGCAGGGCGATCGTCTCGACTGGCTCGAATCCGGTTTCATCTGTGCAATGTTTATTGGCGGCACTGCGCTGCTCGTTGCGTTCCTGATCAACGAGTATTTCAATCCGATGCCCTTCTTCAAGCTGCAACTCCTCAAACGCCGCAACTTTACCCATGGTCTGGTGACGCTCGCCGGCGCCGTCACGCTGCTGGTGGGCGTCGCCGCGATTCCCGGTCAGTTCCTCGCACGCGTGCACGAATATCGCCCGTTGGAGTCCGCGCCGCTCTCGCTGCTCGTGGCGTTGCCCTTGTTGATCGTGCTGCCGCTCACGGCCGCGACTCTGAACATGCGGCGCGTGGACGTGCGCTGGGTGTTATCGCTCGGCCTGCTGTTCATGATCGCCACGTGCGCGATGGGCAGCTATATGAACTCCGAATGGATCCGCGACAATTTCTACTGGTTGCAGTCCCTGCAAATCATGGCCCAGCCGATGGTCATTCTCTCGATCCTGATGGGCGTCACCACCGGCTTGCCGCCCACGGAAGGACCCTTCGCGTCCGCGATGTTCAACACCGTCAAGACCTTCTCCGCGGCCGTGGCGACCGGCCTGATAGAAGGACTCGGCACCGCTCGCGAGCGCTTTCATTCGAACCACCTCGTGGATCAGCTCGGCAATCGCGCGCTCGTGACCAGTGAGAGCATCGACGCGACGCACGGCCTCGGCGAACTCGCGCATCGTGTGCATGAGCAGGCGCTCGTGCTGGCATCGGCCGATCTGTATCGCGTGATGGCGTGCGTCGCCGTCGCGCTGCTCGTGCTCGTTCCCGTCTTGCCCGTGCGTATTCATCCGCCCTGGTACGTGAAGCCGTCACCCTCTCCTTAAGGGACGTCATCATGTTTTCCACCCTTCGCGCGCATTCCAGGCTCATCATCGTTGCGGCACTGGTCATCGCGCTCATTGTCGTCGCGTGGATCGCGTACCGGTTGCTTTCGAACCCGGACGTCGAATCCACCAACGATGCCTACGTACAAGCCGATTTCACGCTCGTCGCGCCGCGCATCGCCGGCCAGATCTCCGATGTGCTGGTCAACGACAATCAAATGGTGAAAACGGGGCAAGTGCTCGTGCGCATCGACGATCGGGACTATCGCGCCGCGCTGCTGAGCGCCGAAGCCGATGTCACCGCAGCCCGCGCCGCCGTGGCCAACTTCGATGCCGAAATTGCGCGGCAGCCTTCACTCGTCGATCAGGCGCGCGCGACCTTGCGTTCTGATGAAGCCGCTATCGAATTCGCGCGGGCCAACGCTTCGCGCTATCGAAACCTGTCGGATGCGGGCGCGGGCACTACACAAGAGCAGCAGAGCTCATCGAGCACGCTGGCGCAACAACTCGCCCAGCAAGCGCGTGACCGCGCCGCATTGAAGACCACGGAGCAAAACCTGCAAGTGCTGCGTACGCAACGTGACCGGGCCGCCGGCACGCAAGCGCGTGCCGAGGCAGCGCTGGAGCAAGCGAAGCTGAACCTTTCGTACACGGTGATTCCTGCGCCTGTCGACGGCAAGATCGGGCGACGCTCCGCGCGCGTTGGCGCATTCGTGACGCCGGGTGCGCCGGTGCTTGCCGTCGTGCCGCTGGCGCAGGCGTATGTGGTCGCCAATTTCCAGGAAAACCAGATCGCGAAGATGCGGCCCGGCGCACGGGCGCGAATCAGAGTGGACAGCTTCCCCGGCGTGGTGATCCGCGGGCGTGTCGATAGCCTCGCGCCCGCGACCGGCGTCAGCTTCGCGCCCATCGCGCCCGACAACGCCACCGGCAACTTCACGAAGATCGTGCAGCGCGTGCCGGTCAAGATCACCATCGATCCGGGACAGGAGGCGGCAGCGGACCTGAGCGTCGGTCTTTCAGTCGAGGCGCAAGTCGTAACGGGCCGGCACGGCGAAACCCTCGCGCAGGGAGTCGAGTCGAAATGAAAGCGAAGATTGTGCTTGCCCTGCCCGCATGCCTCCTGATCGCCGGCTGCATGGTCGGGCCGGATTTTGAACGCCCCGCCGCCGCCACGCCCAAGGTCTTCGACCGCACACAAACCGAGCAGGCCCCGAGCAAGGCTGTCGAAGCGGCGTTCGTTCAGGACTGGTGGACCCTCTTCGACGATCCCGTGCTAAACGCACTCGAACAGCGTCTCGCCGATGCGAACCTGGACGTGGCCGCGGCATCGGCACGGCTGCTCCAGAGCCGCGCGCAACGGCGTATCGCGGGCGCGGCGGAATGGCCGGCGCTCGATGCCGCCGCGTCGTATAACCGCGAGCGCGGCAGCGAGAACGGCATCCTCTCGCTGCTCGGCGTGACGCCCTCGCAGGGTCAGCCGGAGTCGGCATCGGGAGGCGCACCGCTCGGTGTATCGGCGCTGCCGGGCCCCAAGGGATCGCCAGCCTATAACCTGTATCAGGCCGGCTTCGATGCATCGTGGGAGCTCGACATCTGGGGCCGCGTACGGCGCAGTGTCGAAGCTGCCAGCGCGCTGACGCATGCATCGTACGAAGACCGAAACGCCATCCTTCTGTCCGCGCGCGCGGAACTCGCGCGCGACTATATCGATGTGCGCAGTGCGCAATCGCTGCTGGAGATCGCACGACAGAACCTCGCTATTGCACGGGACGCGGTGAAGCTCACGCAAGTGCGCGTGCGGGAAGGCGTCACCACCGACCTCGACGTCGCCAACGCCTTGGCGCAAATGGAAACCATCGAAAGCCTGATCCCCACGCTCGAATCGAGTCGTGATACGGGCATCAACGCCATTGGCCTGTTGCTTGCCGAGCAACCGGGCGCGTTGCAACCCATGCTCGCCGCCACGCGCGATACCCCAAACCTCCCGCGTCAGGTTCCCGTCGGCTTCCCGTCGGAACTTGCGCAGCGCCGGCCCGACATCAAGAAGGCCGAGGCGCAGTTGCATGCCGCGACGGCGTCCATCGGCATGGCGAAAGCGGATTTCTATCCGCGCATCGCCTTGAATGGCAGCGCGGGATTTCAGAGTCTCCAGCTGACGAATCTCGCCGATTGGGCATCGGGACAATTCGTGGTGGGGCCTTCCATCACATTTCCGATTTTCGAAGGGGGACGGCTGAAGGGCACGCTGCAACTTCGCGAAGCGCAGCAGCAGGAAGCGGCGATCGTCTACAAGCACACCGTGCTCGAAGCATGGCGCGAAGTCGACGATGCACTGCTCGTCTATGACGCCGAACAGCGGCGGCACGCGCGCCTGACGAACGTCGTCAGCCTGAATCAGCGCGCGCTCGGCATTGCGCAACAACGCTACAAGGCCGGCGCGCTCGACTATCTCGACGTGCTCAACGTGCAAAAGCAATTACTGGATGCGCAGAGCAAGCTGGAAGAAAGCAAGGCGACAGCTGCGGAGAATCTCATCACGCTGTGCAAGTCGCTTGGCGGCGGCTGGGAATCGAGCTACGAGACGTCGCTCACGGTCTTCGGGGAATGAAGCCCGGGCTGCCGGTCTTGACGACTTCGTTGAAGCGCAGCCTCGTCTGAATGCCGTCGATCTCGTCAAACGCTTCATCCGGCAGCGCGGAGACCGTGAAGTTTTCTTGCGCGCGCGCTTCGCTCTTGGGCGTCGTGAGCAACGCGGTGCCGCGTTGCACGGCCCAGGCGAGCAGCAACTGTGCCGGCGTTCTATCCAATTGCGCGGCCAGTCTGGCGATGACCGGATCATCCAGCGGTCCAGGCTTGATGCCATGTCCCAGCGGCGCGAAGGCAAGAAACACGATGCCATGCGCCTGGCAAAACTCCAGCAACTCGCGCTCGGGCAGATAGGGATGGGCTTCGACTTGCACGGCCGCCGGTTTGATGCGCGCAGCTTCGTAAAGCGGACGCAGTTCATCCAGACCGATATCCGACAAACCGATGGCGCGGCATCTTCCGTCATCGACGAGGCGCTCCATCGCCTTCCAGGTATCGAGCAAGCTCACGCCTTCATCGTAAAGAACATTACCGTTCGCATCGCGCGGATCGTGCTCGTCGCCCGCCTGGAACGCGAACGGCGTGTGGATGAGATACAGGTCCAGATAATCGACCTGAAGCCGTGCGCAACTGGCATCACAGGCCGCCTCCACCCGTTCCGGCCGGTGATTCGTGTTCCACAGCTTGGTGGTGACGAAGATGTCGCCGCGCGACAATCCTTCGCTTGCCATCCCTGCTTGCAGCGCCTCGCCGACTTCGCGCTCGTTGCGATAGCGCTCGGCGCAGTCGAAGTGTCGAAAGCCTGCTTGCAGCGCGGCGCGGGTCGCGCTCAACGTGATGGCCGGATCGGCAATGAGTGTGCCGAAACCGATGGCAGGCATCTGACCGGCGCCCTGTGCAAGCGGCAAGGTCTTCAACCGGAAATCCTCGAAGGTATTCATGACGGCATCTCCTGGTTCACGGCATACGCTGCACCCACCGGCTTCGCCACGCCGGCGCCTCGAACGCCTCAGTGAAGTACTGGGTTTCGTGCACGACCTTGCCGTTCGCGAACGACATGATGCTCACGGTCAGCGCTGCGCGCTTGCCATACGTGATGACGTATTCCGTCACCCACAGGTCGCCGCTTCCCTGTATGCGCCTGACCTCGAAGCCCGAGGGCCGGTCCGGATGACCGGAACGCAGCGCCTGAAGATTGGCCTTGCCGTGGATCCGCTCGCCTGATTGAGGATAGTCGCAGATGGCGTGTTCGTCGTAGATAACGTGTTCCGCGTCGAGATCGCCCGCCGCCGACGCGCGCCAGTGTGCATTCAATGCTTCACGTATCGTCTCATCGTGCACGGCGGGCTCCTGTTCTCATGAGGACTCGGAAGGCCATCAACGCAGCGTCTGGAAACTCGCCCGGATTTCCTGAGTGAAAAGCTGAGGCTGCTCCCATGCCGCAAAATGCCCGCCCTTGGGAAGACGATTGTAGTGAATCAGTTTCGGATACGCCCGCTCCGTCCAGCTGCGCGGCGCGCTATAGATTTCGTCAGGAAACACGCTGACGGCGACCGGAATCTCCACGTGCTTCGGTGCGAAGAAGTTGAACTTGTTTTCCCAGTACAGTCGCGCCGACGAGATGGATGTCCCGGTCAGCCAGTACAGCGTGACGTTGTCGAGCACGTCGTCGCGCGTCAGCCCTTCCGGTTGGCCCTGAAACACGCGCGCGATCATCTCCTGGCTGCGTGCGTCGTGATCGAGCATCCACGCTGCCGCACCGATAGGCGAGTCTTCGAGTCCATACAGCGTCTGCGGACGGTTCGACATTTCCAGCGCATAACCCAGGCCATGCTTGTAGAAATAGTCGAGCTGTTCGAATGCATGTTGCTCGTCTTCGGATAGCCCTGCCGGCGCGGGCTTGCCGTATTTCAGATCGTCGGCGATATCGTCGGGAACCGTGGCCGGCATGTTGGTATGCATGGCAAGCAAACCGGACGGCTTCAGCAGCGCCATCTGTTCGGTCACGGCGTTGCCCCAGTCGCCGCCCTGCGCGACATAGCGCGTGTAGCCCACGCGCTCCATCAACGCGACCCAGGCCCGTGCGACGCGGGCGGGATCCCAGCCGGTGGTGGTGGGCGCACCGGAAAAGCCGTATCCCGGCAGCGACGGAATCACCACATCGAATGCATCCGCCGCCGTGCCGCCGTATGCGGTCGGGTTCGTCAGCGGATCGATGATCTTCATCTGTTCGATGACGGAACCGGGCCAGCCATGCGTGATGATGATCGGCAACGCATTCGCATGGCGCGAGCGCACGTGCGTGAAGTGAATGTCGACACCGTCGATCTCGGTCACGAACTGAGGCCGCGCATTGAGCTTCGCTTCCATCTTGCGCCAGTCATACGCCGTGGTCCAGTAACGCGCGAGGCTTTGCATCGTCACGAGTTGCACGCC
The DNA here is from genome assembly GCF_031451175.1 of Caballeronia sp. LZ035. Taxonomy (NCBI): domain Bacteria; kingdom Pseudomonadati; phylum Pseudomonadota; class Betaproteobacteria; order Burkholderiales; family Burkholderiaceae; genus Caballeronia; species Caballeronia sp. LZ035. The sequence goes on from NZ_JARUXS010000003.1 coordinate 1,605,751, forward strand.
CTGGGTGGCATCCGGAACCGTTTCGCGGCTGGGCCACTTGGTCGCCTTCACGCGCCGTCTGAGTTCCGCAAGCTGCGCTTCCGGCACATGCACGCGCAAGGTCCGTATTGCAGTCTTGTCGCTGCCGGACGGCTTCGACGTGGTGGTAATGGCGGTATCGGCGAAGGCGAATCCGCTTGCGGAACCGGCAGCCGCCGCGGCCACGGCCGTTTCCATGAAACGCCGACGTGACGACGCTTCGACTCGAGTACTGTCTGCCATGTCATTCCCCTGGGGTTCGTTTCGCCATTCCCGGCACGCGCTCAACGCCGGCGTCATGCCTTGCCGTGCAGCACCGCGAGAATTTGCGGCGTAAAGCGAGGATCGTCCGCTGCCACGTCGGCCGACAGTCGCGCCGTGATCTCCTGCAGGAACCAGCGATTGCCGTCCGGATCGCTGAACGTGGCAAACGTCGCGTAACTCCTGCGCTCCGGACTGGCGCCCGCAACACACCCCGTGCCGTCATTGCGATGAAAGACGCCACCCGCGTCGTGGAAGAGCGGGCCCACCTCCACGCCTCGCCGCTCCAGTTCCGCACGCGTGGCCGCGATGTCGGCAACGACGAGGTAATGCCCGCGCGCCGTGCCCGGCGCGGCATCGGTCATGTTCTGCCCGAACATGACCGAGCATGCGGATTCCGGCGGCGTGAACTGGATCACCCGGTAGCCATCGTCACCTTTGAAGTCGACGTCCAGACGCCATCCCAGGCCGCTATAGAAGGCTTTGGCGCGGTCGACGTCGGACACCGGCACCACGGCAATCTCCAGTTTCATGCCGAGCGCGCCGGCGCCGGACGTCGCGGATTCCTGTTCGCTTTGCATCGAATCGGTGCTCATGACGGCTCCTGGAGAGATCAGTTGCCCGGTTCATAAATGGTGAGCCGGTTGTCGACACGCTGGACGCCCGCCACTTTCGCTGCGGCCGCCTGTGCGGTATCGATCTGCGACTGGTCCGGTACAGAGCCTTCCAGCGTGACCGTGCTGCCACGTGCAAGCACGTTGATGTGCGACGAGTCCAGACCCTTTACTTTGGTAAGCGTATGGCGCACGGAGCGGCCCAGTGCGCGATTCTCCGCGCGGATCGCCTTCTTGCTGGTCGCGGCCGTGCTGTCAGGCGACGCTTCCGCGGCGATTGCGCGTGGAACGGTCACGGCGAAGATGACCATGAATGACGCGGCCGCCGCGACGGTGAAATTCAATAATCGGGTTCGCATGCCTTGCTCCTTTCGGTAACGAAGTCGGCACCGACGCAACGCGTGACGCCGGTCGCCAAACTTCATTACAGGACGGCGCGCGCGTTCCTTCAATCGTCACCGGGTATGTCGAACCTTGCCGCGCGTATAGTCCCGCTCGGTCAGCGAGCCGAAGGACGGCGCAGAAACTCGCGGACGATGTCAGCGATTTCATCGGCCTTTTCATCGAGCGCGAAATGTCCCGCATCGAGCAAGTGAACCTCTGCATCGGGAACGTCATCCCGGTACGCGTGGGCTTCGCCGGGCAGGAACGACGGGTCGTAACGCCCCCATACCACCAGCATGCGCGGCCGATGACCGCGCAGCCACGCCTGCCACTTCGGATAGGCGGCGACGTTGGACTGATAGTCGTAGAACAGATCGCTCTGTATGCGCGTCTGGTCCGCGCGCGACAGGAACGCGAACTCGTCGGTCCACAGATCCGGATCGTATCGATCGACGTTCGGGCTCGTGCCGACATGACGCTGTTTCGCCGCCGCGAGCGACATCAGATTCTGTTCGACCGCGGCCTGATACTTCTCGCGATGGGCCCAGAACGCCCGGCGCGTATCCCACAACGGCCCGAGCCCCGATTCATGCGCTACGGCGTTTTGCACGATCATCGCCTGCACGCGTTCCGGATACGCCAGCGCGAGCCGAAAGCCCACGGGGCCGCCATAGTCCTGCACATAAAGCGTGTACGAATCGAGCCCGAGCGCGTTGACGAAGCCGCCGACCACCTCGGCCACATGATCGAAGGTGTAGGCGAAACGCTCCGGAGAAGGCGCGTCGCTATGACCGAAGCCCGGGAAATCCGGTGCAATCAGGCGATATTCGTCGCCGAGTCTTTGCAGCAGCGGTTCGAACATGCGCGAAGACGAGGGAAAGCCGTGCAACAAAAGCACGACTCGCCGATTCTCCCAGCCGGCTTCGCGATAGAAAATCGACAACCCGTCGACAGTAATGGATTGGTATCTCACCTGCATGATGAGCGGCTCATGATGTGCCGGACTGTGCCAGCGGAAGGTTGAAGAAGAATCGTGCGCCGCCGTGTACCGACGCGTTGTCGGCATCGATACGTCCGCCATGCGCCTCGATGATCGACCGGCAGATGGCCAGGCCCATGCCCATGCCGTTCTCTCGCGTCGTGAAGAAGCTTTGAAAGATGTGCGTCATGTCCTGTACATCGACGCCGGGGCCGCTGTCTTCCACGCTGCACGTGACGCTGGATGAATCGGCGAGATCGGTGCGTATCGTGACGATCCGGGCGCCTGTGCCGTCCGCTTGCATCGCTTGCATCGCGTTGACGACCAGGTTCACGATGACCTGTTGCAACTGCACGCGATCGACGAGGACCACGGGCGCGGGGCGCGCGCACTTGCGAACGATCGTGACGCCGCGCGAGCCGACATCATGTTGCAGAAACAGCAGCGCCTCGTCGATGAGTTCATCCAGCGGCGCCTCGGCGCGCGTCAGTCCGCGGCGCATGGCCATCGCCCGGATACGGTCGACGATGTCCACCGCGCGCTGGGCATCGATCCTGATGCGCTGATTGACGAGGCGTGCCTCATCCACGTCCGGTGTCTTGCGATCGAGCCAACGGGTGCTGAGCGCGCTGTTCATCGTGATCGCGGCGAGCGGCTGTTTCAGTTCATGCGCGATCGAGGCGCTCAGTCCGCCGAGCGTGGCAATGCGCGCCGCGTGCGCGAAGTCCGCCTGGAGCCGCTGCAACATGTCCTGCGCACGAATGCGCTCCGTCAGGTCGACGAGACTGATCAGCGCAATGCCGAGATCCTCCGCCGCGATGGGCCGGGCGATCGTCAACAGCACGTCGATGATGCGTCCGTCGAGCGTCGGGATTCTCGTCGTCTCCTGAAACACCGATGCGCCGCTGTACCGGCTTTCCAGCGCGCGCCTGAAGGTGCCGGGACTTTCGCGCCAGACCCAGGGCACCGGACCGAGCAGCATGTTCGCCTCCTGGGCGCCGAACATGCTCGCGGCGTGGTGATTGACTTCCTCGATGACGAGCAGCTCCATTGCGCGGTTCAGCCAGCCGGGATGGTCGTCGATATAGTCCGACAGGTTCTCCACGCCTTGTGCGCGCAGATCCGACAGCAACGCAATGAGCGGCTGGGCGTCGATCTGCCAGAGTCCCACGGGCATGTCGAAGAACAGGCTGCGATAGCGATGCTCGCTGCGCAGCAATGCGGCATGGGCCTGCTTGCGCGTCGTGATGTCCTTCAGCACGCCGAGCACGCGTATGCCGTCATCGAGGTCCGCCAGCACGTGCGCCACCAGTTGCAGGTGCCGCACGGCGCCATTCGGCATCAGCAGCCTGTGCTCGATATCGAACGGCTGGCGTTCGCGCATCGCCCGGTCGAGCATCAGGCGCACGAAGGTCACGTCATCGGGATGCACCCGCGCCAGCATCAGTTCAAGGGTCGGCGGCGTGGCCGTGTCGTACTGGAAGATCCGGAAGCTTTGCTTCGACCAGAACAGCTCGCCGCTCGACACATGCCAGTCGAAGCTGCCGGTGTCGCTCAGTCTCTGTGCATCGGCCAGCAGCGCCTCGGCATGTTGCAGATCGGCGTAGAGGCGCGCTGTCTCAAGCGACATCGCCGCCTGCGATGCAAGCAGCCGCAAGATGGCGCTGCGGGCCGGCGTGAAGACGTTGGACGCGAGCGTGTTCTCCAGATAGAGCACGCCGATCAGGCGCGTCTGCTTGATGAGCGGCAAGCACAGGATGGATCGGCAGTCGTGACGCATCACGTACTCGTCGGATGAGTACGGATGGGTGGATGAGGCATCGTGGAGCAGCAGACTGTCGCTGGCCCGCATGACATAGCGCAGGACCGACCCCGGCAAATCCACCTGGTCGATCCGCAACTTGAGCGAACGCACGTCGATGCGATTCGCACTCGCCGTGGCCTCGGCTTCGACACGCATGTCCTTGCGGCGCCTGAGCAGCAACAGACAGCGATTCGCGCCAGCGTGTTCGAGCGCCAGCTTCATCAGCGTATGGATCAACTGCTCCAGATCGACACCGCTGAAGATGGCGCGCGACACGCTGACGACCGTTTCCAGATCGAGCTGCTCGCTGGTGGTGGCGATGGTTCCGTCGATGTCCGTGAGCGCGCGCGGCGCCTGCGCGTGGTCGCGCGCCAGCTGGCGCACCTTGCTGTGGGCGCCCCAGCGCTCATAGCAGGAGCGCGCATTCGCCAGATAGGTGCCCGCGATCGTCTCCAGCCCACGCCCGGCGAAAAAGCGTGCGGCCAGTTCATGCGCCAGCGCCTGGTGATGGATGAAACCCTGCTCGCGCGCCGAGCGCACCGCTTCCTCGTAGTGGTGCATGGCATCCGACGCGCGGCCTTCGAGACGCGCGGCTTCAGCGGAGATCAGCGCGTGGCAATGACGGAAATTGCTCGGGCAATGACTCGCCCAATCCGCGAACTTCGCGCAGACCGCATGCACGGTGCGACGCCGTTCAATCCGCTGTTCCTCGTTTGCCGACGCATCCAGCGCCGTCAAGGTCAATGCATGAAAGAAGTGAAACGTCGCTTCTATCGGCAGCGCCATGGCGGCATCGAGATTTGCCTGTGCGTGCCGGGCGGCGTCGAGCGCGTCGTCGTAGCGTCCTTCCAGATAGGCCAGCATCAGATCCATGATGTGACCGAACGCGATGCCGCAGCCGAAGTTCGCCTGCACGATCACCGCAAACGCGGCTTCGCGATCGAAGCGGGCGTTCGCCGGGGTGTCGTCGCCGGGTTCGCCCAGCAGCGTCGTCGCGAAATGCTGTTGCAGGCGCACCGTCTCGTACACCGCGTCGTTGCGGCTCTGCCGTGCAAACGCCGCGTGACGCCGGGAAAGCCGCAGCACTTCGCTTAGGGGCGTGCCCTTCTCTATCGTCTGCCAGACGGTGGTGAAGGCAAGGTAACCCGCGAAAGCCAGGTCGCCGACGTCGAGACACGCGCTGCTCGCGCGTTCGAGTATCGGCAGATCGGTCATGATGTGACGACGCCAGAAGTTGATGTGATTGCCGTGAAGATGCAGCAGCTTGCCCTTGAAGCGCCGATTGCCGAACTTCTCGTTCAATGCAAGCGACATCTCCGAGAACTGCACCGCGGAGGCAATGTCGCCGATGCGCGAGACCAGCATCAGCGCGTAGTTGCCATACGCGAAGCTCGACTTGTCGGTATTGCCCGCGCGCAGCGACAGGTTCACCGCCTTCAGTGTGATGAGCGGATAAAAGGCAGGCCGGGCGATGAACGCGCAGGGCATCGATTCCACCAGCAAGTCGATGATCGTCCAGGTGGCCGGATCGGTTGCGACCGGCGCATCGACCAGCATGTCGATGCTGCGGCCCGCAAGACCACGGGCAATGTCATGCAGTTCCCGTTCGACCTCGGCGCTGGCGGCGGCGTCGTGCAGCGGCAGCAGCACGCCGAATTCGCGCAAGGCCAGCACGGCGACGTCGAAGCTTTCATCGAAGCGGCCCGCAACCTGATACAGCTCCATCCGCAAGCCGAAGACCTTCGCACGGTCCAGGCTCGAACAGGCGCGTTCGAGCATCATGTCGAAGAGCGCGTCGGCCTCCGCAAAGCGGCCAGCGAGATACTCGCATTCGGAGAACGCCAGATAGAGCGCGAACGTGCGGGCGTAGTGCCGGGTCCACGCGTCGCCGGACAGAAGCGCCACGCCTTGCGCGAGATAGTTGCGCGCCGCCGCGAACGCCGCCGAATTCATCGCGCGGCGCCCGGCCTCGTCATTGAGCACGAGGGTGCGTTCGCGCTCGTCCGCATCGGACATCAACGCGATCCCGCGATTGAGATGGTTGACGATATCGAAGAGGAACTCGCCGGGCTCGTCCGGCGCGCTGCCCGCCGCCAGCGCGCGGCCGACATGCAGATGCAGCGCGGGCCGCTCGTCCTCCGGAATCAGCGCATAGGCGGCTTCCTGCACGCGGTCATGCACAAACACATAGGCATCGTCGACCCGACGCACCAGGCCGCTTTTCATGGCCTCCCACAGCCTGGCGTCGATCGCGTCTTCTGCTTCGCCATGGACGCGCGTCAACGCGTCGATTCGCGCCACGTTGCCCAGCGCCGCAAGCCGGCTCAGCGCTTCGCGCGTCGGCTGCGGCAGGCGGCCGAGCCGGGCGGCCATCAAGCTGGCGACGTTCTCGGTCAGGCCCTTCGCGCGGATCCGCCCCAGGTCCCACGTCCAGTGGCCGGCACGATGATCGAAGGCGAGCAGTCCTTCGTCGGCCAGCATCGTCAGGAACTGGATCAGGAAGAACGGATTGCCGCCGGTCTTCTCGTGCAGCAGGTGCGCGAGCGGCGTTGCATCGTCCGCGCTGCAGCGCAGCGCATCGCAGAGGAGTTCCGTCGTGCTGCCGGTCGCGAGTGCCTTTAGATCGATGTGTTTCACGTTCATGCCGGCGTCGCTCACTGCATCGATCATGTGGGCGAGGCGATGTCCCGGCTCGGCGCCCTCCACGCGATACGCGCCGACCAGCAGCAGGTGTGTCACGTCGGTATGCGCCGCGAGGTCTTCGATCAATTCGAGCGTCGCTGCGTCGAGCCATTGCAGATCGTCGATGAACAACGCGAGCGGATGCTCCGGTCGCGCAAACACGCCGAGCAGGCGGCGAAACACAATGTGAAGCCGGTTGCGTGCTTCCTGCGGCGGCAGTGCCGGCACCGCCGCCTGTTCGCCGATGATCAGCGCCAGCTCCGGAATCAGAGCGATCATCAACTGCGCATTGGGTGCGAGCGCTTCAGTCAGTTCGCGCCGCCAGTGCTTGAGTTCCGCATCGCTCCGGTTGAGCAGGATACGCACGAGCGACTGGAACGCCTGCGTGAGCGGCACATACGGGGTATCGCGCTGATACTGATCGAACTTGCCCGCTGCAAACAGGCCGCGCGACGGCACGAGCGCCTTTTGCAATTCGTTGACCAGCGCCGACTTGCCGATGCCCGCATAGCCCGAAACCAGGACGATTTCGGCATCGCCCTGGGTTGTCACGCGATCGAACGCCGCGAGCAGCGCGTCGATCTGCGTCGCGCGTCCGTAGAGTTTCTCCGGGATGCGCAAGCGGTCGGACGCATCGCACGTGCCGAGCGTGAAGGACGGTATGTCGCCGCTCGCTTCCCACGCCGCGAGGCAGGTTCGCAGATCGGCCAGCACCCCGAGTGCGGTCTGGTATCGATCCTCCGCGATCTTGGCGAGCAACCGGTCAACAATGCACGCGATCACGGCGGGCAAGCCCTGGACGCAATCCGTCACGGGCACGGGCCGGCGCGCAATGTGGCAGTGGATCCATTGCATCGCATCCGATGCGGCGAAGGGCGGTGAGCCCGTCAACATCTCGTAGAACAGCGCGCCGAACGAATACAGGTCGCTGCGGGCGTCGACCGAGCGGTTCATGCGTCCCGTCTGCTCGGGAGACATGTAGGCCAGCGTTCCCGCGATGACCTCCGGCGGCACCGCCGGCTGATGCTCGTGCGGCAGCAGCGACGCAATGCCGAAGCCGGTCAGGCGCACGTGCTCGTCCGCGTCGACCAGCACGTTCGCGGGCTTGATGTCCTTGTGCACGATGCCGAGCGCGTGCATCTCGACCATGGCCTGCGCGAGATTCACGGCGATGCGCAGGCAGCGCGCCAGTGCCAGCGGCTTGCCCAGCGCGCGGACCAGCGGGTCGCCGCCGCTGTCATCGAGGATCAGCACGGGCGGCACGCGTCCGAGATCGAGCGCGAGCGGCTGCGCGGACCACTCGGGCGCGAGCAGCGAGGCCAGGCCATATTCGTGTTCGAGCCGCATGATGGTCGGCGACGCAGGCTGATTCGCGACGCGCACGAGCAGCGTGACCGGCGAGTCCGGGCGATTCGCGCGGTACATGAGCAGGTCGCCGTCGTTGTGCAACGGTTCGAGCGCAAAGCCGGTGAGGTCCATGTGATGCTCCCTTTCGCCGCTCTCTTCCGACGAAATCGATACGCATCCGACGACCCGTACCGCTTCCGACGCGAAAAGCAGCCTATCACGCAAGGAGCCCGTTTCACCTTCCCTGGCTTGCGCCACTCTTCACCCGAAGAAGGACTAGCGCCACAACGATCCTGTGTAATGCGCGAGTCTCGCTTCCACATCCGGATCCTTCTGCAAACCCATCTCCATCAATTGAGCGATCTTCTCGCGAGCGGCCGGCCGCTGCACGGCGGCGATGAAGGCGTCCCATTCGGGTGCGACGGATGTATCGGGCGGCAACGTCTGTGCATTGACATGGCGCTTGATGACCGCAAGCGATTGCTTGTCGAAGGAAGCGATGCGCGTGGCGAGCGCTTCGACGAAGTCGTCGAGTTCCTCGTCCGGCAACGCCCGGTTGACGTAGCCGTAGCGCTCCGCCAGCGCGCCGTCGAAGTCGTTTCCGCTCGTCAGCACTTCGAGCGCGCGCCCCCGACCGATCAGCCGCGACAGCCGCGTCATGGGTCCGCCCCCGGGCACGAGCCCGGCGCCGATTTCCCATTGCGACAGCAACGCGTTGTCGCGGCTCGCGAAGCGCATGTCGCTCGCCAGCGCCAGTTCGCTGCCGACACCGGTTGCGCGACCGCGAATCTTCGCAATCGAGATCACCGGCATCCGGCCAATGCGCACCAGCATGTCGGGCAACGGCGGCAATCCCGTCGGACCGGGCGCCATGCTGGTCGTGGCTTCGAGCGGCGGCTCAAAATCGTAGTGCGTGAGAAAGAAGCCCGGCACCGCGCTCTCGAAGACCACCACCTGCACATGCGGGTCCGTTTCAAGCGCGGTGACCACGGCGTTGAGCTGCGGCAGCATATCCGGCCCGAAGATATTGAACGGCGGCTGATCGATGATGACGCGCCAGTACGACGGGCTGCGCGGCTCGATCCGGATCTGCGCGCGGGTGCTATCGAAGGTCATGTCGCTTTCTCCATTACCGATGTTTTCGGTCGCGTGATGCAGCAACTATAGTGGTGGAAACCGCGGCCCGGCGGCGTGTTCATACCAACGTATGTCGGTCTATACGAGGTGCACGCAGCAGCGATACGGCGCGTTGCAGAACCTGTTCAGCGCGTCAAAGGTTATTTAACCCGCGACGCTGCAACGGAGTCCGGATCGCAGCCAACATCGCTCACAACTCGGCAGAATTTTTTTATTAAATCCTGCTAGAGTGTTTCGCATCGCTATGTAACATGACGCTGGCCCACAGTCATGACATGGCGCCAGGCGCGTGACCGAATGGGTCGGCCGCCTGGACACTCCCCTTGCCTGTCGTGACTTTCCTGACGTATCGAATCTGATTCTTGCCCCGGACTCATCCGCGCAAGGTCTCTGCACAGGAGGAAAGATGAACTCCATGCTGCTATCCGCGTCCGGCGGCGCCACGCCGGATGATCAGACGCCGGTGGTCTATGTGGTCGATGACGACGAGTCGATCCGCTTCACCTTGCAGAGTCTGGTGCGTTCGGTCAGGCTGCGGGTCCAGACCTTCGACTCGCCCGCCGAATTCCTCGCCTTTCCCAAATACGCCGTGCCGAGCTGTCTTGTCCTCGACGTGCGCCTGCGCGGCGCGAGCGGCCTGGCGTTCCAGACCGACCTGGCGCGCCATGGCGTGCACATGCCGATACTCTTCATGACCGCCTACGGCGACATCGAGATGACCGTCAAGGCCATGAAGGCGGGCGCGCTCGATTTCTTCGAGAAGCCCTTCCGCGACCAGGACATGCTCGACGCGATCGCCGATGCACTGAAGCGCGATGCAGCGCGCCGCGCATCCGACGCGGCGCTGGCGGTCGTGTTCTCGTCATTCGAGTCACTTACGTTGCGCGAGAAGGACGTCATGCAACGCGTCGTCGCGGGCATGCTGAACAAGCAGATTGCCTACGACATGAACCTCAGCGAAGTCACCGTGAAGATCTATCGCGGACAGGTCATGAGGAAAATGGCTTCCCGCAATCTGCCCGATCTGGTCCGCAAGGCAGAGGTGCTCGGCATCGGACACGCGCGCGACGTTCAAACGGTCGTGCCGCTCGTCGCGCTGGATGCGATCGGGCGCGTCGCCGCTCCGCCGACGGCGCATCACGGTACGGTATAGCCGGCGCTTCACGCCAGCGTGTATTGCTCGATCACCGAGGCAAGGATCATCGCGTGCCCGTTGCACACGCTGGTGGTCCGGATCGGTGCATAGACGAAATCGCCTGCCGCGATCGACTCGCCACTGATTGCACACCGCCCTCGCTTGCGCGCGCGCCGGATTCTCCACGACTGATCGCAATAGCTGCAACGGGTCGGGTCGCGCCAGTAGATCGTGGCGGTGGTCGGCGTGGGGCGTTCTATCACGCTCACCACCAGCCCGGCGCCGCATGGATCGGCGCTCTTGTCCGGCAGCCCGCACACCGCGTGTCGCGACGCGGCGAGACCCGCCGGATTCATGCACGATCGCATCATCACGATGGTCCGTGACCACGCATCGATGGTCTTCATCAGGTCCGACATAACCAGGCTCCTTGAGCGCGCAGCCATGTTTGAGCCGCCGTCACAGACTGGCGGCTTGAAGAATCGCGTCCGCAAAAGCACGGGGCGCCTCCTGCGGCAGGTTATGGCCGACGCCGCCCGCTATCGTGTGGTGGACATACTTGCCGCTGAACTTCCGTGCGTAAGCCGCCGGTTCCGGATGCGGCGCGCCGTTTGCGTCGCCTTCCAGTGTCACGGTGGGCACCTGAATGGCGGGTGCGGCGGCCAGCCGTTGTTCGAGCGCGTCGTATTGCGGCTCGCCTTGCGCGAGGCCGAGGCGCCATCGATAGTTGTGAATCACGATGGCGACGTGATCGGGATTGCGGAACGCGGCGGCCGAACGCCGATAGGTTGCGTCGTCGAACGACCAGCGCGGCGAGGCGAGTTGCCAGATCAGCCGGTTGAACGCATCCAGGTTCGCCGCATAACCCAACGCGCCACGCTCGGTCGCGAAATAGTATTGGTACCACCATTGAAGTTCGGCCGATGGCGGCAGAGGCTTCCGGTTCGCGTCCTGACTGCCGATCAGATACCCGCTGACTGACACCAGCGCCTTGACGCGCGCGGGCCAGAGTGCGGCGACGATGTCCGCGGTGCGCGCGCCCCAGTCGTAGCCGCCGAGCACGGCCTGGTCGATGCCGAGCGCGTCCATCAGGGCGACGAGATCGAGTGCGGTGACGACCTGCTGTCCGTTGCGCGGTGTGTCGGACGAGCGGAAGCGCGTGGAGCCATAGCCCCGCAGATACGGCACGATGACGCGATAACCGCTCGATGCAAGCAGCGGCGCGACTTGGGCATAGCTGTGAATATCGTAGGGCCAGCCATGTATGAGGATCGCCACGGGGCCGTCAGGCGGACCGGCCTCCGCATAACCGACATTCAGCGCGCCTGCATCGATCTGGTGGATCGCTTCAAACGTCCCGGAGGCTTTCGTTTGCGCCGGCTGTGCGCTGAGCCTGGACGACACACCGCATGCCACCGCGCCCGCCATGGCGACAGCCGCACCGAGCGTCCGGCGGCGTTGCGTGCTGATGATGTCGTCCATGTCTCGCTCTCCGCATCGACCTGTTTAACAGTCTACGAAGAGCGGCCGGGATTGGCAGCTTGCCATTGGTATTCCCGCATCGTCGGTTGATATAGCCGACGCATCCCATGGTATTTCGCCAGTTCAGCAGCACGCCTGCCTAAGTCATGGCAGCACCGCGCCGGCGCTTTCCATTGTCTTACGGAAGCTCATCCGACGCGTGTCGGCAATCGCTCGCGGGTCGAACTGTTCGTCCAGCATGACACCCCAGATCTTGCGCATCTGCATGCCGATGTTGCCCGCATCGTACAAGGGGAACACGGCAGCTTCGCGCAGGAACTTCTCCATCGGATGCTGCCTGTCGAGCGCATTGACACCCATCACCTGAAGCGCCCGGAACACCGCGCCGAACAGCGCTTCTCCGCAGAACACCTTCGCCATCGCGGCGACAGCGTGGCCGTCCGAATCGAACTGATCGAGATAATGTGCCGCTTTCCATGAGAACGCCCGGCAGGCCTCGATCTTCATGGCGATCTCCGCGAGCATGTAGCCGACTGCCTGGTGATGAATCATCGGCACGCCGCCGCCCGCGCTGCGCGTCTTCGACCAGTTCAGCGCGAACTCGTAGGCCGAGCGCGCCACGCCCACCGCCGCAATCGCCGCCACCGGCCCCGACCACGTGAATGCCTTGCTGATGACAAGGTCGCCGTCTCCCACCGCAAACACATTCTCTTCGGACACACGGCAGTCCGAGAACGTCATCGCATTGTTCTGGCACAGACGATGCCCCAGCTTCGAAATGGGTGGGGCATAACTGACGCCTGCCGTTCCTCGCGGGACGATGATCGCGCTGAGTCCCTCGCGACCGCCTTTTGAAGTATCGGTACGCACGATACAGACGTTCACGTCCGCGCCCTTCAAATCCCAGCCGCCCGCATTGCACGGCCAGTACTTGGTCCCGTTCAGCACATACTCGCCGCGCCCCTTGTCATGCTTCGCGATCAGGCCGATGCCTGCCGGACTCGCCGCCGGGTGATCGAAGTTCGCCGTGCCGCCGGTTTCACTGACCGCCTCGCTGACTGTCCATCCGGCGATATATTCCCCGCGCGGGTCGCTCGTTGCCTGGGTGAGCCACTTCTGCTTCTGTGCGTCCGACCCGAACCAGACAAGCGGCATGAGCGCGAGTCCGTTCACCAGCAGCACGGTGGCGAACCCCGGGTCGACGGCCGTGATTTCTTCTGCGACGATCTGCAAATCCAGATTGCTGATCCCGCCGCCGCCGTACGCCTTGGGCAGGAAGCCCATGGCAAAACCGAGCTTGTAACACTCGAGATAAGCGCTCTTCGTGATGGCGAACGCCTTCTGCGTGTCAGGCTCCTCGTCCGCCCGCCTGACCACCGGCTGAAGAATTTCGATGGCGAATTCGCGGGCATTTTTCTGCAACTTCCGTTGCGGGCCGGTCAGTGTGAAGTCGATTGGCATGAGATGAGCCCCTGACGTCCAGATCGTTTCAGGCATGACGAGCGTACGCTCGCTCCGTGTATTTCGATGACGTTGCCCACCGCGTGCGCTTCATCCGACGCCTTCCGCAAGCGACGGCGAATAGACAGCCTGATCATCGAGGGCGGCACGTGGATTGAATCGTTCGTGCGCCATGATGCCGCGCACGCGGCGCCGTTGCGCGGCCATGTTGCCGCTGTCATAGATGGGCAGCAGCGCGGCATCGTGCAAATGTCTGCTGAAACTGAATTCGTCGTCGCCGGTACGCGCGCCCACCAGCTGCATGCACCTGAACACGCAGTCGAACATCATCTCCGTGACGTTGATCTTGCACATCGCGCCGAAGATTTCGCCGTGCTGGTCATGTTTGTCCAGATAGTCGGCGGCGCGCCACGCAAAGTAGCGCGCCGATTCGATCCTGGCCGCGACCTCGCCCAGCACATTGCCGACATTCTCGAACCGGCTGAGCGGTGCAAGCGAGCTGCCCGCATGACGTTTCGAGAAGCGCAGGGACACTTCATACGCCGCGCGCGCCACGCCGGCCGCCGCAATGGCCGCCATCGGTCCGAACCAGGCGAAGTTGCGGTCGATGACCCGATCGCCATTGCTCTGGCTACCCGGAAGCAGATTGTCTGCGGCGACTTCGGCATCGTGGAACTCGATAGTGGCGCTCGTTCCCATTCGATACTCGTCCCGTGGCGCCGCATGACACGCAATGCCCGATGTGCCGCGTTCCACGACGATCGCGGAAAGACCTCTCGGGCCGACAGTTTGCCCGTCGGTGCGCACGATGACGGTCTGGGTATTGGCGCCGAGTCCATCCCATCCCGCCGCCGACGACCACTTCTTGCTTCCGTTCAGTACGTAGTGGTCGCCGCGACGGGTTGCGGTCAGAGTGATGTCGGACAGCGAACGGGGATCATCGATGTCATTCACCGCGTGCGTCGATTGATGCGGCTCGGCCGCCGTCCACGCGCCGAGATACTGTTCGCTGGGATCCGACGTGGCCGCACTGACGAAGCGTTGCTTCTGGTCTTCGGTCCCGTACCAGATGACCGGCATCAGTCCGAGGCCATTGCACAGCACGGTACAGGCGAATCCTGGATCGATGGCGGCAATCTCTTCCGTCGCGATGGTGAAGTCGAGACAGGAATAGCCGCCGCCGCCGTATGCGGCCGGCAGCATCGCCGTGGCAATGCCTTGCCGATAGGCTTCGATATACGCTGGTTTCTTCTTTACGAATGCGGTGGTCAGATCGGATTCGTGCTCGGCCTGGTAGAGCAAAGGGGCGAGGACGTCCTCGGCGAACGCCCGTGCTCGCAATTGCACGGCTTTCTGCGCCGACGACATGGTGAAGTCAATGGCCATCTTGTGCCTCTTGATAGAAGCAGGTCACGCGTGTCACTGGGGCGAGTTACACGCGGCCTGTGGCATCAAGATAGGCACAGCTTTTGGCAGGCGCAATAGTCAAAAGTGTTGAAAGGCTCGACTGTTACAACTTCGTCGTGCAAGTGGGGCTGCGACTGAAGAATCGCTCTGTGAGCTTACGGAAACGGCTTGAAGCGAAAGCGGCAGGCTTCTCCGCCGCGTTGCATGCAGGCCTGGTGTTCGACCTCGGTGCCCATCAGCCCGGTGAGAAAGCCGATATCGAAACGGCACACCTCGGGATAGTCTTTCGTCAGATCATGGTAGACACAGTTGGTGCACTCCACGCGCGATAGCGTGGACACACGGTCCGGACCAATCTCCATGGCCCGGAAGCCTGCCTCGTTCATGATCTTCACGGTCTCGGTTACGCGCTCGGAACGCGTCTTCCCGACCAGACGCGGAATCATGCTCGCCGACGTCCTGACGCCCAGATCGAACATGTAATGGTCGAGCCGCTCGGTGCCGAGCTCATCGCGTAGCGTCGACACGAGCAACGCGGAAAACCACGAATACTGCTTGGGAAACTGATTGGTGCCCTCTTGCGTGAGGACATAGACCTGAACCGGCCGGCCGCCGGTTTTTCTGGGAACGCCTTTCTCGATGAAGTTGCGGCGTTCCAGCGCAATCAGATGCTGGTTGACCGCTGTCCTGCTCAAGCCGACGGCCTCGATGATTTCATCGACCGTCAAACCGCTCTTGCGCTGGAGCAGGATGTCCAGAATGCCCTGACGGGTGCTGGACAACGGATCGGTAGCCATGTCGATCGGAGGTCGTTTGGGAAGGGCCATGCGACTGACACAAGGATATACCCTTCTTCGAAGCGACATCAGTACAACATGGCTCAATGCGGCAGTTCGTTCGCAACCTTCGCGACGCCGGCGGCCGCGCACACTTCGTCCTTGTCGCCGCCCGGTGCGCCGCCAATGCCGAGGGCGCCGATCATCTCGCCGTTGACCTTGAACGCCACGGCGCCCGGCAGCGCCATGACGTTATGAACCGTCGCAAGCTGCGGCGCATAGGGACTGGTCTTCATGAGTTCGAAAAAGCCGCTCGACCGGTCGAAGCCGAATTCGGGGCCGAGCGTGACCACAGTGAATGCCTTTCGGAAACTGGATTCGGCGGTGTGTACCGTGGCCTTGTCGCCGCGCAGCACGAGTTGCGGCACGCCGTCCATGTCCACGACAGTCGCGGTCACCCAGTAATGCTTCTGCTCGCACACGCGCAGCGCTTCCTGTGCGGCATCGAGCGCGACCTTCAGCGGCAGGCTATAGCGCCAGCCTGATTTTCCTTCGTCCTCCGCATGGCCTGTCATGCCGATGAAAAGCTGGCCGCAGACAAGCGCGGCGGATGCAAGGCGTTTCATAGGTTCTCCACATTCGACCCGTGGCCATGCAGGAACGTGTTCGATCAGGCGTTGAGCAGCTTGAGCAATTCCTTCGCGGTCGGGCCCGACGATGCCGGGTTTTGCCCGGTAATCAACCGCCCGTCGGTCACCGTGAGGACGTCCCAGTTCTTCACCTTTTCGAAGCGTCCGCCCAGACGCTTCAATTCATCCTCGACCAGAAAGGGCATGACCTTCGTCAAGCCGACCGCTTCTTCTTCGTCGTTGGTGAAACAGGTGACACGCTTGTCCTTCACCAGCGGCTGGCCTTCGAATGTCGCGTGACGAAACACGCACGGCCCGTGGCAGACAGCGGCCACCGGCTTGCCGGCGTTGTAGAAGCTTTCGATCAACGCAATCGAAACGGGATCCTCGGTGAGGTCCCACATCGGTCCGTGGCCGCCCGCGTAGAAGATCGTGTCGTGATCTTCTGCCCGCACGTCGGAGAGCTTCACGGAGTTGGCGAGCACCTTTTGAGTATCGGCATCCTTCTTGAAGCGTTGCATCGTGTCGGTCTGATTGTCGGGATCGTCGCTTCTCGGGTCGATCGGTGGATGGCCGCCCTTCGGCGATGCCACGGTCACCTCGACACCCGCGTCCTTGAACGTGTAGTAGGGCGCGGTGAATTCTTCGAGCCAGAAGCCAGTCGGTTTTCCTGTATTGCCAAGAATATTGTGTGACGTAAGCACGATGACGGTCTTCATGTTCGATCCTTCAAAGGAAGCGTTGCGAAGGCGAGCGCGTCGTATCGACGCGGCCGACGCCTCCATTAAAGGCGAAGCAACAGCCAGCACCATCAGACAATGGTTTTGCGGCGGCATCTGCTGGTATAGCGGCGGTGCGTCATGGTCATCGCACGAGCCACTCAACGCATCGACACCGGCTCACCCGCCCCACGCGCCGACACGCCCCCCGCCCTCGCACTTCTCGCGCGTGCGTCCTGCTTCAGCCCCCAGATCCACGTCACCGCGAGACAGGGCAACAGCGAAGCAATCGAATATCCGACGCCCGCAAGCGGATTCCCGGTCAGGTTGACAAGCGAGAGACTGATGAGCGGAAGGAATCCACCGAACACGACATTGCCGAGTTGCTGCGCCAGGCCGAATCCGGTCGTGCGGCTCTGCGGCGGAAAGCACTCGGCGATGAACGCAGGCAGCGGCGCCATGATCATCGCAGTGAGAATCGCAAGCACCGCGATCAGCAGCGACACCGACACCCACTGCGCCGAAGCCACACTCGACCGGATGCCCGCGAACGCCGGATAAACCGCCGCGATCCACAGCACGATGCCGATCAACATCACGCGCGCCCGCCCGATCGCATCGGACAGTTTGCCGAACACGGGATAGAGCGGCGCCGCGATCAAGATGCCGAAGCCGAGGCACAGATTGGCCTGCATCGGCTCGACCTTGAGTACGTTCTGCAGGAAATACAGCATGTAGACGATCGACGTATAGAGCGAGACCGACGTGCCGCCCTGCGCGCCGAACATCGCGACCAGGATGGCTTTCCACGATGTACGGCTCGACAGCGTCTCCTGCAACGGCCGCTTCGACAGGCGGCCCGCTTCCTTCATCTCGGCGAAGACCGGCGTCTCCGTCATGCCGAGCCGGATCCAGGTCGCGACGGCCACGATCGGCGCGGAGATCACGAACGGCACACGCCATCCCCATGAAGCGAAGCTTGCTGCGTCGAGCGACAGCCGCAACGCGCCCACGACAACGAGCGCAAGCAGCAGGCCGATGCTCGCCGTGCTTTGCAGGACACTGGTTGCCGCGCCCTTGCTCCCTTCCGGCGCATGTTCCATGACATAGACGACGGCCGAGCCGTACTCGCCGCCGAGCGCGACGCCCTGCACGATGCGCAGCGTCAGCAACGCGATGGGCGCGGCGACGCCCGCTACGGCATAGGTCGGCAGGCAACCGATACCGACCGTGGCGATCCCCATGATGGCGAGCGTGATGACGAAGGTTTTCTTGCGGCCAATGCGGTCCGACATTGGACTGAAGATGACAGTGCCAAGCGGCCGCGCGACATAGGCGATGCCGAAGGTCGCGACACCCACGAGCGCCGCGACGGTGCTGTCGGTGGAAGGCAGGAAGAGTTTCGTCAGGGTCGCCGTGAGCGCGACATAGACGAAGAAGTCGTAGTACTCGAGCATCGTGCCGAGACTCGATGTCGCGATGATCCGTACCATGCCGGGACCACGATGATGCGCGTGAGGTCGGGTTGTCATGCTTGTCTCCATCGTTGATTGTGTGCGTCCGCGTCACATGCGGGACGCCTTCTGCCGCGCCTGCTGCTCCAGAAAACCGGACACCGCCTGCTTGTGCTCGCTGCCGCACAGGAGGATGGCCTGCATGTTCGCCGCCAGTTCGAGCGACGCGGAGAGCGTGCCGTGCGCCGACTCCTGCACGAGCTTCTTTGCCATGCGCAACGCGCGGGGAGGATTCGCCGCGATCCGCAAAGCGAGCGCACGCGTTTCGTCGTCGAGTGCGGCATCGGGATGAACGTGGGCGACAATGCCCAGGCGCCGCGCCGACTCGGCATCGACGAACTCGCTGGTGAGCGTCAGTTCGAGCGCCTTCGCGGGCCCGACGATGCGGGACAGGAACCACGCGCCGCCGATCCCCGACACGAGACCGAGCCGGAGAAAGCTCTCCGCGAACACGGCCCGCACGCCTGCCAGCCGAATGTCGCACATCAGCGCGAGGTCGCAGCCCGCGCCCACCGCCGCGCCATTCACGGCGCAGAGCGACGGCACTTCCATCGTGCTCAGCGCCCGCGTGATCCGGTGCAGGCCATGGCGCAAACGCTCGCGCACCGCTTCGACGCCGCCGTCCATCAGATCCTTGCCGCTCTGCATGTCCTTGACGTTGCCGCCCGTGCAGAAGTGCTTCGACGACGAACGCAGCACGACACACTGCACGTCGTCCCTGCTGTTGACGCTTTCGAGCACGTCCGAAAGCGCCGCGGTCATGGCCAGCGTGAGCGCATTGCCGTTCGATGGTTCGTCGAGCGTGATGGTCATTACGCCCGCTTCAACGGCGTGGCGCACCAGCGGCCTTGCGCTTGCATCAGGTTCCCTATCCTGCACGGTCTGTCTCCTCATCCTTGCTTCATCGATTGACAAAACGGGCGGTGCGCCGCTCAAGAAACGCAGCCATGCCTTCTTTCTGGTCCGCCAGCGAAAAACCCGCATGAAACAGACGCCGCTCGAACAACAGCCCTTCCGCCAGCGACGACTCGAAGGAACGATCGACAGCCTCCTTGACCGCCACGATCACCGGCAGCGAATGCCGGGCGATCTGCTGTCCGATCCGCAACGCTTCCTCGATCAGCGCATCCGGCTCGACGACTTTAGAAATCAGGCCGCACGCCAGCGCGTCGGACGCCGGGAGCGCTTCGCCCGTGAGGCACGCGAGCATCGCAGTCGACTTGCCCGCCGCGCGTGGCAAACGCTGCGTGCCGCCCGCGCCCGGCACGATCCCGAGCTTGATTTCGGGCTGGCCGAACAGCGCATCGCGGGCAGCGATGACGATGTCGCACATCATCGCCAGCTCGCAGCCGCCGCCGAGCGCGTAACCCCTGACCGCCGCGATGAGCGGTTTGCGCAGCCTGCGCAGGTGATCCCAGTTCCGGCCGATGAGGTCTTCGGAGAACGCCGTCGCGTAGTCGAGCGGCGCCATTCCGACGATATCCGCGCCCGCCGCGAAGGCCTTGTCCGATCCGGTCAGCACGGTCGCATGCACGGCGGGGTCCGCCTCGATGCGCTGCATTGCGCTGACGAGCGCGTCGATCAGCGCGTCGGTCAGTGGGTTCAACGGGTTGCCGGAGGCAAGCCGTACGAGCGCGACGCGGCCATGCAGTTCGGTGTGTACGATGGGTTGTTCCATTTCCATGCGAGCGCTCCTAGACCGTTCCGGCATGCGCCGCGGCGGCGCGGATCACGCCGGCATTGAGCAAGGCGGCGATGGTTTCTTCGTCGAAGCCGTACAGGCCGAGCATGTCGAGCGTGTGCTGGCCGGTCACGGGCGCGGGCGTTTCATCGCATGCGGGAGGATCCGACGGCCCGAGCGCAAACCCGTGTGTCCTGATGCACCCCGCCACCGGATGCACGACGGTGCGCGCAATCCCGCTCTGCCGATACTCCACCGACTCCATCACCTCGCTATAGGTCGTGACCGGCGCGCAGAGAATGTCCCTCGCCGAGAGCAGCTCGATCCACTCGGCCGTGGTCCGCTGCTCGAAGCGCGCCGCGAGAATCTCATGGAGTTCGGCGCGATGCCGCACGCGCGCGTCATTGCTGGCGAAGCGCGCATCGGCTTCGAGTTGCGGCGCGTCGAGCAGCTCGCACAGCGCGCTCCAGCGTGCCGTGTGATAGGCGACGACCATCATCCATCCGTCGCGCGTGGGAAAGGCTTCGTTCGGGCAGGCATAAGGCGCCGCGCTGCCGACCTTCTCCGGCTCCGAACCCGAAGCGAAGAACGCGGCGAAACCGATCTGCTGCAGCATCAGCGTCGCGTTATAGAGGCTCACGTCGAGGTGCTGGCCCTTGCGCTGCGCACGCGCTGCATGCAGTGCGCCGAGCACGGCGATGGCGGCGAGATAGCCGCCGATCATGTCGGCGACGGGCACCGGCACCTTCAGCGGATCGCCCTGCGCGGTGCCGAGCGTGCTCATGAGTCCGCTCACGGCCTGAATCACACCATCGACACCCGGCCGGCGCGTGCTCTCGCCGCGCTGCCCGAACGCCGAGATCGAGCAATAGACCAGTTGCGGATTGAGCGCGTGGAGCGTCTCGTAGCCGAGTCCCATCGACGCCATCACGCCGGGACGAAAGTTCTCGACCAGCACATCCGCCTGGCGCGCCATCTCGGCGACGGTGCGGCGCCCCGCGTCGGTCTTGAGATCGATCGCCACGCTGTACTTGCCGCGATTGACGCTCATGAAGGCCGGGCTGACGCCGTTCACCCACGGCGGCCCAATCTGTCTGCCTATCTCGCCGCCTGGCGGCTCGATCTTCACCACGTGCGCGCCGAGATCGGCGAGCGTCATCGAACATACGGGGCCGGCCAGCACGTGCGAGAAATCGAGCACGCGAACGCCTTTCAAGCTGTCTCGGATCATGTCGTTGTCCTGTCTCCGGGTTCGACGTTGCATCGAACCATGGCCGCAGATTAGAGTTGCGCGACCGGCGGAACAATCGACTTTTTGGAAACGAGGCTTTGACTTTTTGTTAAAGGGTGGCGTCCGTCTTCACGAGCGACACCAGCCAGTCGCGGAACGTCGTGAGCGCCTCGGACGCGTGCCGCGCCGGCCAGGCGAAGTAGTAGGTATAGGCGCCCCGGTCCAGCTCGAAACGAAACGGCGCGACCAGTTGTCCGCTATCGAGCTCGGCGCGCACGAGCGCTTTCTGCGCGACAGCGACACCATGTCCTTCGATGGCCGCCTGATACGCCAGCAAGGAGGTCTCGTAACGCATCTCGCGGCGGCGCGGATCGCGTGCGAAGCCGGCTGCTTCCATCCAGATGGCCCAGTCGTCGGCGCGAGCGAGCGAATGCAGGAGCGTCTCGCCGGTCAGCTTGCTGCGCGCGCGGATCTTGCGCGAGGGCGCCGCGACCGGCACGAGTTCGTTGGGAATGAGCCGCTGCACGGAGAGGCCGGGCCAGCGGCCGTCGCCGAGCTGGATGCCGCCGTCGATGTCCTCGCGCCTGAAATCCAGCGGCGCCGATGACGTGGTGAGCTGCACGTCGATATCCGGGAACTGCCGATGGAAACTCGCGAGCCGTGGAATCAGCCAGCGCACGGCGAACGTCGCGGGCGAGCGGATCTTGAGCACATGGGAGCGTCTGCCGGCTGTGCGAATGCTGTCGGTGGCCTGGCGCAGACCGGCGAACAGCGGCATCAGTTCGGCGAGATAGCGCGCGCCCGCCGACGTCAGTTCAAGCCGTCCCCTGACGCGTTCGAACAGTTGCAGCCCGAGAAAGCCTTCGAGCGCCTTGACCTGCCGGCTCACCGCGGCCGGCGTGACCGCCAGCTCGCTTGCCGCCTTGGAGACGCTCAACGTGCGTCCTGTCGCTTCGAATGCCCGGATCGCGTTGAGCGAGGGAAGAGTGACGGCACGGTTCATGAGCGGTTTGCGCGGGTCTGACGTGACGGTTCGGAAATTTTTTCAGCGGGCGCGAGCCGGGCGATGAAGCGATCGCGCCAAGCCCGTCTCGCGCGGCCGTCCAGACGTTACCATGGCGGCCGCGCAGCGCCTGATCTCGCCTCAAACCCGAACGCCTGCGCCTGCGGGACTCAATCTTGCTACAAGTTTGCCTCTGAAAAAATCGCTTAAATGCGCTAATGTCGGCGTCCGCCGCACACTAAAGATCGCTGATGGCTTCGATGGACTTGCTGCGTCTCAACCTAACCGACCAGGGGATCCCGGCGACGCTCGACGCGGGCGCCGCCGCCATGGTCAGCCGGAGTGCGCGCAGCATCATCAGCCGGATCGAGTCGCCGGACGTTAGCCTGATTCTCAAAGAGACCGTTGCCGGCATCGATGACGTCGGCGCAATCGCCTCCTTGCGACATGAGCACGCGCTGCTGGACGGTCTGGATCTGCCGGGCGTCGTCAAAATGGTGGGACTCGCCGGCAATCACAGCCGGCTCGCGCTGGTGATGCACGACGGCGGACCGTTCAACCTCGCTGATCGGCTGTCGACCGGCCCCATGGCCATCGACGATGTGCTCGACATCGCCGTGCAACTGGCCGAAGCAGTGGCCGCGCTGCACGCGAACAAGATCGTCCATCGGAATATCAACCCGGCGAACATCGTGCTCGATTCGGCCCAGCGGCTGACGCTGGTCGATTTCGCCATCGCGACCACGCTGTCCAAGCTTGCGGTGGAGCGCACCAGTCCCGCGTTGCTCGAAGGCGCGCTGCGTTATCTCTCGCCGGAGCAGACCGGACGGACGGGACGTTCAGTCGATCTGCGCGCCGATCTCTATTCCGTCGGCGCCACGCTCAACGAAATGCTGACCGGCTCGGCGCCCTTCGCCGCTGACGATCCGGTGGAACTGGTTCATGCGCATCTGGCCCGCCGGCCACGGCCGCCGCATGAACTGCGCGCGGACGTGCCGCTCGCGCTGTCGCATATCGTGCTCAAGCTGCTGGAGAAAGAGCCCGAGTTGCGCTATCAGACCGCCGAAGCGCTGGCCGCCGACCTGCGTCACGCGCGTGCGCAATGGCAGGCGACGGGCGCCATCGAACCGTTCGCGCTCGCCCGGCATGACGTGCCGCGCGAATTCAAGATCGCCGAGAAACTCTACGGCCGCGCCGATGAAGTGCGCCTGCTCGACGAAACCTTCGCCCGCGTCAGCGCCGGACAGCGCGAACTGGTGTTGATCACCGGTGAACCGGGCGTCGGCAAGTCCGCGCTGGTGAGTTATCTGGAGCGGCCCGTCGTCGAGCGTCACGCGCGTTTCATCGCGGGAAAGTTCGACCAGCTTCAACGCAGCGTGCCGTATACCGGCATCGTGCAGGCTTTCCGGATGCTGGTGCGGCAGATCCTGTCGGAATCCGAAGCCGCGCTCGCGGTCTGGAAACAGGAGATCCAGGACGCCGTGGCGCTCAACGGCCAGGTCTTGATCGACGTGGTGCCCGAAGTGCAGCATGTGATCGGACCGCAAGCGCCGGTTCCGGCCTTGGCTCCAGGCGAGTCCGTCAGCCGGCTCAACCTCGTCTTCACCGCGTTCCTGGGCGTGTTCGCCAAGGAAGCGCATCCGCTCGTGCTGTTCCTCGACGACCTCCAATGGGTCGATGCCGCGTCCCTCCAGCTGATCACGCGCTGGATGAGCGATGGCGACCACCGCTTCCTGTTCATGCTCGGTGCGTACCGGGACGAGGAAGTCGGCTTGTCGCATCCGTTGAACCTGACGCTGGCCGCCATTCGCAGCGGCAACGCACATCTGCTCGAACTGCATCTCGGGCCCATGCGTGGCGAAGACGTGGAGAGCCTGATCGCCGATGCGCTGAATCAACCGCCCGAGGAAGTGCGTCCGCTCGCCGATCTCGTTCTCAGCAAGACCGCGGGCAATCCGTTCTTCGTGCGTCGTCTGCTGCATACGCTGCATCACGAAGACCTCATTCGTTTCGATCAGGACGCGGGCGGGTGGCGCTGGGATCTCGTCGAACTGGAACAGGCGCCGTTGAGCGGCAATGTCGTCGAACTGATGGTGCAGACGCTGAACCGGCTGCCCGAGCCGACCCAGCATCTGCTCCAGGCGGGCGCATGTCTGGGGCATCGTTTCGATGTGAGTCTGCTCGCCGATGTCACCGCGCGCTCCGGCATGGCGGTGATGGGCGATCTCTGGCCCGCACTCGAAGAGGGGCTGCTGCTGCCGTTGCACCACGCGTACAAGCTGCCGCGCGTGGCCGGCCCGCTCGACGACAGACTGGCGAATCTGCCCGCCGTGCTGCAGTTCGGTCACGATCGCGTGCAGCAGGCGGCGTACTTGTCGATGAGCCCACAACAGCGCCGGTCGCTGCATCTGGACATTGGGCGCCGCTTGCTCGGCCGATGTTCCGCCATCCAGTCCGACGAACCGTTGTTCGATGAATCGCTGTTCGATATCGCGGATCAGCTCAATCTCGGGCAGGAACTCATCGAACGCCCGGCGGAACGCCTGAGCCTCGCGCATCTGAATCTTGCCGCCGGCCGCAAGGCGAGGACTTCCGCCGCGTATCAGGCTGCCTTCGACTATCTCGATGCCGCTCTCCGCCAGTTGCCCGAAGACGCGTGGACTGGGCACCGCGATCTGACCTTCGCGGTGCATCGCGAACTGGCGGAATGCGCGTATCTGACGGGCCGTCACACCATCGCCGAAGATCTGGCGCAAAACGCGCTCGGCCACGCGCGCTCGAAGAGCAGCCAGGCGGACCTCTGCACGCTTCGCGTGCTCGCGGCGATGGTCGCGGGAAACTCGGGCCGCGCGTTGCAGATTGGCCGTGAGGGGCTGGCGTTGTTCGCGGCGGAATGGCCGCTCGACGATCTCGACGCAGCCATCGAACGGGAAGCGGCGAACGTGCTTGCGAGTCTCGGACAGCGGCGCATCGGCGAACTGAAGGACGCGCCCGAAGTGGCGGACGAAGAGGTGCGCGCCTGCATGCGCCTGCTCTCGACGCTCGGACCGCCCGCCTACTTCAGCGGCGCCAACGACGTCCTCGCCTTCGTCACGATGAAAGGCACCGATATGGCGCTGCGCTACGGGCCGTCGGCGTCTTCTTCCTATGCCTACGTGTTCTACGGGGCGCTGCATCACGCGCGCACCGGCGAGTACGACACGGCTTACGCGTTCGGCGCGCTGGCCGTGGATCTTGCACGCCGCTTCGGCGACAGCGGCGAACTCGCGCGCACGCTCCAGGTGTTCTCGCTGGTGGTGAGCGTCTGGAAGGCGCCGCTGCGCGATACGTTGCCCTTGATGCAGGAAGGCTATGCCGCCGCGCTCAAGTCGGGCGAACTGGCTTACGCGGCCTTCACGCTCGCCGGTCTGCTGATCAACAGCCTGCCTGCGGCCGTTACGCTGAGCGACTTGCTCGAACAGTCGGAGATCGGTCTGGACTTCGTCATCACGCAGAAGAACCAGATTGCGACGTCGATCATCCTGCCGTTCCGTCAACTGGTACGCAACCTGACCGGACAGACCGCGTCGGTCACAACTTTCGACGACGCCGACTTCAACGAGCCGGACTTTCTCGCCGACGCGCACGGCAACGATACGGCCATCGGACATTATTGGGTCGCGCGTTTGCAGGCGGCCTATCTCGCCGGCGATCACGCACTCGCTCAACGCTGTTCGAGCGAGGCGAACGCCGCGTTGAAGGGCATCCAGGGGATGATTACGTCGGCGGAACACGTGTACTACACGATTCTGTCGCTGACGGCCTCCCACGATGCAACCGGCGCCGAAGCGCGTCCGTCGGTCACGGTGATGCAGCAGCAACTCGCCGTGTGGGCCATGCACGGTCCGCAGAGCTTCGATCACAAGCTCGCCTTGGTCGATGCCGAACTCGCGCGTCTCGACGGCGATGGTTGGCGCGCGTTGCAGCTTTATCGCGCGGCTATCGAAGGCGCGGAACGTGAAGGCTTCCTTCAGGACGAGGCCATCGCCCATGAACTGCGCGGGCGTTTCCTGCTGGCGCAGAATGAACCGGCTTTTGCCGCGCTGCACATTCAGAAGGCGCACGACGGATACAGCCGCTGGGGTGCGACCGTGAAGGCGCATCGGCTGACGCTGGACTACCCTGCGTTTTTCGCGGCGAAAGTGCCGGCGCTATCGTCCAGAGGCGGCGAACTCGATACGCTCGGCCTCATCAAGTCGTCGCAGGCCATCTCCGCCGAAACGGTCCAGGCGCGCTTGTACGAGCGCATCCTGCAAATCGTCGTGGAAGTCGCGGGCGCGCAAACAGGCATCCTGGTGCTGGATGCGCCAGGCTCGCTGATGGTGCGCGCCAGGGTGACGGCGGACGAAGGGCTGATTACGGCATCGGAGAGCACGCCGCTCAGCGAATGCGCGGATATTCCGCAGGCCATCCTGCGTTATGTCGCTCGGAGCAAGGAATCCCTCGTACTCGCGGATGCCGCCACCGACGGCCTCTTCGCTAATCATCCCGAAGTCCGCCAGCTCGGCACACGCTCCGTGCTGTGCGTGCCGCTGCAGCGTCAGGAGCGGTTCATCGGCTTGCTGTTCCTGGAGAACCATGCGTTTGCGAACGCGTTCACGCAGGAGCGCGTGGAAGTGGTCCAGGCGCTGGCGACGCAGGCGGTGATTTCGCTCGAGAACAGCACGCTGATCCTGCAACAGGAACGCACCGAGATTGCGCTGCGTCAGACCGATCGCCGCAAGGACGAATTCCTGGCGATGCTCGCGCACGAACTGCGCGGCCCGCTGGGCGCGATCATGAACACGGTCCACTTGCTCGACCGCCGCGCCGATGAACCCGCCGCGCGCCGTTTCATCGACATTCTTCATCGGCAGACGGGCATGCTGCGGCGTCTGGTGGACGATCTGCTGGATGTGTCGCGGATCACGAGCGGGCTGATCGAACTGAAACATGACCGGGTGGATCTGCTGCATATCATCGAGCGCGCGCTGGAAGCCGTACAGGGGTTGATGGATGCCAAGCATCACGACGTGAGCGTCACGCTGCCGCGTCGGGCGGTGGAAGTTTTTGGCGATGCTGTACGGCTTGAGCAGGTGCTGGTGAATCTGTTGACCAATGCGGCGAAATATACCGACGACGGCGGGTCCATCGCGCTGATTCTCAAGACGGACGATGGGCGCGCGCGCTTGCATCTGCGGGATAACGGCATCGGGATGGCGGCGGAAGTGCTCGAGCGGATTTTCGAGCTTTTTGGGCAGGCGGAACGGGGGCTCGCGCGATCGCAGGGGGGGTTGGGGATTGGGTTGACCATCGCGCGCAATCTCGTGGAGTTGCATGGGGGGGAGATCGAGGCTGTCAGTGCGGGGCTGGGGTTGGGGTCTGAGTTTGTTGTGGTGCTGCCGCTGGCGCCTGTTGTCGAGTTGGTGGCTGAGACTGAGCTGAAGGCGGTCCTGCCGGAGGCCGTGCGCGGCAAACGCGTGCTGGTGGTGGATGACAATGTCGATATCGCACAGTCACTGGCCATGCTGCTGGAAGGATGGGGACATCATGTCGTCACCGCCCACGATGGGCATGGGGCGCTGGAGATGGCTGAAGCCGAGAACCCGGAGGTCATCTTGCTGGATATCGGGCTGCCAGGGATGGATGGGTATGAGGTGGCAAGACGGCTCAGGGCCGATCCGCGCATGAAAGGGAAGACGCTTGCGGCGATTACCGGGTACGGGCAAACGCGCGATAAGGCCATGGCGATCGAAGCCGGGTTCGATCGGCATTTTACGAAGCCGGTGGATATTCCGGAGTTGGAGGCGTTTGTGGATGCGGTGGGGCGTGGGGGGGTGGGGTAGGAGGGCGAAAGGCAGTTGCCGACCCGTTTCGGTCGATCATGCCTCCCGAAAGCAGCCACCCACGAAATCATTTCGACAATGAGCATCCACGTTGCTGGGCCTGCAAACGCTGTGCCTTTGATCGGTGCACTCCGCTCGGAATTGTGGAAGGAAACCTGCTGCAATCATTCTGCCGGGAGTTTTATTCAGCCTTCCGTCTTGAGAACCGGAAATTGCAATGGCTCGCTCCGCCCGCCAATGTTTGCGTTCTTTCCAGGTGGATGCCCCGCGTCGCATAGTCGTCGAAATCGAGCCCACAGATGCTGGGCAGGAGTTCCTTGTCACCATGGCGAGCGGCGAACTTACAGAAACCGCAAGCCGTGTAGTTGATACCGAATTCGAAGTTCTCACCGGGGCTCGGCTCGACAAACTCGTATGCAAAGTCGTCCGGAAATGTTTCCCGATGACCTTCTGTCATGCTCATGACGGCCTGCTTGCTCAACTGGGCTCGGTTCTCTGTCGACATAAATTGGCGACCTGCAGCGAGGCGCTCTGCTTCGGGCACTGCGAGCCCTTCTGACTTCAAGGTTTCTCGCGTGACGTCGCAAATCACCGGAAGCGGCACACCATGCCGTCGGAGCACCCGGCCGATGGCCAGGAAGCCAATGAGGCGCATGAAGAAGTTGCTCATGCGATTTTCTGAGCCGCCGACATAGGGCAATTGGGTGAGCACCAAATCGAATTCAGCCATCACCGCATGCTTGACGCCTTCAATGTCCGAAAAGTGCGTGCGCTCGCGCAAGATCGGCTCAGCCAAATCGAGGCGATGGCACATGCTGGCCTCCATGGCGCTTCGCTTTGATTCGTAAAAGGGATGGACACTTTCAGTCATGGCGCACATCTCCTAACCTCGTGCCCGAAATACTGGCAGGACAGGTTGCTTACCGACTCAATATTCAATCGGTGTAAACCGCTTGCGAAAATCACAATGAGGCAGAAAAGCCTCGATCAGAGTCATTTATATTTTTCCGTACACCGATTGTCAACGATCCACGCGCTCGTGTCGGTCGTCCGCTTTTGGCCGACCTCTGCCCGACAATCAACGCAGAACCGCCCCGCATTGATGAAGAACACGCCTTGAATCCAAAAACCTCATCGCCGACCAGACACGCCGTGATATTTCTATGACGACGATCGGCGCACAACTCACGCAAAACCAAGCCCGCGAACTCCGCGAACGTGCGCGACCGAAGGGCTTGCCTGCCGACACGACTATCTGGACCTTCCCCCGACAGGCTGTCGCTAAGCTTCCGAACTGAGCCGAGCACGTCTCACAAACTCGCCTCTCTCACCCTATCCCGCAACCGCGGCACCACAAAATCCACAAACGTACGCAGTTTCAAAGGCAACCTACGCTGCCTGTCATACACGAGATGGACCGGCAGCGCCTCCGGCTCAAACCTCTCCAGCACGACACGCAACCGCTGCTGCCGTACATGCTCAGCCACCTGATAAGACATCGCCCGAACCAGACCCGCACCTGAAAGCCCAGCGTCGATTGCGGCATCGATGGTATTGACGCTCAGCCGCGGCTGTATCGGCGCGGAAATCTCCTCACCATCCGACCAGAAGCTCCACCGCGCCGACGCCGATATGCTGTCGAACGAAATCACGCTGTGCAGCGCGAGGTCCGCCGGCTCAGCGGGTTCTCCCCGCGAATCGAGATACTCCGGACTGCCGCACACCACGCGTCTGATCGAGCCCAGCCCGACCGCAATCAGGTTACTGTCCGGAAGATCCCCGACGCGCAGTGCCACGTCCACCTGATCGTCGAGAAAATGCGTGATCCGGTCGGTCAGGACGAGTCCCACGGCAACCTCCGGATAGGAAGCAAGGAAGCGCGTAACCACCGGCAGCACATGCAGCCTGCCGAACATGATGGGCGCCGTCACAACAAGGTCACCTTTCGGCTCGGCGTACTCTCCTGCCGCCGTTCGCTCCGCCTCGACCACCTGCTCGAGAATGGCCTTCGCTGACACCGCGTAAGACCGGCCGGCGGGAGTCAGTTCGAGCCCTTTCGCCGAGCGGATCAGGAGCGTGGCTCGCAGATGCGTCTCCAGGTCGGCCATCTTGCGGCTGACCGTGGCGAGCGGCACGCCCAGCCTGCGGCTCGCTTTCGAAAAACTCCCCATTTCAGCTGCGGCGAGAAACACCGCCATTGCATCGAGCTGATCCATGGCCTTCCAGAAAATGAGAGGTCGCTTCCCCATATTAGCGTCTATCGCCATTGTCCGGGAATGCGCAGACTGCATTCACGACTTAAGCACAGCTTCGCTTGAGTCAGCCCTTCAACTCGCACAGCAAGCTCACCTTCCACCGCGACGCGGAGAGCATTTTTCCTTGTTGTTTCTTCATACGGAGTTTCATCATGGCATCGATCCCGCAATCCGCGTTGTCCCAGTTCGCAGTGGCCGAACGATCCTCGGGCGCTTACATGTCACAGGCGCTGCTGAGATGGTCGCTCGTGATCGTGTTCCTGTGGTTTGGCGGCATGAAATTCACCAGCTACGAGGCGCATGGCATCGCACCGTTCATCGCCAATAGTCCGATCATGAGTTGGCTGCATGTGGCATTCGGCATTCAGGGTGCAAGCTATGTGATCGGGACGCTGGAACTGTCCACCGCGGTCGCACTCGCAGCCGGCGCATTCGTTCCCGTGCTCTCGGCGCTGGGCGCCGCCATGTCGGCCATGACCTACCTGATCACGTTGACCTTCTTTGCCACGACACCAGGTGTGGCTGAAGCAAGCGCCGGCGGCTTTCCTGCGATTTCCGCACTGCCAGGCCAGTTTCTGCTCAAGGACCTGGTGCTTCTCGCGGCGTCGTTCAGTCTTCTGGCAACGTCCTTGCCGCGCCTGCTGTCCCGGATACGTTGATTGACCCTTCACGCTGCCCGGCCTGTCCGTCGCGCAGCGTGATCAAGGACTTCAGCCACACCGCCATTCTCGAATCAGCCCACTCTGGAGGTCATCATGTTTGCGACGCCGACGTATCAAACGGTCGCTGTTGAAGATCGTCGTACAGGATCGAGCATCGATGTGTTCTATCGCGATGCCGGACACAAGGACGCTCCGGTTGTCCTCCTGCTGCACGGTTTCCCGACGTCGAGTCATCAGTATCGTGGGCTCATCGCCCGGCTCGCCGACAAATATCGTGTGGTCGCCCCCGACCTCCCCGGCTTTGGCTTCTCCGCAGCGCCTGACGCCGATGCCTTTGCCTACACCTTCGACCATCTGGCCGAAGTGGTCGAAGGCTTCACCGAGATTCTCGAACTGAAGCGTTATGCACTGTATGTGTTCGACTACGGCGCCCCCGTCGGCTTTCGACTGGCTGCGTCCCGGCCTGAGCGCGTCAGCGCGCTGATTTCCCAGAACGGCAATGCCTACGAAGAAGGGCTCAGCGAAGGCTGGAATCCCATTCGAGCGTACTGGGAAGCGGAGACAGACGAGAACCGCAACGCCTTGCGTGCGTTCCTGAAGTCCGAGACCACGTCGTTTCAATACACGCACGGTGAGTCGGACACGTCTCTGATCGCTCCTGAGTCATACACGCTCGACCAGCATTTCCTCGACCGCCCTGGCAACGCCGAGATTCAGCTCGATCTGTTCCGCGACTACAAAACGAACGTCGCGGCTTATCCCCGCTTCCACGACTATTTCCGTACCCACCGCCCACCGACGCTGGCTGTCTGGGGAAAGAACGATCCGTTCTTCTTGCCCGCCGGCGCTGAAGCCTTCCGGCGCGATCTTCCGGAAGCGGAAGTGCATTTCGTCGACGCAGGCCACTTCCCGCTGGAAACGCATCTCGACGAAATCGCGGGGATCATTCGTGCCTTTCTGGCCCGGAACGTGGATTCGACGCAAGGCGCGGCGCTGTTCGGCGCGCTCGGCGAGGCCTCGGCGCCTGCCGAGGCGAAAGAGCTGATCGATGTGATGCGCGGCGTGTTCGGCTTCGTGCCCAATCTGGGCTACGCGCTGGCCGCAGAGCCGTCGGTGCTGGGCGCGTATATCGCCATGCTTCAGGCGCTCGGCGCAAGTTCGCTCGACCCTGTCGCGCAGCAAGTCGCCATGGTCGCCGCAAGCCGCGCGAACGCCGCGGAGTACGGCATTGCCGTGCATGCAACGCTTGCAGCGAAACTGGGCGCATCGGCCGACGTCGTGCAGGCTCTGCGAAGCGGAAGCGTAATCGACGATCCCAGGCTGGATGCAGTACGCCGCTTCGCCGCCGCCATCGCGACGAATCGGACGCAGGTATCGGACAGTGACGTCAATGCCCTGAAAGCGGCAGGATTCGATCACCGCGCGATGGTCGCCATCGCTTTAGCTGCGGCTGCGAAGACACTCGTCAATACCGTGGCGCATCTGTCCCGGCCGGAAATCGACGCTGCTTTCCGGGCCGGCCAGGCTTGATCATTCGACTCGCGGGACGGCATCCCAAGTGCCGTTCCGCGATTGCGCATGGCGCATCGACCCTGTCGAGCAGCCTGAACAGCGCCTGCTTCGAACCGGAAGCATTGACGCGATCGACCGCTAGGCCATCAACCCGGTCGAGGAGCACGTCCCTTCCCCACATGCCGCCCGATGATCACCCCCGCCGTCTGCGTAAATGCCTCCGCCAGTTCGAGATCCATCGAAGTCGGCTGTCTCGGCTCCCCGGAATACATGGCCAGCGACCCGATGAGACTTCCCTCAGTCGACTCCACCGGGAATGACCAGCACCCCCGATAGCCAAACTTCTCCGCCAGCCACGTCCACGGCTGCCAACGCGGTTCGTCAAGCACATCTGCCGTGATCACCGGCTTCCCCGTCGCCACCGCCAGCCCACAGGCAAGCGACTCGGGCGAAACCACAAACCCGTCGACACACCGCGCATACTCATCCGGCATGCCCACGACATGCCGGAGGACGTTTCCATCCACGATATAGAACGCACACCGGCCCCGCTCATACGAATGATTCGACAGCGTGCGAGCCAGGATGCCCAAGGATGTCTCCAGCGACGCGCCGTTCATGGCGGCCTGAAACGCTTCCTTTTGCGCCGAGAGCCAGGCCCGGCTGCGCGCGATCACCGCCTCGGCACGAGCGTGATCGCTGATGTCCACGAACGTCACCGCTACGCCGGTAATTGCCTTCGTCTCCGACACATACGGATAAATCTTGCGCAGGAACGTGTGGTCGTGGCTGTCGCGAATAATCGCTTCACGCGGTTCACTGGCGCATAGCACGGCGTGGATATCCGTGTAGAAAGCGGCGTCCGGAAACTTCGAGACAAGGTCCGCAATATGGCGGCCGGTGTCGCGCGGCCTCAGCGGGAACACGTCCCGCATTGAAGGCGTGAACCATCGAAGCCTCAAATCCGGGTCCAGGAACATCGTCATCACGGCGCCCGAGGACAGCACGCGACTTTGCATCGCAAGCTGTTCGATATTGTCCTGCAACGCCACGTTCGCCACGTTGAGATCGCCGTTGCTGCGATTGAGCTGTTCGTTCGATGCCTTGAGCTCTTCATTGAGCGCCTGCAATTCCTCTCGCGACGCTTCCAGCTCCTCACGCGAGGCCCGGGCCTTGTCTTTCCAGTCCACCGACTGCGCAAGGTCGAGATCACCCTGCATGAGCAGCGTGCCGTCCGCCTCGAATGCATCGGCCGCGTCCGGCTCCCTGACGAACGACACCAACACACGGTCGCACGCAGCACCGAACGATGTTTGCAACGGCGTGAGCCGTACGCGCATCGGGATGGTTTCGTCGGCGTCGAGTTTCATGCACTCCAGCGTGAG
This sequence comes from Caballeronia sp. LZ035, assembly GCF_031451175.1. Lineage (NCBI taxonomy): Bacteria > Pseudomonadati > Pseudomonadota > Betaproteobacteria > Burkholderiales > Burkholderiaceae > Caballeronia > Caballeronia sp. LZ035. The sequence continues at coordinate 1,639,693 of NZ_JARUXS010000003.1, forward strand.
GGGTTCCTGATCGGCCAGTACCTGTCGAATGGCATGCCGAAGGCTCGCCTCCCACTGTCTCGGCACGAGATCCGTGATCTTGAGCGAGGGTTCGCCCGCAGCAAAACGCAGCACATCCTTCGTGTCGCCATAGATCCGCAAGATGCTGCGGTCTTCGTCGATCAACACGGACGGAACGTCGAACTGCTCGTACGCAAGGCGCAGCGCAAGTTTGGCCAGTCTTTCCTCATCCGATGCCACTCTGCGCACAGCAGTGTGCGCCGCCTTGCGCATCGGCCCGACCTTGCGGTAGATGTTCCACTTCCGGGAAACGATCTCGAAGCCCTCTTCGCCGAGAGGGTAAGCCTCGCTTCTGCCAAGAAGGAGATAACCGCCCATGCGCAATGACGTGTGAAGCGAGAACAGTACGTCCCAGACCGTCTCCGGCTCCAGGTAGATGAACAGGTTGCGGCACGTGACGAGGTCGAGCCCCGAAAGCGGTGGATCGGAGATCAGATCCTGCGGGGCGAACACCAGCTTTTCGCGCAGGAACCGTTTGACGCGGAAAGAGGCGTCCACCTGGTAGAAGTAGCGTCCCTGACGTGCGGGCGACACGCCGGCCAGCAACCTGGCATTGAACTGACCCAGGCTTGCGCTGGCGACCAGTTCAGGCGCGGCATCCGTGGCGAAGATCTGGAAGTCGAAGGGCTCGGCTGCTTCGCGTGCAATTTCATCGAACAGCATCGCAAGGGAAAACGCTTCCTCACCGGTCGCGCATGCAGGCGTCCAGACTCTCACGATACGCTTCGCCCCCACCTCGGCGACGAGCGGTTCAAGCACATCGGTGCGCAAGACCGGCCAGGCATCCGCATCGCGAAAGAATTCGGTCACATGAATCGAGATGCCGCGCGCCAGCGCTTCGAGTTCGACAGGATCGTCCCTGAGCAGCGAAGCGTAATCCTCCAGTGACCACACCTTGCGCATGTCCATGCGTTGCTGGATGCGCCATAACAACGGCGAAGGCTTGTAGCCACTCAGGTTGAAACCCGCACGCCGCCGGACCAGCTCGACAATATGAGCGAGCGTCGTCGACGTGGCGTTGGACCACTCAGCCGGCGGCGTGGGACGTTCGTATGCAGGATCGGCGCAGGCCAGCAATTGCTGACCGATAGCCCCCGCAGGCAGGACATGATCGTGAATACGCCGCTGTATGACCGCGTTGGGCATGGCGTCATGCAGCGCCGTCAGCGGATCCTGAACGATGACAATACCGCCGGCTTGCCGGATGAGCGTCGCGCCCGCAGTTCCATCCATGCCGGTGCCCGAAAGTATGACGGCGACCGGTGGCGGCTCTGTGCGTAACGCAAGGCTTTCGAGAAAGCAGTCGATCGTGTCGATGCCGGGACGCCGCCCGCCTCCTTCCAGCGCTCTCGTATGGAACACATCGCGTTCGATCGTCAGGATGTCGTCCGGCGATGGAATGTAGATGGTTCCAGCCTTGGGACGCGCTCCGTCGACCGCGCGCTCAACCGGCAAGTGCGTCCATTTCGCAATCAGGCCGGGCAGCGCGCTGGGCAGGCCAGCGGGCAGATGCTGGAGCACGACAAGCGCACAGGGCAAGTTGGCGGGAAGCCCTTCGAAGAGCCGCTGCAAAGCGGTAATGCCACCGGCCGAAGCGCCGACCGCAACAATGCGCACATCAGTTTGTCTTCCATCCGCGCTCAGTAATTCGGCCATGGCTGTCTTGTACGGAAGCCTCCCGGTTGGAGAGGCGACATGCGCGCAACAGCACGGCCGATGAGGATGCAGATCAACCGGCTCTGCGATCGGGGCTCACTGACTTCAGGCAAGATGCATTCACGGTTCTTGGACTCCACCTCGCGTGAAGCAGGGTGCGCAGCCTATCGAGGCCTGCTCTTCATGGTAGGTGAATTCTGCATGCGGCGCTCACTGCATCATGGGTGGAGCGAGGCCAACATGGGGATGCAGCACTCGTCTTGTTCAGGCAAACTTCCCGCCTGAGCGTTGAACGCCGCATTGATCGACCGGAACCGTACCCGCCAGGACGCCATCCGAGAAAAGACGCGGGTTCGTTCTGTGCTCCACGATTTCAATCGCTTTTATTTTTCGTTGCGACCTGAAGCAGCACTGTCAGTTAAGCGCCCTTTTCGTCCTCGCTTCAACTCCTTTCGAGGCCACCCGTTTTGATCCTGCATCATTCGCAGAGCACGTGATGAACCCACAAGCAAGTTGGCCGGAGCACGCATACGACTGTAGCGGCTGGCAAGGCGAGATGGCCGGCCGGATCGCCGCTTTCGAGTGGGGCAGGACGGCAATGGGACCGATCGATTCATGGTCGAACAGCCTCCAGTCCGCGGTTCGATTCGTCCTCGCGTCGCCCTTGCCGCTCGTCATGCTCTGGGGCATACCCGGGACCATGATCTACAACGACGCGTATGCCGTGTTCGCCGGCGGCAGGCATCCCTTTCTGCTGGGCAAACCGGTCGAGGATGGGTGGCCCGAGGTTGCGGCATTCAATCGGAATGTCGTGGATAGCTGCCTGACCGGACAGGTGCTCTCGTACAAGGACAAACAACTGACGCTGCATCGCAGCGGCAAGCCCGAAGAAGTGTGGATGGACCTGCACTACAGTCCTGTCACCGAGGACGACGGTCGCCCCGCCGGCGTCATCTCCATCGTGTTCGAAACCACGGAGAAAGTGCTGGCCGAGCGCGAAAGGCAAATCGCAGAGGACAAGCTGCATCGTCTGACCCAGACGCTGGAAGAACGGGTTGCCGTTGCCGTCACCGCGCGCGTGGAAGCCGAAGAACGGTTTCGCCAGGTGCAGAAGCTGGAGGCCATCGGCAATCTCACCGGCGGCGTCGCTCACGACTTCAACAACGTGCTGCAGATCATCTCGTCGAACGCGCAGCTGCTCGAACTCCTCGCGCGCGACACCCCCCGGCTCAAGGAACGTCTGGACATCATCTCCAGCGCCGTCAGTCGCGGCAGCAAGCTGGCCTCGCAGATGCTGGCGTTCGCCCGCCGGCAGCCGCTGAATCCGAAGGTCGTGCGCCCGCTCACCTTGCTGAACTCCGTCTCCGATTTGATGGCGCACGCCCTTCCGGAACACATCGCGCTGAGCTCGGTGGTCGCGGAGGATGTCGGCAATCTGCTCGTCGACCGGAATCAGCTCGAGAACGCACTGCTCAATCTGATCATCAATTCGAGAGACGCCATCCGGGAGCGTGGGGACATTCATGTCGACGTGCGCAACGACGCCGGCAACAGAACGCTGTCCTCGGGGCTGGCGCTGCCGGAAGGCGGCTATGTCAGGTTCAGCGTGACCGATACCGGCGTGGGCATGTCCGAACACGTCAAGTCACGCATGTTCGAGCCTTTCTTCTCTACCAAGCCCGAAGGGCACGGCACCGGGCTCGGACTCAGCATGGTGTTCGGCTTCGTGAGTCAGAGCGCGGGTTATGTCGAGGTCGACTCGGAGGTCAACCAGGGAACGACGATCACCCTGTACTTTCCGATGTGCAGTGAGCCGGAATGCGCGTCTGAAGGAACGCTGCCTGTGAACCCGCGTTCAGTGACGGGCGGCGAGACCATCCTGGTCGCCGAGGACGATCCCGATGTCCGTCTGGCGGCCATCGACATGCTTGCACAACTCGGATACAAGGTCTTCTCCGCGCACGATGGCGACGGCGCGCTGGATGTGTTGCAGCGAGTCCCGCATGTGGATCTGCTGTTCACCGACGTCGTGATGCCCGGCACCGTGCGCAGCAGCGAACTGGCGCGCCTGGCGAGCCAGCCGCCGCATCGGGCGGCTGTGGTATTCGCTTCGGGCTACACGCGCGACGTCATCTTCCATGAAGGCCGCATCGACGAAGGCATTACCTTGCTGAACAAGCCGTATAGCCTTTCGGAGCTCGCGGGGACGATACGGCTGGCGCTGGATGCACGGTCGAGCGCGCTGGCTTTATCGGAGGGCAGCGATGGCGCCGCGATGAAGCGCACGTCTGTGAACACGGTTCGCTAGGAACGTCGTCAGCGTTCCATCCCGGTTTTGCAGCGGTCATCGGCGGCTGTCTCATGGCATGATTCTGGACATCATGCCCTCAGACACCACCTCCTCCGACGCCGCCAAGGCCACCGGCACCGCCGCCTTCTCCAAATTCATGGCGGTCCTGCAACTGGTGGCCGATGCCGCCGATCCCCCCACCATCGCCCAGCTCGCGGCCGAGAGCGGCTATCCGCGCCCGACCGTCTATCGCATCGTCGGCGCGCTGATCGCCGAAGGGCTTGTCGTGGAAGGCGAACGCGGCGGCTACGCGCTCGGCCCGCGCCTGATGTCGCTCGCCAGCCGCAGCTGGGAACGCTCGGACCTGCGCATCGCCGCCACCGACGCCTTGCAGGCGCTGCGCGACGCCACTCAGGAAACCGTCCACCTCGCCGTGCGCAGCGGTTCGGAAATGGTCTACGTGGAGAAGCTGGAAAGCCCGCACGCCGTGCGCATGACCTCGCGCATCGGCACGCGCGTTACGCTCTATTCGAGTTCCGTCGGCAAGGCCTATCTCTCGATGCAAACACCCGCGGAACGCGACGCGCTGCTGCACGGCATCGTCCTGCAACGTTTCACGCCGCATACGGTCACCGACCGCAGCGCGCTCGACGCCGAACTCGACGCCACCCGCGCACGCGGCTATGCCGAAGACCGCGAGGAAAACGAGGCGCAGATCTTCTGCTACGGCAGCGCGATCGTCGCGGCGAACGGCGCCACGCTCGGCTGCGTGAGCATCAGCATTCCAGTGTTCAGGAAAAGCGCGACGCCGCTCGACACCTACGTCGAACCGCTCAAGGAAGCGTGCCGCGCGATCGCGCAACGCATGAGTCCGGGCACGCGCTAACGCAGCACCGTATCGCTCGTGCGCTGGGTCGCCGCCGCGCGTTTCGCGATGAGCGTCGGCAGGCGCGGCAGCATTTGCGGCCAGTGCGTCGCCTCGTGCGCCAGACGGCTTGCCATGCTGCGGAGACTGAAACGGTCGGCGGCAAGCCGCAGAATGACCTTGCGCGCGATGGTCCAGACATCGACATCGGGCGCGATCTCGCGCGCCACGCGTTCGATCCGTTCCGCCGACCTCGAGAGCAGCACCGCCCGCGACGCAATGCGTCCGTGCGCCGCGCTGAACATGTGCTCGGCGGGCGCCCGGCCAATGGCGCCGAACAGATGCGCCACGCCCACATTGCGCCGCGCGTGAGGCGAGGCGAAACGCTCGGCCTCGCGCCGGTAAGTGGACTCCACGCGCATTTCGTGATGACTCGACTGCGCGTCCGGACGGCCCTGTTCGAGATGCGCGCGCGCCGCGGCCTTGTGGTCGCCCTGGATCAGCGCATGCGACACGCCTACCAAAAAGTCGCGCTCGTGCGCGGCGAATAACATCATCGGATTGTCGGCTTCCAGCACGATCTGGCCGCGCGTGCCCTCTTCGATGCTGACCCGCGCGCCCGCCGCATCGAGCCCCGCGTGATACAGCCCGATGCCCAGCGCCATCTCGAAGAACGCTTCGATCAGCGTCGCGACGACATCGGCCGGATCGAGCCCATGCGCCGTCAGCGTATGCGTGTCGCGCAACGCGGCCGTTTCGATCGCACGCGTCGTGAGCACTGCATCGTTGCAGTAGTCCCACAACACCTCGGGCACTGCGATACGCGGGTCCTCGCGCAGACGGAAGCGCAGGTAGCTTTGATCGGCGGCACGCTGGCGCAGGTCGATCATCGCGTCGATGCTCTCCCGCGCCCGCTGCACCCACTCCACCGGATGCATGTCGCGCGCCTTCGCCGAACGCCGCTCGGCGAAGCGTGCCGCCGCGAGCGCGAGGTCGAGATCGTCGGCCAGTTCGGCGCGCGCATCCGCGCGCAACAGCGTGACGCGCACCGGCGTCGCGCCGATGCGCGCCGTATGCGTCTGCTCCGCGACGCCCGAACGCAGCGGCACGTTCTGCAAATCGCTCAGTTCGAAGGCCAGCGTGGCGGGAAACGCCTCAGCGCAAGCCTGGCGGAAGTGGACGGCATCGTAAGGCGTGAAGAGCGCGTCCATCTCGGCCAAGGCAACGCGCACAGCGGTTTCGGCGAGCGCGGGATGACTGGCGAGCGCACCCGACGCGTTTTCCAGCACGCGCGACAGTTGCGACAGCGCAGGCACGCCCGCCGCGAGCGGCGCCGCCCGCGCGCCATGCGTGGCGAAGAAGCGCGCGACGCGGGTCATCGCGGCGCCGTCATCGACATGATGACTTTCCCGGACGAACGCCCGGCCAAGGCGCCACAGGGTGACGAGTCGTCGGACAGGCAAGTTGAGGCTCGCTGAAAGTGAGTTGAAACCGCTGTAAGACAGCGAAACCGTCACGGATGGCAACGGCCGCTTCAATGTGTAACACGATTCGCCAGGCCGTGCACGCCGATGACTCAATGCCGCCCGCTGCAACGCGCTGCGTAATTTGCTTCGTGATCCGCAGTAATCCATGAAGGAAGAAGACCCTGGCAGCACGCGAAAATTGCGCCGTCAAGACCATCTTCCCGCGACGAATGCGATCGCGTTTCCATTTGTGGATTTTTGTCGACCGTCATTTCGGATTAATCTCAGTGCGGTATCTTGTAAAAGCGTCGCGACTGGACACCAGCCGGCCGGGCGCCGACCGCTTCGTGCGTCCACGCGCGAAGATCGATAACGATAAAGCTGAGAGCCCCCATGCCACTTCATTCCGTCGTGCCGTTGGCGAAGGTCATGTACATCCTCGGGCAGATGGGCGCGATCATCTGTCACGAACGCGGCCCGAGCCCGCAGACCAGCGTGTTGACGCGCATGGCGTCGCGGCCCGCGGAGGGCCTGGCGGACGCGCTGGCCGAGATGAATGCGCTGGGCACGCCGCGCCGCGGGCATCGTCGCGCGCTGCTGCAATGGAAGCATGCAGAGATTCTTCGTCTGCGCCGCATGTTGCCTGACGCGCTGCCGGCAGCGGCCTCGGCGCACACGCAAATGCCTTTCTGGGCGGGCTATTGCCAGTACTGGGAAGAGATCCTCAAGGCCCACACCGAACCCGACGGCGAGCGCCCCGTGCTCCGGCTCGTGGATACCTCGCGCAAGCATCCGGACGCCTGAGCCCGCGCGTGTCATCCGCGCAAGCGGTCGGCTGCATGGTCGTCGCCTTGTGCGGAGAAATACGTCCGGATCACCTCGATCATGCGGTCGAGTTCCGCCGGCTTCAGGAAATAGCCGTTGAAACCGGTGCGCTGGGCGCGCGTCCAGTCGTCCGGATTGGCGCGCCCGGTATGCGCGATCAGCAGCATCGTGATGTCGATGGCGCGAATGGCCTCCGCCGCCTCCCAGCCGTCGCCGAGCGGCATCGACAGATCGAGCAGCACCACGCCCGGCCGCCACTTGCGCGCCAGCGAGACCGCATCGAGCCCTGTGTGCACCGCGCGCACGGAGAAGTCGGCGTCCTCGAGCGCAAGCGCGATCGCGCGCGTGGCGTCGGGATCGTCGTCGGCGATCAGCACGCGCGGCTCGTCGGGAGGCGTCGCGCGCACCGGCATCTGCCAGAGCGATTGATGCGGAACAGGAACGGGTCGTTGCATCGTGGTGGCCTCGGAACGAGCGAACCTGAAAGCAACCCTCGTTCCCCATCCGGGTGCGAAGAGCGTCGAGTCAGACGCCATGCGCCTCGCCGACGTTACACTCCGGGAATACCCGCTGGCCGGCCCCGCGCGCCGATGCACGCACTTCGTGCAGCTTTTGCATCAGGCTCGCGCGAGTTCGCCGGAACCGTGCGGCCGTGCGTCCCACAACGTGAGGAGTGTCGATGTTCGTCGTCTACTGGCTTGACGGCAATCCGGATGCCGAAGGCACGGCGCGCTTCCGGCGTTTCGATCCCGCTTCGCTCGCCGAGGCGTTGCGCTATGCCGAAACGCTGAGAAAGCGCCAGGCCGATGGCGATGACCTGAGCTTCATCACGCTGTGCAGCGAGAATCCGCAGTCGGTGGGCAAGCCGGGCGCGGCCGACCCGCCCGCCGGCTACGACTGGAAGAAGCGCAGGCGCTAGTTCTGTGCGGTGGCGGCGGCGTCCTCCTGCCAGCCGCCGCCAAGCGACTTGTACACGGCGATGAGATTCGTCGTCACGTTAACCGTCGATTGCGCCAGTTGCTCGCGCGTCTGGGCGAGCTGGCGCTCGGCATCGAGCACGGTCACGAACGCCGTCAGCCCCTTGCGATAGCTGTCGGTCGCGAGTTGCAGGCTGATGCGGTTGGCCTCGACCGTGCGTACCAGCGCCGCGCGCCGGTCCTGCTCGGTGCGATAGTTGACCAGTGCGTTATCGACGTCCTGCAATGCGCTCAGCACCGTCTGCCGGTATTGCAGCGCCGCCGCGCCCGCTTCGGCCTTGGCGACTCGCACGTTCGCGCGCAACTGGCCGCCTTCGAAGATCGGCAGCGAGATGCTCGGCCCCACCGACCAGAACAGGCTCGACCAGTGGGCCAGGTAATTGGCCTTCGAGGCCCGCATGCCCACCTGCCCGGTCAGGGAGATATCCGGATACAACTGCGCCACCGCGACGCCCACTTCCGCCGTCGCCGCGTGCAACTGCGCCTCGGCGCGGCGGATGTCCGGACGCCGCCGCGCGAGCGTCGACGGCAAGCCGACCGGCACGGCAGGCGGCACCGGCGGCACGACCGCGCTGCCGGTGGCATCGGCGAGTTCGGCGTCGAGTGTGCCGGGCGGACTGCCGCTCAGCACGGCGAGGCCGTTCATGGCCTGCGCGATCTGGGCATCGAGCGTCGGCAGTTGTGCCTGAAGCGTGCCGACCTGGGCGCTCGCGCTCTGCACGTCCTGCTGGCTCGTCAGCCCGACGCGCGCCTGCTCGCGCGTGAGATCGAGGATCTGCTCCTCGGCGTCGATCTCGGCCAGCGTGATCTGCTTGATCGCCTGCGCGCCGCGCAATTGCGCGTAGGTGCGCGCCACTTCGGACTCGAGCGACACTAGCGCGTCGTTGCGGCTTTCGATCTGCGCCTGCGTCTGCGCATCGGCGGATTCCACCGAGCGCCGCACGCGCCCGAACAAGTCCAGTTCCCACGACGCATCGAAGCCGTATTGATAGAGCGTGGTGGGCTGTGTCGCCGAGTCGAGGCCCTGGCGGATCTGTGCGCCGTTGGCGCCGCCGATCTGGTTGATCTGGTCGTAGACGCCCTGCGATTCCAGGAAGCCCTTCACGCCGAGTTGCTCGCGCTTGACACTCGCGTTCGCGCCGATCTGCGGCAGACCCGCCGCGCCCGCCGCAATCGACTGTTCGCGCGCCTCTGCGATGCGCAGCACCGCGGCCTGCAAGTCGAGATTGCCCGCGACCGCGCGTTCGATCAGCGAGTCGAGCATCGGATCGTGAAACTGCTTCCACCAGAGCGGATCGGGATCGGCCGACGTTTGCGCCACCGAAGGCGCATCCGCATGCGGCACGCGTGGATCGTTCGGCGCGTTCTGCGCGCGCTGCATGTCGTTCCAGTTGGCGGGGGCATCGGCGGTCGGCGCCTTGAAATCAGGACCGACGGCGCATGCGCCCAGCAACAGCGCCGGCAAAAGGATGAGGAGACGCGGCTTCATGTCAGTGTCCTCCCGCCTGACCGGACGCCTTGACCGGCGAAAAGAACAACGACAACGGAATGAACATGAACGAGAAGATCGCGCACGCGAGGAATACATCGAGATAGGCGAGGATGGTCGCCTGCGAAACGAGCGTCTTGTACATCTGTCCGGTGGCGGCGGTCATGGCCTGCGACATCGACTGTCCTGCATCCATCAGCGTGCGGGCGATGCGATTCACCGAGTCGGTATACGGCTGATTCAACGGCGTCATGTGTTCGACCATATGCGCCATGTTGGCCTGCGTGCGCTCGCGGATCGCCGCCGTAGCAAGCGATATCCCGATCGACCCCGCCACGTTGCGGAACATCGTGAACAGCGCGGAGGCGTCGTTGTTGAGCGACTTGGGCAGCGAGAGATAGGCGAGCGTCGTCACCGGCACGAACAGGAAGCCGATACCGATCGATTGCGCGCTGCGCATCTTGGTCAGCGTGACATAGTCGATGTTGGGCACGAGATGATGCGAGTAAAGCAACGCGCAGCCCATCAGGAAAAAGCCGAACGCGACGAGAAAACGCGTCTGGATCACGTTCATCAGCTTGCTCACGATCGGAATCAGGAACACGATGCAGATCGCCCCGGGCGAGAGCACGAGGCCTGCGAGCGTCGCGGTATAGCCGAGCTGCTGTTGCGCGAGCTGCGGTATCAGCACAGCGCTGCCGTACAGCACGGACGCGAAGCCGAAGATCGCCGCCGAGCCCAGCGCGAAGTTGCGGTCCTTCATCACGCGCAGGTCGACCACGGGCTTTTTTGCGTACAGCAACCAGAGGGTCGCGCCGATAATCCCCACCGCCGCGAGCACCGCGAACGTCACGATGAACGGCGATGAGAACCAGTCGTCGTCTTCGCCGCGATCGAGAAACACTTGCAGGCAGCCGAGACCCAGCGCGATCAGACTGATGCCAACCGCGTCGATGCCCACTTTCTTCGGATCCTGGCGCTTCTCCCACGGCGGATCCTCGACGAACTGCATGACTGCGAAGGTGGTCAGCACGCCCACCGGCACGTTGATGAGGAAGACCCAGCGCCACGTGAAGTTGTCCGTGATCCAGCCGCCGAGCGTCGGCCCGAGCACCGGCGCGACGACGATCGCGACCGCCGAGATCGAAAACGCGCGGCCGCGCTGTTCGGGTGGGAAGGTGTCGAGAATGATCGATTGCTGGCTCGGCTGCAGGCCGCCGCCGAAGAAGCCTTGCAGGATCCGGAAGACGATCAGCTCGCCCAGGTTGGTGGCGATGCCGCACATCAGCGAGCACACGGTGAACGCGCCGATGCAGATCAGGAAATAGCGCTTGCGCCCGAGGATCTTCGAGAAATAGGCGGAGAGCGGCAGCACGATGCCGTTCGCAACGAGATAGGACGTGAGGGTCCAGGTGGATTCGTCGTAGCTCGCCGACATCGTGCCCGAGATGTGCGGCAGCGCGACGTTGACGATGGTCGTGTCGAGCACTTCCATGAACGCCGCGAGCGTGACGACGACGGCAATCAGCCATGGATTCGACCGGGGCTTCCAGCCGCTGTGGTCGTGTTCTGCGGTGGTATCGCTCATGGCGTCAATGCCTGAGCATCACGGTCGGCACCACGGAGAGGCCGAGCGGCAAGGGTGCGCCCGGCTTCAGGCCATCGTCGATGATGATCTTCACCGGCACGCGCTGCACGATCTTCACGAAGTTGCCCGTGGCGTTCTCGGCGGGGAACGCCGAGAAACGCGAGCCGCTGCCGAGCTGCACGCTGTCCACGTGGCCGTGCAGCTTCATGTCCGGATACGCGTCGACTTCGATATCGACCTTGTCGCCGGGATGCATGCGATCCAGCTGCGACTCCTTGAAGTTGGCCGTCACCCAGAAACGCGTCGTGACGAGCGTGAAGATCGACGTGCCCGCCTGGAGGAAGGTGCCGTACTGCACGTTGCGCCTCGTGATCCAGCCATCGGACGGGGCGCGCAGTTCCGTGTACGAGAGATTCAGTTGCGCGGACTCGACCTGCGCTTCCGCCTGCCGCACCTGCTGGCGTCTTTCTTCCACGGCGGCAATCACGGTCGCGATCTGCTGCGGCACGAGCGCGGCGGTGCGCACCTGCGCTCTCGCCTGCGCGACGTTCGCCTGCGCGCTCTTTTGCTGGGCCGTGGCCGTGTCGATGTTCTGCTGCGAGGTCGCGCGGACATCGACTGTTTTCTGGCGGTCGTATGCGGCGCTCGCCTGCGCGAGATTGGCGCGGGCCGTCTGTTCCTGAGCCTGCGCCTGCGCGAGTTGCGCCGGGTATTGCACGCGCGCGACTTCAAGCTGGGTTTCCTGTGCGTGCAGTTGCGCTTGAGCGAGGCCCAGCGAAGCGTTAGCCTGATCGAGTTGCGCCTGATAGTCGCGCGGATCGATCTTGATGAGCAGATCGCCCTTGTGGACGAACTGGTTATCGTCGATGTTCATCGCCACGACATAGCCCGACACCTTCGGCGCGATGGTGACGGCGTCGCCATCGGTGTAGGCGTCGTCGGTGCTCTGCTGGTTGCGCGTCATGAACCACCAGATGAATGCGCCAATCGCCAGCACCACCACGGCGACGCCGAGAATGATCAGCGGCTTCTTGCCGGGCTTCTTGCGGCCATTTTCTTCCTTGCCGTTTTCTTCCTTGCCGTTGTTCTCGCCGTCGCCGTCCTTGCTATTCGACTTGGCTTTCAGGCGTGGCTTGGCCTCGCCGGTGGCGTCGGCCTGCGCGCCGCTGCGTGCTGGGTTCTGGGTATCGTCTGAATCTGGCATTGCCGCTCACTCGGTGTCGTAACTCGGCGCTGAATCCCGGACGGACGCCGGGTGGAACCGCTGGGTGGACCTGCGCGTGCAATCACGTCGATGACCGCCGGGCACAGGACTACCCAGGCCAGTCATCCGTGGCGGTGTCGTTGAGCAAGTGCCGTTCCCTTGCCGCGCGAAAGCGGTTCGATCCGGCGCGCAGCGAACGTGCGTGCGGCTTGGCACGATATTGTTCTGCTTCCCCGAATGGGATAGGCGCGGCAGTTTTTAAGCTCGTAAGTAAAACTTTCAGCGGCGGCGCGGCGTGGGCGCTCATTTCGCTCTAAGTCTCGTGGCACAGGATGGCGCCTGTACTCGACAGGAGATGCACCATGTACAAGCACATTCTCGTGGCCGTCGGCACCAGCCTCAGCGACACCGCCCTTACCGCCGCGATCCACTGCGCACGCGAATCCAACGCGCGTCTCACCGCGATGCACGTCGTCGATCAAACCCCGTGGTGGGCCGTCGTGACCGCGGACTGCAGCACGGCGGAAACACTCGATGTCATCGACCAGCACGCCCGCGCCGTCGCGCGGCATTGCATGCGGCGGATCAACGAGGCGGGCATCGAAGGCAGCGCGTTCACGCTCACCTTGCCGCTCAACGCGAACCTGGGCGAGACGATCGCGAAGGCATCGACGGAACTGGGCGCGGACCTGATCGTGCTCGGCGGCGAAGCGGACATCGGCTGGAGCCATGGCGACCAGCGGCTGCGCGACGTCGTCTGTGCGCACGTGAAGTGCAACGTGCTGATCGCGTCACATCTGCAGACGCACGCGGAGAGCGCGATCTAGCGGGGCAAGCGATGCAAGCGCGTCAAAGTGTCCCGCGCAGTTGCGTCGCGAGTTGCACGATGCCGATGCAGATCCGCCGTTCGCGCTTCGGATCGAGCCGGCCGATAGGCACGCTCGTCGACACGGCGATGCGCTTGCCGGCCGGCGTCATCCCGACATAGGCGGCGAAGCATGCGAGTCCTTCCGCGACTTCCTCGCGTTCCACGGCAAGACCGCTGGTGCGGATGGCGGCGAGTTCGCGGAGTAAGGCCGCGCGCCGCGTGATGGTGCGCGGCGTGACGGCTTCGAGCCGCTCGGGCAGGCGCTCGATGACGGCTTCATCCGACAGTCCGGCCAGCAGTGCCTTGCCGAGCGCGCAGCAATGCGCGGGCAGGCGCGAACCGGGATCCGACACGAGCCGCACCGGCCGATGCGCATCCTCGCGCGCCACATACACGACATGGATGCCGTCGAGGACGGCGAGCTGCACGACCTCGTTGTGCTGGTGGATGAACGCGGCCGCGCCCTCGCGGAACGCCGCCTGCAACGTGTCATGGCGGACGTAGGCATTGCCGAGCTCGAACAGACCGACGCCGATCACATAGCCATCGTCACGTTTTTCGATCCATTGCATGCGCGCGAGCGTTTCCAGCATCAGATAGAGCGTGCTGCGCGACAGCCCCGTCCGTTCCGCGAGCATCGCGGCGCGCACTGGCTTTGCAGCCGCCGCAAGGGCTTCGAGAATGTCGCTCGCGCGGCGCAATGCGGGTACGTCGTAGGTCTTTTCCATGGGGCCATGCAGCAGATTCAGAGCACACATAGTCCAACAGGTTGGATAAACAATCAACCCAATGGACACTTTGGGGTTGTGCGAGCTACGATCGGCTTTCCTTTTTCTGCCCGCTACCCACGCCATGCAAACCGTCACCGTGACCTCCTGCCTGCCCGAAGATTTCGCCGATGCCGTGCTGATCGGCCGCGTCTGGCGTCCCGCGCCCGTGAACGGTCCGAGCGTCGTGGCGGTGCGTCAGGGCGAAGTGTTCGACATCACGCGCGCCGCGCCGACCACCGCCGATCTCTTCGATCACCCCGAGATGATCGAGATTGCGCGGCATGCGGAAGGCGAGCATCTCGGCAATGTGCAGGACCTGCTGCAAGCGACGCTCGACGCCACGCCGGGCGGCCTGCGGCTGCTTGCCCCGTGCGACGTGCAGGCCGTGAAGGCATGCGGCGTGACCTTCGCGGTGAGTCTGCTGGAACGCGTCATCGAGGAGCACGCGGGTGGCGACGCCAGCAAGGCGCAGGAAGTGCGCGACACCATCAATACGCTGATCGGCGCCGATCTCTCGAAGATCAAGCCCGGCTCGGAAGGGGCGGCGAAGCTGAAAGCCGAACTCGAACGTCGCGGCGCGTGGTCACAGTACATGGAAGTCGGCATCGGGCCTGACGCGGAAGTGTTTTCGAAATCGCAGCCGATGTCGTCAGTCGGTTTCGCGGCGGAGGTCGGGCTGTATCCGACATCGCAATGGAACAATCCCGAGCCGGAAATCGTGTTGGCCGTGAATGCGCGCGGCGAGATCGTCGGCGCGGCGCTTGGCAACGATGTGAATCTGCGTGACATCGAAGGCCGCAGCGCATTGTTGCTCGGCAAGGCGAAGGACAACAATGCGTCGTGCGCGATTGGTCCGTTCGTGCGCCTGTTCGACGGCCGCTTCACGCTCGATTCGGTGCGGCAGACGAGCGTGTCGTTGCGCATCGAAGGCGCGGACGATGGCTTCGTGCTCGAAGGCGTGAGCCACATGAGCGAGATCAGCCGCGATCCGGCGGACCTCGTGACGCAGACGCATGGCGCGCACCATCAGTATCCGGATGGCTTCATGCTGTTCCTCGGCACGATGTTCTCGCCAATCAAGGACCGCGACGCGCAAGGCGGCGGCTTCACGCATCATCTCGGCGATGTGGTGACCATCTCGACGCCGAGTCTCGGTGCGCTGGTGAATACGGTCAGGCTTTCGACGGAAATCGAACCGTGGACGTTCGGCGTCAGGGCGCTGTACCAGAGTCTTGCCGCGCGGGGGTTGATGGGTGCGGCGGGGGGTTGAGGAGGTCTGGTTTCTTGACGGGTGTAAAAGCTGAGCCGTCGAAACGATAGTAGTAGGTACCCTGCCCCTGCTCGTTCCGGCTGCCATGCACGATCAGCAGCGCACTGTCCTTTCGGTAGGCGAGAGGCTCGGTGATATTCAGTGGCCAGTCGGACACGGTGAAGGGCAGCATCACGACCTTACCCGTGTTCGAATCGATGGCCGCAGCCATGACACACGCCGCGCCGCAGCCCCATTCCGCAAGGACGAAGCGGCCCGCGAAGTTGATCTTGCCCGTGGCGGCTGTGTTGATCTGCGTTGCGTAGCGGCGGCTCTGACTAGCGTTCAGTTTGGGTTTGATCGGTCGAGATGGCGGTTCGACCACCGTTGGATAGTCTGCGAAAACCGGCGCGACAGGCTCGGCGCGGCAGTTGCTTGCAACGAACAGGAAGAGAACCCAAGCCGCGAGATTCTTACTCATGCTTCAATACCAATGGTGGCTTTGCCAGAAGTCCCGCGCGGCTTTCGCGGAATGATAGCGACCATAGATATAGCGTATTCCACCTTGGCATTCTTCGACGGCATTGCCGAACGATCTCTCGCCATGCGGATTCAACTCGTACTGCGCACGCAGCAGCTGAAATAAGCCCTCGCTGATGAACTAACGTTGCGGTTGTTCACAATACCGCTGGACTCCTGAGCGAGAATCCAGAGCAGATCGCCATAGTCTGCCTCAGCCACTCCTTCTTGGCGCATGGCCTCTCTGAGCGCAAATCTTACGTGGAGTGAAACCGACTCAGGCGGGATCGGTGTCCAGGCATCGCGGGCGTGCCGCCTTTGCCGGTGATTGTGCGCGTGTAGTATCGCCATGACAGTCTTCCCGATGAATTCATCGAGACATTACGCGGACGCGGCCACACGCGCTACCCGACTACTCTTAAACACCTCACGACGCCCCCAGCCGAAACCCCTTCGGCTGCCCTTTGGTGACGAGTTGCACGGGCGTCTCCATATAAGGCGAAAGATCCCGCTGCCTGCGTTTTTCGAGCAGCGCTTTCACCGCGACATCGACACCAAATACCGCCTGTCTCGCCCCGAACTGTTCGACGGTGGCGAGCAAGCGGCCGTCCTCGAGCATCGGCTGTACAGCTTCGATGTTGTTGTAGCCCGTGACAAGCACCCGGCCCCTCTTGCCCGCGATGCGCAGTGCATCGATCGCGCCCATCGCGATGTTGTCGTTGGCGCACATCAAACCACGCACCATCGGATGCCCCGACAGAATCTGCAGCGCTGCGACCTTGCCGCTTGCGGCGTTCCAGTCGCCGCCGTCGATGGCGCTCACCCGCATACCCGCCGCGTTCATCGCGTCCTTGAAACCGGCCGAACGCTGCTGCGAATTGCGGTCGTTCGCGGGGCCTTCGATGATCGCGACTTCATCGCCCGCCTTCAGCTTCGAGGCGAGATACGTGCCGACGAGCTTCGCCCCGCGCCGGCTATCCGGCCCGACAAACGGAATCACGAGTTTCGCTTCTTCCTGCGCGCGTTCATCGAAGGGATTGTCGATCGCGATCACGATGATGCCCGCGGCAATGGCCCTCGCCGTCACCGGCAGCAACGCGCGTGAATCCGCCGGCGCGATGACGATGGCATTCGCCCTCGCATCGATCAGCGACTCGACGATGCGGATCTGCCCGGCGACGTCGTTGTCCGTGTCCGTGCCGCGCGTGTCGAGCGTGAGTTGCGCGGCGAAGTGGCGCTGGTAGTTCTTCGCGCCTTCGATCATCGACATGACGAACGGGTCTTCCAGCGACTTCATCACCAGCGCAATGGTCGCCTTGTCGGTCGCGGCGTACGCGTTCCATCCACGCGTCAGACCGCATGCACTCAGGGCGCAGGCGGCGAGCAGGCGGCGGCGGACAAGGCTCGTCATGGAATGAAAGAATGAGGCCGATGGATCGCCTCATTGTAGACGCAGCGGTTCGCACTCAGGCCAAGTCCCGCAGCGACGCCGGACTTTCGACTCAGCGCGCCGCCGCCTCCACGAGCGCGGGCAGGCCGCTGACGGGCTGCATCAGGCCTTCATCGAGCCCATGACGCGCGCGGAGATAGTCGGTCGCGTTCCAGGAAAGCCACGCGCCGCCCTGTGCGTCTTCCCAGGCCAGCACCTTCAGCGGCAGATCGAGCGCGGCCGTGGGCACGGCCTGCATCAACGGCGTGCCGGCCTGTGGATTGCCGAACACGAGCAACTGGCTCGGCGGCATCGTGAGGCCGGCGCGCGCGGCGTCGCCGCTGAAGTCGATGCGCGCGAACAGCATCAGCCCGCGCGCGCGGATCAATGCTTCGAGCTTGTCGGCAGTGGCGAGCGCGCCGTGTGCGCTCGCAATCGTCATGACGCCGTTTCCGGCGCTTGCATCGGGCATCGACATGAAGCCTCCGAAGTTCAGCGCGCCGCGCGCTTCGTCCAGGCCAACGAGACAAAGGCCGTACACAGCGCTTCCATGCCGAGCGCGTCTTCGTCGTCGAAACGGTTGGGCACGGGACTATCGACATCCCATACGCCGATCAGCGTGCCATCGGTGGCAATCAAGGGCACGACGATTTCGGAACGCGACGCCGCATCGCACGCGATATGGCCGGGAAACGCGTGGACGTCCGGCACGACCTGCGTCCGGCGCTGCTCCGCCGCCGTGCCGCACACGCCGCGTCCGAGCGCAATGCGCACGCACGCCGGCTTGCCCTGAAACGGCCCGACGACGAGTTCCGTGCCGTCGAACAGATAGAAGCCGGCCCAGTTCAACTCCGGCAGCGAGTGATAAAGCAGCGACGAAAAGTTCGCCGCGTTGGCGATGAAGTCCGGTTCGTCGCTGATGAGTGCGCGGGCTTGCTGAAGCAGGTCGTCGTATTGGGCGGCCTTGCTGGCGTGACTGGACGGGGAGATCGAGAACATGATGGCGAGGAAGTTGGGCCGCAGCGCGAGCGCGTCCGCGACATCGAAAAAGTGTCGCCGACGATAGCACAACGCTTCGCGTCACGCTTTCGACACCGGAAAGCTCATCGCAAGGAAGCACCGTCTGGCTTGGCAGTGCGCGAGCGCATCGCCTAGTGTTAAACCCGCCGGATGTCGCTGTCTACGACGCAACTGTAACGAGTGCTTAAAACCGTGTCCGGGATTTCCCTCCTTTACTTCGTTTCGTCGCCGGCATTAAATCAACCAACTTGATTTAATTAATGGCCACGCCGAGATGGCCCTTTGACGGAGACATCGCGTGAAATCCCCGAGCGGCAAAGGAAGCAACTCCGCGAACGTGCGCCGGTACAACGAGCGCCTGCTGCTGCAGGCGCTCAGGCGCACCGAACCCGCGTCGAAGGCCGACCTCGCCCGGCACGCGAACCTCACCAGCACGGCGGTCGGCAGCATCGTCGATTCGCTCCAGCAGTCCGGGCTGATCGAATACACGGGACGCCGTCTCGAAGGCCAGCGCGGCCAGCCGGCGTCGCTGCTGCGGCTCGATCCGCGCGGCGCGTTCGGGATTGGCGTGCGGCTGGATCGCACGGGCATCGAGACGGTGCTCGTCAATTTCGCCGGCGACGTGCTCGCCCGCAGCGCGCTCGATTCCGTGCTGCCGCATCCGTCCACCGTGCTGAAGATCGTGCAGCGCGACGTCGCCAAGATGCTTGCGCTGTTGAGCGAGGCCGAGCGCGAGCGTCTGACGGGCATCGGCGTCGCGCAGCCGTTCAACCTCGGCAGCTGGCTGCGGGAACTCACACTGCCGGCCGACACCTTCCGCGCCTGGGACGAAATCGACTTCGCCGACGAACTCGGCCGCGCGCTCGGCTTGCCCGTGTTCAGCGAGAACGACGGCAACGCCGCCGCCACCGCCGAACTGTTCTACGGCCACGGCCGCCGCTGCGACGATTTCGTCTATCTGTTCCTCGGCTCGGCGATCGGCGGCGGCATCGCGATTCATGGCGACTGCCTGCGCGGCGCCTCGGGCAATGCGGGCGACATCGGCGTGATTCCGGTGCCGCCGAGCCGCCTGCCGTCCGCGCCGCAACCGGCCGGGCAGTGGGACATCCTGCTGTCGCGCGCGTCGCTGAATGCGCTGGTGCGTCATCTCAGCTATTGCGGCGCGGCGGCTGACAACCGCGTCGATCTCCAGTCGTGCATCGAGCGTGATCTGCCGGCCGTCGACGAATGGATCGACGACTGCATCGAAGCGCTCGCGCCCGCGCTGCGCGCCACGCTGTGCGTGCTCGACGTGCCGATGGTCGTGATCGATTCCGACATCGACGGCGGCCTGCTCGACAAGCTCGTCGCGCGCCTGGCCGCGACGCTCGCCGCCAACGCGCCCGAAGCGCGCGGCACCCCGACGCTCGTGCGCGGCACCTTCGGCCCGGATGCGGGTGCGATCGGCGCGGCCACGCTGCCGCTGTTCTTCAACTTCTCACCGCGCGCGGCGATCCGCCACGCGGGCATCAAACCGCAAGAGGTGAACCATGCCGCATGACGTATCCAGCCGGCCGCCGCTTCTCGAGATGCGCGGCATCAGCAAGACTTTCCCCGGCGTCCGCGCGCTGAACGATGTGCGGCTCTCGGTCTATCCCGGCGAAGTGCATTCGCTGATGGGCGAAAACGGCGCGGGCAAGTCCACGCTGATGAAGATCCTGTCCGGCGCCTATCAGGCCGATGCAGGCGGCCAGATCCTGGTCGACGGCGCGCCCGTCACCATCGACGGCCCGCTTGCCGCGCGCTCGCTCGGCGTCGCGGTGATCTATCAGGAACTGAGCCTCGCGCCGAATCTCTCGGTCGCCGAGAACATCTACGCGGGGCGCGAGCTGCGGCGCGGCCGGCTGGTGGATCGCGCGGGCATGGAGCGCGGCTGCGCCGACGTGCTCACGCGGCTCGGCGCCAACTTCAGGCCGCATACGCTGGTGGGCGATCTGTCGATTGCGGAGCGTCAGCTGGTCGAGATCGCGCGCGCCGTGCATGCGCAGGCGCGCATTCTCGTGATGGACGAACCGACCACGCCGCTATCCTCGCGCGAAACCGACCGCCTGTTCGAGCTCGTGCGCCAGCTGCGCAAGGAAGGCATCGCGATCATCTACATCAGTCACCGGATGGCGGAGATCTATGAACTCTCCGACCGCGTGTCGGTGCTGCGCGACGGCGCCTATGTCGGCACGCTGATGCGCGAGGAACTGTCCGCCGAAAGTCTCGTGAAGATGATGGTGGGACGCGATATCTCGGGCTTCTACAAGAAGGAACACGCGGCCTACGATCCGGGCAACGTGGTGCTGTCAGTGCGCGATCTCGCCGATGGCAAGCGCGTGCGCGGTTGCAGTCTCGATCTTCACGCGGGCGAAGTGCTGGGCATCGCGGGGCTGGTCGGCGCGGGCCGCACCGAGTTCGCGCGGTTGATCTTCGGCGCGGAGCCGGCCGTGCGCGGCGACGTGACGATGCACGGCAAGCCGCTGAAGCTGCGCACGCCGCGCGACGCGATCGACGCCGGTCTCGTCTATCTCACCGAGGACCGCAAGCATCAGGGCCTGTTCCTCGACATGAGCGTGCGCGACAACATCAACATCACGATTGCCGGGCGCGACGCGAGGATGGGCGTGATGGACCTGCCGCGCGGCAACTCGCGCGCGAAGGACGCCATCGCCGCGCTGACGATCCGCGTGCCGAACATGCGCGTGAACGTGGGCGCGCTGTCGGGCGGCAACCAGCAGAAGGTGCTGCTGTCGCGCCTGCTGGAAACGAAGCCCGAAGTCCTGATCCTCGACGAACCGACGCGCGGCGTGGATATCGGCGCGAAGTCGGAGATCTACCGGATCATCAACGACCTGGCGCGTTCGGGCGTCGGGATCATCGTGATTTCGAGCGAACTGCCGGAAGTGATCGGCGTCGCGGATCGCGTGCTCGTGATGCGCGAAGGCGAGATTGCAGGCGAACTCGGCGGCCATTCCGGCAAGCCGATTTCACAGGAAAGCATCATCGAACTGGCGACCGGCTCGAAGGCCGCGCTCGGCCAGGCGGCTTGAGCCTATCTGGACTGGAGAGAGACATGGCTAACACGACGAAACCCCACGACACCGCGCCGGCTTCAAAGACCGACAATCCGGCAGAACGGCAGACGCGCATCGAGCACAAGGAACGCATGCAGGTGCTGATGCGAACAGCGGGCATGCTGCCGGTGCTGATCCTGCTGTGCATCGGCTTCGGCATTGTGACGGACGGCTTCTTCAGCCTCCAGAACCTGTCGATCGTCACGCAGCAGGCGTCCATCAACATCGTGCTCGCGGCCGGCATGACCTTCGTGATCCTGACGGGCGGGATCGACTTGTCGGTGGGTTCGGTCCTCTCGGCGGCCGCTGTCACTGCGCTGCTTGCATCGAACCTGCCGGGCCTGGGCTGGCTCGGCATTCCGGCGGCGCTCGCGGTCGGGCTGGGTTTCGGCGTCGTCAACGGGCTGCTGATCGCGCTGCTCAAACTGCCGCCGTTCATCGTGACGCTCGGCTCGCTGACAGCGGTGCGCGGCATCGCGCGGCTCATCGGACACGATACGACCATCTTCAATCCGCAACTGTCGTTCGCGTTCATCGGCAACGATTCGCTGTTCGGCGTGCCCTGGCTCGTCATCATCGCGCTGGCCGTGGTGGCCATCTCGTGGTTCATCCTGCGACGCACCGTACTCGGCCTGCGTATCTATTCGGTCGGCGGCAATCCGGAAGCAGCGCGGCTGTCGGGCATCAAGGTGTGGGGCATCGAGCTGTTCGTCTACGCGATCTCCGGCCTGCTGGCGGGGCTCGGCGCGGTGATGTCGGCGGCGCGACTGTACGCCGCCAACGGCCTGCAACTCGGCCAGTCGTATGAACTCGATGCCATCGCCGCTGTCATTCTCGGCGGCACGAGCTTTGTCGGCGGTGTCGGCTCGATTGTCGGCACGCTGGTGGGCGCGCTCATCATCGCGGTGCTCTCGAACGGTCTCGTGCTGCTCGGCGTCTCGGACATCTGGCAGTACATCATCAAGGGCCTCGTGATCATCGGCGCCGTGGCGCTCGACCGTTATCGCCAGCGCGGTTCGGCCCGCACCTGATCGACTCATCCTCCATTCGGGCGCTTGCAGGGTCCGCTTGCGCCCGACTCAAACACGAACGGACCAACCTGGAGACAACAACATGCGCAAGCACAACCCGCTGTTCGCCGGCGTCGCACTCGCCCTGGGACTCGGCCTGTCGATCTCGGCCCACGCCGCCGACAAGCCGCTCAAATCGATCGGCGTCACCGTCGGCTCGCTCGGCAACCCGTACTTCGTGACGATTTCAAAAGGCGCGGAAGCGAAGGCCAAGGCCATCAATCCGAACGCGAAGATAACGGCCGTGTCGGCGGATTACGACATGAACAAGCAGTTCACGCAGATCGACAATTTCATCTCGGCACATGTGGACATGATCCTCATCAACGCCGTCGATCCGAAGGCAATCGAGCCGGCTGTGAAGAAGGCGAAGGCGGCGGGTATCGTCGTGGTCGCGGTGGACGTCGCGGCCGCCGGCGCCGATGCCACCGTGCAGACCAACAACGTGCAGGCCGGTGAACTCGCGTGCGATTTCCTCGCGAAGAAGCTGAACGGCAAGGGCAGCGTGGTGATCGAGAACGGGCCGCAGGTCTCGGCGGTGATCGACCGGGTGAACGGCTGCAAGAGCGTGCTCGCGAAGAACCCGGGCATCAAGGTCCTGTCCGACGACCAGGACGCGAAGGGCTCGCGCGAAGGCGGCATGAACGCGATGCAAGGTTATCTGACGCGCTTCCCGAAACTCGACGGCGTATTCGCGATCAACGATCCGCAAGCCATCGGCACGGACCTCGCGGCGAAGCAATTGCATCGCAACAATATCGTGATTACGTCGGTGGACGGCGCGCCTGATATCGAGTCCGCGCTCAAGTCCGACACCATGGTGCAGGCGTCCGCGAGCCAGGACCCGTGGTCGATGGCGCAGCAGGCCGTGAGCGTCGGCTACGACCTGATGAACGGCAAGAAGCCCAGCAGCACGATGATCCTGATGCCCTCCACGCTCATCACGCGCGAGAACGTGGGCAACTACAAGGGCTGGTCGTCGCCGCGCTGAGCGGTGGTTACCTGAGCGGCAGTACGCGGAGAGCGCTCGGCTGGCTGGTCGAGGTCGAGCGATCCACCGCCACCAGCCGCTTGCGCGCCACGTCCACGGCGACTCCGCGCGGCGCGTCCAGATCGTTGGCAAGGACAGTCGGACGGCCGCGCTTCGAGAAACTGCATACGGCGTGCGCGCCGCATTTCGTGTAGAGCGTGCCGTCGGGCGTCGCGGCCAGCAGATCGGGGGCGTCGACGGTCGCGAAGACATCACTGGCGACAAGCGGCGCATCGGCCGTGCGCGCCGCCGGCAAGTCCACGCGGTAGATGCGGTTCGCGGCCTGATCGCTGATATAGAGCGTGTCGCCGGCCATCGCAAGCCCGACCGGCTTCTTCAGGCCCGTGACGATATCCTGCTCGATCACCTGCCGCGGCGCCGCGCCGCGCGTGATGATGCTCACGCCGCCCGTGGCGGGCGCATCGCCTTCCTTCGAGAACCAGCTCGACAGGAACGTGCCGCCATCGAGCACCAGCAAACCCAGACGACGCCGCGCGGCATTCGTGTCGGACGCGAGTGTGACCTGACCGCTCGGCGCGACATCGAACACGGCGCTCGACGAACCGAAGCCGAAGCGCTCCACCAGCAGATGTCCGTTCGGCGCAAACGCGATCTGGCTCAGGCCCGCGCGCCCACCATTCACCGCCGGCAGGCGCGCGTAGGGCGAGAACGCCGCATCTGCTTCGCCGAGGTGCTGCGTCATCAGGATGCCGTTGCTGTCGTCATCGGTGACGAACACCGCGCCGTCCGAATCGCGCACGGCGACGCCGTTCGGCGTGCCCGTCAACGGCACTTTCTGCGCCGTCGAGACCGGCGCGACCGATGCGCAGGCCGTCAGAAGCATCGTGGTAGCAAACGCTGTTATCAGCTGCCGGTTCATCGCGGTGCCTCCCATCGGGTTGACGTTCATCCTTTCCTCCGACTCAGATGATAGTGGCCCGCTGCAACATGCGCAGGCCCGCCAAGCCCTGATCGCCGCGCCTTTCAATTGTTTTGCGGATGATGCGGGTCCGTGTCGTCCGCATGATGGCTGCCGGGCATGCCGCCGCCTCCGCCTCCCAGCCCCGCTCCACCGCCTCCGCCGCTCTCGCCCTTGCCTCCCTGCCCCTCGCCCTGCTTGCCTTTGGCTGCGGACGGCCGCGCCGGACCTTGTGCCGGAATGCGGACGGTCACCGGCACTGCATCGAGATCGAGCGCGTTGCGGATGAAATCGCGCAGCGAGATCACGAGTTCGGCGGTATGAATCGGCCGCCCCTGCACCATCTCGGTCGCGGCATGGGCGGCCAGGCGCACCTGTTCTTCCGTGCCGAGCAGAATGATGTCAGCCAGCGCGGCCTCCACCGAGTCGCGTATGCGCCGCGACCGTTCCGTCTTGCCCGGATCATGAGGATCGCGTGCTGCGTTGGAAACATCCAGCGCGGCAAGGGCGTCATCGACGGCGGGCGGCACGGCCATCGAAGCGCGCCTGAGATCCTTGAGATGGGTCGGATCGACGGCAAGATTGCCGGTGAACGATCCTCCCAGCGTCTTGTACGCGGCGATCAGCGTACGCAGCCGTTCGTTGATCTGCCGGTTGGCGCGCTCACGGCGCTGCTGGACCGTCTGCATCAGCAGCAAGCGGACACCGACGCCGATCAGCGTGACGACAGCCAGTGTGAAAAGCGTCGAAAGAAGGGTTTGCCAGGAACTGAAGTTCAAATCGCGCATGGGTGGACGTCAGGAAGGTTGGGGAACACAGCCACGGTTCGACATGCAGTCGCAAGGCGCGCACCCGTAGAATGACGCGCTTTCGCAACCGAACCCGAGGGACATCGATGCAGTTGAACCGACGCGCATTCCTGTCGCTGATGGCCGCAACAGGCGCGTGTCTCGCGGCGCCCCGCGTGCACGCGCAGGAAGCGCCGCTGACGCTGAACGTAGCGGTGAGATCGCCGTGGATGGCCAACCAGGTCGCACTGACACGCTCGAACTGGTTGTTCCTCGGCCTGCCGCGTTACGCGCGCGACACGCCTACGCCATCGCTTGCGCGGCGCGAGCCTGACGGCCGGCTCGTCCCTTTTCCGGGGAACGCATGGAACGACTGGCAGCCAGGCGACGACGGCCGCGACGCCTTCGTCTATCTGAACTCGGTGCATATCTTCGCGGACGATACCGTGTGGTGCGTGGATCAGGGTTCGCTCAGCCCGGATGCCTTTCCGCACGTCAATGAAGCGCTCGACCACGCCGCGCAGAAAGTAGTCCGGCTCGACGCGCAATCGGGCAAGGTACTCGATGTGCTGCGTTTCGACGACACGATTCTGCCGCCGGGCGCGCAACTGAACGACCTGCGCTTCCATGGCTCGACGATCTATCTGACCGACTCGGGCCTGGGCGGGATCATCGTGCATGACAGGGCGACCGGCAAGACCGTGCGCAGGTTGTCCGGCGATCCGCACGTGAAGGCCTCGCTGACCGAGATTCCGTCGATCCTCGCGCACGTCAAGGGCGGCAAGACCTTCCATCCGCCGAACAGCGACATGATCGAGATCACGTCCGATGGCAAGTGGCTCTACTGGGCCGCGCCGACCGGACCGCTGGTCCGGATCGAGACACGCTTCCTGAACGATGCGACCCTGTCCGACGCGCAACTGGCCGCACGCGTCGAGCATGTCTTCGACAACCGCTTTTCCGGCGGCTGCTGCATGGACTCGGCGGGCAACGTCTACTTCTCGGAGACGGTCACGCATCACATCACCGTGCTGTCGCCACAGGGCCGCACGGCGGTGCTGGCATCCGACCCGACGCTCGTCCGTCCGGACGGCTCGTTCATCAGCCATGACCGGCATCTGTATATCCCCGTCAAGCAGCCGATCGTAACCAATGCCGCGCACCAGCAGACGCCCTACGTGATCTATTCGATTGCGCTGCCCGAGCACTTCGACGGCATCGCGCTCGGCGGCCCGGTGACAGGCGCCTGACGCGTCAATCCAGCGCGGAGCAGACGTCGAACAGCATGTCCCGCATCCATCGATGCGCCAGCGAATGATGTGTGCGTTCGTGCCACGCCATGGTTTTCGTGAAGCCGTCCACGTCGACGGGCGCATCGACGATCACGAGTCCGTCGCCCGGTTGCACCAAACGGCGCGGCACAACCGCGATCAGGTCGCTGCGCTGGAGGATGCGCGGCAGCACGAGAAAGCTCGTCACCGACAACGCGACGCGACGCGCGCGTCCCAGACGTTCCAGCGCCTGGTCCGTAGCGCCGCTGAACGCGCCGCCGTTGTATGACACCAGCGCGTGATCAAGCGCGCAGAAGCGATCCAGCGACAGCGTGCCACTGTGCGCATCCGGATGACCCTCGCGCATCACGCAGACATAGCTCTCGTCGAACAACCGGCGGGCGTGCAACTCCGGTGGCGTCGTATCCGGCGTGACGAGCGCGAGGTCGAGATCGCCGCGTTCGAACTGGGTCTGCAATAGCTGGTTGCGCACCGGCACCACCGCGATGCGCACGCCGGGCGCGCATTCCCGCAACCGCTCCATGAACGGCACGATCACCACTTGCAACGCGTAGTCGGTGGCGGCGAGGGTGAGCGTCATGTCGGCGCTCGCCGGATCGAAGGCGGGCGCGCGGAAGATCGTTTCGATATCGCTCAACACCTGCTTGAGCGGCACGGCGAGTTCCAGTGCCCGTTCGGTCGGCACGATGCCGCGCTGCGTTCGCACGAACAGCGGGTCGCCAAAACTTTCGCGAAGCCGTGTGAGCATGCCGCTCACTGCCGGCTGCGTCAGCGCCAGCCTGCGCGCGGCTTTCGTGACGTTGCGCTCGTCCAGCAGCGCATCCAGCGCGCGCAGCAGATTCAGGTCGATGTTTCTGATATCAGATTGCATGATGACTGAAATCATGACATGTAATTGGATTTATTTCAGCACGGCCCGCATCATTTGCATGGTCAACTTTCTCCTGTGAAACACCATGCAATCCATCCACTGGCCTGAGGGCTACGTGCCCGGCTTCTCCGATAACTTCGCTTCGAACGAGATCATCGTCGCGGATCTCAGCGTCGCCGACGTCTGGCCGATGCTCGATGACACGACGCATTGGCCGACGTACTACAGCAACGCGTCCGAGATCCGTTTTCATGACGGCAACGGGCCGCGCCTCGTTCCTGGCGCGCGTTTTCGCTTCACGACCTTCGGCTTTCCGGTCGAGGCGGAAGTGACCGAACATGTGCCGCCCGCGCCGGGGCAAGCGGCGCGCGTGGCATGGCACGGCTGGGTAGAAGGCGATGCCGCTTCACGCCTCGACGTGCATCACGCGTGGCTGCTGGAGGATCTTCCTGGCGGGCGCGTGCGGATTCTGACGCAGGAAACGCAGAACGGCGCGCCGGCGAAGCAGCTGGCGAGCACACGTCCGAACCCGATGATCAACGGCCATCAGGACTGGCTGGACGGCATGGTCGCGGCGGCGCGCGCGAGCAAGGGAGGCACGCAATGAGCACCGCGACAATCCTGATGATCGTGACCTCGCACGCGACGATGGGCGACGGCGGCCGCGCCACGGGCGTCTGGTTCGAGGAACTATCCACGCCCTACTACGCGTTCGTCGATGCAGGCGTGCAGGTCGACATCGCGTCGATTGCGGGCGGCGCGGTGCCGTTCGATCCGCATTCGATCGACGCGGAGGCGGAACAGCCGGCCAGCGTCCGCCGCTTCAGGAACGATGCGCACGCGATGAAGCAGGTCGAAACGTCCATGAAGATCGACGATATGGACATCACGCATTACTCGGCCATCTTCCTGCCCGGCGGTCACGGCACGATGTGGGACTTGCCGGCGAGTGCAACGCTCGCCCGCCTGCTGTCGGACGCGTGGTCGCAGAACAAGGTTCTCGCCGCGGTTTGCCATGGCCCGGCAGGTCTCGTCAACGTGAAGGACGCCAACGGCCAGCCGCTCGTCGCGGCGCGCAATGTCACGGGCTTCAGCAACAGCGAGGAAGAAGCAGCCGGGCTCACGCACGCCGTTCCCTTCCTGCTCGAAGACCGCCTGCGCTCACTCGGCGCGCAGTACGTCAGCGCTGCGGATTTCCAGCCGCATGCCATCCGCGACGGCAGGCTCGTGACGGGGCAGAACCCGGCATCGTCGGAAGAAGCTGCGCGGCTCACGTTGCAAGCCATCGCGTGAAGTCTGCATCGCCCGGCCTATCCCGCCATTCATTCAGCCAGGAAAACCGCACCATGCCCACGCCTTATCCGCGCGCGTTCTCGCATATCGGCCTCTCGGTCACCGACCTCGATGCCGCCGTCAAGTTCTACACCGAAGTCATGGGCTGGTATCTCATCATGCCACCGACCACGATCAGCGAAGATGAAAGCGCCATCGGCGTGATGTGCACCGATGTCTTCGGCGCGGGCTGGGGCTCGTTCCGCATCGCGCATCTTTCGACGGGTGACCGCATCGGCGTCGAGATCTTCCAGTTCCGCAACGCGCAGAAGCCCGACAACAACTTCGAATACTGGAAGACCGGCGTATTCCATTTCTGCGTGCAGGACCCGGACGTGGAAGGCCTGGCGGCGAAGATCGTGGCGGCGGGCGGCAAGCAGCGCATGCCGGTGCGCGAATACTTTCCGGGCGAGAAGCCTTATCGCATGGTCTATATGGAAGATCCGTTCGGCAACATTCTCGAGATCTATAGCCACAGCTATGAACTGACCTACTCCGCCGGCGCCTATCACTGATCGGCCCGCAACCGCAGCACTATTAACGAGGTATCGATGGCAGCGCTTTTCAGCCCCTTCTCGATCAAGGACATCACGCTGCGCAACCGCGTCGCCGTGCCGCCGATGTGCCAGTACAGCGCCGTCGAAGGCGTCACTACCGAGTGGCACGACGTGCATTACGCGGGTCTCGCGCGCGGCGGCGCGGGCCTCGTGATCGTCGAGGCGACCGCCGTCTCGCCCGAAGGACGCATCACGCCCGCCTGCACGGGCCTGTGGAACGATACGCAGGCGCAAGGCATGGCGCGCATCGCGGCGTCCATCAAGCGCGCCGGCGCGGTGCCGGGCATCCAGATCGGTCATGCGGGATGGAAGGGCAGCGCCAATCGTCCGTGGGACGGCGACGATCACATTCCGAACAGCGATGCGCGCGGCTGGCAAACGCTCTCGCCGTCGGCCATCGCGTTCGGCGGCAAGCTCGACAAGGTGCCCACCGAGATGACGCTCGACGACATCGCCCGCGTCAAGGCGGACTTCGTCGCCGCCGCCGTGCGTGCGCGCGACGCCGGTTTCGAATGGCTCGAACTGCACTTCGCGCACGGCTATCTCGCACAGAGCTTCTTTTCGGTTCATGCCAATCAGCGCACGGATCGATACGGCGGCGACGCGCAAGGGCGCGGCCGCTTCCTGATCGAAACGCTGAACGCGGTGCGCGAAGTCTGGCCCGAGCGTCTGCCGCTGACGGCGCGCTTCGGCGTCATCGAATTCGATGGGCGCGACGAGGAGACGCTGGCCGAAGCCATCGATCTGGTCAGCCGGATGAAACAGGACGGGCTCGATCTGCTCAACGTGAGCATGGGCTTTTCGACGATGCAGGCCAGTGTGCCGTGGTCGTCGGGTTTCATGGCGCCCATCGCGGCGCGCGTGCGCGATGGCGCAGGCATTGCCGTCGCCACCGCGTGGGGCATGGACGAACCGGTCGAGGCGAATCGCGCGATCGAAGCGTCGCAACTCGATCTCGCGATGATGGGCCGCGCGCATCTCGCCGATCCGCATTACCCGTTCCGCGCGGCGCGTGAATTGCAAGTGGCGAAGTCGTCGACGCTGTTGCCGGAGCAGTACGCCTACTGGCTGGCGCGTTATCCGGGTCCGCAGAACGGCGAGCCGGTGGAGTAAGGCCTACGGCCTGATTGTCATTCGCCGCCGGGCTGCATCAGCGGCAGCCGGACGGTGAAGGTCGAACCGAGGCCTGCGCCGTCGCTCGCTCCATCGAGCATGCCGCCATGCAGATCGACGATCTGTCTGGCGAGCCACAGCCCCAGTCCCAGTCCACCGACGCGTCCGCTGGTGCGCGGCGCAATCTGCTCGAAGCGCTCAAAGATACGCGGCAGGGCTTCCGGCTCGATGCCGCGCCCCGTGTCGCGCACCTGGATGCTGACGTGATCGTCCAGGACCTGCATCGAGACGGTGATGCTGCCGGCATCGGTGAACTTGACTGCGTTGGTCAGCAGGTTCGACACGACCTGTCCAAGACGGTTCTCATCGGCCATGACGATGCAGGAGCCGAGTTCCGCGATATCGAGTTGCAGCCCCTTGTGTGCGGCAAGCTTGCGCATGTCCTCGACCACGATCGCGACGAGCGGACCGATATCGACCGGCTTGAGATTTGCCGAGAGCTTCCCGGTCACGACAGCGCCGCTGTCGAGCAGGTCGTCGACCATTCTCGACAACTGCCGCCCGTTGCGGCGAATGGCATCGCCGGCCTTGGCGACGTGATTCGGATCCGCGACGAGTTGCAGCAACTCGGCCCACGACACGATGGCATTCAGCGGCGAGCGCAGTTCGTGGCTCACCGCCGCGATGAAGCGGTCCATCGTGGCCGCCAGCGCCTCGCTCCGCTCGCGCCCCGAGCGCTCCTCGCCGGCGACGGCATGCGCTTCGATCTCCCGCTCCTTGCGCCCCGTGATGTCGAGCGTGAAGCCCGCCACCGAGCGCACGGTGACGTCGCCATCGAAACGCGCCATGCCGCGTATCAGCACCCAGCGATGACCCGTCTGCGTCTGCACGAGGCGCTCGAATTCGAAAGGCTGTCCGGACTGAAGCAGGCGCCAGTGGGCCGCGAACTGCTCGGTGGTGTCGCCGAGGAAGGACGCGTGCGTGAGTTCGTCGGCCTGATCCCGGCCCAGGTCGCGCCGGCATCGTTCACTGCACTTCACCGTGCCGGCCATCAGGTCGAGTTCCCATGCGCCGACGCCCGCGAACGCCAGCGCCTCCTCGAAATGACCGAGCTGATCCGCAAGCTGCTTCTGCGTCTCCTGCACGAGAATTTTCCGCAGGCGCGCATTCGACCGCATCTGCGCCTTCTCACGCCGCTCACCCTCTCCGGCCAGCGTGCGGGCGGTTACGTCCTCGAAGCGCAGGACGACATGGGACGGAAGGTCTTGAGTAGCCGGAACCCGCTGCGCGAAGATCTGCCAATGACGCGCTCCCGGTGTTTCATCGGTGGATTGGCCGCCGTCGAGACGGAACACCGGCGACGACCGCCGCTGCCCGGCGCGCAGATTGGCCGCGACATTGACGATCAGATGCTCGCAGTTGCGGCGTTGCTCGGTCAGCAGCGCGTCCGGCGCCGCCGCGCCTTCAGGAGAAGCGAACAGCGCCCGCCATGCAGCGTTCGCACTGACGAGCGCGCCGTCGGAATCCAGGATCAGGTAGGGATCGAGCAGCCGTTCAAAGATGCGCAATTCTTCCGCCGCCGCCCAGAGGCCCGAACCGTCCTTTCGCGTAGCCTGATCCATCAGAGGCTTCGCCTGTCGTGAGCGCTGCGGTGAGCGATACGGTGAGCGCTGCGTTCGAAGCGGTGCATGGTCAGCCACCTTCCGCAAGTCTGGCGACAGTCGCCAGGAAGTCTTCCATGCGCGCGGGCTTGCGCAAGACCGCGTTCCACAGCGCCTTGCCGGCGGGCGCGTCGACATGAGCCGACGTGTGCAGCACGATCGGAATATGCATCCATTCAGGGTGTTCTCGCAGCGCGCGGCTCAGTTCCTCGCCGCTCATGCCGGGCATCATCAGGTCGGTGATGACCAGATCGGGAAGCCGGCGTTGCAGCGCGCGCAACGCTTCCTGCGCACCGTTCGCGCGTTCGACCTCGTAACCGACATGCTCCAGCGCGAAACTCCACGCTTCGAGCAAGTCCGGCTCATCATCAACGAGAAGGATACGCGTCATTTGGCGCTCACAGCGACGATAGGTGCCACCCTGCCTGTCGGCGTCCGGACTGGTTTCCTGTGCTTCGGCTCGGCATCAATGCGTTGCTCCGCCCTGAATCTGAACGTACCGCGCAACCGCTTCGATCAGGTCAGCCGGCGCGCACGGCTTGCGCAACAGGACGGCGAACCGGTGAACCTCGTCCGGCGGGATCGCGTGCGGCACCGCGCTGCACAGAATGATGGGCATCGACGGTCCGCTTTCCTGAAGCGCCCTCGCAAGCTCCAGGCCCGACATGACGGGCATCATGAAATCGGTCACGACGAGCGCCGGGCGGACACGCGCGATCAGGCTCAGCGCCTCTTTTCCGTTGGGCGCGGCGTGAACCGTATATCCCTCGTCTTGCAGGAGAAATGTCAGGGAATCGGTAACCAGGGATTCGTCATCGACGACGACCAGAGTAGTCATGCAGACCGGCGACAGCTATCGACCGCGCGCTTTGCCGTGTCCCCCCGCTGCTGCGGCGTCGCTCAGCGGCAGCGTGCCGATCACATGCACACCCTTACCGGAACTGGAAATGCCGACTTCGGCCACGGTGGTGTCGAAGAGACTGTCGCGCACCTTGAGCACCGCGATGGCCCGCTTCATGACGCCGTCGACCAGTTCATGCTGCATGCCGATCACGTTGTCCAGCTGGCTCAGGATTTCCGGCGACGGATTCTCGATCCACGGTCCCGACAGTTCCTTCACTTCCCAGGTACAGACGGTGGTGACGCTCAGGCCACGCAGTTCGTTGGTGAGGGCCGCGAAGAATTCGACGATGCGGTGCGGGTCCACGGTGGCGCGCTCGAAACCAGCCAGCCCGTCGATGAACAGGCGCCTGGCGCCGGTCGCCCGCACGACGTCGAGCAGGTCGTAGGCGAGCTTGTCGAGCAGGTTCTCGGTCATCGGCCGCCAGATGACCTTGAGCGCGCCCGATGAACAGCGCTGTTCCCAGTCCAGGCCGAGCGCGTGCGCCTTGGTTTGCAGGCGCTGCGGCGTTTCGTAGAAGCCGAAATGCACCGCCGGTTCCTCGGGCGTGCCGAGTTGCAGGAAATTCAGTCCGAAGGTGGTCTTGCCGCTCCCCGCCGGGCCCACGAGGACGGAGACCGAGCTTGCCGGCAGGCCGCCGCCCAGGCGGGCGTCCAGTCCGTCGATGCCAGTGGGAATCCTGAAGGGCTGCGCCGGGTCGGCCCGGCTGGGAAGCGCCAACGCAACTTCGAGCCGGGGATAGACGACGATCCCGCGACTCCCGATCTCGAACAGATGCAGCCCGCCCATCGCGCGGCTGCCGCGCGACTTGGCGACGCGGATCTGACGCACCGTGCGCGACGCAGCAAGGATCTCCTCGATCTGGAGCACCCCGTCGACCATCGTATGTTCGGGGCTGGATTCGTCGATGCGCGCGCTCGTCAGGAACAGCACGGTGCAGCCGGTAAAGGCCGCATGCCCCTGGAGTTCCGCGACGAAAGTCTTGACGTCGAGATTGCTCTCGCCGCTTTCACGCGCGTTGAGCAGGCCATCGAGCACGAGAATGCTGGCCTTCTGCCGGGCCAGCTCGGTGCGCAGCGTGGCGACCAGCGCCGACAGTCCCTCTTCGCGAAGCGTGCGGAACAGGCTGATGTACGTGATGCCGTTTCCAACGCGTTGCGCGTCATAGAAGTCGAGCGTCGAGAGCGACTGGAACAGTCTGTCGTGCGACTCGGCCAGCAGCGTCACGTACAACACCTTGCGGCCCTGACGCGCCTGTGCGAACGCGATCTGATTCGCAAGAATCGTTTTACCCGCGCCAGGGCGACCCTGAATGATGTAGGACGAGCCAGCCACCAGGCCGCCGCCACAGATTTCGTCGAGTCCGGTGACGTCGCTGCGTAAGCGCGCAAGCGTGTTGTCCATTGCCTGGGTCCATGAAAGCGAAGATGTGGAGCAACCGGGTGTCACCGGCTGACTCGCGTACCCGGCAGTCTAACCGATAACCGTCTTCGTCCGACCCGCAGGCGGCTTTGTGCATGAAGCGGAAAGCCTTTGTGGAAGCGGCTTTCCAGACTTCCAGCGCGCGAAAATATTGCTCGATGCAGCGTGCAACGTCGGTAAATCAGGAAGCATGGCAAAAAAACTTCTGATTGCCGCATTTCGCCAACGTTTGCAGTTGCCGTCTATCCGTTGTCCACCATTCAGTCTTGTCGCAGCGCGCCGTAAGCGGCTTTACAAGGTTAAGCGCTTGCTCCAGAGACGTTCAACGAACTCGGATAAGGAAGAACAACAATGTCAGGCAACCTGCGAGTGAAGACCCAACTCGCGATCGGATTCGGCGTGCTCACGGCGGCCGTGCTGATCGTGGCCGCGCTCTCGATCGAGGCGCTGCGAGAATCCAACGCGCGCTTCATGTCCTACGTGAATGGCATCAACGCGCGCGCGACGCTCGCCGAACACATCCGGACCGACGTCGACCGGCGCGCCATTGCGGCGCGCAATCTCGTGCTGGCAAGCCGGCCTGAAGAAATCGAACTCGAAAAGGCCGCGGTCACGCAGGCGCATGAAGACGTGCAACGGGACTTGCGCGCCTTCAAGGACACGGTGGCCGCCGCGCAGGACGTCACGCCGGAAGTGCGGGCTCGCGTGGCGGAGATCGATCGCGTCGAGTCGCTCTACGGGCCGGTGGCATTGCATATCGTCGATCTCGCGCTGAAGGGGCAGCGGCAGGAAGCGATCGCGCGCATCAACGACGACTGCCGTCCGCTGCTCGCCGCGCTCGTCAAGGCGACGCAAGACTATTCGGATCTCACGCAGCGGCGCGAGGAACAGCTCGTGGCCGAATCCGAACGCCATTACGCCCGCGCGCGCCTGCTGCTGAGCGGCGTGTGCGCGCTGGCGGCGCTGGCCGCCGTGCTCGCGGGCTTCATCATCACGCGCGGCGTGATGCGCGCGCTCGGCGCGGAACCGGATGTCCTGAGCGCCGTCGCGCAACGCGTCGCGAGCGGCGATCTTGCGCCGGTCGCACATGCGGACGCCGCCCCGCGAAATAGCGTGCTGGCCTCGATGAGCGCCATGCAGAAGAACCTCGTGGAACTGATCGGCAATGTACGCGCGTCCGCCGATCACATCGCCACCGGGTCGAGCCAGATCGCCTCGGGCAATGTCGATCTGTCGACCCGCACCGAACAACAGGCGGCATCGCTCGAAGAAACCGCATCCAGCGTGGAAGAACTCACCACCACCGTGCGCCAGAACGCCGAGCATGCCCAGCAGGCCAACGTGCTGTCGGCCAGCGCGAGCGCCGTCGCCAGCGACGGCAGCGCCGCCGTCACGCGCATGATCGAAACCATGGCCGAGATCAGCGCGCGGTCGAGCCAGATCGCCAGCATCACGGGCATCATCGACAGCATCGCCTTCCAGACGAACATCCTGGCGCTCAATGCCGCCGTCGAAGCGGCACGCGCGGGCGAGGAAGGCCGCGGCTTCGCGGTCGTCGCAGCGGAAGTGCGCAGCCTCGCGCAGCGCTCGTCGAGTGCCGCGAAGGAAATCAAGGCGCTGATCGACACCTCGGCCGACCGCATTGCCGAAGGCTCCTCGCTCGCGGGCAAGGCCGGCATGACCATGACGGACGTCACGCAGGCCGTGTCCAAAGTGCGCGACATCATGGGCGAAATCGCGTCGGCGTCCAGCGAACAGAGCCGGGGCATCGAGCAGTTGAGCCAGGCCATCTTCCAGATGGACAAGGTCACGCAGCAGAACGCGGCGCTGGTGGAAGAAGCAGCGGCGGCGGCACAATCGCTCGACGACCAGGGACGCCGCCTGACGCAGGCCGTCTCCACCTTCCGTGTAGCCTCAACCCACGTATGAACGACGAAGACTTCCTGACCTGCGGCAACGCGGACGCCTCCAGCGAACGGGTGTACCGAAGGCTCGTGCAGAGCATCACCGGCTATGCCATCTACATGCTGGACGTGGACGGCATCATCACGACCTGGAACGCCGGAGCACAGAAAGCGAAAGGCTACGCCGCCGATGAAATCATCGGCCGCCATTACGGCTGCTTCTATTCCGTCGAGGAACGGCTGGACAATGTGCCCGGCCGCAATCTCGAAACCGCGCGCACCACCGGCAAGTACGAAGCCGAAGGCTGGCGCGTGCGCAAGGACGGCAGCCGCTTCTGGGCGCATGTGGTCATCGACGCCTTGCGCGACGAACACGGCGTCCTGTTCGGCTTCGCGAAGATCACGCGCGACTGCACCGAGCAGCGACGCGTCAGCGAATCTGCATTCGACCAGGAACGTCGCTTCCGCTTTCTCGTGCAGAGCGTGACCGACTATGCCATCTACATGCTCGACATCAACGGCATCGTGTCGAACTGGAATGCCGGCGCGCAACGCACGAAAGGCTATGGCGCGGATGAGATCGTCGGCAAGCATTTCAGCTGCTTCTACACGCCCGATGACCAGGCAGCAGGCCTGCCCGCCCGCAGTCTCGCCACGGCGCTCGCGCAAGGCAAGTATGAAACCGAGAGCTGGCGCGTGCGCAAGGACGGCACGCGTTTCTGGGCGCATGTCGTCATCGATCCGATCTACGACGATAACGGCGAGCTGTTCGGCTTCGCCAAGGTCACGCGCGACCGCACCGAAGCTCGCGCGCTGCAGAAGCAGACGCGCGATCACGAGCGCAGCTTCCGCCTCCTGATAGAAGGCGTCACCGACTACGCGATCTACATGCTCGATGCGAACGGCATCGTGTCGAACTGGAACGCCGGGGCGCAGCGCGCGAAGGGTTACAAGGCGAGCGAGATCGTCGGCAAGCACTTTTCCTGTTTCTACGATCCGCGCGACCAGGAGCAAGGGTTGCCGCAGCAAGGGCTCGACACCGCGCGCGCATACGGCAAGTTCGAGGCGCAAGGCTGGCGCTTTCGCAAGGACGGCACGAAGTTCTGGGCGCACGTGCTGATCCAGCCGATCTACGACGACCGCGGCGACCTGTTCGGCTTCGCGAAGATCACGCGCGACTGCACCGAGCAGCGCGAGACATCGCTGGCGCTGGAGGAAACCACGCGCAATCTCGATCTCGCGCTGGAGAACATGCTGCAAGGCTTGTGTCTGTTCAACCGTCGCGGCCGGCTGGTGCTGTGCAATGACCAGTTCGCACGCATCCTCTCGATTCCCGCCGACAGCCTGCCCGCCGGCATCTCGCTGCGCACCGTGCTGCGCCGCATCTGCGACCGTACGAGTCCCGCGCGGGATCACGCCGCGGGCGCGGTCGACGACCTGCGCCGCAAGCTGTTGCGCGGCTCCGCGCCGGGACAGGAACA
Source organism: Caballeronia sp. LZ035 (assembly GCF_031451175.1). Lineage (NCBI taxonomy): Bacteria > Pseudomonadati > Pseudomonadota > Betaproteobacteria > Burkholderiales > Burkholderiaceae > Caballeronia > Caballeronia sp. LZ035. The sequence goes on from NZ_JARUXS010000003.1 coordinate 1,677,407, forward strand.
GACGCACATCGAATTCCAGCATCTGGGCCGCAGTATCGGGGTCGTGACGCGGCTGCTGTCGCATGGCGGCTGGGTATCGACGATCGAGGATGTCACCGAGCGTCGCGCCGCCGAACGGCGCATCTCGCATCTCGCGCATCACGATCACCTGACGGACCTGCCGAACCGCGTGAGCTTCAAGGAACGCCTGCAGTATCTCGTCGATGCCGTCACGCCCGAGCATCCGTTCGCCCTGCTCTATCTCGACCTCGACCGCTTCAAGGTGGTCAACGACACGCTGGGCCATCACGCGGGCGACGAACTGCTCAAGGCGGTGTCGCAGCGCCTGGGCTCGCTGTTGCGCGCGAGCGATCAGCTGGCGCGCCTGAGCGGCGACGAGTTCACCATCCTGCAGACGTGGGCCCGCACGCCCGACGATGCCGCCGCCCTCGCGCAGCGTTGCATCGACGCGCTGGTGACGCCGTTCGAGATCGTCGGCAACGAGGTGACGGTGGGGGTGAGCATCGGCATCGTGTGGTGCACGCTGGGAAGCGTCGATGCCGACAACGTCCTGCAGCAAGCCGATCTCGCGCTCTACAAGGCGAAGCGCGAAGGCCGCAACTGCTTGCGCATCTACGAGCGCGGCATGAACGATCCGCTGCGCTTGCGTAACGAACTGGAAGACGACCTGCGCCGCACACTGCGCGCGGACGAACTCGAAGTGCATTACCAGCCGATCGTCGATGCGCGCAGCGGTCGCACCACTGCCTGTGAAGCGCTGTTGCGCTGGCATCATCCGAAGCGCGGACAGATCTCGCCCGCCGAATTCATTCCGATTGCGGAAGAGCGCGGCCTGATGCCGGAAATCGGCGCGTGGGTCATGCAGCGCGCATGCCGCGATGCCGCGAAATGGCCCACGCATGTGCGGCTCAGCATCAACGTTTCGCCGGCGCAATTGCTCTACGAAGACTTCACGCGGGTCCTGCTGCGTTCCCTCAACACGGCGGGCTTGCAGGCGCACCGGCTGGAGATCGAGATCACCGAGACCGCGCTGCTCGAATCGTCGGGCACGCCGCACCGCATTCTCAACGAGATCCGCTCGCTCGGCGTGGGTGTTGCGATGGACGACTTCGGCACGGGCTATTCATCGCTGAGCATCCTGCAAAGCTTTCCGTTCACACGGGTGAAGATCGATCGCGGCTTCGTCAACGGTCTTGGACGCAATCCGAAATCGGCGGCCATCGTACGCGCCATCAGCGAACTGTGCCGCAGCCTCGGCCTGCCGATCACTGCGGAAGGCGTGGAGACGGTCGAGCAGCGGCAAGCTCTGCTTGGCGAACATTGCGATGAACTGCAGGGCTTTCTGCTCTCTCGCGCGCTGACGACGCGGGCTGTCGAGTCATGGCTGAACAAGGAAACGTCTCAGCAATAGGCCAGGCGCTGTTCGAATCGCGCTCGTTGAATCTTCCAGGAAGTTACCGCATTTGACGGCGCTTGAATGCGGCTGAAGCGCGTCATGCGCGAACACTTTGTTTCACAACGTGTTTTCTTTTCGCTGCGGCGCGCACAGCCGCGCACGCACAACAATCCGTAACGAACACGCGAACCAAGGGCATTGAGGCCCGTGATCTAATCCGGCCTCCGACGCGTCGACCGGTCGATCGGACGGGCTGTTCGTGCGAGGCAGGCCTGTCTTGCGCAACACAAGCACATCCTCAAGCTCTCTTGGAGAAACACAGTGAAGAAATCCTTATTCGCGCTGACCGTGCTCGGCACCGTCGCGGGCGCGGCGCATGCGCAGAGCAGCGTGACGCTCTACGGCCTCATCGACGCGGGGCTCACCTATACGAACAATCAGGGCGGCTCGCACAACATCCAGGCGACGAGCGGCGCCGTCAACGGCAGCCGCTGGGGCCTGCGCGGCGCGGAAGATCTCGGCGGCGGACTGAAGGCGATCTTCACGCTCGAGAACGGCTTCAACATCACGAACGGCAATCTCGGGCAGAACGGCCGCGAGTTCGGCCGGCAGGCGTTCGTCGGTTTGTCGAGCAATCAGCTGGGCGCGCTCACGCTCGGCCGACAGTACGATTCCGTGGTCGATTATCTCGGCCCGCTCGCGCTCACCGGCACGCAATATGGTGGAACGCAGGCCGCGCATCCGTTCGACAACGACAACCTCGACAACTCGTTCCGCGTCAGCAACTCCGTCAAGTATCAAAGCGTGAACTACGGCGGCTTCAAGTTCGGCGGGCTGTATGGCTTCTCGAACGAAGCCGGCGGCTTTGCTACGAATCGCGCCTATAGCGTCGGGGCGTCGTATGCGTTCGGACCGTTGAACGTGGCGGCAAGCTACATGCAGTTGAACAACGCCGGCGCGACGCTGAACGCCAGCGGCGCAGTCAGCGACGACGCGACCTTCGCGGCGAGCCGTCAGCGCACGTTCGGCGCGGGCATCAGCTATGCATTCGGTCCGGCGCAGGCGGGCTTCGTCTTCACGCAGACGCGGCTCGACGGCGCGACCGGCATCGGTGCATCGGCATCGGGCGTGACGGGCGGCCTCGCGCTCGACGGCGGCAGCGCGCGCTTCACCAACTACGAAGTCAACGGCCGCTATAACCTGACGCCCGCGTGGTCGCTGTCCGGCGCCTATACCTTCACCGACAGCCATCTTCAGGGCGTCGATCCGAAGTGGAATCAGATCAGCCTGCAAACCGCCTATGCGCTCTCGAAGCGCACGGATGTCTATCTGCAAGGCGTGTATCAGCATGTGAGCGATACCGGCGACTCGGGCATCACGGCGGCGATCAACGGTCTTTCGGCGTCATCGACGAACAGCCAGGTCTCGGCGACGGTGGGCTTGCGGCATCGCTTCTGAGCGCGACGCGCGCTGAGCGTGGGCATGACGTTCGCGGCGGTGCTTCAATGCGCCGCGAACAGTTCCACCACGCTTCGCGGCGCGTGTTCGCCGAAGAATCGTTCGTGGTTGCGGGCGGTTCGATCGGCGAATGCGGCGCTGCGTGGGAACAGCGCTGTTTCATAGGCTTCGAGCGCTTTTTCCATGTCGTCACGATGGGCGCACAGCGCCAGGCCCAGTTCGGCGCCGCCCTGCAGGGCAAGGTTGGCGCCTTCGCCGGCAAAGGGCGACATCAGGTGCGCTGCATCTCCCACAAGGGTCACGCCGGCAGTGCGTGCCCAGCAATGATGGGGCGGCAGGGCGTGGATCGGGCGGATCAACAGGTCGGTCTCGCCATTCAGTATCAAGGCTCGCAGTTCGGCAGCCCATCCTTCGAATTCCTGCGCCAGCCGGGCCAGTGCGGACGAGCGCTCTGCGAAGTCGATTGCGTCGAACCAGGTTTCCGGCTTCTGCAACGCGATAGTCACGCGCACCGTGCCGTCCGCGTAGCGGTGCGCAAGAATGCCCTTCCCCGGTTCCACCGCCATGAGCGTCCCCGTTTCGATTGATGTCGTTACTGTCGAGCCGGATCGATGGCTCGTCTCCAAGAAGGTCGTACCCGTGTGGGCCGGATGTGCAGCGGACAGGAGCGGCCGAACCCGGGACCATGCGCCATCCGCACCGATCAATACCTCGCTGTGTTCGATGACGCCGTTGTCGAATGCGATCTGGTGTCGGCCTGTTTGCAGGCGGATCACACTCGTCAGCTTGTGGCCCCAGCGGATCGTATCGGCCGGTAGCGAGTCGATCAGCAAGCGACGCAATGCACCTCGGTCAACTTCAGGACGCGCGGGTGCGGACGATGCGCGTTGGTCGAACAGGATGTTCGCGTGTCGGTCGACGACGCGCTTCGCGTCCTCGCCCGGGAGCACGAGATCAAGAAAACGATCGTAGAGACCTGCGGCTCTCAGGCCAGCCTGACCGTTGTATTCGTGGATGTCCAGCAAGCCGCCTTGCGGGCGAGCGTCCGACGAGGGTTCGGCTTCGTAGATCGTCGAACGGATTCCGTTGATGTGCAGGACGCGGGCGAGCGTCAGGCCGCCCAGGCCAGCACCGATGATGGCAATGCGGGCCGCTGCGACAGCTGGGAAAACGAGGGGTGAGTTCATGGCGCGTTCCGGTAGGTACGAGCGAATCGCGTGGAAACACGACGGCTCGTAACGGTTCCGACGGAATGTCGGTGGAAACGCTGGTCAGCCCGAACCGAAGGGTTGGGTGACGTATGCGCGGTCTCTTCTTCTCGATAGCGGCACTCAGGCCAGCGTGGAAGCGGAAGACCGTTTTTCGCGAATGTCAGGCGGGGAGTATTGCATGGAAGTGCGCTGCGAAGAGAGAAGAGCCGGGCGCTGATTGAAGTCGGCGCCCGGCTCTTGGGTCGATCGTGGTGCGTGGATGGCACGAGACCGGCCGGAACGTGCGAGTCCGGTCGATCCCGTGCTTTCTTGCTTTGTGGTTCGTGCGCTGGGGTTAGTGGTTGCCGCCGCCACCGCCTGCACCGCCGCCGCCACCGCCGCCGCCGCCGCCGCCACCACCGCCGTGGCCGCCGCCGCCGTTGCCGTGGCCACCACCACCGTGACCGCCGCTGCTACCGCCGCCAGCGCCATGGCCGCCGTCGCCATGACCACCGCTGCCATTGCCGCCACCAACGCCGTGGCCACCGTCACCGTGACCGCCGCCGCTGTTGCCGCCGCCAGCGCCATGGCCACCGTCACCGTGACCACCGTCGCCGTGACCACCGCTGCCGTTGCCGCCACCAACGCCGTGGCCACCGTCGCCATGACCGCCGTCACCATGACCGCCGCTGCCGTTGCCGCCACCAACGCCGTGGCCGCCATCGCCATGACCGCCGTCACCATGACCGCCGCTGCCGTTGCCGCCACCAACGCCGTGGCCGCCATCGCCATGACCACCGTCGCCGTGACCACCGTCGCCGTGGCCGCTGCTGCCATTGCCGCCACCAACGCCATGACCGCCATCACCGTGACCGCCGTCACCATGACCACCATCGCCATGGCCGCCGCTGCCATTGCCACCACCAACGCCGTGGCCGCCGTCACCATGGCCACCATCCCCATGACCACCGTCGCCGTGGCCGCTGCTGCCATTGCCGCCACCAACGCCGTGGCCGCCGTCACCGTGGCCACCATCGCCATGACCACCATCGCCGTGGCCGCTGCTGCCATTGCCGCCACCAACACCATGGCCGCCATCACCGTGACCGCCGTCACCATGACCACCATCGCCATGGCCACCATCGCCGTGACCACCATCGCCGTGACCACCATCGCCGTGGCCGCTGCTGCCATTGCCGCCACCAACGCCATGGCCGCCATCACCGTGACCGCCGTCACCATGACCGCCATCGCCATGGCCACCATCGCCATGACCACCATCTCCATGGCCGCCATCGCCGTGACCACCATCGCCGTGACCGCCGTCGCCATGACCGCCGTCACCATGACCGCCATCGCCATGACCGCCATCGCCGTGGCCGCCATCGCCATGACCGCCGTCACCATGACCGCCATCGCCATGGCCGCCATCGCCGTGACCACCATCGCCATGACCGCCGTCACCATGACCGCCATCGCCATGACCGCCGTCACCATGACCGCCATCGCCATGACCGCCGTCGCCATGACCGCCATCGCCGTGGCCGCCATCGCCGTGACCGCCATCTCCATGACCGCCGTCGCCATGACCACCATCTCCATGGCCGCCATCGCCGTGACCACCATCGCCATGACCGCCATCTCCATGGCCGCCATCGCCGTGACCGCCGTCACCATGGCCACCATCTCCATGACCGCCGTCGCCATGGCCACCATCGCCGTGGCCGCCGTCACCATGACCGCCATCGCCGTGGCCGCCGTCACCATGGCCACCATCGCCATGGCCACCATCGCCGTGGCCGCCATCGCCATGGCCGCCGTCACCGTGGCCGTGGCCATGGCCGTCGCCGTGGCCGTGACCATTACCGCCGCCATCGCCTGTACTACCGCCTCCCGTACTGCCCCCTCCCGTGCTACCTCCCCCAGTACTACCTCCCCCAGTACTACCCCCGCCCGTACTCCCACCGCCCGTACTACCCCCGCCCGTACTCCCCCCACCCGTGCTACCACTTCCACCCGTCCCACCCGTACCGCCGCTTGATCCACCCGCGCCCGAACTCGAACCGCCTCCTTGCCCACCGGCCGACACAGCGCCGCCTCCGGAGGTCGCACCGCTGCCCTGACCGGATGCTCCGTTCCCGGCGCTTCCGCTGCCCGTACCGGTACTGCCGCCGGAGGTGCCGGCGCCCGACGTACCATTTCCATTGCTTCGGCTACCGCTCCTCACCGCAGCCGAGCGTCCCGGCAGCACCGCCGCCTGCGCCACCGTCTGCGCGGCCGGCACTGCCGCTGCCATGGTCTGCGTTCCGACAACGCAGCCTGTCGATGTCAGGTTATCGCAAGCATCCTGTGAGGAAGCTGCATGTGAAAAATTCGACACCGCAGCGGCAATGACGAGCACGCTAAGCCGAAGGGCCGTCCCCAATTCGTATTTGTTCGAGTTCCTCATGTTTTCCCCGTATGAGCAGTCGCGCCGCCTCTGGTGATGCGGATAACGCGATGTGGGGCAAGAATGGCAGTCTGGAACTCTTGTTCTGTGCGCTACTCAACCCAGCGCTTGGCGGCCACACGCAAGCACGTGCGCGGCCCCGCAGAAAACGTTTGCAGAAGACTCAAAAGCAACTGTCGCAATTACTCGACGCGACGATCAACGAGTGCAAGCTTTACCTTGGAGTGCCTTCAAAGCACACCGTCAGTGATCCCGGAATCTCATCATTTGCTACGCCATCCGAACTATTTATCCCAATCCAGAATTCGTACAAATTCCTTTCTCTTGACAAATAACGAATGGATTACGAAAGAAATGCATTGATGCGCGCCAATATCACACTGACAACAAGCACGCCCAGCACCTTTCAAGAAGCTCACATCAGAATCCTGAAGAGACATATGCACAACATGTCCCGCATGAAATGTCGTGAGCACCGATCCCGTAATATATTCAGTGATACAGCGACGTTCGGCACAAGCCGTCTGACGCAGCCGCGCCAGGCAAGCGCCCAGCTTTCGATGTCCTTTCGCTCATCCCAACCAGAAGCCCTGCTCACATGCTTTCACTCAGCCAGGAAATTCGCAGCCCGCACGTGGAGATTGGTGGCGCGGTGCAGACGCCTCTCAGGCTCGATGTCCCCGCGTTACGCGAATTCGCCTGCACGCGCATCGAGCCATTTGATCTGATCTGCTTTTCGACCGGCCGTTATATTCGTCCGATGGGAAGCTATCGCGGCGTCCCCTTGCGCACGCTGCTGGACGCAGCGGGCGTGCGTCGGCCGGACAACACGGATTTCAAGCGCACCGTGTTCCTCGCGCACGCGCACGACGGCTACGCGGTCACCTTTTCATGGCACGAGCTGTTCAACACGCCGATTGGCGCCCACGTGATCGTCGCGTACGAATGCGCGGATCGCGAACTCGGTGTGGAAGATGGCCTACCGGTGCTCGTGTCCGGCGCGGACACGGTGCATGCGCCGCGGCACATGAAACGGCTCGTACGCGTCGATGCGCACATTCTGGGAACATCGCCTCCGTGAACGATGCCGCGCGCGCGTTGCTGGCGCACGCCTCCGCGCCTCCTTCCGCCGATACCGTGCTGTTCGCGCGGCTCATCGGCGCGCGCGTCGAAGCGGGCGACACGGCGCTGCTGGGTCTCGACCGCGCCGCACTCGCCGCGCTGATCGAGCATCACTTCCCGCATGCGGCCAATGCGCCGGAAGCACCTCGGCTGATATTCCCAACGCCGCATCATGCGTTCGTCCGCCGACTGCACGGCCTGCTGATGTGGCACGACCGCACGGCAACGCGCGCATGGCACGACGCGCATTGTCTGGCGACCATCATCTCGGCCGCGACCTTGCGCCCGGATCATCTCTGGCGCGATCTGGGTCTCGACGGACGCGACGACGTCACTGACATGCTGCAGCGTCACTATCCCACGCTGGTCGCGCGGAACACGGCGAATCTGCGCTGGAAGAAGTTTCTGGCTCAGGAAGTGGCCTGCGCGGAAGGTGTCGCACCCACTTGCGCGCCGGGTTGTCCGGGCTGCGAGGACTACGCGTTCTGCTATCCGCAGCAGTCATAGCGCCGTCGCGCTGATGCCCTTCGTGTATTCTCTCGGGCATGGCGACGACCCTCAAATCCAAGGACAGCGCAAAGGAAGCGGACACGGCGAAGCAACCCGCCGAAGTGCGCTTTCGCATGCGCATCACAAAAGGCGAAACCATCGCGCTCGGTCCGGGCAAGGTCGTGCTGCTCGAAGCGATACGTGAACAAGGTTCGATATCGGCAGCGGCACGCAGCCTCGACATGTCGTACCGGCGCGCGTGGATGCTCGTCGATGAACTGAACCGCTCGCTCAAGTCACCCGCGACGCTCTCCGAGCAAGGCGGTCAAAGTGGCGGCGGCTGCGTGCTCACGCCGGTCGGCGAACGCATCATCAAGCTGTATCGCGATGTCGAAGCCCAGGCCGAGGCGGCCTGCGCCCGGCAGATCGCTTCGCTTACACAGTTGCTCAAACCCTGAGTGCCCAAGCCCGCCTGCTAGCCGTGACGCAGACAGAACGCGGACGGCGGCGGTGACGCCGGGCTCACGTCCCGCGCACCCGCGCCGAGCCGCCCGACGAACTCCACGAAACTCGCCACGCTCGCCGTGCGCAGCGGTGAATACGGCACGCCGTGACGCTCGCAGACGCGTTTGAGCATGTTCATCGAATCGTGATCGATGCAATCGACGGGGAACAAAACCGCATCGGCATTCGGCAGCGCCGCCGCCAGCAAACCCTTGCGATCTTCAATGCCGCCGTCGTGCACAACCAGTTCACCACCCGCTGCAGTCGTCAGCGACCTGAGTAGCGCATTCGAATTCGGCCTGCCGCCCACATAGACGATGCGCTTTCCCTCCAGCCACTCGACCGCGCGTCGGCGGGTCTCGGGCTCGTCGCCGGCCGCGAGCGTCGCGCGTTCGAGCGCCGCGCATTCCGCCTGCACCACCTTCAACAACGCCTGCGCCTCGCCCAGGCTGTTGCGCAACGTGCGCGACTGTTCCTCTTCGTGCAGCACGCGCTGCTCAACGCTTTCTCGACGGCTCGTATGCAGCGCCAGGCGCCGCTCGCCGTCCTCGACCTTCCCGCGCAGACGGTCGATTTCGTCTTCGAGCTCAATCGTCGGGCGATCCGGCTTGCGCGCGGCGATTTGCAAGGCAAGCTCGTGCGCCTGCCTGACGGCGGCATCGCGCTCGGCGCTCAACTCGAGCACCCGCGCCTGCTGGCGCTCCAGCTTGTCGCCGAGCGCCTGGTTCTCGGCTTCGAGCGCGACCAGACGCCGAATGTCCGCGCGATTCGCCGCGCCGACCAGATGCGACAGCATGTGCAGTTCGCCGAACGCGTACTGACGCACTTCGATGCTCGCGTGCGGATGCGACATCACGGCCCAGTAAGCGGGCGGAATGTCGCCGGACTTGAGCGCCTCGTTCCACAGATCGAGCAGCGCCTGGGGATCGCGGGCGCTGTCGAAGCGACGGATCGCGCCGGCGTAACGTTCGTCGAGCGCCTTGTGCAGCGCCTTCGCACCCGCGCCGCCGGCAATCGCCAACTCCACCGCCGCGTGGTGAATCTCGAGATCGCTCGCGTGATGGCGGTCGAGGTCGGTGAACTTCGGCACGAGCTTGCGGAGCTCGCCCGTCGAAAGACACGTACCGATGACCGAACAATGCAGATGCGAGTCCAGTTCCGCGAGGCGCGCGCGGCGGCGCACCGGACGCGGAACGGCCTCGCCCGGCTGGCAGCAGGCGTCGCCATGCGCATGGGCATGCGTACGCGCGAGTTGAAACGGCGGGGTTTGCATGATCACCTCGTGCTTGATCGGCAGGGCCAGGACGAGCGCGGTCATGCCGCTCGCAGACGCGACATCGCGCGCCGGCCAGGTCAGTCGAAAGCCTTTTCGCAATATACCATCGAATATAGCGACGGCGAAAACGCACCGGCCGTCCGCGCCTTGCTGCGCGCGGGCTACGGACACGGCGTATCCTACGACTTCGGCGCGCCGGGCCGGCCGTGGAAGGCCGCGTCCACCAGGCGCCGCGCCGGACATTTCCAAACGCGAACAACGCGCTCGCTCACAAGGAGAATCTGAATGGCCAGGGTTGAAGTCAAGGTTCCGCAGCTTTCCGAATCCGTCACTGAAGCGACGATGCTGCCGTGGAAGAAAAATGCGGGCGACGCCGTGGCACAGGACGAGACGCTCGTCGAACTGGAAACCGACAAGGTGGTGCTCGAAGTGCCCGCGCCCGGCGCCGGCACGCTCGTGGAAGTGCTGAAGAAAGCGGGCGACATCGTTCACGCGGATGACGTGATCGCCGTCATCGATACCGAAGCGAAGGCTGCGGCGGCGGCTCCTGCGGCAGCGGCGGCGCCCGCAGCACCTGCAACGCCCGAAAAGCCCGCAGCACCCACGGAAGCCACAGCACCCGCCGCGACCGGCCAGAAAGCCGACTTCGATGTCATCGTGATCGGCTCCGGGCCCGGCGGCTATATCGCCGCGATCCGCGCCGCGCAACTGGGCCGCAAGGTCGCCTGCGTTGAGGAATGGATCAACCCTGCGGGCAAGCCGAAGCTCGGCGGCACCTGTTTGAACGTCGGCTGCATTCCGTCGAAGGCGTTGCTGGCATCGTCGGAAGAATTCGAGAAGGCCAAACTCCATTTCGGCGACTTCGGCATCACGATGGACAACCTGGCCGTCGATGTCGAGAAGATGGTCGGACGCAAGGAAGCGATCGTCGAGAAAATTACCGGCGGCGTGGAATTCCTGTTCCGCAAGAACAAGATCACCTGGCTCAAGGGCCATGGCAAGCTCGCCGGCAAGGACGGCGGCAACTTCAAGATAGAAGTGAGCGGCGAGAGCACGAGCGAGAGCCACACCGCACAACACGTGATCATCGCGACGGGCTCGAAGGCGCGGCATCTGCCGAACGTGCCGGTGGACAACAAGATCGTCTCCGACAACGAAGGCGCGCTCGCCTTCACATCCGTGCCGAAGAAGCTCGCGGTGATCGGCGCAGGCGTAATCGGGCTGGAACTCGGCTCGGTGTGGCGTCGGCTCGGCGCGGAAGTGACGATTCTCGAAGCGCTGCCCGAATTCCTCGGCACCACGGATACCGCACTGCAAAAGGAAGCCGCCAAGCTGTTCAAGAAGCAGGGCCTGGCCATTCACCTCGGCGTCAAGATCGACGGCGTGAAGACGACCGATTCGAACGTGTCGATCTCCTACAAGGACAAGGACGGCAACGCGCAGACGCTGGACGCGGACCGGCTGATCGTATCGATTGGCCGCGTGCCCAACACCGACAATCTCGGCCTCGATTCAATCGGGCTGGCGGCGGATGAGCGCGGCTTCATTCCCGTCGATGGCCATTGCGCCACGAAGGTGCCGAACGTGTATGCGATCGGCGATGTGGTGCGCGGCCCGATGCTCGCCCACAAGGCCGAAGACGAGGGCGTGCTGGTGGCGGAAATCATCGACGGGCAGAAGCCGCATATCGACTACAACTGCATTCCGTGGGTGATCTACACGCATCCGGAGATCGCGTGGGTCGGGCAGACCGAGCAGGCGCTGAAGGCGGAGGGCCGCGACGTCAAGGCGGGCCAGTTCCCGATGATGGCTAACGGCCGCGCAATGGGTATCGGTGAAACGGATGGCTTCATCAAGATCATCGCCGATGCGAAGACCGACGAGATCCTCGGCGTGCATATCATTTCGGCGAACGCGTCGGATCTGATCGCGGAAGCGGTCGTTGCGATGGAGTTCAAGGCGGCGGCGGAGGATATCGGACGGATCTGCCATCCGCATCCTTCGCTTTCGGAGGTGATGCGCGAGGCGGCGCTCGCGGTGGACAAGCGGGCGTTGAACATCTAGACGCGCCGCGCCATCCACACCCGCAACAACGAGTAAAGCCGGTCGATGTCGATCGGCTTTGCCAGATAATCACTCGCCCCCGCCGCGAGACACTGTTCCTGATCGTCCTTCATCGCCTTCGCCGTGATCGCGATGATCGGCAGTTTCCTGAAGCGCGCATCCTCGCGGATGCGCCGCGTCGCCTCAAGCCCGTCCATGCCCGGCATCATCACGTCCATCAACACGACGTCGATGTCCGGATTTTTGTTCAGCGCCTCGATCGCCTCGAAGCCGTTGCGCCCGATATCCACCTTCAGCCCCTGATGCTCCAGCGCGCTCGACAGAGAAAAGATGTTGCGGATGTCGTCGTCCACCAGCAGCACGCGCCGGCCGTCCAGCACGCGATCCCGCGAGCGCGACACATGCAGCATCGCCTGGCGGTCCGCCGACAAATCCGTTTCCACCTTGTGCAGGAACAGCGTCACTTCATCGAGCAGACGTTCCGGCGAGCGCGCGCCCTTGATGATGATCGACTGCGAATAGCGCAGCAACTCCGCTTCCTCGTCATGCGTCAGGTTGCGGCCCGTGTAGACGATCACCGGCGGGAACGAATAGGCATCGATCGCGGCCATCTGGCGCAGCAGGTCGCCGCCCTGCATGTCCGGCAACTTCAGGTCGATGATCATGCAGTCGAAGATCGTCGTCTTCAGCAGGTCGAGCGCTTCGCGTCCGTACTCGACCGGCGTGATTTCCACGTCCGCATCGCTGATCAGTTCGACGATGCTCTGGCGCTGGCGCGCATCGTCTTCCACCAGCAGCACGCGCTTGATCTTCTGGCTGCTCTTTTCCTCGAGTCTTTGAAATATCTCCAGCAACTGTTCGCGCGTGGTCGGCTTGACCGCATGGCCGATCGCCCCGAGATGCAGCGCCGCTTCGCTGCGGTCCGACGCCGACACCACATGCACCGGAATATGTCGCGTCCGCGGATTCGCCTTCAGTTCCTGCAACAGCACCAGACCCGAACGGTCCGGCAAGCCGATGTCGAGCAGGATCGCGCTCGGCGCGCTCTCCTGCGCGAGACGCAGCCCCTCGCCCGCCGTTCCGCTCACGATGCAGCGATAGTTCAGCTCGTGCGCGAGATCGAACAACACTTGCGCGAAGCGCGCGTCGTCCTCGACCACCAGCACGAGGCGGCGGCCGGGCGCGGGATCGGTGCGATCGTCGTCGATCACGCGGGCGGGTTCGACTGCTTCAACCGTTTCCACCACTTCAACGGCTTTCACGGGCTCCACAGTTTGTGGAATTTCGACAGCCGCATCGTATGCAAGCGGCATCGTCAGCGTAAAGATGCTGCCCGTGCCCTGAACGCTGCGCACCGCAATCGTGCCCCCAAGCAAATGAGCCAGGCTGCGTGAAATCGACAAGCCCAGACCCGTGCCGCCGTAATGACGGCTCGTGGTGCCATCGGCCTGCTGGAAGGCCTCGAAGATCGCATCGAGCTGATCTGTCGGGATGCCGATACCCGTGTCCTTCACTTCGAATTCCACCGCACGCGAGGAGCCCGCGTTCCGCAGCGTCAGCGAAACGACACCGGCATCCGTGAACTTGATCGCGTTCGACAGCAAATTCTTCAGCACCTGTTCGAGACGCCGCGAGTCGGTTTCGAGCGTCGGATAGCCAGCCATCTCGTTGCGCAGTTCGAGCGTGAGCTGCTTCTGCCGCGCGAGCGGTTCGAACGTGCGCCGCAGCGTTTCCATGATGCGTTGCAGCGGCACATCATCGATATGCAGATCCAGCTTGCCCGCCTCGACTTTCGAAAGATCGAGGATGTCGTTGATCAGGTTGAGCAGGTCGTTGCCCGCGGAATAAATGGTTTGCGCATACTTGATCTGATCGCCGTTCAGATTGCCGCTCTTGTTCTCCGAAAGCAGCTTCGCGAGAATCAGCGAGCTGTTCAACGGCGTGCGCAGTTCGTGCGACATGTTCGCCAGGAACTCCGACTTGTAGCGGCTCGCGCGCTGCAACGCATCGGCGCGCGCTTCGAGTTCGCCCTGCGCTGCGTTGAGCGCCGAATTGCGCTCGTCGAGCACGCGCGCCTGCTCCGCCAGCTGATCGTTGGTCTGCTCCAGCTCGGCTTTCTGGTTCGCAAGATAGGCCTGGGCGTGCGAGAGCGCGTTCGTCTGCTGCTCCAGTTCCTCATTGGTGGTGCGCAGTTCTTCCTGCTGCATCTGCAATTCTTCGTTCAGCTGCTGCGTTTCCTCCAGCACGCGCTGCAGGCGTTCGCGATACTGCGCCGCATCGACGAAATCGCCGATGTTCCGCGCCACCATCTCCAGGAACTGCCGGTCGCGTGCGCTGAGCGCGTGCATCGCGCCGAGTTCGAGTGCGCCGTTCGCGCGCCCTTCGTTCTCGATCGGCACGATCACGAGGCTCGCCGGCGCGCTCCCGCCCAGCGCCGAGGTGACCTTCCAGTAACCGGACGGCACCTCGGCGACGCTCGTCAGCTTGCGCGCATGCACCGCCTGCCCGACCAGACTCGTCACGCCCGCCAGCGACGCGGGCACCGCCGCGCTGGCCGGATCGAAGCCGAAACTGGCGGTGCGCTTGAGCGTGCCGTCGGCTTCGCGCACATAGAACGTGCCGAGTGAAATCTTCAGGTAGTCGGAGAGGAAATCGAGAATGGACTGGCACAGCTGATCGAGCGATTGCCGCCCGATGACCGTCTCCGCAAGCTGCCGCTGGCCGTCGCGCAGCCATGCCTGCTCCTGCAGCGCCCGGGTCTGCCGCTCCTGTTCGTCAATCGCCGCGCCGAACGCGCCCGACAGGCTCATCAGCTCGCGTCGGCCAAACACCGCCAGCACCACCGAAAGCGCCAGACTCAGAATCATGAACACAACGACGGTAATCGTCGTCAGCTGTTTGGCCGACTCGATGCGCTGCAAACGCAGCGTCTGCTCGATGTTGAGAAAGGCCTCGAGCTCGCGCTCCGTTTCCGCGCGTTCCGGCGAGCCGCGCCCGGCGCGCACGAGGGCGGCCGAATCCTGCTGGTGGCGGCGCGCGTCGATCAACGCGTCGGCCACCTTGTCCCATTGCGCCTGCAACGCGCGTATGCGGATCAGGCGGTCCACCTGCGGCGTGTTGTCGGACACGAGGCCGGCAAGCGTGTCGATATCCGCGGACAGCTTCGGCTTCGCCGTCTCGTAGGGCGCGAGGAACGATTCATCGCCGGTGATCAGGAAGCCGCGAATCGCGCTCTCTTTATCACTGACCAGCCGGCCGATCTCCTGCGCATTGCCAATCACGCGCTCGGAATGCTCGACCCAGTTGATGCCCGAAAGCAGATACAGCACGAGCGCCAGGAATGTGACCGCCGTGACGATGCCCGTCGCGAGCGGCAGCGTGATGTTGCGCAGAAGAATGCGACGAAAGCTGGCCTCGTCGACACCGGACCGCAAGGGCATAAACAGCTCCGATTAAGCGTGGCGGCCGCCCGGCGAAACCGGCTGTCTTGATGACGCCAATCGCCGCAGCCGTTTCTGAAGTTGTAGTTGTGATTCCAGCCGGTGCGCATCATAACCGCTTTGAATCGGCCGCGCGGGAGCCGGCTGACGCGTGCGCGAAGGGTAGCACCGTATCGGCATTCGAAACGGACGCGGCCATCCTTGCGCCTCCCTGAATATTTGCGCGCGCCGCCTTACAATCGACGCACGGCATTCAGCCGCCACGGCCACGAGGAAAGCGTCATCGGCTTGGAGAAAGTGCTTGCGAGTTGTTTCACCGCTTTTCGCGGCCAATCCCGGCCGCGCGACGTTCAACCGATCTCTGGAGAGGCTATGAAAGCAACGCTCGGCAGCAGACTTGCCGTTTCCCTGATGGCGGCCGTATTCGGGCTGTCAGTCGCGCCGCTCGCCAGCGCCCAGGACAGCCCCGCCGCCAATGGCGCCACGCAGGCCGCGCCCACCACCAAGGCCGACCAGAAAGCGGCGCGCAAGGCCGCCCGCAAGCAGGCGCGCGCCAAGAAGAACGCCGAACTCAAGAAGCTCGAAGACGCCGGCTATAACCCGGCCGTGCGTGACGACGCCAAATATCCGCAGGACATCCAGGACGCGCAGAAGAAGGCCGGCATCGGCCGGGCCGCGAGTCAGTAAGCGGGTTTGCCGGCGCTGCCTGCGTCCTGTGACGCAGCAGCGCCCTCTTCCCGTTCTCCAGGCATGGCGGGTTCCTCATGCAGCCATTCGACCAGACCATCGATCGACGAGGTAATCGACCGTCCGTGCGGAACGACGATGTAGTACGCGTCGGCCGGTTTGCATGACGCCGTGTGCAGCCGCACCAGTTCGCCCGAAGCCAGGAAGTCCGTCACGAGCCGCGCCCAGCCGAGCGACACGCCCTGCCCGCAGCGCGCCGCCAGCACGGCATCGGAATAGATGCTGCAGCGAAGTGCGTAATTCAGGCGTGCCGGCCGATGCCCCACCGATGCAAACCACGCCTCCCAGCCCATCCAGCCTTCCGAAGTCGAATCCGAGCCGATCAGCGGCATCTGCGCGAGCGCTTCGAGGGTCTCGGGCGCCTCGTGTTCGCGCAGCCAGTCTGGCGAACACACGGGAAACACTTCTTCATCGAAGAGATAGGTCGAGGTGCCGTCCGTCCAGGAGCCGTCGCCGAAACGCACGGCAACATCGACTTCGTTGTGACGCAGATCCGCGATGAACATCGGATCGGTCAGGCGCAATTGCAGCTTCGGTTGCAGCCGCTTCAGGCTGGCGAGACGCGGAACCAGGCGAAGTTGCGAGAAGGCGGCGGTGGAAGCCAGCACGAGTTCGCGCTGCTCGAAACCGGTGGAAAGTCGGTCGAACACGCCCGCGATCTTCTGCATCGATTCCGCGACGACCAGATACAGCGATTCGCCTTCGCCGGTCAGCGAGATGGAGCGATGCAGGCGATGAAACAGCCTCACGCCGAGCGTCTCTTCCAGCACTTTCACCTGCCGGCTGACAGCCGCCTGACTCACGCCCAGTTCGCTCGCCGCATGCGTGAAGCTGCCAAGCCGCGCGACGGCTTCGAACTCGACCAGCGCGGTCATGGAAGGAATGATCCGCCTGTAACCTTTGGGGCCTCTTGCATTCTTCATCTGACGACGGTTCCTGTCCGGTGAATACAGCACGCGACGACTGCGGCAGGCGCGATTCTGCCTCAATTTTCAAGGCTCGCCACGCATAACATAGAGTAATGCGAAACGGAGATTAAAGGACATTGACGCTCGTCAGCGGCACTCCAATACTGCGCGTACGGCGGCTGGGAACGCCCGCCGGAAACACATTCCTCTGGAGCGCACCGTGTCAGCCACTCCCCACAAGACCCATCGCGAACTGCTCGACAGCCGGGAGCCCGGCTGCGGCTTTCCGGGCGAAGTTTTCAGCCGTCAGGACGTGTTCGAGAACGATCTCGACGTCTTCTTCAGCAAGCTCTGGATTCTCGCCGGCGTGACGGCGGACATTCCCGAGCCGGGCGATGTCTCCACCGTCGAAGTGGGCCGGGCATCGATCATGATCGTGCGCGACGACGACGACAACATCCGCACCTATCGCAACGTCTGCCGCCATCGCGGTTCGCGGATCATGAAGGAAGCGGGCAAGGCGAGCGTCGGCATGCTGGTGTGCCCGTATCACCAATGGACCTACGATCTCGACGGCAGTCTCAAGCACGCCGCGCACATGGGCCAGGATTTCGATGCCAAGTGCAAGAGCCTGATTCCGGTGCATACCAAGGTGATCGGCAGCCATATCTACGTGTGTCTGGCCGACGAACCGCCGGAAGACGTCACGAAGCTCGATCAGGCGATGACGCCGCGCTTCGCGCCGCATCAGATGGAGCGGACGAAGATCGCGTTCGAAGCGGAGATCATCGAGAACGGCAACTGGAAGCTCGTGATCGAGAACAATCGCGAGTGCTATCACTGCGAAGGAACACATCCCGAGCTGTCCAATTCGTTCCTGCCGGAAGACTTCGGCTACTGTCTCGACGGCCTCGGCGAGGACGCCGTCAGGGACTACGAAGCCTATACGGCGCGCAACGAGAAAAGCCGCGAAGACTGGGAGCGCGATGGCTTCATCTGCGAACTGGTGGAAGCCGTCGATGAAAGCGCGCAGACCAACTTCCGCACGCAACGTCTTGTCATTGCGGGCAGCAACGAATCGCAGACGATCTCGACCCGCGTGGCCAGCACGAAACTCCTCGGTGATCTGCAACGACGCGATCTGGGCGACGTGCATCTGTGGGGACACAATTCGTGGACCCACGTCATGAGCGATCACGCGGTCGTCGCCTTCATCCTGCCGATCGGGCCGGACAAGACTGTCGTGCGCACCAAGTGGCTGGTTCACGAGGACGCGGTCGAAGGCGTGGACTACGACGTCCAGACGCTCACCGAAGTCTGGCTCGCCACCACGCGCCAGGACGCCGATCTCGTCGCGAACACGCACAACGGCACGCAGGATCCGGCCTATGTGCCGGGCCCGTATTCGCGCTATACCGAAACCGCGCTCGACCAGTTCTGCCGCTGGTATGACGCGCGTCTGAGCGAACACGGCATCTGAGGCTCCGCTGACGTGCATGTTCGACATGCACGTTTATGCACGTTTACATTCTTGTTTGTGCACACTAGAATGCACACTCATGAATGAAGACATCCCACTCGCCCGCCGCGATGAAATCGCGGCGAGGCTCGCCCAAGGCCAGCCGGTCGTCGCGGCGGCGCTTGCCGCGGAATTCCAGCTCTCGGAAGACGCGATCCGGCGCGATCTCCGCGCGCTCGCGGCGGAAGGCCGCTGCCGCCGGGTGTACGGCGGCGCGCTGCCGATCACGCCAGCATCGGCGCCCATGGCCAGCCGGATCGACCAGGCCCAGGAACGCAAGACAGTGCTGGCGCGCGCGGCGGTGCCGCTGATCGAACCGGGCGAACTCCTGTTCCTCGACAGCGGCAGCACCAATCTGGCGCTCGTCGCCTTGCTTCCGGAAGACTTCGGCCTCACGGTCGCGACCAATTCCGTCGATATCGCCGCCGCCGTACTGCGCCGCGCCGATCTGCCGCTCATCATGACCGGCGGCGTCGTGGATCCGGCGGTCGGCGGTTGTGTCGATGCGCAAGCCATGCAGCAGATCGCGCAGATGAACATCGACCGCTGTTTCATCGGCTCGTGCGCGATCTCGTCGAAAACGGGCATCAGCGCCTTCTCGCTCGCCGACGCAAGCTTCAAGCGCGCCGTTCTCGCAGCCAGCCGGCATGGCATCGTGCTCGCGCTCAACGACAAGTTCGACGCGCGCGCGCCGCATCGCATCGCCGCGGTCAAGTCGATCGGCTGTGTGGTCGTCGAGCACGATCTGCCCCGCGCGGAACGTACGGCGCTGTCGAAAGGCGGTACATCGGTTCTGACGGCCACCGGGCCCGTTGAATCATGAGCGCGCGCTCCCTTCCAGAGCCGCGCGCGTCGCATGGCGCACACCCGGCTGCGCGGCTCGCGACGCGGCTCGCTTTCCTCGTTGCGGGCTTCGGTGTCGCGTGCTGGGCGCCGCTCGTGCCGTTCGCGAAGCAGCGTCTCGGCGTCGATGACGGCGTGCTCGGCATGCTGTTGCTCTGCATCGGCCTCGGTTCGGTCTTCGCGATGATGATGACCGGCGCGCTCAGCGCACGCTACGGCAGCAAGCCGATCATCGTTGCGGGCGGAATCGGGCTCGCCGCCATTCTGCCGCTGCTCACGGTAGCCGATACGCCGGTCGCGCTCGGCGTCGCCCTGCTCGGATTCGGCGCGTGTCTCGGTTCGCTCGATGTCGCGATGAACATTCATGCAGTCGAAGTCGAGCGCGCCGCGCAGCAACCGCTGATGTCCGGCTTTCATGCGCTGTTCAGCGTCGGCGGATTCGCCGGCTCGCTGTTCATGACCTTCCTTCTGTCGATGCACATCGGCATGCTGCTGAGCGCGTCGTTGTGCGCGGTGCTCATGTTCGGTGCGACCGTGGTAGCGTGTCCGCGCCTGATCGAAACCGCCAGCGCGAACGACGCGCCCTTGTTCGCCGTGCCGCGTGGCGTCGTGCTCTTGCTGGCGGCGCTGGCCGCCATCACCTTTCTCGTGGAAGGCGCGTTGCTCGACTGGAGCGCGCTGCTGCTCACCAGCACCGGACGCGTCGCGGCCGCGCAGGGCGGACTGGGCTACATGTGCTTCTCGATCGCGATGACCGCCGGCCGCTTCGGCGGCGATGCATTGACGGCCCGCATCGGCGATCGTGCGATGGTGTTCTGGGGCGGGCTGCTTGCCATTGCGGGCTTCGTCGTGCTGCTGACCGCGTCGTCCGCCGTTGCGGCGATGGGCGGCTTCGTGCTGATCGGGCTCGGCGCATCGAACGTGGTGCCGGTGTTGTTCCGACGCGCGGGCACTCAACATGCAATGCCGTCCACGCTGGCGGTGGCGGCCATCACGATGACGGGTTATGCCGGGCATCTGCTCGGACCGGCGGGCGTGGGATTTGTCGCGAAGGAAGTAGGCTTGCCGGGCGCGTTCTGGGTGCTGGCTGGGTTGCTGTGTTTCGTGCCAGTCTGTGCGCGGAGGGTGACGGCGAGTCAGGCCGAAAAGGTGCGGCAATGAATATCGCGCACATGGCGCTATGGACGCGCGATCTGGACGCGGCGGCCGCATTCTGGCGCGAGCACTTTGGCGCGGAAATCGGAGTGCAGTATCACAGCCAGCGCCGGCCAGGCTTCATCTCCTGCTTCGTCTCATTGCCCGGCGACGCTGTGCAGATCGAACTGATGACAGCGCCGTGGCTCGCGAATGCCGGCATCGCAGATCAAATGGGCTGGGATCATCTCGCGATTGCACTCGGCAGCCGCGCGGCGGTGGACGCCATGGCGCTGCGCTGCGGCGCCGAGGGCTTGCTGGTCGCTGCGCCTCGTCTCACCGGCGACGGCTTCTATGAAGCCGTAATCGCCGCGCCGGATGGCTCGCGCATCGAAATTACGGCATAGCGTCGCACTGCGTTTCGCCATTTGCGCCGATACGCGCTCACCGAGTGCCCCGCCGAAAACCAACTATAGTGGGAGTTCACCCAGCGGAGGCTCCATGATCTTTTCAAAACGACAGGTGGGCGCGAGCAGCATCCTCGTTGCGGCCTTGCTCTGCTCATCCATCGCGCATGCGCAGCTCGGCAACCTTCTCAACCAGGGAAAGAGCAGCGGCGGCGGCGGACTCAGCAGTCTGAGCGGTTTGGGAAACGGTCTGTCGATGGACTCGCTGACATCCAGTAGCACGGGCAATGTCGCAGGCGTGCTCGAATTCTGCGTGAAGAACAACTATCTCGGCGGCAGTGCGTCGTCCGTGAAGGATGGCTTGATGAGCAAGCTCGGCGGCTCGCCTTCCACGGACAGCGGCTATACGGATGGCGCGAAAGGCGTGCTGGACAGCGGTGGCGGCAAGACGCTCGATCTCAGCGGCGGCGGACTCAAGGAGCAGATCACGAAGCAGGTCTGCGACAAGATCCTTGCTCAGGGCAAGTCGCTTCTGTAGTTCTCGGATGAGCGCGCCGCTGTGCGTGCGCGCCGGCCCTGTCATGACCGTTTTGTTACCCGATCACGCGAATCACTCGTCCCGCGCCGGCGCGACGCCGCCTGAAGCCGTCGTCGCGTCCGGTACGCACGTGAACGACACCTTCGCCGTCTGCTCTTCCAGCGAACGCACACCGCTCGTCGCTTCGGACTTCACCGAGACGCGTTGCGAGCGTTGCTTGCAATAATCCGTTGCGGCATCCATCGCGGCATTGCGCGCGGTAGCCCAGGACATGCGCGTGCCCGTCGCCTTGCCCGTAACCGTGTAGGTGTCCGGTTGCGGGCCGGCGGAGATCTCGCTGGTCGTGCCGCACGCGGCGAGCAGAAGCGAAAGCGCGGATACGCCGAGGGCGTGTCGCATACGTAAGAGGGATCGAACTGGATTCGGCATGCGCTTGTGAACCGTGATTGATGAGGTCGGCCCGAATAGTACAAGCGCCCGAGAATTTCTTCACGGATCACATGAAAGAGTTTGCGTCGTCGAGCCGAAGACAGCCGCCGCGCACGAGCGGCCGCGCGGCCGTTCGTGATTGACCGCTCTCACTTCCGCCTGTTCCCGCGTATCGCTCAGACTTCCGCGATGCGCTCGAGCAAGCGTTGCAGCCGCGTGTATTGACAAGGCGCAAGTCCCGGCGTCGCCAGCGCCTGCACGACGCGCGCGCGCCAGTAGGTCTGCGAAAAAAGCGAGTTCGCGCCTTCGAGACTCAATACCTGTTCGAGATGTTCGATCGCCGCATCCAGATGGCCGACGCTATATGAAGGTGTGCCTTTGTAAAAATCATTCATGGGCACGAGTGCTCTGGCGAGCAATTGTTTCAGATGAAGAAACGCGCTGCTTCGGCAGCAGGGCGACGCACGTGCGACCGTGCGCCGCCGGCCATCCTTAGTTCATGTGCTGGCCGCCGTTGATCGCGATGTTCGAACCGGTCACGAAGCCCGCATCGTCCGAACACAGGAACGCCACGAGCGCCGCGACTTCTTCCGGCTTGCCGAGGCGGCCGGCCGGGATCTGCGGCAGGATCTTCGTGTCGAGGATTTCCTGCGGAATCGCCGTCACCATCTTCGTGGCGAGATAGCCGGGCGAGATCGTGTTGACGGTGACGCCCTTCCTGGCCACTTCGAGCGCGAGCGACTTCGTGAAACCATGCATGCCGGCCTTGGCGGCCGAGTAGTTCGTCTGGCCGATCTGGCCTTTCGAACCGTTCACCGACGAAATGTTGATGATGCGGCCCCAGCCGCGCGAGACCATTTCCTCGCACACCGGCTTGGTCATGTTGAAGACCGAATCGAGGTTGGTGCGCAGCACGGCGTCCCAGTTCACCTTGGTCATTTTCTTGAAGGTGGTGTCCTGCGTGATGCCTGCATTGTTCACGAGGATGTCGATCGGGCCGACTTCGGCCTGGATCTGCGCCACGCAGTGTTGCGCGGAATCATAGTCGGCGACGTCCACGGCGTATGCGCGGATATTGCGGCCCCGGCGGTCCATGTCGGCGAGCCATTCATTCACCTTGGCGTTGCCCGGCGAATGCGTCACGACAACCGCAAAGCCCGCGTCGTGCAGCTTGATGCTGATGGCCTCGCCCAGACCGCCCATGCCGCCCGTCACCACTGCGATTCGCTTAGTCATGCTGATACTCCTCTCGAACAATTCTCTCAGATTGATGAAACTCGGAATGGCACCGGCGCCTTCCCTTGTCCCCGACGCTTGTAATGATCTTGATGGTGCGTCGGGCCGCGTCCTTCGCGGCGCCGGTGTGTACTTCGTGATGCGTTGATACGTTGCGTGGACTTACGGACGTTCGAGCGCCAGCGCCACGCCCATGCCGCCGCCGATACACAGCGACGCCAGACCCTTCTTCGCATCGCGCTTCTGCATTTCGTGCAGCAGCGTGACCAGAATCCGGCAGCCCGATGCGCCGATCGGATGCCCGATCGCGATCGCCCCGCCGTTCACGTTGATCTTCGACTGATCCCAGCCCATCTGCTGATGCACGGCCAGCGCCTGCGCCGCAAAGGCCTCGTTGATTTCCATCAGGTCCAGGTCGTTGACGCTCCAGCCCGCGCGCTCCAGACAGCGCTTCGAGGCCGGCACCGGACCCATGCCCATGATCTTCGGGCTCACGCCCGCGTTCGCGTACGCCTTGATGCGCGCCAGCGGCGTCAGGCCCAGCGCTTCCGCCTTCTTCGCCGACATCACCACGACCGCCGCTGCGCCGTCGTTGATGCCCGATGCA
>NZ_JARUXS010000004.1:0-200977 GCF_031451175.1 Caballeronia sp. LZ035
CTCTGTCCCGCCGACACCGACAGGAGCCCCGAGCGCACGATCTCCGACACATCCGCGGCTTGCGCGAGACCGAGGCCGATCACGGCCGCCGCCATCTGCGTGACGACCTTGTTGGTAGCGATGAGCTTGATCGACGGACCGAACGGAATGCCGATGGAAAGCGTCGGCACCAGCGCGGAGAAGAAGTAGATGAAGAGGATCATCACGAGCGGCGGAATGCCACGGAAGATCCACGTAAAGCCCGCGCTCGACCACGACAGCAGCGGATTCTCCGACAGCCGCATGATCGCCAGCAGAATGCCCAGGCCGATGCCGACGATCTCGGCAAGCACCGTCAGCAACAGCGTGTTGCCGACGCCCGCCAGAATCGGTGCGCTGAACAGATAGTCGAGCACCGTGCGCCATTCCCAGCGCGGATTGGTGATCAGCAGATCGGCGATCGAGAGCAGCACGAACAGCATCAGCGCCGCGCACAGCCAGCGGCCCGGATGGCGCAGCGGCACGACCACGAATTCTTCCGGCGGCGACGCCTGGGGGCGCGCGTCAGAAGGCAAGGGGGACGGCGCGTCGGCGGCGGGCGCTCCCGCCCCATACGATGATTGATTTCCCATGATGGCGGTGCGCGTCAGAGCCACGCGTCGTTGATGCTGATCTTGTCGGCTCGCGTATCGCCTTGTCCCCACTTGTCGAGGATCTGCTGATATTTACCGTTTGCCTGCAACTGATCGAGCGCCGCCTTGACGGCGTCACGCAACTGCGGGTTCTGTTTGCTGACCGCATAGCCGAGCAACGCGATGATGCGCATGTCGCCGACCTGTTCGAGCGCGTTCGGGAAGCGCTTGACCGCGTACGCGACTTGGGCGGTGTCGCCGGACCATACGTCGGCGCGGCCCGAGCGCAACGCCAGCACGGCGCCCGATGCATCGCTGAAGGTCTGGATGTCGAGCGCGCCGCCCTGTGCCTTGCATTTGGCCTGCTGCGCCGACAGTTCGCGTTCCTGGAAGGTGCCGCGCACCGCCGCGACGGTCTTGCCGCACAGGCTGGCCAGATCCTTGATGCCCGCGCCGCCGCCCTTCGGCGCCGCCATGCCGACACCGGCTTTCACGTAGTCGACGAAATCGACTTGCGACTGGCGCGCTTTCAGATCGCCGATCGAACCCACCGCGAGATCCGCGCGGCCTGCGGCGATCGACGGAATCAGGCTGTCGAAGGTGCCGGACGTGATCTCGAGCTTCACGCCGAGTGCATCGGCGACCGCCTGCGTCAGATCGATTTCCATGCCTTCGAGCGTGCGTGCGTCCTTGCCCGCGTAGATCATCGGCGGACTGTTCGGCGATGCGATCACGCGCAGCGTGCCGGCATCGCGAACCGATTGCGGCAGCGTTTTCGTCAAGGCGGTTTCCGCGTGCGCGGACAGGGCGACGGCCTGACCCAGCGCAACCACCAGCGCCTGCATGACGAGCTTCGAGCACCACTTCATGGCATTCCTCTCCTTTCGATCCGCAACGATGACGCGCCTGACGGCCGCGCCCGACTCAACCCAGATTCGCATTGACGACAATCTCGATCCGCATGCCGTCCAGCATCAGTTGCTTGACGACCACCGTCGCGCGCGCGGGAAACGGATCGGCGAAGGTCTCGGTCCAGATCGCGTGCATCGGCGCCCAGTCGGCGGGATCGATGAGATAGATCTGCACCAGCATCACGTCGGCGAGCGTGCCGCCGGCTGCCTGCATCGCGCGATCGAGCTTGTGAAATACCTGGCGCACTTGCGCCTCGATGCCGCCGTCGATCAGCTTGCCGGTCGCACTGTCGGTCGGGGTCTGCACGGTGAGAACCTGGCCTCCCTTGCGGACCACGCCGGAGATCGGATGACCGGGACGTTTCGGTCCGACATCAATGCTTTCGAACATGTTGCCTCCATCGTTATTCTTTAACGCATAGGGTCGACGCGTCGGTCAACATGCGCGTAATCCCTTATTAAACAAGGGTTGTCGGGTGAACATGCGCACCTTATCACTCCGTTTTTATCGACGTAACTGCGTTTTTGGTTATGCTTGCATGCGTTTTGTTATAGGGAGCCGGGATGAAGCGTGGACAGTTGCAGCTGAAGCACGTGGCGGCATTTCGCGCGGTGGTCATCGGCGGCAGCGCGTCGGCGGCGGCGCGCGCGCTTGGCCTGTCGCAACCCGCAGTCAGCAAGATCATTGCGCAGGCGGAGGAGTACGCAGGCATTCACCTGTTCGACCGGCAGCTCGGACGGCTGATTCCGACCCCGCTTGCCTACCGGCTGTACAACGAGACCAACGTGCTGTTCTCGACCATCGATCACATCGATCAGATCGTCTCGCGCGTGATCCATAGCGAAGTGCAGCCGATCGCCCTCGGCGCGGTGCCGCTGATTGCGGTGTCGCTGCTGCCGAAGGTGTTGCCCGACTGGCAGCGCCGCACCGGACGTTCGATCCTGATCTACACCTACGACACGCCGAATCTGCTGAACGTGGTGGCCACGCGGCGGCTGGAGATCGGGGTGGCGGTGGGCGGGCAGCAGAGTCACGGGCTCGAGACGGCCGCGCTGATCCGCAGTCCGATCTACTGCGCGGTGCCGAAGGATCACCCGCTCGCGCAACGGCCGCTGATTCGCGCGAGCGATCTGGACGGCATCGATTACGTCAGCCTCTCGCGAGTCGAGAGCGCTCAGGCGGGCATCGACCGGATGTTCCTTGTCGAGAACGCGCGGCCCAACGAAGTGATGCAGGCGCCGCTGATGGCGGCGGCGATCCGGATGGCCGAGGAGGGCGTCGGTGTGACGCTCACCGACGTGTTCGGAATGGATGTCGCGCGGCGTGACCGGCTGGTGTTCCGCCGCTTCGAACCGGCCATCTTCTTCGACTACTTTGCGGTGTGGCCCAGAAACCGGGAAGCGGATTTCGATCGCAATGAGCTGATCGCGCTATTGCGGCAGGCTGCGAGAGGCATGCTCGAAGATGCCGAGAGACTCGTCGATTCGCATTGAAGAACGTTCTTCATCCAGGATCGCTTGGCTGCATCCCTCATGCTTGCTAACATCGAGTGCCGCCACGTTGGCGTGAGGGGAGAAGATCGTGAAAACGCTGATTACGGCGACCTTTCTCTGTCTCCTGGCTTCGACTGGCCATAGTGCTGGCGTGAGACTCTTCGACATCCCGGCGGACGCCAGTGGGCCTGCTCTCCAGGCAGCCGTCTGGACGCCGTGTGCCAACGTCCCTGAACCCATCGAAGTGGGAACGACACTTCTACGAGGAACAGAGAACTGCGCCGTTGTCGGCAAGGATCTTCCTCTGGTCGTGATGTCGCACGGGCACGGCGGTACGCGCCTCGGCCACCATGACCTTGCCGAAAAGCTTGCCGATTCGGGTTTCGTCGTTGCGGCGATCAATCACCCGGGCGACACATCCTCGGACATGTCGCGGGCGTCGGAGCCATCGGAGTTTGTCGAACGCCCGATGGACATCAAGCGGCTCATCGACTACATGCTGGATTCGTCGCCGGAAGCGGGGACCATCAACGCGCGCGAGATCGGGTTCTTCGGCTTTTCCCGGGGCGGTTATACCGGCCTTGTTCTGGCCGGAGGCGTCCCGGACTTTCAGCATGCTGACATACCGTGCCCTGACGAACTTCCCATTTGCAAAACCATCCGGGAAGGAAAGCTGCCGCCGCAACATTGGATTCGTGACGGGCGGATCAAGGCGTTCGTGCTCGCGGACCCGCTCGACGCTTTTCCGACCGCCGCGACGGTCCAGGACATCAGCGTCCCCATCCAGCTGTGGGCATCGGAATACGGTGGCGATGGTGTGTTGCCAGAGACGACCCCTGCGCTTTCAAAACTGCTGCCCAAGAGGCCCGAGTACCACCTCGTCGCGGACGCCGCTCATTTCGCGTTCCTGGCACCGTGCACGCCAAAGCAGGCCGCGAGAATTCCCCGCCTATGCGTCGACGAGGGTGGATTTGACCGTGTCGCGTTTCATGCCCGATTCAACGAGGACGTGTTGCGGTTTTTTCAGATGCGGCTTCGATAGACAAGGGGCCTGGTTAATAGCGTCTTTGGGCGCGTCCAGGTCACTGCGTCGAGCGTCCGCACTTCGATTACCGCCGGAACAGAAAACAGAGATCCTCTGACTTAAATGACATCAAATGTTCACGCAATTGTGTTGGCCGCGCCTTAAGCTGTCTGGCGCATCGTCAGCCCAGGAGCGAACATGCCGGACATCGCATTCCCTCAGCAAACCGGCACGAACGAACGCACGCGTCGCTTCAGCCTGGGCGTATTCGTCCTGATTCTTCTCGTTGGCGTGGGCTATGTCGCGCTCCACCTCGCCGCCGATCTCAAGCCGGTCCAGCAAAGCTCCGCGCTTCCCTATGTGCTGCTCGGCATTGCACTGCTCATCGCGCTCGGATTCGAGTTCGTCAACGGCTTCCACGACACGGCCAACGCCGTGGCCACCGTCATCTACACGCATTCGCTTACGCCGAACCTCGCCGTGGTCTGGTCGGGCGCATGGAATTTCGTCGGCGTGCTGGTATCGAGCGGCGCGGTCGCGTTCGGCATCCTGCAACTGCTGCCGGTGGAACTGATCTTGCAGGTCGGCAGCAGCGCGGGCTTCGCGATGGTCTTTGCACTGCTCATCGCCGCGATCATCTGGAATCTCGCGACCTGGTGGCTCGGCTTGCCTTCTTCGAGTTCGCACACATTGATCGGTTCGATCATCGGCGTCGGCCTGATGAATCAGCTTTTGCGCGGGCCCTCCGGCACGAGCGGCGTCGACTGGTCGCAGGCATCGGGCGTCGGCAAAGCCTTGCTATTTTCTCCGCTGGTGGGCTTCGTGGCTTCGGCACTGTTGCTGCTCGCGTTGAAAGCACTGGTGCGCGTGCCCGCGCTCTACAAGGAACCGAAAAAGAACCATCCGCCGCCGTTCTGGATTCGTGCGCTGCTGATCCTGACCTGCACGGGCGTGTCGTTCGCACATGGCAGCAACGACGGGCAAAAAGGCATGGGCCTCATCATGCTCATTCTGATCGGCACGGTGCCGACGGCCTACGCGCTGAACAAGGCGGTGAGCCCGGCCGAAACGCAGGCCTTCGTCGCGGTGGCGCACGAAGCCTCGGCTGTCTTTGCAAAATATACGAATGGCGCGCCTGCTTCATCCGATCCTCGCGCCGATACGCAAGCTTACGTGCGGACCCGTCAGCTCTCGTCGGGGACGATGCCCGCGTTGAAACAGCTGACGGACATGATCGCGAAACAGGTGGGCGCATCGGGGTCGCTCGCGGCGGTACCGCAGAACGAAGTGGACAACGTGCGCAACAACATGTACCTCGCGTCCGAAGCCATCCGACTCATGGAAAAGGCGCAGCAGCCGGTGTTCGCAACTGAGGACCGCGCCATTGTGGATGCGTATAAAAAACAGCTCGATGTCGCGACGAAATTCATTCCGACCTGGGTGAAGGTTGCAGTCGCCATCGCGCTGGGACTCGGGACGATGGTGGGCTGGAAGCGCATCGTCGTCACGGTTGGAGAGAAAATCGGCAAGCAGCATCTGACTTACGGTCAGGGTGCGTCGGCTGAGCTCGTGGCGATGCTGACCATCGGCGCCGCCGACATGTACGGACTGCCGGTCTCGACGACACACGTACTGTCTTCAGGCGTCGCCGGGACGATGGCGGCCAATGGCTCGGGACTGCAATGGAACACGGTGCGCAGCCTCGTGCTCGCGTGGGTGCTGACACTGCCGGCGTCGATCGCACTGGCTGCGGGGCTGTATTGGGTGTTTCGCCACGTGTTTTGAGTGGCGGTCTTGTCGAGCCGGCTGGTGGGATCGCGCAAAGGCGCTATTTGCCCCGGCTGCTTTTACGCTTCTGACCGACAAGCTTCACGATGTTGTTCGTCGGCGTACTCGTCAGCAGTCGAGCGATGTCTTCGGGCTGCACCCAGCGACATTTCGAGATTTCGTTACTCGGACGCGGTTTCGCGCGTTCGGGGATATCGCAGTAGAAGACATGGTGATGCTTCTGCTTGCTTTTGAAGTCGAACAGGTACTTGGCCGATTTGCCCGCGATACGCGTCTCTTCCTTGAGTTCCCGAAGCGCGGCGTCGGAAAGATGTTCTCCGCGTTTCAGAATCCCGCCCGGCAAGGCCCACTTGGACTCGCGTGCAACGAGCAGGATTCGTTTTCCCTTTCGGCAGATGACTGTGGCGCGTTTCTTCAAACCTCATCTCCACGTTGTTCTTATACGTGTCGCCGTGTGAATGTCGCCAACGGCGCGGACATCGCGTATCTGAATGCTATTACAAAAACCCGTGCAGTCGCGAACGATAAATCAAACAACGAGTATCAATATTGGTGTGTCTGACATAAAACGTTCATCGAAAAGTATTAGTCAACAGCCGCGCTCGAGTAGCGATATGGTAAGGTCCGGGCAAACGAATTTTTGTCCGACACGAGGCACACATGGATATGGATGGTGACTGGCCCTTGCCACGGCCAAACACTCTCTTCAAGGATCATCGGCGGACCGTCAGTTCGTCCCTCTCGAAAGCAAGCTCGCTTGCAAGCACATTCTCGTTGCTTGCCAGGCCTGTCGTGGCGGACGCCGTGCAGCGAGCACGGGATCTCTCGACGCAAGGTGATGCAGAAGGATTTCACCAGCTCCGCGTCGCGTTGCGAAAGCTTCGCGCACTCTACTGGGCCTATTCCCCGTATCTCGGCGAGGAAGTCAGCACGCAGGCAACCGAGGAGTTCAAACGTCTGGCGGGCGTGGCGGGTGGAACACGCGACTGGGACATCGCCGGAGATCTTCTCGAAGGGGCCCGCGAGTCGGGTGCAGCGGTCGAGACGCTGCTCGTCGCTGCGCAACAGAAGCGCGCTGAAGCGGTAGTGCATAGCCGCACCATGATCAACGGGGACGACGTCGAAGCCTTTCTGAGCGATGTCTTGCAGCGTGCAGTCGCTTCGCTACAGTCGAGCTGCAACGAGCTTCCGGTCGGATCGTTCGCCAGAGATCGTGTTCGCCGTGCGCAGCGCGCGCTCAAGAAGCGCAGCGTGCATGCGGCGCGTAACGAGGTTGCTCAGGAAGAAGATCTTCACGACGTCAGAAAGGCCGGGAAGAAACTCAGATACCTGCTTGAGTTCTTCCAGCCCGTCGTCAAGGGCGATCATGGCCGGCTGATCAAGCGCTTGTCATCGGCACAGGAAAAGCTGGGGCAGTTCAACGATATCGCAGCGAGCGAGACGCTGATACGCAGGACCGCGTTCGACGAGGTCTCGCCTGAAATCGTGCGGGAATCGCTTCAATGGTTGCACGAGCAAAAGCGCCGGCGGATGCGTGCGGCTTCGCGGCGGGTGAAACGCATCGCGAATTGAATCGACGGTTTCAGCACGACATGCAGGACATCGTTTTCGATTGCGCTCAGATCCATCTTGCCTTGCGGAAATAGCGGAACAGGAGCGTGTCGATTAAGATGATCGCGCCGATCACCGCGGGGTAGCCGTAAGGGCTGTGAAGTTCGGGCATGTGTTCGAAATTCATGCCGTAGATTCCGGCGATCATCGTCGGAACCGCGAACAATGCAGCGAACGTGCCCAGCCGCTTGGTAATCTCGCTCTCTGTCAGGGCAATCATGCCCAGATTGACCTGGACCGCGGTGATGACCATTTCGCGCCGTCCCTCGATGCCGCTGACGATGCGTTCCAGGTGGAAGTACACATCCTTGAAATAGGTCGTCATGCCTTCGCAGATGCTGGGAACACGGCCGCCCGTGAGCCTGCCCACGGCCTCGAGCAACGGACCGATGTGGTGCCGAAGCACGACCAGTCGGCGTTTGAAGCGGTACAGCTCTTCGACGATCTCACGGGCTTCGTTGTGCTCCTGCGGCCTGAAAATGCGGTCCTCGAGTTCTTCCAGCTCAGCGGTGAGCGTTTCCAGCACGGCGAAGTAACCATCGACGATATCGTCCATCAACGCGTACAGGACGAACGCCGATCCTTGCCTGAGAAGCGGCGGCTCGTGCTCGCACCGCTCGCGCACTTTCTGGAAGCCGTGCTGCGTGTGCATGCGGACGGAGAGCACGTAGTTCCTGCCGACAAAGACATCGACTTCTCCAAAATGCAGACTGCCATCCTGCTGAAGCTCGACCGGATGCATCACCGCGAAGAGCGAGTCGCCGTATTCCTCTATTTTCGGCCAATGATGATGCGTTCGCACGTCTTCGACAGCCAGTTCATGAAGTCCGAACTCTTCCTTCATGGCATCGAGTTCGGCATCGTCGGGATCCTTGAGCGCGACCCAGACGAAGCATTCCGGTTTCTGGACGTAGTCGCTGATCTGCTCGATGGTAATGTCACTGAGCTTGCGTCCTTCCTGATAGGCCACACACGCAATCAACATTTTTTCGCCTCGGGGAGATGCGTCGGGGAGGGTGTGAGCAAGCGGGCGGCAGCGCGCATCGGAGGCGAGCGGAGCGTGTCGTGTCGTTCGTATGAAACGCCAAGGCCGGCGTCGTCCCAGCCCATGACTTTCAGCGTGTCATCTAATCGACTGGATTTGCGCCTGACTCAATTCCCAGATGTGCGGCGGCAAGGGAATGAGATGCGCCTCGCTTTGCCAGGCCTGGTTCTCTTCCGACGGCACGATCGTCCATAGCAGGAAGCGGCGGATGGCGGCCGCGACGGCCGGGTCGGCCTGATGCGTGGAGACGACTGCATACTCGTAATTCACGAGTGGATAGGCGCCGCTGGCGGGTGCGAACACCAGCGTCAAGCGCTCGTCCGGCGGCGTGCGCGCACCCAGCGACGCAGCGCCTGCCATGATCGTTTCAGTGGTGGGCATGACGAATTCGCCCGCACCGTTCTTGAGCGCGGCAGTGCCGATCTTCGCCTGCGCGACACTGTCGCTATAGCTCACCCCGACATAACCAATGGAATAGTCAGTCGACGCAATGGCCTTGACCATGCCAGCGTTGCCCATAGCCGTGGCACTGCCGGGCACGTCGGGCCATGCGATCGTCGTGCCGTATCCGGGATTGGTCTCCCAGGAAGGGGTCGAGAACGTCAGGAACTGCGTGAACACGAAGGTTTCTCCGGAACCCTCGGCACGCCGGATCGGGACAATGGCGTGAGCGGGGAGCCTCACGTCCGGGTTCAGGGCCGCGATCTGCGGGGCATTCCATGAGCGCACTGTGCCGGTATAGATTGCTGCGAGTGTCGGACCGTCGAGTTTAAGGTGGACCTCGTTCAGGCCGGGAACGTTGTAGTTGACTGTCTGAGCGGCGATCGCCAGGGGCACGTTGATGATCCGCGCATGTTGCGTGATTTGCGCGTCGGACATATAGGCATCCGACGCACCGATCTCGACCTTGCCCGCCTCGACCTGCTGGATGCCCGCTTCTGAACCGGTCGCGCCGATATGGATATGAACGCCCGGGTGCGACATCGTGTAATGCGTGACCCATGTCGTAAAAAGCGGATACAACAGCGTCGAACCGGTCTCGTTGAGCGTGATGTCCTGTGCAAGGCAAGCCGCACTGAAGAGGAGTGTCAGCGCCGTGATGCCGATGAACTTCAACCGTGACCTTGATAAGTGAGTGAAGAGCGGATCAGCCAATCGGTGTCTCCGTCATTGTTTCGTTGAACCGCTATCGGGTTATGCCCAAGTTATCGGCCGATTTCATCGAGGTTCACGCCATTCGTCTCGATGCGGAAGATCCACGTCACGACCGCACCCAGAATGGAAGTGCCGACGAGGATATACAGCACCGGACCGGTGCCGATGCTGCCGAGCAGAACAGGGAACAGGAAGGCCGTGGCGACCGCGCCGATCTTGCCGACGGCAGCGGCGAATCCCGCACCTGTCCCACGTATGGAAGTGGGAAAGACCTCGCCTGCGAGCAGATAGGTTTGCGCGTTCGGCCCGAGGTTCGTCATGAAATTGAACAGCATGAAACCCGTGAAAATCATGACGGTTTTCGTCGCTCCATCGAAACCATCGGAAAGTGCCGCGATCAGCAATCCCGCCGCGCAGCCGATGAAGCCGATAACCTGCAGCCGGATACGCCCGAAGCTGTCTGCCAGCGCCACCGCGAACAGGATGCCGATGATAAGCAGAGCGGTGATGAGCGCCGCACCCTTCGCAGCGAGGATATCGTTGAGAATCAGGTCTGCGACACTGCGCACATGATCGGAGGTGGCGCCGAATGCGGCGGCGAGAATCGTCGGCGTGAAGATGCCGATACCGTACGTACCCAGATCCTGAAGGAACCAGGGTGCCGATGCAAAGACCGTAGCGCGCAGGTTCTTGCGCTTGAACAGTGCGAGGAAGCTGCCCTTCTCATGCCCACCGTGATTGATCGTGACGCTTTCGCGCGCAAGCACGATCTCGGACGGATACTGCGGCGAACGAACCAGCAAGCGACGGGCAGCGAGCTCGGCACGGTCGGTTGCGCCATGTATGTGCAACCAGTTCGGGCTCTCGGTGATAAAAAAGCGTCCGATAGTGACAAGCGCTGCGGGAACGATGGCCGTACCGTACATCCACCGCCATGCTTCGAGCGTCGGCGTGAGTGTCAGCACCAGAAAGCCCACGCCCGTTCCAGCCAGCGCGCCGACCGCCTGGAACGCAAACGCCGCGAGCACAAGCTTGCCGCGACTCGCGCTCGGAATGCTTTCGGAGATGATCATGTGCGCCGTCGGATAGTCGCAACCGAGTGCGATACCCAGCCCAAACAGGCACACCACGAGCGAAACAAAGTTGGTGCAGAAGACCAGAAGCACGAGAAAGGCGACGAAGATGATCATCTCGACGATGAACATCCGCTTGCGTCCGAAGTGATCGGACATGCCGCCGAGTCCGATGGCGCCCACGAGAATGCCGCAGAGGCTCGCGGCACTGATGAAGCCATTCTGCGCGGCGCCGATGCCGAATTCACGCGACATGAGCGGCAGCGCGACACCCGTCATGAAGACGACGAAACCTTCGAAGAACTTCCCTGCGGCGGCGAGCGACCAGATGCGCCATTGCATCTTCGTCATTGGAATGGAAGGGAGACGCGTGCCATCGGGCCACATCGGATGTTCATCGATGTATTCCTGCACCGATTTGACGGACGTCGTTTTCAAATCGCCAACAGCCGCATGGGTCTGCATCCGCAAGCTCCTTGTCCGGTGATCGCCGGTGCAGTGCGCATGGCAGCGCGCTCTCCGGTTTCGTGACCGCAGAGTGACGCGCTCCGGTGTCGCGCGCGTGACAGGCATGAAGAACTCATCGTCAGCATGGCAAGAAGTGGTCACATCTTCCCGATTGATTCACTATCCTTACCAATCTTGTCGCACTGATTTACCTTCAGCTTACTTGTTCGCGGGGTCGTAAGAGAACTCGATGTATCGAACTTGCTGTTCTCTTCAATGCTCATCGAGGTCTCTTCATTGCGATTGCTTCATCAATCGAACTTGTGCAAGTCCTTGAAGATCAATTGACCCCAGCGAGTGCCGAGACCCTGGACCAGCAGTCCACCTTCTGAAAGTCCGCCGAGTTCGACCGGCGCGAAACCGAGCTTCTCCGCAAGCGCACCTATTTCCGCTACGGCGCCGTCATCGTCGCTCGAAAGGAACACGACTCGTCTTCCGCCATGCACGGCCGGATCCTGTGCAAGAACCGAGGCCCCCAGGTGGTTGAAGCCCTTGACCAGTTGTCCGCCCGTGAAGGCCTGCGCAACGAATCTGGAGGGCGGCAGTCCGTCCAGTTTCTCGGGCGGGACGCCATAAGCATTGGTCACATCGACGATGATCTTGCCGTCCCAGTTGGGAAGTGACTTCGCGACATCCGGATGCGATCCGAAACCGACCGCCAGAAAAATGATGTCTGCCTTGACGGCTTCCGCCAGCGTCCTCGGAACGATCTCGGGTCCGATTGCGGCGGCATCGGCTGCGAAGCTTTGCGGGTCGCGCGTGGTTGCAACGGATACGTCGATGCCGCTCCGGGCGAACGCCTTGGCCAAGGCCTGGCCAATCTTGCCGAATCCAATAATTGCGTAGCTCATATCTAATTCCTTCGGTTGATCACGTCTTCCGGCGCTCCCTATAGTGGATGAAGCGCCGCACGATAATGCGCGTCAGAGTTGCGCCAGGCCGCCGTCGACGGCGAGCTCGCTGGCGGTCATGAAGCTGCTGTCCGGCGACGCGAGGAAGGCAGCCGCAGCGGCGATCTCGGCAGGATCTGCCATGCGCCGGAGCGGCGTCATCGAGGCGAAGACCTTCTGGCCTTCCTCGCCTAGCGCTTGCTTCGCGAGTTCGGTCGCCGTTGCGCCCGGAGACAGCACGTTGACCCGGATGCCGGTGCCCTTCAGGTCCTCCGCCCAGGACCGCGCGAGGTTGCGCACGGCCGCCTTGCTCGCGCTGTAGGCGCTCATGGCGGGCGCGCCCGTGGTGCCTGCGCTCGATCCGGTCAGGATGATCGAACCGCCATCGCCCATCAGCGGCAGCGCTTTCTGGACCGTGAAGATGGTCCCTTTCACATTGGTGTCGAACGTTTCGTCGATGTGCTCGGTCGTGATGTCGCCGAGCGGAAGGGGGCTTCCCGCGCCGGCATTGGCAAGGACGATGTCGAGTCGTCCGCGCTCGGCATTCACTGCGGCGTAAAGGCGGTCGAGGTCGGCGGGATCGCAGACCGAGCCCTGTACCGCGCGGGCCGAGGGCCCGAGGTCGGCCACGGCTGCGTCGAGCGCGTCCTGCCGGCGGCCAAAGATGAAGACGAACGCACCTTCCTCGATAAACCGCTTTGCTGCGGCCTGGCCGATGCCGGTCGCGCCGCCGGTAATCACCGCGGTTTTTCCATGCAGTCTGTTCATGTCGTGGGTCCTTCAATGAAAAGCGAGAACAGCCATTCTGAAGCGCATGATGCATGAAGCCAATTCACTAAATATCTATAATTCCCATCTACTCTTTGGATACGTATGCTCGACAACGTCACCATCAATCAGCTCCGCGCCTTCGTCGCCGTGTGTGACCAGGGAAGCTTTTCCGGCGCTGCCCGGGAGTTGAGGCGTGCTCAGTCGGCGATCAGCCACGCGATCAGCGCACTCGAAAGTGCCTTCGACTGCGTGCTGTTCGAGCGCAACGCTCGCAAGGCGACGCTTACCGCCGCGGGCCGCAGTCTCCTGCCGGATGCGCGTGCAGTGATCTCACGCACCGAGGAAATGAAGATGCGCGCGGCTTCGATTGCTGAAGCGGGAGTGCCACAGGTCTCGATTGCCGTGGATACCTATTTCCCGCGTACGCACCTGATCGAATGCCTGCGCGCCTTGCAAGCGAACTTTCCAACGATTGCCATCAATCTGCGCATGACCACCATGCAGGGCGGCGAGCGTCTGGTTCTCGAAGGCACGTGCGGGTTGGCGGTGACGATCGCGGACGTGCCGGAGCTGAGCCCGGAGACCATCGAAAGGCAGCATCTATGCGAAGCGCAGATGGTGACCGTCTGTGCGCCGTCGCATCCGCTGGCTGCAATCGCAGGCTTGATCCCCCGAGAGGAATTCGGCCGGCACATTCAGCTCGTTGTCACCGACAATCAGCCCGATGCGGAAAAGACGCAGCAGGGGGTCGTCAGCGAGCGCCAGTGGTGGGTGAACGATCTTG
Organism: Caballeronia sp. LZ035; assembly: GCF_031451175.1. NCBI lineage: Bacteria > Pseudomonadati > Pseudomonadota > Betaproteobacteria > Burkholderiales > Burkholderiaceae > Caballeronia > Caballeronia sp. LZ035. Next base: position 13,665 of record NZ_JARUXS010000004.1, read on the forward strand.
GCGCGAAGCACGATTTGCTCAGGGGAGGTTTGTGCTGGGGGCACATGCCGCATCATATGGTCGCGGAAGATCTCGCGAACGGATCGCTTGTCGCACTGAAACGGCGTGCATGGCATATGCGTCCGCTCATCTTCGTGGTCTCGCAGCGGCGCGGGTACGCGTTTTCCGAATGCGAGACCCGACTGGTCGAGAGCCTTGGGCAAACTCAGCGCTTGCCGAAGGAGGTCAGCCGGCGCTCTGCTTCACGCAGAGGCAAAAGAAGTCCGAAAGGCCAGGACGTGTAGACCGGCTTTGCTCGGCAGGCTGTACATAACGAGCCATTCGTTCACCGCCGGTGTGATCGTTGTCGCGGCGTGCTTGCTGATCGCGTCGATGATGATTCTGCGTGGGATCGCGGCGGAGGTAGTCAACCGTTGAGGCAGTGCGGACGGCTTTGAGCAATGGTGAAGATATCGCGCAAGCCTCTGAATCGATCGTACACTGCGCTGTCGTAACTGGATTATCCGGTATCAATCAACCATGACGACCACTTTGCAGATCTTGCCCAGAGTCCTTCAGTCAAGCGCTGATCGAGGATGGAATGCGTTGTCAGCCGCGCTGGTGCATATTCCGCGCGGCTTGTCGAACGTGCGCGGCGTCGATGTTCATACCTTGGCCATGCACGTCGGGCCGCCGGTCAATGCCGACTGCTTTTGTGACGGAACGAGGTTGCGGCGTATTCAAAAGCCTGGCGACCTGGCATTCGTTCCGGCAGGGTTCGATTCTTCATGGGAGGACGATGCGGAATGTCAGATTCTGCGGCTTGGGCTTCATCCGTCGCTGCTGGAACAGGCTGCCGAGGAGCTTCGTGGCGACCCCTCAAAAATCGATGCCATTCCGCGCCTTCAGCTTCACGATGCGCGAATCGAAGCGATTGGCTTCGCCATCAAGGCGGACCTCGAGGCAGATACCCCCTCCGATTCGCTTTTTATCGATCATCTGGCAAGTGCGCTAGCGATTCGGCTCATCGAGACCGCCACCGATCGTCGCCCTGACTCGAAGGGATACAAGGAGCCGAGGCTGTCACCACGCCAGTTGAAGTTGCTGAACGAGTTCATCGAAGAGAATCTTGATCAGCCTTTGCGTCTTGCCGACTTGGCAACGTTGGCCGGTATCAGTGTGACGTGGCTAAAAACGCTGTTTCGTAACAGCACCGGGACGCCTGTTCATCAATATGTCATTCGCCGTCGCGTCGAGTACGCGCGGGCGCTCATCGCTACCACGAAGACACCGGCGAGGGAGGTCGCCCTTGCCGCAGGCTTTGCCAATCAGAGCCATATGAGCACCACGATGCGGCGCGTCCTCGGCGTGATTCCAGGCGACATCCGTCGTCCGGATTGAGAAACATGACCGAATCTGCAAAAGTCTGCCCGAATCTGAGCGACCTGCTTTTTCGAATCCTGCATTGTCGAGTTTTCATCTCAACGGGGATTTGCAATGTACGCAATCGTGGGCGCCGCCGGAAAAGTTGGCTATGCAACAGCATTGACACTGCGCCAGTCCGGCATGGAAGTAAGAGCTGTCCTGCGCAATGAATCGAAGGCGGCTCGACTCGCCGAGATCGGATGCGACATCGTGTTTGCTGATCTGCAGGACCCGGACGCCCTTGGGAGCGCGATCGCCGGCGTGGAGGCTGTCCAGGTCGTCGCTCCGCTGATGCCGCGGGCCAAGGATCCGGCCGATGACCTGCGGCGATCAATCGCGAGTCTGGCCGCAGCGCTCGCGCAGGCGCGCCCCAGGCGCACGCTGGCAATCTCGGACTATGGCGCGCATGTCGCGCATGACATCGGCATGCCGAGTGTCTTCCGTGAATTCGAAGAAAAACTGGTTCAAGTTTCCGGCCATACGCTCGTCGTACGTTCGGCGGAACATATGCAAAACTGGGCGAGAGTGATTCCGGCGGCAATCGAGTCTGGCAGCCTCCCGACATTTCTCGACCCCGTGAACAGGCTGGTTCCGACAATCTCGGCTCCCGACCTCGGCAAGATCACAGCAGCGTTGTTGATGCGAGCAGACGGAAAGGAAGGCCTGGAAATCTACCACGCAGAAGGACCACGGCGATACAGTGCCAGCGATGTAGCGACGGTGCTGGGCGAACTTTCGGGCCGGCCGATTCATGCTCAATCCGTGCCGCGCATGCACTGGGACGAGATCATGAAACGCAATACGTCTGCAACCCTCGCAGATCTCTTGATGAAGGCCAATGACGCCGTGAATCAAGGTGGTGTCGTCGACATCGAGGAGAACGTGGGTGAGGTCTGCTACGGCACCACGGAACTGATCGACGCGCTGCGTCCGCTGTTACCGCAGCCGTGAGAACGCCGTGCCATGATCGAGGGACATTGACCGTGGTCATTCGTCTGGCGCGGACGAAGCGTGCTGCTCTGGAGGGAGGCGCGCGACAGGGCGACAGCGGTTGAGTGCAGTCGTGCATACTCAGATGCGACTCATCGTCTTCGCTGGATAGCGCGTTGACACACTTCGAGGCCGAAGTGCGGACGCGGCGAGGCAAGGTCGCATCCAGGCACGGCGGACAAGCACGAAGATGGACGAGCCTTTGCCCGCTTTGGCGCCCGCAGAGGAATGAAGGGTACGGTGCCTTGCGGGAGACGGCGGGGTTCGGCACAGTCCATCTCTCATTTGCTCGTGTTCGTACTCGTGCCGATCCACTTGTCGAGTATTTCGTGAATGTGCCCCATGCCGCCGCTCTTCTCGCCCATCTTGCTTTCAGTGGGCGTCTGCGCCGCCGTCTGACACGGCACGCGGTAGTCGGGGTGCGCGACCGCACAATTCGTCGCCATGTCTTTCGCGGTCTTGATGTCGCCGTTTTGTCGATAGAACGACACCATGGACACCCACGTGAGCGGGGCGCGGCTGAATGCGTCGAACTGCTGCTGCATCAGTGTCTGTGCGCCGGGTTTGTCGTGCGCGGCCACCATGCGCGTCGCGAGATTCACTTGCACTTGCCATGAGCGCTCGCGCGCGTTCTGGTTGCGCCGCAGTATGGCGATGGTCGAATCCTGTCGCCCGGGCGCGGACAGGCTCGACAAGTTGGCGAGCATGTAGAGCGGCAGGCCGTCGTTGGCGGTCGGACCCGATGCGATGGTCTGCACGGTCGATGCGGCTTCCGCATAGCGCCGCTGCGCCTGCAGCTCTTGCGCCTTGGGCACGAGCGCGTAGTGCGCGAGAATCGTCGGCGTCGTGCCTTGCTTGCGGACGTTCGTCCACGGCTGCACGCGGGCGTCGGGCATGTCGGCGCCGAGCAGCGGTTCGACCGCCTTGCGCAAGTCGGCTTCGCGTTCGGCGGCATCACCATGGGTTTCCTGCAACGCTTCCACCGCCGTCCCCACCTGATCCTCGATCAGATGTTGCGTATCGAACGCGACGCCGCCCATCGTCCCTTTCACGTCGACTTCCTTGTTCGTGCCGGCGGAGAGCGCATCGGTGAGCGTGTTGATCGTGCCTGCCTGCGAACCCAGCGAGGGCAGCGCGCCACCAAGGGTCGGCAGCTTGATCGGTTGAGCGTTGGCGTCTTTAACGGTCTTGTCGCGCTCGGCGGCGCTCTGCATCGCCCTGAGCTGCTTTTGCCGTTCCTTTGCCTGCTTGTCGTAGGCACCGATGCGTTCGAGGAAAGTCTTGAAGCCCTCGGGGTAGGAGTAGCCGTTTTTCAAACTGATGGTCGCACCGAACAGGTCGGCCTGCTCTTCCTGGGTGCGCTCCCATGCGGGAAACAGCGCGCGCGTGCCGAGCGCCTGCACGACGAAAATATTGTCCACGCCCGACCATTGCGTCGTGCTCGCGCGCTTGTTTGCATACGTCCAGGCGAGCGTCGTCAACGCGGCGCCGGCTTCTCCGGCGGTCTTGACGTTGTTCGCGGCATAGTGATTCAGATAGACGTGACCGAATTCATGCGCGAGCACCGCGAAGATCTCATCCTCGCTCTCGACGACCGAGATCCAGTACTGCGAGATATAGATGTTGCCCGCCGCCGATGACGATGCCGCCAGCGCCGTATCCGCCGTGATGTGCACGGTGCCGGGATAGTCCGGCACGCCGGCGGTCCGTTTGATCCTGGCGAGCAGGCCGTTCAGATAGCGCTCCATCTCGGGCATCGCGATGAGACCCCAGCCGTCTGCGCGATTGTTGTCGAGGTCTTCGGTCACCGATGGCCAGTCGCGCTGCACGGGCGGCGGTATCTGCCCGGCCTTCTGCATCGTGGCGTCCTTCCTGGCGCCGGGCATCAGATCCGTGATGCTGGTCGGCAGTCGGGTATCCGAGCAGGCTGATGTCATCAGGCCGCACGCCACGGCGAGGCCGATCCTGAGCGCACGTGGGGTCATGATCAGTTGCACCTCGCAGAGCCCGCATTCTTCGAACCGGCGACATGCGCGGCCGCGGGCGGCGTGCTGCATACGAACGCGGTGGCCGGGGCCGTGCGCACGTCCATCGAATTGACCCAGGCGGAGCCGGTTGCCGTCTTGATCTCGTAGAAGCCTTTCGATTTCTGGATGATCGCCCATGGGAAGTTCCCTGCCGGTATCTTTGCGCCCTTATCAGCGATCGACGGCCCTGTGTATAACTGCACGTCCGACTGACTCGCCGAGATGATGTCCGTGCCCTCCGCATGCGCGAGCGCACTGGCCGCAAGCGCGAGCAGCGCAACGGCGACATGATGCGATATCGGATTGCTGTTCATGATTTCTCCTTGTCTCCGAGATACCAGTCGACGAGCTTCTTGTTCCATTCGAACCATTCGGCCACGAGCGCGAACAACGTCACGTGCACGATCGCCAGATACGGCACGTTGAACACCCAGTGCCCGAGGTACAGCAGCACGCAGATCATCACGACCGACAGCAGCACTTCCAGCGCCTTCAGCCACGTCAGGAAGACGCCTTCGGCCAGCCTGGCGACAAAGCGTGCGAAGCGTGCGGGCTTGCGCCCGCGCCGCTGCGTGACCACTTCGGCGTGCATGTGCAGGGTCACGCGCTGTTCGCTGTCGGCGCTGTCGGACTGGTCGGAATCCGGCGCGCGCGTGGTCGTGACGATCGTTTCGTCGATCTTGATCCGCTCCGGTTCCCGCATGTCCCGGTAGCGTTCCTTCATCGGCTCGATCACGCGCTCCTTGAAGAGCCCGAGCAGCAGCACGCAGCATCCGCCGATGACGAGCAGCAGCAGCGCGCGCGCGTGCGGGCCATCGGCCTCCAGTTCGTGAAGCTCGATCGCTTTCGTGTAGTCGGGGCCGCGCGTGATCAGATTGTCGAGCGCCATCGCGTGCAGATACACGCCGGGTACGCGATCCTGAATCGGAGACACAATCACATCGTTCGAATAGGCGTATGCGCTGCCGATCATCACGACCTTGTCCTTCAGGAGCCACTGAAAGCGATCGCTTTGAGCCGTGCTCGGATAGTTCATTTCGCGCGCATAGAGCGTGTGATGAAAAACGCAGACCGGCCTGCCATGCCTGGCAACGAGCGCGTGCCACACGGCGCCGATGACGAGCGGCGCTGCTTGCTGGTTTTCGTTGCAATACAGATCGTAGTTTTCCTTGAAGACATCGGAGGCAGGATCCGGATAACGACCTTTCTCGCCCTTTTCATCCTGGTGCGCGGCTTCGCGCCGGCCGTTGCCATTCAGGACCGTCCATTCGATGCCATCGCGCACGGGATACAAGCCCCACGTGAGCGCGAGTTCCTCCCTGGGGTCTTCTATCCGGTGATGCAGCGCGTCTTCGTAGATGGCAAGCGCTGCGCTGCGCGCATGCTTCGAATCGCGTGCGACCATCGGATAGGTCCAGACGACATGATCCAGTTCGTCGGGGTCGTATTCGACGGCAACCTTGGTCGCGAGTCCTTCCAGTCCGTCGCGCACGAACAGCTCGCGCTTGTCATTGAGTGCGGCGGCGAGGAAGACAGGAATATGTTCGGCCTGCGCGTTCTTGAGGACGGTTTGCAGTCCCTTCACATTCGCGTCGGCGCGCACGGAGGAAAAGATCAGGTCGACGAAGATCGCGCGAGGCCGGTATCGAGCGACGTCGTCGACGATCTTGGCATAAAAGTTGTACGAAGGCGGCCAGCTTTCTTGATTGTCTTCGACAGCTTTTTCGTCGACGAGCACGACCGTGATGTCGTCGTTGCGCACGTCGGGCTTGTAGAACGCGCCCACCAACGGCGCGACGACGCGCGCCGCCTTGCGGGTGGCGAACTCCTCGCCGAAAAGCGACGGAATGACAATCGCGACGAGCGCTCCGATCACGCATGCGCTGATGGTGCGCAGTATCGTTTCCCGGAGGGAAGGATGCGCGTTGTCGGACTTCTTGGCGGGTCCATTCTCAGCCACGGGCAGCCTCCGGAAACCATGTCGCGAAGGAAGGGCATTACGAGTTTAGTAAAGGAACCCTGAGTGGTTAGCAGTATTTCTGTTAATCGCGAAGTACGAAAAGCGCGCGCAGGTAGAAGCTACTTTGAGCAGAAGATTGAGCGGTTGTGAGTGATATGCAGGTCTGTGCGGATTGATGGCGTCACGCCGGAGGGCGCGCTCAACCCCGTAGCCGTTAAAATTGCGGCTTTAGCCCGGATTCCCTGTATGTCGTTTGCCTCGCTTGGTCTGATCGACCCGCTGCTGAAGAACGCGCAGCGTCTCAACTACCAGACACCGACACCCATTCAGGTCAAGGCGATTCCGGCCGTGCTCGATGGCCGTGACGTCATGGCTTCGGCCCAGACCGGAACGGGCAAGACAGCGGGATTTGCGTTGCCGCTGCTGCAACGACTCGTGCAACAAGGCCCGCGAGTGTCCAGCAACCGTGCGCGCGTGCTCGTGCTGGTGCCCACGCGCGAGCTGGCTGAACAAGTGCTGCAAAGCTTTGTTGACTACGGCGAAGGGCTCGATCTGCGAATGACGGCAGCGTATGGCGGTGTCAGTATCAATCCGCAGATGATGAAGCTGCGCAAGGGCGTGGACGTGCTCGTTGCCACGCCCGGCCGTCTGCTGGATCTCAATCGTCAGAACGCGGTGCAGTTCGATCAGATAGAAACGCTGGTGCTCGACGAAGCCGATCGCATGCTCGACCTGGGTTTCGCGCGCGAGCTCGACGCTGTCTTTGAGGCCTTGCCCGCTGCGCGGCAAACCCTTTTGTTCTCTGCCACGTTCACCGACGAGATCCGCGCCATGGCGGCGAGCATTCTGCGCAGCCCGGTCGATATCAGCGTCAGCCCGCCCAATGTCACTGCAAGCAAGATCCGGCAATGGGTGGTGACGGTGGACAAGCGAAACAAGCCAGGTCTCTTCATGCATCTCGTGGCTGAGAAGAAGTGGACGCACGCACTGGTGTTCGTCAAGACCCGCGACGGCGCAGACTACCTGTCCGCCATGCTGGATGAAGCGGGCTACGCGGTGGATACCATCCACGGCGACAAGCCGCAGCCCGCGCGCTTGCGTGCGCTGGAACGCTTCAAGACAGGCGAAGTGCACATGCTGGTTGCCACCGATGTCGCCGCGCGCGGGCTGGATATCGACGCGCTACCGCTCGTGATCAACGTCGATCTGCCGATCAAGCCGCAGGACTATGTTCATCGAATCGGGCGTACCGGCCGGGCGGGATCGAGTGGCGTGGCCGTGTCTCTCGTGTGCGCCGACGAAGCGCCGCAACTGGCGGCGATCGAAGCGTTGATCGGGCAAACGCTGCGTCGCGAAGAGGTGCCGGGCTTTGAAGCCGAGCACCGCGTACCGCAAACCAGCGCGACGGGACAGATCATCAAGAAACCGAAGAAGCCGAAGAAGCCGAAGAAGCCGAAGAAGCACAAGGCGTTGCAAGCGCCGGAGGCAGTGCAGGGAATCGGCAAAAAGCAGCAGCCGCAAGGTGGCAAGCCCGCGACTGGAGGCGAAGGCACAAGCCTCTCAGGCCCGAATCCATTCAGCGTGACCAGGCCACGGAGCAAACCCGTCGGCAAGCCGCCTGCGGGATCCCGCAAGCCGGCAGACAAACCTGTGGGTGGCCGTAGCAAACGCCCGCGTTAGCCGCCTTCCAGAAAACCCGCTCCCGTTCAAGGGCACTGCGGACCTCATAGGCCACGCCTGACGTCATTCACGCGCGGCCGCTGGCGGATGGATCGTGATGCCGAAGCGCGCGGCGGCCTCGACCATGCGCGATTTGGCCGCAACGGTGGGTTCATGCAATTCGGCGGGCGCGGGCTGCGGGTCCGCGCAGGCCTGAACGAAACGATCGAAACCCGCCGGCACGCAGATCACGAGATACCGCGCCGTCTGCGCGCCGACGTTGATCAACTGATGGCGTTCGCCGCGCGCGAGCGTCAGGGATTCACCCGCGTGCAATACTTTCGGCGCGCCGTTCACGACGACCTTGAGTGCGCCCTCGACGATCACGATCGTTTCTTCCTCTCTGTCGTGATGATGCATGGGCGTGGCACGCCCAGCCGGTGATGCGATTTCGAGCACACAATACGCGTCGCCGGTGTGCGCGCCGGATACGTGAATGCGTGTGCGAGAGCCGCCGAAGTCGTATTCGATGGCATCGGCGTGAATGACGGACATAGCCGGTATCTCCCAGTAGTTGAAGCGATCAAAAGTTCGGCGCGATCAAGGAACGCCGCATCTGCATGCACTGTAGGGGAGAAGCGGCCGCAGAATGGCGCCCGCCCTGTCATCACTTTGACGACGCCGAGTCGCGAATCACGCATGAAAAATCTAAACCAGTTCGTTCATTTTCTGGCGGTGGCCCGGCACGGCAGCTTTGCGCAAGCCGCACGCGATCTGGGGCTCGCACCTTCGTCGGTGGCGAAGAGCGTTGCGCGTCTGGAGCAGAATCTCGGCGCGCGGCTGTTTCATCGCACGACGCGCGCGGTGTCGCTGACCGACGAAGGGCGGGTGCTTTTTTCGAAGTGCGAGCAACTCTTCGCGCAGATCGAAGCGCTGGATCTGGCGACGGTCGGAGAGTCCGACGAGCCGGCTGGCGTCCTGCGGATCGGCGCGCCAATCGGCTACGGGGTACGGATCGTACTGCCAATGCTCGCGCGGCTTCGCGAACGCCATCCCGCGCTTGAGTTCGATCTTCGCCTCTCCGATGGACGCGTGAGCCTGCTCGATGAAGGCCTCGATGCCGCCATTCGCTTCGGCGCGCTCGAAGACTCGTCGCTGATCGCGCATCGGATCGATGAACAGCCGCTCGTGTTGTGCGCGAGTCCACGCTATCTCGTCGCCCACGACGAGATTCGCGCTGTCCGCGATCTGGAGCATCACGCGGTGATTGCCTTTCGCATGCCGACGAATGGCCGCGATCGTCCACTCGAATTCATCGAGAACGACAAGCAGATCACGATGACGCCTCATTCTCCGTTTCGCATCAGCCACGGCGAGGCGCTTGCAGAGGCAGCGGTGAATGGCATCGGCATTGCACAGATGCCTGCGTTTTACGCCCGGCCGTATATCGCTGAAGGTTCGCTCGTTGAAGTGTTGCCGAACTGCCGGCCTGCGCCGCTGGCGGTGAGTCTCGTGTTGCCCGGATCGCGCGTGCGTGCCGCGCGTGTGAATGCGTTAGTGAAGGCGTTGACCGAAGATCGCTAAGGTTGTTGTCTTCCTCCGGGCACGATCCGCGCGGACACGTCGGGCGCGCTGGAAAGCAAACGAGCACGTTCCAGCGCAGCGCCATCACGCCGCAATCGCCGTCCCGCGATAGAACGGGTAGTCGGTATACCCCGCTTCCGTGCCGCCGAAGAAGGTGGGGCGGTCGTACGGATTCAGCGGCAGATGTTTGCGCAGCCGCTCGGGCAAGTCCGGGTTCGCGATGAAGTGTCGCCCGAATGCGACCAGGTCCGCGTCGCCTGACTGGACGATCGCTTCGGCGCTGTCGCCGTCGAAGCCGCCCGCCACGATGATCGGACCGTGAAAGCGCGCGCGCAGCGATGGCGCCGCGACCGGCCGCTGATCGCGCGTGTCGTCCTCGATGTTGCCGGCGATGCGAGGCTCGATCAGATGCAGATACGCGATGTTCAGCGTGTTCAGTTCATCCGCTACGTAGCCGAAGAGCGCTTGCGGATCGCTGTCGGACATGTCGCCCCAGGAGCCGCTCGGACCGAGCCGCACGGCGACCTTGTCCGCGCCCCACACGGAGATCACCGCACGCGTCGCGTCGAGCAAGAGACTCGCGCGATTCGCGATCGAGCCGCCGTACTCGTCGGTGCGCTGGTTGCTGCCGTCCTGAAGGAACTGATCGAACAGATAGCCGTTGGCCGCGTGCAGTTCGACCCCATCGAAACCGGCTTTCACGCCACGCGCCGCCGCCTGGCGAAAGCGCTCGACGATGCCCGCCATCTCTTCCGTGCGAAGCGCGCGATTCGGCGTGTTCGGCGCCCAGCCGGACTCCGTATAAGCGACCCCGCCGTGCGCAATCTCCGACGGCCCGATAGGTTGTCCGCCGTTCGGCTGCAACTGTGCATTCGACTGGCGTCCCGCGTGATAAAGCTGGAGGAAGATGCGGCCGCCTTTGGCATGCACGGCATCCGTGACGGCTTTCCAGCCAGCGATCTGGCTGTCATCGTAGAGGCCAGGCGCGCCGAGATAGCCGTTGCCTTCGGGCGATGCAATGGTCGCCTCGCCGATCAGCAGCGCGCCGGGCGAGCTGCGTTGCGCATAGTATTCGGCCATCAGCGGGCCGGGGCGTGCGCCGCTTTCGGCACGCATGCGGGTGAGCGGGGCCAGCACGACGCGATGCGCGAATTCATACGAACCGATCTGGACGGTCGAGAAGAGCTTGGACATGTTGATCTCCACAAGGAGTGAGCTTCGGGTTGGATGCTGCCGACGCGCTGCGCGGCGACGCTTGACGGCAATGTAGCGCCATGCCGAAGCGGGAAAAACCGTCTGCGAGTCGCGGCACTGCGGACGCGCGCGTCCACAATCCGCCGCGTCCCGGCTGGGGTGGCTCGGCGCGGACGGGCTTGCATTGTTTGGTCGAGACGAACAGTCAGTTTGTGGCGCACGCCTGCATCGACACGCGCAAACTGCGCATTTACTGAACGCGGCGCAGCGGACAACGATGTCCGGACGCACGAACAGCAGAGTGAGCGCACAAAGGAGAGCCTTGCGATGACTGAACCGGATTCCCTTGCGCGCGCGAGCGCAGCCAATGCAAGCGCGGGCGGCGCGCTGGATCACATGAGCGGCATGGTCGTCTTCACGCGCGCGGCGGAGACGCTGAGCTTCGCGGAAGCGGGGCGGCAGCTCGGGCTGTCCGCATCGGCGATCGGCAAGGCGATCGCGCGCCTCGAGACGCGGCTCGCGGTGCGGCTCTTTCATCGCAGCACCCGCAGCGTGCGTCTGACGAACGAAGGCGAGCTGTTCCTCGCGCGCTGCCAGCGCATTCTTGGCGAGATCGAGGAAGCGGAAGCTGAACTGGCGCTTTCCCGGACCACACCGACCGGCCGGTTGCGCGTGAGTATTCCGCTGGTCGGCACCTTGCTCATGCCGGTGCTGTCCGGGTTCATGCGCCGCTATCCGGGCGTGCAGCTGGACATCGACTTCAGCGATCGCATCGTCGATGTCATCGAGGACGGCTTCGACGTCGTGCTCCGCACCGGCGACGCACTCGATTCGCAACTCACGATGCGCACGCTCGGGCACTACACGCATGTGATCGTCGCTTCGCCGGCGTATCTCGCGCAGCACGGCACACCGGCTCAGCCGGAAGATCTCGTGACGCATGCGTGCCTGCAACATCGCTTCTCCCGCACGGGGCGCTTGCGACGCTGGGCGTTCGTGCGCGATGGCGTGCCTGTCGAGGTGGAACTGCCGTCGACGGCTGTGGCGAGTGCGGTCGAGCCGCTGATCGCATTGGCGGAGCAAGGGCTGGGCTTCACCAATGCGCCGGACTTCGCGGTGCGCGCGCAATTGGCGGAGGGCTCGCTCGTTATCGTGCTGAGCGACTTCCTGCATGACCGAATTCCGTTCCGCGCACTGTGGCCGTCGGGACGGATGACGCCGCCAAAAGTGCGCGCGTTTGTAGACTTCCTGAGCGCGACTCTTTTCCCGGAGTAGAGGAGATTCGGATGGGGAGTGGATTGTCCCGGTGGAATGCTGATCTCGCGACGGACGAATACCGACTAGCGTTGCCACGGCGCGTGTCGCACAATAAGGACTCTGGATCCCGGTGACCATGCAAGTGCAGGAAACACAAGCACAGTCACCGGATCAATCCTGTGCACAGGCCAGACACAAGAGACGACACCGTGCAGGAGCGCGTCGCAGTTTGATTGCGTGCTCACCTGCGCGCGCGATAGTACCGAGAGAATATGATCGTCGACAACTTCTTCCAGTTATATCAATCGAAAGCCGCGGAAAGTCCGCTCAAGCACGAGTATCTCAAGGCGGTGATGATCGCGGCCATCGAGGACAGTCACTGGCGCGACGGCGACAAGTTGCCGACCGAACAAACCCTGGCGAAGATCACGCCGTTCAGTCTGGGAACCGTCCAGAAAGCGGTCGGCTCTCTCGTCAGCGAAGGCTATGTGCAGCGCAAACGCGGCCACGGAACCTTCATCATTCCAAGAGAGAAGCGCCTGGGTGAACCGTGGATCTTCCAGATCCTGTCAGCGGACGGCCATCGCTTCATTCCAATGACCAGTTCCGTGTCGCGGCGCGTCGAGGTCGAGTCGGATGCCGCGTGGGCGCGCTGGTTATGCTGCGATGTCGAAGACCGGCGCATTGTCCGGACCGACCGCATCATCGTTGCCGAAGACTACACGTTCTTTAGTTGTTTCTACCTGGACGCTGCGCGCTTCCCGCACTTCATCGATGCGCCTTTCGAAACCTTGCGAAGCGAGAACTTCGTGAAGCTGATCAAGGAGATCTATCAGGTTTCCGCGTCGCGCATCGTGCATACGGTACGCACTGCGGTGCTGCCGCGCCACGTAGGCGAAGCATTGAAGTTGCCGCAAAAGACTTACGGCACGCATCTCGAGATCATGGGCAGCAGCCCCGGCGGAGAACCCGTGTTCTACCAGCAGCTGTATTTGCCTGCCGGTGGCCCGCGGATTTACCTTTGACATGTGCCCATGACACAACGGCATCCGTATCCTGTTCGATACGTCAGCTGATCAAGAAGCCTTCGTATCCCTTGCTCGCGACTTCGCCGCAGATCTCCGCATAACGCGCCATGCCGCCGGCATAAGGCATGAAGACACGCGGCTTGCCTGGTATGTTCGCCCCGAGGTACCACGATGAACTCGCCATGGGCATCAAGGTCGCGTCCGCAACCTCGTTGACATGCCTGGCCCAGTTCTCGGCGGCGGTGTCGGCCGGCTCGATACGCGTCGCGCCCTGATCGCGCATCCGCCCGATGCAAGCCGTGATCCATTCGACATGCTGCTCGATGGCGATAGGCATGTTCGTCAATACCGACGGACTCCCCGGTCCCGTGATGGTGAACAGGTTGGGAAAGCCCGGCGACTGTAGTCCGAGATAAGTACGCGGGCCATGCGCCCATGCGTCCTTCAGCTTCAGTCCGCCGCGGCCCTCGATGTTGAGCGCCATCAGCGGACCCGTCAGCGCGTCGAACCCTGTGGCGAACACGATCACGTCGAGCGGAATCAACGCGTCGCTGGTGCGGATTCCCTCCGGCACGACCTCGACGATCGGTGTGGCCTTGAGATCGACCAGTTCGACATTGTCACGGTTGAAGGTCTCGAAGTAGTGGGTATCGATCGGCGGCCGCTTCGTCGCATACAGGTGATCGCGCGGTGTCAGCTTCTCCGCAATGGCCGGATCCTTGACGATATCGGCGATCCGCTCGCGAATGAACTGCGACGCCGTCTCGTTCGCCTCGCGGTCGGTCAGCAGGTCCTTGAAGGTGGCCCGGAAACGCAGTCCGCCGCGTTCCCACGCGGCGTGATAAGCCTGTTCGCGTTCGTCAGCGGAGACTTCCAGCGCGGATCGCGTGGACACATCGAAAGGGTGACCGTTGATCGAACCGCGCGATTTCGCACGGATCTCCTTGCGATGCGTCGCGGCCCAGTCGCGGAAGCGTTGATCGACCGGGCCGTTGCGCGCCGGAACGCTGTAGTTTGCCGTTCGCTGGAGCACCGTCAGGCGTTCGGCCTGCTGCGCGATGACCGGCGCCGCCTGGATGCCCGTTGAGCCCGTGCCGATCAATCCGACGCGCTTGCCTTCGAACGCCACGCCCTGCGCCGGCCAGCGTCCCGTGTGATAGCGCTCGCCGGCGAATGTCGCCAGGCCCGGAAGCGACGGCACGTTCGCCGTGGACAGGCAGCCGACCGCCGTCACCAGATACCGTGCTTCGAACTGTTCGCCGTTTTCAGTCGAGACGCGCCAGAGATTCTGCGTCTCCTCATAGGACGCCTGTGTCACGCGGGTATCCAGCTGGATGTCCGGCCGCAACGCCAGCCGGTCCGCCACATGATTCAGATAGCGGCGAATCTCGTTGTGATCCGGGTAGCGCTCGCTCCATTCCCATTCGTCCTGAAGCTCGTCGGAGAACGTGTAGCAGTAGTAGTAGCTTTCCGAGTCGCAGCGTGCGCCCGGATAACGATTCCAGTGCCACGTCCCGCCGACGCCGTCTCCCGCTTCCAGCAGCCGTACGTCGAGTCCGAGGCGGTCGCGCAGCATGTGGAGCTGATACAGGCCGGAGAACCCGGCGCCAATGATGATGGCGTCGTATCGATGACCTCGTTCGCCGTTGACGACTCGCGTGCTGTTCATGAGCTCTCTCCAATGTTCGACTTCGAATCAGGCAGGGCGATGGCCGCGCAATCCCACGCGGCATGATGCGCCCGTGCAGACTTCCATGCACGCCGGTTTCAAAAGGCGCTGCGGGCTGCGTCCGAGTTACTACATAGTAATGCGGCTCCGTCAAATGACGCGAATAGTGTTTTCCCCGATTTCCAGCGAACTCGTCCGCCGCAACACTGGGCGCACTGTAACGCTGAGCAAGAAGCACTCTTCAGATCATCCCGGCAGCAGGGAAGCAGTGATGCCCAATCCGATGATCATCCGTTTTACTACATAGTTTTACGGTCGTTAGGATGGACTGATGAACTCGAATCCAGCTCCAGGTCCACTGTCCGTCGTCGTGACGGGCGGGAGCAGCGGCATCGGTCTTGCGACCGTGCAATCGATCCTCGAACGGGGCGGCAACGCGGTGGTCATCGACCTGGATGTGACGCGCTGCGACGACCTCTTGCGCCGGTTTCCCGGGCGGCTTCAGTGCTTTACCGGAGATGTCGCCGACGAAGCGCGGTTGAAAGACATCCTCGACGTTGCGTCGTCGGCGTCCAAGATTCCATTGAGCGGACTGGTCACGTGCGCCGGAATTGCACCGATCCCGGCTCCGATCGAGGACACCACCGTCGAGGCGTGGTCGCGCGTACTCGAGTCGCATCTCACCGGCACCTATATCTGCTGCAGGGTTTTCGGCGCCGCATTCGCGCGCTCAAGCGTGTCCGGCTCGATCGTCACGCTCGCGTCGGTACTGGCGCATCGGCCGGGGCCCGTGCTCGCGTATGGAGCGGCCAAGAGCGGCATCCTCAGCCTGACCGAATCGTTGGCCGCGCACTGGGCGGCACGCGGGGTGCGCGTCAATGCGGTCGCGCCGGGCTGGACCGACACCCCGTTCGTGCGGCGCAAAGGGCGCACCGACAAGGACTTCCAGTCGATCATCGACGCGACACCGCAGGCTCGCCTGCTCGATCCGGCCGAGATCGCCGAGGTGATCCTGTTCCTGCTCTCGCCTGCGTCCAGCGCTGTTACGGGCTCGACGATCAACTGTGACGGCGGCTATGTCGCCGGTTCCGGCTGGGCGCCCTACGGCGGCTTTCCTCGCATGCCGGCCGGTGGCGCGACCTTCCATTCACCCCGGGAGACTTCATGAGCGATTTGAACGGTCAACGTGTCGTGATTGCCGGCGCGGCAGGCGGGATCGGACGGCAGGCCGCCGCGCTGCTGGCCGCGGCCGGTGCGACGCTGCATCTGCTCGACATCCGCGCGCCCGCCGAGACGCGCGAGGCCAACGCAGCGTGCGGCGGCATCGCGTCGGTGCACCGCTGCGACGTCGCGCGCCGCGCCGAGGTCGAGGCCATTGCGGCGCAGATCGGCCCGGTCGACGTCCTGCTCGACACGGCCGGTGTCTGGCCGCACGACGACTGGATGGCGCCCGACTGGGACGCGGCATTCGACCGCGTGATCGACGTCAATCTGCGCGGCCCGATCAATCTCGTGCGCGCCTTCCTGCCGGGCATGATCGAGCGGCGGAGCGGCCGCATCGTGCTGTGCGGTTCGATCGCGGGCTGGACGGGCGGACTGATGTCGAGTCCGCACTATGTCGCGAGCAAGGGCGGCATTCATGCGCTGGTGCGCTGGTTTTCCCAGTTCGCGATCCCGCACGGCGTCTGCGTCAATGGTGTCGCGCCGGGTCCGGTCGCGACACCGATGACACAGGGCGCCAATCACGACCTGCGCAAGTTTCCCCTCGGTCGCCTGGCCGAACCACTGGAAGTCGCCCACGCGATGGTCTTCCTGTGCAGCCCCGGCGCGAGCTATGTGTCGGGCACGGTGGTCGACGTGAACGGCGGTCTCTACATGCGCTGAGGGACCTCGGGCTGCCGTTCGCGTCAGACCATCATCGCGGTTCGTTTCGAAGAAGGGAGGAGACATACCCCATGGAATCCAATCACGCTTCATCGTCGTCACCGAATACGTTGACGACGTCCGCGTCCTGGCTGATCACGCTCGCAGCCGGCTTCGGCCTGTTCTTCGACGCGTTCGCGTCCGTCATCTACACGGTCACGGTGCCGCTGGTGTCGAAAGAATTCAACGTCTCGCCGCATTTGCTGGCCGGCACCTTCGGCTCGGTGTTCCTGGTCGGCTATACCTTCGGCACGATCCTGTTCGGCGTGCTGGCGGACCGGCTGGGCCGGCGCCTGACGCTCGGCATTTCAATCGTCGGCTACGGCGTGGCGACCGCGCTGACCGGCATGGCGAACAACCTGCTGGTGCTCGGCGGCTTGCGCTGCGTGACCGGCGTCGGGGGGGCGGGCGAGTTCTCGGTGGGCTTTCCGTATGTATCGGAGGTATGGTCCCGCGCGAAGATGGCACGCGCGATCGGGCTGACCTACGCGTTCTGGGGACTCGGCTACTTCTTCACGATCTTCGTGTTCGAGACGCTGGTGCCGCAGTTCGGCTGGCGCGCGTCGTACTTCTTCGCGCTGATCCCGACGGCGGTGATCCTGTTCGCACGGCTGCGCCTCGAGGAATCGCCGCGCTTCGTCCACGTGCTCGAAGCGCTGAAGAAACTCGACGCCAAGAAAACCACGCTCGCCCAGGCGTGGCGCGTGCCGAAGTATCGCCGCCGCCTGATTGCCGCGATCCTGATTGCGACGGCCATCACCTACGGCTATTACGCGCTGGCCTTCTACCTTTCCGCGTTCGTGGTGGGCACGTATCACATGACGCCGACCAGCGCGGGCTGGTTCACGATGCTGTTCGTCGCCGGCGACATGGTCGGCATCCCGATCGCGGTGTTCGCCGCGAACCGCTTCGGACGGCGCAAGTCGGCGCTGGTGGGCGCGGTGCTCGGCATGATCGTGACGACGCTCTGGTGGCAAGGCAATCTGCCGCTGCACTGGTTCGGGATTTTCGAATTCCTCGGCTCGACCTTCATCGGCTTTGAATGGACGATCGCGCTGATCGTGTTGTGCGAGATCTTCCCGACCGAGATCCGGGCGTCGGCATTCGGCTGGTCGCTCGGCATCGGACGGATCATCTCGATCGCTGCGCCGTCGGTGACCCAGTTGCTCGCGCATTACATCGGGCTCGAACATGCGATCCAGTCGTCGGTGCTGATCTATCTGTGCCTGATAGCGGGTTTCATCCTGCTGCCGGAAACGAAGTCGATGGAATCCGGGGAGTTCGTGCTGTCGCCGGGCGCGCTGGACACGGACAGCACGCTGTCAGGCGCAGGGGTCCACGGCCAGGCGAAGCTCGACACCTGAAGCCAGGAAAGCGTGGTGCCCTGCATGGCGTGTTTCCCGATAAGTATGTTGAATGGGAACCGAGTGCCGCCCGGATTGGCCGAGTCCGGGATCAGTAATGCATTGATCCAGTGTTTTGACTAGTTGTCTTGTTGCCGATGTCAGGTCATGATAGCGGCCGGCGACTGCGAGGGCGGCGCTATCTTTCATCATTCAGGGTCAAGCAAACATGGCAACCGGTACGGTCAAGTGGTTCAACGATGCAAAAGGGTTCGGATTCATCACGCCGGACGCAGGCGGAGAAGATCTGTTCGCGCACTTCTCCGAGATCCAGTCCAACGGCTTCAAGTCGCTCGCGGAAGGACAAAAAGTGAGCTACGACGAGAAGATGGGCCCGAAGGGCAAGCAGGCGTCCAATATCAAGCCGGCCTGATCGGGAAGCGCCACGGCAGGTCACACCCTGCCGTGGCGCAGTGCAAAACCGAATCAAGAAGTTATTTGAATTGCAATCGGGTTAATCACGCAGGTCTTCGATTCCCTTTCCCGTCCAACGCTTGAGTGCCCGGCGGAAATTCGCCGCGTCGCTGAAGCCGAGCAGCATCGCGACGTCTTCCGAACTCATCTTGGTCGTCTTGAGGTATTCGAGCGCAAGCGAGCGTTTGACATCATCCACGATAGCTTGAAACGTCGTGTCTTCGTCATTCAGCCGCCGCCTGAGCGTGCGTGAAGTCAGATGCATCGACTTCGCCACGGTTTCCATGTCTGGAAAGCTTCCGGGCGTGGACATCAGGCTCTGATACACCTCGCCCGAAATGCCGCTCGATGTCTTGGCCTGTCCTATCAGGCGGTCGCAGGTTTCCTGAAGCATCGCCGTGGTGAGCGGATGCGCGAGTTGCGGCTTGCGACCGAGGATAGCGCTGTCGTAAATCAGTTCGCATTGATCCTGTTCGAATAGGCACTCGCATCCCAGATACTCGGGATAAAGATCGGCATGCACCGGCGCGGCATAAGAAAAGCACGCTCTCACCGGCGGACAGAGACCGCCCGCCACATCCTGAAGATGCGTGACATGCTGAGTGTATTGCTGCTCGATAATGAATTCGCGCAACTCGCGGGACGGACTGGAGACGAACGCGTCGGGAAACGTCCACACCATGCGATCGGGATACTCGGTCCATTCAATCGCGACAGTCGGCGTGGCCAGGCTATGGTATTTCACGCCCAGCTTGAAATAGTCACGCAACGACAGACAGGACATGAGCGCATAGCCGTACATGCCATACGCCGACAGATGCAGCTTGCGGCCCACCTTGAACGGCGTCGCCGGTTCGCAACCGAGCAGGACTGCATTGCGGCAGACCGTCGCGTACTGGCCGACCGACGTCAGTACCGATGCGTCCTGTAGTTCGCCGAAGGTGACGCCCGAGCCGTTCAGGCTGTCTTCGGGCGCAATCCCTTGCTCTTCGAGCACCTCGACCAGCGCGGCGATCTTGTAGGGCGCGAACATGCGCTCGTTCAGCGGCGGTCGAACGGTAGCCATGCGTGTCAGATGTCCTCTGATGACCTTCGGGTGTCCGGAAAAGACCTTTCGCCCGGCATGCTATCTCAATAATATTTCCGTCACAAGGCGCCACTCCGTGCGAGCGCGGCGCTGACCCATAACGGAGACGAGGACACACCGATGATCGATTCCGCCCGCAAGGTCATCATTTCTTGCGCTGTGACCGGCGCGACGCATGTCCCGACGATGTCGGAGCATCTGCCGATCACCCCCGCCCAGATTCGCGATCAGGCGATCGAGGCCGCCGCGGCAGGCGCCGCGATCATCCATCTTCATGCACGTGATCCGCACGATGGCCGCCCGACGCCCAACCCCGAGATCTTCCGCCAGTTCGTGCCCGCGATTGCGGAAGCGACGGACGCGGTCATCAACATCACGACCGGCGGCAGCACGCGCATGACGCTCGCGGAGCGGCTCGCTTATCCCTTGCTGGCCGCGCCCGAGATGTGTTCGCTCAACATGGGGTCGATGAACTTTTCGATTCACCCGCTCGCAGCGAAGGTGTCGTCATGGCGCTATGACTGGGAGAAGGATTATGTGGAAGGCATGGAAGACATGATCTTCCGCAACACCTTCAAGGATATCCGGCACATCCTTCTCGAACTGGGCGGGCGAGGCACGCGCTTCGAGTTCGAATGTTATGACCTCGGCCATCTCTACAATCTCGCGCATTTCGTCGATCAGGGTTTGATCAAGCCGCCGTTTTTCATTCAGTCGGTGTTCGGCATTCTGGGCGGCATGGGTGCGGATCCCGAGAACATGACGGTGATGCGTGCCACGGCCGACCGTCTGTTCGGGCGCGAGAACTATCACTTCTCGGTGCTCGGCGCGGGCCGTCATCAGATGCCGCTCGTCACGATGAGCGCCATTCTCGGCGGCAACGTTCGCGTCGGGCTGGAAGACAGCGTCTACATCGCGAAGGGCGTCAAGGCCGAGTCGAATGCGCAGCAAGTGCGCAAGATCCGCCGCATTCTCGAAGAGCTGTCGTTCGAGATCGCCACGCCGGACGAGGCGCGCGCCATGCTCGGACTGAAAGGACGCGACACGGTTGCACCATAAGACTTTCGATATTCAAAGACAGGGCGCAGACCCATCCCGGAGACAGCATGAACCTCATCAACGACCTCGACAAGCTGCATCGCGTCGCCACGCACAAGGCGATGCAGCGTCTGATTCCCCTCATGTGCGCGATCTACTTCATGTCGTTTCTGGATCGCACCAACGTGGCGCTGGCGAAGGCGCAGCTCGCCATTGATGTCGGCATCAGCGCGGCCGCATACGGACTGGGCTCGGGCATCTTCTTCATCGGCTATGCGCTGCTGGAAGTGCCGAGCAATCTCGCGGCGCACCGGATCGGACCGCGTCGATGGATAGCCCGCATTGCGGTCACATGGGGCATTCTCTCGACCGCGATGATGCTGGTGCAGGGCGAGTGGTCGTTCTACGTGCTGCGCGTGTTGCTGGGCATCGCTGAAGCCGGACTGTTCCCGGCGCTGATGTACATGGTCACGTTGTGGTTCGCGCCGAACGACAAGCCGGTCGTGGTGGGCTGGATCTATATCGCGCCGGCGCTCGCGCTGATGCTCGGCAGCCCGCTCGGCGGGGCGCTGATGCAGATGAACGGCCTGGGCGGCCTGCACGGCTGGCAATGGATGTTCATGATCGAAGGCATTCCGAGCGTGCTCGTGGGCATCCTGCTTTTCTTCAAGATGCCGGAACGTCCGAGCGATGCACGCTGGTTGTCCGCCGAAGAAGCCCAGGTGCTGGAAGCACGCGCCGCCGCCGATGCCCACGCTCATCCCGAACTGACCTCATCCGACTGGATGGCCGCGCTGAAGCGTCCCACGACGGTGCTGATGGGCCTGATCTACTTCCTTAATCAGGTGGCGTTCGTCGGACTGTATTTCTTTGCGCCCTCCATGATCCAGCAGATGCATGTGAAGACGCCGTTTCTCATCGGCGTGCTGTCGGCAAGTGTCGGGCTTGGCTTCCTGCTGGGCGTGCTCGTGCTGCCCCGGATTCATCGGCGCTATGGCAATGACTGCGCGTTTCTGGGCATTCTCACGATCGGACTCATTGCCGGTGCGTGTGCGTTCATCGCCACGTCGAGCCCCGCCGCGCGCATGGTGCTGCTTGCGGTCACCGCGTTCTTTGCGGGCGGCGTGCTGCCCTCGTACTGGGCGATTGCGATGAAGCGGCTGCACGGCATTCAGGCGGCGGCGGGGCTTGCATTCATCAATACGATCGGGCTGATTGGCGGCTTTGTCGGACCGTATCTGTTCGGTCTGACCGAGACGGTTACCGGACGCAGCGATTCCGGCTTTTACATCATTCTGGTAGCGTCCTTGCTGGGCCTGCTGCTCGTGCCTGTGTTCGCCAAAGCCATTCGCCGCGAAGCCGAAGCGTCGCGGCCGCTTGCAAACGGCAGTGCTGCAGGCGTGCATTCCTGAACAACTGACGCAAGAGAGAAACCATGAGACTACAAGACAAGGTCGCGTTGATCACGGGCGCGGGGCAGGGGATTGGCGCCGCCACGGCGCTCAAGTTCGCGCGCGAAGGCGCGGTGGTCGTCGCGTGCGATATCAACGCATCCTCGCTTCAGGCAGTGACCGAAGCATGCATGAACGCAGGCGCGCAGACGGCGGCTTACTGCATCGATACGACGGACCGGCACGGTGTGGACGAGGTGATCGCGAGCGTGATCGATCGCTTCGGCCGGATCGACGTGCTGGTGAACAACGCAGGCATCACGCGCGACGCACGTCTTCAGAAAATGACGCTCGACCAGTTCGACGCGGTTATCGACGTCAATCTGCGTGCTGTTTTCCACTTGAGCCAGGCTGTTTCGCATGGGATGGTCGCACGCGGTTCAGGCGTCATCCTGAACGCGAGTTCGGTCGTGGGGATTCATGGCAACTTCGGGCAGACCAACTACGCGGCATCGAAGTTCGGCGTGATCGGATTCACGAAGACGTGGAGCCGTGAACTGGGTCCGAAGGGCATTCGCGTGAACGCGGTCGCGCCGGGGTTCATCGACACGGCGATCCTGTCGACGATCCCTGAAGACGTGCTGCGCAAGATGCGCGAGCAGGTTCCGCTGGCGCGGCTCGGTACGGCTGAAGAAGTCGCGAACGTCTACGCGTTTCTTGCAAGCGACGAGGCGAGCTACATCAACGGCGCCGTCATTGAAGTGTCGGGCGGCATGACGCTCTAGAACCTTTCCCTTGCCATGAAACCTTTTGAACTGTTGAAGCCGCAGCCTGGTCTGCGGGTGTTGATCACCGGCGCGGCCTCCGGCATCGGAGCGGCGATGGCCCAGGCGTTCGTTGAAGTGGACGCGAAAGTCGTGATCTGCGATGTCGATGCGGCCGCCGTCGATCGATTCACGTCGACGAGTGCTTCGTTATATGGCTGCGTTGCGGATGTGAGCGATGCGGCTCAGGTCGATCAGGTGGTTGCGCTGGCCGAACGCGCGCTGGGCGGCCTGGATCTGCTGATCAACAACGCGGGCATTGCGGGGCCGACCGGCGCGATCGAAGAAATCGACGCGCAGCAATGGGAGCGAACCGTCACGACGAATCTGAACGGGCAGTTCAACTTCCTGCGCAAGGCCGTGCCGCTGATGAAGGCGACTTCGCAGCGTGCGGGCATCATCACGATGTCGTCCGTTGCGGGAAGGCTCGGCTACGCATTTCGCACGCCGTATGCAGCCACGAAGTGGGCGCTGGTCGGGCTGACCCGGTCGTTGGCCGTGGAGCTTGGGCCGAGCGACATCCGCGTCAATGCCATTCTTCCCGGCGTGGTGGAGGGCGAGCGGATGGATCGCGTGATCGCGGCACGGGCCGAGTCGCTCGGTGTGAGCGAGTCGGCCATGCGTGATGATTATCTGAAGAAGATCTCGCTGCGTCGCATGGTCACGGTCGACGATATCTCCGCGATGGCGCTGTTTCTTGCGTCGCCCGCCGGCCGCAATATCACGGGGCAGGCGATCAGCGTCGATGGGAATGTCGAGTATCTGTGATCGATACTCAAACGTTTTTCCCCGCCTTGATCGGCCAACGCTGGATGACGCTCTTGTAGTTCGTGTAGAAGCGCACGGCTTCTTCGCCGTGAGTGTGATGATCGCCGAACAGCGAGCGCTTCCAGCCGCCGAACGAATGCCACGCCGAAGGCGTCGGACTCGGAACATTGATGCCCACCATGCCCGCCTGGATCTGGCGCGAGAAGGTACGCGCCGTGAGGCCGTCAGCGGTGTAGAGGGAGACGCAATTCCCCAGTTCGTGCGCGTTGACAAGTGCGATGGCGCTCGCAAGATCGGGGACGCGCACGACCGATAGCACCGGCCCGAAGATCTCTTCCCGATAGATGCTCATGTCGGGCGTCACATCGTCGAACAGCGAGCCGCCGAGAAAGAACCCTTCTTCGTGACCGGCCACGGCGTGTCCGCGGCCATCGACAAGCAGCCTGGCGCCCGCCGCGACGCCCGCTTCGATGTAACGAATGACCTTGCTGCGATGCGCCGCGCTGATGAGCGGACCCATGTCCAGATCGGGCTCCATGCCGCCGCCGATCCTGAGCGAGCGCACGCGCGGGATGAGGCGCTCGACCAGTTCATTGCCGATATCGCCGACGGCCACCGCCACCGACGTCGCCATGCAGCGTTCGCCTGCGGAGCCGTACGACGAGTTGATCAAGGCATCGATCGTCTGGTCGAGATCGGCATCGGGCATCACGACCAGGTGATTTTTTGCGCTGCCGAGCGCCTGCACGCGCTTGCCGTGCCGTGCGCTTTCCGTATAGATGTACTCGGCGACGGGCGTCGAGGCGACAGCCGATATCGCCTTCACGTCGGGATGCGCCATCAATGCGTCGACGACGGCCTTGCTTCCATTCACGACATTGAAGACCCCTTTCGGGAAGCCCGCCTCGGCGAACAGCTCGGCGAGCCGCAAGGACGCCGATGGCGTGCGCTCGGAGGGCTTGAGGATGAAGGTATTGCCCGTGGCCGCTGCCATGACGAACATCCAGCACGGCACCACCACCGGAAAATTGAACGGCGTGACGCCCGCCGCAACGCCTAGCGGCTGACGAAGATTCCATGCGTCGATACCCACGCCGGTCTGATCGGTGAAGTCGGTTTTGAGGAGGTCGGGAATGCCGCATGCGAATTCCACGATCTCGAGACCGCGTCCCACTTCACCCCTGGAATCGTCGAACAGCTTGCCGTGATCGCGGGTAATGAGCTCCGCGACTTCGTCGGCATGTTTTTCGAGCAGCGCCTTGAACTTGAACATCAGGCGCGCACGAATCAGCGGTGGCGTTTCGCTCCAGGCCGGGAATGCGGCCTGCGCAGCGCTCACGGCGGCGGCAACTTCGTCCGGCGTTGCGACGGGCACGCGCGCGGAGATGCGCCCTTGTGCAGGATCGAATACGTCGGAAAACGACCCGCCGGTGCCGGCGACACGTCGACCGTCAATGAAATGGCCCAGCTCTCGCACTGTGTGCGCGTTCGAATCGCTTGCTTCGCTCATCGCTTCCTCCTGTCTCGAGTTCATGTCGTCCGTCACATCGTGTCGCGGGTCTCGATCAGAACCGGACACGGTGATCGATCGATGACGCCATCGCTGGTCGACGGCGTCGCCCAGCGGCGCAATCTGGATAAGTGGTGATGTCCCATCACGATGATCTCGGCGGTGAGCAACTTTGCCTGCTCGACGATGACGTCGGCAGGAGCGCCTCCGCGAAGCGCTTTTTCAACCACCAGGTCGCGCCCGGCGAGTCGTGCTTCGGCTTGAGTCAGGATGGCTTGCGCAAGAAGGGTCTGCGCGTGGGCAGCGGGGTACACGAGGCCATCGGGTGCGTCGTCGCTGCCATCGGGCGAGATCATGTACGACGGATCGACCACGCATAGAAGATAGACAGTCGCGGCGGGCGACGTCAGATGTGTCACGAGGTCGACGACACACTCGCTTTGGGGTGAGCCGTCCAGCGGAACGACAAGCTTGTTGAACATAGTGGGGCGCAAGCCGAAAGGTCAGAGGAAGTATCACTGTTCAGGAATGGCGTTCGCCGTGCGCTGATGCTTCTTCGCGTGCTCAGAACCGCGCGCGCATCCCGATCGCCACGACCACCTGATTCGACGTGGACGAAGCGCCGCCCGAGTTATTGATAAACGCCACATAGCCGTGACCGATTGCATGTTGAAGCATGCTTTCCACATAGACATCGGTACGCTTCGACAAGGAATACACGGCCTGTACATTGACCTGATTCCATTTCGGGTCGGCGCTGTAGGTCTGGCTCTGCGTCACATGTCCGTCCGTGTAGGTGTAGGACAGGCCGAAGATCAGCACATGCGTCAACGCATACTTTGCGTTGAGTTCGTAGTTGTCGAATCTGAGTGTGCCGTTCTGCGATCCAAATGATCGCGTACCCTGGAATTGACTGTGCGAATAAGCGAAGCCCACCGTTGCGCTTCCGAAGGCGTAATTGACTGCGGCCGCGACGGTGCGCTGAACATCGGCTCCGAGCTGGAATCCGGCGGTGCCGTTGGACTGGCTCTCTGCCGAATCGATTGCGCCTGAAGTGTTCGTCGTCGAGTCCGACCCGTTTGCCTGCGAGTACGCGGCGGCCGCATTGAACGCGCCGTGGGTATAGGTCGCGCCGACGCTGTAAGCACGATTGTTCGTGAAGGCCGGACTGTTCGAGAATGCGTAAAGTCCGCCGAGTTTCAAGCCGAAATAGTCGTCGCTCGTGTACTTGATGGCATTGTTGATACGGATCGAGTGGTCGAGATTGTCGTTGTCGAAGGGGTGAGCAAAGCTTGCATCGCCGAAGGTGGTGGCAACGCCCGTCAAAGGCTCGACGAAGTCAGTCAGGAAGTCATATTGGCGACCCAGGGTGAGGGTGCCGAGGCCTTTCGCATCGAGGCCGACGAATGCTTGCCGGCCGAAGAAACGGTTGTCCTGTCCGAGCCTGCCGGTTTGAAGATTGAAGCCGTTCTCCAGAACGAAGATGACGTGCAGTCCCGCACCCAGGTCTTCCGTGCCGCGCAAACCGAAGCGGCTGCCGTTGATCTGGCCGCTGGTCGTCTGAAACAGCGCGCCTTGAGAGCCGCCCTTGGCGACATTGTTTGTATAGGACAGTCCGGCATCGATCAGTCCGTACAGCACGACAGAGGACTGAGCCTGGGCCGACGCCGACACGATGCCGGATAACACAACTAGAGCGAGTCTCTTCATGTCACACCCCGGAGCGGACAGGACAAGTGCGTGTCTACAGCGTACCGTTCGATGCGATGCTGTTCAAACGAACGACGGTAAAAACAGCTTTTTCGCGTGGGTGAATATGCCTGTCAGTGGGGAGGCGCAAGCAGGAATATCCGGTGGTATGACGTCGATATACGCAAGCATGGGCTCGGCACCCCAACGGACGCTGGAGTCGCCGGCGCTTTGCACCTAGTCTTCTTTCAGATCGAAGACTGAGGTGCGCGATGGACCAGCTTTACATGTTGCGAGCATTCGTGGCGGCCGCGCGGTTTCAGAGTTTCAGCAAGGCCGCCGAGTCGTTGAATGTCAGCACGGGCTCGGTATCGAAGGCGATTGCGAAGCTCGAAGCGTGCATGCAGACGAGAGTCCTGCTGAGAACGACGCGCTCTGTCTTTCTCACCGACGCCGCACGGCCGTACTTCGTCACCTGCAGCCGTCTGCTCGAAGAACTCGACGAGGCCAACCGGCGCGTCTCGCAAGAGCGGGAGTTCGATGGAGGCAGCCTTCGACTGGTGATTCATCCCACGCTCATGAACGTGGAATTCGCGCGACTGTTGCGCCATTATCGGCGCATCGCACCGCACATCAGGCTCACGATTTCCGTGGAAGACGGGCCGGTCAATCTCTACGGAGGCCGCTTCGATCTCGCGATGCTTCCGTCGCATCTGGTCGAGCAGTCCACGGTGATTCGACGCACGTTATTGAGCTCGCCGTGGATATTGGTCGCTTCACCGGCCTATGTTGCCGAATACGGCTTGCCGCAGCGTGCTGCAGATCTTGCCGCTCATTTCCTGCTGGTTCATCATGGCGCGAAAGCGAAGAGTCCCCAGGTCGTGGAATTGTACGAAGAGGGAAGAAAGGTGGCCGTAGCCCCGATCTCTTCGATGGAAGGCGACGAAGTGCTGCTACGCGCGGCAGCCGTCTCGGGAATGGGCATCGCCATTTTGCCCGAGACGATGGTTCGTGAAGACATCGATACGGGGCATCTCGTGCAACTGCTTCCCGAATGCACGGGTTCGAACGGCAGCGTCGAAATATGTCTTTTCTATCCTCACCGCGAAATGTTGCCGGCACGGCTTAGAAACTTCGTCGACTGTTGCATCGACTTCTTCAGAACCGCAAGCGATAGCGCGGATGAGGCGCAATGCCTCGAACAGGTGAGGTGAGGCTGTTTTACTTATCGCGCGCTGCCGCTTTACATTCATCCCGCTGGATGCCGACTAGTTGTCGAACTGGCTGATCGTGGCGTTATACGCACGCGCGGCCATTGCTTCGAGCGGAAGCTTGCGCTCGACCTCAGACAGGATTTCGACGCCCCACGGGCCTTCCCAACCGGTGGCTTGAATCGCCTTGATGAAGCCCTTGACGTCGAGGACGCCTTCTCCCGGCAGGCGACGCTTGTGACACGTGTCCATCCACAGAGGTTCGATGGCATAGCGGTCTGCGTCGTCGAGTTCAATCCCCTTGATGAACTCCGGCTTGATGGTGGCGATCTCCTTGAAGTCGATGTTGCCGCGGCTCAGGTGCCAGATGTCGAGCAGCAGGCCTGCATTGGCCTTGTTAGCCCCTTCGACGATGGCCTTGCCCGTTTCAATCGTGCGTACGTTGCTGAACGGCATGATCTCGAGCATGACCTGCGTGCCGCGCTTCTCGGCGTCCTCGGCCAACTTGCCAAACTCTTCAACCATGAGCGGGACATTCGCGGTGTCTTCACCGATGCCGGGGCCAACCTTCACGACACGCGCGCGAAGTTCTTCAGCAGCTTTCAGGTAGTAGTAGCGCTGGCTGTCGGAGGTGCGGCGACGCTCGCCGGTTTGATACCAGTCGACCAGGAACTCGAACTCGACGTGCTTGATTCCGTTGGCTTCGAGGATGCGGCGCATTTCCGGGAAGCCGATCTTGTCGGCGGTGGCGTAGATGTCCGAGTGAATCAGGCCGATGCCGTCCCAACCCGCTTTCGCCGCTGCTTCAACTCGGTCCTTGAAACTGAAGGGGCTGATTTCGGTCGGACCGAAGGGATAGACATCGCCCGAGAGCGTGAAGTAAGCGGCGACGAGTTCGATTTTGGACCTGGACATGTGAGACCTCTTGAAAGTGACGACGGCGGTGGGATGCCGGTCGCTGGGAATTGATGTCCTGAACTATCACGTAGAAGTCACAGCAGATAAACAGCCCTCGAATCGTCTTTCCGTAGAGAAAAACTACACAATCGATCCAGGCGCCGCCTACTGGACCCTCGCGTAAGGCTCGTCGCGCGACTTTTCAAGCCTCCTGACGCAATCGCTCCGATGTGGCCACCACTTTTCCAGTGAGAGGAAATAACTTTTCGTTCTGTCGCATTTTTCTTTCCTATATCAAGCCTTACTGTGCCTCCATCAAAACATCAAAACCCGGCTCGATGACCCCATGGGCCTATTGGAGACACAGCATGAACTTCCGTAAATCCCTCATTTCCTGTTTCGCCCTGGCGGCCATGGCAAGCGCATTGGGCACCAGCGCCCATGCAGCCGATCAGGCCCGTGTTGCGTTGCTGATGCCGACGCAGAGTGTCGAATACTGGGCGCTCTACGCGAAGGGCTTTGAGAAGGAAGCGGCCGCCCAGGGCCTCAAGCTCGACGTGAAGGTCAGCAACTACGACGCAAACGAACAAGCCACCGTGGTCGACCAGACGCTTGCACAGAAGCCCGACGTCATCGTTCTCATCCCTGTGGACTCGAGCGCCATGGTCCCGTCGATCCGCAAGATTGACCAGGCCAGGATTCCGCTGGTCATCTCCAACTCGATGCCCGACCAGAAGTATTCGAAGTACTGGAAGGTCTTCACGGGACCCAACGACATCAGCAACGGCGAAGTGGCCGCGAAGACCATGATTCAGGGCTTCAAGGAAAAGGGCTATGGCGACAAAGGCAAGGTCATCGTCATCAACGGGCCGATGGGTACGCCGCCTCAAGTTCAGCGCTATCAAGGCTTCGTGGATGGCCTCAAGAAGAATGCGCCTGGAATAGAGGTCGTCGGCTCGCAGCCGGCCGACTGGGATGCTGTGAAGGCAGAGGCCGCAGCGTCGGCGCTTTTCACCCAATTCAAGGACGTGAAAGGCGTTTACACGGAGAACGATTCGCAACTTCGCGGCGTCGTGACTGCTGCTCAGCGCCTCGGACTCGACCCGTCGAAGCTCGTCATCATCGGCCACGGCTGCGACTCCGGTGCGGTGGATGCCATCGCCGCTGGAAAGGCCTACGCCACGGTCGAGCAGTCGCCGTTTGATGACGGTGCGTATGCTGCACGGGCCGCCAAGGACCTCGCAGCGGGCAAGGCGCCGCAAGCCATCCAGTATCTGCCGAATCCCGCTGCGACCAAGGCAACGCTCAACGTCTGCTATTCGCAGAAGAAGTAACGCGCGCTGCAGGGTTACACGTCGTACAGGCGACAGAAGGTGTTTCGCGGCCCTTCGGGGTCGCTTTCGTTTGACGAACGGAGACAACGATGAGACGAGAGATTGGCGTAGCCGTGATCGGCACAGGTTTCATGGGAAAGGCGCACGCGCTGGCATACCGAGCCGTGCCAAACGCGTTTCCAAACTCGCTGAAGCCGAGAATGGTAGCAGTGGCCGATGTGAACGAGGCAGGTGCCCGGCAAGCGGCAGAACACTTCGGATTCGAACGCGCCACGGCCGACTGGCGCACGCTGCTGGACGACCCGGGCGTCCAGATCGTTTCGATTACGACCCCATGCAGCCTGCATCGGGAAATGGCTCTGGCGGCGATTGCCGCGGGAAAGCACGTTCATTGCGAGAAGCCGATTGCTCCGTCGGCGGTGGACGCCTTTGAAATGATGAAGGCTGCCGAGGCTGCGAAGGTCGTTACGCAGGTCGGCTACAACTACATCAAAAACCCCGTGCTCAAGCTGGCTCGGGAGATGATTGTCTCGGGTGAGCTGGGTGAAATAACGAGCTTTCGAGGGATCCACGCTGAAGACTACATGGCCGACCCGGAGATTCCCTATGGATGGCGAGTCGACCCCCGGAACGGGGCCGGCGCACTGGCTGAAATCGGCAACCACATCGTCGGCATGTCTCGATTCCTTCTTGGGAGCATCGCACAGGTCAACGCGCAACTTGAGACCGTCAACAAAACTCGACCGGTGGCGCCAGGTTCGTCCGAGCGGCGTGAAGTCAAAGTCGACGACATTGCCCGGCTGATGGTGACGTTCGAGCGGGGATGCTCAGGGACGGTCGAGGCGAACTGGGCCGCAACCGGCCGCAAGATGCAGCTCGAGTTCGAGGTCTATGGGACGAAGGGCGCCCTATGTTTCTCACAGGAGCGTTTCAATGAGCTTCAGTATTTCAAGGCCGGGGGAGACCCCCGGATATCGGGGTTCACCCGTATCGATGCAGGTCCGGATCATCCTCCCTACGAGAACTTCACGGTGGCGGGCGGTCACCAGCTCGGCTTCAATGATTTGAAGACCATCGAGATGGCGGAGTTCATCGCAGCCATCGAACACGGCGTGCCCACGTTCCCGGATTTCCGGGAGGCTTGGGAAATCCAGCGCGTCGTCGACGCGGCGATTCGCTCGTCGGCACAGGGACAGCGAATCACTCTCTAAGAGGGCGACTGGCTCGGATTGCGCGCGGTGAGTCGGGCATCACGCCCCGACTTCCGCGCGCTTTTTTTCGGTTATGGACACCGCGATATTTCCTTCCACCGGAAATATCATTTCGCCGCAGCGCATTTCTCTTTTCCAGGCGAACCAATAACCTGTGACTCAACGATAACGAAGCCGCTGACGCGAGTTTCTGCTGGAGACGACATGCATTCCTGCGCACGCAGCGATTCCCTGCTCATTCCTCTCCGCGAAGACCACCCGCAGCAACGTCGCTTGTGCCGCAGCGCCTACGGATCGTTCTGAGCCCTGGGCAAAAACTGCCCGGCATTGGCGCAGGACATCGTTATTCGACACGAATGCTGTCACTCACTCACGACCCGCTACGCGCACGAGGTGGGCGACTGTGACAGGCATCAGACCTTGACAGCGGACGACCGAAGAGTCTCCGCGTTTGGAGGAAGACAATGCTGCAAGACGCGAATTCCGGCGCCAGGCCGGCAGCTGCTCAGAGTCTGCTCTGCGCTCGCAATCTCACCAAACATTATGGTGGCGTCAAGGCGCTGACAGGCGTCAGTCTCGAATTGGCGCCCGGTGAGATTCATGCGCTCTGTGGAGAGAACGGCGCTGGCAAAAGCACATTCATCAAGATCCTCGGCGGCCTGGTTCAGCCTGACGACGGCGAAATCGCTGTCGATGGCCACAATCTGAAACTCGGGAGTCGCACCGACCCGCGACTCATTTCCATCGTTCACCAAGAGCTCGCGATTGTCCCGACGCTCTCGGTGCTCGACAACATCCTTCTCGGTGGCGCAGACCAGAGCGAAATCTACCGACGCAGTCAGTACCGCGACTCTGTTCGCGAGCATCTCGACTCGGTTGGGTTGTCGCACGTCAAGCTCGACGCCCCGGCGTCCCGGCTCAGCCTCGCCGAGTGCCAGCTCGTTGAAATCGCGCGGGGCATGTCCCGGCAGGCGAAAGTGCTCCTTCTCGACGAGCCGACTGCCACGTTGTCGGATGCGGAGATTGTTCGAGTCTTCGATGTTGCGCGCAAGCTGCGCGATCAGGGCACCGCCATGATCTTCGTGAGCCATCGGCTCGATGAGGTCTTTGCGCTGACGGACCGGGTCACGGTGTTCCGCAACGGTCAGCACGTCCTGACGCAACGTACCGCCGATATGACGACCGCTGAAGTGGTCAAGGCGATGATCGGGCGAGAACTGGTGCACAGCATGGTCAAGCCGCCCGAGAGCCGCGCCGACGTCCCGCCGCGACTCTCGGTGTCCAACCTGACGGTGGCAGACAAGGTCAAGGACCTGTCGGCCGATGTAGCGCCCGGAGAGATTCTCGCGGTCGTCGGCCAGCTTGGTTCCGGAGCCGAAGTCCTTGTCGAGGCGCTTGCCGGACTTCGTGGCGATATCTCCAACTCTGTCAAGGTCGATGGACAGCCCATCAGGCTCGACAGCATCCGCGGTTCCCTGAAAGCCGGAATCGCATACGTTGCCGAGGACCGCGCAGATAAGGGCGTATTTCTGGATGCACCGATTGCCATCAACATCACGGCCTCCGTCATGGCGAAGTTCAGCAAGGCGGGCATCATGCGACGTGCCGGCGAGCAGGAAGAGGCCCGCCGTCTCGCCTCCATGTTCGCTATCGACCCAAAGCGACTGCCTCATGAAGTCTCAACGCTCAGCGGTGGCAATCAGCAGAAGGTGTCGCTCGCGAAAGCCGTGGCGCTTGCTCCTCGACTGTTGCTGTTGAACGAGCCCACCCGCGGCGTGGACATTGGTGCTCGCGCGGAAATCTACGCCACGCTTCGCAAGATGGCTGACGACGGCCTGGCGATTGTCTTCTACTCGACCGACCTCGAAGAAATTCTGGAACTCGCGGACACCGTTCTCACCGTCTTCCGAGGTCGTATGGTCCGCCATAAGCCTCGATTCGAAATCGATGGTGACACGCTGCTCCACGACATCGTCGCGGGTGACAGCGACGCATCTCACGGACATGTCTCTTTCCGAAATCAACCTGCGGAGGTGGGTCATGCATAAGACCGCTCTGGAGCCCGCTGCACACGTGTCGCCAACTGCGTTGCGACGGTGGGCGTCTGCGCTTTTTGGGGCGACGAGCATTCACGCTGCGTCGATTCGAATCGCCACGCTTGTCCTCATTGTTATCGCTGCGGCCATCGTGCCGCACTTCACGGAGTACGGGAACTTGCAGTCGCTGATGTATTCGGTGGCGGCGGTCGGTATCGGCGCTATCGGCATGGCACTCGTCACCCTGAGCGGCAATCTGTTCATGCTGTCGATGGGGGCAACGGCGGCGGTCTCGACCGTCATGTTTGCCGCGCTCATTCATGTGGGCCTGGGTGCGACATTGTTGATTGTCGTATTGAGCGGTCTGCTGATGGGCGCCGTCCAGGGCGGTGTCATTGCGCTAGGCAAAGCGAACCCCATCATTACGACGATTGCCACCTCGTCAATCATCATCGGCTCAGGTGTCATCTACACCGGCGGCCTGACGGTCATCGGGAAAGGCGACGCCAGCTGGCTTGGCCAAGGCAAGCTGTTTGGCTGGCTGCCGACTCAAATCCTCGTGCTGGCCATCTTCGCTGCAATCGCAAGCTTCATTCTCCAGAAGTCGCGGATTGGACGTGAAATCCGCTTGCTCGGAATGCGGGCCGAGGTTGCGCGAATTGCCGGGCTTCGGACGATGGCCGCGACACTCGTCTGTTACGCATTTGCTGGCGCCGCAGCGGCACTGGCCGGCTCTCTGATTGCATCATCCTCGGCACAGGGCAATCTGACGTACGGTATCGACCTCGACTTCAACGCGATCGCGGCCGTGCTGGTCGGCGGCATTTCGATTCGTGGGGGTCGTGGGCAGATATCGGATGCGATCACTGGCGCCATCTTCCTTGCGGTCATCAGCAACATCCTGTTGGTCAGCGGCGTGAGCTACGAGTATCAACTGGTCGCAAAAGGCATCGTGGTTCTCGCAGCGGTCGTGTTCGGCGCTTTGCTTGCCCGGCTCGGTCCGGGACGGAAATAACAGGAGACTCGGAAATGGACCAACCTCAACGACTTCTCAATCTGGCGATTCGGCTCGTCCTGCTCGTCGGCATGCCGGTCATCTTCGGCCTCAGTGTCAATCACTACTTCTCGCAGGCTAACCTGTACGCGATTTTCCAGGCGTTCTCGTTCCTTGGCATCATCGCACTCGGTCTTTCGGTCACGATGGTTGCCGGCGAGTTCGACCTCAGCGTGGCGGCCATCTCGACGGTGGCCGGCCTCATCACCGTGAAGTTCGGCGGTGATAGCGCGATGCTCGGCATGGTGTACGCGGCCATATTCGGGGTGGTGGTGGGCGTTGCAAACGCGGCGCTGCTGCCTTGGTTGGGTGTCTCGTCCCTCGTCACCACGGTCGGCTCGATGATGTTTCTGACAGGTGTCGGTTATTGGCTCGCGGGCGGACGCGTGTTGAGCTACGCCAACCTCGATGTGAGCGACTTCCTTGATCAGAGCGTTGCGGGAATCTTCTCGCCGCGTAGTCTCATCACCATCGGCTGCTTTGTCGTGGTCTCGCTGTTTCTCCGCTTTACGACGCTCGGTCGTGACATCTACGCATCCGGCGGGCATCGGAAGGCGGCGATTCAGAGCGGTGCTCGGGTCGGTAAGGCCCTGACCGTCGGCTTCGTCATCTCCGGTGGCTTGTCGGCGCTGGGCGGGGGCCTGCTTTCACTGAGCCTCGCGACTGCCTCCGCGACGATGGGCGGCAACATCCTGCTCCAGGCGGCCTCGGCGGCCATTGTCGGTGGGGTTGCGCTGGGCGGCGGCATTGGTTCGCCGCTTGGTGTCGCAATGGGCGTCCTGATTCTCACCATTCTGAACAATGGCCTTGGACTATTGAACGCCACATCCACGCAGATTCTTCTTGTGAATGGGCTTCTGCTCCTCATTGTGGTTTTGCTCGACGGGCGTCTCGGTGCGGTGCTGGCGTCGCCGCTCGAACGGTTGGGCCGCAGAAAGGCATCCGCGCCTGTTTGACGCTTGCTCACATCGACGCCGTCCGACGCGTGCCTGCAGAGCGCGTCAGTATCTCGTCATCTTGAACCGGTCGGACGATGCCCTCACCAGCTGTCGCTCGCGAATGAGGGTCTTGATCCAGACTCCCCATTGCTGCCCATCTGCGACTGTATCGATGAACTAGGTCGCACAGGTCATCCAGCGCTCCTCGAGCTTGAGGCTTTTCACGCGCTCGATCAGAAACTCGGTGAACACTCGAATTTTCGCGGGCTGATATCGCCGGCTTTGGTAGGCCAGGTTGATGGTCAGCCGTGGCAACTGCCAGTCTTCGAGCACGGGGATAAGGCGCCCGGATACGATGTCATCGTGAATGATGTACAGAGGCTGAACAACGATGCCCAAACCTGCGCGCCCCGCGGCGACGATGACCTGACCTTCATTTGAGTCGAGAGCGCTCTCAATCGGGATATTGCGTTCTTCCTTGCCTCTGCGCAGGTGGAGCAGACAGGGGTCGACGGCGAGGTTGTAGACCAGCATGTTGTGCTGTTCAAGGTCCTCGGGAGTCAGAGGGCGCCCTCGTGCCGCAAGATAGGCTGGCGATGCCGCCATGACGCGTCTCGTCTCGGCCAGACGTCGAATCGTGATGCCCGAATCTCCTTCATGCTCTTTGGTACGTATGGCGATATCGATTCCCGCTTCGATGAAGTTCTGGTATTGATTCGCCGCGACGATTTGAACTGACAGATTGGGATAGCGCCGGACGAACTCAGGGAGCGCGGGAGCAATATGCATCATCGCGAACGAGACGGAGCCAGTCACCCGGAGCACGCCCCTGGGACTGACCGCCTCCTCGGAAGCAATCGCGTCAGCTTCGGCCAGCTCGGAAATCACGGCTGTGCATCTGCGGTGATACTCGCGGCCGGCGTCAGTCAGCCACATGCGCCGCGTCGTGCGCTCGATGAGCCGCGCACCGAGACGCTCCTCGAGAGCGCTGAGGGTGCGGCTTGCAGCGGCATTGGACATGTCGAGTTGTTCTGCGGCCTTCGACAGGCTGCCCAGGTCTGCGGTAAGCACGAAGAGCTGCAGTTGTGTCCAGCGATCCATCGTATTCCTCTTCGCGTTGTACTGGAAAAATCAGGCGCGATTCTTCCAGACTCAATGAGGCCGACTATGCCGAAGACGCTGCAATAGATAAACAGACTGAAAGTCATCGATTTGTAGAGCGGATTTCTACAATCCGACGAAAGGTGGAGCCGGCGGTGGCTGACAGCTCGGGCCCGCGGGTTCACGAGCCAATTTTTCCTTCGGGAGGAAATGTCATTTCACTTCCGGGCATTTTATTTACTCAGGCGACCCTTTACCTTTCGTAGAAGGACGCCCGAGCGCACAACGGAGACACGCACGATGCGCAACATCAACGAAGACACCATCACACAAGCCGTCATTGCCTCATTCGCGAACTGCGAGAACGCGAGATTGAGAACCGTGATGACGAGCCTGGTTCAACATCTCCACGCTTTTGCCCGCGACGTTCATCTCACCGAGGACGAGTGGTTCAAGGCAATCAATTTCATGACCGAAGTCGGTCATATCACGGACGACAAGCGACAGGAGTTCATCCTGCTGTCCGATACGCTCGGCCTTTCGATGCTTGTCATGTCCCAGAACAATCGCAAGCCGGCGAACTGCACCGAGGCGACCGTCTTCGGGCCTTTTTTTGTCGAGGGCGCTCCGGTCTACAGCAACGGCGACGACATCTCGAACGGCGCCAAGGGCGCGCCCTGCCATGTCAGCGGCCAGGTGCGTGGCGCCGGCGGCGACCCCATTGGAAACGCGTTGCTCGACGTCTGGCAATCGGACGAAGACGGCTTCTACGATGTGCAGAACCCGGACAAAGCGGGCAATGTAGTCCATAGCGCGCGAGGCCGATTGAGAACAGACGCGGAAGGATTCTTCAACTTTCGCTCGATTCTGGCTGAGGCCTATCCCATTCCTCACGATGGACCCGTGGGCCGCATGCTGACGGCAGTCGGCCGCCATCCATGGCGCCCCGCACACCTGCATTTCATGGTCGAAGCCCCCGGCTACGAGACGCTCATCACTCACGTCTTCCGGGACGGTGACCCCTACCTCGATTCGGATGTTGTATTCGGTGTGCGCTCATCGCTCATCTCGGAGTGGAAGCGACACGAGCCCGGCGTCGCACCTGACGGCAGAGAAATTGCGGTCCCGTGGTACTCGCTCGAATACGACTTCGTACTCAACCCGTCGGAGGTGCACGCATGATTCGACATATCGTCATGTGGCGAGTCCGGGGCGATACGCCGGCCGAGCGCCTGGTCGCTTTGAATCGCGTAAAGACGAGCTTCGAAGGTTTGCGGGGCCGGATTCCTGGTATGAGTCACCTCGAAGTCGGGCTCGATCATAGCCGGGTTGATTACGCATGCGATGCGGTGCTCGTCACCGAGTTCGACTCGCAGGAAGCCCTGGAAGCCTATGCATCGCATCCGGAGCACCTGCGCGTGCGCACCGAGCTCGGAGACCTGCGCACCGCGCGATTCCAGGTTGATTACCAACCGGACACGGGTGCGAGCACTGAACGTAAAGCGGAGTCCCTTCATGCAAAAGCGTGAGTTTGTATATCAAGCGCGGGCCGGCCGGGTTGTGTTCGGACCGGGTAGCCTGCAGTACCTCGAGCGAGAAGTGCTCGAGCTGAAGTCGGAGCGGGCGCTCATCCTGTGCAGCCCGGAACAGAAGGAAACGGGCGAAGCCGTGGCGGCGCGCCTCGGTGCACGGGCTGCGGGTGTTTTCGACCGCGCGGTCATGCACGTGCCGCTCGAGTTGGCGAAGGAAGCTCGCGCGCTGGCGCGTGAACTGAAGGCTGATTGTGCAATCGCCGTGGGCGGCGGTTCGACGATCGGGCTGGGCAAGGCAATCGCACTGGAGTCGGACTTGCCCATTCTTGCGGTGCCGACAACCTACGCCGGCAGCGAGATGACACCCATCTATGGCATCACCGACGCAGGCTTGAAGAAGACCGGTACAGACCTGCGGGTTCTGCCGAAGACCGTGATTTACGATGCCGACCTGACCATGTCGCTTCCGGTCGGGCTGTCGGTCACCAGTGGAATCAACGCAATCGCACATGCGGCGGAAGCGTTGTATTCCCGCGAAGCCAACCCCGTGACCAATTTGATGGCGGAAGAAGGTATCGCAGCGCTTGCTCGTGCGCTGCCAGCCATCGTCGCCGACGCGCAAAACATTGACGCCCGCGCCGACGCGCAATATGGCGCCTGGCTCTGCGGAACTGTATTGGGCAGCGTTGGCATGGCCCTTCATCACAAGCTGTGTCACACGCTCGGTGGTAGCTTCAATCTTCCTCACGCGCCGACGCATACCATCGTCCTGCCGCACGCGCTTGCGTACAACCGGCAAGCTGCCCCGGAAGCGATGAAACGCATCGCACGCGCGCTGGGTTCGGATGACGCCGCGACGGGTGTCTACGAACTCGCGAAACGCTGCGGCGCATCGCTCGCGCTCAAAGATGTCGGGATGGCGGCCGAGGACGTAGCGAAGGCAGCAGACATTGCCAGCTCGAACCCCTACTGGAACCCGCGTCCGATTGAGCACGACGCGCTTCTCGAACTTCTGCAGAACGCGTTTGACGGCGTCGCACCGAGTGCGGCATCCGCCTGACCCAGGAAACGAAGCAAGGAGACAACCATGAATTTCACCGTCTATTGCCTCGACCATCCGAACATGGTCGAACGTCGCCTTGAAAATTACGATGCCCACAAGGCGCATTTGCAGACGGCACCGGTCAAGACGCTGATTTCCGGCCCGCTGACGAAGCCGGATGGACAAACGATGATTGGCAGCTTCTTCCTCTACGAAGCCGATGGCATCGAAGCCATTCAGAAGTTCGTCGACGCCGATCCGTTCAACCAGGCAGGAATCTGGGCTTCGGTCGACATCAGACCATTCATCAAGCGGGTAGACAACCGCTAAACCCCTTGTTTCATCGCTGTTTGAAAGTGCTCCTCGCGTAAGCCAGGAGCAGGGAAAGTTCGTCCTCGAAGAAGGGCGAACCGGATAACGACGCTCTCGATTACCAGCGTTCGCGCCGACCCATACCATCAGATCGGAGACATCATGCAAACAGGACTTGACGGAAAGATCGTGCTCATCACGGGCGCTGCGCAGGGCATCGGACGAGCGACAGCGCTTGGGTTTGCGCGTGAGGGCGCGCGGCTTTGCCTTATCGACATTGACGGCAACGCGCTGAAAGAAGCCGAGTCCGAACTGCGAGCGCTCGGCACGAACGTGACGATTGCACAAGCGGACTTGTCCACGGCGGAAGGGGTGAAAGGCGGTATCGATACGGCGCTGAAGCCCTACAGCGGTCAGGTCGACGTTCTCGTGAACAACGTCGGTGCCGGCAAGGTTCGCACCTTCGACGAACTCTCGGATGAAGATTGGGAATTCACGATGAATCTCAACTTCATGAGTTACGTGCGGACTTGCCACTACCTGCTGCCGGTGCTGCGCAAGCGCGAAAGGACCGTCATCATCAACAACGCGTCGGACCTGGCCCGGCAGCCGGAGCCTGTGCCGATTGATTACTCCGCATCCAAGGCTGCCGTGCTTGCCTTGACGAAAGGTCTTGCCCGTGCCGAGGCGCCGAAGATTCGCGTGAACGCTGTCGCGCCGGGACCCGTCTGGACGCCGTTCTGGACCAAGGAAGGCGGCTTCGCTGACACCATGGGGAAGTTCCACGGTATGGCGCCGAAGGACGCAGTCGAGCACGAACTGTCCTTGCGTCACTTGCCGCTCAACCGCCTGGGGCAGCCGGATGAAGTCGCCAATGTGATTGTATTCATGGCCTCGGACCTCGCGTCGTTCGTCACTTCTGCGGTATGGGGCGTCGACGGGGGCAGTATCCGCAGCCTTATCTAAACGGGCCGGATAGTGAACGGCTTGCTCGTATGAACTGTAAAGAGGACCAGCGCATGTCGGCTCATGACCGCTTCCTTGCTTCTGGCGTGTCGTCCAGAGAGCGAGCGTTTCTCGTCGAAGCACTGGAACTGTTGATGCGTGAGCGCGCCAACGCGTTGCGCATTGCGACCGCTGTGGCCGCAACACGCGGCGACCGGCTTCCCGATGTCCAGGACTTTGAGCTCGACGACATCCTGCGTCTAAGCCGACAACTCGCTGACGACCCTGGTGCTGACCCGCACAAGAGCGGTTCGAAGGACCTGGGCACACGCAAGTCGACGACGGACGTCCTGGACCTCTGAATGCAACTTTGAACAATTGGCGCACGTTGATGCGTCGACGAATAATGGGAGACTCATATGCTGAGAATTGCCGTTCTTGGTGCAGGCCGCATCGGAAAAATTCACGCCGCTAACGTTGCTGCGGACCGTCGCGTGAAGCTCGTCGCGGTTGCAGACCCGTACACGGATGCGGTCGAGGCGCTCGCGGCCGACCTCGGTTGCGATGCTTCGCTCGATTGCAAATCAGTCGTTGGCCGCGAGGACGTCGATGCTGTCATTGTCGGAACCCCGACCGACACCCATATCGACCTGACATTGCAAGCCGTCCGGCTGGGTAAGCCCGTGCTCTGCGAAAAACCCATCGACCTTGACATTGACCGTGCGCTGGCGGCTGTCGAGGAAATCGAGCGTCTTGATGGCCGCGTGATGCTGGCATTCAATCGGCGCTTCGACCCGGACGCGATGCGCCTGAAGCAGGCTATCGATGAAGGCGAAGTCGGAGATGTTCGCCAGGTCATCATCACCAGCCGCGACCCGGGTCTCGCGCCGCGCGAGTATCTTCGTCACTCCGGCGGCATCTTCCGTGACATGACCATCCACGATTTCGATACGGCTCGATGGCTGCTTGGCGAGGATCCGGTCGAGGTGATGGCAATGGGTAACTGCCTGGTCGACCGAGGCCTTGAAGAGCTGCCGGATTACGATAGCGTGATGGTGTTGCTTCGGACGGCCTCGGGCAAGCAGTGCCATATCAACGGTTCGCGTCAGGCTGTGTACGGCTTTGACCAGCGTGTCGAAGTTTTCGGTTCGAAGGGGATGCTGTTGAACGAGAACCATCGGCCATCGAGCTTGCGCCGTTGGACCAGCGAGAGGACGGAGGCGCGCGAGCCGCTCCTCAACTTTTTCCTGGAGCGACATGCGGATTCGTACAGGGTCGAACTCGACCGGTTCCTGACGGCACTCGAACAGAACGCACCCATGCCGGCAACGCCCAGAGACGGTATCCGCGCACTGCGCCTCGCGAACGCGGCTATCGAGGCGGCCAACTCAGGTTGCGCGGTCAAGATCCCGGAGTCCGGCGGCTTTAGATAGCATGGGGGTTACGCTGGGTTGACAATAATCAGCCTGTAGAACCCAATGAAGAATAAAACGCTTCAATGAGGCCAGCAATGGCACAAGTCGACAGTTTCAGCGGAATTGTTATCTTCGTCACGGCGGCACGGTCACGCAGTTTCACGGACGCCGCCGAGCAACTTGGGCTTACCAAGTCCGCTGTCGGAAAAGCCATTGCGAAGCTGGAGGAGCGCCTGGGCGCTCAACTGTTCCATCGCACGACCCGAAGTATTTCCCTCACGGCCGACGGCGAAGCGTATTTCGCTGCGTGCGCCTCGGCGCTCGACGAAATTTCCACTGCAGAAACCGCGCTCGGGCCGGAACTACACCGTCCTGTCGGTCGGCTACGCATCGACATGCCGGCAGCGTTTGGACGCCGCATACTTGTTCCCATCTTGCTGGACATTGCGCGGAAGAATTCCGACCTGCAGTTCACGATGACGTTTTCGGACCATCTCATCGACCCGATTGAAGAAGGCGTCGATCTGGTTGTCCGCTTTGGCGAACTGCAGAGCTCGAGCGGCCTTGTCGCCCGCCGGCTCACCAGCCAACGGATGGTTATTGCAGCCTCGCCTGATTATCTTGCACAGCATGGGACGCCGGACCGGCTTGAAGACATCGAGGCCCATTCGTGCGTCGTCGGTTATCGACGTGGGCAACCATTGTCATGGAGGGTACATGTCGACGGTGAGGCGAAGCGTGTGTTGCCCCCGGGAACGCATCAGATAAGCGATGGCGACTCCATCATCGAGGCGGCATGTGCAGGTCTGGGACTGTGCCAGATGCCAATGTCGCTGTTGCGGCCGCATCTGGAGTCAGGAGCGCTGCGCTCCGTGCTTGACGATATCTCAAGAGACCTGATCGAGGTGCACGCTGTCTGGCCAAAGGTCGCTCATTTGCGACCCAAGATACGCCATGTCGTTGATACGCTCGTGGAACTCGCTGAGCAAGGACACCTGGACTGAGCGCGCTGTTTGGCAAGATACTCGTTCCAGTCTGCTGCCCTGGACGGCGGCAGTGAATGCTCTCTCGCGAATCGACGTCCCCACCGTAACGGGAGCCCGACAGCCGTCGATTTCAAACATCATCAGCGCGTCGCAATGCTTCCACCTGTGCGCGCAGATAACTCACATGCTCGCGCAGCGTATAGAACGCGTCAGCGTAAGCGAGCGGCACCCTCAGCCCGCTAACGTGCTTCTCGATGCGATTCAGCCTTCGCGAAAATTCTTCGTAGTTTCGTTCCGACGGGTCGTCGAACACTTTGCGTTCGAGCGCAAGCAACTCGCCGTAGTGGCGGCGAAAGCGGGATTTGACACGCCATGCATAGAGCGGCGGCACGAAGCGCAACGCGGGTATCAATACGACGACGATCGGCACGACCAGCACGATCAGCCGATCGACCAGGCTCGCGAGCCAGTAGGGCATCGCTCTGTAAATGAAACTCTTGCCCGACTTGTAGTAACGCGCGGCGTCCGGGCTCAACGGAAAATCATGCGCAACAGGCGCGGGAAATTCGCCCGCGTTCTGCAGCAGACTTGCGCCGCCATGCACCTCGCCGGCCGCTTCGATGATCAGATCCGACAGCGCCGGATGCAGCGAATCGCGTGCGATCAACTCGATCGTCGTCGCGATGGTCGTTGCGGATTCGGGCGGCAGGTTGTCGGCGAGATCGAATGCGCCCATCGGCACTTCAAACTGCGTCAGAAACGGAAAAATGCGGATCGTGGCCCGCGCCTGCGTGAAATCGAAAAGGCGTATGCCGGGATCGCGGATCATCTTCTGCATCAGCCAGGGGCGTGCCGAGTCGTCGCGTAGAAAGGCGGCGTCGATCGTTCCATCGAGCAGCGCGTTCACCGCGACCTCGCCCTCGATCGGCAGCGTGTGCCCGCCGACGTCAGGATCAATCCCGCTTGCCTTGAGCAGCATCCGCACGATCTGCCGCGTTCCGCTGCCTTCGCGGCCGATGGCAAGACGCTTTCCCTCGAACTCCGATAGCCGCGTGAGTTCCGGACCGCGATAGAAAACGAACAGAGGCCAGTTGTTGATGGTGCCGAGGGACATGAGACCCGCGTGACGCGGCTCTGCGGACACGACATTCGGCTCGCGATTCAGACCGCTTTGCACGAAGCCGAGATCGACATGACTGGCGGGTTCGGTGAGTCGTTTCAGGTTGTCGAGCGTGCCCGACGTGACCAGGACGTTCAGCTTGACGTGGTTGCGCGCGAGGATTTCCTTGTACTTCAGCGCGGCGTACCAGAAGCGGCTGTGTTCGGGACCTGCCGCCATCGTCAAGGTATCGGGCGGCGCGGGCTGGATCACGCGGATCGCCGCCCATACGAGCAACGC
Source organism: Caballeronia sp. LZ035 (assembly GCF_031451175.1). Classification (NCBI taxonomy): domain Bacteria; kingdom Pseudomonadati; phylum Pseudomonadota; class Betaproteobacteria; order Burkholderiales; family Burkholderiaceae; genus Caballeronia; species Caballeronia sp. LZ035. The sequence continues at coordinate 57,897 of NZ_JARUXS010000004.1, forward strand.
GCCAACGACGAACGTCAGCCCGATCGAGATCGTCAGGTCGAGCCACGAAACGACGACAAAGTTTGCCGCATGCCGCTCGCCGGGCTTCTTCGAGGCACGTCTGACGGAACCGGGTTTGTCCATGTTCAGCGCGGGCCCGTCGACAGCGGGGCCGCCCGTGTTACGGCGAGCGCCTGGCGGCGAGTCTTGGGCGTCCTTGACTGAGCAAAAACTTACCCGACGCGGGCCCTGTCGGCAACACAATCTTCAAAGTGGTTCTTGTGTCTCGCGCGCATCGGACGGCACCGGCTTGCAACGCGCGGTCATGGCTTTCGTCGTATCGGACCCGATGGACCAGCAGATCGCGACGGAGATGAACCTGAGCGAGATCACGGTGTAGATTCGGCGGCGCGCTCGCTTGCCGCCCTCGCGCTAAAAACCGGGGCATTCGACGTGAACACCGCTTCCCGTCGACGCCACCGCCGAACGCGCCGATCCCGCGCGCCATGCTTCAGGGCTGTGCGCGATGCTTGTAGTCGTGCAAGGTTTCCTTCACATAGCTCCAATACTCGCCTTCGTTCTTGCGCAAGCCGAGTTCGCCGTTGCGATACGCGATGGCAAGCGCCAGATTCGCTTCGGGATTTTCGGCAGCCGCCGCGCGGCGCAGCCAGATGAGCGCCTGGCGCTCGTCGCCGCGTTCGCGGTGGACGTTGGCGAGCTGGAACTGGGCCTGCGGCACGCCCCACGTCGCCGCCAGCGTGAGCCAGCGCAAACCCACGGCGGCATCGCGCGGGACGCCGTAGCCGTTGCGATGAATCGACGCGAGCGAGTACGCGGCGAGGGCGCCGGCGGGCGGCGCGTGGTCGTCGGCGTGATCGTCCGCAACGGCGAGCGCAGGCGCGGGCGGCAGGGCAGGCAGCGAACGCGCCGCGCGTTCGAGCCAGATGCGGCTGCGCACGTCATCCACCGCGACGCCCGATGCGCCGTTCAGAAAGACGCGACCGAGCAACAGCTGCGCCTGCACGTCGCCTGCTCCTGCCGCGCGTTCGAGCCAGCCGATGCCCTCGCGCACGCGCGCCGCATCGCCGTCACCGATGAGCACCGAGCCGAGCGCGAACGCCGCCGCCTCATTGCCCGTCCACGAGGCCGCGCGCAGTTTCGTGAGCGAGGTCCAGTCGCGGGTGGACAGCGCACGCATGCGCCATTCGTCGATCTGCCGCCCGGTCGTGCGCGACAGCGCGACCGCGCTGCACGCCAGCGAGGCGGCCAGCACGAACGCGCCGATCCTGATCAGACGCGCGTTCATTGCGCGAGATTGATCGAGTACACCGCGAGACCCTTGCCGGTGCCGTCGTCGGCCTGGGTCTGCGTGATGTTGCCGATGCCTTGCGTCTGCGCGAGCGCGGCCAGATTCGGCGCCGACTTGAACGTGACCGGCCCTTGCGTGCTGACCTTGGTGAAGCGCCAGCTGCGGTCGATGCCGTTCGTCGCCGAGGTCATCGCCTTGATCTTCTTGATGTAGGAGATCAACACGTCGCGGTTCGCATCGGGCGAGGCGTAGATCGTCTTGCTGCCGTCGAGGCCCGGGAAGTTGCCGCCGCCGCTCGCGCGATAGTTGTTTGTCGCGACGATGAACGCCTGGTCACTCGCCACCGGCGTGCCCTTGTAACTCAGATTCCGGATCCGGCTGCCGACGGCCTGCGTGACATCGATCTCATAGCTGAAGTCCTTCGACGTGATCATGTCGAAGTTATAGCCCGGATAGGAACTGACGAGTTCCTGCGCGGCCGTCCTGGCCGGATCGATGCGATTGAAGCGCTGCGCCGCCGTTTCGAGCCATGCCTTGAGGTCAGTGCCCGTGACCTTCACCGCGTAGACCGTGTTGGGATACAGATACAGGTCCGCGGCATTGTTGATCGCGACATTGCCCGCCGAGACGTCCGTGAAATCGGTGCCGCCTCCGAAACCGCTCTTGAACGGCGCGCTCACGGAAAGCACGGGAATGCCCGCGTATTCCGGCAGGTTCGCCGCGACATAATCCGACACGTATTGCGCCTGCGCCTGGTTGACGATCTCGACGGCCGAGACGTCGCCGACATCGGCGAAGTACGTGGTCATGCGGAAGTCCGTCGAGCCGATCGGCGTCTTCACGTAGTTGATCGTCGCCAGATGCTCGGCGGCGATCGCGGCGGATACTGACGGATCGGCGGCCACGTAGGTCTTGTCGGCGTTCTGGATAGGGCGCGCTTCGACCCTGGTCGCGTTTTTATCGATGGTCCAGGCGCCTTTAGAATAGGCGAGCGACAGCGCGACCACGCCGAGATGCTTGCCCCAGAAGTTCGCCATCACGGTCGGAATGCCGTTGACGGTGCCCTTGACCTTGTCTACGCCCGGCAGGTTGAACTGGGCGACTGTGCTGGTCGCGTCCGGAAAGACCTGGTGCGAGTGACCGATCATCAGCACGTCGATGCCCGGCACGGTCGAGAGGTAGTAGCTGCCGTTTTCCATCGACGGTGAATAAGGCGAGTTGTCCAGCCCGCCATGCGACAGCGCGACCACGATCTGCGCGCCTTCCGCGCGCATCTGCGGCACGTACTTCTCGGCGCTTTCCTTGAGGCCTTGCGTGTAGACGTTGCCGTCGAGATTGCGCTTGTCCCAGGACATGATCGCGGGCGGCGTAAAGCCGATCACGCCCACCTTGACCGGCACCGTGACGGCCTTGCCGTCCGGACCCGTCGCCTGCAGGTTGCGCGTGACGATGGTGTACGGCTTGAAAATCGGTTGAGCGCTCTTCGCGCCGAACACGTTGGACAGCACCAGCGGAAACGCAGGCCCCGAGCATGCCTGCTGCTGCGCGACGGGCGGCAGGTTCGGCACATCGAGCTTCGAACCCGTCACTTGCGCGAGGAACGGCAGGCCGTAGTTGAACTCGTGATTGCCGATCGTGCCTGCGTCGTAGTTGAGCGCGTTCATCACCTTGTAGACGGCCAGCGTCGTCTTGCAGTCGATCGGCGAGACCAGCGCCTGATAGTCGGACAGCGCGGTGCCCTGGATCGTGTCGCCGTCGTCGAGCAGCATGGTGTTCGGGAATTCCTTGCGCGCCGCGGCGATCAGCGTCGCAGTGCGCTCCAGACCGATCGACTTGTCCTCGGCGAGCTTGAAGTAGTCGTAGCTCAGCACGTTGGTGTGGATGTCGGTTGTTTCCAGCATCGCGAGCGTCGCCTTCGTGCCGTCCGCGACGGCGGGCGTGGCGGGCGCGCTGTTGTCGTCATTGCTGCCGCAGGCGGCAAGCAGGGCCGTCGAGGTCAGGGCCAAAGCCAGCAGCGCGTTGCGTTCCATCGTCATCCTGGGTTCTCCACTCGTTGTCGTCGGCTCGGGGCAGAGCCGCGTTTTCGTCGAAGCAGAGAGGCTACGAAAGCTTTGTGACAGCAGACCGACAGCCTGAGGTGATTTTTTCGAGGCGTGCTTCAGGGCCAGGTGGGCGGATACGCCTGATGCGAACCTTTGGCGCGCCGTTTCTTTCGAACGACCGTCAAGTTCGTTTATCAGCGACCGTTTACCAATGAAGTTAGCGTTTTGGCCCCGGCGGACGAGCTTTTTATGGATGCTGTGTCTCTGTGTGATAGCAAGAGACGGTATTTCAACGGACCGTTGTCTCCCGATCGAGTCGGGCTTTGCATCACGTCGAGACCTATCGCACGCATGCAAATTTGCAATGAAACCTTTTCGCAACATATTGTTACAATCTACACACGTTACAGGCACGAACGTGCGATCGGAACCTAAGCGAGCTTGAGCAGGTCCCTTTGAAACTCCGCATGCACGTTCAGCTTCACCTTCTCTCAGGTTCTGGCACGGCCCTCGGATTGGCCAGGACTTTAAAGCCGACCCCTTAACCGGGTCGGCTTTTTTTTCGCCATAAGGACTCTTTTACCGAAATCATGTGTGTGCCTTGCATTAATTTGCGAATAATGCGTGATTTGGAACCGGTCCCAGCGATATCATGTGTCCCGCAGCGTCGGACCTTCATCATTCGGCCCGCCAGAACCTGAGAGAGAGCCGAGGTATATAACAATCGGCCGACGCTGCACCTCGGCGCTAAGGCGCGTTTTTTTGCGGATGCGCATGGACATCAGCGCTTGCCGTCTCACTCCGTTGACCTTCCGCGTCTGCTCGCGCTGGTCTGCCTGGTCACCTTCGAAGCAACGCCATGCCGGTCCGGCAGGGCCCAATTCCAAATCGGGCGGGACGGGGCACGGCGCGGCCCTACGTGGGTTCATACAAAGCAGCGCGAATTCCTGTTCGTTTCGCACGTCTCCAGCCAGTGCGGCATCCGCATACTGGGAATGCAGAAAATTCGAGGCTACGAGCGCGTGACGCGTCTTGATGATACGTTCGAACGGTCGTCGTCCTCCTGCCAAGGCCACCACCGGCCTGTGGACGGTCGAAGACCCGCCTCTCATTCTTGCGAACACCGAGAAAATGCTCGCAGACTACGGACTCGACCTACAGGAACGCGCCGGAGGTCGCCATAGCGATTCTGTCGGTACAATATGGGTGGCTGGCGCGTGCAGGTAGCGCTGGCCATTTCACGTGACTTTGGTTAAAGAGACAAATATGGCAACGGGTACGGTCAAGTGGTTCAACGATGCGAAGGGCTTTGGCTTCATTTCGCCTGATGGTGGCGGCGAAGACCTCTTCGCGCATTTCTCGGAAATCCGCTCGGAAGGCTTCAAGTCGCTGGCGGAAGGGCAGAAAGTGACCTACGAAGAGAAGATGGGCCCCAAGGGCAAGCAAGCATCCAACATCAAGCCGGCGTAACGCCCGGCGGATGACGTAGCAAGAGAGGCGCGCGGCTTACCCCGCGCGCTTTTTATTGGCGGCGCACATCGTGTCGTTCTCGTCGTCAAGCGAGCGCTCATCATTCTTTCACTCCGCTAGACACGCGCCTTGGCGGTCAACGTACTCCTGCCGATGGCGGCCTATCAGCCTCGCTTCGCCGCACGTCGGCGTGCTCTGCATGCGGCTCGCATCGACATCGCCGCTGTTTGCCTGGCTTCTCACTCAGCTCTTGCGCTTCCGCCACTTCCGTCCGCTCAGCGCCGCGACGGTCTCAGGCGTGTTCTCTCGATTGTCGTGCTGGCAACACGGCCTGCGAGCTGCCGCCGCAAGCGGGGCCGTGCGCTCGCGATTTCGATTTGCGAACACTTCAGCGATCACCTCGAGTGGCTCAGCCCGATCAACCACGAAAGCCTGCACGAGGGGCGCTATCTCGACGGCTGCCGGATGGGGGCTGTACGCGAATGGTTCGATTGACCCTCATGCGCCGGATGGCAAGGCCGTGCCGCTGCAATCGCTCCTCGTAGCGGACCTTCCGACGAACAAGCCAAGATCCGGGACTACATCGTCTGTGTGAGCGTCAGGGCCGCAGGCGCGTTGTTGCTGCGGCCAAGCAGCGCCGCGATCTCCGCCGCGACCGCATTGATCGTCGGCAACCCGCTGATCGGGTTCATCTGCGGCTACCTGTACACCCGTCTTTTCCTTCAAGGCGCCTTCGTCCGTTCCTACCATGGCTCGTTGCGGGAGACGATCCAGGAAGTGCTGTCGAAGCCGGATCACAGCGTGAGTCCGCCGATCGGCGAGCCATCCGTTCCGTCGGAGCAGGACCGTGAATCGGCGCAACGGATTCTGGACGCCGTGCCGGCCGACAAAGCCAGCGACGTCCTTCCGACGCTCGCCAGACTCGCGACGGAATACGAAGCACTGCGCTCCGCGATGCCTTTCGGCATTGAGCGCACACTCAGGATGAGAGGAGTCGCGGCGCGCATGAAATGGCTGGGGCTCGCCGCCGTGCCATTCGTGAGGCAGCTCTCGCAAAGCGCGTCGCCGGGCGAAAGACTCGCCGCCTTGAAGTTTCTGCAGATGAAGTTCGATCCGGCCTACATCGACTGGCTGGCGGAGCGCATCGTGAAGGAAGCCGTGTTCATCGGCTATCAGGCGGCGAGTGCATTGCAGGCGCGCGCGCAAGCTGCCGGCCGCCTCGAAGCGCAGCAGATCAAAACCGCCGTGCGCAAGATGCTCGAAGGCGATGCGGCCGATGACCGGGCCAACATCAACATTTCGTCGCAGATAGGACATGTGGGCGCACCTGAACGATCCGTGTATTGCATGACGAAGCACGCGATGGAAGGTCTGACGAAAGCAGCCGCTATCGAGTTCGCGCCGCGGATACGGGTGAACACGGTGGCGCCCACCTTCGTCGATACGCCGATGACGCAGCCGTTCTTCGAGAACGAGCACTTCAGGAACTGGGTCTTCGACCGGATCCCGATGGGCCGTCTGCTGCAAGGCGAGCAGGTCGCGGCGGCGGTGTTGTATCCTGCGTCTCCTGCGGTCGCGATGATCACCGGTACGAGTCTGCGTATCGACGGAGGATGGACAGCTTAATAATGTTCGCGATCGCGCGCCCGGCTGACGCTCAGTGAACAGCAAACCGCGCCAGCGCCTCCCGATCGAATTCGACGCCCGTGCCCGGTCGGTCGGGAACATGAATCAACCCGTCCTTGATGGGAAACGGGGCCTGCAGGATCTGCTCCGTCCAGTCTTGCCATTCGAGCCAATGACCCGTTTCCGTGACCCGCAGAAGATGCGCGGAAACCTCGGGATACAGATGACTGGACACGTCGATGCCCAGCGCGCCCGCGATCGGCACCGAGCGAAGCCAGCCCGATACGCCTCCGATGCGCATCATGTCCGGCATCATGAACGTTCCTGCCTTGGCCGTGACCGCCCGCGACAGTGCGCGCGGCCCGTAGAAGTTCTCACCGAGGCAGAGGGGCGTCTTCAGGCCGACCGCCAGATCCGCATGTCCCTCGATGTTGTCGTAGGCGATGGGCTCCTCGAACCAGTACAGCCCGAAGTCGTCCAGTTCATGGCAGCGGCGCACGGCATCGCCGAATCGCATGCCCTGATTGAAATCGACCATGAGTTTGATATCGCCGCCCACGGCATCACGGACTGCTTCGATGGCGTCGACGTCTTGCTGCAACTGATCGCGCCCAAGCCGGAGTTTGACAGCCCGGAAGCCGCCTTCCGCGATCAGCGCAAGCGCTTCGTCGGCAAGCTTCCCGGTATCCGTCAGCCACAGACCGTTGCTGTTATAAGCGGGCACCGCGCCGACGTCGCCGCCCAGTAGGCGAGCCAGCGGAAGATTCGCGGCTTTCGCCAGGGCGTCCCAGGCCGCCATGTCCAGCCCGGCGATGGCGATCATCGCGAGACCTTCGTAGCCGACCAGACTCAGGGACTTGCGGTCGGCCTGAAAGTCGCACAAGGGCGCGATGCGCTTGCCCTTCTTGCTGGCCGCCAGATCGCTCATGATCGACACGATGTACTTCATCGAATGAGCGAGGTACGGTTCGAGATAGCTGCATCCGCTGACGCCTTCGTTCGTTCTGAGCGTAATGGCGACCACCGGCCAGTTCGAGTAGCTGCCGACCCGCGATACGATCGGTCGTTTCAACGGGATCAGCACGGGCTGCAATTCCAGCGAATGAAAGGTCAACTGCTCCAGTGGCTTCATGTCTTCCTCCATGCGCTGCGAGCGCTGATCCAGGCTAGTCGGCGGGTGCGTATTGCATCTCCCCGTTGCCGAACGACCAGTTCTCGCGCGCGACCTCGACGAGGCTGATCCAGACATCTTCCTTTCGCAGCCCCGTCTTTACCGAAATGCCGTTGGCAACGGCGGCATAGAAGGCCTTCTTCACATCGATCGAACGACCGGTGTTCCACGTGATCTGGATGAAAACGATCGACGGAGAGTAAGCGATGCCGAGATAGCCATCGGCGGGATAGACGAGTTCGTCGGCGTCGTGGCGGTGGACGATCTGAAATTTGTCATTGGCAGGGACATTGGCGATCGAGATCATCGCCTCGTAGACGGTGTCGCTGACGGCCTGAGCGACGGCGGGTGACGCTGCTTTCGAAAGATCGATTCGGACGAGCGGCATAGCGGCCTCAATAAGAGTGTGTGTGATAGCGCCGACTAGGCTAGACTCAATCCATACTTTCCAAAAGCGAATATTCGGACTGCCTTGAGCGACGGAATGGAATAATGATCGACGAATTGAAATCCTTCGTGGCGGTGGTCGAGGAAACCTCGTTGACCCGTGCCGCGCTAAAGCTGTGCGTCACGCAGTCTGCGGTGTCGAAGCGCATTCAGCGACTGGAAGAGGTGCTGGGCGCACCCCTTCTCGAGCGCAATTCCAAACCGCCGCGTGCAACCGCGCTTGCGCATCGGATCCACGAGCATGCCGTTCCGCTGCTGGCTGCTTTCGACCGGCTGATGGACGTCACCCGTGAAGATGGCGATCCTTCGGGCAAGCTGCGCTTTGGTTTGCCGCAGGGCATCGCCGATATCGTTCTCTTCGACGCCCTGACCGCGCTCAGGGACGCATTCCCGGCACTCGAAGTGACATTGAGATCGGACTGGAGTCCCGGCCTTCATCGTCTGCTCGATGCAGGTGGATTGGATGTCGCGGCGATTCTGACTCCAAAGGGCAAGCAACCCGCGGATGGCTATGTGGGCCAACACATCGCGACCCTGGATCTCGTGATAGTGCAGAGCAAAAGGCGTCCACTTGTTTCGAGTCGTGCGACGCTTCCTGCCATTGCGGATGGCGGATGGATCCTGAACCCTGAAGGATGCGGCTATCGGGTGGCGCTGCAAAACGCGATCGAAGCGGCCGGTTATGCCATGCGCGTCAAGGCAGATACGCACGGCAGCGAGATGCAGCTGCAACTCATCGCCTCCGGCCTGGGATTGGGCCTGGTTCCGCGCAGCGTGCTTACCCATAGCGTCTGGCGGCGGCGGCTCGAAGTCGTGAAGGTGGCGAGATTCGCGCCTAAGCTCGATGTATGGCTGTTGCATGCACCTCACATCGGGAATTTCAGCCGTGCGGTTGCGCACCTCGGAGACACGATGAAAGCATCGTTCAAATCTTGAAGGTTGCGGTGAATGGCGTGTTGGCGTCGGCGGTTTTTTTCGAGTAGCAAGTGGATGGTCCGCATGTGAGCAGCACTTGTTCGCCTTCGACTCGGCCGACACTCCGCACCCAGGCGTTGCCTTCCCTGACGTGGTCAATCGCGCGGTTCGGGCGCCCGATGAAATCGGCATACCGCTAATGCTGAGCGGCTTGTAGAGTACGTGTTCGCTCAACGTTGCCCAGTCGATGCCGGCGGTGAAGGCGACGGTCTCGAACGCCTCCATGTCGAGCGGGACCGCCTTCTGCGCGCTGTCGAGGAAGGGGAGGTCCGCTGGCGCGTCGTCGCCCAGAAACCTGCGCAACGCCTCGCGGGTCTTGTCCTCGCCGCCGCCGGGCCAATCGATCGGCTTGGGTTTGCTCCCTTCCCGGAGCAGAAGAAGCTTGTAGACGGTCGGGGCCACGGGGGGAGCCGGCTCGCGCTTGATCTCGAGTTCGTCGAGCCGGCGCAGATAGATGCTGTCCTCCGCAGCGGCGACGACCCGCTCGCCGTCGACGACAAAGACATCCGCGCTCGCGACCAGTTTGTCGTTGTTCGTGCGGAACGGGCCGAGCATCTCGTCGGCCTTTCAAGGTGGGCGGCGGAGCGGCTCGTACCTGCTGGTGCCTGCGATTTACAACGGTTCAGGCCCACCCACGTTCCGTCACGACCTGTCCATCAAGAAGCGGGGCTTAAGCGTGAAGGATGCGGTCGATGTTAGCCACCGACATCGAGTCGGCGTACCAGAAGTGGTTCCGCCCCTGAGGGCGGCTGCGCCGGCGCTCAGATCCGCACAGGTCGCTAGTCTCAACAACTATTTCATGGCAGTCAGACTGACTACGCGCGACGGCAACCAAGGACCGCAATCGCTGCAAAGCTGCTATAGACCTTGATCCGTCGAACACTTCCGCAATGGGTCGCAAGCGCCACTTCGGAGCGACCACTCACCAGCCCCCAGCTTTCCCCTCGACAACCATTGATCGAGCGACCTTTCCCCAACCAGCCCGACCCGTCACGCGCCGCTTGCGCATGCAACGAACATCACCACCATCCGAACCAACCACTCGCCACGACTCCACAACTACCGCCGATCAAGAAACGCCTCATTCGCGAGACGAACGAGTTCCCTGGAAGCGTACGCAGCAAACGTCTCGATCAGCGCGAAGGGCCGCGCAATCTTCGGCCGGATCAGCCAGATTTCGAATTCCATCTTCGGCTCGAATGCGCATACGACGAAGTCCGCTCCGGCGTTGTTGTACACGCTGATCGGATCGACCACCGCAACACCCATGCCGTTCGCAACAAAGGCGCACGCGGTCTCGGACTGACCGACCTCGATCTGAATACGCCGCTGCACATCCGCCTCTTCGAAGATCCGGTCTATCTGGAAGCGCGAATGGTCCTGCGGCCCGAGCGCGACAAAAGCCTCGCCATCCAGATCCTTTGCGCGAATGAGCCGCCGCGTGGCAAGTCGATGCCCCTTCGGCAGAATGCAAACACCCCGCAAGGTGCACACATAGGTGCTGTTGAGCTCGGGCCGATCGCCCGGCAACACGCTGAAGCCGAGATCGACCTGTTGCGTCGCGATGGCGTCGAGAAGGGAGTTTGATCGCATGCTCTCGACGCTGAACTTCACATCGGGCCGATCCTCGCAAAACGTCGTGACGATGCCCGGCAGCACGCGCCGCGTCAGCACGGGAAACGACGCAATGCTGAGCGCCCCCCATGACTGGTCGCGCAACGCCTTGGCAATGCCCGCAACACGCCCCACGCCGATGAACATGCGCTGCACCTCGGCGTAAAGCACTTCGGCTTCGCGGGTGGGACGCATCTTCGTGCCCGTCCGGGTGAACAGGGAAAACCCGCAATTGCTCTCCAGCTGGGCAATCAACTGACTCACCGCCGGCTGCGATACGCCGAGCAGGCCGGCGGCCGCAGTCAGGCTTCCGGCGGACATGGCGGCCTGGAATGCTTCAAGTTGACGAACATTCATGACTCGATGCCTCCATAAGCCAGCCTTATAAGCAGTGAATTTTGTCCTATTTGACTATTATAGGACGCGATCAAAGAATACAGCCATGCCAGACGCCGTTCGCCGATGCGACCGGCTGACGCGTTTCACCTGTTTCTTCTTCTGGAGATGTTCATGTCGAAGCGTTCGTGGTGGGTCGTTCTGATGATGCTCGCGCTCGGCTTCGGCTGGCTTTCCGGCGGGGCGCGCGCCGATCAGCTCGACATGGTCAAGGCACGCGGCAAGCTGGTTGTCGGCATCCGCAACGACTACGTGCCGTTCGGTTATCTGGACAGCAAGGGCCAGTTGATCGGCTTCGAAGTGGATCTCGCGAAGTTCGTCGCCAAGGACATGTTCGGCTCCGATACGGCGATCGAATTCGTGCCCGTGGTGGCGTCGAACCGGATCGAGTTGCTCAATGCCGGCCGCATCGACGTGATCTTCGCGACGCTCGGCAAGAACCCGGACCGCGCGAAGGTGATCGACTTCACGGACCCGTACTACATGATGGCCGGCATGGTGCTGCTCACGCCGAAGACCACGACGATCGGCAAATGGGAAGACCTGAAGGGCCGCAAGGTTTGCGGCAGCCAGGGCAACATGTATAACCGCGCGCTGCAGGAGAAGCTCGGCGCGGACACGGTGCTCTTCACCGGCACGGCGCAGATGTACAAGGCGTTCCGGGACAACCGGTGCGAGGCGATTGCCTACGACGGCCCGAATCTCACGCTGAAGGTGAACGAGGACGGCTGGAAGGACAAGGACAAGATCGCGCTCGATGCGTATGAATATGTGCCCATCGTCGGCGGCGTGCGCAAGAACGAACCGAAGTTTCTCGCCGCGCTGAATCAGTCGATCAAACGTGCGGAAGCGGCCGGCGTGCTCGTCAACGCGGAGAAGACCTACAACATGGGCACGAGCAAGTTCGTGACCGAGCAGCAGGCTTCCGCGAAGTAACCGCGACCGCCTGCCGGACGACATGCGCAAGGGGCGTTCATGAGTCTCGACTTCACCTGGCTGGCCGATCCGCTGTATCAGACCTGGCTTGTGCGCGGCGTGGGCACGACGGTCGCGATGTGCGTGTGCGCGATCGCGCTGATGTTCGTGATCGGCATCATCGGTGCGGCGGTGATCTATTTCCGCATGCCGCTGCTGGAAACGCTGACGACCATCGTCGTCGAGTTGTTGCGCAACACGCCGCCGCTCGTGCAGTTGTTCGTGCTGTATTTCACGCTGTCGGAACTGGGTCTGTCGCTGCGCAATCTGGCGACCGGTCAGCAGATTCCGGTGTTCAGCGGCTTCACGTGCATGGTGCTGTCGCTTGCGCTCTACAACGGCGCGATTGCAGTCGAGATCGTGCGCTCCGGCCTGCATGCGGTGCCGCAAGCAACCGTCGATGCCGCGCGCAGTCTCGGTTATTCGCGGTTGCGCACCTTCTGGCATATCCAGTTGCCGATGGCGATGCGCCTGTCCATGGTGCCGATGACCAACAACATCGTGAGTCTGATCAAGACTTCCTCGCAGGCCGCCTTCGTCGCGGTGGCCGACGTGATGTACTACGCCACGCAGATCACGCTCGACAACTTCCGCAATCTCGAAGTCATGCTGGTCGTGTGGGTCTGCTATCTGATCCTGGCTTCGTTCGCGTCGATGGTGGCGGGGCGTATAGGACGCGCGGTGCGGATTCCGGGGTATGGCATATGAACGCGACGACCACATTCAAAGCGCCGTCGAACGCGCGTGGAATGCAGCCGGAAACGCGTGCATTCGTGTACGGGATGATCGGCGTGCCGCTGTTGCTGCTGGCGGCGCTTATCGGCTGCTACGGACGCGCGAGCGGCGACGCCTTCGCGCTGCTCGCCTCGCGCAGCGCGCTGCTGCTGACCGGCGCACCCGGCACGGGACTCGCCGGCGGCTTCTGCGCGAACATCCTGATGAGCCTCGCGGCGATGGGCGTGTCGCTCTGCACCGGTGTGCTGCTGTGCGTCGGCACGATTGCAAACACGCGCGCGGTGCGCTTCGTCGCGCTCGGCATCGTCAATCTGCTGCGCAATACGCCCTGGCTGATCGCGCTGTACGCGATGTTGTATCTGCTGCCGTTCTACGTGCCGGCATTCGGCATGGTGATTCCGTTCTCGCCGTTCGTGAAGGCGGTGGTCGGGCTCTCGCTGCCGGTGACGGCGAACGTCGCGGAAGTCATGCGTGGCGGCATCGAGGCGATACCGAGCGGACAGTGGGAATCGGCGCGGGCGCTCGGCTATCGCAAGAACCAGATTCTGCGCTACGTGGTCGTGCCGCAGGCCATTCCGCTGATCCTGCCCAACATGATGACGGTCTATGCGGGCCTCTTCATCGGCACGAGTCTCGCGGTGGTGACGGGCACCTCCGATGTGCTTTCGGTAGCCAACACGATCACCGCGAGCGACGGCTCGAACTACGCAACGGCGGTGCAGCTCTATGTGCTGCTGCTGTTCTTCCTCTTCAGTTTTCCGCTTGCGACCTTGAGCCGTCGGTTCGAACGCCAGATCCGGGAGAAGCAATGAACGTGATTCATCCACAGGCGCCGCTGATCGAACTGGTCGACGTGCACAAGGCGTTCGGCGGCACCGACGTGCTCAAGGGCGTGTCGATGACGATCCGCAAAGGGCAGACGGCGTGCATCATCGGGCCATCGGGTTCGGGCAAGTCGACACTGCTGCGTTGTCTGAACGGCCTGATTCCGGTGGATCGCGGCACGATTCGCGTCGGGTCGTTCGCGGTCGAGCAACTGAAGCGCGACCGCGACCTCGTGCCGCTGCGACATCAGGTGTCGATGGTGTTCCAGCAGTACAACCTGTTTCCGCATCGCACTGTGCTCGAAAACATCATGATGGCGCCGATGCAGGTGCTGCATCAGCCGCGCGACGAAGTGAAGCAGCGCGCGCTCGAACTGCTCGCGCGCGTGCGCCTGACCGGCAAGGAAAGCGCCTACCCGGCGCAGTTGTCGGGCGGGCAGCAGCAGCGCGTCGCGATTGCGCGGGCGCTGGCAATGCAGCCCGCCATCATCCTGTTCGATGAAGTAACGGCCGCGCTCGATCCTGAAATGGTGAGCGAAGTGCTCGCCGTGATCCGCGATCTGAGCCGCGACGGCATGACCTGCGTGCTGGTCACGCATGAAATGCGCTTTGCGGAGGAAGTGGCTGACGTCGTGTTCTTTACCGACCGCGGCACCATCGTCGAATCCGGTGCGCCGGCCGACATCTTTCACGCACCGCGCGATGCGCGCCTCAGAAGCTTTCTCGGCAAGATCCTGTCGCGCACGGCGGCGTGATTCAAACGGAGGAGAAGTGTCAAAACCACTCAAGGTACTGGTGCCCGACGCGCATCTGCGCGATCTCGATGTCGAACGGGGCGTGACGGGCGCGCTCATCGACTATCAGGTCTTCGATGAAACCGACGCCGCGGCGATTCCCGACGAAGCCTGGGCTTCGTGCGATGCGATCCTCGTCTGGCATCGGATGAAGATCACGCGCGACGTGGTGAACCGTCTGGCGCGCTGCCGGATGATCGTGCGCGTCGGGGTCGGTTTCGACAACGTCGATACGGCGGCGTGCTGCGAGCGCGGCATTCCGGTGTCGAACGTGCCGAACTACGGCACCACCGAAGTCGCCGATCACGCGATCGCCATGATGCTGTTTCTGGCGCGCGGACTCGGCACGTATGAGGCGCGCCTGAAGGCCGATCCCGAGCGCGGCTTCGTCGCGGAGAACGTGCCGGTGGTGCGACGTCTGCGCGGCGGCACGTTCGGCGCGATCGGCATGGGGCGGATCGGCACGGCGATCGCGCGGCGCGCGGCGGCGCACGACATGCACGTGGTCTATCACGATCCGCACCTGCCGGAAGGGCACGAACTCGGTCTGGGCTACGAGCGCGTCGGTTCGCTCGATGCATTGCTTGCGCGCGCCGACGTGGTCAGCCTGCACGTGCCGCTGTCCGACGAAACGCGCTTCATGATCGGCGACGCGCAGTTCCAGGCGATGAAGCCGAACGCGATCTTCATCAACATCGCGCGCGGCAAGCTGGTGGACGTGGACGCGGTCTATCGCGCGTTGCGCGGCGGGCATCTCGCGGCGGCCGGTCTCGACGTGCTGCCGTCCGAACCGCCGGTGCCGCTGCCGCCGCTGCTCGACGCATGGCGCAACGACGAGCCCTGGCTCGCGGGGCGTCTCGTGGTCACGCCGCACGCCGCGTTCTATTCCGAAGCCGGCTATCTCGACATGCGCACGTTCTCCGCGCAGATGCTCGTCGACTATCTGGTGCACGGACGCCTGCGCAACAACGTCAACCCGGGCTGGCGCGACGCCGTGCCCGCATCACACCGGTAAAGCGACACCATGGCCTATCACCAGCTCGATGTGAATTTCAAACAACTGTCCGACGCCGTGCTCGCGCAGTGGCGGCTGATCCCGCCGGCCGTCGCGTCCGATTGCATGAACCGTACGCAGGTGATGGCGTCGGTCATCAAGCCGATCTTCGCGGGCGCGCGGCTATGCGGTCAGGCGCGCACGATCGCCACGATGGTCGGAGACTGCGGTCCGATCTGCAACGTGATCGGCAGCGCGCGGCCCGGCGAAGTGCTCGTCGTGGACGCGGGCGGCGCGGAGGACATCGCCGTGTGGGGCGGCGTGATGGCCGAGGAAGCGGTGCATCGCAAGCTCGGCGGCGCGGTGGTCGACGGCGCGGTGCGCGATGTCGCGGACATGCGGCGCCTGAAGTTCAACATGTTCTGCCGCTCGGTCGTGCCGCGCGGCCCGCATCACGGTTTTGGCGGCACGGTCGATTCGACCATCGCGGCGGCGGGCGCGCCCGTCAGCCCCGGCGATATCGTGCTCGGCGACGACGACGGCGTGGTGATCGTGCCGCTCGCGATCGCGGACCAGGTGCTCGAAGCGGCGCAAGCTCATCTGTTGAAGGAGGCGAAGTGGATCGATGGCATTCGGGGCGGGGTGTCGATCAGCGAGATGTTCTCGCTGCCGCAGGCGCAGACGAGCGAACCGCAGCGCTAGCGCAGATGCATGCACGCCGCGTCGAGGCGCCGGATCTGCCGGCGAGCCTGCGCGACGTGCTGTGCCTGAACGATTTCGCGGCGCTCGCGAAACGTCGCCTGCCCGCGGCGATGTATGCGTATGTGTCCGGCTGGTCCGAAGACGGCGCGGCGCACCGGCGCAATCTGCGTGGCTTCGAGTCGCGTGCGTTCGTGCCGCGCGTGCTGGTGGACATCGAGCGGCGTGATACGCGCACCACCTTGTTCGGCGTCGAATACGACAGTCCGTTCGGCATTGCGCCGATGGGTTTCAGCCGGATGGCGGCCGCTCACGGCGACGAAGTGCTCGCCCGCGCCGCTGCCGATGCGGGCGTGCCGTTCATCCTGAGCGGCGCGTCGCTGACGCCGCTGGAGACCGTGCGCGCGGCGGGTCCGACGAGCTGGTTCCAGGCCTACATTCCGGGCGATGCCGCGCGCATCGATCCGATGCTCGACCGCATCGCGCAGGCGGGCTTCGATACGCTCGTCATCAATGTCGATACAGCCGTGCATGGCCAGCATGAATACGCGGAGAAACACGGCTTCCGGTCGCCCGTGAGGCCGAGTGTGCGGCTGGCATGGCAGGCGCTGACGCGGCTGTCGTGGTGCTGGCGCGTGCTTGGCGAGAGCGTCGTCACGCGCCGTCCGCTGCGCTTCGAAAACATGGATGCGGTCGCGGGGCCGCCGGTGTTCTCGCGCACGCTGGTGCGCGACATCGGGCGGCGCGGCGCGCTGTCGTGGGTGCATCTGGAGCACATTCGCCGGCGCTGGAACGGACGCATCGTGCTCAAGGGCGTGATGTCCGCCGACGACGCGGTAATCGCCGAACAGGCGGGGATCGACGGCATCATCGTGTCGAATCATGGCGGCCGTCAGGTGGATTGCGCGGTCGGTTCGCTCGATGCGCTCGAGGCCATCGCCGCCCGTGTCGATACGCTGACGCTCATGCTCGACGGCGGCGTGCGGCGCGGCTCGGACGTGCTGAAGGCATTGCATGGCGGCGCCCGCTTCGTGTTCGTCGGCCGGCCGATGTTGCTGGCGGCAGCCGCCGCCGATGCGGCCGGTATCGCGCACGCGCTCGCGATCCTCAAGCGCGAAATCAGCACGAACATGGGATTGCTCGGCATCAACCGCATCGACGAGGTCGCCCGGCTCGAACTGTTGCGCGACCGAGGCGGCGCGCTTTGATCTTCCACGACGCATCGTGCGTCATCATGAGGCCCCGGATGGACAAGCCAATACGCGTACTCACGCCCACCTGCACGCTGGGCTATGGATTCGCCGACGCAGCATTCGAACGCGCGATGTCGATGCGGCCCGACGTGATCGCCGTCGACGCCGGATCGACCGATCCCGGCCCGCATTATCTCGGCTCGGGCGAAGCGCTGGTGTCGGAGATCAGCATCCGCCGCGAACTCACGACGATGATCGTCGCCGCGCAGCGGGCGGGCATTCCGGTGATTGTCGGCAGCGCGGGCGGCGCGGGCACGCGCGCGCACGTGGACGAAGTGGTGCGCATCGTGCGCGGGATCGTCGCGGAGCAGGCGCTGAACCTGCGTCTCGCGTGGATTTACGCCGATATTCCGGCGGGCGTCGTCGCCGATGCCGTGGGCCTGGGCGAGGTGCGCGACTTCGAGGCGGGCTGGGAACTGAGCGCCGAGGAGGCGCGCGCGAGCCATGCGATCGTCGCGCAGATGGGACACGAGCCGATCGTCGAGGCGCTTGCAGCCGGCGCGGACGTGATCATCGCGGGCCGCGCGTGCGACGACTCGGTGATCGCCGCGTTCCCGATCTGGAAGGGCGCCGATCCGGGACTCGCCATTCACATGGGCAAGATTCTCGAATGCGGCGCGTTTTCCGCCGAGCCGCACGGCACGGACGTGATGATGGGCACCATCGACGAGACGGGTTTCACGCTGGAGCCGGGCGGACTGAACCGGCGCGCGTCGCTCACGTCCGTGGCCGCGCACACGCTGTATGAACGCGAGAACCCGTTTTTGCAGGCGGGACCGGGGCATGAACTCGATCTGTCCGCCTGCGACTTCGTGCAGATCAGCGAACGCGAGGTGCGCGTGACGGGCTCGCGGTTCATCGAGGCGGACGATTACTGGGTCAAGCTGGAAGGCGCGCGAAGGCGCGGCTACCGGACCATCACCGTGGCGGGCGTGCGTTGCCCGACGATGGTCGCGCGCATCGACACGCTGCTCGCGGATGCGAAGGCCGCCGCGCTCGCGTATTTCGACGCGCCCGACCTCGATGTTCAGTTCCACGTCTACGGCCGCGATGGCGTGATGCGCGGACTCGAACCCGTGCGCAAGACGGCGAGCCACGAACTCGGTCTCGTGATCGAAGCGGTCGCGCACGAGCAGTCGCTTGCGCACGCGGCGGCGCATTTCATCAGCGGGACGTTGTTGCACGTGAGCTTTCCGGGCATGTACAACACCGCGGGCAATCTCGCATTTCCGTATTCGCCATCCGAAGTCGATGCCGGCCCGGTGTACGAGTTCTCCGCTTATCACCTGCTCAAGACCGCGTCGGCGACGGCGCTCTTTCCCGTTCATTACGAGGCGCTCGCATCATGACGACCGTTCCGCTTTCGTCGCTCGCGACGGTGATCCGCAGCAAGAACGCCGGTCCTTTCCTGCTCACGTTCGACGTGCTGTTCGAGGACGCCGCGCATTTCGACACGGTGTGGGAATCGGGCCGCTTCACGAAGGCCGCGATGGCCGAACTGTTCGGCGTGGAGGAGGGCGCGATCACGTCGATCTTCGCGGTGCCGCGCGGTCAGGCGATCAAGGTGACCATGCGCCGGCAGTTGCCGCAAGGGCGCTTGGGGGAGTCGGACATGTACGGCTGTCAGCAGCACGCGCCGCTGCTGGACTTTTCGATTCCGGTGCAGCCTGGGTGACGCGTCGGGGACTTGCGGCCATGAATCGATGACAATTTGCGGACGCATGGGGCATTCGAGCGTCGGTAGTCAGGCCGTCGATTCCTGACATTTACGTGGCACATGGCGACGGGCTGCCGGTCGAATAGGGCCGGCCGCTTTGGACGGCAATCCGCCCTAAAGCGGCCACGTCGAGAATTCGCTTCGGGTCGTGAAGTCCCATCGCAGTTCGCGGAAGCCGACATTCAAGCTTTCCGCGACGCCAGCGACAGCAAGGCAGCCACCCGTCGCCCTTGGTGCATCCTTTCGCGTTCCAGGTATTTGCCGCCGCCCACATTCAGTCCCATACCCTGCCAGGTTCACCCACTGCCGCTCGCCGGCGAAAGCACGATCCATCGCTCCGGACAAGTCGCGAAATCCTCGCGACGACCACGCCGACTTCAATCCGCACGCACCACCGTGCCGTGCACCGCTCGCTTACGAGCCGACCTCATCCAAGGGCTTTGAAGGCGCATTGCCCCAAGCCCAACCGACGCACCTCGATTCGCCTCGTGCATGTCTCTCATGCGCAGGTTTCAGTGTCGGTTGCATCCGTCATCCGATAGATTTGCGGCGTCCGTTTGCGCTCGCAGCTTCTGCAACAGCGCGAACAGACACGCTTCCACTCAAGCAAAGCATATAAAACAATTCGGAGGAGATTGGATGCAAAGGTACGTGCTATTGGCACTCATCCCTGGCGTGCTCGCGGTTCCCGCCTACGCACAATCCAGCGTCACGCTGTATGGTCTTCTGGATGTCGGCGTCAGTTATGCCGTCGGCTCGCAGCGAGCCGTGGTCAAGGGTCAACCGGTCGGCGGCGGAAACCAGCTCGCCATGACCGACGGCGCGTTTGGTCTGAGCGGAAGTCGTTGGGGCATTCGCGGCACCGAAGAACTGGGCGGCGGCTTGCGAGCCATCTTCACGCTCGAAAGCGGCTTCACGCTGAACAATGGCGCCTTCGCGCAAGGCGGCAGTGAGTTCGGCCGGCAGGCCTTCGCGGGCATCGAGTCGGGGTTGGGTCGGGTCACGCTCGGCCGGCAATATGATCCGCATCTCGACATCGTCGCGTCGTTCTCCGCCGCATGGCAGTTCGGCGGCTATGCGGCCACGCATCCAGGCGACATCGACAACCTGTTGAGCACGCGCCGGCTGAACAACAGCATCAAATACGTGATGCCGAAGATCGGAGGCATCACGGCGGAAGCGTTGTACAGCGTGGGAGGTGCCGCAGGATCGAATGCGCGCAATTCGGCCTGGTCGCTCGGCGCCGCCTACGACGGCGGAGCGCTGCGTGCCGGTACAGCCTGGCTCTCTGTGCGCAATCCGAACGTCGCCTTCTATGGCGCGAATCCGAACGGTGCGGGTGTCGGGGCAAACAATCTCGGCTCTCTCGGCAGTGCGACGACGCCCGAGAGCAATCCGCTGTATGCGGGCTACGCGTCGGCCAATGCGTTCGATCTCTTCGGGGCCGGCGCATCCGTCACGTGGCAGGCGGCCACCGCTGGCGTCATCTATACCAACGTCCGTTACACAGGTCTCGGCGATGTCGCGACGTCCGGGCCCAATCCGCTGGGATACACGGGCACGGCGGCCATCAACACGGTCGAACTGAACCTGCGCTACCAGTTCTCGGCGGCGCTGCTCGCCGGGGTGATGGCAAGCCTGACACGCTCGGCGTCAGTGGGCGGGCACGACGGCGCCTGGTATCGCCAGCTCGGTCTGGGAGCCAGCTACGCGCTGTCCAAGCGCACCACGATCTACACCACCGCCGTCTATCAGCGCGCGAGCGGAATCGATTCGACCGGCAATGCCGCGGTCGCCTCGATCTCCGGTCTGAGTCCGTCCGCGAACCATGCCCAGACCGCCGTGCGGGCCGACATCGCCCATCGCTTCTAGGCCCGATGCAGCGCGTGCACTTGGCGAATGCACAGGTTTCAGTGTCAACGCCCGCGCAGATCCGCTAGATTTCATTCATAAAAAATCCAGATCAAATCCAGGAGACACCACGATGGAAGGCTCGCACACGGCCCTCTCTGAGCCGATTGCCGCATCTTCGAGTGAGGCCCAGCACTCCGTCCTGCGCAGCGCCATTCTGCTGCTTGCGACGTCGCTGGGACTGGCAGGCGGTTATACCTCGCTGTTCGCCGGCACGACGGGCGTCTTTTTGCTGCCGATCGCGTCATCGCTCGGCTCTGGCCGTGCGGTCGCGTCCACCTGTCTTGCCATGGCATCGCTCGGACTTGCGCTGGGTGCACCGATCGCCGGCAAGCTGATGGACCGCTACGGCGCCTATCGCGTGATCGCGTGGTCGCTCGCGCTGTTCGTGGCGAGTCTCCTGTTGATCTGCGTCGGCCCCGCAACGCCAATGTTGATCGGCTTCAAGACCTTCGTGATCGGTCTGCTCGCCGTCGCGACTTCGCCGGTCGGCTATCTGCCGATCCTGGCGCGGTCGTTCGAGCGCCGGACGGGATTTGCGTTCGGCGTGGCCTCGATCGGCGCTGGGATCGGTGCGGCATCGGCGCCCTGGGTCGCGCGCTGGGCGATGACCCGCTACGGCTGGGAGCAAGCCTATGCCGTGCTCGGCGTGCTCGCGGCAGTTATGGGCATGGCCGCGCTGTTGCTGCTGCGCGTCGACCGTCAGGCGACGCTGCCAATTCCGGCGGCCTCCCGCGGCGGCCAGCACGGACCGTCGAACTCGCTGCGCGAGTCGCTGGCAGAGCCGCGCTTCTGGATCATCAGCATCAGCATCGCGATTGTGGCAGCGGTCGGGTTGGGGAGCATCGTGCATATTCCCGCGTTACTGACCGACAAGGGCCTGTCGGCGAACCAGGCCGTGGCCGGCGCGGCGTTCTCGGCGATTGGCCTCACCATCGGCCGATTCGGCGCGGGCGTGCTGCTGGACATCGTTCCGGCTCGCGTGGTGGCGTGCGGCGCGTTTCTGCTGGGCGCTGTCGGCGGGCTGATCCTCGCGACCTCCTCGAACAACCCGTCCTACGCGTTGCTGGCAACGGGCGCGGCACTGACCGGCATGCTCGTGGGCGCGGAAGGCGATCTGATGCCCTTCCTGGTGAAGCGCTATTTCGGTCTGAGCTCGTTCGGCTCCGTGTACGGCGTGATGATTTCGCTGTTCTGTCTCGGCACGCTGGGCGGACCGATCCTGTTCGGCATCGCTTTCGATCGCCTGCAAAGCTACACGCCCGTGATGATGTTTGCGTCGGCAGCATGCGTTGTCAGTGCATTCGCGATCACCTTGATCGGGCCGTACAGGTATCCGCGTTGATCCTCGCGTCGCGACGCATGGTTTCGATACGCAAGTGAATTCTTCAATGGGAAGTTCGAGATGAAAATTATTCGTTTTGAGCACGCAAGTCGCCAGCGGTGGGGCGTTCTGAATGATGACCAGGTGACGTCGATCGATGGTGCCGACACGTTCGAACAGGCCGTCGCACGGGCGCGCTCCGGCGCCGCTGGCGAGACCGTGCCGCTCTCCGCCGTGAGGCTTCTTCCGCCGGTCGGGCGCGATGCGAAGATCCTCTGCGCGGGCTTGAACTATCGCGCGCATCTGGTGGAAATGAAGCGAGCCTTTCCCGAGTATCCGTCCATCTTTGTTCGTTTTGCCAATTCGCTGGTCGGACATGACGAGCCGGTGGTTCGTCCCTTCAACTCGGACTGCTTCGACTACGAAGCGGAACTCGCGGTTGTCATCGGCAAGCCTGCGCGGCATGTGAGCGTCGAGGACGCGCTTGAATACGTAGCCGGTTATACGTGCATGGCCGAGAACTCGGTGCGGGATTTCCAGCAGCACAACACGCAGGCGACGCCGGGCAAGAACTTCGAGCGTTCGGGTGCGCTGGGTCCGTGGATCGTCACCGCCGATGAAGTGCCCGATCCGGGCAGGCTCGTGCTGACTGGCCGGCTCAACGGCGAAGTGGTGCAGCGCTCCGGAACGGACGATCTGATCTTCAGCGTGCCGCAGTTGATTGCTTACCTCAGTTCCTTCACGACGCTCGATCCCGGCGATGTGATCGCCACCGGCACGCCCGAGGGCGTGGGCATGACCCGGAAGCCGCCACGCTATCTGCGGGAGGGCGATGTCTTCGAGGTCGATGTGTCGAGCATCGGCACGCTTGCCAATACGGTGGCCAACGAGCGGAGGACGCATGTCGGATGAAGCAACGCTTGCAGCGTCGATGGCCTGTACCGAAACCGTCTTCACCTTCTTCCGCTGCCTCGACGAGCGTACCCACGAGCTGGCGGTGTCGCTGTTCGCGCCGGATGGCGTGTGGCATCGGAACGGCGAAGCACTGCATGGCCGGGAAAGTATCGGCCGGGCGCTCGCTGCGCGCCCGGAGACCCGGAGAACGTTCCATGCGGTCTGCAATCCGCTTGTCTCGCGGGTGGATCGTACCCATGCCGAAGTGCGCTTCTTCCTGATGGCCTTCGAAGCCCAACGCACGGACGCAAGCGACACGTCGTCGATGACACCCTCGGCAGTGCGACGTTGCATCGATACGCTGGTCTTCGATGGCGAGCATTGGCTGATCGCGAGCAAGTCGAGCGAGCGTCATCTTCCGTTCATCTGATTCGATGTAGCCGGTAGCGACCACCGCCGCTCCACACTCCATTCACATTTGGCAGGATGACTTATGACACAAGAAGCAATCTGGATAACTGAATCCGACGTATCGAAGCTGGTGCCGCTCGACGACGCCATCGATGCGCTGGAGAATAGCCTCGGCGAGATCGCGAACGACACAGCGTTCAACGTGCCCAAGGCAATCGGCGATATTGGTGACGGCGGTTCCATGCATGCGCTCGGCTCCGCCTCGCTGCGCGAGGGCGTGTGCGGCTTCAAGACATGGGTGCATACCAACGCCGGCGCGAAGGCGGTGTTCTCGCTGTTCAGCACCGAGAATGGCCGGCTGCTCGCCATGCTCGAAGCCAACACGCTCGGCCAGATCCGGACCTCCGCGATGACCGCCGTCGGCACGCGCTGGATGGCCGGCACGTACGCGAGCGACATGGCGATCATCGGCAGCGGGCGTCAGGCGCTCGCGCAGATCTTCGCCGTCAACGCGGTTCGGCCGCTCAAGCGCCTGCGCATCTGGAGTCCGACCGCCGACAAGCGTCACGCGTTCTTCGAGAAGGTGGCAGCCAGTCTCGGTGGGGTGCAGGTCGTCGAGGCAACCTCGCTCGAGGATGCAGTCGACGGCGCCGAGATCGTGACGCTGGTCACGCGGGCGACGCAGCCTTTCTTCAACGCTCGCTTGCTTGCGCCCAATGCGCACCTGAATGCGGTCGGCGCGATCCTGCCGCACAACGCGGAGTTTTCTCCCGACGTGTTCGAGCGCGCCGGCGCGATCGTGGTCGACAACCTCGTCAACACACAAAAGGCATCTCGCGAATTCATCGACTTCTTCGGCTCCACGAATGAAGGCTGGGCACACGTCCAGACCTTGCCCGACGTCATTCGACACGGACTCGACCAGAAGCGCGACGGCGACATCACGCTCTTCAAGGCCATGGGCATGGGTATCTCGGATCTGGCTGTCGCCAAGCTCGCCTACGAGCGCGCAGTTTCGGGACACGGCGCGGAGATCCGTCTGCCGCTCAGCGGTCCTGCGCCGATCCGCTGGTCCAGGAACTGACCGGCTCCCACCTCACAACCAGTTCAGGCATATCGGAGAACACCATGAGCGAACCCACATTCACGATGCTGGACGGCAGCGCAGCCGCACCGGCGCCCATCACACCCTGGCAACCGTTGCTGGTCCCGCGCGAGGAGATCGAGCGCGAGATCAGCCGACTGAGCGAGATGCCGCTGCCCGAGGACGGCCGGCGTGCGGCGCTGATCGTTCATCCGTCGTGCACGGATGGCTCCATGGGCTTCGCGCCCGGCATCGACGTCACCATCAGCGTAGTCAATCCAGGCGAAGAGACGCGTGCGCTGATGCGCAATTCCAATCAGATCGAGTTTTGCATCCGTGGCTCGGGCAGCGTCAGGGTCGGGACGGAGGCGCATCAGTTGAACAAGTGGGGAACGCTCACGATCCCTTCGATGCAGGCGTATTCGCACAAGAACACCGGCGACGAGCCCTGGGTGCGCCTCACCTATTCCAACGCCCCCTTGTTGCGCAAGCTCGCCGTGCACTGGATCAACTATGCCGATTCGGTCGCCGAGCGCAACGTCGAGACCGCCGCGACCGGACTCGACCACAGCTATAACCGCAACAACGCGCCCGACCGGCAGATTTCCGACGCGGGCGCGCGGCTGCGCGGCTATGAGTTCCTGACGGATATCGAAGTGGTGCGAAACCGGCCGCTCGTGTGGCCGTGGGAAGCCGTCGCAGACATGCTGACGATGGAGAACGGCGATGCGAAGCGCAACATCATTCTTCTCTATAACCCGGCCACGGAACGCCGCAACGGCACGACTCACTCGTTCTTCGCCACGATCTTCTCGCATCCCGTGGGAAAGCCGGCACGCGAGGTCGGACGTGGTCATAAGCACAGCTCGGTCGCGATCAACTATCACTTCACGGGGCACGGAAGAAGCATCGTCGATGGCGTCGAGATTCCATGGAAGGCAGGCGACCTGCTGCTCTCGGGACCGTCGTGGTCGGAGCATGCGCACTAC
Source organism: Caballeronia sp. LZ035 (assembly GCF_031451175.1). Lineage (NCBI taxonomy): Bacteria > Pseudomonadati > Pseudomonadota > Betaproteobacteria > Burkholderiales > Burkholderiaceae > Caballeronia > Caballeronia sp. LZ035. The sequence goes on from NZ_JARUXS010000004.1 coordinate 83,530, forward strand.
TACGACGACGAGGCGACCTTCATTCTCACGATCCAGGATCATCCGCTGCACATCGGTATGGAATCGCTGATCTGGCAGGAGCGCATGGACGGCCCCATTCTGAACCTCGGGTCCGAAGCCGGGCAGACGGGTTATGTCGGTCCGCGCATGGCCGGCTGATTCATGACGGTCCCATGCAACCTCCATCCGACAGCCACAAGTAAAAGGTCGATTCATGCTTCCGCAAGACACCATCGCGCAACTCGCCCGCCAGTTGCATGAGGCGCGCAAGACGCGCGTCCAGTTGCCGCATTTCACGAAACAGTATCCGCAGATGACCGTCGACGACGGCTATGCAATCCAGCGTGCCTGGGTCGCGCTCGAAGTCGCGGACGGCCGCAAGATCAAGGGACGAAAGATTGGCCTGACGTCACGCGCGATGCAGCAGGCGAGCCAGATTACCGAGCCCGATTTTGCGCCCCTGATGGACGACATGTTCTTCGAGGGCGGCGGCGATATCCCGTTCGATCGCTTCATCGCGCCACGCGTCGAAGTGGAACTGGCCTTCGTCATGAACCGTCCGCTCAAGGGGCCGGGCATCACGATGTTCGATGTACTGTCCGCGGCGAGCTATGTGGTCCCAGCCATCGAGATCATCGACGCGCGCATAGAACAGCGCGACAGCGAGACGGGCGCCATGCGCCGGGTCTGCGACACCATCAGCGACTTCGCGGCGAACGCCGGCATCGTTCTCGGCGGACGTCCGATGAATCCGCAGGAAGTGGATCTTCGCTGGATCGGCGCGATGCTCTACAAGAACGGCGTCATCGAGGAAACCGGGCTGGCGGCCGGTGTGCTGAATCATCCGGCAAACGGCGTGGCATGGCTCGCGAACAAGATCGCGCGTTACGACGAGCAGATCGAGGCGGGCGACATCGTGCTGGCGGGCTCGTTCACGCGGCCGTGTTTCGCGACATTCGGCGACAGCTTCCATGTCGACTATGGTCCGCTCGGCGCGATCTCGTTCCGTTTCCATTGAGGCCTTCAGATGCAGATTCGGCAAAATTCGTTTCGACGGGCGCTGCGCGCGGGAGAGCGGCAGATCGGGCTGTGGGTGGGACTTGCCGACGCCAATGCCGCCGAGTTGCTCGCCGCGACCGGCTTCGACTGGCTCCTGCTCGACAACGAGCACGCGCCCAACGATGTACGCACGACGCTGGACCAGCTTCGAGCGATCGAACCGTATGCGTCGCACGCGGTGGTACGTCCGGTGCGTGCCGACGTGTCGCTCGTCAAGCAATACCTGGACATCGGCGCGCAGACGCTGCTCATTCCGATGATCAACACCGCCGCAGAAGCGCGCCGGATGGTTCAGGCCATGCGCTATCCGCCCGAGGGCGTACGGGGGCTCGGCGCCGCGCTGGCGCGGGCGTCGCGCTGGAACCAGATCGACGATTACCTGAATCAGGCCAACGGCGAAGTTGCGCTGCTGCTTCAGGCCGAGACGCGGGAAGCCATGGGCAACCTGCACGAGATCGCATCGACCGACGGCGTCGACGGCGTGTTCTTCGGCCCGTCCGACTTGTCGGCGGACATGGGATTGCGCGGACAGGCCAATCACCCCGATGTGCGCGCGGCGATCATCGAAGGAATCGCGGTGGTGCGACGGGCAGGCAAGGCGGCGGGCGTCCTCGTGACGGATCGCCAGCTCGCGCATGACTATCTGGAGGCGGGCGCGCAGTTCGTGGCCGTCGGTGTCGACACGACCTTGCTGGTGCGCGCGGCGACCGAGCTTGCGCGCAGTTTCGGGGACGCGGCACTTGCCGCGAAAAGCGCGTCTCAGCCGAACGACGGCGCTTACTAGACCTCTATCAGACTGGAAAGGACGCTGGATGAGCGATAAGCAACTGTTCGTGATCACGGGCGGCGGCCGCGGCATTGGCGCGGCCATTGCGCTTCGTGCGGCGATTACGCATCCCGTGGTAGTTCTCTATAAAGACGACGCGCTTGCAGCACAAGGTGTCGTCGACGAGATCGAAGCAAAAGCGGGCAAGGCGTGGGCAATCCGCGCGGATATGAGCGACGAGCAGGCGCTACTCGAAGCGTTTCGGCGGATCGATGAACTGGGCCGCATCGGCGTGCTGGTGAACAACGCGGGGATCACAGGCGGCATGTCCCGCGTGGCGGATCTTGCTAGCGACACGCTTTCGAAGGTGTTCAGCGTCAATGTGATCGGCGCATTCATCGCTACGCGCGAAGCAGTGCGGCGCATGTCGACGGCGCAAGGCGGCGCGGGTGGCGTCATCGTCAACATGTCTTCGGGTGCGTCGGTGCTGGGTGCGCCCAACGTATGGGTGCACTACGCGGCGACGAAGGGCGCAATGGATACGATGACCATCGGCCTGTCGAAGGAACTGGCGCAGGAAGGCATTCGCGTCAACGCGGTACGGCCCGGCGTCATCGACACCGAATTGCACCAGCAGCGCACGGCTGATTCGCTGGCGCGCTTCGCGAGCATGATTCCTATGGGACGCATGGGGACGGCGGATGAAGTTGCCGAAGCGGTGGTGTGGCTGGCGTCGCCCGCTGCGTCCTATGTGACGGGCTGCCTGATGGATGTGCGCGGCGGTCTCTGATCCGAAGGGCGATGTCGATCACGTTCGGTAACCATCACCGCGCTGTCAGCGCCGCGACCGACTGCTCGTCTGACTTGAACAGGGAAAGGAAGGTTTCGCGCAGCCATGCGTGCGCGGGATCGGTGTCGAAGCGGGTATGCCAGTACATGCGGACATCGAAGAACGGGCAGGGGAAGGGAACGTTGTAGACGTCGAGCGACATGCTGCGCTGGAAGTGCGCGGCGACGCGTGACGGCACCGTGGTGAGCAGGTCGGACTGCGCGATGACGCTTGGCAAGGCGAAATAGTTCGGCATGCGCATGACGACCGTGCGCCGGATGTTGAGATCCTCGAACGCGGACTCGACGGGGTCGTCCAGTTGTTTGATGGCGACATGCGAACTCGACTGGAATTCATCGAGCGTCAGCGCATTCGGGACGCTGTCAGCACGTTCCCGCTTGCGCGTCACGACCACGCATTGGTCGCGAAACACATGGGCATGCCGAATGGTCTGGCGGGTCATGTTCAGGTGACCCACCACCAGATCCACTTCGCGTCCAACCAGCATCTGCTCATAGCTCGAACGCGGCGCCTGGAAGATCGCAAGCTTCACCTTCGGCGCAATCTCGTTGAGGCGGCTGAGCAGGCGAGGAATGAACAGGATCTCGCCCACATCCGACAGCAGCAGGCGGAATTCGCGCGTGCATTCTTCCGGCAGGAATTCGATCGAGTCCAGCAGCGAATCCTGAATGGTCGCGAGCGCGAAACGTATGGGTTCCGCGAGGCGCTCGCAGCGCGCGGTCGGTTCGAGTCCGGCGGACGTTCTGATGAACAAGCGGTCGCCGATGGCCTCGCGTAGCCGTCCGAGCGCGTGACTCACTGCAGGCTGACTGAGATGGACTTCCTTGGCGACTTCCGACAGGTTTCGCAGGCGGTAAACAGCGTCGAAGATCTTGAGGAGATTGAGGTCCAGGCGGTTGATGTCCATTTGAATTGTCGGTATCGCCCTGGCCCGCGGAAAGGGTGACAAGGGTACAACGAAGGTCTGGTTTTGGATAGAAGCGCTTACGCGAATGGCGCATGGCACGCTGGCCGATTGCGATAGAATCGCCGGCAAGACCGACAGCGAGGAGATCTTCGATGACTCGAAACGTTCTGATTTCAGGCGCCGGCGTCGCTGGCCTGGCTGCTGCCTTCTGGCTGGACCGTGCCGGGTACGATGTGACGCTCGTGGAACGTTCCGGCGAGTTCCGACGCGGCGGTCAGGCTGTCGATATTCGCGGCGTCGCGCTGGATGTCATGCAAGCGATGGGTTTGCTCGACGATGCAAGAGCGTTGCGCACGCAGCTCAAAGGCATGTCGATGCTAGATGCCGACGGAAACGAGATACATCGGACAGAAGAACGCACCTACAGCGCGGGCCGTCTGGACAGCACCGACATCGAGATCTTTCGCGACGACCTTTGCGAATTGCTGATGAACGCATTGAGCGCGAAGGTCGAGTTCCTCTATGGCGACAGCATTCGCGCGATCCACTCCCGCGAGGACAGTGTCAGCGTCGCGTTTGAAAGCGGTGTCGACAGATCGTTCGATCTCTTGATCGGTGCGGATGGAATCTATTCGAATGTCCGCAAGCAGGTGTTCGACGACGAAGCCGCGTCTGTTTTTCCGCTGGGTGTGGTCCTTGCGCTGTTCTCGACGCCCAACTTCATTGCGCTCGATGACTGGCAGATCGGGCATCGCGTCGCCGACGTCGGTTACATCATTTATCCGAGCCGCGACAAGCGTGAGTTGCGCATCGGTGCGGGCTTCGCCGCGCCCGAACCGCCATTGTCCCGCAACGATGTCGACGCGCAGAAGCGCGTCGTGTCAGAGAGCTGCGCGCATCTGAAAGGCGAGTTTCCCCGCTTCATCGATGCAATGAAAACCACGGATCAGTTTTACTACAACGAACTCGCGCAGATTCACATGCCTGCGTGGTCGAAGCGCGGTGTCGTGCTGATCGGCGATGCGGCGCATTGTGCATCGCCGTTTTCGGGGCAGGGGACGAGCCTGGCGCTCGTCGGCGCGTTCGTGCTCGCGCATGCGCTTGTGCGCAATGGGTCGGATCGTGCGGCGGCGTTTGCTGCCTACGAGAACCGCATGCGTCCGTATGTCGATCTGAACCAGGCACTGGTCGATCCGGAGCGCCAGGGGCCAGTGCCGGACGAGCAACTGGATGCCGCGAAAAACGGAATCGATTTGACGGATCTGCTTGGCGAAGCGATCGGAACGAGATCGTCGGCCAACTGACGTCTTGGAATATGTCCAAGGGGCTTGCCAATGAACCGGTCTCTGATACTTGCAGGCATCATTGGAACGATGCTGATGGGAATGGCCACGATCTCGAGGGCCGGAGCGGGCGCGGCGCCGTCGTCCGTCGAGCAGTACGCGTGGCAGAAGCGTTTGCTCATTGTTTTCGCCGGGAATGCGGATTCTGCTGCACTGTCGAAACAGCGCGCGACTATCAAGGGAAGCAAGGGCTTTACGGAGCGCGATCTCCTGGTGATCGAAGTGATTGGGGATGACGTGCAAGGCGTCGGCGATTCCGCCAGCGCCCTGCGTCAACGATATGGAGTCAAGGCCGGCACGTTTCGCGTGCTGCTCGTCGGGAAGGACGGCGGCGTAAAGCTGGACTCGCACGAGCCGATCGAATCCCGTGATTTGTTCAAGACCATCGACGCCATGCCGATGCGCAAGCAGGAGGCATCAGGCCGCGGGACGTAGTCGGCAGAATGGTGTTGAGAGCCTCGCTGATGAGCGGGCTATGCATCGATCCGACGGGCTTCGAGTAATCGGATATCGTCGTGGTTGGCTGGCACGGCGACGCGCCAGTACACGGCCGCCGCCAGCGACAGACCGATCGCCAGGAACACGGCGATGCGCACGCCCGCTCCATGCGTCTGCGCTGCGCCTGTCAGTGCACCGAAGATCGCCACGCCAAAGGCCGAACCACTCTGCCGGCTTGCATTGAGCACGCCAGCCGCGATACCGGCGCGACATCGATCGACGGTACTCATCATCGCAGCGGTGCTGGCCGGCGTCACCAAGCCCGAGCCGAATCCGATCGCCGGAAAACACAGCGCGACCCGCCAATACGACGGGTCGTTCGACAACGTCAGCAAGCCCGCGAACCCCGCTGCATACAGCAACAATCCAGCTGCCACGATCCGGCGCGCACCGAAAGCCCGGCACAGTCGGCTTGCTGAAAAACTGCCGATCGCGACCATGACAGTGAGCGGCAAAAATGCGAGGCCTGTCTGGCGGGCGGACCAGCCGCGATTCTCCTGAAAATACAGACTCAGCAGAAACAGCAATCCATAAAAAATCAGCGCGGAAACGAGCGAGACGAAGACCGATGCAGAGAACACCGGAAGGCGGAAAAGACCGGGCGGAAGCATCGGCTGCGTGCGGCGACGCTCGATTGCAATGAAACAGCCCCAAGCCGTTACCGCGAGTGCAACACCAGCGAGGAGGGGCGTCGACGTCCAGCCCAGCTTCGCGCCTTCGACAAGAATCGCGACGGAGCTTCCGAGTGCGGCGATGGCCGCTACCTGACCGGCAAGATCCAGATGCGCTTCGCTACGCCGATGCGATGCGGACGGAATACGCGCGGTCAACCATGCCCCACAGATGGCGAGCGGTACGTTCACGAAAAAAATGCTGCGCCACCCGAACCAGTGAATCAGCAGGCCACCCACGAGCGGCCCGGCTGCCATCGCCATGCCGCCGCAACCGGCCCATACGCCGATCGCGCTCGCCCGTTCTGTCGCTACCGGATAGCCGATGCTGATGAGCGTCAACGAAGATGGCACGAGCAGCGCCGCGCCAACGCCCTGCAGCATGCGGGCAATCACGAGCGTCGCGAGATCCGGGGCTGCGCCGCATAAGGCCGATGCGGCCGCGAATACCAGCAAACCGGTCAGATAGACGTTTTTCGCGCCGAGACGATCGCCCAGCAGGCCACCGGTCAGCAGCAGGCAGGCGAAGGTCAGGGTATAGGCGGTGACCACCCACTGCAGGCCCGACACGTCCGAACCGAACGTGACGGCAATGCGCGCAAGGGCAATGTTGACGATCGAGGTATCGAGTATGACGACGACATAGCTGAGACTGGTCGCCCACATGATGCGCTGCTTGTAGCTGGCTGCTTCACTCACGGAACAAGGCTCCCGACACGATGACGGGTTGACTATAAGTGGTATGCCATCAACAATGCTTCGATGCGTATCGAAGTATGGCGAAGCCATTCTGGCGTCGCGATACACGACAAGAATCAGCTTGAACCGGAGCGTTGCCGTGAGCCAGCACACGATTTCCACCGTTGCCCATCTGATCGCAGAGCCCGTCCGCGCCATCATCCTGATCACGCTGACCGACAACTGTGCACGCTCGGCGAGTGGGTTGGCGGAAGTCGCCGGCGTGACCGCGCAGACCGCGAGTTCGCACCTCACCAAACTGCTCGATGGCGGTTTGCTGAAGGTGGAGAGCAAGGGACGGCACCGTTACTACAGACTGGCCGGCCCGCACATTGCGCGCGTGCTCGAGAGCCTCGCCTCAGTTGGCCCGGTCACTCGGGCCTGGCGCACGACACCGAACCGCTCCGCCCGGGAGCTGCGTTTCGCGCGCTGCTGCTACGACCATCTCGCGGGGCAAATCGGCGTAGCCATCACGCAGCGCATGATCGAGCGTGGCTGCCTTCTGGAGAACGACGAATACGCTTACGCGCTGACACCGCGCGGGCAGTCGTGGCTGCGGACACTTGGCATCGACCCCGGCGAGTCCTTCGCCGATCAGGCAGGACATGCGCATCGTTGCCTCGATTGGACCGAGCGCCAATACCACGTCGCCGGCGCGCTCGGTGCGCAACTGATGGATGCATTCTGTTCGAAGGGATGGATGAAGAGAGGTCGGGAGAGCCGCGTTGTGACGGTGACGGATGCTGGCTGGGAGGGTTTGAGGGAGCATCTCGGTATTGATCGTGCCGCCGAGCTGGACACTCGGGCACTTTGAGATTCGCTGCGTCGGGCCGGGATGACAACGTGAAGCGATTGAATTTTTGATCTGGGTGGCAGCGATCGCGCAGGTATGTACGGGGGGCAGGTTCTGGCCTCGCGGGACCGAATACGATTGGCGGAAGCCGAGCCGTTTGCGCTACACGCTGCAACTTGGTCCGAGGGCGCTTTTCAGGCCACAACGGTCAATCTCGCATCGCCTCTGTGGGCAAGCCATCGGCCATTTCTTAATCTCGCATATGTAAGGCTACTTAAACCGGTCTTCGCTTGCTGCCAGCAGTAGGGGCTGCTTTAAGTCCGCGCCTTCTGAACTGCACCATTCGCGAATTCAAGTCTTTGAACGAGGCGCCGTTAAACCAGCGATTAAGTCGAGACAAAACAAGCGAGAAGATGAAGTTAACCCTTCGAATGGCATGGCAGCGCGGCAGTTTCGATCACACCCCGTCGGGCCAGACGTTCGGCTTCACATGGGCGCTGTTGACGACGATCGTACTCGTGGATGTCGTCTGGCTGGCCTGTGGCGAATGGCATATACAGTGGCAAAGCCTGCTGAACAGAGCGACGTTCATCGCCGCTTGTTTTCTACCCCTTGTGTTCCGGAGGTGCCGCCGTTCGAGAAGGATACGCATTCTCTGCGAAGCGTATGCAGTCGCGACGGCATTCTCGACGGCCGCGATGATCTTTTCCTATCTCGTCGCTAGCACTGCGCACCCGCTGACCGATTCGTTCCTGGCGGCGGCCGACCTAAGTCTCGGCTTCCATTGGGGCGGCTATTACCAATGGTTCACCAGCCATCCCGACTACGCGCACCTTGCTGGCATTCTTTACTCCAGTACCATTTTGATACTGTTAGGTGAGGTGGCATTTCTCGCCCTGAGCGACCGGCGCGAAAGACTCGTCGAACTCATCGAGTTACTGGCTTCGACGCTGGTTGTGTCGATCATCGTCTCGTATCTCGCTCCGGCAACCGGCGCAGCAAAATATTACTGGGGAAAATATCACGCGGACATTTCTGATTGGACAGAATTTGAACTGCTGCGATCCGGCACATTGAGAACGATCGATGTCGCGCACATGCAAGGTTTGATTTCGATGCCGTCGATGCATATGGTGATCGGTGCGCTGCTGTGCTGGTCCGTGCGTGATACTCGGGCATTTGCGCCTTTTATCGTTCTGAACCTGATGATGCTGTCTGCCACGCCAGTCTATGGCGGACACCACGCCATCGATCTTGTGGCGGGCGCGTCGATGACCGTTGTCGCTATCGCCTTCCGACGTCGCGTGACGATGGTCGGCGGCTTGAGACATGCTGTCGGGCCACGGACTACGATCGATATTTGAAGCGAAGACTGCCGGCGACCTTTCGTCATGCCGCTGTATGTCCGCTGCTCGGCGGTGGCGGCCGGTCAAATATCAAAACGAAAGACGCGGCGAATGACGCCTGGTGGCCGCTAGCAGACGCGCCCGCAAGTAATCTCAGCTCGCAAGCAGCAACGGCTGCTTCGCGTGACACCGCGGTCGTAGGCGGACCGAGTGCTGGTCGACCGCAAAGGCCGACAAGCCGCGGTGATGCTCGTCATCCCTTCGCCCGCCACCGATGACTCTGGCTTGCAGCAACGATTGTATTGAACCCCAGACTCGGGGAGAGGGCGTCGGCTTTCGTGACTGATTCGTCGTCGAACTCGAGCGCGCCCTAGGATTGTCCTCGGCGGTGTGGTCGAAGAATTCGCTGCGGTCCTTCTGCTGAGCATAGTGTCATCGACCGCACCGCCATTCTCGACCCCAAGTCCCGACCGCACACAAGTACCTTGCCGCAAGGGCCCGAATGACCGCTAATTCGCTTCATCCTCTCCGGCCGTGAATTTCGGCTCCCCAGAACGCCCCGTCGGTCTTGTCTGGAATTCGACATCATCCGCCGTTGTTCGCGCTCATATGACGCCGCACAATTGAGTCCATGATCCAGGTCACTCGTGGCCACCCCAACGCGTGGTGAAACCGATCGTGTGCCACCACACGCTGCTGCGCAAGAACGAGTTGCCTGCATCTGCATGAGCATCACCAAGCTCAAGATCGCACGTGCAAGCTCAGCGGCACTCCGCACCGCCAAACAACCTCTTCCGAAGCCCAGCCAAAGATCCAACCGGAGTATTCGATGTCCCTATCACGCACGCCAGGATTCTGTGCCCTTTGCAAGTCCCGTTGCGGATCGGTCATGGTGACTGAAAACGGGAAATTCATCGGGCAGGAGCCGAACCCTGACCACCCAACCGGCGTGGCCTTGTGCGTGAAAGGGCGTGCAGCCCCGGAGATCGTGTACCGGCCCGAACGACAACTCTTCCCATTGATGAGGACGCGACCCAAGGGAGATCCCGACCCCGGCTGGAAGCAGATCAGCTGGGATGAGGCGCTTGACCGGGTCGCAGCGGGCTTGGGCAAGATTCGCGAAGAATCGGGAGCCGAAGCTGTCGCCTTCAGTTGGACCACGCCCAGCGGTACGCCCATTTCCGACAGCATTCAATGGGTCGAACGATTCACCTACGCCTTCGGAAGTCCGAATATTGCGTACGGCGTCGAGGTCTGCAACTGGCATAAGGACTTCGCTCATGCCTACACGTTCGGCCGTTCGATCGCGTCGCCGGACTTCGAAAAGACAGGATGCGTCGTGCTTTGGGGCCACAATCCCAGCGCGACCTGGCTTGATCACGCGACCGCAACCGGCGCCGCAGCGAATCGCGGCGCGAAGATCATTGTGGTCGATCCGCGCCGGGCCGGATTCGCTTCGAGAGCGGATCAATGGCTGCGTGTAAGGCCAGGTTCGGATGGCGCGCTCGCGTTGGGCATCGCGAGGGAGATGATCGCCAACCGGTGGTACGACGAGGACTTCGTCACGCAATGGAGCAACGGCCCTTTGCTCGTACGGACGGACACCATGCGGTTTCTGCGAGCGAAGGACCTCGCGGACGCGAGCGTTGCCCGGCCATTCGATGAAGACACCTTGGTCGCGCTGGACAAGTCAGGCGGACTGGTGGGCTACGGCAGGCAGTCGAAGCGCTATGCAGAAGGCGCACAGCCCACGCTGATGGCAAGCACCGAAGTGCGTACGGCAGATGGCGAGCGTATCGAATGCAGGAGCGCCTTCCAGCTGTACTGGGAGCTATGCGAAAAATACACCCCGGACGTCGTTGAACGTGTGTGCTGGGTACGCAGGGAACAGGTTGCGGAGACGGCGCGCATGCTCCATGACGCGCGGCCTGTGAGCTACTACATGTGGACGGGCACGGGCCAGCACACGAACGCCACGCAAACCGACCGGGCCATTGCCATTCTGATGGGACTCACCGGCAGTTTCGACACGCAAGGAGGCAACGTCGAGTTCGCCAGACCGCCATCGAACAATGTGGCCGACACGAGCCTCCTGACCGACGAACAACGGGCAAAGTGCATTGAACTCAGCCACTCGCCGCTCGGGCCGGGACGAAACGCCTGGGTGACCTCGGACTCGCTCTACACGTCCATTCTCGATGGCGAGCCCTACAGGATTCGCGGGATGATGGGCTTCGGACGCAACTTCCTCGTCACGCACGGCAATGTCCCGCGAGGCGTCGAAGCGTTCAAGGCGCTCGAATTCTACGTACACGCTGACGTCGTGCTGTCGCCGACCGCGGCCTATGCGGACATCTTCCTGCCCGTCAATACGCCGTGGGAGCGGGAGGCATTGCGCATTGGCTTCGAAGGCAGCCAGAGCGCGGAAAGCCATGTTCAGTTTCGCCAGGCCGCCATCGAGAGCCGTGGCGAGTCGCGCTCCGATGCCGAGATCGTCTTCCAGTTGGCCCAGCGTCTGGGTCATGGCGACCTGTTCTGGAACGGCAGCATCGAGGCCGGCATGAATCATATGCTGGCGCCGCTCGAACTGACCGTCGACCAGCTGCGTTTGCAGCCCAATGGCGTTCGCAAGAGCCTGACCACGCGATATCACAAGTATCGCGACACCGGATTCAAGACTCACACCGGAAAGATGGAGGTGTTCTCGGAAGTCTTCCGCGACGCAGGGCAGAATCCTCTGCCTGAATTCGTCGAACCGGCCATGTCGCCGATGCGGCAAGACTCGCCCGACTATCCGCTGGTGCTGACATCGGCGAAGGTGGTCCAGTTCTGTCACAGCCAGCATCGGGATATTCCGTCGCTGCGCAAGCGCTCGCCGGAACCGGAAGTACAGTTGCATCCGGACGCGGCCGGAGAACGCGGAATCGACGACGGCATGATGGTGGACGTCAAAACCCATCTCGGCGCGGTCAGGATGCGGGCGAAACTCGATGCGACGCTGGACCCTCGCGTCGTCTGGGCGCAGTACGGCTGGTGGGCCGGCAACAAGACGATGGGACTGCCCGCGCCCGCGCCGTTGTCGGCCGAAGACGCCAACCTGAACAGACTCATCTCCGACGAAGCCACCGACCCGATCAGCGGCTCGGTTGGACACCGCTCTTACCTCTGCGACGTCGTGCCGGTCCTGACGGGCACGGAGCGCGGCTGGATTGGCTGGCGTGAATTCCGCATCGCCTCGACGCGTCTCGAGGCCGATGGCGTCATGTCGTTCGTGTTCCGTCCCGTGGACAACAAGCCGCTGTCGCCGTTTCGTGGCGGTCAGCATCTGAATATCCGTGTGCGCACGGCGGAGGGCGCGACGATCGTGCGGTGTTATTCCCTATCGGGCGCACAGGAGGAGGGTTCCTACCGAATTTCAGTCAAGCTCGCCCGTGGCGCGAATGACTATGTCGGGCAGATGTCCGGGCTTTTGCATACGTTGACGGCAGGCGCGCGCGTCGAGCTGCAAGCGCCGAAGGGCAAGTTCCATCTGCCGTTCGTCGATGAGAACGTGCAGTTCGAGCGGCCGGCGGTGTTCATCGCGGGTGGCATCGGCATCACGCCTTTCGTTTCCATGCTGTACCAGTTGCGCGCACAAGGGAACACGAGCCCGGTGCGGCTAGTGTATGGCGTGCGCTCTGGCAGGGATCACGCATTCCGGCAGGAATTGTCGGACTTGAAGGCCTCGATGCCTGGCTTGCAGGTCGTCACGTTCTATGGCGTCGTCGAGGCGTGTGACCGCACCGGAAACTGCTTCGACTTCGAGGGCAACATCTCGCTCGAAGCGCTGCTCGCGGACCATGGCGTCGAGGCCGATTTCTACATGTGCGGGCCGCCGATGATGGTCGACATCGTGACCGACATGCTTCGACAAGCCGGGGTAGCGAAGGACCGGATTCACATGGAGGCGTTCGGGCCTTCGAGCAGGAAAGCGGTCCTGGAACACAACGGGCCGCAACCCGTGAGCTTGTCGCGCTCGAACACAGGCATCACGTGGGATCCCGCCGCCGGCAGCCTGCTCGACCAGCTGGAGAAGACAGGTGCGGCCCTGGCCAGCGGATGCCGAACCGGGCAGTGCGAGAGTTGCGTGCTGAGACTGGTCGAGGGCGAGGTCATGCATCCCGATGGCACAGCGACGGTCGAAGCCGGGAAGTGCCTGCCCTGCGTCGCCATACCGCTCACGCCGGTGACGCTCGAAGGGTGAGCGAATCATCGGCATGCGAAACCTGCCGGAATGCTCGCCAGACAATCGGTCAGGCGCCACGCATCATTCTTCTTCGAGCTTCAACGTGCGTTTGACAAGCGTCTTGAGTGTCGCGCGCGCGATGCTCTGATCCGCCGATGTCAGCCGTTTCTTGCCAAGCACCAATTGCATCTGGGAAGAAAAGTCGGCGTAAGCCTGCGTCGATGCCCAGATCGCGAAAATCAGATGCTCCGCGCTGACCTGGTCGGCCAGTCCGGCCTCCATCCAGCTCTCGAGGGTCGCGATGTTCTGATGGAGCATCGGCACCAGACGCGCCTTGATCTCCTTTCCATAGTTCCTCGCGCCGCCGATGATTTCGAGCGCATAGACTCGGGACCCGTTGGGCCGGTTGACCGAGAAATCGATCTTCGCGTCGATGTAGGCATCAAGCGCCTCGGCGGGAGGCAAGTCGGTGTGTGCAAGAGCATCGAGACTCTGAAGCCAGGCGCTCATGACATCGTCGAGGACGCGCTTGTACAGCGAGAGCTTGTTCGGGTAGTAATACAGCAGGTTCTGCTTCGAGACGCCTGCGCGCTCTGCAATGATATTGATCGACGCACCATCGAAGCCGAGTTGCGCGAAGACTTCCTCGGCCTGGAGCAGGATCTTCTGTTCCATGTCGCCGCGCAGGCGAGCACGGCGAGACGGGGTCGCGGGCGCTGCGGTGTCTGGGCTGGCCATGCACGTTACCTCTTGATCGTTTGGAAAAAGTGCTGCACACGCGGATGGTCGATCCACGCCAGATTGAAGCGAAACCAGGGTGGGTCGGCGGATCGCTTCCCGCAAAAGAAGCTTCCCGGCAAGAGCAGCAGCCCGGCTTCCAGCGCGGCGTTCGCAATGGCCGCACCGGATGTTGCGTTGGGCGAGTCGCCTGCGTGGGAGTCGAATTCCGCGCAGATGAAGAAGCCGCCCTGTGGCCTGGTCAGCGGGCGCATGCCATAGGACTCCAGTATGGCCACGCCTTTGTCGATGGCGAGGGCCAGTCGGGTTTCGAGGCGCGCAACCGTGCGCCGATATTCACTCGACACCAATGCATGCCTGACGATGCGCTCTTCGAGCTCCGAACTCGGCAAGCCCGTCACCATCTTCGTGCGGGCGAAATCGCGAATCAGATCCTCCGACGCGCAGATGGAGCCCACCCGGAATTGAGGCGACAGCGTCTTCGACGTGCTGTCGATGCGTATGACGCGCTGCAAGCCGTCCAATGCCGCAAGTGATGGGTCGCCCGGACGGGCTAGCTCGCGTGATACGTCCATCTCGACCAGACGCAGACCGCGACGTTCAGCGATATTGATCAGGTGATGCGCGTCGCTCGCATTGAGCGTCGTGCCCAGAGGATTGTGAAGCACGGTCTGAACGAAAAAGAGCTTCGGCTGATGTTGCGCACACAGGCGGTCGAATGCGTCGAGGTCGAGTCCGCCCGCGCCGCGCGGCACACGCATGAGTTCGCAGCCGTGTTGCTCGATCAGGGCTGCAAGCGGCGGGTATCCCGGTTCTTCCATCAGCACGGTGTCACCGTGGCGGGTCAGCGTCCGCAGAACGATGTCGAAAGCGTGCGTTGCGCCGTGCGTAAGGAGGATATGGCCCGGATCCACATGCAGCAGTCCGGCGACGGACAGTCGCTGCGACCACACTTCGCGCAATTCAGGCAGGCCGAGCGGATGCCCGTAGCCTTGCGCTCTTTGCTGGCTCAGCCTGATTGCCTGACGCCCGATCCCTTGCATCCATTCCGTGTCGAGCCATGAGGCCGGCAACCATCCCGCGCTGACCGGGAGCACGCTCGTGCTGGGCGTGTACAGCTCCGCCATGAGCGGATCGATGTATTGCGGTGTCGCCAGATCGAATGGCCGCCGGGTTGCGGTCCTTGCAGGCGCCCGGCTGTTCACGAAATAGCCCGCCCCGGGCCGGCCGATCAACAGGCCGTCGGCGACCAGCCGGCTGTAGGCCTCCGCCACGGTAAAGGTGCTCAGCCCGAGCACCCGGGAGATCCGGCGCACGGAGGGCAGGCGCTCGCCGGCGGGCAGTTTGCCCGCCGTCATCATGTCCGCGATGCCGGCGACAAGCTGGCTCACGAGTTCCCCCCGTCTGGAGCGGTCGATGACCAGGCGCTGCCACGCTCCCGGCAACTGAGAGTCGTCATCCATCGTGCGGTCCTCCCGCTGTGTTGCTCGGCTGTGTTGCTCATCTGGCCTGCACGGTTGGTGGAGTTTTTCCGCCGCTGTACATGTTCGCCGCAAATTTGGTTTCCTACATTGAGTTCACATTTTACCGCTTGGAAAAATATTGACCTAACGGACAAAAATATTTTTTTGCGCGGCTCCAGGGTTCGAAACGGCTCGATGGCAAGTGAAAGTAAGGAGGAGCGATGAAGTGCGTGCTTATTCGTGGTGGCATCGTGGTCAATGCGGACCATGAACGACGTGCCGACGTGCTGTGTGTCGGCGACCGGATCGTCGAGGTCGGGCTCGACCTGAAGGGCGCAGACGGCGCTCAGGTCATCGATGCTGGCGGCGCGTATGTCATGCCCGGCGGCATCGACCCGCACACGCACATGCAGTTGCCGTTCATGGGGACCGTGGCCGCCGACGACTTCTTCACCGGCACCGCTGCCGGCCTGGCCGGAGGAACGACTTCGATCATCGATTTCGTCATTCCCGCACCCCGACAACCGCTGATGGACGCGTACAGAACCTGGCGCGGATGGGCGGAAAAGTCCGCCTCCGACTACAGCTTTCACGTCGCCGTCACCTGGTGGGATGAAAGCGTGCACGCGGACATGGGCCGGCTCGTGGAAGAAGAGGGCGTGAACAGCTTCAAGCACTTCATGGCCTACAAGAACGCCATCATGGCGGACGACGAGATCATGGTGAACAGCTTCAGCCGGGCATTGGAACTGGGCGCCATTCCCACCGTTCATGCCGAGAATGGAGAGCTCGTCCACACGTTGCAGCAGCGGCTTCTCGCGGCCGGGATCAGCGGACCCGAAGCGCATCCGCTTTCGCGTCCGCCCGTCGTCGAGGCCGAAGCGGCTCAACGTGCGATTGCCATTGCCGAAGCGATGGGCGTGCCACTCTATATCGTCCACGTCAGCTGCACCGAGTCCGCCGACGCCATCGCGCGCGCCCGCGCTCGCGGGCTCCGAATCTATGGCGAGGTTCTGGCGGGACATCTGGTCGTGGACGAATCGGTCTATCTGAACCGCGACTTCGCAAGCGCGGCAGCGCATGTCATGAGTCCCCCGTTCCGCGATGCCGCGCACCAGAGCTCGCTCTGGAATGGTCTGCAAAGCGGCTCGCTTCACACCACTGCGACCGATCACTGCACGTTCTGCGCGTCGCAGAAGGCGATGGGCGAAACCGACTTCACCCGCATTCCCAACGGCTGTGGCGGCGTAGAAGAGCGCATGGCCGTCATCTGGGATGCCGGCGTCAATTCCGGAAGGCTGACGCCATCAGAATTCGTTCGGATCACGTCCGCCAATGCCGCGAGCATTTTCAATATCTACCCGCGCAAGGGCGTTATCGCGGCTGGCGCGGACGCCGATATCGTGGTCTGGGATCCCCAGGCGACCCGAACGCTGTCGGCTTCGACCCAGTTTTCGAAGGGCGACTTCAACATCTTCGAAGGACGTACAGTCCGGGGCCTTCCCGCTTACACCATCACGGCAGGCAGCATCGCGTTCGCCCGCGGCGACTTGAGGGCCGAACGAGGACAGGGGCGTTATGTGCATCGGGCGCCATTCTCGACTCAGTTCAACGCAAACCAGCTACGAAACGAGCGCAACGTACCGCGCGCGGTCGAGAGGTCGCTATGAGCGTCATCTCCCGTGAAGAAGCCTGCGCGCTCGCCGCTGTGAGCGGAGCGGAACTCGCGCGGCTGATGGACCGTGCGGCTGGAATACGCGACGGCAGCTGGGGGCGCAACGTCACGTACTCACGCAAGGTCTTCGTGCCGCTCACCAATCTGTGTCGCGACAAGTGTGGCTACTGCACTTTTGCGAAGCAGCCCGGCACGCCGGGTGCAGGCTATCTGACGCCGGAACAGGTGCTCCAGATCGTCCGGCGCGGCGAGGCCCTGGGTTGCAAGGAAGCGCTGTTCTCGCTGGGCGAGAAGCCCGAACTTCTGCACCCCGAGGCGGCAGACATGCTGGCCGCGCTGGGCTATGAGAGCACCATCGATTACGTCATTGCGATGTGCAAGCGCGTGCTCGAAGAAACGTCGCTCGTTCCGCACGTGAATGCCGGAACGCTCGACCCGGGCGAGGTGCGCCGCGTCAAGGCGGTGGCCGGCAGCGCCGGCATCATGCTGGAGACGATCAGCCGGCGGCTGACGGCTCGTGGACAAGCGCATTTCGCCTGTCCGGACAAGGTGCCGGTGCAACGGCTTCGCACACTGGAGCGAGCAGGAGAGGCGAGCCTGCCGATGACCACGGGCATTCTCATCGGCATTGGGGAGACCTGGGAAGAACGCATCGATAGCCTGCTCGCGATTGCCGAACTCCATGTGCGATACGGCCACATTCAGGAAGTCATCGTGCAGAACTTCCGCGCGAAGCCCGGCACGCCGATGGCGCTGTGCGCAGAGCCGGACATGGACGACATGCTGCGCACCCTCGCTGTCGCGCGGCTGCTGCTTCCGCCCGGGATTTCGCTGCAAGCGCCGCCGAATCTGAACGAGGCGTTCGAGCGCTACCTGCTTGCGGGAATCAACGATTTCGGCGGCATCTCGCCGGTGACCGCGGATCACATCAATCCCGAGCGCGCGTGGCCGGCCGTCGGTGAAATTGCCCGGAGAAGCGCAACGCTCGGCTTCGAACTCGTCGAGCGATTGACGGCGTATCCGTCGTTCCTGCAACCGCAGCATGTGAGCCGCTTCTTTGGCGCGAAACCGCTGGTCGCCCTCGCGGCACTCGCCCGCGTGGACGGCCTCGCCCGTCACCAGGCACATGAGCGCCTGCAATCGCATCAGGAGGTACAGGTATGAATCCCCAAACCTATGCAGAACTGGTTCCCGCCGATAGCGCGGCTATCGGCGATGTGCTGAACTCAGCCTCGGACCGGACCCGTCATATCCTCGAACGAACGCTGTCCGGGGCGGAGCTTGGCGTGTTGGATGCAGAACATCTGCTCGGAGCGCCGCTGACGGATGTGCCGGCCATCGCGGCGTCGGCGAACGTGGTTCGCGCGTCCCGGTGCGGCAACAACGTCAGCTTCGTCGTCACACGGAACATCAACTTCACCAACGTCTGCTACATGGGTTGCCGCTTCTGCGGCTTCGCGAAACGGCGTGAAAGCGCGGGTGCCTATTGGCTCGACTTCGATGAAGTCGCGCATCGCGCCCAGGTGGCCTGGGACCGGGGGGCGACCGAAGTATGCATGCAGGGCGGTCTTCATCCGGATCTGCCGCCCACTTACTATCGCGATGTGCTGCGCGCGGTCAAGCGGCAGGTGCCGGCGATGCATGTCCACGCGTTTTCGCCTTTCGAGGTCTGGTTCGGCGCACGCAAACGCAAGATGCCGGTCACCGAGTTTCTCGCGGAACTGAAGGAAGCAGGACTGGGTTCGATCCCAGGAACGGCAGCCGAGATCCTCGACACCGAGATTCGCCGGCAACTCACGCGCGACAAGCTTTCGGCGGCCGCGTGGGAGGACACGATTCGCGCAGCGCACGCCGTGGGGCTTCGCAGCACCTCGACGATGATGTACGGCCACATCGACAGTCCGCGCCACTGGGCTCACCATATCGACCGTCTGCGGAGCATCCAGAAGGACACGGGCGGATTCACGGAGTTCGTGCCGCTTGGATTCGTGCATGCCGATGCGCCCTTGTACGTGGAAAAGCGCATTCCAGGGGTTCGACCGGGGGCCACGCCAGCGGAGCACATCAAGGTTCACGCGGTATCCCGTCTGATGCTGGCGGGCTGGATCGACAACATTCAGGTCTCGTGGGTCAAGCTCGGTACCGAGACGGCTCAGACGCTGCTGCGCGCGGGTGTCAACGATCTCGGCGGAACGCTGATGGACGAGACGATCTCGCGTTCGGCAGGTTCGTCGCACGGCGAGGAGGTCACCGCGTTCGAAATGGTCCAGATCATCCGGCACGCGGAACGTGATGCGGTGCGTCGTTCGACGCTCTACAAGACGCTCGAGGTGTACCACGACCACGACCCCATCGACATCGGTACGCTGAAGCCGCGCGCGCAGAGTCCGGTCCGCTTCATGACGCGGCCGGTGTCGGCTCTGGAGACCAGCCATGTCTAGGCGTCCGCCGAAGGTCGTGCTGCTCGCGGGCGGCGTCGGCGGGGCGAGGATGGCGCGCGGTCTGGTGGGCGCGCTGCCGCCGGACAGTCTCTCGGTCATCGTGAATATCGGCGATGACGAGCGCTTTCACGGTCTCACCGTCTGCCCGGACCTGGATACGGTCATCTACACCTTGGGCAACGTGGTTCACGCGCAGCAGGGATGGGGCGTCGCGGGGGACACGGCAAACGCGCTCGGGATGCTGCGCAAGCTCGGCGCCGCCGATACGTGGATGCATCTCGGCGACGGCGATATCGGCCTGCATCTGTTTCGGGCGCAGTGCCTTGCCGAAGGCGCGTCGTTGACCTCGATCACGGCACGCATCGCGAAGGCATTGAAAGTGAAGGCTGCGGTCATGCCGGCAAGCGATGACCCCGCGCCGACGCTCATCGAAACCGATGAAGGGAGCCAACGCTTCCAGCAATGGTTCGTCCAGCAACGCGCGCAACCCGCAGTGCGGGCGCTTCGCTACATGACCGACGAGGCGCGGCTGTCCGGCGCTGCCGCTCAGGCGCTGGCCGAGGCTGACCTCATCGTGATTGCTCCGTCCAATCCCTTGCTGTCGATCCTCCCGATGCTCGCGCTGCCCGGATTTCGTGACGCGCTAGCGAAGACACGTGCGCAGCGTGTTGCCGTGTCGCCGCTGATCGGCGGCAGAGCGATCAAAGGCCCGCTCGACAGGATGCTGGGCGACCTCGCGATAGGAGAGGGCAACGCGGCGATCGCAACGCTCTACGGCGACCTGCTGGACCGTCTGGTGATCGACGAATCCGATCATGCCGATGTCGACAGGCTGAAAGCCGCAGGCGTTCCACAGGTTCAGCTTGCTGCAACACGGATCGGCGACCGGGCCGCCGCGACGGAACTGGCCCGGGCGGTGTTGCTGGCGAGCGGCGTCGAGCTGAACCACGATGTGTGGAGGACAGCATGAAGACCCTGGTGGCGGTTCCGATGAAGCGTCTCAGCGCCGCGAAATCCCGCTTGTCGACTGGGCTGGATTGCGCACAGCGGGAGCGTATCGCGCTTCGACTATTCATTCGCGGGCAGCAATTCCTGTCCACAGAGTTTCCGGAACTCGTCCGGATCGTCGTGACGAACTGCCCGTTCGTCGCAGAAGCCGCGTCGGAAACCCGAACGTTCACCTTGTCCGATGTGCCCGCCCCGGCAGTGGCCCAGCGCGGACAAGCAGGGCTGAACAACGCGGCGATGATCGCGCTGAACCATGCGCGGCAGACGGGATTCGACTGGCTGCTGTTGCTGCCCGGCGACCTCGCCTGTCTGCGCGCGGATGAGTTCCGGCAGCTTCTGGCGACGCGCGCACCGGGCTGTGCGACTGTCGTTGCCTCCCGCGACGGAGGCACGAACGCGTTGCTTCTTCCAGTGGGCGGGTTGTCTTCGTCCTGGTCCTTCAATTACGGCGGCAAGTCTGCTGAGCGCCACGCCGCGTTGCTGAAGAACGAGGGCCTCCGCGTGACGTGCCTGGCGTTGCCGGGCCTCGCGTTCGATGTCGACACGCTGGACGACTACGCACGGCTGCGCAGTCAGTGGGAAGACAACCGTGATGTCAGTCAGAACGGCTCGGCGTGGAAGGCGCGGCGATTTCATTGCGAAGAGGTCAGCCATGTCTGACCGCTCGTCCGTCGAAGCCTTCGCACTGAGCGGTATTCCCGAAGTGCGTCCCGACGACGATATCGCGGCTTTCATTGCCGATGCCATGGAGGCGTCCGGGCGCACGTGGGAACCCTCCGACATCGTCGTGGTGGCGCAAAAGATCGTTTCGAAGGCCGAGAACCGCATTCGCCATGTCGCCGAGATCGAACCGGGCCGCGAGGCCAGGGAGATATCGGCGGCGTGCGGAAAGGACGCACGGAAGGTTCAGGCGATCCTCGATGAAAGCACTGACATCCTGCGCGTCGTGCCCGCGCGGCCCGCGGGGCTGGTGATTGCGCGGCACGTATCCGGATGGGTGTGTGCCAATGCCGGCATCGATGAAAGCAATCTCGGCGGCAACGAAGGCCAGCTGCTTCTGTTGCCCGTGGATCCCGATGCGAGTGCGCGACGCATCGCGCATGGCATTGCAGCGAGAACGGCGATCCGGCCCGGCGTCATCGTGACGGACACGTTCGGCCGGGCCTGGCGCAATGCGCTGGTGAATGTCGCGATCGGCCTCTCCGACGTGCCGCCCATCATCGACTGGGTCGGACAGAAGGACGCCTTCGGGCGGGAACTGCAAGTGTCTCAACAAGCATTCGCCGATGAAATCGCGGCCGCAAGCGGCCTGCTGATGCCCAAGGACGCTGCGACTCCGGTCGTCATCTTCCGTGGACTGCAATGGCGTGCGGACCCCGACGCGAGTGCGCGCCGCTACGTACGCCCCCTTAATGAGGACCTTTTCAAATGACCATCGCCATTCTTGGAGGAACCGGCCCGCAAGGGCAGGGGCTGGCAAAGCGCTTCGCCGTCGCGGGTGTTCCCGTCGCGCTCGGTTCACGCGATGCCGCACGAGCCAGCGAGATCGCGCAAGCACTCAATGACTCGCTTGCGAGCGATCCATCCGTGCGCGGCGCGACTTTCACGCCGGTGTCAGGCTATTCGAATGAAGAGGCCGTGGCCCGATCGGACCGCATCGTGGTGCTCGCGGTGCCGTATGCCGCGCACGACGCCACGCTGCAATCCGTCGCCGACGGACTGACGAACCGGATCCTGGTCGATATCGTCGTTCCGCTGGCGCAGGGCAATCCGCGCGCGGTCGCGATGCCGCCGGAGGGGTCGGCGACCGAAGCAGCCCAGCAACTCCTGGGCGACTCGGTTCCGGTGGTGGGCGCGCTTCACAACGTGTCGGCTCATACGCTGAATCATATGGATGCGCCCATCAACTGTGACGTGCTCATCGTCGGGAACGAGACCAGTGCGAAGGAAGAAGTCGCCGCCCTGATCGAAAAGCTGAACGTGAACGTGTACGACGCCGGTCCCGCCGCCTCGGCACGATGCGTCGAAGCCATCACCCCGATTCTCATCCGCCTCAACATCAGCAAGAAAGTTCCTTTCAGCCACGCCGGCATCCGCATCTGGGCGCCCGGCATGGCGGCCGCCTGATTGATCCCGACGTTCTCCGCACACAACGAAGGAGTAGACATGGAATTTGGCATTTGCTTCAAGGGCTTCGTCGAAGCCGACCGCGCACGCTACCTGGCTCGCATGGCGGAAGTCGCCGGCTTCCGATACTGCTGGTTCTATGACTCGCACATTCTCTGGCGCGAGCCCTATCCGGCGATGGCCATGCTGATGGAGCACACCAAGGAGATGCGCTTCGGTCCGCTGGTCACGAATCCGGACCTGCGTGACTGGTCGCTGGCGGCATCGCTCTTCGGCTCGCTGGCGAAGCAAAGCGGCAATCGCTTCGAATTCGCGGTTGGACGTGGCGACAGTTCGCGCCGCGTCATGGGCAACAAGCCCGCGCCGCTCGAACGCGTCGCCGAGTTCGTGCACAAGGTGAAGGCCATGGTGCGCGGCGAGGAAGTCACCTACGAAGGGTGCCCGAATCCGGTGAAGTTTCCGTGGGCCGACGGCTACGACATGCCCGCGTGGATCGGCGCCTATGGTCCTCTTGCACTGAAGTGCGCGGGCGAACACGCGGAAGGCGTCGTCCTGCAGATCGCCGATCCCGGTTTGTGCCAGTGGTTCGCGGACCAATGCAAGGCGGCTGCCCGTGCCGCAGGGCGTGACGCCGGCAAGTTCCGTGTGATGGCAGCGGCGCCGGCGTACTTCCGCAGCATGGAGGAAGGCATCGAGGCGACCAAATGGTTTCCGGCCATGGTCGGGAACCACGTCGCGGATATCGTGGAGAAATACGGCAAGGACACGGATCTGGTCCCGCAGAGCCTCACGAGCTACGTGGAAAAGCGCCGCGGCTACGACTACTCGAAGCACGGCCAGAGCGACAACCCGTTCCTGGACTTCATCACGCCCGATGTCGTGAAATCCTTCTGCGTGCTCGGCACGCCTCAGGAGCATGTCCGGAAGCTGAACCAGCTCAAGGAAGCCGGTGTCACCCAGTTCAACATCTACCTCGACAACGGCGACGAAGAAAACATCATCGCAACGTATGGCCGCGAGGTGATTCCGGCATTCGCAGGAAGAGCCTGACGTGCTGCTCGAAACGGATATCAAAGGAGTGTCTGCCATGAGCAGCCATGCAGTGACGGATCAGGCGCTGTCCATCAACCAGGAGCGGCTGTGGAACTCGCTGATGGAGCTTGCATCCATCGGCGCGACGCCGAAGGGCGGTGTCAAGCGTCTTGCTCTGACCGACCTCGACAAGCAAGGCCGCGACAAGGTGGTCTCGTGGGCGAAAGAGGCCGGCCTGACCGTAACCGTCGATCAGATCGGCAACATCTTCATGCGGCGCGCGGGAAGAAACCCCGGGCTTGCGCCGGTCATGACCGGCAGCCACATCGACACGCAACCGACCGGCGGCAAGTTCGACGGCAATTACGGCGTGCTGGCTGGTCTCGAAGTGGTGCGCACGCTGAACGAGCAGGGCATCGAAACCGATGCGCCTATCGAAGTCGCGGTCTGGACGAACGAAGAAGGCTCCCGCTTCGTTCCCGTGATGATGGGTTCAGGCGTGTTTTGCGGCGCCTTCACGCTCGAACACGCCTATTCCATGAAGGACGTGGATGGCGTCAGCGTCAGGGACGAGCTGGAGCGCATCGGCTATCTGGGCACGGAGCACTGCGGCGATCATCCGGTCGGCTCGTATTTCGAAGCACACATCGAGCAGGGTCCGGTTCTGGAAGATGCTGACCGGGTCATCGGCGTCGTGCCCGCGGTGCTGGGCTTGTCCTGGTACGACTGCGTGGTGACGGGTGTCGAATCGCACGCGGGTCCGACGCCCATGCCCTTGCGGCGCGACGCACTCCAGGCAGCGACGGTGCTGATGCAGGACGTGGTCGCCATTGCCAACCGCCATGCGCCGTCCGGACGCGGCACGGTGGGCTACGTGCAGGTGTTTCCGAACAGCCGCAACGTGATTCCCGGCGAGGTGCGCTTCTCCATCGACTTGCGCAACGAGACCGGCCCGCTGCTCGACCAGATGCACGAGGAACTGCTCGCCTGTATCGCGAAAGTTCAGGGAAGCCGTGGCGTGAAGGTTTCGCTCGAGCGGGTGTCGCACTATCCCCCGTGTCCCTTCGATGCCGGTTGTGTCGATGCCGTGCGCTCGGCCACCGAGCGCTTCGGTTACTCGCACATGGACGTGGTCTCGGGTGCGGGACACGATGCCATCTACGCGGCACGCGTCGCGCCGGCCGCGATGATCTTCGTCCCCTGCAAGGACGGGATCAGTCACAACGAAATCGAGGACGCGCGCGCCGACCACCTCGCCGCCGGTTGCAACGTGCTGATGCACGCCATGCTCGAAAGGGCAAAGGTCGTCTGATTGCGAACGAGACAACGCTCATCACTCAATGGAGGAGTCGTCATGCTTATCGGAGTTCCGAAGGAAATCAAGAATCACGAATATCGTGTGGGCCTCACCCCGCCTTCCGTGCGCGAACTGGCGAGCAGGGGGCACCGTGTGATCGTTCAGCGCGATGCCGGCGTCGCCATTGGCCTCGGCAACGACCTGTATGAAGCCGCCGGCGCGCAGATTGTGGACAGCGCGGAAGATGTCTTCGCCCAGGCCGACATGATCATCAAGGTCAAGGAGCCGCAGCGCGCAGAGTGGAGCATGCTGCGCCAGGGTCAGGTGCTCTACACCTATCTGCATCTCGCGCCGGACCCGGAGCAAACGGCGGCATTGATCGAGTCGGGAGCTGTGTGCATCGCGTACGAGACGATTACCGGCGCGGACGGTGGTTTGCCGTTGCTTGCGCCCATGAGTGAAGTGGCCGGTCGAATGAGCATTCAGGCCGGCGCGGCCCATCTCGAGAAAAGCAAGGGCGGTCGCGGCGTATTGCTCGGCGGCGTGCCAGGCGTTGCCCCGGCCAACGTCGTCATCATCGGCGCGGGGGTCGTCGGCACCAACGCGCTACAGATGGCGGTCGGGATGGGCGCTCGAGTCACCGTGCTGGACAAGAGCGTGCAGCGCCTGCGCGCGCTGGACCTCGTCTATGGCAACCGCATCTCTACCGTCTATTCGACGGCATCGAGCATCGAAGATGCCGTGATCGACGCCGATCTGCTGATCGGCGGCGTGCTGGTTCCCGGGGCCGCGGCGCCGAAGCTCGTGACGCGCCAGATGGTATCGAAGATGAAGGCAGGCGCAGTCGTCGTGGACGTTGCCATCGATCAGGGTGGCTGTCTCGAAACCTCCCGTGGCACAACGCACGCGGACCCGACCTTCGAGGTAGACGGCGTCATCCACTACTGCGTGACGAACATGCCGGGGGCGGTCGCGCGCACGTCGACGTTTGCGCTGAACGGCGCCACGCTGGGGCACGCGCTCGCGATCGCCGACAAGGGATGGCGCGAAGCCTTGCGTGCCGACCCGCACCTGCGCAACGGCCTCAACGTGTGCGAGGGACACGTCACGCACGCGGCGGTCGCAGCCGACCTCGGCTACGCATTCGTCAGTGCCGACAACATGCTCGGTTGATCAAACGCCGGCCGCTGATGGTTGCCGCGCGCCTTCGCGCACGCGGTTCGCGGTCTACGTCCGGCGAAACAATCCATGGAGACAGTCGAAATGTTGATAGGCATTCCGGCGGAGACGTTGCACGGCGAACGGCGAGTCGCCGTGACACCGGAGACGGTAAAGAAGTTTGTGGCGAAGGGACATACGGTGCGCGTCCAGCGCGGCGCGGGACACCGGGCGGGCATGCTCGACGAGCACTACGCAAATGCAGGCGCAGAACTGTCCGACGACTCCGGCACGCTCGGGGCCGATCTCGTCCTCAAGGTGCGCGGTCCATCCGATCTTGAACTGACGAAGCTGAGGAGCGGCACGGCGCTGGTCGGCCTGCTCGAT
The DNA here is from genome assembly GCF_031451175.1 of Caballeronia sp. LZ035. NCBI lineage: Bacteria > Pseudomonadati > Pseudomonadota > Betaproteobacteria > Burkholderiales > Burkholderiaceae > Caballeronia > Caballeronia sp. LZ035. The sequence goes on from NZ_JARUXS010000004.1 coordinate 110,052, forward strand.
CCTTTCGATCAGCCCGGCGTGTCGCGACTGGCGAGTGCCGGCATCAGCGCGTTTGCGCTCGAAGCCGCGCCGAGAACCAGCCGCGCGCAGAGCATCGATGTACTCAGTTCACAGGCGAACATTGCGGGCTACAAGGCCGTGATGATGGCCGCCGACCGATATCAGCGCATCTTCCCGATGCTGATGACTGCGGCTGGCACGGTCAAGGCCGCTCGCGTCTTCGTGCTCGGCGTGGGCGTGGCCGGCCTGCAGGCGATTGCCACCGCCAAGCGGCTTGGCGCGGTGGTGGAAGCGTCCGATGTGCGGCCGGCAGTGAAAGAGCAGGTCGAGTCGCTGGGCGCGAAGTTCGTCGACGTTCCCTTCGAGACGCAGGAAGAGCGCGACGCGGCCGAGGGACAAGGCGGCTATGCGAAGGCCATGCCGGCGAGCTGGCTTGCGCGTCAGCAGAGGGAAGTTGCGAAACGGGTCGCGCTGGCCGACATCGTCATCACCACCGCCCTGATCCCTGGACGCGCGGCACCTGTCCTGGTGACGGAAGAGATGGTGCGGTCGATGAAAGCCGGGTCCGTCATCGTCGATCTCGCGGCGGCAGCGGGCGGCAACTGTCCCTTGACCGAGCCGGGAAAGACGGTGGAGGTGGCGGGCGTGACGATCGTCGGGGAGACCAATCTTCCGGGTCTCGTCGCCTCGGACGCCAGCAGTCTCTACGCGCGCAACGTCCAAGAGTTCGTCCGTCTGCTCACGGCGGAGGACGGCAGCCTGCATATCGATCTCGAGGACGAGATCGTCGCCGCCTGTCTCGTGGCGCACAACGGAAAAGCGAAAGGGGAGCAATGAATATGGACATGCTCGTCAGTCATACCGTGACCAACCTGACCGTGCTGGTCCTTGCGATATACGTCGGTTATCACGTCGTGTGGAACGTCACGCCGGCGCTCCACACCCCGCTCATGGCGGTGACCAACGCCATCTCGGCGATTGTCATCGTGGGCGCGTTGCCCGCGGCCGTGCAGACCGAAACGATACTCGGACGCAGCGTGGGTGTCCTCGCTGTCGCGCTCGCGGCGGTGAATGTGTTCGGCGGCTTCATGGTGACGCGTCGCATGCTCGCGATGTTCAGGAAGAAAGCGAAAGCCGCAGGCGGGGAGCGATAACATGGCACCCAATACCGTAGCGCTGTCTTATCTGCTCGCGAGCGTCTGCTTCATTCAGGCGCTGAAGGGACTCTCGCACCCTACGACCTCTATCCGGGGCAATCTGTTCGGCATGGGCGGGATGACCATTGCAGTGCTCACCACATGCGCCGTGATCGTTCAGCATGTGCAGAGCGCCCCCCAACTCATGCTCTGGGCGGCAGGCGCGCTCATCGTCGGCGGTGGGATCGGCGGGACGATGGCCCGTCGCGTCGAGATGACCAAAATGCCGGAACTGGTCGCGTTCATGCATAGCATGATTGGTCTCTCCGCGGTACTGATCGCCGTGGCCGAAGTCGCGGAGCCGTGGGCGTTCGGCGTCGTCGCAAAGGGCGAAACGCTGCCGGCGGGAAACCGGGTGGAGCTGGCGTTAGGGCTTTTCATCGGCGCCGTCACCTTCACGGGTTCGGTCATCGCGTTCGGCAAGCTCGCCGGCAAGTACCGGTTCAGGCTGTTCCAGGGTGCGCCGGTGCGCTTTGGCGGACAGCATCAGCTCAACCTCGTGCTGGCACTGGCCGCGCTTTACTTCTGCTACCACTTCGTCGCGACACAGGAATGGCTCGGCGTGTTGATGGTGCTCGCCATCGGGCTCGCGCTCGGCGTCCTTCTCATCATTCCCATCGGCGGTGCGGATATGCCGGTCGTGGTGTCCATGCTCAACAGCTATTCCGGTTGGGCTGCCGCGGGAATCGGCTTCAGTCTCGGCAACACCATGCTCATCATCGCGGGTTCGCTTGTTGGAAGCTCGGGCGCGATCCTGAGCTACATCATGTGCCGCGCGATGAACCGCTCCTTCTTCAGCGTGCTGCTGGGCGGCTTTGGAGCAGCAGGGGACAGTCAGGGCGGCGTAGCGGCACCGCAGCGGAACGTGAAGTCAGGAAGCGCCGACGATGTCGCGTTCATGCTCGGCAACGCGGAGAGCGTGGTGATCGTTCCGGGTTACGGGCTGGCCGTCGCTCGCGCACAGCATGCGGTCAAGGAAATGGCGCAGAAGCTGACGGAGAAAGGTGTCGATGTCAAATACGCGATCCATCCCGTCGCGGGACGCATGCCGGGCCATATGAACGTCCTGCTGGCAGAGGCGGAAGTGCCCTATGACCAGGTCTTCGAGATGGAGGACATCAACGGCGAGTTCGGTCAGGCAGATGTCGCGATCGTTCTCGGCGCCAACGACGTGGTCAATCCCGCCGCGCTGGAGAAGGGCAGCCCCATCTTCGGCATGCCCATTCTCGATGCCTGGAAAGCGAAGACCGTCATCATCAACAAGCGCTCGATGGCGGCGGGTTATGCCGGGCTGGACAACGAGCTGTTCTACATGGACAAGTCGATGATGGTCTTCGGCGATGCGAAGAAGGTCGTCGAGGATATTGTCAAGTCCATCGACTGATTCTTTCACCTCTGGAGAACGCAATGAGCTTCACTGATGATCTTTCGAATTTCTGGATGCCTTTTACTGCAAACCGCCAGTTCAAAGCCGCACCGCGCATGTTCGTCGAAGCGAAGGGCATGTACTACACGACCGACGATGGCCGCAAGGTGCTCGACGGCACAGCGGGCCTCTGGTGCGTGAATGCAGGCCACGGACGCGATGAAATAGCGGATGCGGTGGCTTCCCAGCTAGGGCGCATGGACTTTGCGCCGACGTTCCAGATGGGACACCCGCTCGCCTTCGAAGCCGCGCAGAAGGTCGCTGCCTTCATGCCGCCGGAACTCGATCGCATTTTTTTCACCAACTCGGGCTCGGAATCGGTCGACACGGCGCTCAAGATGTCGCTCGCCTATCATCGCGCGCGCGGCGAAGGACAGCGCACGCGGTTCATCGGACGGGAGCGCGGCTATCATGGCGTGGGCTTTGGCGGCATTTCGGTCGGCGGCATTGCTCCGAATCGCAAGACGTTCTCGGGCAATCTCTTGCCCTCCGTCGATCATCTGCCTCATACGCTCAACATCGCGGAAGCCGCCTTCACGCGCGGACAGCCCGCGTGGGGCGCGCATCTGGCGGACGACCTGGAACGCATCGTCGCCTTGCACGATGCATCGACCATCGCTGCGGTCATCGTGGAGCCTCTGGCGGGGTCGACGGGCGTGCTCGTGCCGCCGGCCGGCTATCTGCAGCGGTTGCGCGAGATCTGTACGAAGCACGGCATTCTGCTGATCTTCGACGAAGTCATCACCGCCTTCGGGCGTCTCGGCGCGCCCACGGCGAGCGAGCGCTTTGGGGTTACGCCGGACCTCATCACCATGGCCAAGGCGCTGAATAACGCCGCCATCCCGATGGGGGCGGTGGCAGTGAGCCGGCAAGTGCACGACACCGTGGTCGGCGGTGCATCTCAAGGCGCCATTGAATTCTTCCACGGCTATACGTATTCCGCGCATCCCGTCGCGGCGGCAGCGACGATCGCCACGCTGAACATCTATCGTCACGAGCAACTCTTCGAGCGCGCAGGCCGTCTGGAGACGCAGTTCGAAGAAGCGGCGCATGAACTGCATGGTGCGCCCCATGTGAAGGACATTCGCAATCTCGGGCTCGTCGCCGGTGTCGAACTCGAGCCGCGTGACGGGCAGCCCGGCGCCCGCGCATACGAGGTATTCCTCAAGTGCTTCGAGATGGGCGTCCTTGTCCGCTTCACCGGCGATACGCTGGCGTTCTCGCCGCCGCTCATCATCAATGAGGCACAGATCGACGAGCTGTTCGGAACCGTTCGCAAGGCGCTGCAGCAGATAGCCTGACCGCGTCCCGAGCCGCGCATGACGTTCAGGGGAGGCGCATTCGCGTCTCCCTTCCGCGCTTTCAGACTGCGTGCAGGGTCCGGTAGGGGCAAGCGCAGCGATGCAGATCAAGCAAACATCTCTTATCGAGCAAGACGGGACATGAAGGCACGGAAACCAGACCATGTCACGCGCCGGGCGCAGACGGCGCCATTGGAAGGATTCTCCCGCCCCGCGTACTTTCGCGCGTATCGCATTCCGGCGGGCACGCTGATCGAGCCCCACGCACACGACTGGTGCCAGTTTGCATTTGCCCGCCGGGGCATCATGCACGTGCGCGTGCGCACTTCAACACTGATCGTTCCGCCGCAATTCGGCATGTGGCTGCCGGTGAACACGCCGCACTCGGTCTGGGCGGCAGAGGATGTCGATCTCGAAAGCATCTATATCAACGCGCCAGCCATCGTGAGCACCGTGCTCACATGCAGGGTGGTCATGGTCAGCGACCTCGTTCGGGCGTTCATTCATCACTTGTGTTCGGTCATCGGCGAGACCTACGACGAACACGGCAAGGAAGGGGCGATGGTGCAGGTGCTGCTCGACCTGCTCGAAGCATTGCCTGATGCGCCGCTCAATCTGCCGCTGCCTGAAGACCCGAAGCTGCGCACCATGTGCGAGCAAATCCAGCAGGAACCGGGAAACACGCTGGGTGTGAGCGATTGGGCGAAGACGCTGCATGTTTCGCAGCGGACGCTTGCGAGGCATTTCCTGAAAGAGACGGGAATGACGCTGCACCACTGGCGGCAGAGACTTCGGCTCCTTCGTTCTCTGGAACTGCTGAAGGATGGCATGAGCGTGACGACAGTGGCGTTCGAATCGGGCTACAGCAGCACCTCCGCATTCATCTTCGCCTTTCGCTCGCTTTTCGGTTGTCCGCCGAAACAGTTCTATGCGACAGGACGCGCGGAACATGGCGTCTGATTTCCGGTGGCGGCTTCTACCTCAAATTGTTCACATGCACGCAAGCGGCACGTTGACTTTTTCCCTCACACGGTTGGCAGTATTTCGATAGTTCCAGACAAGTCATGATTTTAAGCTGGAGTCTCACTCAACCTCACGAAGACGTCCATGCTTTACGACCTTACCCTTTCAATCGACATGAACGACCCGGTGGTCGGAAAAGCCAACATGGACCAGCACAGTTTCATGTCGGCGGGACACATCGGCACGCACCTCGATACCTACCTGCAGTCGCCGATTCCGCCCGAGTTCTGCGTCCGCCAGGGCAAGGTCTATGACGCGACGCGTTTCGCCGGTCGGGACGTCGATCTCAGCGTGCTCGAAGGCCAGCCTGCGGAGGCGGGCGACTTCGCCATCTTCCACACCGGCTTCCTCGAGAAGCACCGCTATGGGACGCGCGAATACTTCAAGGATCATCCGCAGCTTTCCTGGGAACTCATCGACCATCTGATTGGCGCGGGCGTCAGTTTCCTGGGCATCGACGCCGCCGGCGTGCGCCGCGGCGACGAGCATGGCGTGGCGGACCGGCGCGCCGAAGAAGGCGGGGTGTACATCATCGAGAACCTCAACAATATCGGCGAGCTCGCGCGCGCCGCGCAGGATGGGGACTTCAGGATCTTCACGGGCTGGACTGGCCTGCGCGGCTTCAGCGGCCTGTCATGCCGGGTGATCGCAGACTTCGGCCGTTATGTCTGAGCCGGACGTCGCATGAAGAATGCCCCGGCGGGCGACGGACCGCTCACCGGGGCACCTATCCCCGGATCACAGGAGAAGCACCATGTCACCCGATACAACAAGAACGCCAGCCGGCAGCGCCGCGTCTGTCGTGACGCAGACGATCTACCGCGATGCGATGGCCCGCCTGGGAGCGGCAGTGAACGTCATCACCACCGACGGACCCGCCGGCCGGTGCGGATTCACCGCTTCGGCGGTGTGCAGCGTCACGGACACGCCTCCGACGCTGCTGGTCTGCATGAATCGCACATCGTCGTCGTATGGTCCCGTGCTCGATAACCAGGTGCTATGCGTCAATACCTTGAGCGATCGGCACGAGGACCTGTCCCGGGCGTTTGGCGGCAAGACCCCGTCGGCCGAACGGTTTGCCAGCGGAACATGGAGTAAGCTGGCGACTGGCGCGCCCGTGCTCGACGATGCACTTGTGGCGTTCGATTGCCGTGTCGTGGAAGTGATCCGGCAAGGCACGCATGATGTGTTCTTCTGCCAGGTCGCCGCCATCCGCGATGGCGACCCGCCTCATGGCGGACTGGTGTACTTTGCCCGTCGATATCACTCGCTTGCTCACGCGGTGGGCTGATGTGTCGAAAATCCCCGCGCCGTTGCCGCTGCGGGCTGTGCTTGCCGAATATGAAACAGCATTGGTCGAAACCGAAACTCATCGAGTCGGCGTCTCTGGATGTTCGTCTGTCTGAGTCGCAGCCACAGATCGACCTGACAGAGACGCTCGACGACGGCACCGTCGTCGGTTGGCATGCGCATGAATTCGCGCAGGTGCTCAACCCGGAGCAGGGCGCCGTGGCCCTGTTCGTCCGTGACTGGCTGAGCATCGTGCCCCAGTCGCACGCTGCTTACATTCGTGCGGGTGTCATGCACACCGTTGTCGCGAACACGCATGCCTCGTTGCGGACGATCTGCATACAGCATGACGATCCGGGGTTGAGTGGCCTGGACGCGTCCAGACCACTCATTCGCAAGGTCGTGCCGGCGCTCTCCGGTGATCATGACGCGGCCGTGCAAGACCGTCTGATCCGCACGTTCACCCAGACACGGGCCATCTCGACGGACGAAGCCGATGTCAGACTCAACCAGTTCCTTGCGGGCGTTCCCGTACCGCAGGACCGTCGAGCCCGGCCCATTGCGTTCAGGCTCGTCTCCGCACTTCACGATCAACGCACGCTGAAGGAATGGGGCGAGGTGCTGGGAGCCAGTGAGCGGACCCTGACGCGCATCTTCCGCGATGAAACGGGCATGAGCTTCCGGAGCTGGCGCCTGCGACTCCAGGTAGCAGCAACGATTGCCTTGCTCTTCTGTGGCCGCTCGGTCAAGAGCGCTTCGAGCGCCGCCGGCTATGCGAGCCCTTCGGCGTTCGTCTCGGCGTTCCATGCGGCCACGGGTCAGTCGCCGCTTGAATACATCAAGGACGCTTCGTGGGACTGAGCCGTGACGGCTTGGCCGCGTGAGAGATCGAGTGAATGTGCGCTCCCACCCGGCCACGCCACCATGACTCAATGGCGAGACGTCGGGCTGCTGACTTCGAATACCGGCATGCCTTCGTCCGCCGCCGGCGTCACGATGGGATCCCGGCTGAGTGCACGAGCAATCGCATGGAGTGCGATGCCCCCGAACGTTGCGGTGCCGATGCCGCCCAGCGAAAAGCCGAAGAACGTCATGGTGAAATCGCCGGTTCCCAGGATGAAGATGGTTGCACCCACAATGAGATTCCGGTTCGACGACAGATCCACGCGGTGATTGGTCCAGATACGCACGCCTGCCACGGCGATGAGACCGAACACCACGACCGAGACGCCACCCATGATGGGTGACGGAATGGTCAGGATGACTGCCCCGAACTTGGGCGAGAATCCGAGGAAGATGGCGACCAGAGCGGCGATCACGAACGTCAGCGACGAATAGATCTTGGTGACGGCCATCACACCGATGTTTTCAGCATAAGTGGTTACGCCCGTTCCGCCGACCGAGCCGGAGAGGATGGTTGCGAGGCCATCGCCAAGAAATGCACGGCCCGCATAGGCATCCAGATTCTTGCCCGTGATCGCGCCGACGGCCTTGACGTGCCCGAGATTCTCCGCCACCAGGATGATCGCGATAGGCGCCATCATGAGCGCCGCATGCGACGAGAAAACAGGCGAGGCGAACCGGGGAAGGCCCAGCCATGCGGCATTCATCACGGGAGCAAAGTCGACCGGCTTGCCGTAACCCAGTCCATTCGTGCACAACACGTACAGGGCATAAGCGGAGATCACGCCGAGCAGCAACATCAGGCGTTGCGGGAGTCCGCGTGCGCGCACAGCCACGGCGGTGATCAGCACGATGGTCACGAGACCGAAGACGCCATCGAAGAGGGTGTGACTGATGCCTTTCACGGCCACGCCGGCCAGGTTGAGCCCGAGTACCGAAACGACTGCGCCGGTGACCACGGGCGGCATCACATGCTCGATCCAGTTCGTCCCGACGGCCATGACCGCCAGGCCGATCAGTGCATAAATGGCGCCGCATACGATGATTCCTCCCAGCGCGACCGGCAGCGAGAGGTTGGCGCCGTGCCCTGCGTAGCCCGTTACGGCCACCACCGCACCGATGAAGGCGAAGCTGGAACCGAGGTAGCTGGGCACCCGTCCACCGACGATGAAAAAGAACACCAGCGTGCCGACGCCCGACATGAGAATGGCGACGTTCGGATCGAAGCCCATGATGAGGGGAGCGATAACGGTCGCGCCGAACATGGCGACGACATGCTGCATGCCCATGGCGATCGTCGGTCCCCAGGGCAAGCGCTCGTCGGGTCCGACAGGTTCATTTGGCCCACGATTGGCAGGAACTTGCCACTTCGGGAAGTAGTTTCTAAGCATCTCGAACTCCGGGTGCAGAGGGGTGGGGGCCAGCACTGAACGAGGGTGGTATCGGAGGCCCGCAGTGTTCGCGGAAGGATCAGGTGCACTCTAGAAAGCCAAATATCGACGTACAACCGGCGTGGATGTCGAGTTCCAGCCACAATTTTTCAGTGCGACCTTTTCACTGGGGCAACATCGGCTCCGAAACCGTCAGCCTCGCGCTCGTCCAACTCAACGATGGAGTTTTGCCGAGCGGTAAAAGTTGTGGCCAATGTAGGAAGCCAAATTCGCCGCGAACATGCACAGTCGCGCTGAAACTCCGCCAACCGTGCAGGATATTTGGCCAGCACGATGGAAGGTTCAGGTCACGCGGAACATGGGCGGTTTTTGGCGGAGATTGATCTTCGCCGGTCGATGCATATCAGCGCGTTATCGATGCACCGGTGTTGGGCATGGCCCGCGTTCGATCGCCTGTGCAACCTTCCGGTTGGGCGGTCGGCACGCCAGGAAAATCGCGGCGGAGAAGACGGCCGCTCAATCCAGAACGCTGAGCGTCGATGCCACGAGGTTCCGGCTTCGGTCAGATCAGATCGATCTATATCCGCTGCGGTGTCACGATCAACCGTTACCCGTTGCTTCATTCTCGTTCGACGGATCAACGGCTCCGACTCGTGTAACGCATCGCTCACCTCGAAGGAGATACGAGCATGAACTCAACCTCGCTTCGCCTGATCGCTGCTGCGTTGATCGTGGCCGCACCGCTCTTGGCGTTTTCTCAGGAAGTACGCAACCGCGAGGCCAATCAGCAGGACCGTATAGAAGAGGGACTGCAGAGCGGCCAGATCACCGCGCACGGTGCCAATGACCTCGAGAATCGCGAAGCATCCATCAATCAGGCGAGATGGGCCGACCTCGCTGCGAACGGCGGCCATCTGACCGCCGGGGAACAACATCGGTTGAACCAGCGCGAGAACACTGTTTCGAAGCGGATCCATAACGACATCGCCCAGCCAGGCGTGACACCGAAATGATGCTGATGTGACCCGGGCGGAACGCCGTCTGGCGAGTTTGCTGCGCAACCGTTGCAGCCACCGGGCCCCAGAACTCGGTCGGACCTAAAGGCAGTTTCCGGCCGTGTGTCGCCGTGACCATCAGACAGCAAGTGAAACTCAGGCCTTTTTCAACGGCATCGTGTAAGTCGTCGTCGTGCCGCTCAGGCAGATTTCGCCCTTTTGATTGATGACCTCGACCTCGAGCGTGCAGATGGGCTTGTCCTCACGCACCGACTCCACCACGACGCGACCGGTGACCGTGTCGCGCACGAGCACGCCCTTGGAAAACTTCAATTCCACACTGGAGAAGACCGTTCCCGCACCCCGCAAGCTCCACGGCAATGGCGTTGAGCGCTGATCATATGAAGTGAAATTGTGCGTTCGGGATTTCCCGTATGACATGTCAACATGTCAACCTGTCATACTAGTTGAACGCTACCGGCCCGAATGTTGGAGACGCGGCCGTTCCGGGCGTGAAACCTGGTGGAGACAAACGTGGGTGACATCGAACAACAACGGATGCGCCAAGCGGCGCTCGGTCAATCCCGGCGCACGAGCCGGTTCACACGCGCGGCAGCCGCGCTTGGTCTGGCAGCGGCGGGGCTTCTGAGCGCTCATGCCGCGCTTGCCGATACGCGCGCAACGCCGTTCGCCGCGTGGCCGGAGACGCAGATTCGCAAATCGATCAGCGTGGACGAGGCGAAGGCCATCGTGAAAGAACGCACACAGGCGCAAACGGCCTGGAACGGTCCGACGACCGGGCCGAAGGCGCTGACCACGCCGCAGACCATCGTCTACGTATCGGCGGATCAGTCGTATGTGTCGTTCGTGAACTGGGGTCGCGGCGTCGATGAAGCCGCCAAGTCGCTCGGCTGGAAAGCCGTCACGCTGAACGGGCAGGGCACCGTGACCGGCACGCTCGCCGCCATGCAGCAGGCCGTGTCGCTCAAGCCCGCGGCCATCGTCACGTCGGCGGATGCCAGCGCCATGCAGGTGCCGATCAAGCAGGCCATCGCGCAGAACATTCCCGTGATCGGCATTCACGCCGCCGCTTTTCCCGGCCCCGATCCGAAGCTCGGTCTTTTCAACAACATCACCTCCAATCCCGCTGAAATCGGCGAGACGCAGGCGGCTTACGTGATAGCGCAGTCGAACGGCACGGCCAAACAGTTGCACTTCCTCGACAACAGCTTCGCCATCGCGCGCTTCAAGGCACAGGCCGCGACCGATCCGATCAAGTCGTGCACGGGCTGCAAGTTCGTCGATATGGTCAACATTCCGATCGCCGATCAGACGCGCCGCATTCCGTCCGTGATGTCGGGCATCGTCGCCAATCAGGGCAAGGGCTGGTGGGGCACGACCTGCTGCGACAACTTCTATCCGTATGTGGCGTCGGCGCTGCGCGCATCGGGCGTGAAGCCGGACGAAGTGAAACTCGTCGGTTCCGACGGCCCGCCGTCCGCCTACGACATGATCCGCAAGGGCGAATACGAAGTCGCGACCGTGCCCGAGCCGAGCACGCTGTTCGGCTACCAGGCGGTCGATTCGGTGGTGCGCGCGATGGCCGGCCAGGAACCGTCGAAGTTCGTGCAGCCGACCTATCTTGTCACCAAGGAAAACGCCGACAAGGAAGGTGGCAAGAGCAACGAGTTCATCCCGAGCAACGGCTTCGCGTGTCACTACCAGAACATCTGGAAGGGCACACAGACGGCCTGCGCCGCCGGCGCGGGGAGCTGACATGAGTGCGGGCACGACGGAACTGCTCGTCGCACGCGGCGTCACCAAGCGCTTTTTCGGCGCGCTCGCGCTCGACGCCGCGTCGTTCGAGTTGCGACGCGGCGAAATCCACGCGCTGATCGGTGAAAACGGCGCGGGCAAGTCCACCTTCATCAAGATTCTCGCGGGCGTGTATCAGGCCGACGGCGGCGAATTCCTGCTCGACGGCGCGCCGGTCGATCCCGCCGTGGACGCATTGCCGATCGCGTTCGTGCACCAGGATCTCGCGCTTGTCGATGACCTCACGGTCGGCGAAAACATTGCGCTGATCGCGGGTTATCCGAAGAAGGGCGGCCTGATCGACTGGCCCGAAACCATGCGGCAGGCCACGCGCCTGTACGCCGCGATGGACATCGAGCCGCCGGATCCGGAGCGCCTCGTCGTCACACTGAGTCTCGCGGAGAAGGCGATTCTCGGTATCGTGCGCGGTCTGGCGGGCAAGCCGCGCGCGCTGGTGCTGGACGAGCCGACCGCCGCGCTGCCTGAAGCGGACGCGCAACGCCTCTTCGAGGCCGTGCGCCGTCTGCGCGATGCGGGCACGAGCATCATCTACGTGTCGCATCGGCTGAACGAACTGTTCGGATTGGCCGATCGCGTCACCGTGTTTCGCGACGGACGTCACGTGCATACGACGGCGATCGCCGACACGCGCGTCGAAAAGCTTGTCGAGCAGATGCTCGGGCGCGCCTTCCAGCATATCGAAAGCGATCGCACCGACGCCACGCGCGCCACACCCGTGTTGCGTGTCGAGTCGCTGATGGTCGAGGGGCGCGGCCCGCTCAGTTTCGACGCAAGTCCCGGCGAAGTGCTCGGCCTCGTCGGTTTGCGCGGCGGCGGACAGGAGGCGGCCGGGCGCGCGATCTTCGGCGCGCTGCAGGCGGAAGCGGGGCGCGTGCTGCTCGACGGTCACGCGCTGCCCGCGAAAGACGGCATCCGCGAACGCATTGAAGCGGGCATCGTGCTGCTGGCGGGCGACCGCATGCGCGAAAGCACCTTTCCCGGCATGACGCTCGCGGAGAACCTGTTTCCCAATCCGCTGCTCGCGAAACGCACCATCTGGGAGGCGCAGCGGCCCGCCGCCGAACGCGACATCGTGCGCGCGCGGCTCGACCAGTTCGATGTCCGGCCGCGCAATCCGGCCTCGCTCATCGACTGGCTCTCGGGCGGCAATCAGCAGAAAGTCGTGCTCGCGCGCTGGCTCGAAGCGCGCGCCCGCGTGGTCATTCTCGAAGAACCGACTGCGGGCGTCGACATCGGCGCGAAGCTCGCGATCCACCAGATGTTGCGTGCGGCCGCAGCGGCCGGCGCGGCAGTGATCGTGGTGTCGTCGGACCTCGAGGAAGTCGCGGCCGTCGCGGATCGCGTGCTCGTCATCGATCGCGGCCGCGTGGTCGCCGAAGTCGGCGGCGCGGCGCTGTCGATGGACGCGCTCATCGCCGCTTCGTCGATGAGCGACCACGATCACGGCGGCGCTTCGTCGAACCTTGCTCAATCAATTGGATAGCGTATGAACGGCACCAGCACTCACACTCCCTCGGGCGCACCGTCGCGGCCGGGCGCGCGTCCGCCGCGCAAGCAACTCGCGGATATCGTCGCCACTTACGGGCTGGCATTCGTCTTCCTGCTCGTGCTCGCAGTGTTCTTCGCGCTGCGGCCCGCGACATTCTTATCGAGCGGCAACATCGGCAATTTGCTGACGAGCCAGTCGGTCACGGCGCTGCTCGCCTTTGCAGTAATGCTGCCGCTCGCCACCGGCCGCTTCGACTTGTCGGTGGGTTATCACGTCGGCATGGCGCAGGTTCTCGTGGTCGGATTGCAGGTGAATTCGCATCTGCCGTGGCCGGTCGCGGCGGCGATCGTGATCCTGATCGGACTCGTCGTCGGCGGCATCAACGGCGTACTCGTCACGCGCTTCAAGATCGATTCGTTCATCGCGACGATGGGCATGGGCTCGCTGCTCTACGGTGTCTCGAACTGGTACACGGGCGGGCAGCAGATCGCCGGTTTCGACCTGCCGGAGGGCTACACGAATCTCTCGCAGATCATTGGCTACGTGCCGCTGCCGGCGGTGTTCGTGGCGATCGTCGCCATCGTGCTGTGGATCGTGCTCGAACGCCTGCCGATCGGACGCAGCCTCTATGTGATCGGTTCGAATGCGCGCGCCGCCGAATTGTCGGGCCTGCGCACGGGACGCTATATCGGCGGTGCGTTCGCGGCTTCGGGCTTGTTGTGCGCGATCGCGGGCGTGTTGCTCGGCAGCATCCTGCGCTCGGGCACCCCGTCGGTGGGCGCTGAATACCTGTTGCCCGCGTTCGCCGGCTCGCTGCTCGGCGCGACCTCGATCCGTCCGGGCCGCGTGAATGTCGGGGGCACCGTGCTGGCCATTCTGATCGTCGCGTTTTCGTTCTCGGGCGTGCAACAGCTCGGCGCGCCGTTCTATGTCGAATATTTCTTCAATGGCGGCATTCTGATCGTCGCGGTCGCGCTTTCCGTGTACGCCTCCATCCGTCGCCGCAAGGCCGCCGTGAAAGCCGCGGGCTGATGCGCGCACCGATGGGCATGCAGCACCAGAACATTCAATCAGGGAGTGAGTTACATGACACGAATTGCAGTCGTCGGATGCGGAGTAGTGGGTTCGTCGTGGGCGCTGGTTTTCGCGCGCGCGGGCTTCGAGGTCGCCGTCTGGGACGCCTCGGCCGCCGCCGTCGAACAGGCGCTCGCGTTCGTCCGCAGCGGCAGCGAAAGTCTTGCGAAAGCGGGTCTCGGCAATGGTGACGATGTGGACACCATCGTCGCGCGGCTTCGTCCGTGCGCGTTGCTGGAAGAGGCGCTCGCCGGCGCGGACTACGTGCAGGAAAGCGCGCCCGAACGGCTCGCGATCAAACGCGAGCTTTACGAAAAACTCGATGCCATCGCCGCGCCCGAAACGATTCTCGCCAGTTCGACCTCGGGGCTGCCCGCGTCGTCGTTCACGGATCATCTGAAGCATCGCGCGCGCTGCCTGGTCGTGCATCCGATCAATCCGCCGCATCTGATTCCGCTGGTGGAACTGGTGCCCGCGCCGTGGACCGACGCTGCCGCGGTCGAGCGCGCCGCCGAACTGATGGAGCGCATCGGCCAGTCGCCGATTCGCCTGGCGCGCGAGATCAATGGCTTCGTCGTCAACCGCTTGCAGAGCGCGATGCTGGGCGAGGCGTTCCGTCTCGTCGAGGACGGACTGTGCAGCGCAACGGACGTCGATCGTGCGGTCGCCGACGGACTCGGCCTGCGCTGGTTCTTCATGGGCCCGTTCGAGACCATCGATCTGAACGCGCAACAGGGCGTGGCCGAATATTGCCGCAATCTCGGGCCGATGTATCACGGCCTCGCGAAGGAGCAAGCCGATCCGCGCGAATGGAGCGCGCCGCTCATCGCCGAAGTCGAAAAGCAGCGCCGCACCCTGACCGCGGCCGATGCGCTGCCCGCGCGCCGTGCGTGGCGCGACCGCGTGCTCGCCGCGCTCGTCGCTGCCAAACGGCGCATCATGAGTGAAGAGCAGAGCGTGTAGCATTGCACGTTTTGCAGATAAAAACGGACCGTCCCCATGTCTAGTTCGCCCCCGCCGATCATCAAGCGCCAGCGTCTGTTCGATCAGGTCGCGCAACACCTCGAGGCAATGATTCTCTCGGGCGAGGTCGGCGTGGGCGACCCGTTGCCGTCCGAGCGCGAACTGATGGACCGCTTCGGCGTGGGACGTCCGGCCGTGCGCGAAGCGCTGCTCTGGCTCAACAAGAAGGGACTCATTTCGGTCAGCGCGGGCGAGCGATCGCGCGTGGTCGAGCCGGACCCGATGGAGTTGCTCGAACATTTGTCGGGTGCGGCGCTGCTGTTCGCCTCGACGCCGCACGGCATGCAGTCGTTCCAGCAGACGCGGCTGTTCGTGGAAGTGGCGCTCGCGCGCGAGGCGTGCCGCTGGTCGTCGGAAGAAGACCTGAAGCAACTCGAAAGCCTGCTCCGCGAGAACGAAGCCACCGGCAACGACAAAGCGGCCTTCGCCACCACCGACGACGAGTTTCACTTCGGTATCGCCAGCCTCTCGCACAATCCGCTCGTCAATGCGCTGTATCGCAGCGTGCTGAGCGTGTTGCAGGATCAGCGCCATACGTCACTGCAACATGGCGACGCGCTGAATGCGGCCATCACTTGCCACCGGCGCATATTCGATGCGATCGCCGCCCGCGATCCCGACCGCGCGGAAGCCGAGATGCGCCGTCATCTGACGGACGTGGAAGCGTATTACTGGGACATTCGCCGGCGCCAGCCCAAGGCGCCATCGGCTAAAGAATGAAGCGGCGAGTGTGAAGCGACACGAAAAATAAATGGAGATGACGATGCCTTATTACGAAGCGCTGGACGAGCGGTTCGCCAAGTACATTATTCCCGTTTGCGGCATGGAGACACTGCACACGGGCATGCGCTGGGCAGAAGGTCCGGTCTATTTCGCCGATGGACGCTATCTCGTGTTCAGCGACATCCCGAACAATCGCATGCTGCGTTGGGAAGAGGAGTCAGGCCATGTGAGCGTGTTCCGCTATCCGTCGGGATTTTCGAACGGCAATACGCGCGACTGCGAAGGACGGCTCGTCACTTGCGAACACGGCAACCGGCGCGTGACGCGCACCGAACCGGACGGCACGCTCAGCGTGCTGGCGGACCGTGTCGACGGCAAGCGCCTCAACTCGCCGAACGATGTCGTGGTCCGCTCGGATGGCAGCGTGTGGTTCACGGACCCGCCGTACGGAATTCTCACGGATTACGAAGGTCACAAAGCCGAGAGCGAGATTGGCGGATGTCATGTGTATCGGATCGATCCGCACACGAAGGAAATCACGCGCGTCGCAGACGATTTCGTGAAGCCCAATGGCCTGGCTTTTTCCGCCGACGAGAAGCAGCTTTTCGTGGCCGACTCGGGGCGTTCGCACGCAGCGGACGCGCCGCATCATATCCGTGTGTTCGATGTCGCAAGCGATGGTCGCTTACAGAACGGCCGCGTGTTCGCAGAGATCGATCCTGGCGTGCCGGACGGCTTTCGTCTCGACGAAGACGGCAATCTGTGGGTCGCCGCGGGAGACGGCGTGCATTGCTTCGATTCCAGCGGCAAACTCATCGGCAAGATTCTTACGCCTGAGACCGTGGCGAATGTGACGTTCGGCGGTGCGCGCCGCAACCGTCTGTTTATCGCCGCGACATCGACTTTGTACGCCGTGTATCTGAATACGCGCGGTGTTCAGAAGCCGTAATGCGCAGCGTCGGCGGGGCGCGTGAACGGTTCGACGGGCAATAACGCGCTCGGCCGCAGACTTCAGCGGTAGATGGACGGCCAGCGCTGGCGCTCTTTCGTTTCTGATCTTCGACTCCCATACGCTCTTGCAGATTCAACGGTCGAGAAAAGGGCAGCCGTGGAACGGGGAGGCGGGACCTGCACACTGCATCACATCGGCATTCCGACTAATACGGCGCGGCGCGGCGAGCGCTGTGCTGCGAGCGCCGACATGTAGACGTCGGACCATTTGAGCGGACCCTTGCCGAACCGATGCGCAGCCAGTCGCACATCGTAAAAAGATCGACGAGCTCGGCGCGGCGATCGAAGGGCATCGCATCATTCTCGGCCTTTCTGAGCCGCTCGACGACTTTCATGTCGCGGCAATCGATAACCCGGATATGCCGACGGATAACTTTGATTCGTGACCAAGAAGGCGTTGCTGCATGTCGATTTGTCGTTGGTGAAGCAGCTCGCGTGTGACAGTCTTCTCTGCTGACATTGGTCGAGCGCGTCGTCAAGCCGATGCATAACATCACTTCAGCCGAACACGGATGGACGCTTTGGGATTGATGCGAGGGCTTCAGTTCTTCAACAGACGCCTTTCCAGGGACTAACATGCCAACCACCCCGGTCAGCCGTCGAGCGCTCGTGAGAACCGCGTGTCGCCGAGATAACCCACATTGAACCGGCACCATGGCGAAACACGATTCGCCTGTGCCGAGAAGATCGTTCCCGGCGCGAGAATAACGTGTCGCTGGAGCATCTCGCTTGCGAAGGCAATGGAGTCGTCGCGTCCGGGGAATCGTGCCCACAGATAGAGACTCTGATCGCTGACCTTGAAAATCTCCGCGCCGAGTCCCGTCAGAATATCCACGCCGTTGGCGGTCGCGCGCTTGAGCCGCTCCTGCAGGCGATTGGTATGCCGCAGGTAGTGGCCGTCGCTGAGGATGGCATCCAGCGTGCGTTCGCAGTATTCAGAGCTGCTGACGTGCGTGAGCATCTTCACGTCCGCGAGATCGCTTGCGAGGGCAGCATCGCATGCCAGGAAGCCCACCCGCAACGCCGCAGACACTGACTTCGAAAAGCTGCCGATATAAATCGTGCGGCGCAACTGGTCGAGCGCGCAGATGCGCGTAGCGGAACGAGGCTTGAGATCGGCGAGCGAATCGTTTTCGACGACGATCAGATCGTACGCTTCAGCCAGCTGCAAAATGCGATGAGCCTTCGCCGCGCTGATATCGGTCGCGGTCGGATTGTGGCCGACCGATTGCGTAAAAAACAGCTTCGGGCGATGCGTCCGCAAACGGTCTTCCAGCGCCTCGATGTCCGGTCCATCCACACCGCGCGGCACGCCCACGATATTCGCGCCCGACAACTTGAGCTTGCCGAACAGCGCGTAATAGCCGGGATCGTCGACCAGCACGGTATCGCCCGCGCGGACGAAGTAACGCACGACCATGTCCATCGCCTGATTGGCGCCGTGCGTGAGCACGATCTGCGGCGGCGCGGCTTCGATCTCGTAGCCGGCGAGCTTTTGCTGCAAATGC
This sequence comes from Caballeronia sp. LZ035, assembly GCF_031451175.1. Lineage (NCBI taxonomy): Bacteria > Pseudomonadati > Pseudomonadota > Betaproteobacteria > Burkholderiales > Burkholderiaceae > Caballeronia > Caballeronia sp. LZ035. The sequence continues at coordinate 128,241 of NZ_JARUXS010000004.1, forward strand.
TGGCGCAAGGGCAGATAACCGAAACGGCTGCCGTATCTGAACAGCGACGCGACGCCCGTGCGCACCACGCGCTGATGAAAGTGATCGAGCCGGGTATCTTCGAGCCACGCCATCGGCGGAAAGCCTTCGCCGAGATTCAGAAAATCCGGTTTGCTCTGCAACTGTTCGCGCATCAGCCAGACGGAATCCATCGCGCGATCGAGTGTCGGCGCGTCTTCCGTTTGCAGCGGCGGGGCGGTCACGCTCGACACATAGAAGCCCGAACCCCGGCGCGGCTCGATCAGCCCGTTGGCTGTCAGCACATCGAAGGCGCTGATCACGGTGTTCTTCGAGCAACCGTTCGCCTCGGCATATTCCCTGATAGAGGGCAGGCGTTCGCCGGCACGCAGCAGACCGTCTGTGATCTGTTTAGCCAAATTGTCCGCCAGTGTCGCCGACAGGCTGGGCTTTTCGGTGCGCATCCGAGTCTCCGCTTGAAGAGTGAGTGTATCCGTACCAGGTACAGATACCAGACTGTTCCCCATAATTGTATCTTTCGAGCAGGTACAGTCGGCCTAATATTCGCTCACTTGCCGTCGGGTCGCAAGCCCGGCGCATCCATCAAATTCAAACGCCTGAGCGAAGAGGAAGACACCGATGATCGATTCGAAACTGCCGAATTTCCGCGCCATGTCGCCGTCGCAACGCTTGCATCACATCGCGGAGATCGCCGGACTGAACGAGGCCGAGCGCGCGCTCCTGGAGAAGCCCGGCGCGCTGACCATCGAGACGGCGGACGGCATGATCGAGAACGTGGTCGGCACCTTCGAGTTGCCGATGGCGATCGCGGGTTATTTCCAGATCAACGGACGTGACGTGTTGGTGCCGATGGCGGTGGAAGAGCCCTCGATCGTTGCGGCGGCTTCGTTCATGGCGAAGCTGTCACGCGAGGCGGGCGGCTTCCGGACATCGAGCACGGGGCCGCTGATGCGCGCGCAGGTGCAAGTGGTCGGCGTGTCGGATCCCTACGGCGCGCGCCTTTCGATCCTCAAGCATCGAGACGAACTGATCGAGATGGCGAACGCGCGTGACCAGGTGTTGATCGGGCTCGGTGGCGGCTGCCGCGATGTCGAAGTCCACGTGTTCCCGGACACGCCGCGCGGCGCGATGGTGGTCGCGCATCTGATTGTCGATGTGCGCGATGCAATGGGCGCGAACACCGTCAACACGATGGCCGAGACGGTCGCGGCGCGTATCGAGGAGATTACGGGCGGTAAGGTGCGCCTGCGTATCCTGTCGAATCTCGCCGATCTGCGACTGGCGCGCGCGCAGGTGAGCTACAGCGCCGCGACGCTGCAAACGAAGGAGTATTCAGGCGAAGACGTGATCGCGGGCGTGGTCGATGCCTACCTGTTCGCGGCCATTGATCCGTATCGCGCAGCGACGCACAACAAGGGCATCATGAACGGCATCGATCCGGTGATCCTCGCGACCGGCAACGACTGGCGCGCGGTCGAGGCGGGCGCGCATGCGTATGCGAGCCGCAACGGTCGCTATACGTCGCTCACCACGTGGGAAGTGGCCAACAACGGCGACCTCGTCGGCACCATCGAAATGCCGATGCCGGTGGGACTGGTTGGCGGCGCGACCAAGACCCATCCGCTCTCGCGGCTCGCGCTCAAGGTCATGGACGTGCGCTCGGCGCAGGACCTGGGCGAGACCGCGGTGGCGGTCGGTCTCGCGCAGAACATGGGCGCATTGCGCGCGCTGTCGACCGAGGGCATCCAGCGCGGCCACATGGCACTGCATGCACGCAATATCGCGCTGTCGGCGGGTGCGGCGGGGCAGGATATCGACTGGGTGGTGAAGAAGATGGTGGCGGCGCGCAACGTGAGCGTCGATCACGCAATGACGCTGCTGCAAGGCCCGCGCGATGCCTGATTCTTCGAAGCGCAACTGACCGGATCACGTGAATGGCCGGCATCGTCGAGCATTAAAAACGATACGAAACTCCGATAAAGGACGAGAGACATGGAACAGGGAATCGCCGCGCACGAACGCGGCTTTCGGCCGGCGAGCGTCGCCAGCGCCAATTACCAACTCGTGGAAGTGTGGGGCGATACCGTCGATACGCGGCATCTCGCCTGGTCCGTCGTGCTCGGCGTGGTCATCAGCTTCGGCGCGTTTCTGATCGCCAACCGCATCCTCGGGAGCACGGTGCCCGATCCCGCGATGGCCCGCGCGTACGCGATGCTCGTGGGACTCGGCGGATGCCTGTTGTCCGGCGCCGTCTGCGCCAGGCTCTTCAAGCCCAAACGCGAGGTAATCGAAGAGGCGCATGGAGATGCGGGCCGCCAGGAAGTGCTCGCGCAACTGGCAAACGAAGCGGGCGGTCTCGGCCGCGTGGCCGACCTGCCGCCCGCCGTCGTCGCGGAGATGAAGGAACTGGGTCTCTACGAGCTTTTCGCCGAATATGAAAAGCGCGAGGACAAGCGCGATGACAAGTGCAACGTGAGCCGACCGGGAGCGCAATGATGGAACCGCTGATCAGTCAGTTCGCCGTCGCGCTGGGCATGGGACTCATGGGCGCAGTCGTGTTCGCGGGTATCGGCCTGATATCCGGCACTGACGAGACCACCACGCTCGCTCCGTTGACGCTGCTCGTCGTGCTGCTCGGCGTGCCGCCTGTGGGCGTATTCTCGTTTTTCATGGCGGGCGCGGTGTCGAAGCACATGACACATGCGATCCCCACCGCGTTGCTCGGCATTCCAGGCGACACGCTCGCCACGCCCCTTTTGCAACAGGCGACCATGCTGCGCAATCTCGGCGTGCCGCATATCGCGCTGCGCAAGATGATTTCCGGCGCAATCATCGCCGCTTTCGTCGCGGTGCCGCTGGCCGTGCTGTTCGCGGTGCTGCTCGCACCGTTCGGCCCGATCATCACAAAGGCCGCGCCCTGGGTGTTTCTGATCGCGGCGATTCTGATCGCGTATTTTTCCGCCGGACGATGGGCTGCCGTGCTGCTGCTCGTGCCGTTCGTGCTGGTGATCGTCGCGTTGCAGGCGCTGACGGGCAAGTACGGCGTGAAGCTGTCGGTGAGCTATTTTCTGGGCATCGCGATCGGGCCGCTCGTGGCCGATCTGTTCTCCATTCTCTCGCCCGCGGGCCGCAAGCAGATGAGCCGGGAACGCGTACGCACGTTTTCGCTCGCGCCCGACGTCAAGGGTTGGAGCGGGTATTTCCCGAATCCGCTGAAGGTCCTCGACGGTCAGCAACGCGCATGGACCGCCGCCACCGCTGCCGTATCCAGCGCGACTTTCGTGTTCAGCCCGGTTGCGATGACGGTGGTGCTGGGCGAGTTGGTCGGCTCGCGCGTGAAACATGCGTATCACCGGCTGACGACGGTCATCGCCGCGCGCAACGGCGTGACCGAGGCGACGTATATCGCCGAGGCCCTGATTCCGTTGATCGCGTTCGGCCTGCCGCTGAGTCCCGTGGCGGCCGGGCCGGCCGCGCCGCTCTTCAATGCGCCGCCGCGCTTCACCGTCGATGCCGCGACCGGACACATCAACAATCTCCACACGATGATGACCACGTGGCAGTTCCTGGGCTACGGCTTGCTGGCGGTAGTGCTGGCGGCGCTCATCGCGTATCCGCTGTCGATGAACTATGCGCATCGCGCGGCGTCGTTCGTGGCGAGGAAGCTGAGTCACGAGGCGATCATCGCAACCTTCGTCGGGTTGATCGTCGTGATCAGCGTGTGGGAAGGCGCGTTGCTCGGGTTGCTTGTGATTCTGAGCATGGGGCTGCTGGGCGGGCTGCTTTCTCGGCACTTCGGCTTCAATACAGGCGTGCAGTTCATGGGCTATTACACGGCCGTGCTGAGCGTGCCCGCGTTGACGAAGCTGGCGGGCTTGTAGTGGCCCCGCCAATCAAGGCCTCCCACATTTGATATGCGAAGCGCGCCATACCGCTATAGAGGCGATTAACCTCGCGGCGATCGCCGGAAATCCGCTCTGGCCGTCGTGGTCACATCGCCCGTGGCATTGACCAGGCGCAGCGCGAGCCGCACACGCTGCGAGTCTTCGTCCACGACTTCGCCGTGCGCGGTGAGCAACTCGTTCGCGTATGCCGCGCGGCGATTGCTGTAGCTGAACGCGAGTAGCTCGTCGTCCTCGCGCATGAAGTCGTAGACGAGTTGCATCAGCCAGTCGCCCTGCAAGGGACCGTCCACCAGCAGTGCGGGATGGCCCTCCTTCTCTTGCGCATACGGCAGGTCGTAGTGGATGCGATGCGCGTTCCAGATCGCCGCGTTGTAGAGAAAAAGCTGCACGGCATCCGCCCGGTGTTCGCGCAACGGCAGCCGAAGGTCGTTCGTGTCGTGGTCGTACTTCATCGTGCGATCCTCGTCAGTCGTTCGATCACGACCGTATGTCCCGAATCGTCGTCGAAGCGGTTTTCGAACACGAGGAAAATCAGCGGACCGTCGCTTCCCTGCTTTTCGAAGAGATCGACGAGCGTCTGCGTGCAGTGCAGCACATCGCCTGCGCGCAAACGCCCACGCACCTCGTATTCGCTCCCGCCGGCCATGATCCGTTTGAGAGGCAGCTCCGGAATCAGCGGATTGTCAGGCGCGTGACCATCGGCGCGCAGCGCATCGAGCGGCAGCACGGGCATCATCGCACTGAAGAGAAACAGCAGCGGCGCTTCGTCGCCCGACAGAAAGCGGGCCTGACGCTGACCTGTGGCGACCGCGTACTTGCGCACGTCCTGGCGGCTGATTTCGAAGCGAAAGGGCGGCAGCGTCGCGCCGATACGGCTGCGCATGTCCTCGGTGATGAGGCTCGGGCCAGGCATCAGATTGCTCCTTGCGCACGAAGCGCGGCGTATTCGCTTTCAGACAGGCCGAGCCAGCTGCGATACACCGCGTCGTTGTGCTGCCCGACAACGGGCGCGCTCGCGCCGTGTTCGAAGGTGCCGTTCGAGAGCTTGACGGGATTGCCGAACACGTCGAATGTCGTCCCTCGATAGCGCACCGGCACGACCATGTCACGCTCGCGCAGATGCGGATCGTCAACGACTTCGTCGATGCCCTTGATCGGCGAGAGCGGAAACCGGTCGCCGGTCATTGCTTCGAGTTCGGCCTTGGTGTACTCCGCAAGCCAGCGGCGCACGGCGGGGTCGACCTTGCGTCGATAGTTCTCTGGCAGAAAGCGCTTCGCCATCGTCGCGGTGTCGGGATCGTTCGCCAACTCCGTGTCGCCGAACACGGTGCAGGCCTCGCGCCAGAACTTGTCGGTGTAGGCGCCAAAGAAGACGAAGCCGTCCTTGCACGCATAGCGGCCGTAGGGCTTGACGAACGGATGCCCATTGCCTTCGGGTACAGTGACCTTCCCCGTCGCCGTGTAGGTGACGAGCGCGTTCTCCGTGAGCGAGACGATGGAGTCCTGCTGCGATATATCGACTAGCTGGCCGGATCCGGTTCCGGCCCCGCCACGTTCGGCTTCGCGCAACGCGGCGAGCGTGCCGATGGCCGCGTACAGCGCCGCCGACAGATCGCCCAGGACCGTGCCCACGCGCATCGGCTCCTCCACGGTGCCGTTCATCGACCACAAGCCGCCCGATGCCTGCGCGCTACTGTCGAAGGCCGGTCGCGCCGCATTGGGGCCGCGCTGGCCGAAGCCGCTGATCGCCGTGAACACGAGCGCCGGGTTGATCTTTCTCAGCGTCTCGTAGCCGATGCCGAGGCGGTCCATCGTGCCCGGCCGGAAATTTTCGATGACCACGTCGGCCTTTTCGACCATTTTCAAGAACGTGGCGCGGCCGTCGGGTTGCTTGAGATCGAGGGACACGGCGAGCTTGTTGCGGTTGAACTGCGCGAAGAAGCCGCTGACGGGTTCCCCGTCTTCGTCGTGCAAGGGAGGAAACTCGCGGGTGAGATCTGGATCGGCGGGATGCTCGATCTTGATGACCGTCGCGCCGAGATCGGCGAGCAGCATCGCGCAGTAGGGGCCTGCGACCACGCGCGTCAGGTCGAGTACGGTCACGCCGCGAAGCGCGCCGCGATCGCGCATGAATTGCGGCAGTGTGTCGTGAGTCATGTCAGTCGTGTCCTCTCGTGTCCTGTTGCGCGTTACAGCGCCGTCCAGTCAACCGACTGCTCGAAGGCGTAGGCCGCGCGATAGATCGCCGCCTCGTCCCAGTGCTTCCCGATGAGCATGAGGCCGACTGGCAAGCCGTCGACCGTGCCGCACGGAATGCTCATGGCGGGGTGTCCGGTCACATCGAACGGGCACGTGTTGGTCGTGAGTTCAGTGCCGCGGCTGATCACTTCGTCGAGCGGCGCGCCGGGCTTGGGTAGTGGCGTGGCGGTGAGCGGAAGCGTGGGCATGAGCAGCACGTCGCAGTTGGCGAGCGCCGCGTCGTAGGCGAGCCTGAGCTGCCGCGACAGGTTCTGCGCTTTGGCGTAGTAGTGGCCGCGATAGTGCTTGATGAAATATTCGCCCAACAGCATCGTGATCTTCAGCGTGTCCGACAGTTCATCGGCGCGCTGGCGCCAGTTCGCGTGGAAATCCAGCAGGCCGGTCATGTACAGACCCTTCCAGTTGAAGCCCATCCCGTTGTCTTTCATCATCTGCTGTGTCGCGCCTTCGCACGCGACCGGCAACCAGATCGCCGGACCCACGCGATGCATCGGCACGGACACCTCGCACACCTGCGCACCGAGTTCCGCGAAGTGCCTGGCTGCTTCGCTCACTTTCGCATCGGATGCCTCCTGCGAATGCGGCCAGCCGAAGCCTTCGCGTACGACGCCGATCCTGAGGCCCTCCACCCCGCGTTTCATCAACTCGCGATACGGCTGCGACGGACGCTCCGCGTACTGGCGCGGATCGAGGCCATCGGGACCGGCGAGCACTTCGAGCATCAGCGCGTTGTCTGTGACGCTGGCGGTCATCGGCCCGGTGTGATCGAGCGTGAGTTCGATCGGCATGATGCCCGTATAGGGAACAAGACCATGCGTGGGCTTCATGCCATAGATGCCGCAATAAGATGCCGGCATGCGGATCGAGCCGCCCTGATCGCCGCCGATGGCCATGTCGACTTCGCCCGCCGCAACGAGTGCCGCGCTGCCTGACGACGAGCCACCCGCCGAGTAACCGTGACGTCGCGGGTTGTGCACCGGCGCCGGCGAACTGGTATGTGAGCCGCCGGAGAAACAGAGATATTCGCAGGTGGCCTTGCCGGTGATGGTCGCGCCCGCGTCGAGCAACCGGGTCACGATGGTCGCATCGATATCCGGCACATAGCCTTCCAGCGTCGACGCGCCGTTCATCATCGGCACGCCTGCGAGACAGACGTTGTCCTTCAGCGCCACCGTCTTGCCTGTGAGCTTGCCTTCCGGCGCGCCCCGCACTTCGCTTTTCACGTACCACGCGCCGTATGGGTTTTCCTCAGCGCCGGGCCGATATCCCGGCGTGCGCGGATACGTCACGCGTGGCACGAAGTCGGGCAGCGCATCGACAAGATCGTAGGCGTCATAGCTCGCCTGCATCACGGCGTCGAAGTCGCGCAACTGCGCATCCGACAGATGCATGCCGAGATCAGACGCGACGTCGCTTAGCTGGCTCAGGGTGGGGCGCTTGATGGTCATCTGTGATCCTAAGTGAGTGTGAAGGTCGACTCGTATCGAGCCAGGTTCGGCTCAAGTCATCTCGTCGATGACGATCCGCGCCATGTCGTGAAGCGATGCGCGGGCGTGCATCGCACGCGCCTGAATCGAGCGATGCGCTTCGTTTTCCGTCATGCCTTCGCGGGTCATCAGCAAGGTCTTGGCGGTCGTGAGGAGGCTCGTGTGCGCATCGGCGCGCAGGGCATCGAGCGCCGCAAGCCTGGCGAGGCGCTGCTTCCACGCGGTGCGCGCCAAAAGTAGTTGCGTAAGCAGGCCAAACGGGCGCACGGGCCGCTCGATCACCCCCGCGCAGCCGCTTTGCAGGATCAGTTGCAGGGTGGCCGGATTCTCGTATTCGACGATGCCGATGACAGGCGGCCCCCATTCGTCGAAGCCCGTGGCGAGCGTCAGAATGGCGTCGCGATGACCTTCCTCAATGGTCAGCAGCACGACATCTGTGTCAGTGCCCAGGCGCACAGGCATCGGCCACTGATGCGTGGGCCGGCAGCCGATCCGACGCAGATGGGCGACCAGCAACTGCGCCTCCCCGTCGTGCGGATGAATCACGAGCACGCGGAGGTCGTTGAGTTCGCGCAGGGTGGGCTGCGTGTTTTGCATGACCGCACGCATAGGGCCGCCGTTCATCGCAGCGAGTGCGCGTCGAAGTTCAGCGCGTGATCGACGAGATAGGGCACGGGGCGCACTGCCGTGGGCGACGAATAGAGTATGTCGAAGCGACGCCGGCTGTTGACCCTCGCGATGCGCGGCCATAGCCACGTGTGATGCGTGTCGCCGTCCATCGTGACTCGTCCCTGTGGAGCGTCGTAATGCGCGCCGTCGAGTGCGGGAACGAGTTCGGCCGCGTCGAGCGTGCCGGCGCGGCGTGCGGCATCCGCCACGAGATGCACCTGAAAATAGGCAGCCTCGGCGCACGCGGTGATGGGCGCGTCGGCGCCGAAGCGGGCGCGATATCGAGCGACGAATCCACGGCTGCGCTCGGTGTCGAGCGTGTCGAACCACGGCGCGGCGGTGACGTGACCTTCCGAGGCTTCCGAGGGCATGGCCGCGAGATCGGTTTCGATGGTGGCGAGGCTTGCGATCGGCATCGTCGCCGGGTCGTAGCCGAGCCTGCGATAGGCTCGGTAGAGCTTGACGATGTCGTGGCCTACAACCGTCGAATAGATCGCATCGGGGCGCAGGTCGCGAGCATGCGCGAGCACGCGCTCGAAATCTTCCTCCGGTGCATCGAGCGGCAGATAGGTTTCCGCGACGACCGTGCCGCCCGCGTGCTCGTAGAGTTCGCGCATGATGCGGTTCGACTCGCGCGGATACACGTACTGGTGCCCGATGAACATCACGCGGTTGCCGTAGTGGCGGATCACGTGGCTCGCGAGCAGCACCGAATTCTGGTTCGGCACCGAGCCGGTGTAGAAGCAGTAGGGCGAATATTCGAAGCCTTCGTAGAGTGTGGCGTAGAAAAGCGGCGTGCGCCGGCTTTCGACCACGGGCAACACGGCCTTGCGAGTGCTTGACATATGGGTGCCGAAGATCACCGGAACCTTCTGCACGTCGCACAGCCATTCGGCGGCAATCCGGAACGCCTCGGGACTCACGCCAACCTCGGGCGCTACCGGCACCAGCGGCACGCCGCGAATGCCGCCTTCGGCGTTGATTTCGTCGATGGCGAGCCGGCTGGCGTTCTCCTGGGTCGTTTCGTTCGCAGCCGTGATGCTGACTTTCGAAAACAGAAGGCCAACATGATGGCCGTCGCGGTGCGCTGTTCGCATGGTCATTTCAGGTTTGCGGCACCAAGGCCGCCATATCGGTGCGCGATGTCCTCCGTCGACATCGACCCGGATGGGAATTCCGCGATGATCTCGCCTCTTTCGATCACGAGGATGCGATCCGACAACGCGCGCAGGAAATCGATGTCCTGCTCGACCAGTAGTATGGCGATGCCGTGCCGTTCACGCAGCTGCGCCAGCGTTTCCATGATCTCGTCGCAGATGGATGGCTGAATGCCTTCCGTGGGTTCGTCGAGCAGCATGAGGCGCGGCTTGCCGCACAGGCAGCGGGCGAGCGCCACGAGTTGCTGCTCGCCGCCGGACAGACTGCCGCCCGTGCGTTCGAGCAATCCGCGCAGACGCGGGAAGAGTTCGAGCACGGACATTACGGTCGCCTCCGCTTCGCGCGGCGCCTTCACGCAACCCATGCGGAGGTTGTCGATCACACTCAACGTCGGGAATATCTGCCGGCCCTGCGGTACATAACCGATACCGGCACGCGCGTGAATATGCGCGCGCCGGTTGGTCAGGTCGCCGCCCTCGAAGCGCACCAGACCGCGTGTCGTTCGCAGCGCGCCGATCAGCGCGCGCATGAGCGTGGTCTTGCCCATGCCGTTGCGTCCGAACACGCCGACGAACTCGCCGGCCACCATGCCGAAACGCAGGCCGTTGAGCACAGGAACGCGGCCATAGCCCGCATGGAGATCGTCGACTTCAAGCATGCCGGCCTCCATGTTGTCCCAGATACGCGGCGCGCACTTCCGGGTGCGCCGTGATCTCTTCGAAGGTGCCTTCGGCCAGGATCGAGCCCTGGTTGAAGACCGTCACGCGTTGCGCGATCAGACCGATGAACGCCATGTCGTGCTCGACCACGACGATCGTGCTGTGCGCATTGATCGCGCCGACGAGTTCAGCCGTGCGCCGCACTTCGCGGAAGGTCATGCCGGCCGCCGGTTCGTCGAGCAGCACGAGTGTCGGGCGCGACGCGAGGATGATGCCCAGTTCGACCCACTGACGATGCCCGTGAGCGAGCGTATTGGTGGCAACTTCGGCGAAAGCCGCGAGTTCGGTCATCGCGAGTGTTTCGTCGACGATGGCCGCGATATCGCGCCTGCCGTGCGCGCCGGGGCGGCGCGCGGCCGCCAGCGCGAGGTTTTCCCGCACCGACAGGCCTTCGAACACGCTCGGCACCTGCGTCTTGATGCCTATGCCCAGGCGCGCGACTTCCCATGTATCGAGTCGGTCGAGACGCACTCCGTCGAAGGTGATCTCGCCGCGCGTGGGCGCGAGCTGACCCGAGAGCATCCGGAAGAAGGTGCTTTTGCCGGCCCCGTTCGGGCCGATCAGGCAGCGCACTTCGCCTCGCGCGAGCGCGAAATTGACGTCGCGCACGGCATGTACGCCGCCAAAACTCACGCCGAGCCCGCGCGTCTCCAACAGGATGTCGTTCATGTGGCGTCCCTCCGGGCTTGCGACTCGGCCTCGATGGCGTGGGCCGTGCGGCGTGCGCCGATGCGTCGGCAGGCATCCGCCACCGTCGGCGCAATGCCGCGGAATGGCGAGCACGAACAGCGTCAGGATCGCACCCAGCACAAGACCGGTATCGACGACCTGCTGGGTGCCGAGCGCGGCGACGAGCCACTGCAGGCCGATGCACGCGATCACCGGCCCGATGAGCGTGCCGCGCCCGCCGACCAGCACCCAGATGATGATCTGCGCGGACTGCGACATGCCGAACACGCCCGGACTGACGAAGGCGCCCCAATTGGCGTACAGCACGCCCGCGAGTCCCGCGATACCGCCGCCAATGGCGAAGGTCGCGAGCTTGAAGCGGTTCACGTGATAGCCGAGCAGCAGTGCGCGCTGTTCGTTCTCGCGCACGGCGGCGACGATCCGGCCGAAGCGCGATCGTTGCAGCAGCCACAGGCCGAAGTAGACGAACACGAGCACCAAGGCCGCGAGTTTGAACATGGCTTCGGGCGAGAGCGGTTCGTCGAAGCCGGGGAGCAGCAGCGCCGGAATGGACGGAATGCCATTGAAGCCGCCGAGCGGCGCCGCGCCGATCCGGTAGGCATCGCCCGAGGTCGAGTTCATGCCGTTGAACAGAATCAGCGTCACCGCAAGCGTGATGACGCCGAGATAGACGTCGCTGATGCCGCCATAGAACATGAAGTAGCCGAGCAGCAGCGCCGCCAGCGTCGCGACACCGATTCCGATGACGATGGCGCCCACGCCCGGCCCGAGATTGAGCGAGGCGATCGCGTAGCCGTAAGCGCCCAGCCCGAAGAATGCGGACTGGCCGAAGCACAGGATGCCGCCGTGACCCCACACAAAGGCGAGACTCAGCGCGAGGATCGCCATGACGACGTAGACCGTCATGGCAAGCACCGTGAACGTATCGGCGAGATACGGAACGGCGAGGGCGCATGCCACGGCGGCCACGCCCGCGACGGCTCGGATCGACGAAGACGTTTGCATCGACTTTTGCGTGGACGTTGGCATCAGCTGGCCCGCCTGAAGAAGCGTCCCGTGATGCCTTGCGGCAGGAGACGCACGAGGACGATCGCCGCGATGAACACCGATATCTCGCCGAATACGGGCGTCGCCACGAAGGTCACCGCCTGGCTTACGATGCCGAACAGGCTCGACGCCGATAGCGTGCCCGCCACGACCGCCGTACCGCCGCAGATCACGGTGATGAAGGCCTTCGCCACATAAGCCGCGCCGATGGTTGGGATCACGCCGCTCAACGGTGCGAACGCGGCACCCGCGAGTCCCGACAACGCGGCGCCGGCGCCGAAGGTGAGCTTGTAGACGAGATCGGGATTCATCCCGAGCGCATCGCACATGTCGGCGTTCTGCATGCAAGCGCGAGCGCGCATGCCGACGCTCGTGAAGCGCAACGCGGCGTAGACGCCGGCAGAGACGACGCACGCGAGCGCAACGAGAAACAGCGTGTAGCCGCTCGTCTGCCGGGCGCCGATGGTCACGCTGCCGAGCGGGGTCGAAATGCCGAGCGTCGTGTTGCCGAAGATCATCGTGCCGAGTCCGACGATAGCGAGGCTCAGGCCCCAGGTCGCCAGCATCGTGTCGATCATGCGTCCGTACAGATGTCGCACGATCAGATGTTCAACGATGATTCCGAACAGCCCGACCGCCAGCGGCGCCAACACGAGCATCGAGATCCAGATTGGCACGCCGAGCTTGTTGGTCGCAAGGATCGTCACGTAGCCGCCGAGCATCATGAAGTCGCCGTGCGCGAGGTTGATGATCTTCATCATGCCGAACACGACGGCCAGCCCGATGCTGAGCAGCGCGAGCATCGCGATTGCGCCGATCACATCGATTGCGTAGATCAGGATCAGGTCCATTCCGGCTCCGTGGCGAGGATCATCAGCGTGCTCAGATCTTGATCTGATACTGGCGGCTATCCGCGGGATTCTTCTTGAGGTCGCAGACCGCGGCGGTATCCGCAGGCCTCTGCTGCGGAAAACTTTCGACGAGTTCGAGCTTGTGGTTCTGGACCCGCGCAATGTGCACGTCGAGCACGCAGTGATGCGTTTGCGGATCGATGGTCACCTTGCCGCTCGGTCCGTCGATGGACAGGCCGGATTCGAGCGCTTCGACGACCTTCATCCGCTCGACGCTGCCCGCGCGGCGCACGCCCGCCGCCCACAGGTGGAAGCCTTGATAGGCAGCCGTCGCCAGTTCAGTGATGTACGGGTAGTTCTGCCCGAAGCGTGCATGAAAGCGTTTGACGTAGTCCGCGTTGGTCGGGCCGGGCAGTTCCTGCAGATAGTTCTGACAGACCATGAAGCCGTTGCATTCTTCCGGCGACAGGATGATGTGCTCGTTGCCGCCGGCGAACGAGGTGGATGCGAGCGGTATCTTGCCCGTCATGCCGGTCGCCTTCCATTGCCGGTAGAACGCCATGTGTGCACCGCCGACGAGCACCGAATAGATGAAGTCCGGCGATGCTGCCTGGATCTTCGAGATGGTCGCGCCGAAGTTGGTCACGTCGAGCGGAAAGAACTCCGTCGCGACGACCTTGCCGCCCGCGTCCGCGGTGTACTTCTTCACCCACTCCGAGGTGATCTGGCCGTAGTTGTAGTCCGCCGCGACGATGTAGACTTTTTTGCCCCAGTTGTGCACCGCCCACGGCACCAGCTTCGCGACGGTCTGTGCCGGCGTAACGCCCGTGGCGAAGTAGTTGCGGTCGCACACGCCGCCTTCGTACTGGTTGTTGTAGAAGTACAGGGTGCGAAAGCGGTCGAACACGGGCCGCATGACTTCGCGCGATGCCGACGTGATGCCGCCCAGCACGACTGCCGCCTTGTCGCGCAGCGCCGCCTGCTGCGCGAACTGCGGATAAAGCTGCATGTTGGACTGCGGATCGAAGACCGTGAAGTTGAGCTGGCGTCCGAGCAACCCGCCCGATGCATTGATTTCTTCCGCTGCGAGATGCAGGGCGTTGACGATCGGCTTTCCGTAGATATCGAGACCACCGGAGAGGTCGTAGATGGCATCGACCGTGATCTTGTCGCTGGTCTGGGCAATGGCCCGCGTTCCCGCGAGACCGAGCATGGCTGCCGTGGCGGCGGATGATGAAAGGAAGCGGCGGCGATTCACGGGCATGAAATGCGCTCCTGTGGCGAGGCCGGACGAACGACCGACATGGACGCGAACGCGCGCATGCAAGCCGTCGCGAACGATCGCGCGGATGGGTGGTATTCGAGTAGTGGGTGCGTGCCGGGAATCCGGCCAGAACGTCGACGCCCTTGTCGACGTAGAACAGCAAAGGTGGCAAACCGGCTTCGCGCGGCCACGCCTTTGGGGCCTTTGCGAAGCGCCTGCATGCGGCAGGCGATACGAATGCTAAAGAATCATTTTTCGGATTCGTAGCAGGGCAAACCCTTGGTTTGGGCTTTATTTCAGTGAGCTATTCCGATGCGCCAAATGCCCATTGGATGCACCAAAAGAAGCCCCAATAGAAGCGATAGGCTGAACCGATAGCGGGTATGGAAAATTCGTCTTTCCTGGGCTCGCGCATATCCGTTTAGCATTTCAGCCACTCAGTACCGCCGTTCGTCGTCAAAGAATAATTCCGGCACAGGACCTGAAACACCCACTCTCAGGACATTTGAGGAGACAACTCCGTGAGTAAAAAAATAATCGATGTCGAGCAGTTTCTCGACGACAACCGCTTTTCGCCCTTTCAATGGACGATCCTTATCCTCTGCTTTCTGATCGTGTCCATCGACGGCCTGGATACCGCCGCCATGGGCTATATCGCGCCTTCGTTGATTGCGGAGTGGAATGTCTCAAAGGCCGCGCTCGCGCCTGTCATGGGTGCAGCGCTGCTAGGGCTCGCGTTCGGCGCACTGACCGCCGGGCCGCTCGCGGACCGCTTCGGCCGCAAGAAGGTCATCGTCATTTCCGCGTTGCTGTTCGGCCTCATGACACTGGCGAGCGCGGCGGCGTGGTCGCTGTGGTCGCTGACGCTGTTCCGCTTCGTCACCGGTCTCGGCCTCGGCGCCGCGTTGCCGAACACCGTCACGCTGATGAGCGAATACGTGCCGCACCGCCGCCGTTCGCTGCTGTCCACGCTGATGTTTTGCGGCCTGTCGATCGGCTCCGCCTCGGCGGGATTCGTCGCATCCGCGGTGATTCCCTCGCATGGATGGCGCAGCCTGCTGATCATCGGCGGCGTGCTGCCTTTGATCTGCGTGGCGTTCCTCACCTTCATCATGCCCGAGTCCGTGCGCTTTCTCGTGGTGCGCAATGCGCCGGCCGAGAAGATCGCGCGCATTCTCCGGCGCATTTCCGCACAGACCGATTTCACCGATGCGCGCTTTGTGCTGCCGGAAAGCGTGAATCCGCAGAATGCATCGTCGTCGCCGGTGATCGCGCTGTTCCAGAACAACAACGGTCTCGGCACCGTCATGCTGTGGCTGACCTACTTCATGGGGCTGATCATCGTCTACACGGTGACCGGCTGGATGCCGACGATGATGAGGGACGCCGGCGTGCCGGTTGCGCAGGCGGCCATTGTCACGGGCATGTTCCTGACCGGCAGCACCGTGGGCAACATCATCATGGGCTGGCTGATGGACCGCATGAGCGGCTATGTGGTGATCGCGACGGCGTATGCGGCTTCGGCGCTGTGCCTTGTCGCCATCGCGATGCATCCGCTCAATGACGTGCCGATGCAGGAAGCGCTCGTCTTCCTTGCGGGCTTCGCGATGGGCAGCCAGGTGCAGACCGTGATCCTCGCGACCCAGTTCTACCGCACCCAATGCCGTGCGACCGGCGTAAGCTGGGTGCTGGGCATCGGCCGCTTCGGCGGAGTCTTCGGCGCATCGATGGGCGGCATCCTGATGTCGCGCGGCTGGGAGTCGCACGAGATCTTCATGGCGCTCGCCGCGCCGGCTGCCGTCGCGGCTTCGGCTATCGGCATCAAGGGGCTGTATTACACGTTCCGCCCGAATGCGTTGCCCGCCGCGAGCACGGAATCGCTCGGCTGAACCGGACCTGACGCTCCCCACTCTCGCAAGACCACTAAAAAGAGAAGAGACGCATGAAAGCTTACGTTACCGAAAAAGCCCGCCAGCTCACCCTGGCCGAAGTGGACGAACCGCAGGCGGGACCGGGTCAGGCGCTCCTCGAAGTGCGCGCGGTCGGCATCTGCGGTTCGGACCATCACATCTATCTCGGCCATCATCCTTACGCAAAGCTGCCGATGGTGCAGGGCCACGAATTCTGCGCGCGCATCCTTGCCTACGGGCCTGATTGCAAGCAGGCGCTTCCGGTGGGCAGCCAGGTCGTGATCGAACCGCTGCTGCGTTGCGGCACGTGTTACGCCTGCCAGCAAGGGCGCTATAACTGCTGCGAGAGTCTGGCGATCTTCGGCGTGCACCGGCCGGGCGCGTTCCAGGAGCGCGTGGTCGTGCCGGAGTATCTGATGCATGCAAGCGGCGATGTCGCGCCGCAGGTGGCCACGTTCGCGGAGCCGCTGTCCATCGCGGTGCAGGCGGTCAAACGCGGGCGCATCACGGCGGACGATATCGTGCTGATCCTGGGCGCGGGCCCGATCGGGCTTGCGACGGTGCTGGCGTGCAAGGACATCGGCGCACGCGTCGTCATCTCGGACGTGATGGCCTCGCGCCTCGACAAGGCCACGGCACTGGGCGCAGACCACGTCTTCAATCCGGAGCGCGACGACCCGCAAGCGATCCGCGCATGGTCGGGCGGCGGCGTGACGGCCGTGATCGATGCCGTCGCGGTGGAGCCGGCCATCAAGCTCGGCATCGACGTGCTGCGCGCCGCCGGGCGCTATGTGCTGGTGGGCATGTCGGGGAAGAACCTGCCGATCGCGATCAGCAGCGTGGTGGCGAAGGAGATCGACATCATCGGCTCGCGCAACAGTTCGAACGTGTTCGCGGATGCCGTCGCGCTCATGCAGCGCAACGTCGCCAAGGTGGAGCAGATCATCTCCATCTCGCAGGGCCTCGATACGCTGCCCGCCATGATGGACTATTCGATCGACCATCCGCAGGAGGTCGAGAAGATGGTCGTCGTGTTGTGAACCGCGTCGGGGCGAGGACAGGGTCATGAACTTCAATGAACGCAACGTGCTGGTGACCGGCGGCGGACGCGGCATCGGACTGGGTATCGTGCGCGGATTTCTCGAAAGCGGCGCGAGCGTGGTCTTCGTCGATTACGACGAACAGCTCGGCCGCGAAGCCGAACGCCGCTTGCGGCAGGAGCACGCGCGCGTGCATTTCGTGGCGGCGGATGTCGGCCGCTTCGACTCATGTCAGGCCGCGTACGAGCGTGCCACGGCGCTGATCGGTTCCATCGACACGCTCGTCAACAATGCGGGCATCTCGCCGAAGACCAACGGCCGCGGCGTGAGCGTCGATGACATGGATATCGACGAATGGCGACGCGTGGTGGATGTGAATCTCAACGGTATTTTTTATTTCGCGAAGCTGGCCGTGCCGGCGATGAAACGCCAGCGCTTCGGCCGCATCGTGTCGATGTCGTCAGTCGCGGGCAAGGCGTATCTCGACGTCTGCGCCGTGCATTACGCCGCGACCAAGGCGGCCGTGATCGGCCTCACGCGTCAGCTCGCGGGCGAGCTCGGGCCGTTCGGCATCAACGTGAACGCGATTGCGCCGGGCCGCATCGACACCGAGATGGTGGCCGTGGCGGGCGCGGCGACCAACGCCGCGTACGTTGCACAGACGCCGCTGCAACGGCTCGGCACAACGCGCGAGGTGGCCTCGCTGTGCCTCTATCTCGCGTCGAAGGAAGAAGCAGGATTCGTCACCGGCCAGGTCGTGGATGTGGCCGGCGGCTGGTTGATGACATGACACGCAACACCACAAAAAGGTCCCACGAACATGAACGATCGAGCCATGAACCGCAACAACGGCCTGCCGGAACCGGCAGCCTTCAAGTATCCCCGTGAATTCCACGATGCCCAGGGGTTGGTGCTGCCCGCCGCCATTTCCGGCGCGGAAGACGATGACCATCTGTGGGTGCCGCAGTCGGAAGGCGTCAGTTTCAAGCCCATCATGCTGCACGCGACGCAGGGCTACTTCATCAACCTGCTGCGGGTGCGGCGCTCGGGCGTGCTGTCCGTGCACCATCACACGGGGCCGGTGCATGCGTTCCCGATCAAGGGCCGCTGGTACTACCTGGAACACGACTGGGTCGCGGAGGCGGGCGGCTATGCCTTCGAGCCGCCGGGCGAGATCCACACGCTGTTCGTGCCGGAAGACGTGAAGGAAATGATCACGCTGTTTCATGCGACCGGCGGCTATGTTTATCTCGACGAGAAGGGTAAGGCGATCGGCTATGAAGACGTCTTCACCAAGATCGAAAGTTGCCGCGCGCATTACGAGCGCATCGGGCTGGGCGCGGACTACGTCAACCGCTTCGTTCGCTGAACGGGCATCGACACACATCACTACAGGAGCCAAGCATGCGGCCGCTCGACGGAATCAAGGTAGTCGCCCTGGAGCACGCGATTGCCGCGCCGTTCTGCACACGGCAGCTCGCCGATCTGGGCGCGCGCGTCATCAAGATCGAGCGGCCTGACGTCGGCGATTTTGCGCGCGGCTATGACAAGCGCGCGCGGGGCATGTCGTCGCACTTCGTCTGGACCAACCGCTCGAAGGAGAGCCTTGCGCTCGACCTGAAGAGCAGCGACGCCGATGCCATCCTGCACGCGCTGCTCGCCGATACCGACGTGCTGGTACAGAACCTCGCGCCCGGCGCGGCGGACCGGCTGGGCCTGAGCTACGAGGCCTTGCGCGAGCGCTATCCGCGCATGATCGTCTGCAACATCAGCGGGTATGGGCCGGATGGTCCGTATCGCGACAAGAAGGCCTACGACCTGCTGATCCAGAGCGAGGCAGGCTTCCTGTCCGTCACCGGTTCGGGCGACGAGGTCGCGAAGGCGGGGTGTTCGGTCGCGGACATCGCCGCAGGCATGTACGCGTTCACCAATGTGCTGGCGGCGCTGCTGCGGCGGCAGAAGACGGGCGAGGGCTGCCGCATCGACGTCTCGATGCTGGAAAGCATGGCGGAGTGGATGAGCTTCCCGCTGTACTACGCGATGGACGAACAGGCGCCGCCGCCGCGCTCGGGCGCCGCGCACGCGACCATCTTTCCATACGGGCCTTTCGATGCCGGCGACGGCAGCACGGTCATGCTGGGCCTGCAGAACGAGCGCGAATGGGAGGTCTTCTGCCGGCAGGTGCTGGAGCAGCCGGAACTCGCCACCGATGCGCGTTTCGACGCCAATCACAAGCGCGTGGCGCACAAGGTTGAATTGCGCGCCATCATCACCGCGACGCTGTCCACGATGACCGGCGCGGAGATCATCGCGCGTCTGGATGCGGCGGGCATCGCCAACGCCAACGTCAACGACATGCATGGCGTATGGCGTCATCCGCAACTGGAAGCGCGCCGCCGCTGGACCACAGTGGACAGTCCGGCGGGCAAGATGCCGGCGATGTATCCACCCGGCGTGCCGGACGTCTTCATGCCGCGCATGGACCCGATTCCCGCGCTGGGCGAACATACGGCTGCGATCCTCAAGGAACTGGGGTTCGCGCGCGCAGAGAACGAGGATTATGCAACGAACGCATGACGCCTCCGCAACACTGACGAGTGAACGCAGCTACCTGTTTGTGCCCGGGAACCGGCCGGAGCGTTTCGACAAGGCGTGTGCAAGCGGCGCGGATGCCGTCATTCTCGACCTCGAGGATGCGGTCGCGCCCGCTGACAAGGCGGCGGCACGCGAGTCGGTCGGCGCGTGGCTGGCGCAGGGCGGCCGCGCCTATGTGCGCATCAATGCCGCGGATACGCCGTACTACGCGGACGACATTGCCTGTCTTGTCACGCAAGGCGGGCTGAAGGGCGTGGTCGTGTCGAAGGCGGCGCAGGGTGCGCAACTGCATGAACTGGCCGCGCGTCTTCCGGATGGCGCGGTGCTTTTGCCGCTCATCGAAAGTGCCGCCGGCTTCGACGCGTTGCGCGAGATCGCCCGCTCGCCGCGCGTGGCGCGTCTGCTATTCGGCACACTGGATTTTCAAGTCGACACGGGCGTGCGCGGCGTGCGCGAGACACTGCTTTATTTCCGCTCGATGTTGACATTCGAATCCGTTCTGGCGGGAATCGGCACACCGGTCGATGGCGTGACCGAATCGATCGACGACGAGCGCCGCATCCTCGACGAAACACGCTACGCACGCGACTTCGGTTTCGGCGCGAAGCTGTGCATCCATCCACGGCAGATCGCGTCGATTCACGCGGCCTTCGACTACAGCGGGGCAGAACGCGACTGGGCGCAGCGGGTAATGGAAGCCCTGGCGGCAAGCCAGGGCGCCGCGACGACCGTCGACGGCAAGATGGTCGACGCACCCGTCGCGCGCAAGGCGCAGCGCATCCTCGGGATGGAGACGGATTGCGCGGGGCCTAGACCCGCAGCGTAATGCCTTGCCACGCGCCGTTCTGTTGCAACTCGCGGATCAGTTCGATCATCGTGTTGCGCACGGCCTGCGTGGCGGCGATCATCGGCACGGCCTTCGACCAGCACAGGCTCGCGGCACGCGTCATGCGCGGCGTCTCGATACGCGCAATCCGCGGCTTCTTCTGAAAGTGCCGCCGCGCCAGCGCCGACGCGGGCAATACCGTGCAGGCCATCCCGGACTCGGCGATTTCCAGCATCGTCGGCAACGAGTCGATATCCGCGACGATATTCAGATCCACGCCCGCCTGAAAGAAGGTGCGCTCGATTAGCAGCCTCAGACCGTTCGAGCGGCCGGGCGCGACCATCGGCATGTTCGCGAGCAAGGAAAGCGAGCAGGTATCGGCTTCGGCCGGCAAACCGTCGATGGTGCCGCCGACGACATACAGGTCTTCATCGAACAGGGGATGCACGGAAACGCCGAGGCTTTCCGTATCGCGGAACAGAATGGCGAGATCGAGTCGCCCGTTGGCGAGCAACTCGGTGATGTAGCCGCTCATGCTCTCGAAGATCTGCAGGCGAATGCCGGGGTATTTGTCCGCGATGCTGGTGAAGAGCGGCGTAGCGAGCACGGACGCGATGGTGGTGGGAAAGCCGATCGCGACGGTGCCCGATTCGCTGCCTCCGCCCGACTTCACGCGCTGCGGAATTTCGTCCATGCGACGCAGCACGTCGCGTGCGAGCTGATAGAGCGACTTGCCAGCCTCCGTGGCCGTGACGCCTTGCGGACTGCGGATCAGGAGCGGTTCCGCCAGTTCGGCTTCCAGCGTGACCATCATCTGACTGAGCGACGGCTGAGCGACGAACAAGCGCTCCGCCGCCTTCGACATGCTGCCCGAGTCGATGATGGCTACAAAATACCTGAGTTGGCGTACATCCATCGTAATGCCGGAGCGCGGACAAAGAAAAGTCGTATCCTGCACGATCTGACACGGTTTGCCTATCCTGACTGTCGTGCTCCACGTATTTATCTGACGCGCATCGATCGGAGTCGTACGGTGGCGAGTATTGGCATGATCCCGGTCGTGTTCATCGCGGGCGCTCCTCAAACGTTTGTCCGGCAAACAAGCTACGGCAACACACGGCATTTCTTATAGGGTCGCCTCCGATTTGCAAGGTGATTTTGCGTGGCGAGGAGGGTGATTGCGGACCTATATCCGACTCGATCGCGGGCGTGCCCGTCGGTCCTGATAGATTTCGCTGCAAAGGTCCTCATCTAATTGGCGGTCTTGAAGTCCGAGAAATGTCTCAGGCTTGCCTTTGGGCGGTCCAATCTGTCTTGCCATCGTTCAATCTACCCATGCAATCGTGGATGGGTTTTCAAGTTGCGGCGTTTGCTAACGGCGATGGCCACGCTTGATACGTTCATCCGTACGCAAGCAGCGCCCAAATCGTTCGTGCCATCTTGTTATTCTGGAGAGGCGGCGACGTGCTTCGTCATTGCGCCACCAATCCTGAATGCGACGTTTGAGCCGTTCGATTTGCTCGTCAAGCGTATGGAGTCGCAAGACTTGATCTTGCCGGATCCGGTGCAGGGCGATCACGGCCTGCTGATCGTCTTGATTGAGACGAACAGCATGCTGGGGCGCTGGGCGGCTTCTCAGATCGCGGCGATATAAGCCGCGTCGTTCTTGTTCGACTGCACGAACGGCCACGCCAACTGGGCCACTATAAGCCACACGTCGTGGCCGAGTCGTCCCAGAGTTCGGGCCCAATGATGAGCGCTGACGTAGGCCTCCTTGAAGACTCGGCAAGCCGGCTGGTTGACTGTGCACCTTTGAGCGTATTGTTGTGAACCGCGCCGCTTTGAGGATCGACGCAGCGAATCTGGAAGACGTCCTTGGACAGAGCGATTGGGATGATTAAACGTTCTATCTGGTTCTCCTTTGCGGCGGGCATGCCGAAAGCAATGTCGCAAGCTTCCGTCAACGGAGATGCGGCGACTGAAGACCGTTAGGGCGGGAGGCGACTATTCCATTTATTTGGCGGAAACGCGACATTCGAATCTGGGACATACAACAAAAAAATTGATCATCAACCTTATGTAAAATATAACGTCGACGCGAGCAGTGGGTGACAACCTTATCAATGCATTGCCCTAACGCCTCCCTACTGATACCGGGCAACCGAGTTCGACACGCTCGAAAACGCTCCAGCAACCATCTACCAGCCGGTCCCGGCAGACGGTCGGATGATACAGATCAATGAGATCGTCAAGTCGTTCGCGGGAGCCGCCGCGCTCATGATTTCGACTGCGAGCGCGCCGACTGCCGCCGCTTGGGCGATGACGTCGCGAGCCAGGGTGCCTCCCGCACGGTTCGCATCGCATGCATGCGGCCGGGTAGCTCGAGCTTGGAGAGAATGCTGTGAACGTGATGCTTGACCGTCGCCACGCTCAGGCACAATTCGCGCGCGATCTCCTTGTTGGTGAGTCCGCAGCCGATCAGATGCAGCACTTCGCCTTCGCGCCGCGTGAGCATCTGGTCGGAGACTACTCTTTCCGGTGTGCTGTCCATGCGAAACAGCGCGCGCAAGAGGCCACCGGAGATCTCCGCGGGGCACGCGAGCCGTCCCACCACCACATCGGAGAGCGCGATGCAAAGCGCGTCGATCGAGCAGTCACGCGCGACATAGCCGCTGAAACCCGCCCGTCCGCACCGGATGACCTCTTGCCGCTGTTCGGCGAGCCCGAGGGCGACCAGCGCAACGTCCGGCCATTCGACCGCCACGGCGCGCACATCATACAGATCGATGCCTTGTGTGACATCGATGAGCGCAAGGTCGGCCGAACTCGCGCCGAAGGCGTCGCGCAAGGCTGTCAGGTCCTTGACGACCGCTGTCAGCGTGATCTCGGGGCGCCGGCTGAAGCATGCCCTGAGGCCGTCACCGAGCAGGCGCACCGGAGTGAGCACGATGACGTTCATGGGCAACCCCGTGCTTGCCGAAACTGCGCCGCCCCAGTAACGTCAAAAAATGCAGAGCGATGGAACGCGCGAACCGGATGCGCGCGCACGACGCGTTCTAGTCGATTGGTTTGCAAGCAGGCCATGAGCCCTCCCGCATGCCCGGCATCATCGGCGCCGTTTCTGGCGGCATCACCGTCAACGGTTCTTCCTTTCCGGGAGCAGCGGTGCGAAACGTCCGATTCCCTTGTGTCGCTGGAATGCGTCCGAAAGCCTCGCAATTGTCGTCTGAAAACTTTATAGGACAGAGCAGTGGGTATTTCAATGTCTCGTCCGGCGCGGGAGTCGCATGATTAGGATCGCGAGTTAATCGAGCAGGGAGTCGAGGTCCTGCTTCTCGATCTGGTTCTCGCCCGCGATGATGCGCTCGCTGACTTCTCCGATGAGCCTGGTGCTCTGCGCCTTGCTCAGCCCGGACTTCTCCGGCGACAGATCGGCCCAGTTGGCTTCCTTGCCGGGCGCACTCGCTTCCCGCATCTCCACGACATCCCGATGCAGATCCAGGCGGAGCTCCGCAATGACCGCGCGTCGCTGCTCCAGCACGGTCGCGTTCTTCGCCACCTTCTTCTGGACGCGATTGATGAACTCCTGCTTCGTGGCCTTGCCCTTGCTGCCATAGGTCGCGCCAGCCTGGTGCCGGACTTTGTACAGATTGATCGCATAACCCTCCTGAGCACGGTTAGCCGCACGGGAATACAGGTTGCCCTTGGGATCGAAATAAGGGAACTCGCGCGCCGCCTGCAGCACCGCGGCCTGGGGCTGATGATCCGCCGTAAAGTTGTCGCCCTTGGGCTTGGGCATCGACCCATATGTTCCGGTGAGACCTTCGAGCAGATAGCGGTCTCGAATGTCGACGGGCAATTCGCCCGCCCCGACAATCTTGCTGATGGCCGCCGAGACAGCGACGTTCTTGTCAAGCAACTGCTTTTGCAGCTCGCCCAACGCGGCTTCGTGCCCGGCGCCCTTCTTCTGCGCTGCGACGACCTCCTTGATCAGCCGCTGCGCGGCGGCAATGGCCGTGCGGGCCGCCGCGATTTCCGCGGTCTTGCTCCTGGCAAATTCCGCGCCCCGCTTCTTGACGTAGGCATCGAGGAACGCTTCGGCGGCCATTTCCTGGCTCGCAATCGCCAGATGAGGTTCTGCGCCCTTCTCCTGCACGAATACCGAATGACTTTCGCCGTCTTCGTCCTTGAACCCGGATTTCACGGCGAGCCAGTTAAAGAGCTTTCCGACTACCTCTTTTCCCACCGCCACCGCGCGTTGTGCGCCCGCCTTGACCCAGTTTGCGGCTTTGGCGATCCACCCGACGAGCCAGTCGAGCGCCTTGTCGAACGGAGCGCGCACCTTGTTGAAGACGCCCATCAGTTTGTCGGCGACCTTGCCGAGGCCAGCAAAGCCTGCGAGGAAGTTGATCGCGAGGGAAAGCCCGCTCGCCAGCGCGCCTTCCACACGCGCCACCGCCGCACCGATGTTTCCGCTCGCGATGGCGACGATTGAATCGATGTAGCCCGCGACGAGTTGCGCGATGCTCGACAGCTTGCGCACGAAGACCATGACGGTGTCGTAGATCGAGATGATCGCGGAGATGAATCCGGCGCCCGGAATGAACATCGCGATGAGCTTCGGAATCGCGCGTTTGACCACCATGTCGACGACGAAATCCTGAATGCCGCCAATTACCATCTCCTTTAGATCGGCCAGTTGCTCCTTGATCTGGTCCCATGCTGCGGCGGGCCCGTCCCGCACCAGCGCGACCACGATGTCGAACCCCGTCTCCAGTCCCTTGACGAAGGTTTCGTTCGTCGCCTTGACGAGTTTTTGACGAAGGTTCGCCCAACTGAGCCCAAGCACCGATAGAGCAAACTTGGCGATCTCGACCAGCGAGAACGCACGCGGGATGTAGATGCCTGGCAGTGAGCCGGTCAGCCAGTCGATCAGACCGGCCTTGAGATGATCGAGGAAATGATCGGCAAAATTCAAGAAGCCTTGCTTCGCCGCCTTGATGAGGTTGCCCACGAAGGGCAGCGGATCGCGCAGGATGCTTCCGAGCGCCGCACCGGTGCGCTTGATATAAGCGAGCGCTCCGGGACTGACCGAATCGAAGATGATCTCGAGCAGGTTCCAGACCGCCGTCGCGCCCCAGTTGATGAAGCGCCCCGCGAAGCCTCCGAACACGCCGGCCAGTTTCCCGAACGCGCTCGGTATGAGAATGATGTCGACGACCTCGAGCGCATGGAATGCCTGCACGAACAGCCCGGGAATTTCACTGATGAAACCCTTGAGCGCCGCGATCGCTCCCTTGAACCACGCGAAGGCCCGCGGCACCGCCTTGGCTTTCTGCATGTTGTCCCAGATCTCGTCCTCGCCGATGAACTTCATGAACGCGCCCAGCAGCGATTCCGGATCCTGCGCAACACTTTCGCCTGTGATCGGATCCTTGCCCATGACCGCGCAGAGCAGCGTGTAGCCGTTCGTCGTGCGTGCGAATGCCGCGATCGGCAACAGGATGGCATCCTTGATCAGTCCGACAATACCGTCCTTGAGGGCGATCGCGAACGCGGTGATGCGCGCGACAGGCCGGTCGACGATGGCGCGCGCGCGATTCCAGAGATCACCGGGATCGGTCAGATCGGAAAGCGTGAACTGCTGCAGGAAGCCGTCGATTTCCTGCGACACGCCGCTGCCGATGTCCTTGAGCGCATCGAATTGGTCCTGCGCCCACGCGCTCACCTTGGCAAAGACGCCATGACTGTTCAAGGCGTCGGTGATGAACGCGCCGCCGGGAATCAGCTCGATGGCACCCTTCAGGATGTTGCCCGCGCTGCGCTCGACGCGCGCTCCGCTGATCGGATCGAAGCCGATCACGACGGTCAGCATCGTGTAGCCTGGGATGTGGCTCGCCTTGTCGGCGAAATATTTGCGCGGATCCGGAATCTCGATGAAATCACGCTGTATGTGTGTGCTCTCCCGCGTGGCCACGCGGGGTGGGTTGTGACGCTGCGGCGCCGCCCCCTGCTGGATCGTGTGCGCGAGCTCGTGCGCGATCAGCTCGCGGCCCTGCCCGCTCTCCGGCCGGAACTTGTCACGCCCGAAATACACATGTTGGCCAATGGTGAACGCATGGGCATTGAGCCTGGCGCTTTGCCGGGCGGCTTCTTCGTCGGTATGCACGCGCACGTTGCCGAAATCCGCGCCGAAACGCGGTTCCATGAAGCCACGCACGG
This sequence comes from Caballeronia sp. LZ035, assembly GCF_031451175.1. Lineage (NCBI taxonomy): Bacteria > Pseudomonadati > Pseudomonadota > Betaproteobacteria > Burkholderiales > Burkholderiaceae > Caballeronia > Caballeronia sp. LZ035. Next base: position 154,901 of record NZ_JARUXS010000004.1, read on the forward strand.
TCGCTGGCAAGGGCGCGCCACCGCTCGCGGCAACCTGTGTGGTAGCGGGCGGCGTTGCGCTCGGCGGCAGCGCGAGGGACGCCGGAGCGTGCGCGCGCTGCACCTTGCCTTTGCCGGACTCCTCGTCGCGCCGCACGTCCGCGCGGCGCGCGGGCTCGCTCATGCGGGCGACCTTGCGCGCGGTTTCGCTGGCTTCGCGCTCAGCGGGATCAGACGGCGTCGACACGCGCGCGCATTGCACCGCCGGTGGCGCGCGCAGCGACACCGGCACGGGTGCCGAGGCGCCGCTCGCGCGCGACATCAGCGCCTGCGCGCCTTCGACGCCCCCGCGCTGGCGTAGCGCCTGCGCGCCTGCCGCCGACGCGCCAGTCGGGCCGCCGCGCCGTGTCGCCGCAGGCGCCGCGCGGCGCGCGATCACGGGCGTCCTGGCCTGTCCGGTGCGCGTCTGCGCCATGATGGCTCCGCAGCGCCGTTCAGCGAGCCGCCGGTTGGGGGTGCTGCTCTTCCCACGCGACCGGATCGCGCATGAGCACCGGACGCACGAAGCGTCGCACGCGATGATCGATGCGCCAGTTGCGCGCGGCCGGATCCGCGGTTGCGCCGTTGCTGGTCTTCTTGTCGATCTGCGTGGCTTGAGCGAGCGCCAGCACGACCCACTGATTCGTGCAGTCGCAGCAGTCGCACGCGCACAGCCCGTCGTAGTGGTCCTTGTAGCAAGCACTGGCTGGATCGGCGCAGCGGCAATCGGTCTCCACCGGCGAGGGGGCGCCCCCACCGGCCGCGCGGGAGCGCAACGCCATCGACGTATCCGCCGCCGGGTCGTTCGTGTCGTCTCCGAGTTGCCGGCCCCCCCCGTTGTTGCTCTCTTCCTGGCTCACCTCGCCGGACGGCATCTCGCATCCGCATACGCACCGCGGGCGCTCGCCAAGCACGCCGATTTCGTAGCAGTCGCGCTCGCGCGTGCAGACTGTCGTGTCGGTGTCGTCGTCTTCACAGGAACATACGGACGAACGCGGCGCGCAGGACTTGTCGGTTCGTCGCAGCACGACCCACAAAATCGACGGAACCTTGCGCGCACCGCATGCGGGATCGAGCGTCAGCGTTCGCGATTGCGGGACGTGGATCGGGTCACCGTGACAATCTAGCGCCACGCCCGGACCGACCGTTAGTCTCACGCCATCGCAGAACGGCTGCACGCTCACACGCAGGCCGCATACGACGCCGCAGCCGAACATCGTGCGGAACAGCAGCCGGCTCAGATCGCGCGTGTAGTCGATCGCCTGATTCAGGTCATCGTCGCGCAGAAGCAGCCCTGGACTGAAGCGCGGCCGCACTAGACTTGCATTGCCCGTCACCGGGTCGGTTATCTTTCCATTCGCGCTCATGACGAGGCTCCTCCAGAAGATGGAGACGATGCGACGGGTTTCTGCTTCGGCGGAAGTTCGGGACGGCGCGCAACCGTGAATACCGACAAGAAGGTCCCGCCGGGCACGCCGCTCCCCGCCGGCACGGCGCCGCGTGCGCCGCAGTCCACCGCCTGCTGATTGCAGTCCACGATCAGATCGCCATGCACCTGCACTTCGATATGCGTGACGCCATCAAGAAAAATGCTGTCGCGCCCGCGCATGGCGCTCTCGAGCCATCCGCCGTTCACAACCATCGTTGCGCGCCGCGTGTACCGGCCGGTGGCATCCTTACCCGGGACGGGGTCGGTCTGCACGGCCACGATCGGCACGCGCTGAACGCCCCACCACTTGCCCTCGTCCTCGGGACCGATGACCGTTATAGCGAAGCAGGACGGCAACAGCGTGCCGGCGAGCACCGGGCGCGAGAACTCCACCCAGAACAGCGCCGTGACGTATTCGGGTTCGTCGATGCCATCGGGTCCGAATGCCTTGGAAAATGCATCGAATGAGGCGGGCTGGGCCTCCGTGACAAGACTCTCCCAGCCGAACGCGCTGATGGTCGTGAGGTCGCAGCCGCGTACCAGGTCGTAGAGCGCATCATTTCGCTTGACCAGACGCCTCGGTCCGCAGGCGTCGAACACCGATTTCAGCCGCCAGCCGCCGCAGCGGGCATCCGGTTCGAGCGTCACGCAGGCAAGCGCCACGCCGTTGCACAGATCCGCGCGGGTGATCTCGTCGAGGTCCTGCAGGCATTCGCACGGCGGGTTAGGCGACAACGCGGTGAGGTGTTCGCACAGGCACTGGCTGCCGCCCCGTTTCGGCGCGCCCGTCCGATCCGCGTGCGTCTCGCAGCATGGGCCGCTGCCGCAATCGCAGGTCAGTTCGCAAGGGTGATCGATGCAGCACCCGGCACAGTCGACACGCTGAAGCGAATAACACACCGTCTCGCAGATCTGGTTCCACTCGCAGCGCTCGCAACTGCACGGATCGCGCAGCGTGACCGGGCCGATGCGGCGTTCGGCGTAATGGACCTGCAACAGCCAGCACTCATCGGCCTTCGGCTGCATCGACGCGATGCCGCCTGTTGCGCCGCCACCCGTCGTTCGCACCGGCGCGCCTTGCCTGTCCAGCACGACGAGATCGTCGAGCGTGAGCGTGACGGCGTCCGGCTGCACCAGTTCGCGGCCCGCCTCGTCGAGCGCGAGACCTTCGCCGATCTGGAGCGTGCCGGGTTCCGACGCGCAGGACGAGGCGTCGGCGGCGGGAATCGCGATGGGAAAGCCATACACGACTCCCCAGCCGTGAATTGCGCGATTGAGCAGTCTGCGCCGACCGATCAGATAGCCCTGCTCGACGCCGAGTGCGTCGGGCGTCATGCGCTTGCCGACGAAATAACGATTGCGGCTGCCGGAGACGCACGCCGCGTCGGCGCACTTGCCGGGACGCGCGGTACGCGGCGTCGATGCCGCGCCGTTGGCGGTGGGCGTGTCCATGATCATGTCCTCCTGTGCAGCAATCCGGTTTCGTTCGGGTCGTCAACCCCTCATGACCGCGCGCGGCGCGCGTCAGTAGAGTGAACTGTCCGGCGCGGCGCCCGCACCCCGCAGCGCGCTGCCGCGTCCTTCCGTGAGACGCGCGACGCCCGTGACCGCGTTGTCGCCCAGGCGGGGAGCGGGGGGGGCCTCCAGCACGAAATCGTCGAGTACCGGAACGCTGCGGTCCGACGTCGCGCCCCGCCAGCGCAGCTTCACGCGTACGTTCGCCGGCACAAAGTCGCCGATCAGCGCCGCGAGCCACGGCTCCCAGGCCACCTGCTCGCGCGGGCTCGCCATCAGTTCGATACTGATGCGGCCGACGAAGCGCTGGACCGGATTGGAGGCGGAACCGGTGTCGCTTTCCTGCGGCAGACGCGCGCAGCCGAGCACCGCCTTCATGCCGAGTTCGGTCGCCGTTGCGGGCAGGCCGCCGAGCATCGCGGGCAGCCGGCTGCCCGCGCACTGCGCGCCATTCAGTCTTGCCATGCCGTAGTCGGCGGTGTAGTCGACGATTCGAAAACGGCGCCGCGAGCCAGGAGCCGCATCGGACAAGAGGCCGTCGAGCAGCGCTTCGACGCCCGTGCGCGTGCCGCGCGCCGCCATGATGGTTTCCGCGCGTGCGAGGATGGCACGCTTCTGCCCGGGCGAAAACGCGTCGTCCCACGGCAGGCCGAGCCAGCGCGCGACGAAATCGAGCCACGCGTCGGGCGCGGTGTCCGGGCTCACATTCGCGGCCATGTGCGCGATGCGCGCATCGAGCGATTGCGTGGTGGATTCGAGCAGTCCGACGAGCGAGCGCAGGAAGCCGCCCCCGCCGTCCGCGTCGTCCCGCCGGTACACGGCGGGCAGTTCGTCGAGCAGCGTGCCGCCTTGATACAGCACCATCAATTCGGAAAGCGAGGGCATGCCCGCGCCCGCCGGCGCGCTCAACGCAACGTCCACCCATAGCCAGGCGTCGCCCACGTCGAAGAGCGGCGCGGACAACGGCACGGATTCATCCGCAAGCGGTGTTTCGTCGCCGTGGAAGCTCAGCGTCTTCCACGGCCCGAGCAGGTCTCGCAGCGCGCGCTGCCGCCGTGCGCGCGTGAGCTTGCCGTTGCTGGCGATGCTCTGCGCCTGCGCCAGCCGCTCGGGATCGTCGGTGCTCGCCCAGGCAATCTCGAGCATGGCGCCGGGCGGCAGATGCACCCGCGCATCGATGCGGAGCCAGCGCGCGGTTCGGTCCTGCGACGGCGAACGGAGCGGCGGCGTCAGGAGCTCCGCGCGCGTATCGGACGAGGCCGGCGCGCCGGCTGCGCCCGCCTCGAAGCGCACGAGGCCGCGCGCGTCGGCAACAACGAGCCGGGACCGGTCGCCCGCGATGCCCGCCGGCCGTTCGTCCATGATCAGATCGGCCACGAGCTCGCCCTCGGCGTCGAGCGTGAGTGCGTGATGACGGCCACCCATGGGCGCGCCATCAGTGCCGGCGATGAATAGCCGCGCGCAGGCATCGCTGGACAGCGCCCACGCGTCGAAGCACGGACGCAGGCCGGCGATCAACATGCTGAAAGCGAACTCAGCCGCGCCGGCCTTCGTCACGAACCCCATGAGCGCCGGACTCGGCGAGGTCAGCACGACAAGCCGCTCGCCGCGCGCGAGATACGTCAGTTGCACCGCATCGCCCGCGCCTGGCAGGTCGAAGCGCGCCACGAGTCGTCCCGCGCAGTCGACATGCGCGACTTGCACCGCACCGTCGCGCCTGAGCAGCGCGAAGACGCCGTCGCGGGCATCGCCGGCGATATCGACGATTTCCGAATCCGCGATATCGACGACGAAACGCCGCGCCAGGCCGTCGATATCGAACGCGGCGATTGAGCCTTCGGCGCTGCCCGCGGCCCATAAGATGTCGGCACCTGCGACGAGACGTGCCGCCTGCGCGATTTCCACGGGAGCCGTCACCTCCGATGACGTGGCGTCCGCGTAGGCAAGCCGGTACAGACGCCCGGTATCGTCGCGCCATAGCAGATCGCCCGCGCGCGTGACCGCCGGCGCGTGGCCGCCCGCCGACGAGAGGCGCACCGCCGCGCCCGGATAGGGCGCGAAGGGCTGGAGCCCCGCGGCCGAGATATCCGCGCCTGTTCCGATACAGGCGCCGAACTGTGCCGCCGTGGCGAAGCGGTATCCGTCGAGGGCGGGCTGGCTCATTGCGCCCCTCCCGCCGCGCGTACGGCTTCGATCGAGCTCAGCGAGAAATCGATGCGCGGCAAACCGTGGCGCGCGACCTTCACTTCATCCACCGGCGTTCCGTCCACGCGCACGAGCTTCAGGGACTGCACACGCCGCACCTCGGGAAGCCTCTGCAGCCACGAGACGACATCGCGCCGTGTCAGCGACAGCCCGAAGGGCCGCTGCGGCGCGACGGCGGTGCCCCCGACGAGACTGAGCCGGTTGCGCAGTGCGGTCTCGACCGCTTTGGCGACAGCGACGGGATCGCGTTCGTGAGCGCTTTCCACACGGCACACGACGCCAAAGGTCACATAGCGCGGCGCGACGACGGCAAGCTGCGCGCCCAGCGGAATGCGCGATGCGAGCCGCTTGCGTACGGCCTCCAGCCAGCGCGGCGTCTCCGCTATCGCGGCCGGTTCGACACCGCCGGCGCGCGTCTGCATGGCGACCAGCGTCAGCGTACCCGCGCGCGGCGCGCCCGCGCGTGGCTGCAGCATCCATGTGCGCCCGACGGCCAGTCCCGGCAGCGCCAGCGCGGCGCGCTCGAGATCGGCGGCGCTCACCAGTGGATGCGCCTCCTGCGCTTCGCGCCGCGCCTCGCGCCGGTCGTCGCGCCAGCCGGAAAGCGCCGCGCCGCCTGCGACCGGATCGGGATTGACGCCGATCGCCACGTCAAAGCCCTCCACGGCCCAGCGGCGGTTGCGCGCGACGTTGCCGGCGGCCCCATCGTTCACGCGATACGATGCGAGAATCTGCGCGCCGGCTGGCGGCACGCTGCCATTGACACCATTGCCGAAACGCGCCCGGCCAGCCACGGGATCAAGCGAGTAGACGCGGTCGTCCGGGCCCCACTCGCCGAGGCGTTCGACCTGACGCCACGTCGCGAATTCGCCCTCTCCGGCGACTTCCAGCACGACGGCCGGGCGCTGCGGATCGAACGCGATCCCGGCCGCCTCGAGATCGAAGCTCTGTGCCGGAAGCCCTTGCGCGACGTGCAGTTCGCGCTTGATATCGCGACCCTGTTCGACCGGCAAGACGTTCGGCTCGATGCGCACGATCCTCGGCGCGCGCTCGAAACCGCGCGACGCGCGAAATTCGAGCGCGACCGGCGGCGCTCCGCGATCGACGCCGGAGACATCGAGCACGCATACGCCGGTGCGCAAGAAGCCGCCGGTCGTGTCCTCGACGACGGGCAGCACGCGGCGCGCATCGGCTCCGACGAGCGTGACTTCCACAGGCGCGGCGGGTGTCTCGTCATCGCGCGGAGCGTCGTACGGGCCGTCCACCCGCACGCCGATCGCGAGACGCGCGTCGCCGTCCGGATCCGGCGGCAGAAAAGGCATGTCGCCTGACGGCTCAAAGGTCATACGCAGGATATCGCGCGGCCCAGCGGACGCGCCGAACGGCATGAACGCGAGCCGGCCGCGCGCATTCGCGGCAGTCTGATCGACGACTCCGCCACCGGCGAGATGCGACGTCAGCGATATGATGCGCAGGGGCGCAAGCGCGATTGCATGCGTGAGCGAGAACGCGGGCACCGGCGTATCGACGACATGCACGAGCGCGTCGCGTGGTATCAGGCGTGGATGACGCGACGCGGCCTGCGCACCGGCGTCGCCGTGGTCCGGCCAGATCAGACCACGCGCCGGGCGCGGACCACGCGGCGCGAGCCCCATCAGCCTCGCGAAGCCCGCGCGCTCGTCGCGGCGATCGCGGCCGAGCGCATACAACTGTGCTTCGGCCACCCATGCGAGCAATTCCAGCAAGGTGACGCCTGGGTCATGTGCGTTGTAGTCTGTCCAACCCGGCGCGAGCGCGGGCAGGCGCGAACGCGCCAGTTGCATGAGATCGTCGAAGCGGCGATCGAAGAGATTGGGCGCGAGCCGGTTCATTCGACGGCCTCCACGATGTCGAAGGCGATGCGAACGCCGTCGTCCGCGATCAGAGCCAGCTCGTCCGGCGCCAGCGACAGGGGCCACGGCGTTTCGTCGCCTTCGCCGTCCACCTCGAACAGCGCGCTGGCGACAATCCCGCGCAAGTCAGGCGCGTCAAGCAGCATCCCGGCGATATCGTCCTCGCTCGGGCTCGAGCCGAGCGGCCATGGACTTGCGTCATCCGCCGACGGATCGAAGCAGGTGCGCAAGCGGCGCTTGACCCATGTCGCGAGCCGGCCCGTGACGTCGAGCGTGGCGGCGCGCAGCGTCAGCTTCACGCGCAGGCGGCGCGGCACGGGCCCTTCGATCCGCAGTGCCCCGGCCGCGCCGATCCAGCCGGGCGCGACCTCGAGCAACGCGCGCCTCAGTTCGCGCAGTTTCGCGCGCGGCGGCGCGACGGTGTCGCCGCGCATCACGACGACGAGCCGCACGCTGCCGCGCTCGACGACGCAGCGTGCCTGCGCGATGTCCGGAAACCATTCGAGCGCGAGATCTTCGAAATCGCGCGCAGACAGCGCCCGGCCGCGATGTCTGAGACGCGCCGCTCCGAAGCGCAGCACGCGTCCGGCGTCCTCGGGCGCGACGCCGCCGGCAGATTGATCGGCGGCGATGGCGGACTCGACATTCTCGATCGGTGTAACCAGATTGAGCGGCGCGCCCGCGACGACCTGATTCGCAGGCACGACGCCGTCCGTAGCGGGTTCCGTGCGCTGATACGCGAACGCGACGATCGAGCCCTCGCCGATTGGCGGAATCATGCCATGCAGGCCATCGCCGAACGTGATGACGCCCGTGTCCTCATCGAGCGCATAGACGCGCGCTTGCGCGTCGCAATCGGCCGGGTCCGGCACCGCGGTCCAAAGCACCCAGTCGCCGGGCAGATTCGGCTCGGCGCTCTTGACGCGCTGCGAATCGTCGCGCAGCAATGCCTCGCGATCCTCATCGCCGAGCGGCTCGCGCACCCGCAATTCGAGAGAGTCGCGCAGCAGCGGCGGGCGGGCGAGCTGCAACGCGAGTCCGGGCGCTCCTTGCGACGAACCGACCAGTTCGCGCGTCAGCGTTTCCGCCGCGAGCGCCCAGGCCGCGTTGAGATAGACGCCGCGCAACGACGGCCGCCAGGCGCCGGCGGCAGTGGCGGGCGTCAGGCGGACCCACGACAGACTACGGCCGAACAGTTCGGCGGGCGTCGGCATGACCGCGAGCGACATCGACACGATGCCGGACTCGCCCAGCGCACGCGTCTCATCCGACGCGATCAGCGGCGTGAAGCGGCCGCCAGCGAGCGCGTCGAAAGCGAGGGGCGCGAACGCGTCGTGCGGCCGCTCCTCCTCGACGCGCATCAGGATGTTCACCGGCTCGCCGGACAGCCTGCCGTTCACCCCGACGAACAATGCCCGGCGATCGCCGCGTGCGTCCGCCTGAGCCGGCGTGTCTTCCGGCCCGGACATGCCGGGCGCGCCGGCCTGGGGCGCGCACCGTCGCGAGAGGTCTTGCGCCGGGTCGTGGCTGCCTCCCGCGCAGCCGCCGCAGCAGGCCCCGTCCGAAGACCCTGGCTCAGGCGTGATACCCGCGCGGTCGATTTGGCGCAGCGTATAGGCGAGCGGCGTGAACACATCGACCGATGCATCCTTCGCCCGGTTCGCATCGCTCTGATCGCGCAGATTGCCGCTGTCCTGCGTCAGCACGAAGGTCGGCAGCGCGGGCTGGTTCACCTCGTAGCTCACCCGGATATCGGTGGCGAAAGGCGCGCGTACGCCTTCTGTCGTGCGCGTGACGGTCTGCACGGTGCCGTCACCGAGCAGTGCGGGCCGCGTCAGAACCGTGACCGTTTCCTTGCCGAAGTCGCCCCCGACGAGCCGGGTGCGAATCCAGTAATTCGTGCGTCCCGCCCACGCGAGCGGCGCGAGATCGCTCTGAACGACGAAGCGCACCGGTCCCGAGTTACGCAGGTTGCCCGTGTCTTCTTGCGTGAGCGGTAGCCGCCACCAGCCGGTGCCATTCCAGTACTCCCACGAAAGCGCCGGATTCGACGACGTGTCACCCAGTACCTGCACCCAGTCCGACAGCGTGCCATCGACGAGGAACGACACAGCCGCCGCGGCGGGCGCCGGTTTTACGTCCCACGCGGCATCGAGCGCGAGCCAGCGGGGCAAGGGCGGCTGTTCGTCGCTGCTGGCGAGCGCGCTTACGACCTGGCGCGTCGGCACGAGATCCGGGAAATAGAGCGCTCCATGCGTGAGCGCGGTGAGCGGCCACTGGTTGTTGCTCGAGTCGAGGCGCAACGCCGGATGCAGGTTCGCGGCAAGCGGCGCGGCGTGCCAGTAGACGAGCTTCTTGTTGCCCGACGGCGCGGGCAGCGGCTGCCTGAGCACGGCCACTCGGTTCTCCGAGACCGTTTCGACCTCGAACGCGCCGAGCGGCCGGGTGTTCGCGCCGTCGCGGGCGATGACGAGCCAGAAGGGCACTTCGGGAAGGTCTGCGTCGTCGTTGTCGAGCGTCATGTTCTTGAAGGGACCGGACGCGGACGGGTCGGAGTACGCGCCGGCAAAGGGCTGGCTCGCCGTCCTGGCGAGCAGCAAGCCATCGGCATGAGAGGGTTCCGGGAGCGATTTATCCAGTAGAAAGAAATGCTCACTCGCATGCCGGCCGCGCCCGATCACCGGGACGGCATCCGCGAGACGGGCCCAATGGCGGCTCTTTGCCACCAAGCTGACGATCGTGTCGCCTGCGTCGAGTGCCGGCGCGGGATGCGGCACGGCCAGCGCCGAGACAAACGCCTTCACGGGCGCTGTCAAGGGCGGGGCCGCGGCCGTATAGCGCGCCGCAAGCACCGTGGCTTCGTTGGCGCCCGGCATGAGCGCGAGGTCGGTCAACGCTGCCACGTGCCCTGCCGGTAGGCCCACGCCCGCGTCGCAAGTGGACGCGAAGACGATGCCGCCGTACTTCGGATCGGACGGACGCCAGCTGAGCAGGGCCGTGTCCGCGGCGTCAGCGTCGGCGTCGGACGACCTGAGCACGCCACGCACCGTGACCTGGCCATTTTCGACGGCGCCATCGAGCGCGCCGCCCGTCAGCCTGTACGGTTCCGGCAGCTTAGCGCTGGTCGGGTCGCCGCCCTGAGTTGTCGCCGAGAGGGCCCGGCCGTCCGTGCTCGCGGCGACCGCCAGAAGCTCGCCGCCCGAGCGTTGCATGCCGAATGGGACAACTGCGGGTTCAATGCCGGTGAGCATGGACTGTAGCTTTCCGGACGCGTCGGCGGCTTGCAGCGACAACCCGTCCGCCGCGTCGTCAACGATCGCCAGAAAGTGCTCGGGCAGCGTGTCGGACAGTTCGTGCCGAACCTGCGCGATGGATTGGACGTGCAGCGCCTCGTCGCCCACACGCGACCACGTTTCGCTCTCCACCGGCACCAGCTGGTAGAGGCGGCCATCACGCAGGGCAACCAGAGTCGCGCTGCCGCGAACGCCCAGCGCGTGCGATGCCGAGACCGTCACGAGACCCGTGACAGGCGCGTCCGGCTGGTTCGGGTGCGGCGGCGCGCCGAGCGCGAGCCAGTCTTTCGACGTCCCGTCCGGGCGAATTCCCGCCAGGACGAACACCTGACCGGACGCCGCCAACGCCACGCTCAACGTGTCGCCTTCCGTCCACATCACGGGAGGAAAGCTCATCGGCGCCGGATTCACGCTTCGGCCCGGCGGCATGACCGGCTCCCGCAGTCGCACGGCGGTCAGCGTGCCCGTGCGGGTGTCCTCGCACAGGGTATAGAGATGCAGCGCGCCTGCCTTGTCGACGCCGGCCAGCACGCGGCCGATCGCGCCGGCATGGATCGCGCTGAAGGAAACAAAGCGTCCGTCGGCGAGGTCGAAGGCCACGGTGGCCAGCGCGCCCTTCTTCGAGAACGCCTCCGCGCATCCGATGTACAGCGTGTCGAACATGCGCGGCTCGCGACCGAGCGGATAGAAACCGCGCGGCGTATCGGGCGTCGAATTGACCATGACCTCGACTTGCGGCTGCGCGGACGCGCCGTCCACCGGCGACCCGAACGGCACTGCAATGTTGTTTTGCGGCGTCGCGTTGATGCGCAGCGCGATGCCGTTGGCTGTCAGCGACGGCATCGCGCCCTCGAGATGCGCAACGCGTGCGCGGATCCAGCGGGCCTGCGCCCCCCCTAGCTGCAGCGGCTCGACCTCGCCCGCCTGCTTGACGAGCACAAGCGCGTCCTCGCGCTGCGTCTCCGCTGGCTTCAACTCACGCCAGTCCGACCTGGCGGCGGCATCGTCCACGCGTTCGCCGACGTCGCCTTGCGTGTCCTTTGCCGGTTTTGCCTTGCTCCAGATTTCCCATGTCACGCCGGCGCCGAGCGTCTGCGCGCCGACTACGTCGATGACAGCGTCGGCCTCGATGTTCAGCAGGTCGGCATGACCGAGATAGAGCAGGTGCTGCTGCTGGTTGCGCGCGCCGTCGAACGGCGCGAAGGCATCGACACGAACGACGTCCGTTCCCGCTGCCAGGCCGTCTCCCGTCTGCAACGGCGGATCGATGCCCACGAGATCATCCTTTGCCGAGGCGATGCGGTATTGCGTCCCGCCGATCGCCACGATCATGCCCGGCGCCAGGTCTGCCGGCGCATCGAGTTGCAGCGTGTTCGCCTGCGGCCCGGCGAAGCTTTTCAGGCGCCAGCGGTCGGGCGTCGGGGGGCGTGGCGCGGGATCGCCCAGCCCGGGCGGCGCCAGGTAGAACGCGTCGGCGGCCGGATCGACGGCGATGACCGCATCGGTGCGGCCCGGGACGATACATACGTCAGCCTGCGTCTCGAAGGTGACCGTCGCGTCCCGGACGTCGGTCTGCATGCGCACCGGCGGCGGCGCGGGCACCGGTTCGAGGGCCGTGTCGGCGAGCTTGAAGACCACCGGCACGCGCGCCGGACGGGCGGCCGCCCCGCGCACGCCAAGCCAGTCGAGAAACGCGCGAGAAAGCTTGTCGCCGCCCCGGTCCAGCCGCTCGGCGACCTCGGCGCTCAACCGGGCCGCAACTTCCAGCAGCGCGCGCCCGAAATCGCCCTCATTGTCCTCGAAGCCCCATGCAGGCAGCCATACCCGGGCGCGCGCGAACAGCTCCCGACGGAAATCGTCGAAGCGACGCGGCTCCAGCCCGGGCGGCTTGCGCGCATTCATGGCCGCCCGCCCTCGCGGAAGTAGAACGGAAACACCAGGTTGCCAATCTGATTGGTCTTGCGCACGCGATATTCGAGCTCGATGAGCAGCAGTCCGTCGGCGTCCGGATCCTCGTCGACGTTGACGTTGAGCACCTCGACGCGCGCCTCGCAGCGACGCAGGGTTTCCTCGATGTTCGAGCGGATGCGCTGCAGCGCCGTGCTGTCAATGGCGGCAAAAACCAGTTCGTGGATGCCGCAGCCGAAATTCGGCCGCATCACCCGCTCGCCCGGCGCGGTCTCCACGATGATGCGGATCGACTGGCGGATGTCCTCCTCATACTCGGCGCTCGCCACGAGACCGGTGCGCGGGTCGAGCCGAACCGGCATCGCCCAGCCACGTCCGAGAAAATCCTTGCGCTCGTCCATGATCTCGCGCCCCTATCCGATTAGCACCGTCGGCTCGCCCTGGACGATCGGATTGGGTGCGCCCGCCTCGATCACCAGGTCGCCCTGGCGCGCAGCCGGCACGCCCCCGATCGTCACCGTCATACTCCCTGCGCCGACGACACCGCCCACGTGCGGCTTCACGCCGTCGATGAGCGGACACTGCATCGCGTCGGCGGTCGCACGCCAGGCCGGACGGCCGCCGATCAGCACGGTCGGGCAACCCGGGCCCGGGACGAGGGGGAAACCGTGGCCGGTGAGATCCATCACGCGTGCGGCAGGCTGTCCCATGTCTTCATCTCCGTTCAGTTGATCTTCACCTGCGAGCCGCTCACGGTGAGAAAAGTCTGCGCGGACAGGTCAAGCGTGCCCGACGCTTCGATCCTCACGTTGCGCGCCTGAATGGTCAGGTCGCCGCTCGCCTTGATCGTCATCGCGCCACTGTCGCTGTCGATAGTGACTTGATTGCCGTGCTCGTCCTCCATGGACACGCCGCTGTCGTCGATCAGCACCTTGCGGCCCTTCTCGTGCGCGAGCTCGACCACGCCGTGCTCGCCGTCATCGAAAGACAGGTAATGGCGCTTGCGCGATACCCAGCGTCGCTGATCGTTGCGGCCGTCGTCGTTGGCGCCCGGCGGCTTGTCCTCGCCGTTCCATAGAACGCCGAGCACATACGGCTGGGTCAGGTCGCCGCGCTCGAACGCCACCAGCACCTCGTCGCCGACCTCCGGAATCGCCATGAAGCCCCGCCCCTTGCCCGCCATCGGCATGGCGAGCCGGACCCAGTCGCTCTCGCGCGGCTTCTCGTGCCATGGGTATCGGACCTTCACGCGGCAAAGGTGGTCCGGGTCCTTATTCTGCGTGACCACCGCGATCGCCACACCCTTCACGTAGCCGCCCGCCTCGACTTCGGTCTCGCGCGGCGAGGTTTGCGCAAGCAGGGTCATAGTCCGGTCTCCTTGACTTTGAAGCGCGTCCGGTAGCCGCTCGCATCGACCTTGTGGGTCGTCTGCTGGATGTAATACGACTTCGAGAACGGCGCGCCGAGGTTGTCGAGCGTCACGTTGCGATCGGGCCGCAGTTCCGGCAGGCCGATCGCCTCGGCTTCACCGGTGAGGAACTGCTTGGCGCGCTCGTTGAGGGCAGCCAGCGCGCGCTTCTCCGCCTCGGCCTGGCTCGTCACGGGCTGGCGCAGACGCAATACCGGCTGCTTGTCGGGATCCTTCACGAATGTCTTCAGGTACTGCGCGGCGCTCTCGTCACTCGCTTTCTTTCCCGATTCTTCACCGGCCGTCGCAACGCCCACGACCCGTACCTTGCGCTTGGGATCCCAGCCGTAGACTTCGGCGCGCGTCACCTGTCCGGCCAGATTCGCCTCGGGCTTGAACGAGAGCAGGCCCTCGCCCCATGCGAGACGCACGACGGGCGGCGCGGTGTCGTTCGGCTTGTGGAAATGCAGCGTGCGACGCTCGTCCACGAACAATTCGAAGTGGTTGCGATCGGCGAGCTTCTTCAGGAATTCGAAATCACTCTCCTGGTTCTGCTCGATTTGATCCAGCCGCTCCTGCGTCGATTCGATGCGCGCGCCGAGGTTGTGGAAGCTCGCGATCTGATGCACCGCATCGCTCTCAAGCGCCTTGCTCCACGCGCGCGAACTCTTGCCCACCGTCAACGCGAAGGCGTGGTCATAGCCGGCGATCGACAGTTCTGGCGCGCCTGACTCGGGAAAGCTCGTGGTGATCTCCGTGATCACCCCGCTCGCCAGAAGCGGCACGGTGCGCGCATCGCCGTAGCCCATGCAGATGTCCACCTGCGCGCCGAATTTCAGCAGATCCAGCACGCGGCTGCCGCGTCCTGTGAGAAACGTGCGCGCTTCCATGTCGTACGCCTGAGGGACCGTGAAGTTGAAGCGTGCCGACGCGCCGAGTGTCAGGTCCACCTCGACCTGGCTGATGGCGAGCAGAAGATCGCGGGTGAGATCGTTGGATCCCATGCGGACCGAGAAGGCGGGCGCGCGAAAATTTGCGTACCGCTCAGAAAGTGTAGACAGTTCCATCTGGATTCTCGATGGGCGGCAACTCCAGCCAGTCGCCCGGTGCAATGTCGCGTGGATCGTCGAGGTCGTTCGCCTGGGCGATGCGCACCCATTCGGTCGCGTCGCCGTATTCGCGCGCGGCGAGCGCCCACAGGCTGTCGCGCCCCACGACGACGCGCCGCTTGGTCTTGTCCGCTGATTCCCGGCGCGGATCCTCGAGTTGCTCGCGCAGTGTCCGGTACTCCTTGAAGCTGACCGACAACGACGCCCGCGCAGGCGTGCCATCGGGGTGGAACTTGGTGACCTTGCGCCCGAGCTTCTCGATGACGGCAACGAATTCCATGGGTCCCCAGTTAAAGCGAACCGGCGGCGGCGCGTGCAGCGTGCGATCGATCTCGAGCAGCCTGGTCAAATCGCGCAGGCGCTTCATGACGGGATCGGACTCCTTCTGCCGCTGCGAGGTCGGGCCTTGCGGATCCGTGTAGTCGTCGAGGAACAGCTCCATGCTGAGCTGGTCGCATTCGCCGTTCACGAACTGCAGCAGCGGCGCGCCAAGACCCGGGATCGGCGTCGACTTGTAGGAGTTCGTGCGCTCGAAGCTGTACTCGGCGGGGTTGAACAGCACGGTGATGACCTTGTTGCTGTCCACGCCTTCGAGGACCGTGATCGTCGCCTTCTGGAGATGGTTCTGGCTCATGCGGGTCAAAGCCCCCTTCTTTCTCGTTCGATACGCACGCGCTTCTCCACGCGGCGGATCACGTCATCCGCGATGCGCTGCACCTGGGCCGCGTCCAGCGCCGCGTTTGCCGCTGCGGTCATGGCCGCAGCGGGCATATCGGCCGGCCAGCCGGTGCGTGCCGTGAGCGCGGATGGGGGCGTGGAGGATCGGCGCGGGGCGAGTTCTCCGCGAATTTCGTGATGCACGACGCCCGTGTCGGACGTGGCGTGCTTGCGCCAGACGAGCTCGGGCGCGCGCGCCATCGCCAGTGGCCGCAGGCCGCGCGGTGCGTCCGTGGGCGATTTCGCCTGTGGCATCCATGGCGTCGAGTGACTGACCGGTCCGATCATCGACGCACGCCGGAGCGGCGACCGCTCGGAACGGTGCGCGGCCGGAGCGCCGGCGCGCACCGGGAGCGAGCGCATGCCGATGCGCGCGATTTGCGCGACACGCATTCCGGCCGGTCGCCGCATGCCGCGACCCGACGGACGCGCCGCCTCGATACAAACGGCGTGCGGCCCCGCCTGTGCCATGGACGCCCGATCGATCTGCCGGGCAGGCCAAACGCGCGGCATCGGCCGATGCCCGGAGCGAGGCAGCGCCGTGGCAAACGCAGCCTTGATCCTTGAGCCTGCCGGCAGCGTCCGCGATGGCACGAACGGCCGGCGCACCGGATGCGCCGTTCCGGTCCACGCGCGCCACGCGCCGCGTGCCGGAGGTGCGCTCGACTCCGGCATGCGCGGACGGCCCTCTCGCGCCATCACGCAGTGCATGTGCAGCGCCAGGGTCCAACTGGCATCGCGCTTGCGCGCAGCCGTCCCGGCGAACCGGGACGCCGCGCGCGCGTGGCGCCGCGCCGCGCGGCGCCAGCGCAGCAGCACACGGGCGTGCCCGGCTCGCGCTCGCGCAGCCGGCGCTTTTGGCCGACGCGCCGCGAAGCGGCCGGCGGCGACGGCGGCGCTCAGTCTCATGTCGCTTTCCTCAATCCGTGATGGGCGATTTCGAGGCTTTCCATCACCACTTGCGGACTGGTCGCGTCCAGATCGGACGACGACCACTTCACCGGAATGGCGTAATCGAGCTGCCATGCCCAAGCCTTCTCACCGGCTTCGTTTTGAAGGCGAATGCGAATGGTCTTGCGCGTAACCTCGCCGTCGGCGGCCGCCTGCGCCCAGTTCCACAGGTCGTCGAGGGCAAGTCCCCGCTCCAGCACCACGGACGGATACGACACCTGCGTGATGAGCTTGTGCTCGTAGTCGTTCACCCCGCCTTCGCGAAACGACTCGTGCTTCACCTCGCGTTGCATGCCCTTGACACGCACGAATCCGCCCGAGGTGATGCCTTCGATTTCGACGAGATAGCGAAATCCACGCAGCGGGTCTTGCCGGTCCATCGTCGCTCTCCTTCAAACGTCGAACGGGTTCGCGGGTACGCCGTCGAGCGTACGGTTGATGCGTGAAATCTCGCGGCACCAGCGGCGGCGCTCGCGATGCTCCAGACTCACGAGGTCCGCATGACTCCAGTGAAAGTGATGCGCGATGAAGGCCATCTCCTCGTAAAGCCAGTTCGCGGGATAGGCCCTCACGCCTCCCCCAGCGCGGTGATCCTCCGCGGGCTCGCTGCGCCTGCGCCGCCCATGGATGCGCGCAGGGGCGCGGCTTCCGGTTCGGTGTCGTCGGCGGCGTTGAGGCGGTCGTAGAGCCGCTGCAGATAGGCGAGATCGGATGCGTACAGGCCCTCGACGACGCCCGGATGGATGTCCTGCAGGGACCCGAGCCGCACGATCACCCGCGCCAGCACGATCACGACGAGATAGGCTTCGTTCTGCTGCACGCGGGGATCGCGCAACGGCAGGATCTCGTCGGCGGCGGTGGCGAGCCGCATGACACCCCGGCGATGCAGCACGCCTTCGGCGTCCACATAGCCCTTGGGCAATTCGAAGTCGACTTCGGTCTGAAACGCGGGATGAGCGGTCGCATTCATGATGTCCTCCGTCTTACTTAACGCGCTCGATGCCTTCGTTGGCCAGTTCGAGCAACTCGATCATCACCTCGTTGCCCTTGCCGCTGAGATCGCTCGGGTCGTATTTGATCGGCCATGCATCGGTGATCACGAAACGCGCGCCGGCGCTTTCGTCGCCGGACTCGTCCTGCACGACGATCACCACTTTCTTCCGTTTGTCCTTGATCTGGCCGGCCGATATATCGCTGTGCCACTTGAACAGTTCCAGCCCGCTCGCACCGACGGTCATGCCGGCCTTCAGCGTGATGCTTCCATACTTCGTGAGTCCGGAGAGCTTGCGCATGTGCGGCGGATCGGTGCCCTCGCGATAGTCGACCGCGTCGATGGTGGTCTCGGCGATGGCGACTTCGCTGAAACCCGCCTGCGTGATGTTGTCGATCTCCAGCCGATACCGGAAATTGCGAAGTGGATCGATGCGTGCCATGACGCGCTCCTATCGTTGAGATTCCGCGGTGTTCTGAAAAATGCGGAAGATCACGAATTCCGCGGGACGGACCGGCGCGATGCCGATTTCGCAGATCAGGCGGCCGTTGAGGATGTCATCCTGCGACATCACCGTTTCGTTGCAGACGATGAAGAACGCCTGCTCCTCGGTGCGCCCGAACAGCGCGCCGAGTCGCCATTGCGTGCGCAGGAACAGACGAACCGTGTCCGTCACGCGCGCCCAGAGGCGCGTATCGTTCGGCTCGAAGACCACCCATTGCGTGCCTTCGTAGATGGAACGTTCAAGAAAGATGAACAGGCGCCGCACGCTCACGTACTTCCAGAGCGGGTTCGAGGTAAGCGTGCGGGCGCCCCACACCCGGATGCCCCGGCCCGGAAAGCGCCGGATCGCGTTGACGCCGCGCGGATTGAGCACGTCCTGCGTCGCGTCCTTGATGTCGTATTCGAGGTCGAGCACGCCGCGCAAGGTTTCGTTGGCGGGCGCCTTGAACACGCCGCGTTCGGTGTCGGTGCGCGCATAGACGCCGATCGAATGGCCGCCGGGCGGTACGAGCTTGCGCGCTCCCGTGAGCGGGTCGGAGATGACAATCCAAGGGTAATAAAACGCGGCGTAGCTGGAATCGGTCGGCATGTTGGTGCGCGGGTCGAGCGCGCCGGAATCGTTTTGCCCCTTGGGGCTGTCGATGACGGCAAAGCGAAAGCGCAGCAGCTCGCAGTGATCGATGATCTTCTGCGCGATGTCGTCGGCGACGTTTGGCGCGTAGACCAGCGCGACGTCCCGGTACGGATCGAGTTCAAGCGCGGAAAGCCCCTGCGCGTCCACACGCGCGTCGGCGGGCAGGCCGACATAGTCGTCGCTGCCGAGCGGATTCGGATCGTCCGCGCCCGCATCGCCCAGCACCTGGCTGTTGTTGTCGGGTCGCGTGCCCGCGGCGGCGCCCGCGTTGCGCACGAGCATGCCGAGCGACGAACTCTCAGGACCCTGATTCACATTGCCCTTGTCCAGATCGATGAAGGGCACGCGCTTGCCGAAGTAGTCCGGCGAATTTTCGTCGACCACCAGATCGTCGAAGTCTTCGGCGTACGACGGCTGGGGCGTCCTGGTCCGTCCTTCCGGAGTGAACGGATCGAACGGCTCCTGGCCGTCGACCCAATAGGCGAGGCGCAGCCGGAACCCGACCGGCAGGTTGTCCTTGTTTCTGGTCGTGCTGTCCTGGATGGTTGCCCACACGCGCCGGCCCCAGCTGCCGGGTCCGGCGGCGCGCACGAAGAAATCGCCGAACGCGGCTTGCGCCGGCGTCGCGGCCTGTCCGACCAGGCGGCACACATACACCCGCGTGCCGCCGTTCTCGAAGAAGCCGCTTGCTGCGTACGGCAGAAACTTGTCAGGCCCATAGACGCCGCCGAACCAGCGCTGGTATTCCTTGAAGCTCGTGACGAGACGGGGCCTGATGGACCCGCGCTCAGTCTCCCCGAGGAACGCGGCGGTGCTGGTCGGAACGCCTTCGATCGGCCGGGGTCCGCGTTCGATCTCTTCAATAAAAACGCCGGGATGCAGATATTCGGACATGAGAATTCTCCGGGTTCACTGGAGCGCTCGGGTTCGGGCGCGAAGTTCGCGATGAGCGAAAGCGTTCAGCGCGGCGGCGCCGGATTGTCGCTGTCGTGTTTCGTGCAGTTGCACGGCGGATCGGCAGGCGCCGGGGCGCCGTTGCACGCAGGCGTCTTCGGGTGGTAGTTCCTGCAATCGACCGGATTTTCCAGACCGAAGAGAAAGTCGGCCGTCAGCGAATTCTTCTTGCTGGCGATGTCGGCGATGGCTTTGTCGATCTCGGCCTTGCTCGCGGCCACGGCGGAATCCGCCTGCGCCAGTGCCTGTTTTGCGGGTTCGTAACGCTCGGTGACGAGGCAGCACATGACGTCGAACAGCTTGTCGGGCTCGATCAGGTACGGCTGCGGCCCGGTGATTTCCATCAAGACCGGCACGCGGCCCACGTCTGGCCCGCAGCAGTTGTCCGGCACGCAGGTGTCGCACCCGCACAGATCGATGAACCGGACGTCGATGCCCGTGCTCACCTTGCCGCTGGCGTCGCGCGGACCAATCGCGATGTGCTTCGGCACCAGGCGCGTGACCAGATCGACGAGCGCCCCCGCCGGTTCCTTGGCGATGCTCAGCTGGATCTCGCCATAAAGCTTGCTGTTATCGGCGAGCGCCTTGTCGATTGTCTGCGCCGGCGTTTCCCAAGCTCTGAGCACGTCCCTGATACGTTCGAACACGTCCTTCCGGATGGTCTGATTGCGCAGTTGCCAGTTGTTGAGGTCGTACAGCGAATACACCTCGTGGGTAAGCCCCCCGGTGCCGTGGAGGCGGTTCTCGAGATTGCGGATGTCGCAGATCAGCGGACAGAGCCTGCACTCGATCAGGCATTCCCAGCACGTCAGCGAGCACGCCAGGGTGCTGATCAGCGCGACGATGTCCGTATCGGTCCGGGTCCATAACTTGAGTTGCGCCTCGCGCTTGTCCACCGTGTACTGCTGCTGCGCCGTGAGTGCCTTCTTGCGGATGTCTTCCAGATCGCTTTTGAACGTCTTCGCGCGATCCGCTTCCGCGAGCAGCTTCGCTTGCGAGCTGATGAGGCCGTCGAAGCAGGAGACGCCCGACGTGGGTTTGGCGGGACAGCAGCAGCGCGGCTCACTCGATGGAGGATCGGGAAGTTTCGGTGTGCACGGCGGCGCGGGCAGCGGCGCGCACCTGGAGGTCGGAGGCGCCGGAGGTTGCGGCGCCGGCGCGGGCGTGGGCGGACAAGGCGTGGGCGTGGGCGGACAAGGCGTGGGCTGCGGCTCGGGCGTCGGCTGCGGCACGGGCGGACACGGTGCGGGCTGCGGCTCGGGTGCGGGCTGTGGCACGGGCGGACACGGTGCGGGCTGCGGCTCGGGTGCGGGCTGCGGCACGGGCGGACAAGTCGCGGGCTGCGGAGTGGATACCGGCGCGGGCGGCTGCGGGGTGGCGCACGGATGCTCCGAGGGTACCTGGCCCTGGGGCGGATTCGGCTCTTGATTCATGGCGTCAGCCTCCTGAATAGCGGACTCAGAGCTCAAGCTCGTCCCAGGCAAATGGTGGCAACGCGTCCGCGACGCGGCCTTGCCAAAGCGGGAATTCATCGGACATGCGGACCGCGTTTCCGCGCTCCACGCGCAGCCGTACCCGCAGCGCGCCGTCAATGGTCCTGGCCGGTCGGTCGGACGGCGTCAGGCGCAGAACGGCAGCGAAATCCCCGGTCGCGGCGCTGTGTGAACGCAGGCCCGGATCGATCCAGATGGCCTTCGGGTTGACGTCGTCATCAGGGCCGCCGAGGTCGGCTTCATCCCCGGCCCTCGCGTCTGGAACAACGCCTGCATCGTCGAGCTGATCGAGCCATTGCAGGCCGATCACCGCATCCACGACCGGCACGCGGTCATCCGCGACACTTTCGATCAGCGCTCCGCGCATCGCCGTGACGCCCGCCACGAACGGATACGCGTAGCGGGGCGCCAGCTGAACCCGGACCATCCGCGCCGGCGGGACGGGCGCGGCCACCGTGACGCTTTCGTACGGTGATCCTTCTGCGCTGACGATGACATTCGCCGGCAGCGCATCGCCTTCCGCGAGGAACACGTACAGACCGGCATGATTGACGACCGGCTTGCGCAACAGCCCTTCCGCCGAAACGACGATATCTGTCGTCACCGGATCGAGCGTGACCGCATCGACGATCTCCACGGCAAACAGCACGCGTCGCACATAGCTCTGCTCGATGGACCCACGCAGGAAGCTGTCAGACATGACCGGCCTCCGCATCGACGTGACCGGCCGACAGCGAGTCCTGCAGCACCCGGGCCGCGGCCGGTTCGGGGAGCGGCGGATCGATCCACACCGGCGTCACGAGATACGCCACGGACGTGCGGTAGTTCACTTGCGGAAACAGCGCCCAGACGCGGCTCATGTCTTCGAGCGAAAGCACATCGAGCGATATGTGCGCCGTTTCGTTGCCCACTTCCGGACCGGTCAGATCGGGATCGACGTTCAGCTCGCGCATCGCGTAGCCGAGCGAGCTCAGCCGAATCTCTTCGCTCGCGCCTTCGCGCGTATCGCCGATGGTCAGCAGATAGCCAAGATCGAGCGGCAGCGCGTTCCTGAACACCAGCACGGGTGGCGGCGGAGCGCTCGATGTCACGCGATGTTCCCGGTTGCGCAGACTCGCGCAGGGCGCGATGCGATAGAGGAACAGGATCAGCGACGCGCTTTTTGCCTTGACATCATCGAGCGGGCCGATGAACACCCGTCCCGGGTCGCTCGCCTGCTTGAGCGCACGCTCCAGCCGCGCGCTGAGCGCGTGCGTCACCTGATGGATGGCGTCGGCGCTCATGCTGCATTCCGCCTGCAGGCGAACGGAAAATCGGCGAGCGGCATGCCCAGCTTGGCGAGTTCGGCGCGCGCTGCGTGCGCAATATGCGTCGTATCGATATGCGCGCCCGCCGCCGCGGCCAGAAAGGCCGCCCTGAGCGTGATCTGCCGAATATGTCCGCCGGTGAGTTCGATCGAGCGACCGAGCTGGCGGAAAGCAGCGTCGTCGAGCGTGTGCGAGCCGTTCGGCAAGCAGCGGCGCCAGATCTGGATGCGGGCGTTGAGATCAGGCCGCGGAAACTCGACGATGAAGCGCAGACGGCGCAGGAACGCCGCATCTACGTTCTCGCTGAGATTGGTCGTCAGCATCGCGAGCCCGGTGAACGCTTCCACGCGTTGCAGCAGGTACGCGACTTCGATGTTCGCGTAGCGGTCATGCGCGTTCCGCACTTCGCCGCGCTTACCGAACAGCGCGTCGGCCTCGTCGATCAAAAGCGCTGCGCCGGAACGCTGTGCGTCGCCAAACACGCGATCGAGATGCTTTTCCGTATCGCCGATGTATTTGCTCACCACCCGCGACAGGTCGATCCGCAGCACCTGGACGCCAAGCTCGCGTGCGATGCCGAGCGCTGCCATCGTCTTTCCGGTGCCGCTCGGGCCGTGAAACAACGCTGTAACGCCGCGGCCGTAGGGAAGCTGCGCACCGAATTTCCACTCGTCCAGCACGCGCCCGGCCAGCCGCACGCTGTCGACGACTTCCTTGAGCTGCAGGCGCGCCGCGACGGGCAGCACGATATCGTCCAGCCGGAACGCCGGCTCGATACGCTCGAACAGATCGGCATTGCCGCGCGCCGATGCGAGCTTGCACGCCTCGGCAAACCGTTCGCGCAACGCACCGTCGCTGTCGCTGTCATCGTGGCCGTCGGTTCGCGGAGAGTGGGCGCTCGCGAGCCGCCCCGCTTCCGCGAATCCGTCGATGCCGAGCGGATAGCGGGCCGCGAAACACGCTGCTTCGCCGGCATCGAGCTCGATGCCGGCGGTGCGCGCTGCAAGCGCAACGGCGCGCTCGTGTTCATCGGACCGCAAGGCGCCCACGTCAATCAGCGTGTACGGCATGTCTGCCAGCAGCCGCGCGATGCGCGCACCGTCCTGGCACACGATCATGGCCGAAGCCGCGCTTGCATGGATGCTCTCGAACAGCGCACGCAGGGCTTCGTCCTCGTCCGACGCATTTTCGCCCGGCGTGACGTCGATCGCGATGAGCCGGCCGGTGAGGTGCGCCAGGCGCGCGATCCGAACCGCTGTTTCCTCGATCTCGCCGATATCCAGTCCCACCAGCCGATGCGTTTCAACGCGCGCGAGCCGGACACCCGAATGTTCCGCTCCGCACTCGATCATCGCGCGACACGTCGGCGACGCCTCCGCGACCACGCTCCAGTGCGGCGCGGGCGCCTCGCGCAGGCGCGCGATGAGCGAGCACGCACGCGCGCGTGGCAACACGTCAAGCAACGCGGCGCCTGGCCATGCGGCCGTACGCATCGCGTGGCGGACGCGGGCATCTTCATCGAGCGCATCACGGTCGCCGAGCAGCCAAGCCGCCAGAGGCGGATCGAGCCGCGCAGCCTCGTCGGCGGCGAGCATGCCGCGACAAGCGCTGTCGAAGATGCGCCAGCGCGTGAGCGAGCGCGTGCTCGCCAATTGACTGCGTACGCGCGTCGCCGTGCCGACCAGCGATGAGAACAGGACGATCGTTCCCGTGCGACGGCTCATATCGTCGAGGAGAAATCCGAAACAGCGCTGGCAGCGCAAGTCCAGTTCGGGCGCAAGCGCGAGCGCCAGCATGCGCGCTTCCGCAACATCGAATCTCAACCGGCGGCAGAGCCCGGCGAACGGCTCTGCTTCGGTATCGGCACGCGCCAGGGCGTCGCTGAAGCACGCCTTGGCTTCCGCAAGCTGCTGCGGCGCTTCCGGTTCGGCGTTCTCGCGCGCGTCGTCGAGCATCCGCAGAAGCGTTCGCGCCGTGACCGACAGGCCCGTGATATCGCCCTGCTCGCCGGGGTTGCGCAGGATCGCCTCGTACAGCGCCTCGTGCACCCAGTGCAGCAGCGCGTCGATCAGCGCTTGCCCGGGCGCGGCGCGGGCGCGGGAAGGACCTCCGAGCGCCATCGCCGGAAACGAGATCCGCGACACGCGATCATCGCCGTAGGAGCCTGCTCGCTGCACGAGGCCGCACAGCGCAGACAGCAACGCGTCGAGCGATGGATCGCGCCACGACAGGCGGACAAAGTCCTCGACGATATCGACACACAGCACGACCAGATCCGTGCGTGCGGCAAGCCATTGCTCCGCCAGCCTGGCGGTCTGTTCCGCGAATCCGACGACGATCACCGCGCACTGCGGATCCACCGGCAGGTCGAAGAGTTGCGCGTTGGCCTGCTCGACCGTGGTGATGCCGTTGCCAACCAGGAGCATGTCAGGCCGGTCCGCAATGCACGCACTGATTCCCTCGGCCTTCACGTCCGGAGATACGGCCACCAGAAGCACATTGATCGGAGACATGCGCGCCTCGCGGGTGCGGATCGACTGGCGCTATTTGTCGCACGCGCACCGTCCGCCGGCGATCGCCCGCGAAGACGCAATGAAGATCCAGAGGAAAGCGCGCCACTGCATGCACCCAAGTGTGCAAAAGCAGATGGATCGCAGACTGCTCCCGCGTCCATCAAACGGAGGATGCAGATACAGGGGGACGGAGAAGGACACGCGGGCGCGGGGGCTGCTTGAGAAAGGTCTCGCAAGAGCGTGCAAGAGCGCGTGTGCCCGGAATGGGTTCGCTGCGAAAGTCCCCGAGTAGCAGGGATACGCCTGGACCATCGGCACTGCACATCGCAACAAGGCGCGTTGAATTCCGAACCCAGTCGCCCGGGAAGCATCAATCCGCCCTCCACCTCCCGCGGCGGCTGAAGACCATGATCGGCAAAGCCGCCAATCAGCGATGCGCAGGCCTGCGGCTGGGACAGTCGCGGATCTCCCCCCGGGTATTCGGCAAATCCGGCGCCGCGGGCTACGCTGACCGAAAAGGAAGACATTGCAACTACGGCAGCACCAAGTCGCATGAAAGCGGCTGGGTGCAGGCAGGCGAGTCGTTCGCGGGAGCTGCCTCCGTGCATCATCTAAAACGACTGCTCATCATGTTTTTTCGGAAGGCTGTTCCTGCTCCCGTTGAAGCGGGAACGCATCCGGATGGAGAGCCGCGCTGGAAATCCGAAGGTTTCTGCATGGAATGCGGCGAACCTGACACCGAAGCCGGCATCGATGCGCGCGCGACGCGGGGCAAATCCACAAGTTGGCACTTTCACTGCGCGCAGTGTCAGGCGCGATCGAATCGAACGCATTGTTATTCGTGCCGAACGGCGTCGCTGTTCAAGAACGGTACGCGATGGACCTATCACAACACGGTCGCCGATCAGATCACTAACGTGCTGTGCCCGCAATGCGGTGCATATTTCGATGCCGACTGGGACATCGGCGATCGCTGAGATGACGTCAAACGCGGCTAACAACGCCAGCACGTATGCAATAAATATCTACACGCAAATGTCTTTGACTGACTCGCGCGTAATACCGGCGAAAAGAACAATCACTGTCTGGATTGTCGGTAGCGGCAGACATGAACAAGAAGATTCTGTTTGTTGGCGCTCGGCGCCTTGCGTGGACGTGAGATCATGCGTGCGGGTTTGAACGTGCGGTACCGCGGAGGCTAACGGCGAATTCGTGCAGGCGGTCGCATGCACGTTGCGATCGCCCTTTGGCAAACAGTGATTGACGCACGTCGGACAGATTTTGTCTAAGTCCGCGAAATTCTCCATGCAGATCTTTGCCTTGAGGTTTTCGCCTCTGTGGGTACTTTTCAGTCCTCGAGGTCGCGTCCGAAGAGTCCGGGAACACCGTTGAGAAAACGACTGCCCAGATGTAGCTGGAAATGATCACATAGAACACAAGCGCAAAGGATACTTCAATGCTGACAATCGAAGACATCATGGAAGAGGCTCGCTTGGTCGGCCTGTCTGAAACGCCCGAGCTCATTGCGTTCACCCACTCATCGAGAATGAGATGAGAATCCGCATAGACTATGCGGTGCAATCCGCCACATTCAACGTCCTCACGCATGTGACCGACTTGCATGAAGAGGCAAAGCGCCTCGAGCAACGGCTCGCCATGCTGATTCGGCATATTCAAGGTCTCCCGTCTGGCGCAATCATGGACGGTCCAGGTAGGCTCCGAGAGCCTGGTGAGGGTTGACTGAATTCTCCGTGCGTATCTCAACGGGTGGCTCGCCCTCCCGCGTCGCATCTCGGTACGCTTCAGGATAGTGCGTTACGGCTCTTCCTCGCCAACGGCTAAACGACTAACAAAGTGTCGGCCGCTTCTTTCTCGGTTGATATTTCCCTTCCGACCACTCACTTTGACTCGCACACCTGTAACAGCGCCTCAGCCTGCGTCTGGGGCAATGCGTCGCGCCAACGTTTCATCAAAGACGAGTTAGGACTGGATCCACGTGGCGTCCCAGTAGTTTTGAGGGTAATGGTTCACTGTCGCCAGAAACACGACGAGGCGCATGTCAGCCGAAATCGGCGAAGTCGGCTGCCGTAATGTCACTGCATCCGTTGAGCATGTCTGCCGCCAGCTCGCGCTTACGCTGCAACAGTGCGTCCAGACGGACATCGAAACTCGGAAAGACTTCGCTGACCACGCCAGGGTAGTAGAGCGTAACTGTCCGCGTCTGCCCGATACGATAGGCACGCGCCGTGGCCTGATCTTCCTTCGCCGGATTCCACGTGCGCGTGAAGTGTATGACATGATTGGCCGCCTGGATATTAACGCCAAATCCGACCGCCAACGGTGAAAGAATGATGACGTCGAACCCTTCGCTTGCCTGGAAGGCATCGATGAGCTGTTGACGGTTGCCTATGGCGCGCGGGTCTGCCGACGTATCGCCGTTTACGATGCTCGGCGCGAAGCCGAACATCGCGGCCACAACACGCTGCAAAACCAGTTGCAACTCTCTGAACTCGCAAAACACAATGACTTTGTGCCGCCCCGGCGCATCGGCGGCGAGCATTTTCAGCGTGTCGACGAGCCAGCCCATCTTGGGCGATTCATCGACCAGGCGCGTGATCGGCACGTCGCGCACGTCGGGCTCCGCGAAACCGTGCGGATCGGTGCAGATCTTGCGGATGGCCAGCAGCGCCTGCAATTGCGCGGACGGGTTCGATTCACGTTGCGCGCGCAAGGTCGCGAGCGCGTTCTCGTAGTTGCGTTGCTGATACGGCGACATGGGCAGCTGCTTACACGTCTTGTTTTCGACCGGCACTGGCAGGTCCTTTGCGACATCCGTCTTTTTCCGATGCAGGATCTGCGGCTGGATGACCTTACGCAACGCGTTGACCCTGGCCTGCTGTTCCTCGGTCTTCGCCTCGATCGGCCGTCGATAGGTCCGCGAAAAGTGATTCAACGCACCGAGCATGCCGGGCTGCACGAAGTCGAACAGACACCACAGATCTGCGAGCGTGTTCTCGACCGGCGTGCCGGTGCAGGCGATCCGAAAGCGCACTTTTTGCTTCTTGGCCGAGCGCGTGACGAGCGCGGCAGGATTCTTGATCTTCTGCGCTTCGTCGCACACCATGATCGACCACGACTGACGCGCCATCGCGAATTCGAGGTCGCGCATGGTTTCGTAAGTCGTCAATACGAGCCGCGCGCCGCCAGTCCAGTCGCGCTTGAGCAGACGCGTCACGCCCTGCGCGGCGAGACTTTCATCGATCTCCTGACGGCTCGCCCGCAAGGATTTGAG
The DNA here is from genome assembly GCF_031451175.1 of Caballeronia sp. LZ035. Lineage (NCBI taxonomy): Bacteria > Pseudomonadati > Pseudomonadota > Betaproteobacteria > Burkholderiales > Burkholderiaceae > Caballeronia > Caballeronia sp. LZ035. The sequence goes on from NZ_JARUXS010000004.1 coordinate 183,034, forward strand.
CGTGTCGCCATACAGCAGGAGCAGCGGCAGCGTGTCCGGCGCGAAGAAGCGCGCGAGTTCATTGCGCCAGTTTTCGAGCAACGCGACCGGAGCGACGATCAGCGCCGGTTCGAGCTGTGGCTCACGTTCGAAGCACGACGCAATGAAGGTGAGCAACTGCAAGGTCTTGCCGAGGCCCATGTCATCGGCTAGAACCGTGCCGCGGCACGCGGCGGGCGATAGTGACCAGAGATGCTGGAGCCACGCCACGCCGGTTTCCTGATGCGGCTTGAGCACGACTTCCGGCCTGAGCGTCTGCGGAATCGCGGGTACGTGGTGCGGCGGCATCTGGAGCGCGTCGGCGCGCACCTCGTTGTATTCGATTTCCTCGAAATTGCGCTTGATGATGAGCCGCTTCTTCGCAGATGGCAAGACGGCGGCGCGCGGCGGGAACGTGCCACGCTGCACGTCGGCGGCAGCGCGCGCAAGGGCTTCGAGTGCGCGCTGCGCCTCCGAGACGGGAATCGGCTGCACGAGGCCGGGCAGCGTCATGAGATCCGCGCCAGCTGCCTGCGCCGCGTTCACGGACTCCTGAAGCGACGGAATTTCACCGAACTCGAAAGGCACGTAGCGCGTGCCGCCTGACGGATCGTCGACGCGCAGTCCGATCGACGTGTTCTGCTCGAACCATCCACCCTCTTCTCGATTCTTGGCGATGACCGGCACCGCGAACGCTTTCTCCACCCCAATCTCGTCGATGCGCTCCGAATAGTGACGCAGATCGAGCACTTCAGACGCCGTCCACAGCACGGGCGTTAGCCACTCGCGCAGCCATCCGGACAGCACCTGCACATGCTCGACCGTGTCACCGATGATTTCGAGTTCGTCGTCGTTCCAGACGGTGCATTGCGAGCCGTCGTCGAGTGCGCGCGACAGGCGGCCCGTGAAGCGCGCGAGTTCATCGGGGGACGTGAACCACGTCATCGCAGCAGGCTCGTCACTGGCTGCGAGGGGTTGCACGAGGAGGCCGACGCGCTCGATCTCACCGCGCTCGCCGCGCTCCACTTGCGGCACGAACGCCTTGAAGACGATGCCCGCCGCCTCGCACGCGGCTTCGAACTCGCCGGCGTCGAGCACCTCGCGCGCGCTTTCACCGAGCGTTGCGAACGGATTGCGCACGAACGCCTGCGCACGCGTGCCCGTCACGCGCCGGCCAGGCATGCTGCGCTTGATCTCGCTGAGCACGGCCTTCACTTCGGGCGTGGGCACGACGCGCACGAGCGCCGGGCCCTCGGGAATGTTGTAGCGATCGTCGAGCGGCAGACGGTCGAAATGCGTAATCCAGTTGCCGGGCGCGCCTTCGAATCCGGGCGACACTTCGAGCACCGCGGCGGCTCCCTCGCCCCGTCGCTCGACTTCGAGCCTGAGATGATCGGGCGCCAGCACGATAGTGCTCGCCATGTAGTCAGAAACCGGGCTGCCGCTCTCGGCCGCGAGCGCGCGCACGCGCCCGTAAATGTGCTCCTTTAAGGACAGCGTGCGCGCGTCGACGGGCGTGGCGCGAAAGCGGGCCAACATGTCGAGCATCTCGCTGACGGCGGCCGGCAGCAGCGCGTCGGTATCGCCGGTGCGCAGCACTTTGCCGACAAGCCGTGGCGCAGGCCGCGCGCCGCGTCCCTGCGCGTCCACCCATTCGTCGATGTGAAGCCCGAAGTCCGCGTCGCCCAGAGCACCAGCGTTCATTACGCGCGGACGCATGAGCGTGTCGGGCGGGAAGCGCAACGGCGCGCGAAAGGCGCGCAACTCCTCGCGGCTCAAGATGCCGAAGACGTTTTCCCACGACAGCAGCACGCCCGAGCCGACGGCGACGCCGAAGCCTTCCTGCACGACCAGCGCGAGGTGCGCGCCGAGTTCGGCGTGAGCGGGATAGTCGTACGGCGCAGCGAGCCATTGTCGGGCAAGCGGCGCGGGCGAGGCGTAACGTAAGCCCTCTTCGTCGATCGTTGGTAGCGGGGCAACGGCGTCGACGGCGGATTTTTTTCCTGCATCCGATTTCCCTGTTTTTCCCCAGCCAAAGATCTTCGCGAGCATCATCGTTCCTTCACTTCAGCCAGAATCCCTGGCCGGGCTTGAATTCGAAACCGAGCGCATCGAGCCGATTGGCGAGATGCGGACGCTGGCGTCGCTGTTCTAGCAATACCCACAGCGCGCCGCCATTGGACCGGTTGTCTTCCCACTCGAATCCGCTCGCTTCGCACAGCGACAGGGCATCCCGCAGTTCATGTTCGAAAGACTCCGAGCGGGTTCGGCGGGCATCGCGCGGGACGACGCCCGCGAGCGGCGCGGCGGGATGCTCGGGCGGCGGGGACATGAGCGGCGGCGCTACGCGCGGCATGAGGCCATCGAATGGACCGGCGGGGCGGTTCGACGTGTTGGGAACGGGCGGCGGGGTTGGCGACGGGCGGCGCGGCGGCGTAGGAGCAGCGCGTGACTGCGTAGCCGTGGCGCGAGGCGCGACAGGCGTCACAGGCGTCACAGGCGTGGTGCGCAGCAGGCCGCGCAGCTTTACATCGAAATTCTGTTCCCACGAGTAGCCGCTGTGAGACAACCAGAGTGCCGCCACCCTGCGGTTCTTGATGGCGTAGAGACTAAAAGCGGGCGCGTCGAGATCGACGGGGAAACGCGATGCTTCGAAGGCATAGCAGGCATTGCCGGTCACGCCGAATTCCACCACCAGCAACGAGCCGATACGCATGACGAAGGCATTGTTGTCGTCGGTGGCGTCGGTGAGCCGGCGGTCCTTGCCGGCCATCCGTTTGCGGACATTGGTGAACGCCGCGCTCTTGTTTCGTTGCGCGTCCCGGCCGAGCACGAACCACATGTCGGAAATCTCGGGCTCCCACTTCAGCCAGTAGTTCAGCCGCCGCAGATCCGCGGCGCCGTCCTTGGCCAGCAGTTCGAAGAAATCACGGATCAGGCGGCGCTTCAGCCAGCCTTCCACCATCTGCCGCGCGGGTTCGTGGTTCACATGCGCGTCCCAGGCGGTGGGATCGATCCACGGATTGCCGATCAGCGTCAGACAGGCGTCGCGCAGCCGTTCATGCTCCGGGCGTTCGCGGCAGTCCGAATAGCGCCTGACCACAAGCGCCGCGGCACGTACTGCGAGCAATTGCGGCAGCTTGATGTGCGCTCGGCCGTTGACATACGCGAGGACGTCGCCGAGCGCGTCCTGAAACCCCGCGTCGTCACGTTCGCAGACCGAGCGAACGTAGGCCATGACCACTTCTTCCCAGACCCAGGAATTCGAGTCGATGCCCAGTCCATCGAACACTTGCGTAAGCTCGGCCGTCTCACCTGTCGCGAGATGCGAGGCGTAACGGCTGCACGGATCATCGGTGAGCAGGTTGGCGTGGTCGCGCAGCGTATCCAGCCATTCGGGAACGATGCCGCGCCGACGGGCATCAGCATGCAAGGCAGGCAGATGCTCGTCGAGATAGCGGCGCAGCCCGGTCCAGTTGATTTGCGCGTTGGACTGCGGGCCGGCATCATTCGTAAAGCTGAAGTAGCCCTGCAACAGGCCCTGATAGAACTTGCGAAAGCGCCGTTCCTGCCGTTCATACTTGCCCAGTAGCGCCATCAGTGATTCGAACAGCGCGCTATCGTCGATCAGCCGTCCGCCCTGCTGCTCGTCCAGCGGAACCGCCACGCCATGGCAGACATAACGAATCTGTGTCGGACTCAGTTCCTGATGGCCCGCAAAGAAGACGCGGAGCGCGATTCTCAACTGATCGAGCGACGGCGCGTCGTCGCGGCCGCCGAAGGCCCGCCTGATCTCGCTCAGCGCCAGGCTCATGACACGCCCATCCGCCGTCAGGGACGAGCCGCTGCGCAGCAAGGCCTCGCGCAGCCGCGCGCCGGATGGGGTCAGCGGTCGCTCAGCGGGCATCGTTCTTTCGGGTCGAGAGCTTGTTCGAGTGCGCCGTCGTCCGCGCCGGGCGAGTGCTGCGCGGCTTCGTCCTTGCGTTCCTGACGCGACTTGAATTCCAGCTTGATTTCGATGCGGCGGCTGTCGTCCGCCGTCGCGCGCAACGAGTTGAACGACGCGCCGCCGACGAAGAAGCGCGTCGCGACCAGTGCGCGGTCCGCGAAGGACAACGTGGGTTCATCGTGCCCCGGATCGCGCAGCAGTTCGCACAGCACGCGCTCGCTGCGTTCGAGGCTCAGGTTCAGATTGAACAGATACTTGCCGCTGCGGCTCGCGTAGCCTTCCACGGTCGCGCGCTTGAACCAGTGCTTGCCCGCGTCCGTGGTCCGCAATTGTTCGAGCAGACGCGGCGTGAACGCGCGCAGCAGCGCGCGCTGCGGCTCCGATAGCGTGTTCTGCCCTTCACGCTCGAAGCGCCCGCGCGGTCCGAAATCAATTGTCGTGCCGATCACGCGCACGCCGTCGAACTGTTCCGCCACCCGCCGCACCTCCTGCATCAGCGCGTTGATCTGCTCGGCGCGCTGCTTCTCCTCGCGCTCCGCCTCCGAAACGTGTTTCGTCACGGCAAGCAGCGCGACGCTCAGCGCAACGAGGAACAACACCATCAGCGCGGTCATCAGGTCGGAAAACGAGATCCAAAATGGCTTCTCGCCGTCGTCGCGGCTCCGGCGGCGCGCCGGTGTCTGAATTCCCAACATGCGTCACCTCGAGGTCGAATCAGGCCGCTGCGGGCAGACGGTCGAACACGTCGCCCAGATCGACGATCGCGCTCTTCAGCAGCCCGGTCGCCTGCGCGAGTTCCGAATGGAATGCGCTGTTGCTCTCGCGCAATGTCTTTCTGACCTGATCCGCAAATTCCTGATGCACCTCCGCGAGATCTTCGATCAGATCGTCGAGATGACCGCGCGTCGCGTCCTGCGCCTCGCGCAGCGATTTGCCCGCCTGTTCCATCGACTGGACCAGATCGCGTTTGAGCGTGGCCTCCGAGGACACCGTTTCGATCACGGTGCGCAGTTCTGTCACCATGCCCGCGAGCGTGTCGCGCACGGTGCGCTGATCCGCCAGTGCCTGCTGCACGGCCCCGAGCGATCCGTCGAGCGAAGCTGCCGCCTGGCTGAAGCGCTCGGCCGTATTCGCCACGCCGTCGGTGGCAGCCTTCATGCCCTGCAGGTTGTCGGCAAAGCGCGTCGATGCGTCGTGCAGACGTTCTGCACCCTGTCCCATGCGCTCGATGTTGCCTTGCGTCGCCGCATTCAGCTTGTCGATCGCGTTGCTCATCGCGAGGCTGCCTTGTTGCACGGCCAGCGTCACCTTGTCGATCTGGCTGGTCTGCTTGTCGAGCAAATCGGCAATCTGTGCGGCGAGTTGCGCCTGACGCCTGCCGTGCTCTTCGTGGGCGGAGGAGGTCTGTGCCTTCAGTGCATCGATCATCTCGCTCGCCTTGTCACCCAACTGGCCAATCAGACGGGACGATGCTTCCGTGGCTTCGCTCTGGCCCTTCGCCATGTTCACGCGCGTCGCTTCCATCCAGGCGTGCATCTGCTCGCTGGCGCGGGCCTGGCGCGCGGCCGCGTCAGCGTGGCTGGCATGGTTCTGCTCCTGCAATTCCTTCACGAACGACGACGCTCCTTCGCTCATCTGACGGAGCATGTCGCGCGTCATGTCCGCCGATTCGGCCTGACCGCGCGTCACGCCGTCTTTCAGATCATCGACAAAGGCACGCATCCGGGCATTAGCTTCGCTCTGTTGCGCTTCGGCTTGTGCGTGGCTTGCCTGGTTCTGGTCCTGCAGCGTTTTGACAAACGAAGCCGTGCTCTCGCTCATCTGCCGCAGCATGTTCTGCGTCAGGTCCGCCGATTCCGCCTGGCCGCGCGCCACGCTGTCCTTCAGGCTGTCGACGAAGGCCTGCATCTGCGCGTTGGCCTCGCTCTGCCGGCTCTGAATCTGCCCGAGCGCCTCTTCGACGCGTCGCGCCATGGCATCGGCGGCGCCGGTGCCGGCATCCTGGATCTGCGCGGCGAGTGCGCCGAAACCCTGCGACGCCGACTCGATGGTATTCGCCGTCTTCAGCAGCATTTCGTTCATGCCGCGCAACTGCGAACCGAACATGTTTTCCATCTGCGCAGTGAAGCTCGACAAGACATCGGTCAGGATACGGCTGACCGCTTCGCCCTGACTGTTGCCGACCGACTGCACGGCGTTGGAGATGCGCGCAAGCGGTTCAGCGAGACCTTCGGACAGACTGTTTGTGATCGATGCACCGAGGTCGCTGCTCGTCGTGCGCATGGCCTGAATCTGTTGTTGCGTGAGTTCGCCCAACACCTGTTTCAGATCGGTGACGAGCGATTCCTTCATCTGCATCGCCTGAGTGGCGGACGTTTCGGACGCTTCGACCAGGCGTTGCAAATACTCTTCACCGGCGCCAGATTCGAACAGTCCGTCGATCAGGCCGCACAGCAGGTCGAGATGCGTGTACAGCTTGTTGATCATCGACTTTTCGACGGTCGTGATAAACATGGCCAGCACGATGGCAAGGCCAGAGAGCTTGAACGCGCCGCCCACGCTCGCCACCAGCGATTCGAGACTGGTGCGGACCACGAGCGGGTCGTCGGTGATCTTGAAGTCGTTGAGGCCGAGGATCAGCCCGCCGAACGTCCCGATAATGCCAATCCCCGTCAGAATGCCGGGCAAATGCTTGTAGAACTCGGTGCGAAGAGGCGCATTGATCAGCGCCTGCTCCGTGAAGAACGTGCTCGCAATGGCGGTCGCACGCCAGCGCCCAGTTTCCGTGACGCCCGACGCATTGATCATTTTCTGCGCGTGAAGCGTGTCGCGATATTCGTCCCAGCAATGCCGCAGCGCCTCGTTCCGGATGGTGTTGCCGATCTGGTCGGCATCGACATGCCCGGCCGCCGACTTCAGTGCCGCGATTGCCCGGGTTACGCCGAGCAACTGGGCGCGCACGCGAAAGAATGGCAAAACGAACTGCCATAGAAACAATACGAACGCGACCGACAGCGAGATAAAGACGAAGTAATGCAGAAAATGCGAGAGCGAATCGGACGATAAGTTCATGAACGCACGGAACCTGGGTTACCAAAACACTAGCGCATCAAAACGCAGCGATCAGGCGAGGCGCGGATGAGCAGGCGCCATCGCACGGCGACGAGCGTGGTAGATGCGATCGACGTAAAACGATGGACGCAGTGCAGCGAATGTCGCCGCCAGCAAACGCCCCGGCTGGGGATGGGTCAGGTACTCACGGTGTTTGGTCTCTCGGTGTCTGTTTCTATTTTTTGTGCGCAACAAAAGTCAAATAACAGGGTTTCGAGCAGATTGGTCTGACTGCGATTCTCACGGTCCGCGGCAAGTTCGAGCAATGCCTTGAAGCGCGGAGAAACCCGGAAACTGACCGATATTCTTTTCTTGATCATCCCATCCCCGCTTGCATAGCGAAGTACTATACACACGAATTTTCAGGTTGTAACAGGATGTTACAAAAAGTTTCCGACTGATTTGTGGATTAGCGCTTACACAGCACTTTCTGATCAAGTTTCGCGCCGAGTTGCCGAAAATACTTGTCTGCGAGGCCGGTATTCACCCGATCGATGCAATGAAAATAATCAGAACGCGTAAAGGGCGGTAGCAGAATGGATTGGCTTGAAACAAGAGAGACGCTCACGCACGCATTCGCCACCGTCGGAACGGCGTCGCAAGCGGAGTCGGGGTATTTCAGATTTCAACGGAGAATCGGGAGTTCGTCGGTGACAACGATCGCTGTATATGGCGAGAAGATCGGCACCAATGCGATTGAAGTCGCGTTCAACGTCGAGGCGGTCGCGGCTGCGATCAATCACGATGCGGCGCAACTGCAAGCCTGGGTCGAAGCCCGCCGGGCCGCGACCGGCCGCCAGGTGCACGAGAACGCGCGCTATGGTTACAAGCGCGTGGGCATCAGCTCGGAAGACGAACTGGCGGCGTTCCTCGATGCGTGGCGCGAACTGACGACGCCCGTTGCAGTCGCCAACCCGCGTCCGGCACGGACGACCGGCGGCTTCATCTCCGTTCCGTTCTATGTCGAGGGGAATGGTTCGAAGACTTTCTTTGCGCCGGCATTGAAGCATCCGAAGGGATATCAGGTCGGCAGGAAAGGAGAAGAACAGTACATCAGCGACTACTGGGAGGCGCTGGCCTTTCTCAAGGGCATGGCCTCGCCCGCATTCCGCCGCCCGAACGGGAACGGCAACCGAGGCATTGTGACCTGCCAGCCTGGCAATGCCGAAGACGTCAGCCTGAGATATCTGCAAGAGCAATTGGCGCAAACGGATGCTGCGGGAGGCCACCGTGGCTGATCACTTCGTGCGTGTTCCCTTCTATCGGGAAGACAGTGGCAAGAAGACCTTCTTCCTTCCAGACTGCCGCCTGTCCGGCGGCTATGAAATTGGTGCGCGCCGAAGAGATAAAGAAAGAGGCATCGAGGGTTACTGGACAGCCCTCGACAAGCTGCTGGCGATGGAGCAGCCGCGCTTCCGACGGCGCAACGAGCGCGGCAATATCGGCACCGTGACGTGCCAGCCGGGCGACGTCGAAGAAGTGAGCCGCAGTTTCATCGAGCAGGAGCGTACAAAGCATGGCGGCTGAAGTCGACTGGCCACTGTGGCACGCCGCGCTCGACCTGCTCGACGCGAACTTTCATTTTCGGTCGGTGCGTGACACTGCGCCGACTCGTCGGTCGTATCGGCTCGAACCGAATGCGGCTCCGATCGATATCGAGTTCAAGAACGACGTCATCGCCATCGAGATGGCGCTGGCCGTGCCCGGACTGTCGCACTGTCTTCTGGCTCACGACACGGACGGGGCGTCGAGTCACCGTTATCGAATCGTCAAACTTGCCGATCTCGAACTGGCGATCAGCCGAATGAAAGGCCAGTCGCCTGTGTCGGTTCCGAGCCCAACGTCAACTGCCCTTCCCGATTCCGCACCTGAACACCGCATGAAATCACCAACCAACACGATCCTCTTCGGGCCGCCCGGCACGGGTAAAACCTATCGGACCGCCGAAATCGCAGTCACGCTCTGCGATGGCTCCGCGAGCCTCTCACGCGAAGCGCTCATGGCCCGCTACGAAGCCCTGCGCCGCGAAGGACGGATCAACTTCGTGACCTTCCACCAGTCCTACGGCTACGAAGACTTCGTGGAAGGCTTGCGCCCGAACGTCGGGAATGGCGGCCAGATCTCCTACGACATCCAGCCAGGCGTGTTCCGCATGGTGGCCGATGCCGCCCGGCTCAACACCGTCGTCCGTTCGGGACTTCACGGCGCGCCAGTAAAGGAGCGCACCGTCTACAAGATGTCGCTCGGCGCGGTCGGCTGGGCCAAGAGCAGCGCCATGTTCAACGCGTGCATCGAGAAGGGTTACGTGCTGCTCGGCTGGGGCAAGGACATCGACTTCTCGGAATGCGATACGGAAGCCCAGGTCCGCGAGCGGGTCAAGGAGGAACGGCCGGAAGACAATCGAATCAATTCGCACACGCGCTTCGTCAATGTGTTCAAGAACGAAGTCCGATTGGGCGACTTGATCATCGTCTCGAAGGGCAATAGCGCCTTCCGTGCAATCGGGGAAGTGACGGGCGAGTACGAGTATCTCGAAGAAGGTGTGTTTGCCAATCATCAGATGCGCCCGGTCCGATGGCTTGCAGTGCTCGACAAGGCGCACGACGTCAGCGAAATCTACGACCGCTCGTTTTCGATGCCGGCGCTGTACCGGCTCAACTCGGGTTTCATCAAGACCGAAGCGCTCGACGCGCTCGTGCAGGCGCAGCGCACGGCGAGCAATCTTCCTTATGTGCTGATCATCGATGAGATCAATCGCGCCAACATCTCCAAGGTCTTTGGCGAACTCATTACGCTGCTCGAACCGGACAAGCGCGAAGGCGCGTTGAACGCGGTGACGGTCAGGCTGCCCTATTCGGGCGACGACTTCAGCGTGCCGCCTAACCTGCATCTCATCGGCACCATGAATACTGCCGATCGGTCGATCGCGCTGCTGGACACGGCCTTGCGGCGCCGCTTCGAGTTCGAGGAATTGCAACCGGTATATACAGCGTTGTCGGAGCGCGTGATTGCTGGCATCGACCTCGGGAAAATGCTTGAGGCGATCAACGAACGTGTGGAATTTCTCTACGACCGCGACCATACGATCGGACATGCCTATCTACTCGGTTCCGCCAGTATGGAAGATCTCGACCGCGCGTTCAGGCGAAAGATTATTCCGCTGCTTCAGGAGTATTTCCATGAAGACTGGGCCAAAGTACGGCTTGCGCTCAACGACACGAGCGGCGGTTTCATTCAAACGAGCAATTGGCTGCCGAAGGGCATGTCGGAGGAGCGTGACGAGGTCGAGATGCGCACGCGCTTTCGCGTGAATCCCGAACCTTTCGGGTTGCAGGCGTACATGAATATCTACCAGTATTCGGTGTGAACCTTCTCTCTGTTCGTGAACACGGCAAGATTCGCGTCGGTTCGGCCGATTTGGATCAGGGGCGAGCCTTCGTGTCGGCCAGGGCGGCTTCGCAACTCACGTCACTCAAGAAGCAATACGGCTTCGAAGTGTTCAGGTTTGTCAACGCCACAACCATCGCGGCGCAGCAGTACGTCGGCGTGCTTCAGACTGAATCGCAGACTATCGAGGTCTTGCCGAAAATCGCTGGCGAGGACAATCAGGTGCGCCGCAATCTCGTCGGCATGCTCAACGTCGCGCTCGACCTGGAGATAGGCGAAGGCGAGATGGCACGCGTCCGAAAACAGACGCAGAGTTTGCTGGAAGTGCTCATCCGCCTCTACTGTGACAAGCTGTCCGAGCAATTGCGCCGCGGCCTCGTGCGACGCTACGAAGCGCATGAAGAGAATCTCGCATTCGTGCGCGGCCGCCTGTCGATCGCGGACCAGACACGAAGGAACGCCGCAAATCCTGAACGCCTGTATTGCCGTTTCGAGGAGTTTCGGGAAGATAACCCGTTGAACATCATTCTGAAAGCGTCGCTCCGAATGCTGCTGCGGCATTCTCGTTCGTCCGGCAATCAACGTCTGCTCTCGGAACTGCTGCTTGCGTTCGAAGGCGTCAGTGATTGCTCGATCGCGTCGCTACCCTGGTCACGCGTGCGCTTCGACCGACTCAACGAGCGCTACCAGCCGGTTTTCAGGCTTGCGCGGATGTTTCTCCACCAGACATCGCCCGATGTCACAGCGGGCAACGCACACGGCTTCTCGTTGTTCTTCGACATGAACGTACTGTTCGAGCAATACATCGGCCGAATGTCATTGCCTGTGCTGCGAAAGCGCGGGCTTCGCGGACGGCTTCAGGGCCCCCGAAAATATGTGGCGAACGACATGGCCGAAGCGAAACCTGTATTCGCGATGAAACCCGATCTCGTCGCGACAGAAGGCGCGCTGGCAAAACTGATCGTCGATACGAAATGGAAACGCTTGTCGCCGGAGGAGTCGAAGGAAGGCGTCGCGCAGGCGGATCTTTATCAGATGTACGCCTATGCGCACTGCTATGGCTGCACGACGATGCTGCTTCTTTATCCGCACGATGTTCAGCTCGGCAACGAACCCGGCGTCCGGCGGCGTTTCCGGCTCAACAGCGCGGCGCGTGGGACCCATGCTGGCGAGGGCGCGGTGCTGAGTATCGCGACCATCGACCTTACGGATCTGCGCATGGTTGCATCGCAACTCAACAAGCTTTTCGACATGCCCTGCAGTATTCTCCTTGCGCCCGCACCGTGACGACATTCGGCCGGTTTCCGGCTAGCTCGCTGCTTCATTCGACTGAGTACCATCAAGGTGTCACGGACGATGAAATGCCCACACTCGGCAAGAATGAACGTCGCTTCCTGGCTTTATTTATTGGCCGATGGTCTCCAAAAACACTCGCCACCAGGTTCGTTCATTCCGCCTCCTACAACACCTGATTCCAGACTGGCGCAGACAGATGCTGCGCGAAGTAATCGGCCAGCGCTGTGACCTTGGCCGGTCGCGCGCGCGCCGACGGCGTCACGAAAAACAGTCCGCCTCTCGTCAGGTGCCAGTCCGTCAGAATCGATTCCAGGCGTCCGTCCGCCAGATATTCACCCGCGATGAACTCCGGCAGTTCCGCTATGGCGAGCCCTTCGAGCAGCATGGGCAGCAGCGCGTCGGAGTTGGTCACCCGCAGCGGACCGACGGGCGTAATCGGCTCTTCGTCGCCTGCATCGTTCACGAAACGCCACACGTCGCTGCGCGCGCGGTACGCATAAGACAGGCATGGCCTGTCGACGAGCTCACGAGGATGCATCGGACGACCGTGTCGCTGCAAATATCGGGGAGACGCGACGACCAGTTGCGACATCGGACACAGGCGTCTGGCCACCAGCGACGAGTCCGGCAAGGCGGCGATCCTCAACGCCGCATCGAAGCCTTGCGCCACGATATCGACCGTGGCATCGGACAGATGCAGGTCGATCGACACCTCAGGACAGACCTCGAAGAAGCCCGGCAATAACGGCGCGACCCAACGCAAGCCGAACGACATGGGCACGGCCAGACGCACGAGGCCACGCGGCTGAACCGACATCTCACGGGCCGCGTTTTCCGCTTCCTCGGCTTGCCGGTAGATGTCTCCGGCTTTCCCGGCGATCGTTCCGCCGAACTCGGTGAGCGCAAGTTGCCGCGAGGTCCGATTGAACAGCCGCGCGCCCAGCCGCTCTTCCAGCCGCGCGACACCCCGCGAGACAGTAGCGACCGACACGCCCATGGCCCGAGCCGCCGCCGCAAAAGAGCCCTCCTCGGCCACCTTGGCAAACATCGCCAGCCCTTCAAAATCCGGGAATCGGTTCATTTCATTTTTGCAATGATGGTTTGCAGGCGATTCTATTTCGAAAAGATCGGTGCGTCGATATTCTTCTCCCATCGCTTCAACGAAGCACTCAACCGAACGCTCAAGGAGAAACACCATGGCAGGCAAGCTCGAAGGCAAAATCGCTCTCGTCACCGGCGGCACCAGCGGCATTGGCCTCGCGACGGCCAGGCGCTTCGCGGCAGAGGGCGCGCATGTGTACATCACCGGCCGTCGCCAGGCTGAACTCGATGCGGCCGTGGTGGAAGTCGGCAACGCGACGGGTGTACGCGTCGATTCGTCGAAGCTGGAACAGCTGGATGCGCTGTATGCGCAGATCCGTGAGGAGCAAGGCCGGCTGGACGTGTTGTTCGCCAATGCAGGTGGCGGCGCGATGATCCCCCTCGGCGAAATCACCGAGGCGCACTACCACGACACCTTCGACCGCAACGTGAAAGGCACGCTCTTTACCGTGCAGAAGGCATTGCCGCTTCTGTCGAAAGGCGCATCGGTCATCCTCGCCGGGTCGACGACGACCATCGAAGGCACGGCGGCGTTCAGCGTCTATTCGGCATCCAAGGCCGCGATCCGCAACTTCGCGCGCAGCTGGATTCTCGACCTGAAGGACCGCGGCATCCGCGTCAACACCATCAGTCCCGGCGCGACCAAAACGCCCGGTCTGGTCGAGCTTGCCGGGCCGGACGCTACCCAGCAACAAGGCTTGCTGGATTACCTCGCGTCGCGCATCCCGCTGGGCCGTGTGGGCGACCCGAACGAGATCGCTGCCGCGGCGCTGTTCCTGGCATCCGACGACGCGAGCTTCGTGAACGGCGCAGAGTTGTTCGTCGACGGCGGTCAGGCGCAAGTCTGAGGCGGCTTCCTGGTGTGGCAAGGCGAGACTGCCTTGCCATACGCGTCTGACGAGGAACGCCATGATCGAGCACCGCCCCTTTGAAACGCTCGGGCGTATCGAGCGAGACTGGCTCGACGCGCGCCTGCATTTTCGCTTCGGCGAGATCGGTCGGCCGGAGCACTCGGCGCTCGGCCCGCTGTATATCTGGAACGACGATACGTTCGCGCCGCAGTCAGGCTTTGGCATGCACGCGCACGCGAACGTCGAGATCGTGAGCCTGGTGCGCTCGGGCGCGATCACGCACGAGGACAGCTTCGGCAACACGGGTCGCATCGAGGCAGGCAATGTCCAGGTGATGAGCGCCGGACGCGGTATTCGGCATGCCGAGCGCAACGAAGAAAAAGAGCCCGCGCAGCTGTTTCAGATCTGGTTGACGCCGCGCACTCGCGACGCTGAACCGCGATGGGCCCGGCGAAGTTTTGGTCTGGGCCAGACTGAGGCAGGCTTCGTCATCGTGGCGAGCGGTGCATCCGCCGACGTTGACGCCGGCGCTCTACCGATAGATGCCGATGCCCGCCTGCTGGTCGCGGACATGCGCAATGGACAATGCCGTGCGCGCGCTTTGGCGAAGGATGCGCAGGCCTATCTCGTGCCCATGACCGGGCGCATACGAGTGAACGATGTCTGTCTCGCGGCGCGCGATGGCGCGGCGGCGCGCAACGAGGCGGCGCTGTCGATCACTGCATGCGACCACACACGCATCGTGCTTCTTGAAACGCTCAACTGCTGATGCGTCTTCGGGACAGCGCTGGCACTTATCGAGGCGGAGGAAAAGCGCGTCGCATTGACGTATGCTGACGCATCGTCTCGTTCAACGCGCGCTCATGAACCTCTCTTTCGACGCGCGGAGCTGCCGCCCTGTGCGCCATCGATCATGCGTCCGTCGTCAAGCCCGAAGAAGAAAGTATGTCCGTCTTCTGCGGTGGATCGCTCATATCGGCGCTGTGCTTCTTTCGCCGAGATGATCTCGCCTTTGTATTCGAGGTTCGGGTCACCAACGGAGAAGTCGCCACGGCGAAAACACCACGACCGTGAATCGGCGAGTTGCGGACTGCGATGCGGCGCATGATGAACACTCTGGCGTGGGACGAAACGAAAAATCTGCGTATGCGTCTTCATACCGAGGGCATGCCGGCACAGAGAGAAAGCGAAGGCTGCCCGCCGCCTGTCTTACTTGGGAGAGAATCAAGTTGCCGACCAGGATTGAACCCGCGTCCTACGCGGGCTTTCGATTCGACGCCCGTGTGAAGTGACAACCGCTGCATGTTTGACCCGCGCCCGCGCCCCTCAATACGCCCACCAGCCAGGCCCCCACAAGCCCCAGTTCCAGGCCGCGTTCTCGTTCATTTCGGCGTTCATGCGTTCCTGATCGAGGAAGCTCTGTTGTAGTTGGTCGCGCTTGAAGGTATCCCATGCAGTTTCGTCGCCGATGTACAAGCACCCACATGCATAAGGGTCTGCGTACACGAAGATTGGCCTGCCGTCCTTGATCTTCTGGACCACGCGATTCGGCGGCAAGGTTTTCAGTTGTTGGCGCTGTTGGTCCGTCGTGACCGGGACGATGTGGAACCCGGCGGCTGACAAAAGATCGTCTTTTTGAGTGGCGCGCTGGGCCGGGGTGGCGCATGCCGTCATCAGCAGGCATGCAGCGAGAGCCGTCAAATGCATAGGCCATCTGCGAATCATGATTCACCTCGAATTGGATAGACAAACAAGATCCACAGACTAACGAGAGATGCTTAGGTGAGAATGACAACCGATCGAGGCAGCTACGCGGGCGTGTCACGCATCTTTCGGTCTTAGAGATTACTGTCCGCTCGAGCTATGCGCAGAACGATCACTTTTCCTGCGAGACGGAGCCCTTTTCCATGCGCATGTAGCTCAGAAGTCAAAGGTGCTCGGAAAGGAACGCCGCCTCTTCGCGTCAGGGTTGGGTGCACAAGTTCAAAGCTCGCGCGGCACCACGAATCCGTCTCGCTCCCGCGAGCGGCGTATTAGAGTACAACGACCAGTCGTGATACCACCATTCGATTCTGCTCTGGCCTCTCGTTCAGTCAAGGCAAAGACGACACGCTTGTTCTCAACCGCAACATCACTCCTCCACTCCGGCGATTCCCCGTCGCTTGCGCGTGGATCAAATGAGCTCGATAGATGGCCTTGGCTTGCTCAGTCAGAATTCTCACCTTCGTCCGTAGTTCGGTCGCACCGACTCGACTGTCATGCTCGATCACGGACGGGCGAGTAAGCGCAAGATGCGCGGATCGTGCCGCACATCGATCACCGCCTCAACGTTGATTTCGCCTACATCCGCATGTACAGGGTTGAGGAGGTAGTTGTATGCATATGGCATCACCGCGCTGGGTACTTTGAGCAAGGCCGTTGATCCGCTTTCGAGCCATTCGCTGCCTGCGGATTGTGTGTACGCTGCGTCCTCCCTCCAATTCCCAGGTAAAGCGGCCTCGCCCAATTCCGCAATTCCAACCTCAACGCCAACTGCGACGCGAAGAAGTCGATACGTGTCGGGGAGATCCGCCGTGGAACGGATTTCTTGATGCACCAGCGTTTCCAACAATGCGCCGGCGGGATGTTCGGCCAGGTAGACCACTGGTCTACCCGCGAAATGCCAGCGGCCAGGAGCACGCAGACCGCCTGTGCCCTTCAAGTCAGCGTAGTTGCTGATTCTCCACAGCACCATCAGGCGAAATATCCCTCGTCGATCTGCACCAGTGCAACCTCCACGAGACGAGCGCCTTGCTCGGTCGCCGCCATCTCGAGAGCGGTGCGGCCCTTGAAACGCTTTTGCGGATTGCGCAACCAGCCCAACGCCTTGTCGTTGCCTCCGAACGCCGTATTCGCCTGTGCGACGATCCGCGCCAGACGAATAGCTCGGTCCGACTCCTCGGTCGAGAGACGTTCATGTTGCTGCCGACGATGCGTCAGCGTGCGTCGCGGAATGATGAAGACGAGTTCATCCGCCTTTAAACCTTGGGCCACCAGGCGATCAATCACATCGATGTTGACCCGCTCACGCGCCAGCCCGGCTAGATCCGCGTCATCCTGGACGCGCGCATCCAGTAGCTCGCCGAGCAGCGCGAATTCGGCTCGTCGGACGTTACCGCCCCCCGTTGGCGTAAATGCAATCGTCGCCATGGAACCTCCGTTCGGCAATATGCCGATCTATTATAGGCGTTTTGCCGAACTAACGGCAACCAGTTGAGCCAGCCTCAGGCTCACTACGATGCTCGCCTTTCCATGCCAACCCACTGATTTATCGACCATTTCAGCTTTATATTTCCTCGATAATGTCAAACGGCGCCTGTCGAGAGTCCATATTCAGGGAACACCACCTGCTAAGCCGCGGCGATTGGTCGACCGCAGAGGCAACGCCGATGCAATCCGGCCCGAATTCTAGGAGCAGCTATCGCGACTGAACCAGAAGATATCGTGAAGATGCTCGTGACCACGATTGAGCGCGAGCTGGGCGGACGCAAGGTATCCGCGTCCGGCACCTATGAACTGCTGACGTTGGTGGAGTCGATCTACAACGACGCCAAGGAGATCGGCCGCGCCGAGGGCTGGCTGACAGGCTCGCTCGCCGCTACGCAAGTGAGCGAACAAGGTGTGCGAATGCTTATGCCCGCAGAGGGTATCGAGGCATTCCGAGCCTACGTCGCGAGAGAAATGTCGGAGCTGCTCGGCCAGCGACCGACCGAACCGGGCGGCGGCTAACAAAATTCGATAGCAAGTATTTTGTAACCTCTAGGAGTTCAACCGATGCGTTTGTACAGTCTGTACTCGCTACCTGCCAACGTCTACCCGTCATCCGGCGCAAGCCTTGCCTCATAGCCCTGGCCGCCGTGCAAGACGCCCACGATCGAGACGACTTCCGTCTCCAACGAGGTAAATCCTCGCATGATAGGAGCCCCGCAGGTGGGTGCACCTGCCTGACTTCTTTTTCTCTATACAGCACGGATTTGCCCTACACGATCGACCGGCGGCGGGCGATCGTCTGATCCTTGCGGTACATCGGCTCCCGTAAGTCAACCTCGATGTTTGAGACCACAACGGCTTCGGGCCGTTCATGACGTTGACCGCATCAGGCGCCAAACAGTCTCCGCTCAGACTCTTATGTTCGGATGCAAACATACTGCAACCCATCCGCTTCTCCACAATTCCATGAAGCTCGACAGAT